>CAZXFW010000004.1:0-257052 GCA_964640175.1 uncultured Polyangiales bacterium | reverse complement strand
CGCGAGCTGGGTTTAGAACGTCGTGAGACAGTTCGGTCCCTATCTGCCGTGGGCGCAGGATACTTGAAAGGAGCTAACCATAGTACGAGAGGACCTGGTTGGACGTACCTCTAGTGATCCGGTTGTTCTGCCTAAGAGCATCGCCGGGTAGCTATGTACGGAATAGATAACCGCTGAAAGCATCTAAGCGGGAAGCTAGCCTTAAGATTAGGTATCCCTCCGGCTTCGGCCGGCTAAAGACCCCTTGTAGACTACAAGGTAATAGGCGGGGTGTGGAAGCACAGCAATGTGTGAAGCTAACCCGTACTAATCGGTCGTGAGGCTTAACCTAACCACTAAGCACTTATCACATGATTTCGAGGCTAGAGTTGGAAGCAAGAGTGCTTGATTGCCAATAACGCTTCTCAAAGTTTCCGGTGGCGATATCGAAGGGGCCACACCCGATCCCATCCCGAACTCGGAAGTTAAGCCCTTCAGAGCCGATGGTACTGCACGGGCAGCTGTGTGGGAGAGTAGGACGCCGCCGGGTTAATTTCATAAACCCCGCTTAGCGACATGCTGAGCGGGGTTTTTCTTGACGGTAATTTGACGCGTCTTGTATGATCGATTGCATGGATATGGTGGACGCACGCACAATTGGCGCCTTTATTCAGATCGTCTTCAGTATTGGTCTTGGTGTGTATGGTAGGCTGTTAGGCACAGGACGTGTACGTCATATACGAGATCCATATGAAAACGCTGAAACAATGGGGTAGATTCTTTAAAATAGCGGGTCCATTAATAGCCGTCACTGGAACTTTGAGCGGCATCATCAGTATAATAAAACTCCAGTCCTGACGTCATCGTTCGATAAACAGCTGGCGTGGGGGTTGGGCGACGGGGGAATTTAGCACGCTTGCCACACCCGATCCCATCCCGAACTCGGAAGTTGACTTAGCGTCTTCACCGCCAAAATTCTGCAGCTATGTGGATTGTCATCCACTCCGCTTTGCAGAATTTCGATGGTGTTAAGCCCTTCAGAGCCGATGGTACTGCACGGGCAGCTGTGTGGGAGAGTAGGACGCCGCCGGTTTATTCGTCAAAATGTGATAAAAGCGCTATCTTTTTTCCGGCAGAAAAGTTGTATCAAGGGAGGCGTGCCAATGTGGAAATACACTGTTGCAATATTTCTAATGACTTCCGTGGGATGTGCTGGGGATAGGGCGGCCCTTTCAGCGGGGCAAATCGGCTGTCGTAAAAGCGATATCGTTATATCCGAGGAAGACACGGGAAATGGTTACGCTAATTGGGTAGCTACCTGCCATGGCAAATCGTACCTGTGCACGTCAGAAGCTACTGGGGGAAAGTATGGTGGGTCGTCGACACGCTGCACAGAATTGCAAAAAGGCACCAAGGGCTCGTAGAGCTTACGGCCTGGACCCATTGCTGGAGAGCGCATTCCATAGTGCTAATCTCAACGAGTAGATCAAGTTTCCTACGGATGTGCGTTTTATAGCGCGAGTTACGCTGCTGCATGCTTTCCGAAGTCAGGCAATGGAGTTCCTGTGGCTAGAGAGTATAAAACGTCGGGACAGAGATCTACGCCATTTGGCCAAACGAGGGTGCCTGCCTCGGCGTCGACTTTGACTTGTTGAAAAAACAAGAGGTCTTTCAAAGGCGCAAATACACCTCCCTTGCCCACCACATAGTTTTGTAAATCGATAGTTCCTACGGAACCATTCGAAAAAGTTAGCTCTAGGTTGTAACCATGAAGGTAACGAACATCTGTAATACGTGGAAACATAGATGTGCTCTCGTTATTCGAGTGGCATAATCTTGGCCGGTGCTTGAGCGTGTTTGAGGCGATGCCAGTTTTCCGCTAGCTCGTGTTGATGAAGTGCGGCCCATTCCAGCACCATCGATGTCGCACGCGTTGGGAGGCTCCCCTGCAGAATCTGAATCGGATTGATACTCACCTGAATTTCCCTTCCTTCATAGATGGCGTGAAAGTGTGGAGGATTGTGATCATCAAAGTACATGCGAATGGCGATACCGAAAAAACGACTGATTTCAGGCATGTCATGATAAGAGTATAGCACTTTATCATGTGGGCAAACACGGGGCCTGAGCTTCGCCGGGCAGCTGTGTGGGAGAGTAGGACGCCGCCGGGTTAATTACCCAAAACCCCGTCTGGCATAGTGTCAGGCGGGGTTTTTTTTGCGGTGCTCGTATTATGGATTACGGAAGCGATTGCTGCCGGTGCGACGAGGTTATTGATTGCACCCATAGTGATCCTTGCGAGCTCCCGGCGCGGACGAAAACACCTTGCGCCGGTTGCATTGCTTGGTGCTACGGCACTTCTGTCAGCATGATTTCCAACACGGCTACTGCGGCGCTGATGATGCCTATCATGCTGCAAATCGTAGATACGTCGCAGACTCTGTCCAACGGTAAACGTGAAATGAATGGTTTGCTATTTGTGGCAGATACCTCATCCGTTGCAGGCATGCTGACACCCGGAGGTAGTTGGCTGCGGTTCCGCTCTTTGTTGTGCACGCTGAGGATAAACCCATATTGCCTTGGGATGAGGCTATGCGCATTGATTGGGGCGTGATTCTGTTATTTGGGGTAGGCATTGCATTGGGTTCCCAGATGATCAAGACAGGGTTTGCCAGTGTATTGAGCAATAGTTTCATGTGGAGCAAAACGGTTTATAGTTGGCCAATGCCATTATTTCGTGTCCTATGGATTGCCCTGTTTCATACCGTTGTGTTTATGGGTTGTGGCAAAGACTCGACCATTTCCTCGGGGGATGCCTCCGTCGACGGCGACTCTGGTTATGCTCGCGACGACGCAGACCAACCATTACAGTCATGTGAGGCTTTGAGCATTCCAAGTGGTAACGTTCAGCCTAAATGGACGTACAGCATGCCAAGTCGTGACTGTGGTGGTCATACGCATTGCCACTACGGCTCGACAACTATCGCAGACATCGATGCCGACGCCTCAACTCGTGAGGTCATTGCTGTCACCAACAAAGGAGGCGTGTATGTACTTCGTGCGGATGGCAGCGAGCTGTGGAAGCGCGATGTGGCAGCGGCTATGTCAATGCCAGCAGGCTCACAACAAATTAGTTCCGCACCGGCAGTGGCTGATTTGGATAACGACGGACATGTTGAGGTGGTGGTTGCCACAGGGGGGATTGATGAGACCGACTGCCGTAAAGGAAGCGTGTTAGTTTATTCCGATACCGGAGAACTCAAAAGCGGCTGGCCAAAGTACACCAGAGAAGAGGGTCATGCCCCGCCGAATTGCCCCGATGCGATTTATTCTACGCCTGCAGTGGGTGACCTTGATGGCGATGGAGATTTGGAAATCGTGGTCGGGACATTTGATCGGAGCCTGTATGCATGGCACCACGATGGGACTGCAGTCAGTGGTTTTCCACCCTCAAGCGCGCATCCATATACCGAGGGACATTTTCTCGATACGATTTGGAGTTCACCGGCTTTAGGTGATCTTACGGGTGATGGTTTGGTGGATGTGGTGATTGGTACCGATGAAGGAAACAAGACGAATGCTCCAATTGGCGGAAGCTGGACGTGTCCTTATACCCTGCCAGAAGGCTGGACACCGGGCTACTGCGGAGGTGCACTCTATGCCATCGATGGTCAAGGACAAAGACTCACAGGCTTTCCCAAGTATGTGTTAGACACGATATTCGCGATTCCAGCCCTTGCTGACATTGACGGCGATGGCAAGCCTGAGATCTTTACCGGTGTAGGACCCTTTTATCACGTCAACTCTCCCGATCATCCAGAGCAGGGCTTTCGCATCTACGCATGGGATCATAAAGGCGATGAGCTACCGGGTTGGGAAGGAGGCAAGGTTACTGTAGGCACGACCCAAGCTGCAACGGCCATTGGTGACATTACTGGCGATGCACAACCGGAGATCATCGCGCTAGCTACCCAAGGCACCACCGAAGGACACGTATACGCATTCAGTACTGATGGCACTGTACTACCCGGATTTCCTGTGCTTGCAAAAGATTTTGGCGGTGCGACTGGGGATTTTCACGTAGGCAAAAGCCCTGTGCTAGTCGACTACGATTGCGATAAGAAGATGGAAATCCTTGTGTCGGTTAACTGGGCTGTTACCATCATTGATGGAGATGGAAGTCACATCACCTCTACTGCACCGAACGATGGCAAACCCGCTTACATCGCGGAGTTGTTGCTCAACACTCCATCGGTGGGCGATCTCGATGGCGACGGCGTTTCTCAGCTTGTGGTTTCTAACAGCAAGGTTTCGGTTTTCGAGCTTCCCGTCAAGTTTCCTCAGGCCGACTGGCCCACTCTCAAAAGAAATCCTTGGCGCACCGCATTGTACAAATGACAGGCACTCGCCTTTTGAGGCGATGCGATTGGCGTTGTGTTCAGGCTAAGAATTTCCGTGGCATTACAAATTATTTAGCCATGTTGTCACTTGCCGTTCAGCTTCCTCTTTTTTGAGGCCATAGCGTTCGCGGATCTTGCCTAATAAAATATCTTTCTGTCCTTGGACTTGTTTTAGATCATCGTCTGTAAGCTTGCCCCAACGTGTCTTGAGGTTACCCTCCAATTGTTGCCAGTTGCCTTTGATTTGATCCCAGTTCATAGCGCTTCCTTTCTTTGTGCTAGACTAAAGCAAGGCACATGCCATTGATGAGATTGATTTCATTGAACAAATTTATAGAACGCTGTGTCGTGGCCGCACAGCTGTGGCAATTTTGCGTATCCCACTCATCACGAGGTTACACAATCCATTACGGATGGGCTTCTCATTCAAGGAAGCGATGCGTCATAAGACGAGCGTGGATTCTGGCGTGCCTAGCTGTGAGCCTCTTGTTTGGGTGTGAGGGACGAATCGATGGCATGGCAGCGGACGGGGGCGTTCATTTTTCAGATGCTATAGACGTTAACCCGGATGCTTCGCGTGATCGTGAGGCGCCCCGCAAAGGAGTTACCGCAGCTTACTATGACCGCACACACGAGAAGCTTGCGACGATGGCCGAGTGGACCATGCTCTGGTATCCGTACGATGGAGAATACCCAGATGACTTGCAAGTGGTGCCTATGCTTGTTCATGGCTCAACCGGCAATCATCTGCCATCAACAGAAGTGTTGGAAAGCATTGTTGCAAAAAAGAACCATAACTACTGGTTGGTATTTAATGAATGCGAGCAGAAAGCGCAGTGTGCAAAATCCCCACAGGAACAAGCCATCTTTTACCATGATGAGATCGTGCTAAAACTCTTTGGCAATGGCACTTCGGCGGGAGCTGATCCTGACGCCAAGCTCATTATTGGAGGAAGTGACTCCCATCCATGTGGTTTAGATTGGATGACACGGTTTCTTACCTATTATCGAACCACCTACGGCAGCGATCCTCCCCGTGCGGGCTGGCATTTTCACATTTATCCCGAGATTCGACCGGATACGTGGAGCCCTGGCCAAGCGTGTCCAGAAGAACCCTGGGGAACGTGGGGCGAGCCCTATTCGGACATTACGCATTATAAACAAGCCGTAGATCGCATTGCAATGTGGCTCAAGAACAACGAGCTCACTGACACAGATGATGAAATCTGGATTTCAGAGACAGGATGTCTTGTGGCTGAATACTGCCCAACGAAAGAGATTCATGCAGATCTGCAAGCGTATGTCAGTGCGATCTTGGATTTCTATAATACCGAGGCTCGTTGGATTGATCGGTTTGCTTGGTACACCGACTATTCTACTAAACCTGGGCATGAACAGACGTCATTGCTAAATTCTGAAACGTTGGAGCTTACTCCCATCGGTGAGACATTTGTAAATACTCCTATCTTTCCTGTCCAAAAGAAATCCAGCCTTGAGTAGTGGCTTACAAGGGGTGATCCTTACATCTGGCGTGCCACATGACCTCCAACAAAAGCCATTACAAAAACGATCGTAATGCTAACTCGTAAAGAAAGGTCATGTGGCACCCATGCAGCATACCTAGGATGCGCTGTGGCTTAATTCTTGCGTCTGGTTATTTAGAACGTTTGTATACGATTTCCATCGACTTGAATTCTTTTCCAGCAGAGTCCTTCACATACATAGTGAAGGTATGGTTGTCTTTATTGGTTAGTTTCCACTCTGAACGGAACCATTTATTGGGATCGTTGGCAAAGGGACAACTGAACGTACCTGTTTCTGAAACAGTTTTGGTCGCAGCATTGTACTTTCCGGTAGATTGCGTCATGCCGGTTGACATGTTGTCCATCCATGTAGAGGTGTACTCTTTGCGAACATTGTCGTAGCCGATAAATCCGATGCCTTCGAAGGGATGACCGTGCCAGTTGCCTGTGAAGGTTTGCTCAAGAAAACGGCCGCCTAACACTAACTTCATCGAGCTTGAGCCGGTGGACTTTGCTGGAGCAGCGCCTGGTTGCATCCAAGCAGTGCTTTCTACAGACCATGTGCCCTCAAGATTCTTGAAAATGGCATGTCCAGGACCAGCACTGCCAGCTTTTCTGGCTTTGGCCATGTGCGCTTGCATCTCTTTGGACATTTTTGCGGGCTGGTCGTCTGCATGACTTGATGAAGTTGCGATAAGCAATCCGAGCATTGCTAGTAGGGTTGAATAAAATGGTTTTAGTTTCATAACTTAATTTTCCTTTCTGTTTATGATCGCGAAACCACTGATTCTCTTAGCGTACCGATGTGTTCAATTTCTACTTCAATACTATCATTAGGTGCCAGTGGACCCACACCTGATGGCGTACCGGTGATGATGATATCACCGGCTTCAAGTGTCATGATGTGACTGATAAACGAGAGTAACTTGGGGACTGAAAAAATCATATCTGAAGTTCGTGCAGACTGTCGGACGATACCGTTTTGCCGTGTGGTAAGCGCAAGCTGAGTAGGGTCGATTCCATCTACAATGCATGGTCCGATGGGGCAGAACGTATCGAAACCTTTAGCTCGTATCCACTGGCCATCTTTCTTTTGTAGTTCCCGGATGGAGATATCAAGAGCACATGTATATCCGAGAACATACTTTAGGGCTTCGTCTTCCGATACAGCGCGGGCCTGACGGCCCATAATCACGGCAAGCTCGCCTTCGTAATCAACACGTTTGTATTCTGTGGGAATGGCAATGACAGCGTCTGGTTTAAGTAAGGCCGAGGGAGGTTTGAGAAACAGGATGGGCTCTTCAGGGGCGTCTTTTTTCATTTCCGAGGCATGTTCTCGATAATTGACACCCACTCCAACGATTTTGGAGGGCCGCACGTCATACATCTTACCGTCATGATGACGGCTGGTGATGGGGAGCTGCATGGGCCGAACTATACTCATTCTGTTGAGTGGTTACAAAAGGCCTAATTTCAGTGCTGACGGGACTAGTAATCTAGGTTATTTTTGCGCTAGTTTTGTGTCAGGCATCCTTTCGTTCATGTTTTCACACAAAGGAGAAATCCATGAACCAGCAATCAGCTGAGACTCTCTTTGCACATTTATGGAGGGATTTTTCAAGTATTGCCCCTCAGGCTGCTCGCATCCATGCACTTCTTGAAAGCAAAGGGGAGCGGTTCCGTAACGATCATGTGGCGCTGCGCACGTTTGATTCAGAAAAAATACATACGGAAATGTTGGAGGTCCCCTTTTTAAAGTGGGGATATCAGTCGACGGGTAATTATCTATTTAAAGAAAAGAAGGTGCGTGCGAAAAGTTACAGTCATCCTTCAGCGTCTTTGCCGCGTATATTCATTTCTGAGCTCATGTTACCGGAATGCACGGCAACACTGCAAAAGCATGTGCAGAGTTTGATTGAACGTCTTCCCAGCGATCTGGATGCAGAGATATTACTGAATAACCAAACGATCTGGCCTAAAGTTGATTACAGTGTATACCGGGAACTGCTTGGTGAATCAGAATATGCGGCATGGGTGGCTGCATTTGGGATTCGGGCGAATCATTTTACTGTTTCGTTCAATGATTTAAAAACATTCCCTACACTTGAGTCACTTAATGAATTCCTGGTTTCTGAGGGATTTGAGCTCAATTCACCGTCGTCACCTATTCAAGGAAGCCCTCAAAATTTGTTGGAGCAGTCTTCGACGAGAGCCGACCACATCCGCTGGGAATTTGCGGATGGTAAAGAGCATACGATCCGTAGTTGTTATTATGAGTTTTGTAGACGTTATCCAGATCCAGCAAGTGGCAAGTGGTACGACGGATTCATCTCTCAAAATGCGGATAAGATTTTTGAATCAACCAATGTCAATGCGACGCTTTAGTACGCTCTGTGTACACGGCGTAGAATAAAAATGGCATTCCCAGCAATCCTGCAATTGCTACTTTGGTCCATTCCAGTGGATCAGCTTGAGCCATAATCCACAGTGAAGCCGTCAATGTAACTATTGGTAAGGCACATCGGCTAAGGCTTATGAGTGTGATTGGCTTTGTTTTTATATCTCGAATCGTCATCATCAATACGGAGATGGCCGTGGTGATGTATTGGGTGAACCGTGCGAGGACACTAAGCACGGCGAGATCCTTAAAGCTTCCACCAAACGCAAGAATAAGCGTCACAATACCACTTATTCCAATGGCAATGACGGGAGTGCGATACATTGCATGAATCCAGCCAACGGGTTTGGGCATATCGTTGTGTTCTGCAAGTGCAAAAAGACACCTGGGCACAACCAACGCATGTGCGGATGCCATACCAAACACTGAAATGAGTATTCCAAGAGAAATGATGCGGCCACCAACGGGTCCCATCAAGAGGAGGCTTGCGTCTGCAACAGGATTTTGACGGCCTGCGACGTGGTCGAGTGTGCCAAACACCATTGAAATAATTAGCAAATAGATTGTAGTGACCATAACGATGATAACGATTAACGCAGGTCGTAGCATTTTTTCTGGGTTCTTCATTTCTCCGGCCGTGACAGCAATGGACTCAAATCCAAGAAATGCCCAGAAAACTACAAGCGTTGCGTCACCAAACGCTTCAGATTGAAAATGGGAAAACCCTTCAAATCTTCGTGTATCGAATGCAGAAGATGCAACAATAATAAAGAAAACGATAGGCAACAGTTTTGCGAGCGTAAAAAATGTTGATACACGTGCACCTAGGGAAACACCACGGAAGTTAAGAATGCTTAGAAGTACAATCAGTCCAACCAGCGCTATGGGATAGATTGCTTGCAGAAGACTTGAATGAAATTGACTGCTTAGTGCAATTGCAAACCCATGTGCGATGGCTGCCCATGACAGCATTCGCGAACACCAGTTTAACCATCCAATTTCAAATCCTATGACTCTTCCTAGATAGTCACGGGCGTAAAGATAAGCGCCGCCTGTTGTGACATAATTTCTTGCGATGGCAGCAAAACACATGACATTGAGCAAAGCGATGATTCCTGCAAGCGTGGCTGCAAGAAGAGCGCTAGAGCCAAGGTTTTCGGCAATGACGCCTGGTAGCAGGAAAATTCCAGCACCAATCATTCCATTAATCCCGAGCGCGATGACGTCGACATAGCTCATCGATCGGCGTAGGGATGGGGCAGACGGGGTCATGGAAGAAGGAGTAGTGTGCATGTATATGGCTACTATCAACAGGTCAGTTCTTGAAAATCAAGGGTTGTTTGGCCGACTCACAAGTTACGCATTGTGCTGAAAGTGTGATACAAAGCCGTCCATTAAATTGTGAAAAACCCTGCGGATGAATTCGTTGGTCGTTTAGTATTGGGGCGCTATCGCATTGTTGGCGTACTTGCCCATGGAGGCATGGGGGTTATCTATTTAGCTCGAAGTGAAGGTGCGGCCGGTTTTACGAGGCCTTTTGTAGTTAAACGCATCCTTTCTGCGATGGATGACGATCATACGATTGTAAGTATGTTCAAACGAGAAGCTCGCATTATGTCGAACTTGCGTCATCCAGGTGTGGTCAGTGTGATTGATTTTGGGCGTGATCATAATTCTTACTTCATGGTTCTCGATTATATTCATGGTTTTCATTTGGGCCGCTGGCTAAGGTTTACCAATACAGTGCACGGGTTATTCCCTCTCAATTTTGCATTACACACCATTATTCATGTACTGGATGCGCTTCACTATGCGCATACGTTGAATGGGCCAGACGGCAAACCCTTACAAATCATACACCGGGATGTCACTCCGTCGAATGTGTTGATTGATGTTGATGGACACGTCAAGTTAGCAGACTTTGGAATTGCTCGTATGCGAACGGATACTACGGACGTTGGTACAGCTGAGACGCAAATCAAAGGGAAGATGTCGTATCTTGCTCCTGAAATTTTGCAGGGAAGCGCACCTACGCCTGTCTCAGATGTGTATGGAGCTGCTGTGGTATTGCATGAAATTTTATTGGGAAGAAATGTGTTTCGTTCAGCACAAATGGCAGTCACTGCTTCTAGAGTCATGAGTTACGAGCCAGAACCGTTGAACCAACTTCGTCAAGATGTGTCTTCGGACTTGGCAGCTGTAATAGACAGAGCTCTGAGTAAACAGCCTGAGCAGCGATTTCAAACGGCATCCGAGTTTGCGAATGCGTTAAGAGCGATGCGGCCTGAGAATGCGGAAGTAACTCAATCTAAGATGTCAGAAGCGGTTTTTAAGGACTTTTTTGATCCACGCATGGCGCAAGTACTCGACGCTGATAGCTTGGCATCGTTGGAACATGCCTGGAGGGATACCACGAACGTCTCGACGGATGCTGTACAGGCGGCCTATACCAGCTCAAGGCCGCTTCCTAAACACGAGGATCCGCCGCCGCTTCCTATGCTTGTAACTCCGAGTCTCACGACGTCAAGGCGTGGATACAAACGCACAAATCCCCATAGGGTGGTTTCGCACAAAGGAGTTGATGCGCCTGTGGGAAAGCCCATCAAGCGTAATTGGGTTAAAGATCTAGTGGTGTATCTGAGGCAAAAGCCACTATTGTTGTGGACTGCAATTGGTTTTGTGGTTGTGACTGTATTGGCAATGGGCGGACTTGTTAGAGGGATTATCCGGCTCTTTCAGGTGCCTTCAGGACTGCCATGACCGCTCACATCCTAAGTTCATAGTGTGGCATCTAGAATTAG
This sequence comes from uncultured Polyangiales bacterium, assembly GCA_964640175.1. GTDB lineage: Bacteria > Myxococcota_A > Polyangia > Polyangiales > JACKDX01. The sequence goes on along the minus strand of CAZXFW010000004.1, from coordinate 245,951 downwards.
GGCTTGGTATCGGTAGTCGGGTGGGTGGTGATGTCCATATTCATACGCATTCCCATGGCGCGATCAGCACCTTTTTCGTGATAGATGTAGTCAACTTCGAGCAAGGCATGAGAAGAAGAGCTGAACTCCCATGTTGCAGTGTCGAGCTGCTGGGTTGCGGTGCCCTCGCCACTGAGTTTTTCGAGTTTAGCGCTTGCGCCTTTGGGTGCGCTCATCAGCGGCATGGGTTGAGGTTTTCCAAGATATTTGTAGTTAACAGTTAAATCCAACTGGTTTTTCTTCTTGTTTTGTAAAGCATAGATCGTTTGCTGTTCTACAGAGAGTCCTCCTATGGAGATCTGTTTGGTAACCTGCCACTTAGAACCTTTTCCGACGGGTTTGTCTGGAAAGATGACGATGTTTTCATGAAGGGCACGTTGCAACACATCGAACAACTGGTGTGTGGAAGCGCTAATGTTGTGGTCGGATTCCACTTTGCTTTCTAGGACGTGACCTCGCGCATTGATAGTGAACAGCACTTTGAGATTTGAGATTTCCTTGCTTTGCTCTTGCACGAGGGTTGCAACGCTAGGTTCATACTGATCTACATTGATGGGCTCAGCAGATGTAACCAAGCATTGTAAATGGGCGGTTTCAAAAGGTTTCTCGCTGCTCATGTTTGTGGTGACTGTTAGGCGCATGCGAGGCATAGGGCGTAGGGGGAATCGCTGTCCCACGATGACTATACCCACCGCAGTTTGCAGTTCGAGGGTGCGCTCTACAGTGACATCGTGTTTGAACTGATGGCGTAAATCAGAAAAGGGTCCTGTTCCGGTTTCTAAAAGTTCGACTTGTTTAATCTCTTCTGTGACGGCAGTTGGAGCAGTGGTAGGCGGTGGGGCTGTGGACGTAGTGGTTTGTTCTGTGCCCGAAGAGGTTTCCCGTGGGGGAGGCGTGGTGGAAGGCTTTGATTTTGGTGGAGCCTGACAGGCTACGAGAAACCCTGGAATTGCCCAAATGGCGAGAAGTAAGATTCTAGGTTGCATCCAATAATTCTCCGGCAAAAAAACCATACTTATAGCATAATACGTGTGGAAGTGGTTTCAGCAAGCGCAGCGGATGATGACTGTCAGTTCAGACAAAATCAAGGATATCAAGAAACGTATGCGCATGGTTGGCATACGCGAAGAAGACTTAGTCGAAAAATTTGTACGTGCAAGTGGGCCGGGTGGTCAGAAAATCAACAAGACATCGGTAGCGGTCTATTTACAGCACACGCCAAGTGGCACAGAAGTGAAAGTGCAACAGACGCGTTCTCAAGCGGACAATCGGTTTTTAGCTCGAAGAAAATTGGTTGAAATATTAGAGTTCGAAAGAGACGGCGCTCGTAGTGCAGAGCAGCAACGTATCGCGAAACTACAAAGGCAAAAGCGCAAACGATCTAAACGCGCTAAGGAAAAAATGCTTGCCGATAAGAAACATCAATCTCAAAAAAAGCAGGAACGCCAGCTAACGAAAAAAGCAATGCACCTAACTTAGCAAAATCACTGGTATCTTTAGAAAATAGAGTGGTGCAGTAGTATTTGATGAACCTCTAACGTATAATTGCGCCGGGGTTTTATGACGCGCGCAGCGCTAGTCGGGCTGACTGCGGTACTGTGTGCGATGGGGTGCAGTGGTTCTCCATCGTTAACGTATCCTCGTGGCCAAACCCGTACTCCTGATGATCGTCCTCGTTTAGTTGTCGTCATTGTGATCGACCAACTGGGAAGCTGGATGTTGGACAGGTACCTGCCTTATTTATCGTCCAAGGGAGCATTCAAAACAGGTATTGCAAGCGGAGCCTACCACACGACAGTGTCCTATTTGCATGCAGGGACGTTTACTGCTCCAGGACATGCGGCGACGTATACGGGAGTTGCTCCAGCTCACAATGGCGTATGTGCTAACGTTAGATGGGATCGTGTACACAATCGGCTTATGCACGTGGTAGACGACCGTAAGCACTATTGGCTTTCGGACTCCCATTCTTTTTCAAGTCCTGCAGTATTAAGAGTTTCGACAGTCGCTGATGTGTTGTTGAATGTGACACATAATAAGGCTCAAGTAGCATCCTTGGCATTTAAGGATTATGCGGCTGTAATTGCGGGTGGCCGTAACTCAAGCTTGACACTCTGGTTCGACCCAAATGGTGATTCAGCTGGTTTTACCACATCGAGTTATTATGCTGAGTATTTACCAGATTGGTTGGTTCCCTGGTTGGTTCATCATTCTCCTGAAAGCTACATACGGCAATGGGATGTCTATAATGAAGACTTAATGGAGCGTGTTAACGGTCCAGACGAGGGTGTGGGTGAAACAGGTTTTGCAGGATTTGGTACCACCTTTCCTCATGATCCGCGTAAAACCAATCAACCTTTAGTGGCATTTACAGCAACGCCCGAAGCGAATGAGTATTTATTTGATCTGGCATGGGAATCGATTCAGCGGCTCGGTATGGGTAACGATTCTATTCCAGATTTGCTTATGGTTTCTGTGTCTGCAACAGATTTCATAGGGCATCACTATGGGGCGGAGTCGTGGGAATATTTCGATATGCTGCTACGTCTTGATTCAGTTCTTGCAAAATTTGTTGCTCGAATAAAGGCATATACGTTTGCGGCATTCATTCTAACGTCAGACCACGGAGCCGCACCTATGCCTGAACGGTTGCTAGCAGAAGGGCAGTTGGCGGGAAGAATAGATGTAGCTAGTTTAAAAACTGAAATTGATCAGGCGCTCGATAAAGTTAAAGGTGAAGGTGACTGGGTTGCTGCCATTGAGCCGCCATTTATCTATTTAGCCAATAGCATTCATCGGGATAAGCAAAGGGCAGAGAGTATTCAGGTTGTTGTAGATACGCTTGTGAAAAAACCATTTATTGAAGCAGCTCTTGATATCAGTAACACGGGTCAATGGCGTAACGTAGGGTCTAAGCTTAAGTATCCAGTCGGATTAAGTGTAGCCGATGACCTGGGGGCAGATGTGTACATGCTTCCTAAACCATATTATGTATTTGATAGTAACATCCAACATGGTGGTACCAATCATGGCACGCTTTGGCCTTATGATCGTGATGTGCCCGTCATCATGTGGGGCACAGGTGTACAGCCGGCGCATAGTCGAGAGCGCATGGACCAGCGGAGGGTGCCGGTAAGTATAGCAACGTTGTTGGGGATACAACTGCCCGCGCTTAAGCAGATGCCTCCTTTAGCAGGTGTATCGCCGCTTCATTAATTGTAGTTCATCGAGCAAAAGTATCTGTAACTACCAGGAAACTACGTTCGGTTGCATTCATCGATCGTGTCAAAAATTTGACTTTAGACCTTGTAGCACCTCATTGCTTGAGTTGGGGGAGTAGTAGGAGGCGTTTAACGGGAGGGGGCTATGAAAGCAATTGCGGTTGCTACCATCAAAGGTGGCGTGGGTAAAACGATACTATCAGCACATCTGGCAGCGGGTTTAGCGCGTCAGGGTCTTAAAACGCTGCTGATGGATTTGGATCCTCAGGGGCATGCTACGCTGTTGGTTGGGATTGATGCACATCCAGAGGCTTTTTGCGTTGGAGATGTGTTGCTGCGAGAAAGCCACCTTAGATTGCAGGATGTGATTGTATATGATTTGCATCCCAACTTGGATGTTGCGCCTGCAGTGATCAAAATGGCTGCACAAGAGCGACAGTTATACACGTGGGCATTGCGTTTAAAGACTGTTCTGCGAGCGCTGGAATCGCTTCCGAATCAACCTGATGTGGTTGTCATGGACTGTCCACCGCATATTGGCGGGTTTACGGAAGCTGCTTTACATGCTGCAGATCTAACGATTGCTCCTATTCCTGCACTTGCTGGAAGTATTCATGGATTGGCAGATCTCGAAGCAACTTGGCTCGAAATGCGCGATGGTCGCAAAGGAGAGCTTGCAGGTGTGATCAACCTTTGGGATCAACGAACTTCTGTGACCAATGGTGTGGTGCTCAACATACTTAAAACACTGGGTACTCCTATGATGGAAACACGTATCCCAAAGTGTGAAGTCATCAATCAGGCAGCCATCAAGCAATCGTTAGTGTACGAGCATGCGCCTGGACATTCGGTCACTGAGGTGTTTGATAATTTGGCAAAAGAAACTTGGGAGAAGGTCTCTCGCATTCGGTCGTCTTATGAAAATGCGGAAACTGAAGAGGCAACTCAACCTGTTGCGAGCGAGGATGCTTCAGAGCAACAGCAATGGTATGTGTCGGCAGAGGCGATGTTTGGTTCAGACGGCTACAGCATCATTCAAAAGTAGTAAGGCATTCAGGCGTTATAAAGGTTCTTTTTCTGCACCAAGAATAATTTCTACACGGCGGTTATTAGCCCGTCCTTCGGGTGTCTTATTGTCTGCAATGGGGCGAGATGCACCCATACCAATGGCTTTGATGTCTTCTTGAGGCACCTCTCGACTGACTAAATAAGCAAGTACTGCCTGAGCACGCGCTTCCGAAAGAGCCTGGTTGGAAGATTCTTTCCCACGCGAATCCGTATGGCCTTCTACCGTGATTTTTCGATTGGAGACCTTGATGGCATTAGCGACTTCGTTGAGCTTGGGGTGTGCACTTGAGTTGAGTATCGCTTCTGATGACTTGAATAATACACTGCCGCTTAGCGTGATCACTGTTCCGCGTGGCTCTTCTTGAATCTTTCCAATGTGAGCAATGCTTTCTTTAAGTCGCTCCATAGCTTTTTGGGTTCGTTGTTCGGCGGCCGCCCTTGCGTGCCGTTCATCAGCAAGTTGTCGACGTGTTTTTCGAAGTTCTCCAATGGCACTTGCTTTAACGGCTTTGTCGGCTTCCGTTTTTCGTTCAGCCGCGAGCATTGTGCGAGCTTCGACATCTGCCAACTGTGATTTTCGTAATGCGACGTACGCCAGTGTGCGTGTTTGCTCCGTATCTCCATGATCTTCGTAGGACCATTCTGCGCGCTTAAGGGCTTGTTCAGCGATATGCAATTGTGCAGGATGGTACTGAGCTGCTGGACCATTCGCAGCCTCGGCATAGGCTTGGCGTGCAGCGGCAAGTTCTTGTGGCATGATGCTACTGCCGCATGCCGAGGTCCCGATCAATGTACATGCAAGCAATGTGAGGGACTTCATAGAAATTTTCCTTGCGTACTACTCAGTTTGCTGAAGTTCACGGATTTCATCCAATGCCTTTTCGGCTTGTTCTTTGGCGCGATTTTCATGAGCTAACGCTAATGCCAGCTCTGCATCTGCATCGGTACGCATCAACATGTATTCAGCTTCTTGATTTTTATGATGTCTTAGTAAGTTTTTGGCTTTTGCAAGCTGTTCTTCTGCAAGCTGTAAATACAAGGCCGCTTGAGGATACGCGGGTACACCCAGGGTACGAGCGGTACGTATTTGATATTCAGAGGACAGCATTTGGTTCGTGGGTGCTGGATAGCTTGCACATCCTATGGTTACAACAATGCCGATTAACCATGGCTTCACAGTGGCCTCACTTCCAGGTTAGACAAAGCAACGCGAGCGTAGACATTCTTTTTAGCCCCTGCAAGAGGGTGAGATTGCAAGCTAGAGTGATGGCTGGTAAAGGCGTACGGTGATCGCGTATGCTGAGGTCGCTGATGCGTGTGTATCTTATATATGTCTTCGCTTGGTGGATGACGTTATCGGGGTGTTCAAAACATGCAGATGACGTGCGCGAATGGCGTCCTGAGGATCACCAGCAGCCCACGATGGGCAATGTTGATCCAACGCGGGTGCCCAAAACAGACACCGCAAATGAAGATGATAATCCAGAGCTCCGAGTGGCGCGAGCGCTATGGACGGTAAGTTGTGCCGGATGCCATGGCACGATGGGTCATGGGGATGGTCCCTCAAAGCCTCCCAATGCACGGGTTGCGGATTTGAGCGAACAACAATGGCAACATACGCATACAGATGCACAGATTGCTAAGAGCATTGTTTCAGGTCGAGGTATGATGCCAGCGTTTGGAGATCAACTGGGCCAAGAAGGTGTCAAGACACTTGTTCGGTATGTCCGATGGTTGGGTGCTCAAGAAAACGCCCGACGTTGATACGATGCATGTGGCTTTGGGAAGGGAAAGCCATGATGTCAAGAGTGGCAATAATATGGCATGTAAATTGACTAACTTGACATTAATTTGGCGTATAATTTGACTATCCGATTCGCCTTCGATATTTTTTTCAATTGTGCGATCTGAAAGCCCAATGTTTCAAGACATGGTGACACTCTTTGAGGAGGCGGTGGAAAAATTTCCTGCTCGTCCGCTCTTTGGCACCAAGCATCCTCATGGATCATGGAAGTGGATGTCGTATGCAGAGTTTGCCCAACACGTGCATGCGGCGCGGGGGGCCTTGGCGTCGTTGGGCGTAAAGCACGGGGATCGCATTGCGTGTATCAGCAACAATCGCTGTGAGTGGGCAGTGATTGCATACGCGACATACAGCCTTGGTGCGGTGTTAGTTCCTATGTATGAAGCACAGCAAAGTAAGGACTGGAATTACATTTTGAAAGACTGTGCTGCCAAAGTGGCATTTGTCGCCAATGAAAAAATTTATCAAGAGGTGTCTGCTTTTAAAGGCGATCTTTATTCACTTGCGCATCTGGTGGTGTTTGACGCTACCTCCATGGAAAGTGTTCTCAACTATGCAACGTTATGTACTCAACATGAGTCCAATACGGTTGCTGTGTATCATCCAAGCCCGGAAGAACTAAGCACCATCATCTATACATCGGGTACGACAGGCAACCCTAAAGGCGTGATGCTTTCTCATGCTAACATTGCCAACAATGTGAGCGCGCTCATCCGCATCTTTCCGGTTTTACCAGAGGATCGATCGCTGAGTTTTCTATCCTGGGCACATGTATTTGGGCAGACGGTAGAGTTACATTGTCTATTGGCTCAAGGTGCATCGATGGGTATTGCTGAGAATGTGGATACAATAGTGAAAAATTTAACTGAGGTGCGCCCTACCTTGTTGTTTAGTGTCCCAAGAATTTTCAATCGAATTTACGCGGCGGTGCATGCAAAGGTCGAAGCAGAAGGGAGATTGAAACGGAAGTTATTTTATGCGGCATTGGCAAATGCCAAAAAGCGTCGAGAACTGTCGGCCAAACACGCACGAAGCTTAGTGGTAGAGTGCAAGCATAGGTTTTTTGACAGGCTGATATTTCAAAAAGTACGCAATCGTTTTGGTGGACGATTGCGGTATGCTTTTTGTGGCGGTGCTGCGATTGCCAAAGAGATAGCAGAGTTTGTCGATGATTTGGGTATCATGGTGTACGAAGGATACGGCCTGACAGAGACTTCTCCCGTGGTTACGGCCAATCGTCCTGGTGCACGCAAGCTTGGTTCGGTCGGCCAGGCCCTTCCGGGGGTGCGTGTCGAGATTCTAAAAAATCCTGGTTCTGATTCGGAAGACGGTGAGGTCGTGGTTTACGGACACAATGTGATGCAGGGGTACTACAAACTGCCTGAAGAGAATGCAAAGGCGTTCACTGCTGATCGAGGATTGCGTACAGGTGATCTTGGCCATATGGATGCTGAAGGTTTTTTGTACCTGACGGGCCGAGTTAAGGAATACTACAAGCTTGAGAACGGCAAGTTTGTGTCTCCTGAGCCACTGGAAGAACAACTTAAGCTTTCACCGTTTATTGCAAATGTGATGGTGTATGGGCTCAATCGTCCTTACAATGTGGCGCTGATAGTAGTTGACGTGGAAGCCCTTATGCGTTGGGCAAAACAACAAGGCGTTAACACAGAGGATATTCGGACGTTGTTAAGTGACTCGAAAGTTAATGAATTGTACAAACAAGAGGTTTCGACCAGGTTAATGGGGTCAAAACACTATGAGAAGATCAAGAGATTTGCCTTGATCGCTGAAGATTTTTCTACTGAAAATGGCATGTTAACGCCTTCGTTAAAGCTTAAGCGAAGAGTGGTTTTGGCGCGTTTTGGTGATATGCTACATACGTTGTACGTATAACAAGAAAAATCTTAAAACTTCTGACTATGTCCGACCCCTCCACGCCTAAATCTTCCTGGCGACAACGTGTGCGCGCTTTTGCACTGGTGTTATTGTTACTGCTTTCTGCACTATTCGGGGCAGCCTTCTTATGGGGCTACCAACAAGTCGCGCGATGGCTCAAGCCCGCTGATTCCTTGGAAGTATACAATGGAGCGTCTGTGATTATGGCGGTGCATAAGCTTGCTCGATTAGAAAGTGCCCAATTCAATATCGAACAAGTGGTAGATCTTACCGATAAACAAAAGACTTTTTTTGGATTGCTTGAAGTTACTGACAAAATCTTGTTGGTGGCGTCTGGCGAAGTCACGGTTGGAGTCGATCTGGCAGAGCTCGACGAAAACGACGTCGTTGTCGACATCAGTAAAAAAGAAGCTATTGTGACACTTCCTCCCGTGCGCATTTTAAGTGTTCGGGTAGATAATGAACGCACCTATGTCCATCATCGAGAGACGGACTTGCTTGCAAGTCGTAAAGACACGCTTGAAGCCAAGGCACGTCAGGAAGCCGAGCGAAGCATTCGCGAAGCTGCATTAAATGGAGGAATACTGGAACAGGGGCGACGAAATGCTGCGCGTACGGTAGAAAGTCTGATTAATTCTTTGGGATATACGATGGTCACGATACGGTGGGGTGACGCGTGATCGAAAAGAAGCTACATTATACGACCGACGATGTTCGGATAGAAAGCTTAAGACCGTTGATACCGCCAGCGATTCTTATGGAGGAACTGCCGCTTTCGGCAGATCAGGCACGATTTGTCTCTGAAGGAAGAGCAGAGATTGCCAACTGTGTGCTTGGCATGGACGACCGTTTGGTGGTGATAGTGGGCCCGTGCTCTATTCACGAGCCTAAGGCTGGCCTTGAATATGCCGAACGACTGGCTCGCGCTGCGGAGAAGTACAAACGCGACTTACGCATAGTCATGAGGGTGTATTTTGAAAAACCTCGTACCACGATCGGTTGGAAAGGGTTGATCAACGATCCACGTCTTGACGAAAGTTTTGCGATTAATGAGGGGTTACGTCTGGCACGTAAGTTTTTGCTTGGTGTCATTGCATTGAATTTGCCGGCGGGTACCGAATTTTTAGACCCAATTACACCCCAGTTTATTGCGGACTTGGTAAGTTGGGGGGCTATTGGAGCGCGTACCACAGAAAGCCAAGTGCATCGTGAGCTTGCATCAGGGTTATCCATGCCTGTGGGATTTAAGAATGGTACGGGAGGCAGTGTGCAAATTGCCGTAGATGCAATCCGTTCTGCGGCAGTGCCACATCGTTTTTTGTCTGTTACCAAACAAGGGGTAGCTGCAATTGTGACCACCAAAGGCAATAGGCATTGCCATGTGATTTTGCGAGGCGGTTCTACCGGTCCCAATTACACAGAGGATCATCTCAAACGTGTGGCGGGATTGCTTGAACAGGCCAAGTTACCGCAACGAGTGATTGTAGATTGCAGCCATGCTAATAGTGGTAAAGATCATATGCGGCAGCCTGTGGTGGCCAGTGAGATTGCTACAGCAATCGCTCAAGGAAACCATAGTGTGATGGGTGTCATGATGGAAAGTTTCTTGGTGGATGGTCGACAAGAACATCGCCCTGGTGAGCCGTTGACCTATGGACAAAGCATTACGGATGCATGCTTGAGCTGGGAGCGTACGGAGCCCATTTTTGAAATATTTGCAAAAGCAGTGCAAGAGCGGCGCTCTGGAACTAAGCTGTGATTGCTGCGAGAGTGTCTTTGTCAGATTTCAAGATTTCCCGAAGGACGGCTGTTGCATAGGATCCAGCAGGAAGCCTAAATCGAAGCTCAAGATCGTTGGAGTTGTCAGGATGCTGTGTGACTTCAGTGTCAGAAAGTGCAACCCGAAGTGCTCGCCGTGTTCCTTTGCCAGCAATTGCGCATCGTTGTAGTACGGCAGTATCAAGTCCCCATTGCTCTTTAATGGCTTGTTCCCGTGCGAGCACAGTGGTTTCGGGCCACCGCATCTTGGTACCGAACATGGGTCCCGTGGGGCTGATGTCCCATTGATCGAGGCGGCTTTGAGCCTCGTTTAAATCAGAGGTTGTGAATAACCCTCCTGTGGATTCTTTTTGAAATAAGTCACCATCAATGGCGGTGGATAGTTCGTTGTGACGAACACGTTCGGTAAGAACCGCATTAAATGCAGCGGATTGAAGTACCGAAACCAGCAGTTTTCGTTCAAAACGAGAACGAGGAGCACGATGATTATCGATAAGCCAGTGTTTTGCGCGCGCAAGATTATCAATACCAAAACGTTGTTCAGTATAATAATTGGGTACACCGTGGTTTCTTAGAAGATCAATAATTGTTGTGACTCGTTCAAGATGAGGGTAAGCGTGACTAAGGCGCAGCCGAAAACAATTCCCTCTTAAGTGGCCTGTTCGCAATTTATGAGGATGTAGTCCGGCTTCGATAATGCGAATCTGGGGAATGCATACTGTCTCGATGTGTTTGACAGAGCCTTGGAAAAAACTCGCCCATTGAGTCGTCGTAGCGTGGCGGTCCTTAAGCCCAGCCCATCCGCACATTTCAGGATTACAGTTTAGCGCTTTGGCGATAAGGCGTACGGCATCAGGGGTGCTGAGGCCTTGTTTTTCAAATTGGATAAAAAGGTGTTCGCCGGAGCCTGTTGGCAAGTAGGCTGGAATTTCTTCTACATGGAAATTTGAAGGTTGCTTTTGAAAAGCACCGTCTACTTGAGGGATTGAGTCGGTTAGATAAGGAAGAAGCATCGTTGCAGCGCCTGGCAAAGGTTGTATCATACCTACCACTATGTTGCGTGGAGCTCTTTGGGTTGGCATGTTTATTGGTAGTGTATATATACTGCGCATAGTGCTCGGTGTTGCAGCTCGAATTATCCCTGGATGGTTATGGGGAGTAATGGGTGTGTTGGCAGCGGCACTTTGGCTTGGTCGAAGAGTGGCTCGCTTTCGTCCTATACGTGTGCATTCAACAGTCAGTTCTGTGCCCTCTAGCAAGTCTCCGCCAGCTCAAGTCGTCATTGACACTGAAGGTGAAGTGGTCAGTCAGCGCCGTGCCTGATATATCTCTCCGCGGAAAGTCTGATTTATGACACAAAAACCTTTTTGCGTTGTTCTTGTGAGTATGCTTTGGGGGGTGGCCTGCGGTGTCCCCGCGCCAACTAAGCGGTTAACAACTTCTTCTCCTCGTACTGTAGAGCAGCGTGTGCAAGAGGCTGTTCCTACCGGTCGCCTTCCACAGGATGTTGTCCCGAAACATTATCACCTCCAGCTGGAAATTATTCCTGACAAAGATAGCTTCCAAGGACAGGTTTCCATCCTAGTCGACTTGAAGCGTCCCAGGCAGGTGATCTGGCTTCATGGGCTTGGTCTAAACATTCAAGGTGTGTATGTGAAAGCTCACCCAGGGGGCAAGGTGAAGGCCCAATGGCATTCTGCGGCTCCAAGTGGCATTGCAAGCATAGAACTCGATCATCCCATTGGTCCAGGACGGGCAGAACTACATATCCGGTACACAGCTTCTTTTGATAGGCAACTGGCCGGATTGTATAAAGTCGATGCGAAACGACAAGCCTATGCGTTTACGCAATTTGAACCTACCTACGCACGAAAAGCCTTCCCTTGTTTTGATGAACCCGCATTTAAAACACCTTTTGATGTGAGTCTCATCACAAAGCGTCAATACAAAGCCATTGCCAATACGCCTGAGTTACATCGACGTGATCTTCCGAATGGGTTAACACGGATACGCTACGCTACGACCGCCAAGCTTCCTACCTATTTAGTGGCATGGGCGGTTGGCCCATTGGATATTGTAGATGCGGAGCCTTTGCCTAAAACGGATCTCCGTAAACGAAAACTGCATTTACGTGGCGTAGCGGTAGAAGGCAAAGGAAAGCAGCTTGCATTTGCTCTTAAACATACCAGAGCGTTGGTGGAAGCTCTCGAAGCCTATGTGGGCATACCATATCCCTATGAGAAGCTTGATGTAATTGCTGTGCCTGATTTTGCTGCAGGTGCAATGGAAAATGTTGGGGCGATTACCTTTCGCGAACAGTATCTTTTAGTGGATCCCAAACGTGCGGCACGCGATCAGATTCTCAAGTTTTATGTCATCATGGCGCACGAGCTGGCGCATCAGTGGTTTGGAAATTTCGTGACGATGTATTGGTGGCATGACACGTGGTTAAATGAAGCCTTTGCAACGTGGTTAGCTGCTCGGGTTGTAGACGAGGTCAGGCCGGATCTTAAAGCCGGCTTGGATCAAGTGTTAGCTTCGCATTATGCCATGCAACGCGATAGTTTGTTGTCTGCAAGACGCATACGACAACCGATTCATACAGATCACGATATTCATAACGCGTTTGATCCAATTACATACAATAAAGGCGCTGCTGTTCTTGCAATGTTTGAGAATTGGATAGGTGCAGAAAAATTTCAAACAGGTCTGCATACGTACTTGAACCAACATAAACATGGCAATGCACGTGCAGAAGACTTATTAACGGTTCTCTCGTCTGTGGTTGATCGAGATGTCGGTACGCCATTTCGAACATTTTTGCATCAACCGGGGATTCCACTTCTTAGTGCAGAGTTGATGTGCGAAGGAGCCAAATCGTCAATTCACTTCAAGCAGCGCCGTTATCTTCCTGCCGGAGTCAGACCTTCATCTAAATCGGTATGGCAAATTCCGGTGTGTGTACGTTACGGCACTTCTAAGTCAGTGGAGCAAGAGTGCTTTTTGATGACTGAGCCTGAAATGGAACACGAATTGGAAGTGCATTCTTGTCCACAGTGGATTATGCCGAATGCGAAAGGCGTGGGATATTACCGTTGGCAGCTACAGGAAGAAGATTTTCGAAAACTTGCTCAACGGGGTTGGCGCGATCTTAGCGCTGAAGAGCGCGCCTCGTATGGTGAGAGTGTCCGAGCTGGATTTTTTAGTGGAGGAATTCCTGCCGATATTGTGTTTGAGTCGATGGAGCCTTTGGCGGGTGATCAGGAGCGTGCGGTAGCTTATCAGCCGATGCCTATCTTGGAGTTTGCTCGCGAGTACTTAATCAGTTCTAAAGAGCAGGGTTCTTTTTCGGCGTATGCATCTCACTTGTATCGTCCTACGTATCGTCGTTTAGGCTGGGAATCAAACGATGCCAAAGATGATAATCCAATGCTTCGCATGAACGTCGTTCGTTTTATGACGTTGGTTAGCAAGGATACACAGGCAAGAAATGAGGCTATCAAGCGGGCTCATCGCTACATCGGATTTCAGGGTGATAACAAAATTCATCCAGAAACAATGGCGCCAGAGCTTCGTGCGGTGGCCTTTATAATAGCTATACAAAGTGGGGATAAAGCCTTTTTCAATGCCATACGTAAGCTTCTTTCGAACACAGAAGATGCAGTACTTCGGCAAGATATCATCACTGCGTTAGGTTTTGCGTCAGATCCCGCTCTGGCTCAAGAAGTACGCAACATGTCATTGGATCGCAGTTTGCGTAGTAATGAGGCGTTGATTCCATTGGCATATCAAATGGATGAGGCCGAACAACGTGATGTGACATGGGCATGGATGCAGGAGCATTTCCAAGAACTTACAACGCATATCCCAGTGGGAGCTCAAGGCACTTTGCCTTGGATGGCCCGCCATTTTTGTGATTCGAAGCATGCTACCGAAGTACGTGAATTTTTTTCGTCTCACATTGATGCATTGCCTGGGGGGCCTCGGCATCTTATGGCTGCATTGGAATCAATTGAGTTGTGTATGAATGTGACTGAGGTCCAGCAAGCCAAAACGCGCAGCTATTTCCAGCGTGCACATCGTTTTTAGCCATGCCTTGTCCTACATTGGTTGTGCATGAAATTTATAAATCTATTCAGGGCGAGTCATCTTTTGCGGGGTATCCGTGTACCTTTATTCGGCTAACCGGCTGTAATTTGCGTTGCCAGTGGTGCGATACGACGCACGCTTTTCATGAAGGCACGCGCATGGAAATGGAACAAATTTTAAAAGAAGCCGTGGCTTATCAAACGAACCTGGTTGAAGTTACTGGTGGTGAACCACTGTTACAGGCAGCATGCGCGTCTCTGTTGACTCAGCTGTGTGACCTAGGGAAACAGGTTTTATTGGAAACCAGTGGCGAACGCGATATTTCAGTGGTGGATATCCGGGTGCATCGTATTGTGGATTTCAAAGCTCCGGCGAGCGGTGAAAGCCATCGTAATCGTTGGGATAACATCGATCATCTTAATAGAAATGATGAAGTAAAGTTGGTTATTCAAGATCGCAATGATTATGAGTGGGCCAAATCTATAATTAGAGAGCATGCATTAAATGAGCGAGTTAAAGATGTGTGGTTAAGTCCTGTGCATGGTGTCATGCCTGCAGATGCCCTTGTGACGTGGATGCTTAAAGACGAACTGAAGGCACGCGTGCAATTGCAGATTCACAAATATATTTGGGGTCCGAATGTACGGGGAGTTTAGTATGCCGGTATCATGCAGGGTTGCATTCTTAGAGATTGGGGCATAGTTTAACCAAGAGGATGGAGGGATTGGATGTGCCAGTAGTTAGAACACTCATGAGGCCGGTCGTGATTACATGCCTATTGTTCCTGGGATATGTCGGATGCGATGACGATTCCTCGAGTAATAAGGATGCGGGGTTAGATAGCAGCCACCAGGATATCGAAGACAGTGACATCATGGGAGACGCTGACCTGGTTGAGGATGGTTCGGTTATTGCGCGCTGCGGGCTTAAAGGGGAGTGTGAGCCTGACGAGTTCTGTGTATATCCCAATTGCCATCTATGCGCAGATGAGTCTGCCGCTACTGAAATTGTCTGTCCAGCGCCATATTGTCTCAAAGTCAAAGACTCCAATTGTAATTCATGTAATAGCTGTTACGAAGGCAATCCCTGTAAATCTTGGGGCACATGCCAGAGGGTCCTTTCGGAACGTGTGATTTGCGGCTGTCCTCGCATCAACGTCGACTAATCTGAGCAAATTTGTACTTTAGTGAATGAAATGGTAGGTGCCGCCGGATGTCTGGCAATCCTACCCTTAGAAATATCGCTATTATCGCTCACGTAGACCACGGGAAAACTACGCTTGTGGATGCCATGCTGAAGCAGTCAGGCGTTTTTCGTGTTAACGAGAGTGTTCAAGAAAGAGTCATGGACTCTGGTGAGCTTGAGCGGGAGAGGGGCATCACCATATTAGCTAAGAACGCTTCTCTTACGTGGCAAGGCACCACAATCAACATCATTGACACGCCTGGCCACGCGGATTTTGGCGGCGAGGTTGAGCGTACCTTACGCATGGCGGATGGAGCCCTTTTGCTCGTGGATGCATCGGAAGGGCCGTTGCCTCAAACGCGTTTTGTGTTGCGCAAGGCTATCGAGCTAGGGATGCCCGTTGTGGTTGTTATTAATAAAATTGATCGTGTGGACGCCCGTCCTGAAGAAGTCCTTAATGAGGTCTTCGATTTGTTTTGCGAACTCGGGGCAAATGATGAGCAGGCAGACTTTGCAGTATTATATGCCATCGGGAGACGGGGACTGGCCCAGTATGCGTTGAACGAAGAAGGAAAAGATCTCACGCCCTTGTTTGAGACGATCCTTAAGCAGATTCCTGCGCCAATGGGTGATGTTAACAATCCTTTACAGATGCTTGTGCACAATATTAGTCATGATGAGTACGTGGGACGGCTTGGTGTAGGCCGTATTCGTGAGGGGCGAATTCGCACCGGTCAAACGGTGGCATGCATGACAGAAACAGGAGTAGTTCAAGGGAAAATAGCTCAACTTTACCAGTTTGAAGGGTTATCGCGCGTTCGTGTCGATGAGGCTTGTGCAGGCAATATTATAGCGGTTGCTGGCATCGAAGAAATTCAGATTGGTGATACGCTGGCTGATCTTGAGAATCCCGTAGCGTTGCCAAGAATCATGGTTGAGGATCCCACGATTATGGTGCGCTTTATGGTAAATGATTCCCCTATGGCGGGTCGAAGTGGGAAGTGGGTGACGTCACGGCATATACGCCAGCGTTTGCTTACAGAAGCGCAACGAAACATGGCACTGAAAGTCGAATCCACAGAAACGCCAGATGAGTTTTTAGTGTATGGCCGGGGCGAGTTGATGTTGGCGATCTTAGCAGAGACGATGCGCCGGGAAGGTTACGAGTTTGCGCTGGGTATGCCGCAGGTCGTGGTTCGGGAGATCGATGGCCAAGAATCTGAACCTGTGGAATTGGTTGTGGTGGACGTGCCAGACGAATATATTGGGGCGGTCACCACGCGGTTAGGATCTCGCAAAGGGCAGTTATTGAAGATGCATGCGCAGGGGCCAGGCTCGACGCGGCTGGAATTTAGGGTACCTTCACGTGGTCTTATAGGGTTCAGATCGCTTTTTCTTACCGAGACTCGTGGGACGGGGCTACTCAATACACTACTGGATGGGTGGCAACCTTATTCAGGCCCAATGTTACGTCGAGAAACAGGTGCCCTGGTAGCAGATCGTTCAGGAAAAACTACGCCTTATGCACTCTTTCATCTACAGCCTCGCGGAAAACTGTGTGTGGAAGCGGGAACTGAAGTGTATGAGGGTATGGTGGTAGGCGAGAATGCACGTGCCAACGACATGGATGTCAACGTGAATCGGGAAAAGAAATTGACCAACATTCGAGCAGCTGGCAAAGACGAAAATGTTGTGCTTAGTCCCCCGCGGATACACACCATTGATTCTGCACTGGAGTTTATTGATCAGGATGAAATTGTTGAAGTTACGCCTGATGCTATTAGAATACGCAAGCGTATTCTACCTGCAAATAAGCGGCCTCGACGACGCGAATAGCTCTAGTGGACTTGGGGGCTAGAAGGTACCCGATAGCCAGACGCTGGTAGGTGTAACTCCTAGGGAGACTTTTGTTGAAGATTCAGAATCGTCTTCCTGTTTGCTAAAAACATCAATCAATGCCCATGTTAATCCACCCGCGGCAACCACTCCACCCGCAATCAAGAAAACCACGGACGCATCATTGAGACCATTTGCCTCTTCCAGAAGGTTTTGGGCTTTTTCTTGGATGGGTTCATTTTCCGCATCTTCATATTTTCCAGAGGCTAAAATGGATAGGATTCCCCCAGTGGCAAGTCCTGCTGCGCCTACGCCTAAGACAACCCAAGGCCATGGGCTTAAGGAATTGTCTTCTTTGACCTTGTGAGATACTTGGGCTTGTTCGAGTAGCCGACGTTCCGCTTCCTCTTGCCGTTGTTTGGCTTGGTCGCGTTCTTGCTTAATTTTGTCATTCGTTTGTATCTGTTCTTGAAGTGAACGAATGCGTGCCTGCAACGCCCGTCGTTCTGGGGGGCTCAATTTTTTAGCTGTGCGTAAATATTCTTGAAAAGCTTGGGCAGCAGCTTGGAGCTGTCCATCGGACTCCAATGCACGTCCCATGTTATAAAGAAGGATGGGCTCTGGTTCTAACTCATACGCCTGACGCAACAGTACCGCTGCTTCGGAAAATTTTCCTTCTTTGTACAGTGATTCACTTCGTTCAAATAAAACGACAGCACGGTTACGGTCGTTAGGTCGAGCTGAATGATTGCTTTGAGCAGAGGCAATCGAACTTAATGCTACAAACGATAGCAAGGTAATAATCAGTATTCTCGTAAACACTGTTGCCAGGGTATCACACAACCAGAAGAGTGGTGAGGTTTTGGCAATGTATGCCTTTGCTTACAGAGTGGTTCATGGGCTGTGGACCGTAATATTGAAAGCAACCCGTCGGTTTTGGGTATGGCATTCTTCGGTATTCTCGGTACATAGAGGTGTCTCTTCGCCATGTCCCGTGGTCTCGATAGACTGGTTGACACCTTTTTCTCGTAGATAATTAGCCACTGAGGTAGCGCGCTGCTCCGAAAGTTTTAGATTGCGGCGACTATTCCCCCGTGTGTCGGTATACCCATGAATATGAAGCGCAACAATTTCGGTGTGTTCTTTAAGTAATCTGACGATATCATCTAACACATCGTAACTTTGCTCCAAGATCACGTCACTATTGGTTGCAAAATTAATATGTTCGTCGAGTATCAATTCGTCCGCTTGAATCGTAATATGTCCCTGTTGGGTAGGTTTCGGTATAGAGGCGTGTGTGGGTGTCGTAGGGGGCACTGAGGAGCTTTTCGCACAGGCCGATAGCTCCAGGGACACGAGCATCAACCCATAACAAACAATGCTAAAGCTTGTGATAGGATGCATTCGTTTTGTATACGCGGGTTTAAAGAGGCAGTAAAGAAGTTCTCAAAAGGATGGTATGGGGACGGATGTCTCCTAAGCTGAATTGGAACATAGGGACTCCTCCCTCAAGCGAACAAGAACTTCTTAGACGTTGCTGTTCAATCGAGGGTATGACTGTCTCCGAGCTATCGCAGGCGATCGGAAAAAATGTTCCTTGTGACATGCGTCATGCCAAAGGGTATGTTGGCCAGTTGTTGGAAAAGGCCCTTGGAGCAAGTGCTGGGAGTGCATCGATTCCAGACTTTCCTGGGCTTGGCATAGAGCTTAAAAGTATCCCCGTTGATCATGATCACAAGCCGAGGGAATCTACGTTTGTGTGCCATGTGTCACTCGCATCCATAGGAGAAGAGGAGTGGGAGACATGTGCTCTCAAGAGTAAGCTGCAGTGTGTGTTGTGGATTCCAGTACAAGGATCTCGGGAGATTCCGTTGCCACATCGACGTATTGGCACTGCTGTCTTATGGCGTCTTTCGGGAAAGCAGGAAGCCACGCTGCGAGAGGACTGGGAAGAGTTGGCAGGTAGAATCGGACGGGGTGAAGCGGAGTTGATCACCGGACACATGGGGAACGTGCTCCAGCTTCGTCCTAAAGGGGTTAATGCGCAGGCTCACAGTTGGGCGATCGATGAGGATGGGGGCTTACGCCGATCAGGGATGCGTGCCTTTTACTTACGCTCGGCGTTTACTCACTCAATTTTAAGGGGTGAAGAGTAAGCACGCTTTCGAATTGAGCGAGTCTATTGGGTGGATGCTGAGCTATCTTGGCATGCAGATAGCAAGATATCAGGAAGACTAGTGGGCCTACCATTGGTGGTGTGCACACAGGCCAGAGTGATCTGTGCTTCATTGAGCAGCTCTTGGCCTCGGTAAATCTTGCTGTCGAACCTCAGCCGCGCTTTGGTGATCAAGCCTACCCAAACCTCAATGTGAAGAATGTCGTCGAAGAAAGCTGGACGTTTGTAACGAATGTTTGCTTCAACTACAGGGAGCGCAAGATGAACATCAATTTCAAATTCTTTGTATGAAACACCATAGTGTCTTAAATATTCAATACGCGCAGACTCAAGATAACGGACATAGGCTCCGTGGTGCACCACACCTGCTTGATCTGTGTCTGCGTATCCTACGCGTAATTGATAGGTATAGTGTTTATCGGAAGACACTGGCCTAAAGCTTTGATTGTACGAGCTCATAAACTTTTTGTAAGTTAGTGAGCTGTTGTAGTTCTTCTTCAGGCACGGATATTTTATATTTACGTTCGACTTCGGCCACGATTTCAATGGCCATCATGGAGTCAATGCCAAGCTCTTGGAACAATGTATCATCGGGAATGTCATCAACCTCACTGACTTCAGCGATGATAGCCCTGATATCTTCCTTTAAGGTTGGGTGGGCTTGGTTATTTGGCATAGTCACCTCTGATTTATAGCTCAGCGGCGTTCTAGCCGCTCGTCGACAAGCTCTAAGAGCTGGCGCACCGTTTGGACGCCT
This sequence comes from uncultured Polyangiales bacterium, assembly GCA_964640175.1. Classification (GTDB taxonomy): domain Bacteria; phylum Myxococcota_A; class Polyangia; order Polyangiales; genus JACKDX01. The sequence goes on along the minus strand of CAZXFW010000004.1, from coordinate 226,101 downwards.
ACCAACTTCTCATCGGGAATTTGTATATTGAGTTCCCGCTCTAACGATCCCACAAGCTCCAGCATACCCAAAGAATCAATTCCTAGGTCGGAAATGACATGGTCTTCGTTAACGTGACTGAAGTCTTTTTCTGCAATCTCAGCCGCCCATTTACGAAAGAGTTGAATAAGTTCTGCACGATCCATATGTAATTTCCTGCTCTCCGGTAATTTTGTGAGGGGCGAACTTTAGGTCGAATTGTCCCATCCGTCCAGTCCTACCCGGGGGTAGAGTCATGGATGGAGAGGTAATTCGCCTTTTTCGAACAATTGCCTAGCTTTACGGCGTTGAATTTTGCCGCTGGAGGTTTTGGGCAGGGTCCCCACTGGCACAATGCCGACCTTGTAGACACTGAGGCCTGTGCTTTGTGTGACTTGGCTGGCAATGGCTTCGCGCAATCGCGAGGCATCTGTGGATCCCCCTTCGGCAATCAACACAAGCTTTTCGTCGCCTTCCACCATGGTGCTAAAAGCGACTACGTTATTGCGTCGCACCCCTTCAATGTCGTCCACAAGCCATTCGATGTCTTGTGGGTAATGGTTTGCCCCATTGATAATAATTAAGTCTTTGCTGCGACCACAGATGTAGAGTTCTCCATCTACCAGATATCCTAAATCGCCGGTGTGTAACCACCCATTGCGCAAGGCTTCAGAGGTTGCTTCAGGTTGGTTGAAATATCCTTGTGTGACGCTGGGTCCTTTAACAATGATTTCTCCGACGGTGCGTTCTTCTAAATGTCGACCGTGTTCATTCACAATGGCAAGCTCGTGCTCGGGAAAAGGTTTGCCGCAGCATACAAGCTCCAAGCGTTGCTCAGTGTGCTCGCCTGCGGGAGTGGCATGGCCTTGTTGAAGCGCTTGTGCATCAACGATGTCAGTTTTCATAGGAGCACTGTGATCTGCGAACGTAATGGCCAGTGTGGATTCTGCCATTCCATAGGTGGGCAGAAGGGCTTCATCTCGAACCCCTACAGGCTTGAGGCGGTCAACGAATGCGCGCAGGGTATGTGCGTTGATAGGCTCAGCCCCGCATCCTGCCACACGCAGATGACTCAGATCCCAATCTTGAAGGGGATCATTACGCAAGCGCTTGATTACCAAGGCATAGGCAAAATTGGGAGCAAACGTGAGGGTGGCTTTGTGTTTGCGGATGGTTTCAAGCCAAAGTCGTGGATTTCGTCCAAAACTTGCTGTTGGCAAGATGATGACAGGAATGTCCATGACCAACACCCCAAGGATGAAACCAATCAGCCCCATGTCGTGGTAGAGCGGAAGCCAACTTACGCCAATGTCGTCAGGACGGCGATCCAATCCATGTGGACCCAAAAATGCCTTTGCATTGGCGATGAGGTTTCCATGAGTCACCATGACGCCTTTGGGTTGTGACGTGCTGCCAGAAGTGAACTGCAAAAAGCAAAGGTCGTCTGAAGTGAGTTTGGGGCAGGTAAGTTCAGGCCCCAGTGTGGGCGTGAGCTCTTCAATTGTTTCAATGTGACGAATAGGCACATTCTGATCGAGCACAGCTTCAAGATAGGGCTTCATGGATGTTGTGCTTAGCAACATGCGTGCCTGGCTTGCGCGTAACGTGTGGGCGATCGTTTCGTGGTAGGTATCGATCGCTTTAAAAGTGGCACGGGGATAAATTGGAACCGGGACAATGCCTCCCACCACCGCCGCTAAGAAGTGCAACACAAACTCATGCCCTTCAGGAACAATAAGGGCAAGGCGGTCTCCTCGCTTGAGCCCTTTTTGGTAAAGCGCGTGAGCCCGGATTTTTGCCTCTCGCGTAAGTTCCTGCCAAGGGTAAAAATGTTCGTTGCCCTGGCTGTCGATGAAACGCAGTCCACGCTCTGAGCCACCGGGAAGGGCTTCTAAACATTCTAACAGCGACTGGGGCCCACTCATAGAATGGGCCGGGTTTAGGGCCCTGGCTTTCAACTGTCAAGGCATGCTCGGGACTTGGCTGCTCACGTTGGTTCATGTGCAAAATCAGCCGTTTGGCCGGTTTCGGTACCTTGTGAGTGGAGGGCTCCTAGCGTATATAGCCGACGCCATGCGGCGGGTATATGTGACAGGCCTTGGCGTGGTGAGCTCGGTGGGATTTGGCATTAAGGATTATTGGAAGTCCTTAGTGGCAGGTCACTCGGGCATCTCCGAGGTGGACTTGTTTGACACAAGTTCACTTGATCGCCATTTGGCCGGCCAAGTCAAAGAGTTTAGGCCACGTGATTTTTTAACGGCGGCAGAAGCACGTCGTGCAGGGCGTTGTTCTGCGATGTCGATTGCTGCGGCCAGAATGGCGTTGGAGCAAGCGGGACTAAGCGCCCAGACGGTGGATGGAAAGCGCATGGCCGTGGTCATGGGAACCACCATGGGCGAAGCCGACGTGATCTCCGAGCTGCAAGATGCTTGGATTCACACAGGGGTCCAGGCACAAAACATCACGCCCAACAACATTGTAAGATGTGGCACCACGTTGATTGCGTTGCATGTGGCGCGTTCCGTCGGAGCACGTGGCATGGTGCAGGTGCTTCCTGCCGCGTGTGCCGCTGGAAATTATGCGATTGGATTTGCGGCAGACCATATCCGCAGTGGGCGTGCTGATGTGGTGGTGACAGGCGCGGCGGAAGTGTTGGAGAAGCTTGAATACGCCGGGTTTGTGCGTCTTGGAGCGATGGCGCCTGAACGCTGTCAACCGTTTGATAAGAACCGACGTGGGCTTTTGTTGGGTGAGGGAGCGGGGCTCTTGGTGCTGGAGTCCGAAGAGCATTTAACCCGTCGAGGTGCGAGTCCGTTGGCAGAGATAGGTGGTTTTGGATTGGCGTGTGATGCACATCACATCACCCGCCCCCATCCTGAAGGAGAAGGCAGTGTTGTGGCCATGGAACAGGCGATTTTAAGCAGTGGCCTTAGCCCTGAGGATATCGATTTTGTAAATGCGCACGGAACAGGCACACCTTCCAATGATGAAACAGAGTCTCGGGTGATGCGTAAGGTGTTTGGAAATCGAGCGGTACCACTGAGCAGCATCAAAAGCATGATTGGCCATTGCATGGGTGCTTCAAGTGCGCTTGAGGCTGTCAGTTGTGTCATGACCATTACGACAGGCGTGTATCCACCTACGATTGGCTATGAAACGCCCGACCCTGCGTGTGATGTTAATCTGGTTGCTAATAAGGCTATCTCAGGCAAAGCAGATGTGGTGTTGAATAACTCGCTTGCATTTGGCGGCTATGATGCGGTGGTGTGTTTCGCCAAACCGGGACGACTTCCAAGCATGCAGGAGCGGTTTCAATGATTCCATTGGCTGTGACCGGTATGGGGATTGTCAGTCCACTTGGCATAGGCCGGGAGGCATGGCAGACAGCCTTGGCAACAAAGGATGCGCCATCCGTATTTACGGACCAGAGCAAGATACTGTCGGCTTCACAAATTCCTCATGCATGTGTAGCTGAGCTCCAAGAGTTTTCTCCGCAAGACCTCTTGGGAGACAAAGGATTGCGTAATCTCGATAGGCTGACCAAGTTGCTTATTGTTGCCGCGCGTTTAGCACTAGTCGATGCAGGCATCAAACGAGAAGGGCAGTTTGTGGCATTAAGCTCACAGCAAGTGGGGCTCTGTTCCTCGACGGCCTATGGCTCGTTGGAAGCCATCACGGAATTGAAGCTTGTGGCAGAGCTTGAAGACCCACGTTACCTCAACCCGGCAAGATTTCCGAACACGGTGATCAACGCCGCTGCGGGCTACGTTAGTATTTGGGAGGATCTTCGAGCTCCTAATGTAACATTAGTCAATGGCAATTGCGGGGCTTTGGATGCAGTACTCAGCGCTGAAACCCATTTACACCGGAGGCGGGGGGATGCGTTTCTTATAGGAGGTGGCGAAGCGTTATCCGATGCGCTTTATTTGGCGTTTGATATGTTAGGTGTGATTGCAAGTGCGGATCAACCGTTTAGTCCAGGGTTAGATCAGAGCCAAGGAATGCGTTTAGGGGAAGGTGCCGCTTACCTATGCATAGAGCGTGATCACGAAGCACAAGCTCGCGGCGCACATGTGCATGGTCGTGTGCTTGGCTATGGCACGGCTTTTGAGGTACCTCAATCTGAGGCCGAGATTGTGCACTTTTCATCCGTTGCTATTGAGCGTGCCATTTGTGCTGCGTTGGAAGATGCAGGGTTAAAACCGAGTGACATTGATTTGGTATGTACTTCCATGAGCGGTATTGCTGCGATGGACCAAGCAGAATTCGATGCGCTTTTGCACGTGTTTGGCAATCAGGCGTGGGTGCTTGCGCCTAAGCAGCGTTGGGGGGAGACGTTAGGTGCGAGTGGGGCCTTTGGTATGGCAGCGGCGTTGTCTTGGCTTTCAGGGACACCCCTATCGACACCCATACGCGAGGGATCTACGAAACGTTTGCGTCATGCTGTAGTTACAGCTGTGGGTTATTATGGCAATGTCTCGGCAGTGGTGTTGCAGGGAGAGGGTGCATGAATTGGGCCGATAAAAAAGCGCATGCTGCGTTAGAACGTATTCGAGAAGCTCACGAGAAGCAGGTTTACCCGTTTTTCCGACCGTTTGAGTCAGGTGGTCTGCATACCACCATTAATGGCAAGCCAATTATTAATTTTAGTTCGAATGATTATTTGGGGCTGACCACACATCCCAAGGTGAAAGAAGAGGCTAAAAAGGCTGTTGAACAGTTTGCGTGCGGGCTAAGTTCATCCCGCGTGCAAGCCACCACGACAGCACATGTTGAGCTTGAAGAGCGTCTTGCGCGATGGTTTGGCTATGAAAAAGTATTGCTTTTTACCACGGGGTACCAAGCCATGTTGGGCACGATCATGTCACTGGCGGATAAAGACACGACCCTAGTGCTCGATAATCTAAGTCATGCGTGCATTCTGGATGGAACATTCCTGGCGGCTGGTACGCCCACGCGGCAACCTGAAGTGCGATTTTTCAATCATAACTCTGCACGCTCTTTGGAGCGTGTCCTCAAAACGATGGAACGTAAACACGCGCTTGTTTTGATAGAAGGTATTTATTCGCTTGATGGTGACATGGCCAAGATAGAGGAGTTTGTCGAGATTTGTGAACGCTACAATGCTGTCATGGTATGCGACGATGCTCATGGCACGGGTACGCTAGGGAAATATGGCAAAGGCATTGTTGAGCACTTTGGGTTGCAAGGAAAAGTGCCCATGTTAATCAGCACGTTTTCTAAAACGTTTGGAGGCATCGGTGGTATTTTGGCGGGCTCCGCGGATGTGGTGGATCACGTCAAACATACAGCGCGCTCATTTTTGTTTAGCGCGTCGTTGCCTGTTCCCATTGTTGCGGCCGCTTCCACGATTTTAACGATGTTAGAGAATGAAGGCGAAGGATTGGTTGCTGAGCTACACGAAAAAGCAGAATACATGCGTAAAAATCTTACGGAGCTTGGCTTTGATCTCGGGTTGAGTGATACTCATATTATGCCAGTGATGTGCCGTGATGAACGCAAGGCACTTTTTATGCATGTTGCTCTAATAGAAAACGGAATCATGATGGTACCCATCACATACCCTGGTGTGAAACTGGGCGAGGAACGTTTAAGAGTCAACATCACCCGTGGCCATTCCAAAGAAGATATGGATAAGGCGCTTGAGTTGCTCGACATGTATGGCCGTGCATTTTACGTACAATCTGGTGAGGACCTAGGTCCGATGGTTTGAGCTTGGCAAAGCCCGTGGTTTGCAGTGAGTGTCAGTTGATTTTGGTGTAAGAATGTAGGACGTTGCACGGATGAGGCAGCCGGAGCACAAGCACCATATCCAGACTCAGGTGATTCATGGCGGGACTCCCCACCCCCGCATCCAGGGAGCTGTGGTAACCCCTATTTTCCAGTCAGCAATGTTTGAGACTGCAAGTGAGGCAAGTTATCACGAGTTGAAATATATTCGCCTCAATAATACGCCTAACCATGTCTTGTTAGCGCAAAAACTCGCGTTGCTTGAGCGAGCGGAGGCTGCCCTTGTGACAGGAAGTGGTATGGCTGCCATTTCCGCATCGCTGCTTTCTGTGCTTAAGACAGGTGATCATCTTTTGGTGCAGTCTTGTTTGTACGGTGGCACTCACAGTTTATTGACGCAAGATTTTCCCGCGTTGGGCATTGCTGTGGATTTCATTGATGCACGTGATCCAGACACATGGTCACAGTATTTAAGACCACAAACGAAAGCCATCTACGTTGAAGCCATGAGTAACCCATTGTTGGAGGTAGCAGATCATGCTGCGGTAGTGAGGTTCGCAAACGCGCATGGCTTGGTGTCATTGATTGACAATACCTTTGCGAGCCCGTTCAATTTCCAAGCAGTTGATTTCGGATATACGTTGGCTCTTCATAGTTGCACGAAATATCTCAACGGTCATTCGGACATTGTGGCAGGCTGCGTCATGGGTTCCAGCCACAGAATTTCCGAAGTGACTCATAAGTTGAATCATTTAGGTGGTTCTTTGGATCCTCACGCAAGTTTCCTTCTTGAGCGTGGCATTAAGACACTTGCGGTACGTGTTCGTGAACAGAATCATAACGCGCTAGAGCTTGCGCGATTTTTAGCTCAGCATTCTGCTGTTAAAGGAGTTAATTACCCGGGGCTTGAGACGCATCCGGATTATTACCGAGCAACCCAGCTTTTTCGTGGCTCTGGTGGTGTATTGAGTTTCGAGCTCAAGCAAGGCCTTACTGCTTCGCAACGTTTTATTGATCGGGTTACCTTGGCGGTATGTGCGCCCAGTTTAGGAGGCGTTGAAACGCTTGTTAGCCGGCCGGCAGCTGCTTCGCATCTTGGCATCGAGCGTAAGGAAAGGCTGCGAATGGGCATTACGGATGACCTTATTCGCGTTGCTGTAGGCATTGAAGCCATTGAAGACATCGTTGCCGATTTTGATCAGGCATTAACATAAACTCATGGGTTGGATTGTTGTTTCTGCGTTTGCGTTTGGAGTCATGCCTGTATTTGCTCATGTGGCATACCGCGCAGGAATGGATCCTATCACCGTTCTAGCCTTCCGGTTCCTTATTGCATCGATGTGCATGGCGCCGATTTTATGGCGTCGCCGCTTAAAGATCCCCAAGGGCCGCCAGTTAGGGATATTGATACTCTTGGGGGCAGTAGGGTTTGTGGGTGAGGCTTTGTCATTCTTCTATGCACTGAAGTATGCTGCAGCCGGCATCGTAGCGCTTCTATTGTTTCTTTATCCGGCTATGGTGGCGGTGTTGTCTGCCATTTTATTTAAAGAGCCCTTTGGGTTGGGCAAAATGACGGCTCTGGGAATGGCTCTATGCGGTGTGGCACTAACCGTAGGTCCTTCCGGTTCGAGTAAGCCAGTTGGAATTATGCTAGGAGTGACTTCGGCAGTGGTGTATGCATGTTTTGTATTAGGGAGTGGCTACATGAGTCGGTTTACCGATGCACGTGTGTCTACCGCGATTATCATCATGTCAACGGCGATTGTATTGTGTGCCCTTATGCTTTTACGTGGTCCCCAGTTTCCAACACACAGCAGTGGGTGGCTCGCGGCCGTTGCGATGGGCACGATCTCCACTGTAGGGGCGATACTGACATTTTTCTTGGGCCTTGAAAAAATCGGTGCGGTTCGGGCCTCTACTGTGGCTACCATTGAACCGATCATCACTACCGTAGCGGCTTCTACATTTTTAGGTGAACAAGTTCATTCCATACAGTTACTGGGTGGCGCTTTCATCCTGGGCGGCGTGATTGTCCTCATTCGGTTTGGGAAAACGGGACATCTTGGTTCTACGCAAAACGTAGTGTAGAACTGGACGCCATGAAAATCGATCTCAGCGGAAAACGGGCATTTGTTGCAGGTGTTGCGGATGACCAAGGCTTCGGCTTTGCCATTGCAAAGTGTCTTGCCGAAGCTGGGGCAGAAGTGACCGTGGGCACTTGGCCGCCAGCCTATACTATCTTTGCTAAGTTATTAGAGCGCGGCAAGATCAATGCATCGCTTGCACTTGGTGATGGCAGCACCCTGGAGTTCAAACGCATCTATCCTCTTGATGCCGAGTTTGACACGCTCGAAGATGCGCCTTTGGAGATCAGGGAAAACCGCCGTTATAAAGAGCGGGGTGATTACAGTATTCAAGGCGTATGTGATGCATTGCAACGTGATTTTGGGGAGCAGCCCATCGACATTGTCGTGCATAGTTTGGCCAATGCTCCCGAAGTGAAGCATGCGTTACTCAACACCAGCCGTAAAGGGTATCTGGCTGCGCTAAGTGCAAGCAGTTATTCGTTTGTGTCGCTGGTTCAACGCATGGGTCCGTTGATGCCTCAAGGTGGCTCCTTTTTGTCCTTGTCCTATATGGCTTCAGAACGTGTAATTCCTGGCTATGGTGGCGGCATGTCTGCTGCGAAGGCTGCGCTTGAGTCAGATACGCGTGTGCTGGCGTATGAAGCTGGCCATCGTTGGGGAGTACGCATCAATTGCATTTCAGCAGGTCCTTGGGCTTCTCGTGCTGCCACCGCCATTGGCTTCATTGGCAATATGGTTGAGTATAACCAGCGCAATGCTGCGCTGCCTGAGCGAATACACGCTACAGATGTAGGTGCTACGGCTGCATTTTTGTCGAGCAGGCTTGCAGCCGGTATCACAGGCACTACGGTGTACGTTGACAAGGGCTATCACAGTATGGGTATGGCTCTCGATGCTGTGCCTAAAGATCTCGATACACCAAACCGTCGCTAGGCTGTCTTTTCGGCGACTGATGGTTTTGCGCGGTCGTTGTTAAGTCTATGTTACGCGTTTGAAACAATTCTGAAACATCGTTCACCTATGCTTGCTCCTTTCGTCAGGGAGGATCAAGGATGGGAGAGCTGAACGCGGCAGATACGGCCTGGATGTTGGTGGCTACAGCGTTGGTGTTGCTGATGACGCCCGCGCTGGCGCTTTTTTATGGTGGGCTCGTGCGATCACGCAATGTGCTTTCCACATTCATGCATAGCTTTTTTGCGTTGGGATTGGTGACGCTGCAATGGATTGTCATCGGTTATACGCTGGTCTTTGCTCCAAGCCATGGCGGCATCATTGGCGGATTAGACTTTTTAGGATTTCAGGGGGTAGGACTCGAGCCTAAAGGCTCCATCCCCCACATCCTGTTTGCCGGCTATCAAATGATGTTTGCAGTGATTACCCCGGCATTGATCTCTGGTGCATTTGCTGAGCGGATGAAGTTTTCGGCCTATGTGCTCTTCACAGTGTTATGGGCGTTGTTTGTCTATGATCCCATTGCACACTGGGTATGGGGGCCGGGAGGATGGTTATCTGCACGGGGCGCGTTGGATTTTGCGGGTGGAACAGTGGTTCATCTTTCTGCGGGGCTTAGCGCATTAGTTATGGCGTGTATGCTTGGTCGGCGTGACGGGTTTCCACACCGTCGGATGCCTCCACACAACTTAACGATGACGCTCTTGGGAGCTGGGCTTTTGTGGTTTGGTTGGTTTGGGTTTAATGCAGGTAGCGCATTAAAAGCAGATGGCATTGCAGCGTTAGCCTTAGTGAATACACATATCGCGGCTGCATTGGGTGCGCTTGCGTGGGCGTCCATCGAATGGGTGCGCCACGGAAAGCCGTCCACACTTGGCGTAGCTTCTGGCTTAGTGGCAGGCTTGGTGGCGGTGACACCGGCTGCTGGATTTGTGGGTCCTATGGCGTCGGCGGGCATTGGATTCCTTGCTGGAGTTACGTGTTATTTAGGAGTGCTTCTGAAACATCGGTTTAGTTATGACGATGCGTTGGATGCATTTGGTGTTCATGGCATCGGGGGTGCCCTGGGTGCCATTCTCACGGGGGTATTTGCTTCCACGTACTGGAATCCCAAAGGTGCGCAGGGGTTATGGTACGGCAATGTCGGTTTGTTTAACGAGCAACTTTTCTCTGTGGTGGTCTCTGGTGTGTATGCGGCAAGTGCCACGTTTTTTATTGCAAAAGCAGTTGACTGGGCGATTGGGTTACGCCCGGCCATTCACATCGAACAAGAAGGGCTCGATTTAATGTTGCACGGAGAGCAGGCATACGGTGATGCAGTTTCCAGCAGAGCTTATGAGGATGAACCGCAACAGAGTGCTCAAGAAAAGCCGCTTACATCGATAGAAATGCCTGTGTCAGCAGTGCATCTGCTACCAGAACCGTAATGGACACAACCACCACTGCGGAAGTGGTGGAGCTCCCCACGCCTTCAGTGCCTCCATAGGTCTTAAGTCCAAAGTAGCACCCGAGGATGGTAATCAGAAAACCAAAAAACGGTGTTTTGCCCAACCCACTCATCAAGTCTTGCATCCGAACAGTGTCCATGGCGGTAGACAAGAAAAACTCTGCCGAAATGCCAAAGGTGATACTGCACACGGCAAGAGCGCTTAGCACGCCTAACACTAAAGAAAGGAACGTCAGCAAAGGCATGACTGTGATTCCAGCAAGTATCCGAGGCACCACAAGCTTGCGAATGGGGTCTGCACCAAGTGCACGGATCGCATCAAGTTGTTCGGTCACAGCCATCGAGCCAATCTCAGCGGCCATACCAGAGGCGATGCGGCTGCCAACCACCAAGGCGGTGAGGGAGGGAGCGAGTTCCCTGGCTTCAGAAAGCCCCACAATTCTTCCGACGGTATCTTTGGCTCCAAACATTTCCAGGGAGAAGGCAAACTGAATGGCCATCACGATGCCGACAAACACGGCGGTCGCTGCGGCAATGCCAATGGAACGCACTCCGAGCTGTTCTATTTGGTAGATGTAGGCTCGGGACTCAAAGCGCGTCGTGACCAATGCGATAAAGGCTTTGTGGGCGAGCAGTGTCACAGCCCCAGTGTGTTCCAGGAATTTACGGATGCGCCGTCCCCAGGGAATGGTGACGCCGGGAGGCAGAGTATGAACAAAAGGCATGGAATTGTGTTTTTGGCTAAATTATGTTGAAAAACCTGACAGAAATGTCTTAAATTGAGCTATTAGCATGTCATAACTTTGTTTATTGATCGCAATCAGCGAAAAATCATACACGCAACCGTCCTTTTTGAGCACCACCAATGCAAGGTGCCGGGGCTGCCCATCCAGTTTGGCCTGCAGTTCGGTGAAAAGGGCCTCACGCTGAGCTAGGGGGACACGCTCTTGGCGATGGATACTCCGCTCTGTAAAGCCAATAAGCAGGTGGTTCGTGAGCGACGATAGGGGAATATCCAGACTGCGGGCACAGGAGGCATTGACCTGTAGAACTGCCCCTTGACGGTCGTGGTGCCAGGCCAAATCGTTTTGCCCATCGACATCGATAGGGCGCCACTCCGAACTAAGCTGGCCGATGCGGTAGCTTGCTTCATCGTCTGTATAGCGGTGGTGGCTAAGCTGCCCACCACCACAATGTAAGCAGATTAGAGACAATGTAGACAAGGTAATCCAACGCAAGGTGTGTATCATGCCAGGCTTTTTATAGTCGTATACAGCCTGTTTGGCTACAATGTAGAAAGATGGATATTCGACGGGTTCCTGGAGGGGCGATCGCCAAGCGGTTATTGGCAGACAAGCGTGTGGATACACTGCAGCTTGAGATGGCGCTGAGCCACGCGGAGCGCGTGGGAGAATCAATTTTGGATTCCTTGATTGACTGTCGTGTGATCAATGAGGAGGAACTTCTCAAGTATGTTGCAAATATCTATAAAACTCAGTTTGTATCCACTCAAAAATTATCTCGTGCCAGCATTCCTCAACAAACGCTAGCTCTGGTTCCTGCACGAGCTGCAGAGAATTTAGGCATATGTCCGATCGTCTATGACAGTCGAACAGATACAGTATCGGTTGTCATTGCGGATACCGATAATCCTGATTTGCTTCGAGAAATGCAGATGGCGATCAAAGCACGCCATATTCGTGTGCTTATCGCTCGACCTGCTGCAGTGTATGCCATGATCGGCAAACATTATCAGAATGATTTACATGCCTTTGCGACCTTTCAAGAACGCATGCTGGAAAACTCTATGGGGAATAAAGTTCCAGAGTTCGGAGGCAAGTCCTTTGGTGAAGATGATTTAGGCGATGAAATTTCCAGTCCAGGGCGCGTGGCTCGTATAAGTTCAGAGCCCGCCAGCTGGAAGAGAATGGCTAACCCAGCTGTCGTGATTCCTAAAATTGCATTGCCAACTATTGAGTTATCAAAATCTCCGTCCGAACACGTTGTAGCTCCTACGATTGCCTCCAATGCTTTGAGAATTCCGAATCCTTCCTTAGGAGGAGGTCAGACTGCGGCGACATCTGCAGTCAGCATGCAAGGTTACATCGAAACGCTCAATGTATTGGTTTCGTTGATTGAACGATCACGACCAGGGTTACGGGGGCATTCGGCCAAGGTGAGCGAGTTATGTGGGAGGCTGGCGCACCGCCTGGGTTTGTCACAGGCTGACACGGAAGCGTTGCACATTGCAGCGTTTATCCATGATCTAGGCAAATCCTATGATTCACATTTAGTGGCGTGGTATGTGGCGGAGCATAGGTCTTGTCAGGTCGATGCACGTGCCTCGTATAAGGGCCCGATAGAGTTGTTCATGTCTGCACACCTTCCTCAGAGTACCGTGCAGATCATAGAACATCTGTATGAACGTTTTGATGGTGGTGGTTTTCCTCACGGACTCTCTGGAACTCAAATCCCTCTGGGCGCGCGTATTCTTGCGTTGATTGAAAGCTATGCGGAACTTGTGAGTAATCCCCACAATGTCTACGAAAGAATACTGCGTGCAAGTGAGGCATTGGAGGTGTTGAAGGGCTTTGTGAACACGGTGTTTGATCCGAAGCTTTTCGAGAATTTCCAAGCAGTGGCATTAGGCGATGGACTACGCTCGACGCTTCGGCCTCCGAAGGCTCGTGTATTGCTAATCGATTCTAACCTTGATCAGATTGCGCCTATTGAGCTTCGATTTATTGAGCAAGGCTACAGTGTTGAAGTGACTAGTGATGCCAACGAAGCATTGAAACTTATCGAAACGCAAAACTTTGGACTAGTTATTTCGGAAGTGGAGCTTTCAGCGATGAATGGCTTCGAGCTGCTTACTCAAGTTCGTAAACATGTGGCTGATTTGCCGTGGATTTATTTGACAAGCCAGGCGGATCGGCAAAGTGTGAGTAAGGGGTTTGCATGTGGTGCTTCGGATTATCTGATTAAGCCTACGGCTGTCGATGTCATTGTTACCAAAGCACAACAAATCATTGAAAGCCACCATACAGAGCAGAGCTCGGCGGGTATGGCAGGGTCGTTAAAGCAAATGGGCATTCCAGAAATTGTGCAGGTGTTTGCGCATGGACGTAAAAGCGGCAAACTTCGCGTGGACTCTTCCGGCAAGAGTGGTGAGGTGCATTTCAGCTCAGGAGAGATATTCAATGCACGGTATGGTGAGCTTGTTGGGGAAAAGGCCTTTTATGCCATGCTTCGCTTAACTGACGGCCAGTTCTTTGTAGATCCAACCTTTGTGGCGACGCAGCGCGTTATCCATGCTTCTGCGGAGTCTCTTTTGCTCGAAGGGATGCGTTTATTGGATGAGGAAGGCCGTGGCTGATCGGGCGTGAAATACGTCTCAGGCAAGGATCTAGTACTCAAAACCATCAAGATCCGGTACCCTGATCTACGGTGCTGGTTTGTCATACATGTGGGGGCGACCTTGTCGAGGAGGCCCATTTTTGTCCACGCTGTGGCGCGGCGGTCAGTTTAACTGCAAACGAAGATGCACTCATCGGCCGTGTGATTAACGGTGCGTATCGTATCGAGCAATCAATTGGTGTAGGAGGCATGGGTCGGGTTTATCGAGCCAACCAGACGATGCTTGGTCGTACGGTCGCGATTAAGGTGATTCATCAACATTTACTTGGTGACGAGGCCTCTGTGGCACGGTTCTACACAGAAGCTCGGGCTGCCAGCCGTTTGAACCATCCAAACAGCGTGAGCATCATTGATTTTGGTCGTACGGATGACGGATTGCTGCATTTGGTGATGGAATACCTTCATGGCCATGATTTGGCGATGGTCATGCAAGAGGAGGGACCATTTTCCTTTGCTCGGATCTGTCGAATTCTAGAAAGTGTGCTTGCGGCGCTTGCGGAGGCACATGAGCTGTCCGTGGTGCATCGTGATTTGAAGCCGGAGAACATCATTTTACAACGGCAACGTCGTGGGGGGGATTTTGTTAAGGTTGTGGATTTCGGCTTGGCCAAGATCTTGGAGCCAACCGCAACGTCGGTCACCTCACCGGGGCTGGTTTGCGGCACGCCTGATTACATGTCACCTGAGCAAGCGAGAGGGGAAGACATTGATGGCCGAGGAGATTTGTATTCGGTAGGCGTTCTTTTGTTTGAGCTACTGACCGGGAGGCTACCGTTTGAGGACGAGACTCCCACTAAAGTGGCTTTACGCCATTTGACGGAACCAGTGCCTGATCCACGTCAGGTGGCTCCGCTGCGCAACATCCCTGATAAGCTTGCGCAGATCACGCTGCGTGCGCTCAGCAAAGACAGAGAAGATCGTTACGCCACTGCAGATGAAATGGCTGCTGAGATTCGTCAAGTGTTGGATTCACTTAAGTCAGACGCAGATGAAGTTCGTCGTTGTCCAGCTTGCAGCGCGACGGTGACGCCCTCGATGAAATATTGTGCAGACTGCGGTATGCGCCTTGGAGGAGCCATTTCGTCTGTTCAACCCGTGATGGGTTCCAGGCCGCCTGTCAGTTTACCACCTGTGATGAGTGTGCGTGGAAAGCTTGTAGGTCGTAATGCCGAGCTTGAGCGTTTTGAAGTGCTGCGTACGCAAGGGACAAAGCGTTCTACAGTTGTGCGTTTTGTCGGTGAAGTGGGGATGGGAAAAACGCGGATATTGTCTGAGATTGCTGATCGCTGCTCAAAGCTTGGTGATGTGGTAGTTGCCGCAGGCCCTCATCCAAGCGGCGCATTGGTGCCTTATTGGGCTATTCGTGGCCTTATCAGTGGATTAATGGGCATTCCTGAAGATCGTCTAAGCACGCTCATCGCACAGGACAAGGCCTTTGATGAGGCGTTAGCAAAAGCAGGGTTGCATGAAGTTGTTCAACCCAATGGAATCAGGGGCATGCCAAATCGTTCACGTGCGGGAGCTGTAGCCTATGCCGTGGCCGCAAGTGTGCGCATGGCAAGTGCTCATGCAATTACAGGCAGAGTCGTGTTGCTCATCGATGATTTGGCCCGATGTGATGCGTTATCTCGACAAGTAGTGTCGCTTTTGACGCACTATCTTAAAGACATGAGTGTGTTGGTAGTCATCGCCAATGATTCATCGGCAAAAGACGACATAGAAGGAAGCGTTACCATTCCACTAAAGCCCCTCCGTGCTGAGGAAGCGAACCAAGTTCTTTCAGGAACATTTGGGTTACAAACGGTTCAATCCAAAAAGCAACCTGGTGTCATCTATGAAGAGGGATTTAGCCCTTTGTATATCGAGCAAATGCGAGGGTTTGGGCTGGCCACTCCCGATGACGATGAAGGTTTGCCGCGTTTATCTGATATGATCTTACAACGTATCGAACGCTTGGATGTGGCTGCTCGAAGAGTATTGCAGGCAGTGGCTGTGCTTGGTGAACGATGTTCCAAGCAAGATGTGGAAAAATTGATTAACGATCCCGATATCAATATGGGGGTCGATACCTTGTTGCGCAGTGAGTTGTTGTATGCCCGTAACGATGAGTTGCAGATCGCTCATCCGTTTATTCGTGATTTGGTGGAGTCATCAATTCCTGCCGCAGCCCGTATGGAATTACATGCAAAGGCTTTACAGATTGTGAGTGCCCAGCAAGCGCCTCTAGAGGTGCGGGCAGAGCATGCCTCGCGAGGCGGTGAGTTCATGACCGCCATGGTGCTATTGGAGCGTATGGGGGGGGCCGCGCTGACACGTGGCAGCCCTGAGACAGCGGTGTATGCGTTTCGTCACGGCTTAGAACTCGCACGTCGGGAGCTTTGGGAAACAGGTGATGTGACTCTCGATAGTGCCATTATAGGGTTTAGTCGTAAGTTGGGTGAGGCATTGGAGCTTTTGGAAGACTATGGTGGAGCAGACGGCGTACTTCGAGAAGCGCTTGATCTTGCCTCGCTTACAAGTGTGGAACGTGCGCGCATGTTAAACGTGCTTGGCCGAGTTGGTGCGCGTAGAGAGCGTAGGCGGGATGCCATCCGACTTTTAGGAAGCGCATTAGAGATTGCCAGCAATTGCGGGGATGCAGATGTGATTGCAGATGCCCACATTGCTATCTCTCGGGTCAGAATTGCGGAAGGCGATCAAATAGGTGCAGCCAATGCTCTGCGTCGCGCGTGGAATGCATTAAAGGATCAAGTTCCTGACCGGGAATCTGAAATTGCAGTGCGTCTGGTAGAAACGCTCATCGATATTGGTGATATTGAAGAAGGCCAGCGCATTCTGACACAAGCTTATGAGCTTGCTAAAAAGGCTGAAGCGCCTGCGTTGATGGCATTGGTCTTGGGTGTGATGGGGAGTGTCGATGAAATGGAAGGGCATGTGGACATTGCTTCTGATCGCTACAAAAAAGCTGCACTGCACGCGGCTGATGCAGGTGACGCTGAAGCTTACCTGCGGTGGAAACACGCTTCAGCAAGTCTAAAAGCACCTGCGACTCGGCAGGCCCTCTAGTTTTCGCTGAGCAAACTACGTAATTTCTCAGCAAAAATCTGATAGGTTTCTCCACAATAGTCACATTCGATCTCAAGCACATTGTTGACGCTGATAAGGTCTCGAATCGTCTCTCGATCAAGACTTGCTAGACTTGTAAGCACACGGGCTTGGCTACACTGGCACTGGAACCGTAGATCCGATTTTTCTAACACTGTATAGGGCATGCCGTACAAAATCTCATCGAGTAACGACGTCAGCCAGGGGGTATTCTGCTTAAAGATGTCGGTCATGGTGGGAAATGTATGGAGACGCTCTGTCATGATCATGTGCGCTGGGCGCGTGGCTTCGGGGAGCAACTGCACGATGTAGCCACCGGATTGTTCGATGGTTCCTTTTTTTTGAGATACATCAACGTTGATGACGCAGTTGATCTGTTCAGAATGCTGCATGTAGTTCATCAGTGCTTCACTAATGTCTTTTACGCCTTCCATGTCGATGATGCCTTCGTGGGTCTTGCCATTGGTGAGTCCGCGCATCACTTGCAGCAATGCTCCACCTCCAAAGTTGAATGTTCCACTCTCATTGCGTTGAACTAATCCCCGGTTTGACCCATCTGGGTAGGCATCCGCAATAAGCCTGCCTTCGCGTTCAGAGCCCACGGCAATCGCTTGTGCACGAAGCCAGGGGGCCATGGTTTCTCGAACTAATACAGTTCCTGTGATCAGTTGTGATAATAGTGAAGCTGTTTCTCCGTGAACTTTCTGGCGACGGCAGACTTCGCGGCATGTGTCTGAGGTATTGGCTACAATTACACGGAAACTGCCATCGTCGGTCATAGCCCGAACAACTTGATCTATGTGGGAACTAGTCTGTGACACGGACGCAAATTTTTCCAAAATGTGAACTCGTTTGAAATTCATTAAATGCAGCAGGCACTTCGTCAAATGAGAAGGTTTTTCCTACGACTGGTTTAATGTGATGGTGAGCCAAGAAAGCATTCATAGCTGTGAATCCTTCTCTGTGTCCAACAAAAACTCCCTGCACACAGATTTGACGCATAAGGATTGGCAAAAGTTCTATATGAGCCATTGTTCCAGATAAGACTCCAATGATGCTAATGTGTGCCCCTGGTTTAACGGCTTGCAGGGACTCTCCCAGCGTGTGCTCTCCTCCTACTTCAATGACATGATCGACACCTTGTCCATCTCCAATCGTGCGTGCCCATTTGCCCCAGTTCTTTGTTTCCGTATAATTGATGGTGTATTCGGCACCAAGGGATTCAAGTTTTTTTCGTTTTTCGTCACTACGTGATGTCGCTAATACGTGGGCTCCCTGGGCACGAGCGATTTGCAATGCACATACGGAGACGCCTCCGCTTCCTTGAACAAGTACTTTTTGTCCTGATTCAAGTTTTCCTAAGGTGATTAATGCACTCCATGCAGTGAGTGCTGCACATGGAAGCGTTGAAGCTTCTTCATCACTCAGGTGTAGTGGTACATGGATCACGCCGTTCTGTGGCAAAACGACATATTCTTGCAGCATGCCTGGTAAAGGCCCCCCCAATGTACGATGACGGATGAAATCCAATGTCGGTGGACCAGACATCCATCCCTGCACCATGAGAGCAGCGACACGATCGCCTTTTCGAATACCTTGAACGTTTTTTCCACAGGCAACGACTTCTCCCACGCCATCGGATACTGGGATCAAGGGAAGAGGTTGCTTTGGGTTGTACTGGCCCGTGATCATTCGCAGGTCACGATAGTTCAACGAGGTAGCAAGCACGCGTATAAGAACGTCGTCAGGGCCTGGTTCAGGCTGTGGTAGCTCAACACACGTGAGGTTCTCAAGCCCAAATGCATGTTGCAATTGCCAGGCTTTCATTGACTTACGGTTTCCTTTCAGCAGAAATACGCTAGACTGACGTCCGCATACGTGTCTACATCCGAATGGCTAGATCCCAAAACAGACCCAAGCTCATGTCGATTAAAGAGTATCACGAAGGCAGTTTTTGGCTCGTTTTACTGACGGCAGGGGTTTTTGTGATGGGATGTCATGATCCCGATGATTTTGGGGTTGGTTCTGGGCACAGGTATTGTGGAACCGTAGTTGGGAGTGATGAGCCGGCTGGGGACTGCAATGATACCAACTGCTCTTTTATTCGAAGAGGGTTTATTGCGGGGACAACGATAGATGTGAGTTTTGCTCCCGAACTGGGAGGATGTATGACCCCAGAAGACACGGATACGTGGGCGGGAGTACTGACAAGTAGCGATGAGGCGTTCGATTGCACGTTCTTTGATGTGATTGAGCCTCTCCAACATGATCTTCTAAGTCAGTATGACTTTCCAGGGGCTGAACGCATTCGCAATTATATTTATACAACACGTATGGAACATGGTGAGCTGCAAGATCGCGATGTTATGTTATTCTGGTCTGCTCTCGATGGAGATAAAGCGGAATTGCGGATCGTTGTTGGTAAAGGCGATGAGAGAGACGGTGATTATTTTGGACTCTTTCCCTTGGAACTTAGCGCTTCTGGTTGTTTGTGATGATTGTGTTAGGCATTGAATCTTCGTGTGATGAAACTGCGGCTGCGGTTGTTAACGAACACGGAGAAGTGCTGTCCAATGTGGTTTCTAGTCAAATCGAGCAACATGCTCCTTATGGGGGCATCGTGCCGGAGCTTGCAGCTCGTGCACACATGCAAGCGTTGGTTCCCGTTGTCACACAAGCATATGCCCAACTTCCCAAGGGATTAACAGAGATTGATGCGGTCGCATTTACCCAAGGCCCCGGGCTTATTGGTGCGCTTCTTGTTGGAGTGCAGGCTGCTAAGGCAGTAGCCTATGCACAATCGTTACCTATGGTTGGGGTAGACCATTTACTTGGACATCTTTTTTCAGTGTTTCTGCATGCACGTGGCGAAGAGAGTCAGGTTCCTCGTTTTCCTTTTATTGCGTTGCTTGTAAGTGGCGGACATACAGCCCTGTTTGAAGTGAAAGACGTCGATGCTGTGACATTGCTCGGTCAAACTCGAGACGACGCTGCTGGAGAAGCCTACGACAAAGTGGCAAAAATGTTAGGTCTTGGGTATCCCGGCGGTCCAATCGTGGATCGGTTAGCCCAGCAAGGTAGACCTACGGCAGTGAAGCTACCGCGCCCCATGGTCCAAACCAATCGTGTGGAATTCAGTTTCTCGGGGTTGAAAACAGCCGTTGCACAGCATTTGCGTGTAAACGGTCATCCTAAAGACGAGCAAGCGATGGCAGATCTGTGTGCCTCTTTTCAGTATGTTGTGAGTGATGTGTTGATCAATAAAAGTTTAGTGGCATTGGAGCAGTGTGGAATCGACCAGTGGGTTATTACGGGTGGGGTTGCTGCCAATCGAGGATTGCGCGCACGCGCTAAAGAAGCGGCCGATAGAAAAGGAATTGGATTGTTTATTCCACCGATTCATTACTGTACAGACAATGCTGCGATGATTGCATATACAGGTGCTCTATTATTGGCAAAAGGCAAACAAACGGGTATCGATGCAACAGCGTTTTCTAGAAGTGAGTTAGGTCAGGCAGGAGAAGCAGCATGCACGGCACCATAACAAGTATTCTTAATGCAGTAGGGCATACCCCGCTGATTAAGCTCAATCGGGTAACCACAGGCGTTGCCGCAGACATTTACGTCAAATGTGAATTTCTTAATCCTGCTGGGTCCATGAAAGACCGTATGACCCGATATATGGTCGATCAGGCAGAAGCGCGGGGAGAACTAAAACCCGGTGGGACAATCATCGAAGCAACTAGCGGAAATACCGGTGCTGCGCTGGCCATGATTGCTGCGGTACGTGGCTATCGTTGTATATTTGTGATGCCTGACAAGATGTCTGAGGAGAAAGTCGCAAGTCTACAGGCGTTTGGGGCGAAAGTTGTCGTGTGTCCCACCGCCGTTGAGCCCGAAGACCCACGCAGTTATTACTCCGTTGCTAAACGGTTACATAAAGAAACAGCGGGAAGCTTTTATGCTAACCAGTACCACAACCAGGACAATCCCAATGGGCACTACTACAGCACCGGTCCCGAGTTATGGGAGCAGACCAACGGAGAACTTGACGTTTTTATTGCAGGTCTGGGTACAGGTGGCACCATTACAGGAACAGGGCGTTACCTCAAGGAAAAGAAACCCAGTATACAGCTTGTTGGTGTAGATCCTGTTGGGTCACTTTATTATGATTTTGTGAAAGATGGCCGCCTTACCAAACCCTTTTCCTATAAAGTTGAAGGCATTGGCGAGGATTTTATTCCTTCCACGATTGACCTCAACATCTTGGATGACATCCAGAGAGTCGATGATAAGGAATGTTTCCTTATGGCGAGGGACTTGGTGAGACTAGAAGGGCTCTATGTGGGTGGCTCATCAGGGGCAGTGGTAGCCGGTGCGTTGAAGTATGCCAAGCAACGTAATAAGCGTGAGAATATTGTAGTGCTTTTGCCTGATGGGGCCGCCAAATATTTATCGAAAATTTTTAATGATCAGTGGATGCAACAAAATGGATTTCTCGATGAACAGCCTGGCTTGGGTGTGGTAGCAGACGTTCTGAAAATAAAACCAAAAGGCGAGGTGGTGACCGCGCAGGTTACAGACAGCATTAAGGCGGTGATTGCACGGCTTAAAAACCACGGAATTTCACAACTTCCAGTTCTGGAACAAGAAAAGCTTGTGGGTGCTGTTGCGGAGGTAGATCTGTTGAGAATTTTGTACAGTGGAGAGCACTCGCTTTCGAGTGAAATTGGTCCACTTGTAGAGCATGACTATACGACGGTGACGCCTCAGACTAAGTTGGAACTCTTGCAAGGAGTTCTTAACGATGCACGTATGGCAATTGTCAAAGACAACGACAAGATTATGGGAATCATTACCAAGATTGATTTAATTGATTATCTTGCAAAACGTATTTCTTCATAAAATACTATGACTGTGCACATGTTTTCTCAACATGCTGATACAGCTGTTCGATTCCAAATTGGAATGACTGCGGTTCAGTGAGAAGGCTGAGCACCATGCATGCAGGCTCCATAAAGTCATAAAAATACCCAGGCTGAATATATACATGGCGAGACTCAAGCAGGGAAAGCGCCCATTCTTCGTCTGTATGTACGCTGGGAAGTTGGATGACTGCGGACCAGCCTCCTTCAGGGCTGCGCAATGTAATGGGACTTCGTTGCTGTGCGCATAGGGTTTTAAGCCTGGAAAGGTTCGAGACAATTCGCTGCATGATTTGTGCTTGGATTTGAGGTGCGGAAGCTAAAAGGTTGGGGAGCGCATGTTGTACAGGTGTATTGACTGATAAAAATGTGTCAGCGATGCATTCGAGGCGCCATAAGGCTTCTTTGGTTAAGGAAGAATTTCCTTTAACACATAACCATCCGCATTTAAGGTGTGGAAGTGCAAGATGCTTTGATATGCCGCCCAATGCGAATTGCAATGTCTGGTCATCACAACTGGTTGTGTGTGTAAGGATGCTTCGGCAAATATGACTATTATCTGTCAGTGTGTAGGGCGAAAAAACCTCGTCACTTATTAATGTCATATTGAGTTCTAGCAGCGCCTGAAGATCGTTGTGCTTTAGATAGGACCCCGTAGGATTGTTGGGATTTACAACAACAATGGCACGCGTTTTTGAAGTGATGTGTCGCCTGATGTCGGAAATATCGAGATGCCATTGCCCATCCCAGTGCAGACGGTAGGGTGTAAGTGAGATGCTTTCAGCTTGAGCCAGATAATCAAACAAAGGATAACTGGGACGTGGCACCAGTATCTCGTCTCCAGGGTCGCATAATAACTTGAATAAAAAAGCATACGCCTCGCTTGTGCTTGCCGTAAGTACGATCTGGTCTTTGTCTACGGATGCGCCTTGGCGCTTTAATTCCGCAGCAACGGCCATGCGCGCAGAAGAGAGCCCAAAGGCGTCTGCAACATAGGGAATCACAGGTGGATGCGTGGGAAGCGGCAGTGTGATCTCAGGGTAAATCAGCCCGATGCGAGTGGGGTCACTATGGCTGAGATCAACCACAGATACATGCTCTTGCATAAAGCGTTGTCGCAAGATTTCGAGCGGATTGTGCGTGTGTTGGTAGTTTGAGCGAGCCGAGAACATAGGTTTGTGATACATGCTAGTACGTGGCAGGGCCTCGTACGCATAAGCCTACACCAAAACGGCTCCGACAAGTGCGTCAGAGAGGACAATGGCCTTACTCTGCACAACTGACGTGTGCAGCAACGTTCTTGGGAGCAATTGTAGGTGCCTACTTCTGTGCTTCCGAACTCTATCACAATTTTAATGTGTCCTATGATCGTGCTTTACGCGTAGTCCAGGGCGAAGAAACGGCAAGCGTTTCTTCAATTGTTTGGCAAACCTTAACCGAGTCTGCTTGGGAGCTATGGCCCATCGGACTGGCAATGGTAGTGACAGCTCTTGGTATTGGCCTCATCCAAACAAAAGGGGCAATCGTGCCAAGTTTGGTTTTGCCTGATGTGCGCCGGTTAAGTGTTTCTCGTAACATGCAAAATCTTTTTTCGGTTTACACATGTATGGAGACTGTGAAATTGGTAATGGCGTTTATGATTATTGCTGTGTTTGCAGGAATGACATTTTATGCTGACGCGGATGAGCTCATGCGGTTAGCGAGAAGTGATGTACATGGATTGCCATATGGCATTCTTTCTGTCGTAGGGAATTTCCTAGTACGAATTGCTCTTTTGATAGGAATTCTGGCAGTGCTCGACTTGGGGTATCGGCATTGGCGCTTTTTGCGTGAGCATCGCATGACGCGTCGCGAAGTGTATCAGGAGCAAAAAGAAGAGGAGGGAGATCCGCAGCAGAAGCACATTCGAAAATCCCGATGGCGTGAAGATTTTGAGGATGTGAACATGGACGAGGCGTGTGTTTTGGTATCCGATTCCATGTCGACTGCGGTGGCTTTAAAGTATAGTGAAGGCAGTGTTCCACAAATACTTGCAGTGGCACGACGTGAAATGTCAGCACAACATTTGGAAGCAATGGCAATCGCTATGCATATTCCTGTAATACAGGATGCCGAGATCAGTCATCAGTTGTCTCGTCGCATGGTTGGGCAATATGTGCCCCAAGAACTCTTTGATGTGGTAGCTCGTATTTTACATCGAGCTTCGCCTCTAACAACATGAACCTATGGAATCTGGTGCAAAAGATGCCTCAAGAATATTTGTGGATGTGGCCGTTCCTGTGCCATTGCGCCAGAGTTTTACCTATGCGGCACCTAGTGAGTTGCGTGAAAAAATATGTCCGGGCATTCGTGTGGCTGTGCCGTTTGGGCGAAGAAAGTTGGCCGGCTTTGTCATTGGCCCTGCGAAAGATCCAGGGGGCAGTCAATGGCATTGCAAGTCCATTGCGGCCATTCTCGATCCAGATCCTGTTTTTCCAGAAGAGCTTTTGGGTTTTTTAAGAAGCGCAGCGGATTACTATATGTATCCCTTGGGGGAAGTGCTTCGTGCGGCTGCACCAGCGTTGCCGAGAAGTGCGCACACAAGGCTCAAACAGCAAGGATTTCTAGGGGAAGGAGAGGAAATTCCCGGAGCCAAGATGGCCATCCGCTCGACATTGAAGCTATTCCCGACGTTTAAGTCGCCAACAGGTGTTCGGCTTGGGATCAAACAACGCAAAATTCTTGAGTTGATAGACCATGCAGGGGAAATCACGTTAGAGGCGCTTAGGCAACATATCGCGCTGTCTCAGGCTGAGGTACGGAGCCTTGAAGACAAAGGCTTTGTGCGCATAGAGATATGTGAGGTTTTGGCCGATCCGTTTTTTGGAAAGAGTGTTCCCTCATATCCGGAGTTCACGCTACACAACGATCAGCGTGCCGCAGTAGATGTCATGGTAGACGCTATCCGTTCTGGACGCGGTGGTGGTTACCTATTGCATGGCGTCACAGGGTCTGGAAAAACTGAAGTATACATGGGTGCGATTGCTGCTGCTCAGGAACATTCGCAGGGTGCTATTGTGCTTGTTCCAGAAATCGCATTGACGCCCCAGTTAGTCGCGCGGTTTCGTGCACGGTTTGGTGATGCGATAGCCGTACTGCACAGTGGACTTAGAGAAAGAGAACGCTATGACACATGGCGGCGTTTAAGGCGTGGTGAGCTGAAGCTTGCAATCGGAGCAAGATCTGCATTGTTTGCACCTATTGACAATTTAGGCGTCATTATTGTGGATGAAGAGCACGACCACTCGTTTAAACAAGAAGAAGGGTTTCGGTATCATGCCAGAGATATGGCATTGCTGAGAGCCCATCGGGCCAAAGCCATATGTGTCTTGGGAAGTGCCACTCCGTCCCTTGAGACATACCATTTGGCGAAAACTGATCGGTTGCAGTTGTTAGAGCTTAAAGAAAGAGCAACCGCGCATGCTCTTCCAGAAGTTGAGCTGATTGATCTGAGTAAACATGGTCCTGGTCCAACAGGCCATCCTTTGATTACGGCTCCGTTGCATCGAGCGCTTGAAAGGTGTCTGAAGGAGAAATCACAGTCCATTTTGTTTCTTAATCGGAGAGGATTTTCGAGTTTGCGATGTACTGCTTGTGGAGAAGTCCAGCATTGTCCAGCATGTAGTGTAGCCTTAACCAATCATCGACATGCTCAAAACGTACGCTGCCATTATTGCGATTTTTCCCGTGCTGCAAATGAACAATGTGGCGCCTGTGGAGAATACGGCCTGACAGCGGTGGGTGCAGGCACTCAACGTATCGAGGAAGTGTTGCAACAAGCGTTTCCTCAAGCGCGTGTCGCGCGTTTAGATCGAGACACCGTTGATCATGAAGGTGTTGAGTCTGTGTTGGATCGCATGCATGCGGGTACCATCGACATTTTAGTAGGCACGCAAATGGTCACTAAGGGGCATGATCTGCCAGGCGTGACGTTAGTGGGTGTGGTATTGGCAGATCAGTCTTTAGTCTTTCCTGATTTTCGCTCTTCTGAACGAACCTTTCAGTTACTGGCTCAGGTTGCGGGGCGGGCGGGTCGTGGCGGTAAACCAGGCAAAGTTATCATTCAAAGCTACCAGATCAACCATCCGGCGGTTCGGCTTGCGTGCCGGCATGATTATGAAGGGTTTTATGCACATGAAACCCAAGCCCGTCAGATGGTCGGTTATCCGCCCTTTTATCGTCTTGCTGCGGTTCGGATTGATGCGGGGCATGATGCTGTAGCTCGTCGAGTATCACGCCAGCTGGCTAACGCAGTGAAACAATATACCGAAGCTCGTCAGTTGGATGTTCATGTACTCGGTCCAGCGCCAGCGCCACTCGAACGGCTAAGAGGCAGGTATCGATATCGATTGCTGTTGAGATCTCGAGAACGTGTTTCTCTTCGACATGCTACCATGCATCTGATCGAGCAGATATCTAGGGGTGTAGGGGCCGCGCGGGCTTCCATTGATATTGACCCTATTTCCATGTTGTGAACGGTTTTAAGGCACATAATCCGTTGGATTAGGCGATTGGCTTGCGCGAAGACCGAGCCAGTGTTAACAATTAAGATAATGACGGTTCATAGCATACTTCAATATCCTGATAAGCGACTGCGCATTGCAGGTAAGCCTGTTGAGCAGTTTGACGACCGGTTACGTGCGCTCATTTCGGATATGGCTGAGACTATGTATGCTGCACCTGGCGTTGGACTTGCTGCTCCACAGATTGGTGTCTCACTCCAGCTTTTTATTGTAGACGTATCGATTGCGGAGTCTGAGCCGAGTCACCTTCAAGTGTTTATCAATCCACAGATTATAGAACGTCACGGTGAGATCGATTTTGAAGAAGGCTGTCTGTCTTTTCCGGGTGCACGGGAGTTTATCGGTCGTTCTGAGCGCGTGCGAGTGCGTGCACAAGACGCTGAAGGGAAATGGTTTGAGCTGGAGGCGGAAGGCTTATTAAGCATTGCGATCCAGCACGAAAACGATCATCTTCAAGGGAAACTCATGATAGATCATTTAAGCCCCTTGAGACGACGGCTATTGCACCGAACAATGGCAAAACGTGCGGCCAATGTGGCCGTTGCGGTGTAGTGAGCGACTAGGGTGACCTTGCGTGCGGCGTTCATGGGTACCCCCGGATTTGCTGTTCCAACGCTTACGGCACTTCACGATATGGTAGAGATTCAGGCTGTTATTTCTCAGCCTGATAAGCCCTCTGGAAGAGGGTTGAAAGTACAACCAACCCCAACAAAAGCTTGTGCTCAACAGTTGGGGCTTGCCGTTTATCAACCCACATCGTTGCGGGACAGCGAGACTGTGCGTTGGCTTGAATCGCTGAAGCTGGATCTCATCGTGGTGGTGGCGTACGGTAAGATCCTTCCGCGTTCCATATTGGAGCTGCCACGTTATGGCTGTATCAACGTACATGCTTCACTTTTGCCGAGGTGGAGAGGTGCAGCTCCAGTGCAGTGGGCTATCTATTACGGTGACACACATACGGGTGTGACATTAATGCGTATGGACGAAGGCATGGACACCGGGCCTATCCTTTCACAAATCGAAACTCCGATTGATGCTTTTGAGAACGCTAAAGCGCTTTTAGAGCGTTTGTCGCAACTAGGGGGAGAGATTCTTAAACGGGACCTTTGGCGTTATGTACAAGGGGACATTGTGCCTGTTCCACAGAATGAACGCGGAGTGACTATGGCTCCCCTAATCGACAAGGCGCACGGCAATATCCAATGGTCTAGAACAGCATCTGAGATTCATAACCAAATCCGTGCCATGTCACCTTGGCCGAGTGCGTACACTTATTGGGGCAATAGACGCATTAAGGTACATTGTTCACACGTGGTAAGTGAAACTCCTTCTGGGAGTGCTCCTGGCATAGTGTTGCAAGCAGATTCTCGCGGGATCGAAGTGGCCTGTGGATCAGGTATACTGTCGTTAGATGAGTTGCAGATGGAAGGCAAAAGTCGAGTGAAAGCTACAGCATTTGTAGCTGGCCATCGATGGCAGCCGCAACAACAGTTAAAAGAGGGTCCTGTATGAAAATTTACACCAAAACGGGTGATCAAGGCGAAACGGGGTTATTCGGGGGGAAACGAGTTTCTAAAGCATCTTTGCGAGTAGAGGCTTATGGTACGTTGGATGAGCTTAATTGTGTCATGGGCATAGCCCATAGTGAACTTGGTGAGTTAACACAAAAAAACACGATAGAAGCTATCCAACATCAGTTGTTTTGTCTGGGGGCAGAAGTTGCGACCGTCCCTGAAAAGTCTTCCAAACTCAATTTTCAATTGCTTGGGCATGATGAGATTTTAGTGCTTGAGCATCAAATTGACGCTTGGCAGCAAGCGCTTGAGCCCTTGAAACAATTCATCCTTCCAGGAGGAAGTAAAGCCGCGGCTTGTGTGCATCATGCACGTGCCGTATGCCGTCGCGCAGAGCGCTTAATAGTAGAACTTGCGCAACAAGAGACAGTACGTAACGAAGTGATTGTATATGTTAATCGTTTAAGTGATTGGTTGTTTGTATTTGCGCGCTTTTTAAATAAAACAGCAGGCTGCCAAGATATTCCTTGGTCTACAAAAAAGTGAAAGGTTAGCCTGTTGCTTGCACATGAGGGAGTGCTTCTATACAATTCGTGTGTGGTTGATCTGTCAGGAAACGTGATGCAACTGAGATTGAATCCCTTACGATAACGAACCAGGGAACGTTCTCGGGAACGGTGTGCAAGCCCGGCAAACTTCACCGGGAAGCCTAAAGTGAACGATAAACGTGCCCACCTAGCGAAGCTAGGGGTTCACCTCGGATCCACGGCCAGGACGGAAAAAGCCATAGAAGAGCCCGCCATAAACGGGCTCTTCGCTTTTAATGGGGTTGGTTAGCGAAGTGGTTTGGCTTTGAGGGCCGCTTTGCCGTTTTTCTCGTACACAGAGAATCTCACATCTTTGGCGTTATGACGCTTGATGATTTGCTCGCGGTTTTTATTGACTGCAGCGAGAAATTTTTCATATGTGAAGCCTGCTGTGGGTTCACCACACTTCTTTTTTATAGTGATGAACTCACGATAGAGGCTTTGATAGTCTGTACCTTGCGATTCGCTTGAGGATTTGTCTTTGGGTGAGGGGCCCTTGATCACAGCGTGCGGTGCACGCGAAGAAGGGTTCGATCGTCGTTCCATGCCGATCGAGGAAGAAACCTCTGAAATGACAGCGAAGTCATCGTCCATACGTGAAAACTGTGTGCCTGCTAATGAAAGCCGAGCCACTTCTTCTGCAGATTTTGCTTCTGTAGGGGCTTCGCTTTGTGACGAACGACGGGGTTCTTTAGAAAGGTGCTCCGCGGTTGTTTGCGAATCCATGGTGGGTGCTTTAAGACGTCCAGGGGGCGGAGGAGGTGGTGGGGGAGGTGCCTTGGGCTTGGTGGCACTAGGAGCCTGGGCCACGGGAGCGACAGGCGCAATGTGGATGGGCTGAGCGGCAGGAAGCCTATGACTATTCGGAGTGGAGACCACAGGCGCTGTCAGTTCTTCCTTAGGGAAGTCGAAAAACCCTATGCCACTTGGAGACTCTAGCGACGGACCGAGAATTTCGTCCAGATTTTCTTTGCGCTTGGGCCCTCGCTTTTTTTCAACGACGTGTTCCATACCTTGATTGAATGCTTCGATAATGCGTCGAAAAGCTCCGCTGAACTCTATGGGTGAAAGTCGTTCAGTCTGCTTTTTTGCGAAGGCGTCCACGGCTTGTTCGAAACGTCGCATCGCGCGGTCTCGCTCTAACCAAATAAACAGCATGCCGAGTGCCGCAAGCATTAGAAATAATCCTAAGAGCCATATATAAGGCAAAGCCTCGGTATCTTTACTTGAGGCTTGAGACAGCACTGTGGATGCTGAGCCGAGGTTTTGGCGTGGACGCCCAATGGCATACCCAACCTCTAGCGATTTAGGAGGGCCTGTCATCCATGAAAATACAGCCCGGCCCGTATCATCAAGGGGAATGTAGGCACTGGAACTCCCTTGACGAAGCTTAGGATCGCCTAAAGCCGTGGAAAGGACTGTTTGGAGTTGTGCTTCAGTGGGTGCATGGGACACGTCGACCGGTTGATAGGCTGCTATGATTTTCTTGCCCAAAAAGAACGCGATACTTGCGCCTCCTAGTTTTTTAGACAGTCGCTGCGCAAGTTCTTCGTTGACCTGTTTCCCATGAATAATGGCGCCAATGTAATTTCCATTATGAATGACGGGTCGTGCAGCCATGCGATAGACGGCGCCTGAATAGACCCACACATCGTCGCGCAACCAACCGCTTAGGGCTGCCTGAACCAATGGAAACGTTTCCAAGCTGGATCCGAACTGCGCTTTATTTACTCCGAGCTGAGCTACAATAGTGCCATGTTGGTCAAGCGCAAACAGTACGTCTGCGTTCATTTCTCCCAGTTTGGTATTGAGTGTTTCCAGTTGTGTAAGCAACCTTGAATTGAGTGGTTTAAGCCTATCTGGATCGTGTTGTGCTCCTGCACGCAACAGTACCTGTTTGACTTCTTCGTTCATCGCGAACGCCGCGATGTTATCGATACGCAAGCGTGCGTCGCTTCCAAGAAGCGCCTCGGCGATGCTTCGATCGCGTGCAAGCATTTCGTTTAACGCAGTGTCACGTTCACGGTCGACAATATTGCCTGCGACCAGGACAGAGGCGACAGCAAAGGTGGCGGTGCCAGCAAGTAAAAGTATCCAGAGCCTGGTCAGTAACATGAAAAAACCTTATATTTACCGTGGTTTAGGTGTTGGCAAGGAAATGGGGTCCAGTTTGAGCTTTCCTTTGCTCGGTACCTCAATGGCCTGCGAAGTTAGCATGTGCTCATGATAATAAACGACGAGCTTGTAGCGCCCGGGCTCAATATCTGTGAAAAGAAACGATCCACTTTCGCCCAAGGTTCCTATGGCGACGAGATTGGTAACCACATGCAAATAGCCATCGGCATGAGGAACAAGTGTATCTTTTAGGGTCCAATGACCTGTCGCGAGGAGTTTGACCGCACGCGAATCACCTGTACGCATTTCTGGAAAATTGAATTCCTTCAGACCTTTGGCAAAAGGAGATCGCTGAAAGCCATCTGCATTGCTTACCGTGAGGGTTGATCCATTGGCTGCCACCAATGTTCCTGGAAGGAAACCACCTCCTTGTAAGGAAAGCACTTGATTGAAAGGTGCTTTCGATCGTTGGCTTGTCAGAACGACACTAAGATGTCGGGCAATGGTGGAGCGGTATGTGCGGGGAGGATAGACGCCGTTGGGCTCGTTCCAATAACAGCTGTGCTCTGCACAGCCCCTGGGCGGTTTGGTGGTGAGTAACGTGGGAGGAACTTCCAAGTTTCCACTGACATCGCCAGCGCTTGCGCTGGCCGTGGGCAGCCACATGCCTACCAAAAGGCCTACTGTCCAATGAGAATATCGTCGAATCATTGGTCAAAAACGATACCATGACGGCTCAAAACATTGAATAGACTGCGTGAGAAGAATGGACCTACTGCCTTAGGGTGGGGCTATCACGAGCCTTTGCGTGCCCAATTTAAGGGGGCAGACTGGCTTTAGTGCCACGTACGTAGTAGCCGAGGTCGGACTTGAACCGACACGCCCTTGCGGGCACCGGATTTTGAATCCGGCGCGTCTGCCAATTCCGCCACTCGGCCAGGGGCCCTGTCGGTACTATAGGACAGCGCCGTGAGCAAGCCCTAAGCGCGCGGTTCGTGAAAGAATGCCTTTATGCGCGATTTGAGGAGGGGAGGTCGCTCGGGGCATCTAGAACAATAATGGAGGCTTCACGGGCCATTTGTTCCAAAAGCTCGTGGCATTCGGGGCGATCACGTAGATGGCCAAGCATTTTTGCAGAAGCATTGCTAAATGCTTTTTCGTATTCTAGAGCTTCTCGCACGCGTGCGGCGATCCGTTCACGTCCCGTGGCCAAGTCGTTTTCCAGAGACTCGCTATAACGCTTGAGCTGTTGCCTCAATTCTTCAATTTGTTTTCGTAAATCTCGAGCGAGCGTTTCTTTTTCACTCACCCGTGCTTCACTCTCTTTCTCCATGAGCTTTAACGCGTCGATGGATGCTTGAGCGGCGCCCACTTCTTCAAAAATGGCTCTCACCAGACTTATATTAAGACGGCCGCCATTGCGTTCAGCTTCTTCGGCGCGTGTCAGTGCTGTTTGAAGGCGCTGCTCGGCCTCTTTCGCGCGGCCAGTCGTAAATCGCTTCTTTTCAGTTGCGGCTTCGCGTAGTGCGCGAGATTCTTCGACGGCTAACTCCTCGACCTTTCGACCAATCTCTGCCCGTAAGGCTCGTCCCCGCCGTTCAATGGCATCCAGTTTTTGCGAATGGGTGGCAAGCTCCCCTTCGAGCCGAGAGGCACGTGCTGCCAGATCCCACATCGAGGTCATGGATTGCTGCAATTCGGGTGGAGCGCCACCGTTAGGATAGCCACGCGCTAAGAGGCGTCCAAAGTTGGCGGCCCGTGTTCCCCATTCAACGACTCCCGGGCTAGGCGCTGGAGGTGGAGGCGGGGCTGCAATGGGCGTTTCCGATTGATGGATATCCCAATGCATCGGTGGCAGTGCACGCTGTACCGCCTTAAGTTCGTCTTGCAGATGATGACCATCACGAAAGCGTTTGGCAGGGTCTTTTTCCAAAAGGCGCAAAATGATGTCTTCTGCAGCTTTGGGTAAATCGGCGCGTAGTGCACTTGGCGGAGTTGGCTTTGAAGAGCGCTGCATTTCCAGCAGCGTTTCACGGTCGTTGGATCGGAAAGGCAGCTTGCCGGTGGTCATTTCATAGAACAGCACTCCCAATGAATAGAGGTCGCTTAGTGCTGTAGCATCTTCTCCACGTGCTTGTTCGGGCGACATGTATTCCGGAGTGCCAAACACAGCCCCTTTAGGAGCGAGCCGAGGATCATGGGCTAAGGCGGCTAGTCCAAAGTCCAAGATTTTTACAAAGTCTTTACGTCCACCACGCACCGTCAGCATGATGTTTTCGCTTTTAAGGTCGCGGTGAATCACCCCGAGATCGTGGGCACGCGCCAACGCAGCACACATTTGTTCAATGATATCGATGACCCTTGGCACATGCATGGGGCCTCGGGCGCATTCGCTCGCTAGCGAAGTGCCTACCAAATACTCCATTACTAAATACAATTCGCCGTTTTCAGATTCACCCACGTCATGGATTTCCACGATATGTGCGTGGTCCACGCGGTTTGCTGCACGTGCTTCGCGCATCATCCAGTTACGTAAATGCGTTTCGGCACGCAAATCAGGACGAATGAGTTTAAGGGCAACCACGCGCTCAATAAGTACGTGACGAGCGCGATAGACTACGCCCATTCCTCCTTCACCTAAACGTTGATCAATGCGGTATCGTCCGGCAATGACCTTGTCGAGGTAGGGGTCGCGTCGTTGTTTTGGGCTTCGAAGGCTGCTAGTGGCAGACACGCAATTACTCCAGTCAATGAGTCAACCACCACATGATACATAACTTTTCCGTAACAGACATTCTTTCTGTTCAGGAACGTAGTGAAATGTAGGCTGATTTCCAGCACTTTTTCGTTTAACCCGCTACACTAGGGATTAAGCCCGTGGAAAACCAAACGCTTGGGACGTATCTCGTCGAACGACGCTTAGATATCGGTGGCATGGCTGAAGTATTCATTGCCAAACGCACCGGACCTCACGGGTTCGTTAAGCGTGTTGCATTGAAACGCATTCTTCCTCAATACGCGCAACGTCCTGAGTTTGTGGAAATGTTTATCAGTGAAGCGCGTTTAGCTGCGCAGCTTGAACATCCCAACATTGTTCAAGTGTTTGATTTTGGTGAAGACCATGGAGAGCTTTTCATCACCATGGAGCTTGTGGATGGAACCAATGTTAATCGATTGCTTCGGGCTGCTGCAGCAGATGGCTCACCGCTGCCCTTGGACATCGTATTGCATATTGTTCATCAGGCGGCATTGGCGCTGTGCTATGCCCACAGGGCCTCTGGAGAACATGGAAAACCATTAGGGATTGTGCATAGGGATGTAAGTCCTGCAAACCTTCTGATCACGCGTGGGGGGCATGTTAAACTGAGTGATTTTGGGATCGTTCGTGCGGCAAGCGAGCATGGAACGCCTGAACCAAAGCAGCTTCGAGGAAAGCTCGGCTACATGTCGCCTGAGCAGGTGTTAGGCAAACCTTTAAACGGATCAAGCGACATTTTCACGCTTGCCATTGTATTTGCAGAACTCATGATATTAGAGCCGCTCTTTGGGGCTGGCAGCGACCTTGAGATATTGTTGCGCATTCGAGATGCTGATTTGCGGATACTCAATCGAACGACACGTCGTATCCCGCCCGATGTGCTTGATGTGCTCCGTCGAAGCTTAACGCAGGATCCGAAGGATAGACTGGACTCCATCCAATTTGTGCAGGAGATGGCCAAGCTTGTGCGAATACGTGGCGCAGAAGCGAGCAGTGCACAGCGTTTGGCGAAACAAATCGTCAGACTGGGGCTTGTGGCTGCCACAGGAGACTATGTCCTGCCGGACGAACCTGTCTCTACTCCCACCGCGCTTGTCTCCGTGGAAGGATATGATGGTCAGCAAGAAGCGGACACAGCGCGCGTGATGCGAGAGCTTAATGCGACCTCTCCTGCGATTTATAAGGTTCGCTTGGCGGAGGGTCCCGAGCTTGGCCCTGTCAGTTTTCCAAAATTGGTAGAGCTGATTACGAGCGGCATTGTGGATAGCAAAACGCTGGTTGCAAAAGTCGGTGAACACTTTCGGAACGCCGGGGAATTTTCTGAGATTTCACGGTTTGTGACTTCGCCGGCATTTCGCTGGGATCCCAAGGAGATCACTGCTTCAACGCGGCGTGGAGAGCTCAAAAACGCCACGTTGCTCTCTGAAGTATTCCGATTGCTGGTGAACCGCGAAACAGGTGTGTTGCATTTACAAGATGAGAAGCGCCGAAAGAAGATCTACGTTGTAGATGGACGTCCTGAGTTTGTAGTCTCAACGGATAAGTCAGAGCTGCTTGGTGAATACCTTATTGCATCGGGCGTATGTTTGCGCATGGAAGTGGAAATGGCGCTTGCATTATTACCACGTTTTGGGGGGCGTTTAGGGGATGCATTGGTAGGGCTTAATGTGATGCGTCCTATTGAGCTTGTTCGCGCTGTGACCGCTCAGGTAAGAGAGCGTTATTTAGAAGCATTTCGTTGGCGACAAGGCATGTGGGCCTATACCGTAGGACAGGTGAGCAAGGAGGAAGCGTTTCCATTGGGGCATGAGCCTCATGAGTTATTGCGGGATGCAGCCAATGAAGTTTCAATCCTTGAAATTCGTGCGATGTTAACGGCTTACCGCAAAGAAGCGTTATTAACGCCCAAAGAACCCGTGCTATCGCTAAGTTTGTTTGGTCTAAAAGACGAATGGCTGCAGGTTTTAGGAAGCATCAAAACGCCCACCCCATTGGTGAGTGCGATTCCGCATGTGACGCAACGCTGGGGTATTAATGAAGACGACGCTTTTCGTGCGGTATACTTCGGAATAGCGTGTGGGTTTCTAGAGGTGACTGAGTAGCACGCAGAGTTCAAATACAGCGTACTAGTCTTTGCGGCTGCTGCTAGTGATAGCTGTGGTTTCTTTGAAACTTGTTTGCGGTGAGCGCACTTCCATCCGATAGCGACTGTTGGATGTTTGAAGATAGTAAACATCGCCGCCGGCAAGTCTTAGAACGCGCTTCACAGGTGTGGTGACATATTCATGCAGTCCATCGGGAAATTCGATGACCACGACGGTTCCTGCTCGGGGAGGCTGAAGTAGCCTGCCGAAAACAGCGCGTCCAGGGGAACGCCCCACCTTACGGAGCACAACATTCACGCTGTTCAAGGTAGCACAGCCTGCGCAAGCGGCAAAGTCAGAGACTCCTGTCTTACGATTGTCTTGTCCAATCTCGCATAAAACCCGTGGAGTTGTAGGGATGTGCCGCTTGTATAGGGGAATGTAGGCCCCGCGCAGGGCTTGCCAGACCCTGTGCCTTTGGCGCATAGAGCCCGTATGCACGTTTCCGTGGCTTCCCATGGCCATATCGAAGTCATCTGTGGTCCAATGTTTAGCGGTAAGAGTGAAACGCTGATTGGTCGGTTACGGCGTTGCGCCATTGCACGTCAAACGGTGCAGGTGTTCAAACCCGCGATCGACAATCGCTATGCAGCTGAGAAAATTGTGAGTCATTCGGCTTTGTCTTTGGAAGCCCAAGTTGTCTCTGATGCAGTCTCACTGGAACGGGCAGTTTTGCCGGATATTCAAGTGGTTGGCATCGATGAAGTGCAATTTTTCAATGCAGATATTGTTCCGGTAATCACACGTCTTGCTAAAGCTAAAAAGCGTGTTGTGGTTGCAGGATTGGATACCGACTATCGAGGGGAGCCCTTTGAAACGGTCTCCGAGCTCCTTCCTCTCGCGGAGTACGTTACCAAAATGCTTGCTGTGTGTTCACGATGCGCAGGGCCAGCTTGCCGTACCCAGCGCTTGGTGGCGACATCCGATCGGGTTGTAATTGGGGCTGAAAGTGCCTATGAAGCGCGGTGTCGGCATTGCCATGACCCAAGGCCCGAAGCCACCAGTGGTGACCTTTTTGCTTGAGGCGCTCAGACAAGCAATACTAAACGCAGGGCTTATGCAGATCTACCACTATGTTGGCGTAGCGAGATGGATGCTAGGCGTCGTTGTCATTGGCAGTGTGGCAGCATGCAGTGAAGGTTTGGGAGAGTGTGACTCTTCATCCTCGGTGAGCACTGTGGTGTATGATGATGCGACGGGGTTGCCAGCGTACGCCGCTCAAGCCGTGATGCATGCTTCATGTGGGAATGGAGCATTTTGCCATTCTCAGCAGGCGAGTCAGGGAGATCGGTTTGGGGTGCCTCGGGGCATGGATTTCGATTTGCTGACTGTTCAATCGTGCCTTGCAAACACCGAAGAATGCCGTGCCACAGAGGAAACCGAGCGTTTACGTGAAGGGCTTTTTGAAACGTTCGATCGACGTGATGACGTCTGGAGTGCCATCGACGGTGAGACCATGCCTCCTGGGGCTAAAGGCAAAGAGCTTGCAACGAGTGCCATGAATTACAGCTATGAAAATGGTACACCCGTGCCGTCGATATTTACCAAAGAGGGTAAGGAGATTGTGCGCAACTGGTTGGCATGTAGTCCACCTTTGGAGATTGTAGAGCGCACGTTTCCACATCCGGATGCAACGCATAAGGCGATAGGCGCCGTAGTGCCTCAGAAGGTTGTGGATGCCCCTGATCCCACATGGTCCTCAATTTACGAAAAAGCCTTTGCGCAACGGTGTGCCACGGCATCGTGTCATAATGCCAGTGATCACGTGGCTGATTTGGATATGTCGTCGGCAGAGTTGGCCTATGCCGCACTGGTAGATAAAGATGCGGCTTCTACTGGTGGTGGCGTGTGTGGGAATTCGGGCTTGAAACGCGTGAAAAAAGGAGAGCCGGACAACTCCCTTTTGATTCAAAAGCTTGAGCAAACCCAGACGTGCGGATCGCCTATGCCCATTGGATCGTCGATGTTGACCTCGACGTTCATTGAGCCTATCCGTCAGTGGATTGCTGACGGCGCTCTCGACAACTAGCAGCTGGCGGTTTAGATCGCGAGGGTGGAAACTCCTTCTCTACCTCTACGCACGTTGATGCAAGCCTTACGGGCGGGCTCATTGGTGTTCGATGGCGCCATGGGCACGGCACTTTACGAACGTGGAGTGCTTTATACCGTATGTTTTGATGAGTTGTGTGTGTCTCGGCCAGAGCTCATCCGCAAGGTCCATGAAGATTATGTGGCTGCAGGTGCTCAGGTGTTAGAGACCAATACCTTTGGTGCCAATCAGTATCGTCTCGATGCGCATGGGTTCAAACACCGTGTCGTGGAGATCAATCAGGCAGCGGTGAAGCTTGCGCGCGAGGCTGCGCAGGACAAAGCCTTTGTGGTTGGAGCCGTGGGCCCTACTGGGCTGGCTTTCAAGACAGTGGCTTCAGATGAACATGTGCACATTCGTGAGGCGTTTTCTGAACAGTGTCGCGCATTGGTAGAGGCTGGCGTCGATGGACTTTTGCTGGAAACGTTCCGTCATCCAGAAGAGCTGCATTTGGCTTTGCAAGCCGCTAAAGAAGCGGCGCAGTCCCGCGTGCCTGTGCTGGCACAGGTCTCGTTTGATGCGTTTGGTACGATGGCAGATGGAACAGGACCTGAAGCGATGGCTTCAAAGTTAGTTTCATGGGGAGCGAGCGGCATTGGTGTCAATTGTGCAGATGGCCCGGCCGGTGTTTATGACACGGTGACACGGATGATGGGTGCTGGAGTGCCCGTCATGGCTCAGCCCAATGCAGGCTTGCCCCGTCGACTGGAGGGCCGTTTTGCCTACATGACAACCCCAGAGTACTTTCTGGTCTATGCACGGCGGTTGTTTAAGGCCGGGGTAGCCGCAGTCGGAGGTTGCTGTGGCACCACGCCTGAGCACATCCGTAAAATTGCTGCGGCTGCTCGGATGTTAAGTGGTAGTGATTATCCCGATCTGGGTAGTGGCAGTGGTGAGATGTTTGAGCGTGCACTGGAAGCAGCGCCCGGTGTGGAAGTGGTTTCTCAGGAACGTAAGAGTGAGCTTGGTGCAAAGCTTACTAAGAAATTTATTGTATCTGTGGAGGTGAATCCGCCGCCCGGATTAAGTCTCGACAAAGCCTTAGAAGGTGCAAAGCTGCTTCAGGCTGGGGGCGTGGACGTCATTAATGTGGCAGACAATGCACGCGCTTCCATGCGGATGGGTAATCTGGCGTTGTGCTTGCGGATTCAAGAGTCTTTAGGAATGCAGACGCTAATGCATGTGACAAGCCGTGATCGAAACTTGTTGGGTTTGGTGGCACATCTATTGGCAGCTCATGAGCTAGGCATTCGTAACCTAGTCGTGATTACCGGCGATCCTCCCAAAATGGGTGATTTCCCTGACGCGACAAGTGTCTATGACATTGATTCCATTGGTCTTTTAAGACTAATTACTGGATTTAACCATGGCGTGGATCCAGGAGGGAAACCCCTCGGAGCAGCCACGCGTTTTTTGTTAGCCACGGGGGCAGAACCCGCTGCTTCGGACTATGCGCGAGAGATTGAGCGGTTACGCAAGAAGCGGGATGCGGGGGCAGAGTTTATCATGACGCAGCCTGTCTATGATGTCGAAGTGTTGGAACGTTTTATGCGCGATGTCGAACCATTGGGACTGCCTGTATTGGTTGGTTTATTGCCACTAGCAGGGTATCGCAATGCTGAGTTCTTGCATAACGAGGTTCCTGGCATGAGTGTGCCTGATACCATTCGCGAGCGTTTGCGTAAGGCAGGCAGTGCAGAGCAAGGACGCGAGGAAGGTATTCGTATTGCGCGCGAAATGTTGGAGGCGGTGAAAGATCGTGTGGCTGGTGCATACATCATGCCACCTTTTGGCAGGTATGAACTCGCTTTAAAGGTCATCGATGGAATTATTTAATCAGCATTTGCCAGGGTGTACACACGATGGAGTGCGTCTCATGCTCCGAGTTTTCGCGTGTGGGTTATTGATGGCATGGCTTGAAAGTTGTGCTGGGCATGCCTGTCCACGCATGCCACATACCGATTCTGAAAAGGCGTTATCTTACCATGACAGTATGCGTGTGCATGTCCATTCATTTCGGGCGCGTGCACGCGTAGACCAGTTTAATCACAAGGGAAGGCTTCGCGGTACAGTGATGATGTTTGTAGAGCGTCCGGATCGTTTGCGTTTTGATGCGATGACTCAATTTGGTCCTGCCGCTGTGTTAACGAGTAATGGCACGGAATTCGGCTTGGTGGATTTGCGTGAGAAGGTGTATTGGCACGGGATGGTGTGCCCGGAAAACATGGCTCGTTTAATGGGTGTGACCATTTCTGCAGAAGAGCTTTCATTACTACTGCTAGGACAAGTGCCCCGCATCCATGCCAACGCGGCAAGTATGCAATGCTCCGCAGAAGGATTTTACCGCATCAAGCGGTTTGGTCTGAATGGACATCGGCAAGAAATCGATTTGGACATTCGCGAGGCTGATTTGGATAAGCCATTAAAGGAACAGCGGCTTCGTGTGATTCGGGTGGAACTTTATGACCCTTCAGGAAAAACCGAATGGCGTGTGACATACGATGACTACAAGGTGATCAAAGGGCCTAAGGAAACTCAGGGAGTTGCCATGCCTTTTAAAGTTCGCCTGGAAGATCCAAAAAGAGGCGGCGATACGCTAGTACGCTTTGAGGATGTCGACATTAATGTGCAGATCCCTGAGGATGTTTTTTCTCAAACTCCGCCACCTGGCATGCGTATACGCCAAGCCTTGTGCCAATAAAGCTGCCTTTGTGCCGAACAGTATGAACGGATTCCATCGTATGGATATGTGAGGACCGTGATCAATCAACCCTGATATGGCAGATTTTGTGCAAAGCCTCGTAAGATACTTTATATAAAGCATCTGCCGCGTGTCTGCTACCTTGCCATTGCTTGAAGTACGCGATCTAATCACCGAATTCCGCACGGATGAAGGGGTTGTGCGGGCTGTGGACGGTGTGTCGTTTTCCATTCCTCAGCGCGGTATTTTAGGCATTGTGGGTGAAAGTGGTTGTGGCAAGAGCGTGACAGCACTTTCGATCATGAGACTTGTTCCAAGTCCATTGGGCCGTATTGTTCAAGGGCAAATCCTGTTTGAAGGACACGATATCCTTACGCTGCCAGAACGAGAGATGCGGGCGCTAAGAGGCAATCAAATAGCCATGATCTTTCAAGAGCCGATGACATCGCTCAATCCTGTGTATACCATTGGTGATCAGCTCATTGAAGCGATTCGGCTTCATCAAAAACTTGGTAGACGTGCTGCGCTCACTCGCGCCAAAGATATGCTTGCATTGGTTGGCATTCCTGCGCCAGCCGAACGTATCGAGAGTTATCCTCACCAGCTTTCAGGTGGGATGCGGCAGCGCGTCATGATTGCCATGGCATTGAGTTGTGAGCCCAAGTTACTTATCGCGGATGAGCCAACCACCGCGCTTGATGTCACAATCCAAGCGCAGATCCTAGAGTTGTTACAGCGCCTGCAAGCAGAATTTTCCATGAGTATCATGTTGATCAGTCATGATCTTGGCATCATCGCAGAGTTTGTTCAGCAGGTGGTTGTGATGTATGCCGGTAAGGTCGTGGAAGAGGCAGGTACACAAGGGTTGTTTGCAAGTCCCAAACATCCGTATACGCAAGGATTACTTTCCAGCGTGCCAAGTTACGGCGACAATGCGAGCCTACCTCGCTTGCCCACAATTCCTGGGGTAGTTCCTGATTTGAGGCACTTGCCACAAGGTTGTCGATTTCAAGAACGTTGTGTTTCAGTGATAGAAGCGTGTCGCGAAAAAGAGCCAGAGTTGGTGCGCTTGGAGGCGGATCAACACGCAGCGTGTTTTGTGGCTGAACGAAACGCCATAGGCCGAATATCATGACACAGAATAGCGCTTTAAAGTCAGGGCCACTTCTGCAACTTGAGGATGTGCGACGCTATTTTGTTACTGGAAGCAATTGGTTTGGGCGCAAGCGCAAGCAGCTTCGTGCTGTAGATGGCATAAGCTTGGAAGTTCATGCGGGAGAAACGCTTGGATTGGTCGGAGAGTCAGGCTGTGGCAAAAGCACGCTAGGCAGGTTGGCATTGCGGTTAACAGAACCCAGCTCTGGCAAGTTAATGTTTCAGGGGAAAGACATCACGCACGTTTCGCAGCACCAGCTTCGTCCGCTGCGTCGGCGCATGCAGATTGTGTTTCAAGATCCTTATAGTTCGCTTAATCCTCGGATGAGTGTTGGCAAGGCTGTGGGTGAAGCCATGCGCATCCATGGCTTGGTTCAAAGGAAATCTGAAGAAAAAGAGCGTGTCCAGGCATTATTGAAGCGGGTAGGGCTTAGACCGGAGCATTATGCGCGCTACCCTCACGAGTTTTCTGGCGGTCAACGTCAGCGGGTAGGGATTGCGCGTGCTTTGGCAGTACAGCCCGCGTTTATTGTGTGTGATGAAGCAGTAAGCGCGTTGGATGTTTCGATCCAATCGCAGATCATTAATTTGCTCAAAGACCTCCAGCAGGAGCTTGGGTTGAGCTATTTGTTTATTGCTCATGATTTAAAGATCGTCGAGTACATGTCTCAACGGGTTGCCGTGATGTATCTCGGAAAAATCGTCGAGTTGGCAACATCTCAAACACTCTATGCCGGTGCTGCTCACCCTTATACCAAAGCCCTGCTAAGTGCGGTGCCGGTGCCTGATCCTACCCGGCGTCGCAAGCGTTTGGTGCTTCAAGGTGATGTCCCTAGTCCGATTGATCCACCAACTGGTTGTCATTTTCATCCACGGTGTCCTATTGCTGAGCCTGGGCTATGCGATCGAGTCACTCCAGAGTTTCGTGCGGTTGCCCAAGGACATGAGGTGGCCTGTCATAAAGCAGAAGATGTCTTAAAGGGGCGCGCTTTACTGACACCTTGAGGCACATCCCTCTATACTCTCGATTATGGAGCTCGATTCTTCAGAACGCACACGGCTCTTTGAGCGGTATGGTCGTCGTTACCCAGCGGGAAAGCCTGTGTACATTGAAGGAGAACAGGCGGATCTTTGTTACCTATTGCAAGAAGGCCGAGTGCGCCTGACGAAACGCGTACGAGGTGTTGAGCACAGCATTGGTATTTTAAAGCCAGGAGAAATATTTGGAGAAGACTCTTTGGTTACTCGTGCGCATCGGGCATCGTCAGCCATCGCGCTGACAGACATGTCCGTATTGGCGTTTGATCGTGAGACCTTTGGAGCATTGCTTTCGGGTAATCCCAATGTCGGATTTCGCTTACTGGAGCAATTGGTTAACCGATTACATGACGCGGAGGAAAGGCTTGAGAACACAATGTTGCGAGATCATCCCTCACGGGTGATCAATACGCTGCTCCGAATGGCAACGATGATTAAGCCGATGGAAGGCACATACGCCGTGGACATTTCGCCGCTAGAGCTTTCGAGCCGGGTAGGCCTGGATGTCGATGCTGTAAAGCAGGTGATTGCTCAGCTACGGGATGGCGGTTATCTCCGCATTCACGCAGAACGTGTAGTGATTCTCGACATCGAGGCATTAAAACGCCTTTACGAGTTGCTGGGAGTTAAGGAACAGGTCAATGAGGTGCCATAAGAGGTCGATGGCATGAGTTCTTTCCTAAATGAGTGTTTTTGTCATATTTTATTCGTTTATTCTGCCGAAAATGTCATGTTGCCGTTCGCCTACCGTGATCGTACTATCCGCCCCCATGCGTCAAAGACAGCAAATGTGCCAGCTCCTACACGCGGGGCTGATCAGTCTATGCCTAGGCGGGATGTTTAGCGCTTGTGGCGGAAGTAGCGGAGGCAACGGCCCAGGGGACGAATCCGAACGCTCCATTGCGGAGATGCGCTTGGCTGCTGGCATGAGGCAAGAACGGAATATCCCAAGTGCGCTTCAACATTACCAAAGTGCACTGGAGTTGAATCCACACAATGCAGAGGCACACTTACAGTTGGGTCATTTATACCTTACTGAAGTCGACTACCGTGATTTTTCCAAGTCGGAACATCATCTAAAAGAAGCGTTAAATCTGCAGCATGAAGATGACACCGTGCGCCGCGGGGTAGCGCCGGAAGCGCAAACCATGTTGGGAGCGCTCTACATCAATCAGAACCGATACCATGATGCAGTGAAAGTGCTTAACGAAGCGATTTCGGATGTGAACAATTCCCAGCCCCACTATGCGTGGGGTAACCTTGGCTGGGCTTATTTTGAGAACCAACATTACGACAAGGCTGAAAAAGCTCTTAAAAGAGCGGTGCAATTACAGCCACGATTTTGTGTAGGGTATTATCGGCTGGGTCAGACGTACGTGGCGCTCAAAAACTATGAGCAGGCTGAACAAGCTGTGTCTCATGCCATTGAATCCGACGTACGGTGTGCAAAGGTATTTCAAGAAGCATGGCAGTTACGCGGAGAAATTCGTGCGGAGTTGGGTCACCGCGATGAAGCAATCAATGATTTTGAGCGCTGCGTGGAGATTTCCAAACAGACGCCTGCAGGAAAAAGTTGTCAGCGCTATTTGGAGGCATCTCAATGACGATTCGAAGTGAAATACAAATGTTGGGCGTGGGAGGGTATTTACGTGAGAGCCGCGAAAGGCGCCGTATTCCTCTTTCTGAGGTAGCCAACGCAACTCGCATTCCTGAGCGTACGTTGCGTGACATCGAGGAGGACAAGTTTGAGTCCATGCCTGGTTCGGTGTTTGTGCGAGGCTATTTACGAAGCTATGCTCGTATGTTGGGTGTGGATGACCAAGCCATCTTGCGCGGCTTTCGGGATCCTCGTTC
This sequence comes from uncultured Polyangiales bacterium, assembly GCA_964640175.1. GTDB lineage: Bacteria > Myxococcota_A > Polyangia > Polyangiales > JACKDX01. The sequence goes on along the minus strand of CAZXFW010000004.1, from coordinate 181,883 downwards.
TTGTGATGGGGAAGACAAGCCCCCGGCGGTGACTACGGTTCCTGCGGTGTCCGCTTCGCGTCGCCGGTTTGGCTTGATTATTTCTTTAGTTATTTTGGGGATTTTATTTGCGTTAACGGTCTCGATTGTTACCCGTCCACGGCATCGTGAACAGAAAATCGAGCTATCTTCGTTGGAAGTCACTTGTCGAGAGCACAATCAACCAGGGCTGTCTTATTGCGTTCGGTCGACTATGGAGAAAGCGATCGAATCTTAACGCTATTTAGCGAATCACATGGCCGGATGGGTGTCATTGCCAAGGGTGCAAGGCACAGTCGGCGTCGGTTCCTAAATGCTGTGCAACCCTTTAGCCTGTTTCAGGCGCAGCTTGATGTGGGCCGCGGCGAGTTGGCGCGGCTTAAAAGCGTCGAAATCCTGCAGCCATACTCTCGTATTATGGCGAGTCTGGATCGTATCCGTTTAGCCAGTGCTGCAATGACACTTTTGCGCAGTGCGTTGCCACAGCATGCTGCTGAGCCTCGATTGTTTCAGAATACGTTAGAGCTATTGCAGCTCTTGAATGATGAAGCGCCGCCTCGCATAGAGCACTTGCTTTGTTTTCAGGTACACGCTCTCGCAGTATTGGGTTTCAAACCCCGCTTTGATCAATGCGGAAGTTGCGGTCGTCAGCCGAGGCCAAGTCAGCTTAGTTATTTTGATCCTACGCTAGGCGCACTGAAGTGTGGGCAATGTGGACAGGCCGGTTATGCGCTTTCTCCAGCAGCTCGCTTTCTCTTACTATCCAATTGGTCTGAATGTTATAATAGCGATACGGATCCGTTGCCAGATCAAGAATGCGTGCAAGCTGATAAAGCAATTGGTGCGTTCATTAGCGAACACATCGGTGGGACAAGCCGGTAGACTTGGGGTAGGCTTGAGATGGTGTCATGTGAGGTTAAGATATGTGGTGTGACCAGTGTTGAGGATGCACTGGATTGTGTCAGAGCCGGTGCAGATGCCATCGGAGTCAATTTTTGGACGGTGACTTCACGGTATTGTCATGAAGATACCGCACGTTCAATCGTACAAGCCATAGGAGATGACGCATTGGTGATAGGAGTATTCGTGGACGCAACCGTTGAACATATTCGCGCTGTTCGAGAATACACCGGAATCGGTTGGGTTCAGCTTCATGGCATGGAGTCGGTTGACGAGGTGCATGCACTTTTGCCTAAGGCATACAAGGCATTGGCTGTTTCTGATGCGAATGTAATTGATCAAGCTCGCAACTACCCAGGAGAACATGTGTTGCTCGATACCTACGTCCCTGGCATTCCTGGAGGAACAGGACAAACGTTTAACTGGGATATCGCTAGGGTTTTGGCGAAAGAACGCAAGCTCACCCTTGCAGGGGGGTTGACCCCTCAGAATGTTGCGCAAGCCGTGCGACATGTGCGACCGTTTCGAGTTGATGTGGCCAGTGGCGTAGAGTCATCGCCTGGCAAAAAAGATCCCCGTCTTGTCCAAGAGTTTATTCGCGCTGTGCGCGCTGTAGAGGCGTATGACCCATTCTGAAGCGATAGGCCGTTACGGCCAATTTGGCGGCCAATATGTAGCTGAGACTCTCATGCCTGCGCTTGAGGAGTTAGAAACAGCTTATGCCGATATCGAGCATGATCCAGACTTTAAAAGCGAGTTGCGATCGTTGCTTCAGGACTATGTAGGACGTCCGACACCGCTTTATTATGCGAAGCGGCTTTCGGAGGATACCGGTCTAGAGGTATGGCTTAAACGTGAAGATCTTTGCCATACAGGAGCGCACAAGATCAACAACACCATTGCCCAGGTACTGTTGGCAAAACGCATGCGTAAGGCAAGAGTAATTGCTGAGACAGGAGCGGGGCAGCATGGTGTGGCTACAGCGACTGCGTGTGCATTGCTAGACATTCCATGTGAAGTTTACATGGGTGCGCAAGATGTCCAACGTCAAGCTCCCAATGTGTTGCGAATGGAGCTCTTGGGGGCAAAGGTGCATGCCGTACATGCTGGTTCACGTACGTTGAAAGACGCCATGAATGAGGCGTTACGTGACTGGGTCAGTACTGTAAAAAACACCTATTATTGTGTCGGTTCGACAGCAGGGCCACATCCCTACCCGAAAATGGTCCGAGATTTTCAACGGATCATTGGTCAAGAGGTCCGAGTGCAACTTCAAGCCAGAGGCTGTGAGTTGCCTGATGCCATTATCGCTTGTGTCGGAGGTGGCTCAAATGCCATGGGAATTTTCCATGAGTTTGTCGATGATGCGGATGTTATTTTAATTGGGGTAGAGGCTGCGGGCGAAGGGCTTGAGACGGGACGGCATGCAGCGCCACTGAATAAAGGGACGGTGGGTGTGCTTCATGGCGCTAAGAGTTATGTGCTGCAAAACACGGACGGGCAAATCCTGGAGGCACATTCGATCAGTGCAGGACTGGACTATCCCGGGGTAGGGCCAGAGCATGCTTACTTGAAGGATATTGGCCGCGCTCATTATGTGGCTGTGGGTGATCGGGAAGCGCTGGATGCTTTTGGTTGGATAGCCAGTCGAGAAGGTATTTTGCCAGCCTTAGAGAGCAGTCATGCCATTGCATATGTGCGCCGGCTCTCAGCAGATTTTCCAAAAGCACGGCGAGTGGTTGTTAACCTTTCCGGGCGCGGTGATAAAGATCTTGCGACCGTACAATCTTATTTAGCGGGCTTATGAAGACACGTATTCGAGACGTATTTGATCACGCAAATGCCGAGCAGCGTGCTGCGTTGGTTGTCTATCTATGTGCGGGTGATCCTGATTTGCCTACAACATTAAAGCTTATTCATGCGGTAAGTGAGGCAGGCGCGGATGTCATCGAACTAGGAGTTCCTTTTAGCGACCCCACAGCCGATGGTGTGATCATTCAGCGAGCGAGTGAGCGATCATTGGCATCGGGCACAACGCTTCGAAAGGTCTTGGATGTTGTACGTCAAGCGCGAAAAAGCGTGACCACGCCGATTTTGTTGTTTGGGTACTACAATCCACTTTTTGTATATGGAGTGGATCGTGTGATTGAGGATGCAAACACAGCAGGAGTGGATGGTTTTCTGGTGGTAGATCTTCCTCCGGATGCAGGCGACTCATTTCCGGCGTTGGTGGTGCAGCATCAGCTTGCCTACATTCCGTTGGTAGCTCCAACAAGCACCAAGGAACGCATCGAGGCTGCCAGTCGGCTGGGGAATGGTTTTTTGTATTATGTGTCTGTGACTGGGGTGACAGGCACCCATGCTGTCGACTTAAAAGAAGCGTCCAGGCATGCTTCTGAGATTGCCAAGAGCACGCAGATGCCTGTAGCTGTGGGCTTTGGGATCAAAACTCCTGAAGATGTTGCCACTGTGGCAAAGCAAGCTCAAGGAGTCGTCGTAGGCAGCGCTATCGTTAGCTTGATGGAGCAAGCTCGAGATCCAGAGGCTGGCATCCACGCCGTTAAGACGTTTGTTCGTCAGCTAAAGAGTAAAGTTTGGCGTCCAGGGGTTGTCCCTGTCTGAACTTGATATCCTGCACAAGTGCTGCAGGGAGATGTTGCTTGGCAGAAGCAAGCAAATCATCGCGCATGTAGTGAAGATCACTGGCGATGGCTGCTGTCTTGGTATGGACGGTTAATGTGCCTTTGTAGTAGCGGGCGGGCCATGCATGTTGGTTGACACGCTTCGGGAGCTTGTAAATCCACCAATGAAAAATGCGTGGCTCTGGCAGACCGGGCGGACCAAACTTCGTGGCTCGTAATAGCTCTCCTATAAAAGCCCCTTGGCCACGAGTTCGTTTGAAAGGCTTGGAGACTGCCATCGAAAAAGTTTAGCACGTTTCGCCAAAAAAAGGCGTCGGCTTGCTTGACTGTACAGGCACGTTTTGCTCTGATGCATGCCAGGAGTGGCAGAATATGATAGCAAAAACAGTCATTGCGAGCAATCTACGTACATTGCGCAAAGTTCGTGGTCTTACTCAACCTGAGCTTGCAGCATTGGTCAGCATGTCGCCGCGCACTGTTGCTCGATTGGAAGCAGGGCAGGTTGCAGATCCAGGGATCAATCAGGTGCGGAGCTTAGCCCAAGCCCTGGGGGTGACCGTGGATTTGCTGAGTGGTTCAAAACTCATTCCCGTAACCATTGCAGCGCCAGAGCGCCTCAAGAAAGTGTTGGAAGGACCCCAAGGATTGGAATTGCTTAATGAGTTGGCAGATTACGAGCGCATTCGGCACCGCAAAGCAGTGGTTTCGGCATCCAAAGAGAATGCTACCAAGGTCGAGTGACGATGCCGTTGCCATGTTGATATGGCATGGCGAGTGAGTGGGGTCGATGGTTTGTTATAGCGAGGCTTGGTACAGCGCTTTAAGATCGTCGGCTGTGCAGCTTCGAGGATTGGCGCGATGGCTTGAGTCGGCAAATGCAAGTTCAGCAAGTCTATCAATCGCCGATTCGTCAACCCCTGCTTCCTTAAGGCCTTCAGGTAGACCTATGGATTTTCGGAGTTTTCGAATTGCCCCTGAGCACTCAAATGCAAGCGTCTCTTCGCTTTCGCCTCGCGCACCAAGGATACGGGCAATGCGGGCAATGCGTGCGGGGATGACTTTGCGATTAAAGTCGAGCACAGCAGGAAGGCAAATGGCATTCGCAGTGCCATGGTGGATGTCGTATTCAGCAGACAGTGGATTGGCGAGTGCATGGCATGCTCCAAGGCCTTTTTGAAAGGCCACCGCACCCATCATGGCTGCTTTTTGCATGGCTCCTCGGGCTTCAAGGTTGTCACCTTCTTGTACGGCGGTTTCTAAGTAATTCGTAATGAGTTCGATGGCTGCAAGCGCAATCCCATCGGCCATAGGATGATCGCCCTTAGCACAATAGGCCTCGATGTTGTGTGTAAGCGCATCAAACCCCGTGGCCGCAGTGGCTTTTGCAGGCAGTGAAGTGGTAAGCGTGGGATCGAGAATCGCCACGTTTGGAATCAAATGAGGCGAAAAAAAGACTGTTTTTGCGTTAGTTGCGGCAAGTGTCGCTACAGCACTTCGGCCAACTTCGCTGCCTGTTCCTGCGGTGGTCGGTATCGCGATCAAAGGAGCCATGGTCTCTGTGATTTTGTCACTTCCTCCTTTGGAATCATCGTAATCTGCTAGAGGTCCGCTGTGTACGGCCAAAAGGCGTACAAGCTTTCCAACATCGATCACACTGCCGCCTCCGACAGCGATGATGATATCTGACTTTGCACCTACGAACGCTTCGGTACCTTTACGTGCTTGAGCTTCTGTCGGATTCGTACTGACTCCTTCAAAGGTGCTGTACGAAATTTCGATTTGTTTGAGTGCCTTGCCTACGGCATCCACGATGCCTGTGGCAGCGACGCCCGCATCGGTAATCAATAGAGCATGGGTTCCACCAAGTCGCTTGGCTTCTCGTCCAACCTCATCCATGGCGCCTTCGCCAAACAAAATTTTCGTAGGAAAGTTCCAGACTGCTAAGCTCATAGTGAAAGCTTCTGCTCATTCGACGCGAACGTCAAATCCTTTTATACCGATTCGAAATACCGCTTCAACTCCCCATCGCTCTGACGTGAGATGGTGATGCTCTGCAGATCTCGCCAAATGCATTTTGCGTGCTCAGTGCCACAAAAGAAACGAAATTTCTATGAGATGTCGTATTGTTGATAATTGGATTTCACATCGTTCTCCTGCAATCAGCAGGACACTCTATGGAGTGTGCGTGACTATCTGGAGCAGGCGCTCAAAACCCCACAGAGGCCTTCTTAAGCCACTTTAGACCCCAGGGGCTGAGTGATACCCAGTCTGACAGGGTTTCTCTGGATAGGTGTCAGTTGAATCAACAATGTAAAATACTGATTTTATTATTTTTTAAATTGAATTTCACAGGTGGTGCCATAGCGACTGTGCTGGCATGTTGATTGCTTCTGTACCAAGCCATGCTAAGGCAATCGAATGGAAATGCAGATGTCACGCATCTGGTTTAGTACGTTTATCTTAGGCTTACTTAAGGTATCGCTCCATGAGTCAATACGTAGAGTAAAATTTTTGCAACGTACACGGCTCTGATAAGAGCCAGTGCTAGGGTTACTAACGTGCGACGGTATTTTTTCAGAAATGTAGTTATAGGGGCTTTGGCAGCAGGATGGGGTGGCTGCTTAGGTGCAGCAGATCCGTCCGGTGATGATGTTGAACATCAGTCAGGGGCTTACACAGACGCGCATGTAACCAATTGGCCAGAGTATGTGCGGATGCAGGTGATAGTCCCGGTCGTCGATACGGTTTGCGACAGGACATTTCAGGTATATGTCACCTTGGAAAATCTCCGATGCGATTCAGAGGAATTTCCACCGATTACGTCATGGGAGCTCTTTTTAAAACCCATAGGTAGCAATGATGCTGCTTATCGATTGGTACTTGATCCTCTTCACCTCGATGAAAACGATGCATGTACAGTGCATTATGTATCACGATCATGGTATGCGCCGCACAGTTGGGCGACAGCGGATGACTATAGTCTCTCGTTACAAGGGCTTACAGGGCTAAGCACAGTGCGGTTTAGTGCTTTTAATCCGGAGCCAGATCTGGGAGTAAGCTTCGACCAAGGCCAGGACGGTGATCCAAGCGTGGTTCATGTCAGTGGTCTTATTACGCCACCCCAGACAGGAGCGTTCAGTGATTTTGTCACCGTACGAACACTGTCGGCGCAAATGCAAGTGCAAGAAGGGCTCATGCGGAATTGGGAAACGCTTGATGCACTTCCTTCCACAGCAAAAGCGATTGCGAGCTTCCAAACACACGATGCATTGGAAACCATTCCGCTAAGCGTGCGGCTCGAAGCACGTTATAAGGTCAATTCGGTGATACGAGATAAAATTCCCGGTGAAGACGATTACAAATCACGGATTTCAGTCGAAGTGGTGCGTGATTCAGATCGGCTTTTTGATGTTTCTTCGGTAGACTGTAGCGAAAATTAATGGCTGCTGATATCCTATGTGCAGCTTAAATTCGGGAGCAAGAAGTGTGTTATGAAAGAGTATTCAGTGATACTAATGATGTGTTTGGGATTAGCCGCGTGTGATGACGATGATTCTCACGCTCATCCAGACTCAGGACATCATCACGATGTCGGTAGCGATGTAGAAAACGATACGTCAGATGATGCTTCGGAAGACGGAGGTGCCTTTTGCACGCCCGCCCAAGTTGAGATCTGCGAGGAGCCTGGTGGTGGTGCTGGCTGCTGTGAGAGTACAAGGCAGTGTTATCAGCCTCCATGTGTAGATGGTGATTGCTGTCCTGTAACGCAGTAGGCTTGCCCTCGGGTGCGTACTAGAGCGTTATGGAGGGACCAACGCATGCGTTCAGGCACATCGCTGAGCCATGTGACTTCTCCCGTTTGGAGCATGGCAATGGTGATGCCGTCTTTGAGTAAAAAGCGATTGGGCAAAGCCGTATTTAGTCGGGATTGATGATCTAATACACCCAGAAGGTTTAGGGGATCGGCTGCAGCTAAAGAGAGATGATTGCCGCTAGGTTTTTCCTTTCGATGCTTGCGTAACATGGCGACTGCCTCGGGTAGGGCAAATTGTTCCCCTGTAAACCCACTGACAAACCGACCTGCACGAATATTGCCACGTGCTTCTAAGCGACGGTATAGGTAGAGCAGTTCACGCCATGGAGGTAAATTATTTTCACGTTCGAGCAAAGCACGGAATACGATGCCATAACGGCGTAGCAAAGTGCGCGCTTTGGCCTCGATGGAAGGATCTGGCGTTTCAGTTGGATTAAAAGAGAGCAGAGACCAACGGCCTGCCTGCTGCATGAGTTCTTGAAAACTGTTGCCCGAGGCGCGCCTGCGTTCCATGTGTATGGTGGTATCCCGTTTGTGCTGCGGAAGCAGGAGCGCACGCAGGCCTTTAAAACTATCGGCTGTCAGCAAGGCACAAGAAACCAGTTCTGCCAAGGCATTTTCCACTTGGCTGCGGAGTAGGCCGGTGCCAATGCGAATGTCTGCAAAGAAACTTGCGCCATGGTCTTTCAGAAAGGTTAAGACACGCTGTGCATCGGGTGAGAGTTGATACGTGGACTCGTGACATGCATACCAATTCATGAGTTCTGTACGACGTGTTAACGTGATAGGGGTTGTTTTGATAGGGCCAGTACTTGGGGATGATCGAAAGGGGGTAATGCGCGCCCAGCTTACTCGTCCATGCAGACACAAGGTCTCAAGCCAGCTCGGATCGTAGTTTTCCATGCGAGCAGGAAAGATGTCGCGTTCCCACGCTGCTGCTGGAGCTACATAACCTTCCAGTTGTTCAATGATAGCAGCAAGGCCTTCGATACCTTGCATGCGTGTGCTTGGATTGACGTGTTGCCAATGGGTCAGAAAATCCAAAAACTCGATGCGGCTGGCTGGTTCAATGTCCTGTCGCAGGCGCTCAAGTGTTCCTTGATGAATACGTGCAAGCAGCCTGCGTTCACACCACTCTTGCTCGTGGCCCTCGGAACGGAACTGGCCACGCATGACGAAGCCCTCGCTTTCTAGTGCGATTAATGCTCCATGCACCAGCGATTTGCCCAGACCGCACGAGGCAGTGAGTTCGCTGATCGTGGTGGGTCCACTGGTTTCCATTCGGCTGCGGATAATCTCACGAGCGGCGTCTTCCGTAGAAAACACATGGCGGTCATCTATGATTTCGAGAGGAGGGTTTAACGTATCGATGTGTGTGACCGCCTGCCAATGATGCAAGCGTTCGGCTGCAATCCAGAGTGTGTGTTGGTTGTGCTGTAATTGGCTTGCGCGGCCTTGTTGTGCCAGATCGTCGAAATAGGGTTGATAGTTCTGACCTTCTTCGAGTGTCCAATAGCCGCACAGCACCAATGCGTCATGGAGCTCATCACTATCCCGTGGCATCGGCCATGCTTGTTCTTTGACTCGCGCAATCGCTTGGGCATCGAGTGCTCCGATTTGCATGGCATCTTCTAAGCTTAGCCAGCGTCGTGCGCTGACGGCGCGTGTGCGTCGTTCTTCAAGAGGCGCATCGTCTAAAAAGGCGTAAGGACGCGCTCCCAAAATCTCCAGCGCCAGTGGTGATGGCTCGGTGAGGTCTTTAGCGATGCATTGGATGTTTCCGGTTTCGATGCCGTGTAAGACCATTAATAATCCAGCGAGATCCATCGCTTCGGTGAGACAGTCGTCAATGGTTTGATTGACCAACGGGTGGTCAGGGATGGTGCGCTCGCCTTGAATGTTTTCCAAACAGGCAAGTTGATCGGGAAAACATACGGCCACTAAATCTTCTGCCATGATGCGTTGAAGTTGGGGGGGAACTTTTTTGCCTCCACGAAACCGGGGCACAGCCAACGCACGGCTGGCGTTCCATCGCCAACGGGTGCCAAACATGGGGGCATCGAGCAGGGCTTGAATAAGGACGTTTTTGGCTGTGTTTGTATGCAAAAAGTGGAATACGTTTTCTAACGGAAAGCTGTGAGTGGGGCCTAGAGACAAAATGATGGCATCGTCAGTGGCTGCCGCTTGGAGTTCAAAATTGAACGATCTGCAAAAACGTTTTCTTAATGCAAGGCCCCATGCGCGGTTGATGCGATCTCCATAAGGTGAATGAATGACGACATGTTGGTTACCTCCTTCGTCGAAGAAGCGCTCTGCAACCAATGTGTGTTGAGTCGGGAGAGTCCCAAGTGCGGCAACGCTGCAGGCAAGGTAGTCGACGAGTTGCCTGGCAGCTGCCACATCGAGGCCTACCTCTTGAATGAGCCATTCGAGAGCGGCATGGGTTCCTTTTAAAGGATCGCCTAGAAGTGTTTGAATTTGTTGGCGCAACCGGGACACTGCGAAAGAAAGCTCGGTGCTGCGTCCTGGGGCCTCACCAAGCCAAAATGGCATGTTGGGCGGCTTGCCTTGAGCGTCTTTGACGCGCAGCTTGTTTGATTCAATGCGGAGGATCTGCCAAGAGGTATTGCCTAGCTGGAAGATGTTGCCGGGAAGACTCTCAATAGCAAAGTCTTCGTTGACAGTGCCTATCACAGTATCGCTGGGTTCCAGCACCACGTCGTAATCCGCATTGTCAGGAATGGCGCCGCCGCAGGTAATGGCCGTAAGACGGCTGCCTCGGCGGGGGCGTAGACGCCGGTTGACCTTGTCGTGATGTAGGTGTGCGCCGCGTCGGCCGCGCTGCGTGCTAAAACCAAGCGCGAGCATGTGCACCACATCATCAAAAACTTTTCGATCGAGGCCATGAAACGGATAGCTACGTTTCACCATGGAGAATAGCTCGTCTTCGGTGCACTCTTGGCTGGCCACCGTTGCGACGATCTGTTGTGCTAAAATATCGAGAGGCTTCTGAGGAATAACAAGGCGATCAAGTTCATTTCGTCGCACGGCATCCAACAATGCTGTGCATTCATGAAGTTCGTCGCGACTTAACGGAAAAAGCCGTCCTTTGGGTGTGCCTCGTAGGCTGTGTCCAGAACGGCCTACGCGTTGCAGAAATGCGGCAATGGATCGTGGCGATCCGATTTGACACACCAAATCGACATCGCCGATGTCAATGCCAAGTTCAAGGGAAGCGGTAGCGACCAGCGCCTTGAGCTTGCCTTCTTTGAGGCGCTGCTCTGCGCTAAACCGCAGTTCTTTGGAGAGACTTCCATGATGCGAAGTCACATAAGCTTCGCCCAGCCGTTCCGATAAAGCACGGCTCAGTCGCTCAGCCAGGCGTCGCGTGTTGACGAATACCAACGTCGTGCGATGTTCGGAAATAAGCCCCACCAACCGATCGTAGACCTCTGTCCAGACTTCGCCTGCCATGACGGATTCCAACGGTGAAGACGGAACTTCGAGGTTAAGGTCACGCAGACGTGTATGGCCAGCGTCGATGATGGTGCATGCACGATCGGGACCGGTTAGAAATCTACCCACTTCATCGAGAGGTTTCTGAGTGGCGGACAAGCCAATACGCAAAGGTGGTTGTTCACACAAGGCATCCAGACGTTCCAGGGAAAGCGCCAAGTGACTGCCGCGCTTGTCGGGGAGAAGAGCATGGATCTCGTCAATGATTACGGTACGGATGGTGCGTAATAGAGGGCGACCTTTTTCGCTGCTGAGCAGGATGTAAAGCGATTCCGGGGTTGTGATCAGAATGTGTGGTGGTTTTTTAAGGATGGCTTGGCGCGCGGCTGCCGAAGTATCGCCGGTGCGTACCGCGGTGCGGATCGGCAGCGACGGATAACCCATGGTTTGAAGTACCTGACCAATGCCGTCCAAAGGCAAAAGCAAGTTACGTCCGATGTCGTTGCTCAATGCTTTCAGTGGCGAGACGTAAAGCACCGTTGTCGTAGGAGGTAGGGCTCCTTCAGTACAGAATTGCTGAACGAGTGCATCGATGGACGCTAAAAAAGCGGCCAGTGTTTTTCCATGGCCTGTAGGCGCGGCAATTAATGTGTGTGCGCCGCCTTTAATGGAAGGCCAACCTTTGATCTGAGGCTCAGTAGGCATGCCCAACGTTTGGGAAAACCACGTAGCCACAGCGGGATGGAACAGCTCCAGGCTCATAAAGGATGGCCTAGCAAACATTGAAGGCCTGTACAACTGTACAGGCCTTCACATGCAAACCGTGATGAAAAAAGGCTAAAACAGATAGTAAATGTGAAGGCCTACGGGCACGGCATACTGGTCATTGACATCGAAGAAAGGAAGATCGGCGCGCAAGGCTACGCCCAAGCGTGAGTTTTGAAAACGTAGCACTTCAATGCCTACCTCCACCTGAGCACCTAGTCCGCCGCTCCCGTCTTCATACAGATCTAAGTCCATCGCGTACAAGCCCAAGCTACTGCCAATGAATGGAGAGATGTTGGTGTCTAACATGAAATAACGTGCGCCAAGATTAAAGTTCGCGAGAACTAAATCGCCGCTGCCTAAGAACCGAGCAGTTCCACCAATGGCCCAATGTGTGCTTTGGTGTTGTAAAATTAGCTCTACGCCGTACGCCTCTTTAAAGCCGGGTGCTCCCACAGCAACGGCAGCGCCGAGCCCTAGGCCAAAAAAGAATTCGGAGTTGATGCTTTGTGGTTTAGCCGTTTCGGTACGCATCAAGTTTTCCACAGTGCGTGTTTCCTCGATAGGCTCGTTGTGCACCAGTGCTTGTACGATGCGTGGCACGCCGATTCGGGCTTCTTCGATGCGTGTAAGCTCAAGTTGACGCACCGCACGCACGGTGTCTTGAGGCGATTCATGGGAAAGCGTGAGAATCGTGATGGAGCCGAGCGTGTGAAGCTCTACACGGTAGACTTCAGAGGCTTGGAAAGGTTGAGGTAACGGTCCTTGGACTTGGATTCCTGCTTGGCGTAGTTCTGAGCACACCAACGACGTCACGGTTTCAGCATCCGATTGCCGGATACCTTGGTGGGCACCAAGCACGCATGCTGCGCCTTGTATGGCGCTTCGTGGTGGTTTGGGGGGTTCAGAAGGTTGGGGAGATGTTTGGGCGATCGCCTGAGAACTCAGACTGACGCAACACAATCCGGTTACGAGCAGCATCATTGTCTTTAACGAGGAGTGAGATTGAATAAACATGGATGTGGACTTAGCAAACTTTATGCCAAAAAAACTGCGATTAAAACCGCTGCAATTAGAGCATATTGCGTTATTGAGTGTGAATAATTTGCAACACTTGTGAGCCACAGTGTGATCTGTCTTGCCCACTCCAATGCATGTTCTGGCCCAACGTTAAAAGCGTGGTAACATGGGTGCGCCGTGACACGAGGACGTATTCTGCCGCTGTTTGGCCTTGGCGGTGTGGGTTACGCATTGGCCTATGCTGCATCTCAGTCGCCTTCGTTTGAGCTCACTGACATGGTGTCGTGTGCCGTGGCGGTGGGTTGTGGATGCGTTCCGTTGTGGCTGCATCGTTTTGAATCGCCTGGCCGTATGCGAGCTGGTTGGCTTGCTGTTGCCGGGGGACTCATCCTTGTTAGTACACTGGTGAAGAGCACTTCACTGGCCATGGAATATGTGCTTCCGCTGGCATGGAGCTTATGGGGTGCGCTTATATTGGATTTAGCGCTCACCGTCCCTAGGCCGACAAGGAAGATTAAAGGCCTTTCAAGCATACGTGCGTTTCACAGCATAGTAGCGCTCTTAGCCGCGGGCATCGGCATACTTGCGGCTTGGCCTGTGGTATCCACGCAGGGCGGGGCATGGTTTCTTTCGGCGAGAGCTTCCGCTATTCCGTCAGGATACGCCCTGAGTTGTTTAGTGTGCAGTGTGGGGATCCGGTTTTGGCGACGTGCAAAGGCAACGACGCCTCTTGAATCGTCGGCAAATACACGTGCGTTATTGGGGTTACTCGTTGCATGTGTTGCGTTGCTGCCCTTTGTACTAGGGCGCTTAACATTCGTATGGCGCCCTCTTGCGGGTTCCGCATGGAGTCTTGCCCTTGTATGGGCTGTGCTGAGCGTAACGGTATGTCATGCGCTACTGGTTGATCGGCGTCAGAAATACACCGCTGATCTACAGATGCGTAAAGCGCTTGCCGTGGTGATTGCCCTTACGTTGAGTGGCGTGATGATCGTCCTTGGGCGGTCATTGATTCCACGTGAACCGATCGCTCTTTTGGTGCTAGCTCTGACGTGGCTCTCAATGAGCGGTCTAATATACTACCTTGCATATGCTGCAGTACGTTTTTGGATTAGACCATTTCATGGACGGTTGTTGGATGAGATTAATGAGGTGAAGCGCGAGTTATGCCACTCGACAAGTTTAGAGGCATTAGCCAGCACAGTGTTAAACAAGTTCCGTAAGGCAAGTGGTGATTTAAAAGCAGAGCCAGTGCTTTGGACGCTGGATCCTGAATGGGAGTTGCGCATTGATGGCGCGGGGTTTGGCAGAGTGGAACAGCGTGGGGCTCCTCGTGCACTACGTGAAGCGGTATGCGCGCAACCCCATGAGACATTCGTCAGATCGCAGTTGGAACTACTCCGTATAAGACGTCCAGATCTTCGCGAAGTGATTCAAAGTCTTGTGGATATGGATGCGTTATGTGCGTTGCCATTGGTTTATGAGGGTGAGGTAAATGGCATCCTACTAATTCCACGTGGCAGGCGGCGAAGCCCCTTGAGTTTTGAAGAGTTAAATGCGCTTCAGGAGCTTATGGCCTCAATGGCTAGTGTTCTTGGTATGCTGGCTGATCATTATACAGCACACGAACGTTACAAAAACGAGCGCATTTTACGAGAGCAGTTGCAAGAACAGTTGCACAAGGCTCATGAAGAAATTGCACAGTGGCGAAAGTCGAATACGGTGTTGCGGCGTCATCGTGCATTCCAAGCATGGGATTGGCCGCTTGTTATGCATAGCGATGACATGAAAGAAGTGGAGCGCCATATGGATGTGTTTGCGCCTCTGGATGTTCCGGTGCTGATTCAAGCGTATAGTTTTCGTGAGGCGTTAACTGTGGCACAGGCGATGCATGACAAAAGTGCCTTTAAAGAAGGACCTTTTGTGGTTGCAGATTGTGGCTTAGTGGGCCCTGAGTTCGCAAGGACCGCACTCTTTGGTGACCCATCATGCGAGACTGACCTCGCTGCGTGGGTAGCGTTGGCTCGTCATGGGACCTTGGTGTTAAAGGATGTGGTGGCTTTGCCTATTGAAGTGCAAGAAGAGTTAGCAAGCTTTATGGCTGAACGTAAGCATTCAAGCGGAAGGCTTTTGGAATTTCGCGTCGTGGCTACCATTCGTGAGCCACTTTCCGAACTTGTGAATACAAAGCGTCTAGCTTCAAGCTTGGTTCAGCGTTTGCGTTCCCAAGTGCTTGAAATTCCTTCACTTGCTTTGCGGCAGGAAGACATGCCGACACTTGTGTTAGCGGCATTGGATCGCGCCATCCATCGTACAGGCAGAGCCACGATGGGGCTTGAAGCAGGCGTTTTGGAACGGCTTCGTATGCATTCATGGCCGGGTGATGTCGAGGAGCTTGAGACTGTGATCACCAATGCGGTACTTCGTGCCGAAGGCGACATGCTGCGGGTGGATGATGTCGCTTTTTATGGAGATACGGTTCAATCGTTGGACGGTGACCCTTATTTTGGAACGTATGCATCGTTGGAACAGCAGATTCTCCAGAAAGCTATCGAACGGGCAGGTGGCAATAAGAGTGAAGCTGCACGTGCATTGGGGCTTAAACGTACGACATTTATCGACAAGTTGCGGCGTTTCAATTTGGAAGATATGGATAGCGAAAATGCTGGAGAACACGCTGCTTAGCGCAGCAGTTGATTCAGTGCATTTTCTACCGATGGGATGTACGAGCTTCCGAACAAGTTGACGTGCACCAATAGGGGATAAAGCTGGTATAGCGGTATGCGTTCGGCATGTCCGGGACAAAGCGGATAGGCTTCGTGGTAGGCATCAAAGCATCGTGTGCGAAAGCCACCAAATAAGTGCATCATGGCAAGATCCATTTCGCGATGGCCACCATAGACGGCGGGATCGATCAGGCAGGGCTTTCCTTGATGATTGCATAGGGCATTCCCTGACCACAGGTCGCCATGCAACCGATGAGGTGGCTCATCGGGGCCGACCAGCGTCGACATTCGAGAAAACAACGCATCGAACTTGAGGCGTAAGGAAGTTGATATTAAATGTTTTCGAGTTGCATGCGTAAGTAGCGGCTCAAGGCGACAGGTGTGATAGAATTCTTTCCATGTCGGCTTTGGAGTATTGGACTGCGGTAACACAGCAATAAAATTGTCGAAAGAAAGACCAAAGGTATCAGCCCCTGACTGGTGTAGCTTGGCCAGTCCGTGTCCAAGTTGTTCATCGTACAGTGCCGTGGTTCGACCCTGCTCCACATATTCCAATGCGATAAAAGGTGCTTGTGTTTGATCTTCAGAGCTATAAGCAACAACGTGCGGGATGTGAAGCGCATTAGCTTTGGCGAGCCATTGAAGACCTTTTGCTTCGGCTTTAAACATGCCAGCGGGAGCATTTCGGTGAGTTTTTACAAATAGTTTTTCTTCGTTCGCAAATGTCACACAATAAGCATCGCTGACATCTCCACCATGCAAACGGCGTGAGTCTCGTACAACTTGAGACGTGGCTTCTTCCAGTGCCAGCGTAAGAGATTCAGAGATCATGCGTTTTACGAATGTGTTGCAATAGGCCTTGGCAACTTCGCATGCAAATCTCAAATACTCTCCGGAATCCTTCCTGACCCCCATAATACGGATCAGGCACATCGAGTTGTCCCTCTGCGTTCGGATCAAAGGTGCGCAACAAATCGAGTTTGTTTCGGTGAGCAGCTTGAATACTTAGCCGCTCTAAAACCTTCAAATTAGAACGGTCCATGGCGATCACATAATCAAAGCGATCAAAATCCTCGGGTACGAACTGGCGCGCACGTTGGTCAATGCTTACACCGAGTGTTTTGGCGATTTCGCGTGTGCGGTGGTCTGCATTTTCCCCAATATGGTATGCAGACGTACCGGCGCTGTCCACTTGGACATGATCTGCCAGCTTTGCGTCGTCTACCAATTTTTTCATGATAGCTTCCGCTGTGGGCGAACGGCAGATGTTTCCAAGGCATACAAAGCAAATCTGGATCATAAAGACGATGATTGCCTTTCAGTCTGTGATCCACACCAAGCTACCTGGATTGACTTTGTGCTGAGCGACAATGCCGTGCCATCCCGGTGGCAATTGGGGTTTGGTGCGATCAAATAACATATGGGCATCAATTGGAGCGAGATTAATGCATCCGTGTGAATGTCGCAAACCAAACTGCGTATGCCAAAATGCACCGTGAAGCGCAATCGATCCTTTCAAATATTGCGTCCAAGGAACGTCTTCGATGTTGTAGCGAGCATCGAGATCAGCGCCTAGGTCTGCCATAGTAGCGGCAATCCGCTTTTGTCGGATAAAGAACTCGCCTGTGGGGGTATCATGACCGCTAAGTCCGGTAGAAACCAGTGTTGCATATATTGGCTCGGTTTCACGGTAAAGCACCAGCGTTTGTGCGCTGATATCAATATGGATCCACATTTCTTCATCGTTTAGTTTTCGAGGTGGCTTTACAGGTTCTGCCACCGCAACAAACCAGTCTTTTAGTAAAGATCCATCGGATAGTTCGTGGTAAACGCTTCCGTTGTAACGCGTTCGGCCAACCCAGGATAGTTTCTCATGTCGGGCGATATCAGGGTGTGTTGTGCTTTCGGTGACTACAATGCTTCCGTCTGGACGTTCGCGTTTCTTTAAAGGCTTTGCAGAACGAACGGCCCAGGCAATGGGCAAGTGATTTGTGGCAGAAAGCATTTGTCCTTGAAAAGTCGATCCAGTGTATTCGAGGAGTGTAGCGTGTTTGAGATATTGCCCGCTCACTGTTTTGATGAACTTGCGTTGAGCGCGAGTCTCAATTCCAATACCAGCTACGAAAAATCCTCGATCCAGAACACGAGTCATCACAGGTGGCTTAGGAATTTGATGAGGGAGTTCGCCCTGCATAAAACGAATTGCACGAGTGTTATCAGTGGATTTTAGCTTCACGTACTGATCTACGAATGTCTGCGCTGCTCGCTGTTCATCGCGGGAAGGCAGACGGTGAAACTCCGGAACAGCTTCTTCGCCCACTTTGTAATAAGTATAGGGTAGAGCGGCTTGCGGAGATGGCAGTTTTACCGTTTGGGGATTTTGAGTTGAAGGCGAAGAGGAGATCACGATGCCTTCACCCTTACAGGCCCAGCCATAGGGATAAAGCGAATACCATCCACTGGAGCAGGTCGCACTTTTCTCTGTATGGCGCTTAAGACGCACGTGAGATCCCATACGTAACCATCCGATCGTGTCACTTTGTGGATCTGGCTTTGCTCGGACAGTCAATTGTACCCCCGTAATCAATCCATGTAGAGGGTACTCTTGATCCATTCGGACTTCTTCTGCGCTTTTGGAAGGCTCCGAATGTAGAGTTTTTGGTTTAGATCGTGAATCAGTACAGCCTGCGTAGCCAAGTCCAAGCACCAAGAGCCATCGTATGACTTTATCGACTCGGCCCAGTTCCATAGATGCTAGAGTTCGACGTGGGTGCCTATTTCTAAAACGCGTTCAGATGGAAGGGCAAAAAACTCGGTAGCACGTTGTGCATTGCGAGCCATGAATGCAAAAAGCTTTTCTCGCCAGATAGCCATCCCTGGGCGTTCAGTGGCAAGCAACGTTTCTCGGCCGATGACAAAGACACCATCAGCCAGTGCTTGCCTTAGGGCATCATTATCAATTCGACGCAAGGCCATCGGAATGTTGGGGCGTTGCATGAATCCAAATTGCAATTCAATGGCAATCATATCGTCTCGAACTTTTTCGTACGTTAATCTGTTTTTTACCCGGACAAACGGAACTGCGGCGACACTGACTGTGAGAATGGCAATATGTTCATGTAGCACATGATTGTGACGTAAATTTGTCAAGAGAGCGGGAGGTACCATGCCGAGGTTGCTATACATGTAGATGGCCATTCCCGGGGCTCTGGGGACAGGGTGTGTTTCGAGTTCTTTCCACAGCTCCTCGAAAGACATGGAATTTTCAGCCAAGCGCGAGCTTAGGATGGCACGTCCTGTTTTCCATGTGGTCATTATGACCAGGATGAGTAAGCCTATGGCAAGCGGAAACCATCCGCCTTGAGGAAGCTTAGCAAGGTTTGCTCCGAGAAAGCTTATATCCACAACCATAAATGTTGCTGAGAGTATGACGGCGATCCACGTAGGCCAGCGAAGCACACGTTGCATCGCAAAGAAAAACAACAGCGTGGTGATGCTCATGGTTGCGGTCACGGCAACCCCATAGGCGGCTGCAAGATTGCTTGAAGTTCTGAAACTAATGACAAGCGCGCATGAAGCAATCAGCAGTAGCCAATTGATAAATGGCACGTAGATTTGTCCATAAGCTGCAGCAGAAGTGTGTAACACGCGTACACGGGGTAAATAGCCGAGTTGTACTGCCTGCATGGTGAGGGAAAAGGAACCAGTGATCACCGCTTGGGACGCAATAATCGTCGCCAATGTAGACAAAATCACTAAGGGATAATGTCCCGCCGAGGGGACGAGGGCAAAGAAAGGGTGATGCAGGGACGAGGATGAATCAAGTAGGAGCGCACCTTGCCCAAGATAGTTGAGGCTGAGCGCAGGTAATACAATCCAAAACCAAGCAATGCGAATCCAGTGTATTCCAAAATGTCCCATATCGGCGTAGAGGGCTTCGCCGCCGGTAACCGCTAAAAAAACGGCACCAAGAACTAGAAATCCATGGAGCCCGTTATGTGAGAAGAACTCCCAGGCATACTTGGGGTTAAATGCTTCGAGAATTTCGGGGTGAAGAAGGATGCCTCGTATGCCGAGAACGGCGATGGTTGTGAACCACATCAGCATAATTGGGCCAAACAAAAATCCGATCCGAGCTGTTCCAGTACGTTGGATCGCGAATATGGCAATGAGAACAGCAACTGTCAGGAGAGGAACATAGGGCTCTATCCAATGAGCATGGAGACTAATGCCTTCCATAGCGCTTAATACAGAGATGGAGGGAGTGATCATTCCATCCCCGTAGAGTAATGCGGCACCAAAAAGTCCGAGGATGATCAATGCCCATCCCCGGGTATAGGGCTCGCGTGGTTTACTGGATGGGAAAAGTAAAGCAATTAGGGCCAAGATGCCGCCTTCTCCGGCGTTATCGGCACGCATGATCAGGGCTAAATATTTGATTGAGATCACGACAATCAAAGACCAAAGAATAAGAGACAATACTCCGTAGACGTTGATTTGAGTTAACGGAATGCCAAAGTGTCCCCCAAAGCATTCGCGCAAAGCATATAAGGGGCTCGTCCCGATATCGCCGAAAACGACACCGAGAGTGCCGAGCCCAACACTTATGCCTGATGCTACATGTTTTCGAGGGGTACGTTCCATGTCTTTGTCGATGATTCTACCAATCGACGCCTAGGTTTTGTACCTAAAAATGCAAGTTGTCCACAAGCTGCAGCAATGTCATCTCCGCGCCGCTTGCGTACAAACGTAGAAAGATAGGATGAAGTAAGCCGGCGTTGGAAGCGCTCAACGTTTGTAAATGAGGGCTGGCGAAGATCCGAGTTGGTGATTGGATTCATGGGAATCAGATTAACTTTAACAGGTAACCCTCTTAGCAATTGCAAGAGTTGATCTGCATGTTCGAGGGAGTCGTTAACTCCGTCAATGAGAATGTATTCGATGGTAAAACGAGATCGTCTAGCCAACGGGTACTTCCGAAGGCTTTCGATGAGTGCTTTTAAGTTGTAGCGCTTGTTAATAGGCATGAGCTTGGTGCGAAGAGTGTCAGTCGGGGCGTGCAATGAAATAGCGAGTTGTATTTGGCCAGGAAAATCACGGCCAAAGCGGTCAATTTCAGGCACCAGCCCGCTGGTAGAAACCGTGATACGTCGACCTGAAAAGGCCATGCCATCCCGATGCATTAACAACCGCAATGCACGTACTAAAGCATCATAGTTATGGAGCGGTTCACCCATTCCCATGAAGACAAGACGACGCAGGCTTTGTCCCTGGGTTAAGTGTTTACGTGCCAGGATCACCTGGGAGACAATTTCTGCTGCAGTAAGGTGGCGGCCGAACCCAGCGACCCCAGATGCACAGAACACGCAGCCCATGGCACATCCCACTTGGCTTGATACGCATTGAGTGACCCATCCCTCAGGGGTAGGATCATCATTGGCGACTGGAGGGATAAGCACGGATTCGATGCGAGTGTTGTCATGCAGGGAAAATAGAAGCTTACGGGTACCGTCCGACGAGGCGAAAACTTCACTTGCGTGTAGAGGTTGGCAAAGCCCTTCAGCTTCAAGGCGTGTACGTAATGACGCGGGTAAGTCAGTCATGGCTGCTGGATCCAAGACTCCCCGCTGGTGAATCCAACGAAATATTTGTCCAGCACGGTAACGAGGTTCGCCCCATTGGCTTAGGGTTTGTGCCCATTCCTCAGGAAATTGCTCTATAAGAGAAGTAGGAGCCATGGTCGAACTCGGCGCGCAGTCTAGCACAGTTATTGTAGGCGTGCTCGTGCCCGCAAGACTTAGGATTGTGGTGTTTTAATCCATTGTTCAAAGGCCTTGGCTTCCGCATCGAGAAGCTTTCCGGCTTCGGTATAGATGAGGCGTTCAGCAAGGACTGCAAAAGGCTTGAGTAAAAAGGGCAACTTCAAGACTATCTCACCTTCGGTAACTCGTCGGGTACGTGAAGGAGTAATTGACTCTAGGCGGATGGTGCCTTGATTGACGAGTGCTTGAGCGATGGTTTTAGTGGTGGGGACGTTGTTAAAGTCCAACTGCCAACGTTCTTTGTTCCATGTGGAGTTTTCAACAAATTCAAACCATTCGGGACGTACTTTTTTTCTGCCCACTGATTCAATGACAGGCCGGGGCAAGTACCGTATGGAACGAGTGATGTGTGTGGGTGTTTCGGCATACTGCAGAAGCTCTGCTTGGAGGAGTTTAGAATGGTGTTGTAATACAAAGGGCAGATAGTCTCTGTTTAGCATGGCAGAAGCTACAGCTTGCCGGGATCCTTCAAACTCATGACTGAACTGGAAGTGCATGGCGAGTCTCTAGCACAATCTTGAGTATCAGCGTATGGTCTGCCTCCATGAGACGTAGAATCCTAACCACAGTGGTTGCAGCAATGCTAGGAGCGTGTGGTGGCGCAGCCCCGACGCCTTTGGACCAGTCTGTGGCCGGAGGTGACCTCCAATCTGCTTTGACTCGTTACGAAGAGCTTCGAATGACCCAAGGGCCGGATGTGGAAGCCTTGGCCAAAGTGGCTGGCCTGCTATTGGAGCAGGAGGCCCTTTATCCAGGATCACGCAGAGATGCTGCCATGGGACAACTTCGTCTCACAGGCAGTGCGGCTGATCCTACACTGGAGCGTCTTGTACGAAGGCCTACCGCGAAGGTGGCCCAAGCTCGCGCCCTAGAAATTCTTTCGGAGCGAGGGGACGCGGATGCTCGCCAAAAACTACGAGCGTTCCTTAACGATAAAGATCCCGAAGTTGCCGGTGCTGCAATTGCATCGCTGGACGCAGAACATGATCTCTCTTTGCTTCTTGAAGCGCTGCGGAGTCCTTCTGGTCCTGTGCGGGAGGCAGCCGCAACAGAGCTAGGTCGAGCAGAGAAACATACGAAAGTGCAAAGAGCTCTCATGGATCTAGCACGTTTGGATTCGCTCTATACCGTTCGAGCAGCAGTTCTCAGGGCATTGAGTGGTTATAAAGCGCAAGCCAAGGGAGCTTTCGTGGCTGGTTTAAAAGATTCAAATCCGTCTGTGCGCTTGGTTGCCATTGATGTCTCAGCGCAAGCACAGAACCCAGAGTTGGAAGCATTATTGGTGCCTCAGCTGAAACAACCTCCGAACACTGAGGGTATAGAAACTGCGCGAGTGTTGGCGCTCTATGGGAGTAAGCGGATTCAGGCAGAAGGCAAGGCTTATTTACTTAAGGCTATTGATTCACAGGATCGACAAGTCAGGCATCAGACGGCCATTGCATTACAGACAATTCCTGGCATGGATGAGCACCATGGGGCGTTGGCAAGGGCAATGGAACGTGAGTCTGAGCCAGACATTAAAGTAGCACTGGCTCTTTGTCTCAAGGCAGAGTCTGCGTATGCCGAGCAGGTGAACAAGGTGTTTCAAGGTGTACTTGAGACTTCTAGCATGGCAGCAGTTCAAGCTGCTTCGCAGCTTGCTCAAACGGATCTCAAGCCGCATGTAGTGCGAGTCCTCGAACAGCTTATACAAACAGGTTCTGTAGAGGTCCGTGCGGCTGCTGCGCATGCATTGGCACGGGATGCTCAAGAACCTGATAGAGCCCGCATCGCTTTAAAAGCGCCTCATCCGCGTGTGCGTATTGAAGCGGCGGGGGGCATTCTTGCAGCGTCCTCTGAAAGCTAAATTTGTTTTGGGACGCCTGCGTTCGATACCATGGTTGTGCGTTGTGGCGTTAGGGTGGGTAGCGTTTTCTGGATGTGGTCGAAGTGTTCGGACAGAGGCTAGAGCGTTTCTGCAAGCGCTGAACACGATTGATATTAATGCTCCAATAGAACAACGTCGTCCTCAAATAGCACGATTAAGAGCGCTTCAAGTGCATCATCCAGAGGTAAAGGAAGCGCTTAACCGTTGTTTAGCGGCACACGATGCTTTGCTGATGGCAGAGGAGGAGCAGCAACGTGTTCAATACAGACTTGATAACGCGCTCAAAGGAACTCAGGCCAAGTCGTTTTCTGCAGAAGAAGCCAGTCGTCTAAATACAATGATCATGCGTTCAGACGAAAATGTGGTGCGGGCACGGACTTTATTCCCCGGCTGCAACACATCAGTGCGTTCACTCACGCTGCGCTATGAAAAGCGGTCATAAACTGAATTGAACGTTTCTGTTTATCGTGACGTGAAGGATCAGCGATCTTTTTTGCCTCGATACATGATGCGAATGGGGACTCCCTCAAATCCAAAACGTTCACGGATTTGATTGATGACGTAGCGTTGATAGCTGAAATGAACGTCGTTGGGACGATTGCATACTACAACGAACATTGGAGGCGATGTTCGAGCTTGTGTGATGTAATAGAGGCGTACGGGTTTACCGCCACTGGTGGGTGGAGGATGGTGCTGCAATACCTCTTCAAAGAATCGATTGAGTGCTGCGGTAGTAATCCGAGTGTTAAATTGTTTATGAACCCGACGAATGGTTTCCAAAAGCTTGGAGTTTCCTCGGCCGTCTTTAACGCTCAGAGTCATACATGGAGCCCATGAGGCAAACGCTAAGGTTTCCTGAACGTTTTGTTTGGCGGTTTTGATAGCATCGCGATTGACGAGGTCTGTCTTATTGAGAACAATGATAAGCCCGCAGCCGCGATCTTTAATAAGTCCTGCGATCTTTGTGTCTTGTTCAGAGACTCCTTGAGTAATGTCCACCATGAGCACAGCGATATTCGCTCGCTCAAGAGAACGAATCGCTTGAAGGACACTGGCAATTTCGATGGCATCGTGAACGGAACGCTTTCGACGGATACCGGCGGTGTCAATTAAGACATAACGGTGACCACGTTTTTCAACCAAAGAATCAATGGTGTCTACCGTAGTACCTGGTCGGGAATCTACCAGCTGTTGTTCGCGGCCCAAAAGCCGGTTGATGAGCGATGACTTTCCTGCGTTGGGTTTACCTACGACTGCAATGAAAGGAATATCTTTTGCAATCGTTTCTTCTTCCACACTTATGGGATCGGGCAAAATTGCAGCAATGCGAGCTTCTAGCTCGTGCAACCCATGGCCGTGCAAGGCTGAAATCGGAAGAATGTCTGGTACGCCTAGAGCATACAATTCGTTGAAATCAGACATGTTTTTGGGGTTATCGGTTTTGTTTCCAAGAAAAAAAGTCGGCTTGGTGTGTTGTCGGAGCATAGCCACTGCACGCCGATCTGCAGGAAGGATTGGCTCAGTGGCATCAAGGACACACAGGATCACGTCGGCCTCTTGCAGAGCAAGTTGGACTTGCTGAACGATACCGACTCGCATGGGGTCATTGCTGTCTGGATCAAACCCTCCAGTGTCAATGACAATGACTTCATGTCCCGCAAGGTTAACGGTAGCATAATGCCGATCACGTGTGACTCCGGGACGGTCTTCCACAATGGCAAGTTGGGTTCCTGCCAAGCGGTTAAAAAGTGAACTCTTGCCGACATTGGGGCGTCCAACAAGGGCGATTATAGGTCGTCCCTGCAATCCTTGTGCAGGCAGTGTTTGCTGGGCTCGGCGGTTTTGACTCACGTGCTCTCCGTGACTAATTCACGAATATGCCTAGGGTTTTTAGTCCAGTCTTCAATCACTTTCACCCAAAGCTCTAAGTAAATTTGCTGTCCAACCAGCTTTTCGATTTGCTTGCGTGCGTCGATACCAATTTTTTTGAGCATGCTTCCGCCTTTCCCAATTAGGATTTTCTTCTGAGAAATGCGTTCTACGACAAGTGTCATTGCCATGTGCACAGGTTGGCTTGATTCATTGAACGTATCCACCACCACGGCAATGGCGTGGGGCACTTCATCTCGGGTGTGACGAATCGCAGCTTCGCGAACAAATTCTGCAGCTAAAAATCGTATGGGTCGGTTCGTAAGAAAGTCCTGTGCATAGGTGGCTCCATGGGGCAAGTATCTTCGAATGGCGGTAATGAGATCTTCAATACCAGAGCCCTTGAGAGCACTGATAGGAATAATTTCGTTTGGATTAAAGCGTTTGGCATACGCTTCCAGAATGGGAAGCAAAACAGATTTGTCTTTTGTTTGGTCGATTTTATTGATGGCAATCAGTCGTGGCTTTGATTCCGTTTCAAGTAGTCTGAATATTTCATCGTCGCCTTGGACCACATAGCCAGGGCTCTTACGAGCAGTTGTGGCATCGGTAATGATAAGTTGGACATCACTTTGATGAAGCATTCCTTTAGCGGCCTCCACCAGAGCTCGACCAAGAGGGTTGACGGGTCGGTGTAAGCCCGGCGTGTCTACAAAGGCGATCTGTGTAGGCGGGTCTTGCGCCATGTAAACTCCAAGAATGCAAGACCGAGTGGTTTGAGGATTGGGCGCTGTGATCGCCAGTTTCTGGCCCAGCAAGGCATTGAGCAGCGTGGACTTTCCAACGTTGGGGCGTCCAAGCAGGGCACAACTTCCGGC
Source organism: uncultured Polyangiales bacterium (assembly GCA_964640175.1). GTDB lineage: Bacteria > Myxococcota_A > Polyangia > Polyangiales > JACKDX01. Next base: position 156,106 of record CAZXFW010000004.1, on the reverse strand, counting down.
AGGGTAGGATTCAAGGGGCTCTACTGTCATGTGGGGACTAACTATGCTAGGAAGCGAAGGTCATGCAACGTTATAATTCACGTATAATTGGGACCATCGTATCATGTATCGCACTTATGGCATGCGGTTCGGATGCTGGCGAGCCGTGTCAGGTGCAAAGTGATTGTTCTTCAGGGCTGCTTTGCTGCAAAACTCCCGGCTCCGGAGTGGCTACGCGAGGCGTATGTCGAGCAAGTTGCCCTCAGCCGGATGCTGGGGTGGACGTGGGACCGGACGTGAGCGAGCCTGAGGAGGATGCAGCTCTTGATGGTGGGCAAGATGCTACAGATTAAGGGGTAGGCATGAGGCGATTCGAGCTTAGTATAATTGTTATATGGCTGTGTTTAGTGCAAGTAGCACGTGCGCAAGACGCTCAAGACACACAAGACGCAACAGCCGCTTCTTCTGCAGGCATAAATCCTCGTAAAGCGTACGCGCGCGGCGAAGCATTGTATCGTGACGGCCACTATGAAGCCGCCAAGGTTCAGTTTGAGTTTGCCTACACATCGATGCCCAATCCAGTTGTTCTTTTAAGTATCGCCAAAACCCAAGAAAAGCTTGGCCAGTACGGCCAGGCTGTAGTCACGCTGCAACGCTATCTCAAAGAGCGTCAGGATGCTCCAGATCGTCAAGCAGTGGAACAGCACATCCAAAAGATACAATCACGTCCCGCAGTGCTCACAATTAGAACGCAGCCTGCGGGTGCATCTGTTTTGGTAGACAATCGTCCCCATCCCAAGGTTACACCAACAGAGGTGCAACTGACTTCTGGTAAGCATCGCATCGAGATACGTGCACAAGGACACATCTCGGCGGTAGAGCAAGTGGATGTGGATTTTGCACAACGGAAGCAAATTGCAATAGCATTACGTAAGACGCCAGCTTCTCCTAAAACAGTTCAAATGTCTTCTGTAGATAGGGATGACACGGATGCGCTTGTGACTGGAACTTGGATATCCGTGGCAGTGGCTGGCAGCGCATTGGTGGTAGGAAGCGTGTGTGGAATATTGGCACTCTCAACACAAAGCGATTTTAATGATCATCCGACGGCATCGCTGGCAGATCGAGGGGAAGGATTTGCGTTAGCAGCGGACGTTTCATTTGGCGTCGCTATTGCGGCTGGGATTACTGCGCTTGTTCTTTTTGTTACGCAACAAGATCTGGAGCCCTCCAAGCCTGTCTCCTCAAAAAATAGCCATGCAGCATTAAGTTTTTCTCCAGTGGTTTCCTTTGGTCATGCTGGAATAGCAACACAATTACGTTTCTAGGAATTATTATGAAAATATTTATTGATTCGGCAAACATTGATGAGATTCGAGAGGCGGCTTCTATGGGCTTAGCCGATGGTGTGACAACGAATCCAACGTTGGTAGCAAAAACAGGTCGCTCTTTGAAACAAGTGATTCAAGACATATGTGAAGTGGTGGATGGCCCTATCAGTGCAGAGGTCACCGCGGTGGATGTCGAAGGCATGGTCACTGAAGGCCGAGAGCTTGCTAAAATTCATCCTAACGTGGTGGTAAAAGTTCCCATCATTGCCAATGGGCTCAAGGCTGTGCGGCAGTTATGTGAGCTGGATATCAAGACCAATGTGACATTGTGTTTTAGTCCCACTCAAGCTTTGCTTGCTGCGAAAGCGGGCGCGACGTACATCAGTCCCTTCATTGGACGCATCGATGATGTCAGTGCAGAAGGTATGGAGCTTGTTGAGCAGATTGTGACGATCTATCGAAACTATCACTTCGATACACAAGTATTGGCGGCGAGCATTCGTCATCCTGTGCATGTGGTACAGAGTGCTTTATTAGGAGCTGATGTAGCGACACTGCCTTTAAGCGTGATCCAGCAGCTTATCAAGCACCCACTGACAGACATCGGGTTAGAGAAGTTTCTTAGCGACGCCAAGAAAACACGCAACTAGGGCAAGCATTGCCCCCGCTGCATGGCAGCTGCGTGCTGCTCTGTCGTGCGCGCAAGGCGGTTAAGGGGAATCGGGGTTGAGGCGATAGCCCACCCCACGAATGGTGAGAAGATGCTTAGGCTGTGCGGGATCGTCTTCGAGCTTACTGCGTAGCTGGGCAATGAAATTGTCTATTGTGCGTACTGTTCCATGATGATTAACGCCATAGATACCTTCGAGCAGTTGCTGCCGACTGAGGATGCGACCTTTAGCACGTAACAATTGTAATAATATTTCAAATTCTGTTGAAGTCAGCTCTACAGGTTGGCCTTTTTTTAACACGTTGCGCGTTGCCAGGTTGATTTCAACGTCGCTAAACTTGGCTTGATCGGTAGCATAAGGGTGCTTTCGTCTTAGAATCACTCGAATTCTGGCAAGAAGCTCTGCGATGGAAAAGGGCTTAGTAAGATAGTCCTCAGCGCCTAAGTCTAACCCCATCACCTTATCGACGTCGCCTGACCGAGCGCTAAGCATGAGCACAGGCACAGAAACAGTGCGTTGCCTCAATTTGGCTAAGAACTCGTAACCATTAAGCTTCGGTAACATGACATCCAGGATAATGAGATCCCACGTTTCTTTTTCGGCATAATGTAGGCCCATTTCACCGTCGGAGGCATGGTGAACTTCAAAGCCTTCCGACTCAAGGCTCATGCGCAGTCCCAGCATGATGGATTCGTCGTCTTCGACAACTAAAATTCGTCTGGGGTGTGTCATGATGAGACCCAAGTAGACTCTGGAAGTACGATTGTAAACGTACTTCCTTTTCCTGGAGTACTATCTACTTCGATTGTGCCATGATGACCAGCGACGATATGCCCGACGATAGCCAGGCCCAAGCCCGAGCCCTCGACTCCCCGTGATAACCGCTCATCGACGCGATAAAATTTTTCGAATATCCGACGATGTTCGGACGGTGGAATGCCAATGCCATTGTCGATCACTGCAATACGCAGCGCATGAGTATCCAAAAAAAATCTTAATGTGATACTGCGATCATCACCCGTGTATTTATAGGCATTGGATAGAAGATTAACCAACGCATCCGCTAAAGCTTCTCGATCCGCATAAATACGAGGTAAGTTGGGCTGAATGTAGGTGTGGATGTTGACATTCAATCCCAAGGTGGCCGTTTGAAATGCACTCAAGGCCTCCTGTGCGATAGCAGAAATCTCTTCTGACTCCAGTTGGTAGACCCGGCGGCCTGCTTCCATACGGCCCCAATCAAGAAGCCGCTCAATGCGTTCGCTTAAACGTCCGGTTTCCTTTTTTAAGACATCTAGGCAAAGAGCAACTTTTTGCGGGTCGGTTTCTTTCTGCGTAGACAACATTTCCACAAACAAACGAATGGAAGTCAACGGCGTGCGGAGTTCGTGGCTAACTTTGGATACAAAATCGACTTGGAGCTTGGAAAGCTTGGCCTCCTGGCGCAAGAATACCAACGATAGGACGGTTCCGGTGACTAGGCATCCCACCAAGGTCACCACCATGATTCCAAATAGGATATTAAGCTGGGCCTTCCAAAAGACCAACATGAGCACGCCCAGCAACAGCAAAAGAGCAGTAGGTACAATGACTAACCACACCAACAAAATTACAATGCGCCGAAAGCCACGTTTGTGATCTTCGGCGCCTGTAACAAGACCGCTGTTAGAGGTCATTCACTTGAAGTGGCGGCGGCCAATGGAGCAGCGCTGGCAGAAGTATAGCGTGGGCGCTGTTTTGCCGTGAGCTTAATAATGCCTACCTTATCGAGCATCCAAATGACCGGATAGGCAGGATCCAGTTCGAACCACCGTGCTGCAAAATTGGGTGAGCTTGCATAACGGTGATGATTGTTCTGATAAAGCTCTCCTCCTGTCAGAAGGTCCCACACCAAGGTATTGCGTGACAGGTCTGGCGTGTTGAAATTGCGATAGCCATATTTGTGGCCCGCCCAGTTTACGATGGCACCGTGTACAGGTCCCATGAGAAAATGAATGGGAAGGAGGAAGAAAAATGCCCAATGTGGCGCAAAGGCAATGTACACAAGGGTGTACGCTGTGCCCCAGGCAACACGAACAAGCCATAGATCTCCTAGACGATCTATCGTGTTCCAGACAGGATAATTTCCTTCAAAGCGCATTTCAGGCTGGATTTGATGGCGCACAAAGCCCGAGTAGCGGCGCTTAGTGGCCCACATCATGGAGGAAAGGTTTTTATAGAAGTGGGGCGAATGTGGATCGCGTTCTGTGTCACTGAACGCATGATGCTCGCGGTGTAATACCGCATACGCGCGAGGCACCAGATAAGAGCTGCCTTGCGTTACAAAAGTAAACAGGTGGAAAAACCGTTCCCAGCCTTTGCTCATGCGAAACATTCCATGCGCGGCATACCGGTGTAGGTAAAAGGTCTGCGAAAACACACTGGTGACCCAGTGTAAAACGAAGAATGATAGAATGATGAGAGCGCCAGTTTGAAAAGTCATAGGGCCCAGAATATCTGAGTCGTGTCGGCTCCATATCCTGGGATTGTCACGATTTTGTCATAAAGAGCATTTTACGCTGTGGAATTTTCGTGTATCATGCGGTTTTTATTCGTTTCGATGCACCATGACGGTATCCGCGAGTCGCCATAGTCAGCTGCCGTCCCGGCCTCGTGTTTTGGCGATCTACAAGAAATCGGCCTATCAAACATATGTCCGGGAACGAAAAAACCCACGGATGCTTGAGCTGCTTAAGCAACAGGACCGTAGTGTTGCCAGGTTGATTGAGTCTCATGAAGCCCATGTGGCGGGTGTTCAGGCCGCGCAGGAAATTCTGTCGTCATTGGGTGCCAAAGTGGTCTTGCGATATCGGAGTGAGCCTGGGCACACGGAAGACTTTGACTTGGTTGTCACGTTGGGAGGTGATGGCACCTTGCTATGGGTCTCCCATTTGGTGGGCGCAAATGTGCCACTTTTGGCAATCAATACAGCCCCACAAGACAGTGTAGGGCACTACTGCGCGGGTTCCATCGAAACGATGCGTGAGTTATTTACGCAGGCTCTTGCAGGCACATTGCCCAGTGTTCGTCTGACACGTATGCGCGTCGAAATGGATGGCGAGCTAGTGAATAACCGTATCCTCAATGACGTATTGTTTGCTCACGAGTGCCCTGCGGCCACTTCTCGGTATCTTATCGAGCACGAAGGCAAGATCGAGGATCACATATCCAGCGGGATATGGGTTGGTCCTGCGTCGGGTTCTACAGCAGCTCAGCGATCTGCTGGCGGCAAAGTCATGCCACTTCAGTCAAAGCGTTTACAGTTTGTGGTGCGCGAGCCGTACATTCGCCGTAACAAAAAGCCACTCCTTGTGCATGGCTATGTGGCTTCGGGTTCAGAGCTTATTCTTCAAAGTAAAATGCGGCCGGGGCGGCTTTATCTAGACGGTTCGCGCTTACAACGGGTTGTGGAGTTTGGAGCGGTATTGCGCATGACACAATCCGATGAGCCATTGTATCTGTTAGGCTATCAACGGTCACGATGTACCTAAAGTTAGGGATTACAATGCATAACAGCTTCTTGTGTGCGCCTTGAAGCCCAGGCCTAAAGTGAGTACAACCTGACTAATGGAACCAGAGCTTGTCACTTCCATCCCTCAGGTTGAAACCAGTTGGCCAGTGATTGGCAAAGGCTCATTCAACGTTCCGGATTTTCCAACGTTGTCGGTAGCATGGAGCCAGGCAGGATTGGTGGGGATTTCTTTTGGGCCGTTTGAGCCCTCTTCTATATTTACCCATGTTGTTCAAACCCATGTGCCAGACGAATATGCGCGTCCATTAACGCATTATTTCGCGGGAGAGCCTGTGAATCCAGCATTGTTGCGTGTGGACATGCGTGGTTCAGAATTTCAAAAACGTGTCTGGAGGGCTCTCCAAAACATTCCGCGAGGAAGTGTGCGCTCCTATGCAGGTATCGCCATGGATGTTGGATCGCCTCGTGCAGTGCGTGCGGTTGGGCGTGCCAATGGCGCCAATCCCATTCCCATTGTGGTGCCTTGTCACCGTGTCGTGGAAAGCGGGTTTGGGTTAGGTGGCTATTCGGGTGGACTTGATATCAAGAAACGGCTGTTGCGTTTAGAGGGCGTTGAGACTCACGACAATGTGGTCCATCCAGGTCAGCTTGAACTGGCACGTTCGTAAGTTTCAAAAGAATAGCTCAGTTCGGCATGCTGTTGCTTTGTGGAACAATCACGCAAAGTAAAATCGCTTGGAATCGTAGGAAAAAACACATCGCAGTCAAAACGCGCTTCAATACGCGTCAGATGAAGCGTACGACACTGTCTTGAGTTTAGAGCCTGTGTGTAAATTTGGGCTCCGCCTATCACAAAAATGTTTTCGGCCGTTGAGTCAAGCGGGGAAAGTTCCAGTAAATGAAGCGCGCCCTCGAAGCTGTTCGCTAAAACAACAGTGTCGGGCACGGCAAGCGTGTGCTGTCTTGTGATGACGATGTTGATGCGTTCGCTAAGTGGACGAAATTTATGTGGGATTGAATCCCATGTGTGTCTGCCCATGATCACTGCATTGCGGTTCGAAGATGAGCTGCGGTGTGTGGTCACTTCTCGAAAATGGTGCATGTCAGCAGGCAAGTGCCATGGAAGCGCGCCTCGTTTACCAATGCCCCCTTCTTGGTCGAGGGCGGCGATCACCGAAAAGGTGCGACTCATACGGCCACTTTAAATTTGATAAACGGGTGGTGCTGATAATCAAGAAGCTCAATGTCTTCGTATTGAATCTCGGAAAGTGGTTTGGGGGCGATGCGAACAGACGGCAGGGGATAGGGTGAACGAGAAAGTTGTTCTTTAAGGCCTTCGACGTGATTGAGGTAAATATGGGCATCTCCAAAGGTGTGAACGAGATACCGTGGTTTGACGTGGCATTCCTTGGCAATCAACATCAATAATAAGGCATAGCTTGCAATGTTGAACGGAACACCAAGCGCAAGGTCAGCCGACCGTTGGTAGAGCTGGCAATCCAATTCGCCGTTGCACACATAAAACTGAAAAAACGTATGACAAGGCGGCAAGGCCATTTTGTCCAGATCGCTCACGTTCCAAGCATTCACGATAAGACGTCTTGAATGTGGGTCGCTTAAAATCATATCGATGACACGTTGAATCTGATCGATGCCAGAACCGCCCCAGTTGCGCCATTGATAGCCGTAGATAGGGCCAAGCTCACCGTTGGCATCCGCCCATGCATCCCAAATAGGAGTGTGTTGAGTAAGGTTATCGTTAATGTTGGTCGAGCCACGGAGAAACCACAAAAGTTCATGGACAACCGCGCTAAACAAAACTTTCTTGGTGGTGAGCAGTGGGAATCCCTGGCGCAGATCGTAGCGGGTTTGCATGCCAAACATCGACAGTGTTCCTGTGCCGGTCCGATCGGTGCGAGCTTCGCCATGCTCAAGCACATGGCGAATGAGATCTAAATAGGCATTCATGTCTGCTGGAGGATCTACCGGCCTTCATTCCAGGGGTCAATGGGGTGGAAGTGGCAAATTTTGTGATAATGTAGGGCGACGCCATGCAGGCACTTGAACATCTCATAAGTTCTCTCGTTTTGATGCGAGCGCCTTCGCCGGTCACTCTCAATAAAGCTGGCGCGAATTATCGGAGCGAAGTGCCTCATCTTGAGTACTATCCGCGAGCAGCTTACGCCGAGTGGCTTGCGATGTGTGATGCCATTGTGGCTTCTGGTGGGGATGCGATTGTCTATTTTGAACCAGAAGATGAACGATTCCTTGATGTGGAGCAGCTTCATGTTCATGCAGATGGCAGGATTGTTGCCGGGGATTCGCAGAAACCGTTGGGTACGGTAAACGACGTACTGACGGGCCGGGTGTTTTCTGCCAATGGTCCGTGGGTATTGGTAGATAACAAGTCCATGCGGGCGTTGCTTCCCAACATGTTGGCGCATCGCGTTGATGAGCTTCCGTATTATAGGCACGTGCTATCGATGTTGGCTGAGCAAGCAGGCCTAGAACTTAACGTCGTGCAAAATCCACATCATTGGGAGGGCATGGCAGATGTGGTGGCGTGTGGCGATCGCCTTTTGCTGACGTATACCGTTGCAGGCCATTACGATGCAGGTTTAAAGCCGAAAACACTACGCTCCAGTCTAGAAGGTGCTCACTATGCCAAGGAATTTTCGCGCCTCGATCCTCAGCAATGTGTGTTTGCGGAACTTGTATATCCCCACTTTCACGGGGATACCGTGCAATTTACGCTGTGCACTTCAGAGGGGCCTTATTTGATGTTTTATCCTCAAGGGTTGGTGCAGGGTTTTGCCGAACGCGTGAAAGAGGCGATTTCTGCCGAGCGCATCTCAACCATTTCAAGAGACGATGCGGTTCTTCACTATGCAGCCAACTCACGCCAGATTGGTAAAGGCGTCTTGGTTCCAGGAACGGTAAGCTCCCACTTTGTGGATCGACTGAGTGCCTTTGGATTAACGCCGCACCGGATAGCATTGACAGAACTTTTTGGTAAGGCGGGTGGCGGGCCAGGGTGTGCAACGCTTTACTTGCCTGAGAACTTGGTTATCCCAAACGATGCGCCCTTGCGTTACAGTGTGCAACGCAAACACGCACAGTCGAGACTTTCACGCATTGCTCGCACGCTAACCGTGGATCCGGGGTTTTTCGCCCACAAGATTCGCGGCTAGTTCCAAGGCCAGGTGAGCTTACAACGCCATTTGAAGTTGCTCGAAGTGACCTTCTCGTGTTCTCCATTGCGCAAACGTGGCTGGGCAATGTTGCTTAAGCTCGTAAACAAGCTCGCCTTTGGTCATTGAGGAACGCCCATGGAGCCCCAACGCCTTGGCTATTTTGTAGAGATCTTTTTTGTTCCAGCGATCGTAATCCACAAGCCGATTAATGATACCCATGCTGTACCTCCCCTCTACTTCAGTGTTGATGTGTAGGGAAGCAAGGGGCATGCCAGACAGAGAATTTGTTAACTCACTGTAATGGTTTATTAAAATCGAATGCGTGGAGGTTATATCTGAGGAATCTTGCCGCAGTGTGGCAAAATGCCACACTCGGATGGGTTCATTCCAATGGAACACTGAGATGGCCGCAGAGACATCCAAACGGACAGTTTAATCGCTAAATACCGATCTTAAGCGCACGAGCGCATGGTGCAATTGATCGGGCGGCAAACAGGTGAAACAGAGGCGAATCCAAGTGTCATAGTGCTTTCCACACGCGGTTCCAGGGGTTAGCAAAACGCCCTCGGCCAAGCAGCGCTCTAAAAACATCAGCAACGTTTCCCCGGGATTAAGATATTTTTTCACATCAAAGAAGAAAAACGTTCCTGCTTGAGGCATTGGAAGGTCCAACATCTGTGCCGTGTGTTGAGCCGCGGCATGGTACAGCCGACGTGTTTCTGTAAGCCATGCGTCTCCTTCGCAAAGCGCGCGAGCAGCTGCCATCTGCATGGGTTTGCTTGCACAATAGGTATGGAAAGTTTGTATATTTTGGATGGCTTGCATGACTTTTTCAGGTCCATGAACATAGCCGGTGCGGGCGCCTGCTAACGCGTAGCTTTTGGATACAGTGTGGACGACGATGGATCTGGGTTGAAAATCAGCGCGTGTCCAAGCGGGGACGAATGGCTCTTCAAACACCAGGTCTTCATAGGCTTCATCGCATAACACCCATAGGTCGTGCTCAGCAGCAAGTGTGGCGATAGCGTTCAAGTGCTCATCGGTTGCAATGCATCCTGTGGGGTTATTGGGCGTGTTGAGGTAGATCGCAGAAGTCCGTGCAGTGATGTGTGCCTTTAAGGTTTGATACGCATCAAAGCCCGGCTGATCTAACTCTGTAAAAAAGGGCACCTCGATGGCATGAAGGCGGTGGGCTTTGAGCATGCCTTGCATGAGTGGCCAGTAGGGAGCCAGGAGTAGCACTTCATCTCCAGGTTCGAATAGCGTCAGCGCGATAGTGTTCAGAGCCGCCGTTGCCCCGGGGACTATCTGAATCTGATCTACGTTGATCGGAGTATGAGGTTTTAGCGCATTGAGCCTGTTTGCTGCGGCATGAAGCAAGGCTGGTTCACCCCGTGTGGCAGAGTAGTTGTGTAACCGTTCGTGATCCGATGTTTTTTGTGCTTCGGCTTGAGCGGAGGATAAAGGTTCAAGGTAGGTGTCACCAAGGTGTAAAGAATAAACGGGTTTGTTTAGTGCTACGGCTTTTTTTACCAGATGCTTGAATGTCTCATCACTCAAGCTAGAGCAATGAGGCATCGTGTGAGGAAACCGCGGCATAGTTAGGATAATAGCCCGATGGCGATAGCGGCAGTTAGTAATTGCAGCGGTGTGCCAAATCGCACAAAGTCGCTAAAGCGATACCCGCCTGGCCCATACACCATAAGGTTAGTTTGATAGGCAATCGGTGAAATAAAATGGCCAGCACTTGCGAAGATGATTAAAAATACCATCGATTTGAGGTCAATTCCGGTACTGGCAGCTAGGGCCGTAGCCACAGGGAACATAAGGACGGCGGCAGCTTTCATGGTGATGACAGATCCTAGAAGCACGATACTGGTATAGACTGCAGTCAGTAAGCCTGCTTTTCCAAATGGAGAGGCTAGAGCAATTAGTCCATCGCTTACGACAGCTGCAAGGCCGCTATGTTCAACTGCTGCAGCAAAGCTGAAAGAAGCTGCGATGGAAAGAATGACAGGAATATCGATTGACTTACGCGCTTGCACAAATGTAATGCAGCGTGTGGCGATCATTGCAGCGGTGGCAAGGAGCACGGCATGAAAGAGAGGAATCCATTCGAATCCATTGACGATGACCATTGCTGCCACAATGCTGAGAGATAGCCATCCTTTTTCAAAATGCATGGGTTCACTGTTTTCAACTTCGCTCACTAATGCGAAGTCTTCGTTGTTTCGGTGGGTTTTGATAAACGAAGGTGGTCCTTCAAGAAGTAAGGTATCGCCTGCCTGAAGCTCGATATCACCCGCTTTAGACCGTATTCGTTCGCCATATCGATGCACAGCAATGACAGCGGCGTTATAGTGTGTGCGGAATTTCGAATCTCGTATGGTTTTCCCAACCAAGGGAGAATGCGCTGCTACGACAGCTTCAACCAGCTTACGATTGGGACGGCGCTCGGCAAGCTTATTGACCTGACTTGTAGCAGGCACCAGACCGCGAATGTTGCGGAGATCCACGACACTATCAACAATGCCTGCAAAAAGAAGCTCGTCATTGACGTGCAGCATATGATTAGGCGGTGGAGCTGGAATCACCTCGCCATCGCGTTCAATTTCAACCAGATAGAGCCCTGGAAGTCGGCGAAGCCCAGCTTCCTCAATGGTTTTATTGATGACAATAGAGTCAGGAGCGATACGCATGCTGACAGTGTATTCGCGAGAGTTGTAGGTCGACTGAATGTCATGCTCGCGTACGGGTAAAAGCCAGCGAGAGAAAATCGCCATGTAAGCAACTCCGACAATAGCGAGTATGATGCCGACTTTTGTTTGTTCGAATATGCCGATGGTGAGGGTGGAGTCATAATCATGTGCTAATTGTGCCACAAGCAGATTGGTGCTGTGTCCAATCAGCGTACACATGCCTCCTAAAATGGCAGCATAGCTTAGTGGAATAAGTAGCTTTGAACGAGGGACATGAATACGCCTGGACCAATCGGTAACGATGGGCATCATCATGGCGACCAAGGGTGTATTGTTTAAAAGAGTGGAAATTCCTGTGACAGGGAACATCAAGCGTAGTTGGGCTGCAAAAGTGCTACGCGGATATCCTAGCATGTAGTGTGCAATGCTATGCACCCCACCGGTGTCACGGATTGCACTGCCAATCACATAAAGCAGTGCGACTATGATCGTGCCTTCGTTTGAAAATCCCGAAAGAGCCTGTTTGGTGGAAATGACACCAAAGATAAGGAGCCCTGCTACCCCTGTTAGCATGAGTACTTCAGTGCTTGCGATGTTTCTTGCAAGACCAAGGACGACAAGCAGAATGATAGCGACCGTAAACCAAGCTTCCCAAGTCATGAGGGTTCACAAATGGCACGACGCCAAGCGGAGATGGAGGTTGTTTGGGGGGTGGGGGGTGATGTCAGTGTGCTTTTTCGTTGATGAGCATGTCCTGCAACAATAGCAAGCGCTTTTTGAGCATGTTTGTCTGTATTGGGCGGAAGCAGTGTTTCCGGATAGCGTTCAATAAAATCGGTAGCGTATGATCCAGATTGGAATGCCTTATGGATCATTACATTGGATAGGAACACGAGGTTGGTATCAATGCCGGTGACGGCATATTCATGCAGTGCTCGATGCATGCGATTGATGGCGGTTTGCCGAGTTGGCCCCCAAGCACACAGCTTGGAAATCAATGCATCGTATGCTGTTGGGACTTCTGCTCCCTGATAATACCCCGTATCATTGCGTATATTGGCTCCAGAGGGTTCTCGCAATATTTCAATCTTTCCCGGGGAAGGCAAAAATCCACGTTCAGGGCTTTCCGCATAGACGCGGCATTCTATTGCGTGGCCAAATCGTTGAATGTCTTTTTGTTGGTATTGCAATGACTGACCTGCTGCCACTCGGATTTGTTCTTCCACAAGATCCAAGCCGGTGGTCAGTTCTGTGATCGGATGTTCTACTTGGATGCGTGTATTCATTTCCAAGAAATAGAACGCGTTATCTTCTTCCGAGACTAGAAATTCCATCGTGCCAGCACCGACATAGCCAAGATGTTGTGTGGCGAGTCTTGCGGCGTTGGCCATCTCGGGAAGCAATCCTTGGGCTTTGTCTGCAAGGGGAGCAGGCGTTTCTTCAATTACCTTTTGATGGCGACGTTGAATGGAACAATCACGCTCGTAGAGGTGAATGGCATTACCCTGGTGGTCTCCGAATACTTGGATTTCTACATGGCGAGGACGAAGTACGGCGCGCTCAAGATAAACCACATCAGAGTCAAATGCTTTGAGTGCTTCACGGCGTGCTGAACTGAGAGCGGTTTTTAACTCGTCGAGCGTATGCACCAGACGCATGCCACGACCGCCTCCGCCCGCTGCTGCTTTAATTAATAGAGGAAATGTGAGTTGGGTGGCAGCCGCCATGAGCTCGTCATCCGATCCTGCGGGAGAACCAGGTACAAGTGGCAGGCCAGTACGCTTCATAACTTCTCGAGCTGCAGTTTTAGAGCCCATCATTTCAATATGCTCAGGAAGTGGTCCGATGAATGTTATGCCCGCATGAACACACGCCGCGGCGAATTCTGCGTTCTCGCTTAAAAATCCATAGCCTGGATGTATGGCTTGGACATCTGCGTGTTTTGCGATGTCGATGATTCGAGCAATAGTTAAATAGCCTTCGCTATCTTGCAGAGGACTTAGGGCATATGCTTCATCTGCCATCCGGACGTGCAAGGAAGTACGATCAGCATCGGTATAAATGACCACGGAGCGAATCCCCATGTCACGTAAGGTGCGTATGATGCGAACCGCGATTTCGCCCCGATTGGCAATAAGCACCTTGGAAAACATGCAGCGGATCTGGCTAGTTTAAGGGATCCTGTCAAGAGCACTGGTCATTAAACAGGTCTTTCTGGGACCGGAATCTTGCTGGGATTAGGTAGGTGATTTGACGGAAGGTGGTGGAATGCGGCATCGTTTAAGGCATGCCACCACCTAAAAAACGCGGGGAGGCTACCACGGCTGCACCTCTTGGCTTTGAGGAGGTTTTGGATCGTTTAGAGCAGTTGGTGGAACGCCTTGAGGCCGGGGATCTCCCCCTTGAGACAGCAGTGACGTTATTTGAGGAAGGGATTTCTCTTGCGAAGTTGGGTTCCCAAAGACTTGAGGAGGCAGAACTTAAAGTTGAGGAACTCCTTGCAGATCCTAAAGGTACTCAAACTCGTCCTCTACAAAAATCAGATACAGCAGGTAAATCATGACTCAAGCCATTATCATTGAAACATCCTTTCGTGATGCGGATGAATTTCTAGAAGGCTTTCGCACGCAAGTCGATGAAGAACATCTTGTGTTACCAGCGTCGGTTGTGGTGCCTGAAGGTGAATGGGTACAGTTCCAGATCGCGTTAGTCGACCAGATTCCTATTTTAGAAGGATTTGGACGTTGTGCAGGAATATTGGATAACGGAGATGAGGCACAACAAAGCCAGCGTTATGATCTTATGTTGGACTCGTTGCAGTTCGACGGAGCATCACAAGTTGTTTTTGATGAACTTCTTCAGGCTCGTTCTGCGATGGCTGAGCAGGACTTAGGGTTGGACAATGATGCCGTGCAACCCGTTGATGAGTTTGGTCCGGATGTGGAACACATAGTAGACCCTTCATTAGAAGGAGTTTATCTAAGTCGACCCCCAGTCAGAGGTTCATGGCGGCCTGAAGCAGTACAAGAGCATGAGTCTCACCCTCCATCTTCAGGACTGTTCACCTATGCCGGAGGGCTGCCTTTTCCTGCGCATCCTCCTCGTCCGGCTTCTGGTAGTTATTATGTTGTTGAACCAGCGGCTAGGCGTGTCGTGGCGGAAGTAGCTGCCGAAAGCGAGCAGTTTTCAGATCCGACAGAAGATTCAGACGAAGGAGCAGATGCCTGAAGCTGTGTTCAGGAATGTGGACGTTCTTCCAAAAACAGCGCACACTATCGTACATGTATCGGCTATTACGAGTTGTGGCACTTGGCTTTGTGACGTTAACATATGCGGTTCCTGTAGCTGCACAACAACAGACAAAAACGGTTTCCGCCTCGGAAAGTACAGACCAGGGTGAACAGAAAACACAACGCGATGAGCGTTTTGTTCTTCACAATACGTGGCTTGGTCCGGTAGGTGGTTTTCATGTCGTCGATGCAGGCTCTGCGCCTAAGGGAACGTTTCGACTGCAACTGGGTGTGGATTTCTTTTCTGCAAGTGATTTTTTAATTTCTGGCGATGAGCATGACCACGTGGGAGGAGCTCTATCCTTTAGTTGGACACCGTTAAGTTTCCTAGAGCTGTACGGAGCGGTACTTGGCAATAGCAATACCAATTCTCAAAGCGTTCCGCAGTTATCTCAGGTAATGGGCGATATCAATCTGGGGATCAAAGCATTTCATGCCATATTACCATGGTTAATTATAGGTGGTGATGTCGGCACCACATTCCTTAATAGCGTGGATGATATTGGCATTGACCTTGCTGCAACGGGTTTTTCATTTCGTGCCAATCTTAGTACCGACTTTCGGCGATTGCGAAATGCCATTCCTTTGCTAGCGCGTTTGGGTATTCAATACCAACTGGATAATTCTTCAGAGTTAGTTCAAGACGTCGAGCAGCAGAGATTTAATGCTCTTGACGATGCTCCTACAGATCCACAGTTTGAAACGCGTCATTTAATCACAAACGTAGAGCGCTATAACTTGAACATCAATCGGGTTGATAGACTCAATATAAGCGTGGGTGCAGAAGCTCCACTCGCTGTCACATCTGACTTTACCATTAGTCCTATTGTAGAATGGCAACTTGGCATTCCTATTAATCGACAAGGTTACAATTGTCCTTTTGTGCCTGGAGCGGGTTCGAATACCGCCCCTATGAGCGGAACGGATGGCTGCCTTGACCAAGCGGGCTTTGAAGCTTTCCCAATGATGCTCACAATGGGTGCAAAATTTCTGCCTCCCGTTAGAGGGCTGGCGGTGTTTGCTGGTGTAGACATTGGACTTCAAGGCACCTCCAACTTTGTGCGAGAGCTCGCGCCACTGGTGCCCTATTCTGTGTTTTTGGGCGCCGGGTACGCTTATGACACTCGTGAGCCTGAGCCTGTCGTGATTGAACGAGAGCGCGCTGCTGTTGCAGGAAGTCCTGGAGTTCGCATTCAAGGCGTGGTGGTAGACGCTGCTACCAACGCTCCAATTACGCGTGCTGAGGTTCATTTCACGGGGACATCGGCCAATCCATTGCTGACTAACAGTGATGGACATTTTGCAAGTTATGCGCTCCCTAATAAGGGTCCTGTCATGCTTGACATTCGAGCTGATGGCTTTGAGTCTGCGACATGTCTTGTTCAGATCCCACAGGAACAACAGGAGGTGCAAACACGCTGTCCTTTGAAAGCTGCTGCCCCAACTGACAATGCCACGGTGCAGGTCGTTGATGACAAAGATGCCCCTGTAGTAGGTGCAATGGTCATTTTTATTCCTGTCGGATCGAGAGACAAGGCTTCTTCGTCAGCACAGGCGAACCTTCAAACTGACAACCAGGGGCTTGTTTCACGTGTTTTACAGCCCGGAGAGTACACGTTACGTATCGATGCATCTGATTTCCTGATGAGGCAGCAAACTATTCGTGTAGAGGCACAGCAAAAGGTGCAGGTCAAAGTAACATTAACGGCGAAACCACAAACGCCTTTGGTGCGAGTTCAGAATGATAAGATCGTGCTACGTAAGCAGATTCACTTTGCGCCAGGAAAGGCAGAGGTCTCACTTGATAGCATTCCAATCATGGAGGAGATTGCGGATGTGTTGATCCGCAATCCCGAGATGCTTCGTATAGAAATTCAGGGGCATACCGATAATATTGGTAAAGCGGCTTTAAATAAAAGCTTATCAGAGCGTCGTGCGGAAGCCATTCGAACATGGCTGATCGAGGAAGCAGGGATCGATAAGGATCGTTTGACTGCCAAAGGATTTGGTATGGAGCAGCCTTTGGTCCCCAACATCACTCCTTCAAACCGAGCCCGCAATCGGCGTGTGCAATTTGTTATTTTGGAACGTGTACGTGCTGCCGATGCCTCTTCCGATTCAAAATCAGTAGCCCCATAGCAAACAACGCAAAAAGACCATTGGATTGGCTGCTGTTTGAGGTCGAACATGAGCAGCCGTCTTCTTTTCCGCTGCATACTAATGAAGCTCCACCATAGGGCGAAAAATCACACGTACCTTCCAGAGATTGTGCAGGATAAATTGTTTGTAACCCTTGAATGTCGTCTTCTTTAAGTACACGTTTGCAAACTTCACCTGCTGGGGCTTTTGCCCACATGGTTGAAAGACGCTCATCATCGCTATCGGAAGGATCCAACGCGGGGTGATCGAGGCCATAATAATGGCCCACTTCATGAGTAAGGACATTGGAGAGATCGACGACTTGTCTGTCTTGTGTATCTTTTTCGCCAACGCAACCTCCCTCAGCACATGAACGGTCACATTCGATGTAGGGTCCGCGTTGTTCATTGATCTCGATGTCAACGTCTAGGATCTCTCCTGTTGTCGCATTATGCCAAGCGGTCGTGACTGCAAACGCTGCCGGATCATAAGGGGCGAACATGCCACCGATCCAATAACCTCGTTCGCTCCAGTCACTTGCTAGGATCACAGTGTTCATGTTGGGACCATCCTGGTTGTATTCGGCTTTCTCACATTCGGAAGAACCGTCTGATAATTCTACTTTCAGGCCTTGGTCGACACTGCTGGCTTCCCAGACCGCAAACGCTTCGTTGATGATACGTCGCACATCGGTTTCTGATAGGTTTACCAGGTCGCGTGGTAGCTCCTGAGTGTTGTTCAAGGCGACTTGTGTGCATCGTTTCTTCCATTTAAGAGGGACTCCATCGGTGGAGCACGCTATAGGGATGCCACCTTGGGTTTCCGCAGGCTGTGTAGTCATTTGGCACCATGCCTTGGCCGCGAATGGTACCAGCGTGAAAAAAGTGGTTACTAACAGGGCACCCAATAAAAATTTAGCGAGATTGTGCACGTTGCGAAGCTATATATTCACGTACACGATTTAGCAATGTCGAAAGTGCGACAGGTTTGTTTACGGCGCCTGAAGCCGCTCTAAGTCCTGTTCGGCTGTCATAGGTAACGGCATGAAGGTCTGAGCTGGGCAATACTGTCTGGTTTCCTGCTTTGTCGTAGTGAATCCGTAAAGCGCCTTGGGACATGCCAATAGGAAAAAGCACAAGCCCTTGGCCATCAATGCGAGTACTGCTTCGGGCAAATAAGAGATAGTCCTGGTTGATTTCAAAGACAGGTGTGCCTGCGACGCGCATCCCGATGCCATCAATAACTCCTCCAGGCTGGTAGACTAAGACGCGTTCTTTGGCTTGGCTGCTGCCTTTGATTGTTTCCCGGATAGCCACAGTGTATTCGGTCATGATTTGACCACGGTTGCTTTTGAGATAGCGTTTGCTCGCTATGCGGCCTATCACGATTTCGTTAGCGCCACCCACAAGCTCCTGGAGATCGAGCGCCATAACGGTAGAGGCTCGGGTAATGGATGGCGTAAGTAGGGGCCCGATGAGCAATAAACATGTGAGATACAAACGCATACGCTTAACCATGAAACCAGGATAAGCTTTAGTCAAGCTAGGCATAAGTTTCAGTGGTTTAGGTAGATACACTTGAACCCGAAGTACGCCAGGGCCAACGGCTGGGATGTTTCCACAACACAAGCAGTGCCAATCCCATTAGAATGAGGTTACGGCTGATATTCCACCAACTCACAGGGGCTTCGATTGCGGCTCCAAAGCATCCACAGCTTAGATCAATTCCTCGGGCCATCGCTTGCAACATGGCAATGCTAAATACCGTAAGCAACCCTATGCTTAATAGCGCTGCACCTTGTTGGAGTATGCCAGTAATTAACGCCACCGAAATCACGAGTTCAAGGACCGGCAGGATGCGTGCCAATGGGCCTATGCTCCATGGAGGCAAAAGTTGGTAATTACGAATGCTTTCAGCAAATGTTTGCGCATCCATCAATTTGGGCACTGCGGCAATAGCCCATAGGCAACCTAATATTAGGCCACTGATGCGAGCAAGAATGAGAAGTGTGGAAGGTTTAGTCTCGTTGGACATGGTAGGAGCTTCATCAAATCAGCAGTCGTTGCATGCGCCGGCTTGAGCAGGGTACTTGGCTTGTATCCATGCAGGCATGCCGCCTTCAAGGACTCGTACATCCGTAAAGCCAGCTGCAAAAAGTAGGCTAGCTACACGTCGAGAGGCTGAACATGAACCTTGGGTGTCGCAATAAGTGATGATAGTACGTGTTCCTTTAAGACGTGTCAGTCGTGATTCTGAAAGGACTCCGTTTTCCAAAGGAAGATGGATTGCCCCTGTAATGTGTCCTTGCTGAAAGGCATCTTCATTACGCGCATCTACAAAGCGTACATCTGTATTGTCAAGCAATAGCCTAGCTTGGGCAGGCGTAATCCATTGAACTAATGGGGTCGATGGGATAGGCCCAAAACATGCCGTTTGTTCAGAATCTTGGGCTGTGCTCGATGGAAATCCAAGAAATACACCGAGGGTCACTCCAAGTATCGTCCCTAGGGCAAGAAGCTTTAGCGCTTGGATTATAGAGGACATGCGGAAGGAGTGTATAACACGTGACAGGGATTTGAAGAGCTGCTGTCACCCGAAGCCAACAAACTTATGACGTGGAGGGTGGTGGGGCAGGCGCTTCAGGGGTGGGGTCTTGGCCAGGGGTTGCGCTACTGACAAGTGCATGTCCAATGGCCTCATTTAACATACGAATCCAGTGATTGTATCTGCGATGAATAATGGTCCCATGTTGAGGATCATGTTGGTATTTCAGGCCTGGAGAGCTGGAAATATAGCCGATACTCCAACCTGAGGCATTGTAGCTGACCACGACACGTGCAGTATGTCTGCCGGAAGTCGTCTCGGCTTCGATACGGCCTTCCTTGGTGGTCACGAGATGCCAGTTTTTGGCTTGAAGCCCTGATAGCACCGCTGCCTTGATCTCATTGGCAGTATAGGATGCACCCGATGAGTGTATGCCTGCTGTTGTGGTAGGAGCATAAAGAGGTGCCAGTGAAGGTTGGCACGCACTTAGCCCAAGTGAGGCCAAGCTAAACATACCGACGTAAAGCAGAAAGTTTAGTTTCATGTTCATGATAGTTTAACCCTCCTGGTTCTATTATGGGGCGAAAGGACCGTTTGCTTCAGTCCAACTCCCTGTGGTGTGGGTGATGACTGGATTCCAAGTGTTTTCTAAGAAATTGTAGGTATATTGAGTGGTGCCCCGTAAGACACCAAGCAAGCGGATTTTGTTTGCCCCTGTACCTTCATACCGAAACCACGTCACGTCAATAGGGAATGTTCCAGAGTTAAAGGGAGCATCCGTTTGTGTCCATGGATTATCCTCATCGGTTAGATTCTGTGGACTACTCCATTGTCCAGTAGCAAAGTCAAACGTAAATTGTTTGGTACCACGTACGACCGATAGACGTCGCGTGTTGGCATCTCCTCCTTCATAGCGGTACCAGGCTGCATCAAGCGGTGCAGTATTGTTAGAAGCAAAGGGGCCTAGAGCGCTTGCCCAGCCAGTATTGGCTGCGGTGTCAGTACTCAGATCAGAAGTAGTCCAAGTGTTGGTCGTGTAATCATAGACGTG
Organism: uncultured Polyangiales bacterium; assembly: GCA_964640175.1. Lineage (GTDB taxonomy): Bacteria > Myxococcota_A > Polyangia > Polyangiales > JACKDX01. The sequence continues at coordinate 135,697 of CAZXFW010000004.1, read as the reverse complement.
AAGAGTACTGTTTCGCATGACATTGAGTTTGCGGATCGTTGGCTCGCCTTGGGTATCGTCATAACGATACCACGCAACATCCAGCGATGCCGCGGACGTTTCGAATGGGGCATTCGCGACGCCCCAGTTTTCCTGTAAGTCGAGGGGCTCTAGCCACTCACCAGTCCCAGCGTTGGCTGTAAAATCAAACCTGAATAAGGTAGTGCCACGAACCAAAGCGAGTTCTCGTACGCTGCCGTTGTTTTCAAATCGATACCAGCCAACATCGATTGGATCGCTATTGATGCTGGCGTCTTGATCGTTGCTATCGAGAGCTGCATCTATTTCAGGGGCGCCTGTGGATGCCTTACATCCGTGAAAGGAGATGATGCTAATAATGGTAAAGTTAATTAGGGTAAACAGTTTCATAGTTGAAGTCCCACGCGCTGGCTAAGACTATCGCAGTAGGTGTGCTTTGCAAGCATTGCTTAAGGCCTGGATCCGAAGGGGTAGTGACAGGAGAGGGGTGCCATGGTTTTGCAGGCGTTGAGGCTAGGTGATGCTCTTTTTGGACAGGTGCGTAAAAGGGAGATGTAATCACTGTCTGGGTTTTGGAATGATGTGGCTTTTGCGGGGAATTGGTTGGCTTTTAGCGGCGGTAACGGTAGCTGCGGCTGCATTTGTATTGGCCCAGCCGGCATTGAAAACCATTGCCGTCGAATCCATTCGTCCAGGCATGAAGGGCTACGGCCTGACGGTATTTCGTGGCACCCAACCTGAACGCTTTGAAGTGGAAGTAATTGATGTATTACACAATTTTAGGCCAGACCAAGATCTCATCTTGGTTAAGACGGTACATCCACAGTTAGATCATGCCACGATTGTAGCTGGGATGAGTGGCAGCCCAATCTATTTAGAGGGCAAACTTGCGGGAGCCTATGCGTACGGGTGGTCGTTTGGTAAAGATCCTATTGCAGGGGTCACGCCCATTGCGAATATGATGGCTGAGTTGCGACGACCTGTTCGTCCCAATTTTATGCCTTTACAGCCACTTCCCAGAAGGCCATCTCTTGGAATGTCTCAGGCATTGTTGTCGCCATCGCTGTTTCCGTATCGTGGTGAACGACGGGATGCGCTTTTTGCGCTTAACGCCCTAAGCCATAAACGTACTACTACTCACGACAACCGATACCCAGGACTCAAGCAAGCGGTCACGCCCTTGATGGTCGGAGGTCTACATGACTCGACGCTCTCATGGCTTAGTGAACAACTTGAGCCCCTCGGTTTAGTGCCGCTGCAGGCAGGAGGGAGCTCGCCAAGGCAGCCTTCCGTCAAGAGCTCTGTCGATCACAACTACGTTAATGGCGGAGCGATTGCTGTCGAGATGGCACATGGCGATATTAACATGATGGGCACTGGCACTGTAACGTATGTGGAGGGGAAGCGTGTCCTGGCGTTTGGCCATCCTATGTTGGATGCCGGAGAGGTTGGTTTGCCCACAGCGACGGCTCGGGTGCTTCATATCTTTGCGAGCTATATGCGTTCATTTAAAATTGCAGAGAGTGTGCATTCATTAGGGGCATTGGTGCACGATCGTCAATCGGCTATTGTCATAGATACAGCTACAAAAGCCGAAACGATTCCATTGAAGGTTAAGATCGCAGGGCTTCCCAAAGGGCTTCGTCAGGAATGGAATGTACGGATTGCAAATCATCGAATGCTTTCCCCGCTGCTTGTGTTGGTGACTACGATGAATGCACTGAAAGCCACGGTTAATGATGTGACTGATGTGATGTATACAGTGACAAGCAAGGTAGACATTGAAGGCCATGGTACGCAGACAGTGCAAGACTTTGGGTATTCCGAAGCAGGTTTGGGAGGAGCGGGCTTTCTAAGCGGTATTCGTTTGTTTTCTCTCATTGAGGCAGCGTTTGCCAATCCCTTTGAGCCCGCAAAGGTCAAGGCAGTGGACGTCCAAATTTCGCTGGATTTCAAGCGAAATGTAACACGAATTCTTCGGGCGGCTGTCAGCGGGGATGAAGTCGATCCGGGAACAAAAATTCCTGTGCATGTGACATTTCAACGTTATGGCGAATCAGAACGTACTGAAGTGATCATGGTTGAGATTCCAGAACGAGCTGCAGGGCGCCAAATAGAGCTTGTGCTTGAACCTGGAAACTTAGTAAACCTGGAGCAGCCCGTCCCACGCAGTTTAGATGATGTGCTTGGAATTATACGCAATGGCTTTGCAGCCAATGCATTGGTAATATCTTTGAAGATGCCTACGCAAGGGTTGCGCATGCAGGGACATGTGGTGCCAGACTTGCCCGGCTCTGCATTGGATGTGTTGCAACCTTCCAATGTAAGTGAGCGTTCGTCTGCATTTGTGACACAGGTTAGGCGTGCTATCGACTTTAAAACAGCATTAACAGGCTCAGCGCAGTTAAAATTAGATGTACGTGAGGTAATCAACAAGTGACTATGCCAAAATACCCATGGTTTATTGTAGTGCTTAGTGTGGGGCTACTTACTGCAGGCCCATTGTACGCGATTTCGACGCGCAATTTTTCGTTGGATACCCCTGAGGCGTTCAATGCAGGCGAGCTAAAGCACGCCATGGTGGATTCCAATGGCACGATTACACCAGGTGCGTCACTGACTCGTGTGGGATTAGAAGGTGTGCCGGTTGCTTACTGTTTTGAACGTGGTCCCGACGGCAGTTTGTATGTGGGTACGGGAAACGATGGGAAAGTGTATCGATTGAAAGGTGGTAAGCCTTCGGTATTTGCTGAGACTGGCCAACTATTAGTGACTTCGTTGGTGTTTGGAATGGGTGGCAAACTTTTTGCTGGAACTCTACCTGAAGGGCACATCTACGTCCTTGAGCCAGACGGAAAGGCTAAAGAGTTCACAAGGCTTAAAGACGTTAACCATGTTTGGGATCTTGCTTATGATCCCCAAAGACAAGTGATCTATGCAGCCACTGGTCCACAGGGGAAAATATTTTCTATTAATGCTTCGGGAAAAGCACAGCTTTATGTGGATAGCAAAATGACACACATCATGCGCTTGGCGCTGGATGGAAACACGCTATACGCAGGCACAAGCGATGAAGCCATTTTGTATCGCATACAAAATAAGGGTCGGGCTGAAGTGGTTTATGATTTTCCAGGGAGTGAGATCACCGGGCTTAGTGTGCGTGAAGGGGTTGTTGGTGTTTCAGTAAATGAGTTTGCGGCAAGAAGTGATCTGTCTAAAAATGCTAAAAAGGTCGAAGAAGTAAAAAAACAAGAGGCACAGACAAAAGCTACTCCCTCTGCTTCCAAAGTAGGTAAGGGCCAACTTTGGGTTATCCATGCAAATGGGTGGGCTGAGCAGCGTGTCGTAGAAAACAACGTACATTTTACAAGTGTACAGCTTGATCAAGACGGTAATCTTTATGCAGGCACGGGTGTCGAAGGTAAGATTATCAAAGTTACTCCCGAAGGGCGCACTGCTACGTGGATCGATATCGAGGAAAGGCAAGTGCTTGCCTTTGATTTGCTTGGTAAAGAACCGGTCATTCTTGCGAGTGATACGGCTGCGGTTTATGAGGTTGGATCGAGTGTAGCAAAGGATGCTTCTTGGACCAGTAAAGTACTGGATGCAGAGTTTCATTCTCAATGGGGTGAGCTTGCATGGCGCGGTGACGGCAAGCTGAGTTTTCAAACGCGTTCAGGTAATACGGAACGTCCTGATGAGACATGGTCGTCTTGGTCTACTGTGTTGCATAAGCCAGGTCCGATTCGTAGTCCAGCAGCACGGTTCCTTCAGTTGCGTGCCAATATGGGAAGCGATTCAAAGTCTTTGGTGCGAGCTGTTCAGGCGTATTATTTGCCACAAAATCAACGTGCTCGCGTGCTTGAGGTCAAAGTTAAATCAACCAAAGCTGAACCTGTGGTTCATGCGGCTGAAGTTGAACGTCCAGCGAATTCTACAGCTCGTTCGAGTGTAATCCACTTACAGTGGAATATAGCGAACCCTGACAATGATTCACTACGGTATGAGTTGGGATTTAGGACAGAACATCAAACACTGTGGCGAAATATATTGGAGCCAGGTGAAAAGCTTGTGCGCCCTGAATACAAGTGGGAGACGGCAGCAATCGCTGATGGTTATTATCGTCTTCGAGTAGAGGCTAGTGACGAAGAGGACAATCCTAAAACGCGTGCGTTAACCTCCGTATTGGAGTCTGGACCAATTCTTGTCGATAACCATGCTCCAACCATTTCAAAACTACGATTGGCGCAACGTCGACTGCTTGGGGTTGTCCAAGATACCGTGGGTCCCATAGCTAGCTTGCACTATGCGATCGATGGAGCTTCTTGGCAGGTATGTTATTCCGCAGATGATTTATTGGATACGCGGTATGAGCATCTTGATTTGGAGTTGCCAATGCTGAAGCCTGGACCTCACGTCGTGGCTGTCCGTGCGATAGACGCAGCCGGAAATGTGGCTTCTTCAGAGCTTACATTTACCGTGCGGTGATATCTTCCTAAGCAGGAAAGAATGTTTTGCGCATTGAGAAATTGCATTTGGGGTGCATAGCGGGCATTATTACGTTAACACTTCAAGGTTACAGGTGGGTGAAAAACCACATGCCTGTAGTTACGAGGTCTAGGATGGGGGAATAGGCAGATTTATGGTTCCACCGGCATGGGGGGCACAGCCGGGTAGCACGGGTATCGAGCAACCAGTGCAGTTCGGCAAGTATGTCTTGCTGGATCGCATCAGCATTGGTGGCATGGCCGAGGTCTTTAAGGCCAAGTTAAAAGGTGTGGATGGGTTTGAAAAGGTCTTAGCGATTAAACGCATTCTGCCCGCACTGGTTAAAGATAAAGAATTCATCGAGATGTTCGTCGATGAAGCTAAAATTGCAGGTCAACTTACACAGGAGAACATCTGCCCAATCTATGAACTGGGTAAGGTGGGTGAGTCCTATTACATTGCCATGGAGCACGTCTGGGGCAAAGATCTTCTACAGGTCATCAACCGGTTCCGACGCCTGCAAAAATTTATGCCGCCGCCCATGGTGGCATGGCTCGCTTCAAAGATATGTGCAGCATTGGATTATGCGCATTCTAAGACCGACGCTGATGGCAATCCACTCAACATTATTCACCGAGATATTTCGCCACAAAATATTATCGTGAGTTATGAGGGGCAAGTGAAGTTGATAGACTTTGGCATCGCCAAGGCTGCATCTCGCAACACAAGAACGCGTGCTGGTATTCTCAAGGGTAAATTTGGCTACATGAGCCCTGAGCAAGTTCGTGGGATGGAACTCGATCCACGTTCGGATATTTTCACTGTAGGAACGTGCATGTGGGAAATGGCGTTGTGTGGCCGTTTGTTTCGTGGTGAGAGTGATTTTTCTACGTTAGAAAAGGTGCGTAGGGCTAAAGTTGTAAAGCCCTCGCAGCAGATTCCTACGTTTCCGCAGGAGTTGGAAAATATCATTATGCGTGCGCTTGAGCGTGAGCCTCAAGACCGTTTTCAGTCCGCTTCTGAAATGTTGGGGCATTTGCAAATGTTTTTGCAAAGACAAAATCCGCCCTACGGTACTTCGACATTAGCCTCTTGGATGAAAACAGTATTCACTCAAGAAGTAGTGATTGAGCGTCATCGTCTCGATAAATTAATGAGTGAAGAATGGAAGCAAGACAGTCGCTTGCAACCACCTTCTTCATCGACGCGTACAACGAGTGCTGGTGCTGTTGGGAGTGCTACCCATAAAGAGGCAATCCATTATGGGACGGTCAAGCTCGATAGTAGTGAGATTAAGATAGATGGGCTTGACGATGATACAGCACCAGAAGGCGAGATTTTTGAGCGGAAGGAAGATGCAAGCAGTCCGATTGCGGAACAGGCTACGTTCGTGTTTTTTAGCTCAGACCCAAATAGCCAATCGCAGGCACCCGCTGAGTCAACAGGTGCCACACTTCCGCCTCCTCTTCCCTCAAAATCGAGTGAGAGGACTGAAGAATCCTTAACGAAGGGTGTATTTTCAACTCCAGAAGGTGACACAAACACCTTTAGCGAGAACGAAGGATCGTGGCGTCAAGTCATTAAACCGAAGCAAGAGCCTAATACTTCCTGGAGGATTCCTGAAGCCGATGCATCGATGGATCGTTCCAAGTTAATTGTACCTACAAGTTCCACACGTCGTCGCCGAAGTGTTTCCCCGATGATTTTGTGGATAGCGTGTTGTGTCGTGTTGTCTGGAGGACTTGGTTGGGGCGCGTATGCCTGGAAATTTGCTCCTCGTTATGGAGCACTTAATATACAAACACTGCCAAATGTAAGTGCCAGTGTACTAATCGATGGTGAGTTCAAGGGTCGAAGTCCAATAGCGTTGCAGATGCTAAAGATAGGCCACCACACGCTTGAGCTTAAGGCACAAGGCTTCAAGCCAGTTCGGCGTCGCATTCAAGTCAAAAAAGACTGGGTCAGTGAACTCGAAATAGCTTTAACACCTGTGTCAAAAGTCGCAAATTCCAGCGCCAAGGTTTCTGGTCAACCTATCACTACCCCTGATCCTAGTATTCGTAGTGAAGCAAGTAATTCTATTTCTCAAGATGAGCAAACTTCGCAAAAGAATAGCGATAATTTTGATCCGGAAGATACAGACGTAGGATATCTCGCCATTCGTTCGGTTCCGTCGGCGCGTATTTTCATTGATGGCGTAGACTCTGGAAAAAGCACGCCGCAGCGGCGAATGCGTCTTTCGCCAGGTATGCATCGAATCGAGCTAAAGGCCAATCAAGGCAAAACACGGTCTTTAGGGGTTTTGATTCGGCGTGGCGAACGCACCCGAATACGAGAGGCGTTTTAATGCTCTGAAGTGGTGTCTTTCAGTCCAAGTTTGAGCCGTCGCATGACCGCGTTTTTTTGTCGGTTCTTATACGCGGTGTGGCTCGCATCCCCGATTTCATTGGCCTGATCAGTGTTGCGGTCAATCACTTGAAATTCTGTCTGCGAAAATATGACTTGGCCCAATTTTGCAGCCGAAGGAGGCGTGTGCTTCATTAATTGAGGATCGAGGCGGATAGGCATATCCACCACAAATGTCATGACGCGATAACTGCTAGCTGTAAAACGGTTATCCACTGCTCTGATCCGCTCTTCGAGGTCGGTCGCAAGCTGCAAATTTCCCTTCAATTCACGTAAATGTGGCTGGCTTTCACAATAGCCCCAAAAATCAAGCAACGTGTTTGCAGATTGCCCTGGAATAATATAGTTGAAGGGAAATAAATGCTGTGTGAGGTAATTCAATACAGGGAATAAGTCACTTTCACTACGAGTGACGATTCGGAAACGAAGTTTGTCATACACTTGCGCTGCTACGGTTTCTTGCTTTGAGAGTAGTTTGGTGTACAGGGAATCTTTATTCTTTCGTCCACCAATGAATTCTGTAATTGGAAAACCCAACGCCAACATTTTTCCAATGATCCTGTAGACTTTTTCTTCGACCATTTTGAAGACATCTTGGTCTGAAATCGGAAGCATGAAAAGTAATTCCCGAGCCTGTAAGTGATGAATAATGTGCATGGTTTTTAAAATCGTGCATGCACACAGTTGTCGATGTCCTTTGGAGCTTGCCAAGTGCAAAAGTGTGGCTAGGTCAGCTTGTGCAACAGGCTTGGGTATTGGAAAATCAAAGTGTCGACGTAAGTAACTAATGGCTTCGTCGCGGATAGTTTCTATACGAGTTTGATCGTCCGGATTGTTAGGATCGAATTCTTGAACACGTATAAATTCCTGGATTTCTTCCTCTGTTTGAAAATTCAGGCGATGCCAATCGATGACTGATCCACCTCGCAATACAATGCGAATGGCTTCAAGGTCACCAAGGCGAAATTCGTCAAGATTTTTTAGGGACTGCATGGGCCCCTTTGGTTGAAGACTCAACCGGTTGCTCGCCTGTTTTTGTCCATGACACAGTTCCAAGGAATATGCCGATTGTTAAGGCCAAGACAACAGCATTACCCCAAAGCAGGCCATGACAACCGCTGAGCAATCCTAGGTAAGAAAAACACAACGGCAGCAGTGTGACATTGCGAGGCGTTATGCTTAGAGCACGATGGCGAGCGACTAAAGGCATGGATTCAAGGGTAATAAAAACGGCACACTACACCCTTTTCAGCGAAGGTGCCAGGGCTAAGGGACGCTTCGAAGGGAGGAAAACGAGGTGGTTTGCTGAAAAAGCCATGATAAAGCCAATTTATGCTATAGTCCCACCGTTCTTTATGAGTACCTTGTCGGATCCAGCCTTGCTGGAGGCACTGCCGATCTTGCCGCTTCGCGATACTGTGGTGTTTCCCGCGGCGGTACTTCCTATCCACGTGGCGCGTGAGCCATCAATTAAACTCATCGACATGTTATTGCGTCGACCTCACCGTGTGATGGGTGTGGTTGCTCAACGGACCAATCGCGCTGAGTTTCCTGGTTACAATGAAATTTACCATGTGGGTACGCTCGTCCGATTGCTCAAGGTCATTCGCTTACATAAAGGTAACTACAGTGTAGTAATTCAGGGTGTAAAGCGTATTCAATTGCGTGAAAAAATTGATGGCACACCGTATTTGCAAGCGTCTGTATCACGCGTGTCTGAATCTGTAGTGCGCGATGAAGAGACGGACGCGTTAACAGTGCATGTTCGAGAGTTAGCACGCAGTCTGTGGGAGGATCAACGGCATGTGAGCCAGGAAGCTGCTACGATGTTGGATAAGATCAAAGATCCTGGATCGTTGGCAGACCTTGTCGTCTCGCATCTTCCTCTGAGTACGGAAACAAAGCAACATGTGTTGGAAGCGTTCGACTTGCGAGAACGCTTGCGTACAGTGGTTGATGCACTGACTCGTTATCAAGAAGTCTCCAGAGTTAAACAGGAAATCTCAACCATTGTGCAGCAAGAGATGACGAGTTCGCAGCGAGAACAATTGTTGCGTCAACAAATGCGCGCTATTCGTAAGGAATTGGGTGATAGCGACGAATCCGAAGATGAGCTGGATGCCCTGGAAGAAAAATTAGGACATGTTGCGTTGCCTGATGAAGCATATGCCATGGCAAAAAAACAACTGTCGAGATTGCGTATTATGTCTTCTCAGTCTGCGGAATTCCATGTTGGTAGAAACCATTTGGAATGGTTATTGGATTTGCCTTGGGAGGCAAGTGCTCCTGAACGTCTTGACATCGCAGAGGTTCGTTGTGTGCTTGATGAGGATCATTATGGCCTTGAAAAGGTTAAGAAAAGAATTCTTGAGCACATTGCAGTACGAAAATTGCGTGCCGATGCAAGAGGTCCATTGCTATGCTTAGCGGGTCCTCCGGGTGTTGGTAAAACCTCCTTGGGTAGATCAATTGCACGAGCCACGGGACGGCCTTTTGTACGTGTTTCTTTAGGTGGCGTACAGGACGAAGCTGAAATCCGAGGCCATCGTCGCACCTATGTGGGTTCTCTTCCTGGTCGGATTGTGACAGCACTGCGCAAGGTCGGCGCTAATAATCCAGTCATGGTGCTAGATGAAATTGATAAGCTTGCTACGGAATCTCGGGGTTCTCCGGCAAGTGCGTTGCTCGAAGTGTTAGATCCGGAACAGAATTATGCGTTTATGGACCATTACATTGAAGTTCCGGTCAATCTACAGAAGGTGTTGTTCATTGCCACGGCAAACCGTAAAGATACCATTCCCCATGCACTGCTTGATCGATTCGAAGTCGTTGATATTCCTGGGTATACACGGGAGGAAAAACTGGCTATTGCTGAACAGTTTTTACTTCCCAAACAGCTTTCGGAACACGGGTTAAGTCCGGAGCGTTTGGATGTGTCCGGCGAGGCGCTAAGCCTTATTATTGATTGCTATACTCGTGAAGCTGGTGTTCGTGGACTGGAAAGGCAATTGGCGGCTTTGTGTCGCGATGTCGCATTTCAGGTGGCGTCTGGGAATGAGCTGCAATTTGAGGGTAATGAGTCCTATGTTAACAAGGTGCTTGGTCCAGCGCCCTATCAGCTTCAGAGTCCAGAACGAGAAATCCAACCTGGGGTCGCCACTTCACTCTCGTGGACGCCAGCAGGAGGCGATCTGATGTTTGTGGAGTCATCACGCATGCCTGGCCATGGTGCGATTCACCTGACAGGACAAATGGGTGGTGTCATGAAAGAGTCTGTTGCTACGGCGTTTACCTATATTAGGGCGCGGGCAGCTTCCTTGGGTCTTTCGGACGACTTTTTATCTCGAATCGATGTGCATGTGCATTTGCCTCAGGGTGCAGTACCTAAAGATGGTGCGAGTGCGGGTGTGGCGATTTATGCATCTCTTGCCTCTATGCTTGTCAAAGCTTCTTTGCGTGGAGATGTTGGCATGCTTGGTGAAATTACCTTGCGGGGATCAGTGTTGCGTGTTGATCGTATTAAGGAAAAGTGCTTAGCAGCACATCGTGCTCGCCTGAAGCGAATCTTGTTGCCGAAGTTAAATGAGCCCGATCTTGAAGATGTCCCAAGCCACGTGCGCCAAGAGCTGGATATTCGTCTGATCTCCAAAGTGGAAGAAGTCCTGCCGCTGGTAATGCAGGAACCTGTGTTGTCTTAATCAATAGGTGAATTGACAAGGTCGTGTTGCAGCTACATTCAGTTCGTTTAGCAGGGTTAGTTGCACTCCTCACAGGTGCCGTGCTTTGTGCTCTCCCTTTGTTTAATGTGATCGGTGCTGAAAGTGCACTTGTCATCAGCGTTTTGCTCAGTCCTTTCGGAGCAGCGGTAGGAGCACGGCTTTATCTACGGCAGCTTCGTCATGGGCAGCCACGCCTAGTTACCCCACTCTTCGAAACAGTTTTGGCGGCTTGGGGATTAGTATGTATCCCATTGATATTACTCATGATTAACGCGGTTCGTGTTCGCTGGTGTGAACCGCTGCAAAGCTTGAGCTTTTATATGTTTGGGCCTGTGATCAGTGTGCCTTTGGCTGGCATGGTGGGATGTGTGGTGGCAAGTTTAGTGCGTTCGGGCACGCGCGCCACCCTGTTGGCAATAGCGCTTCCTGTATTCGAAATCGTCACCGTGCTGCACACGTTATGGTCTGAGCCAGGCATCTTCGCTTATGGGCACTTTTTCGGCTACTTCCCAGGGACCCTTTACGACTTAAACAGCCAGTTTCCGGTGTTGTACAGCACCTTTCGGATGACTTCGCTGTTGATGCTTATGGGATTCGTCTTATGTGGCTTAGGCGCACAGGCATGTCAGCAATCTAAACCACGTGCATGGATCGGCTTTGGAGGGTTGGCTGCTGGAATCAGTTGTTTGGTATTGCTTGTCTTCATAGACAAGCATGCTGCGCAGATTGGCTATGCTACATCACGGCCTTGGATCAAACACACGTTAGGATTCAGGGTGCAGGGGAAGCACTGCGATCTCTATGTTCCCAGAGAGATCGCTCGGGATGAAGCGCGCCGTTTACTTCAAGAATGTGATTTCCGTGTCACTCAGCATGCTACTCACCTGGGGATAAAGCCAACCAAGCGTGTGAGCGTTTATTTTTTCCGCTCAGCAGATGAAAAGCGAGCGTTGGCGGGAGCTTCGGAAACCATGTTCGCTAAACCATGGCGGCATGAGGCCTACTTGCAGCTGATGTCTTGGCCGCATCCTGTATTGGCTCATGAATTGGCACATGTGGTTGCAGCCGATGTGGGGCGGGGACCTTTCCGGATTGCAGGCAAATGGAATGGCTTATGGCCGGAGCCGGCGCTGATTGAGGGCACCGCTGTGGCCTTGGCATGGGGAGCGAGTGACGGGCTCACGCCGCATGCATGGGTGAAAGCATTGTCTCACCTTGGTAAGGCACCTTCCTACGAAGAAGTGTTTGGCGCGTCCTTTTTGCGACAGGCGCCCAATCAAGCATACACTGTTGCCGGTTCGATTTTACGGTATGTGTTGGAGCACTATGGCTCACAAGCCTTGCGTCGATGGTACACCACTGCTGACATTGCCCAAGCCATAGGAAAAACACCGGCGCAATTACAGGCCGAGTGGCATGCTTTTATTAGTAGACAAGATGTACCAGCGTCAGCCTTAGAACTTGCACGGGATCGTTTTGCGCGCCCAGGAATTTTTTCACAAGTTTGTCCACATCGACTTGCAGAGCTTCGAGAGCTTTTGAAAGAAGATGTGCAAACAGGCGATGTTTCAATGGCACTTCAGACATGCGGCGCTATTCTAGACATAGAAAAGGCTGATCCTATGGCCCGAGTCACGCGCATTTGGGCCAACGCCAGGCGAGGGCGCTTGAGTGAAGCGACATCGTTACTTGCTCAGTTGCGTTCTGATCCAAACGTACAGTTGCCCCTGATAGCGGAAAGTGAAGCCTATCTTGCAGATGCGTTATGGGTGTCAGGGCACGTTTCCCAAGCGCAAGCGTTGTATGCTCAGGCGCTTCAAAGGCCCTTGTCAGTCGATAAACAACGTATGTTACAGGTGCAATATCTAGGGGTGCAAGCGAAGGGCGCGGAAGCCACACAATTTCGTGCACTTTTTGCCAATTCACAAGCGACATCGCCGAGTCCAGCTGAGGTCATGTATGTGGCACGCCATCTTAGTGAAGTGCGGAGCGACGGGCTTGGTAGTTATCTTGAAGCACGTCAGTTGATTCAGAGTCAAGCATTTGAGCCGGCCATATCCATGTTAGAGCAAGCCATTAAACGTGGATTGCCGAGAGCATTGCTGTTGGAAGAAGCCGAACGACTATTAGGGGTTGCGTTGGTTGCTGCGGAACAGTACCAACGCGCTGAGCAGTTTTGGCAAAAGCGCCTAGCGAATTCTACGACAGATGCGAACCAGTTCGAAGCTAGCGATTGGCTTGAACGGATTCGGTATCTAACGACGACAGACTTTAATTATAAGAACAAATAAGGCTAGGAGCTTCCGTCTGCTTCGTGTCGAAGGACGACAAAACGCATCTGAGCGAACTGTGCCTGCCCACAGGTGTATATGATTTCCGATAGCGTGCGGAAAGGGGTGCGTTTATCGGCGACAATACGGATTTCGCCTAAAAATCTTTGTTTTCTAAATTGAGCAATTTTTTCCAGTTCCTCTCGGCGACGCTCTAGTCCGTTGAATAACGACGTGACTAGAAACCCATTGCCTCCACCTTGTTTGTAGCTGGCATCAATCTGGCCGTCCTTTAACGGAATTAAGCTCTTTCCTTCTAAGGTGATCGCGTTGCGTGAGATCATGATGGCAGTATTTTCAACGGCTTCCTGTTGGGAAGACGAATAGGGAATCTGCAATTGGTCCGTTTGCACGACATCGGCAGAGGTCACTGCAAATTGCATGATGAGAAAGACCAACAAGATGGTCATCATGTCCATCATGGGATAAATATTGAGGAAATTCTCGCCAGCTTCTTCACGTTGACGTAATTTCCGCCGAATGATCTGTTTGACTTGGGTTGGGCTTACGGTGGTGGTAGCCATTGGTACGGTCCTTTTTCTTAACGCACACCTGCGGACAATAGGACGTCCGGAAACAAGACATGCTGCGCGTTGCCGCGCACAGCGTCCATTGCTTTGACCACGTGTTCGTATTCAATCATTGGATTTGCGGAAACGATCACTTGGGTTTCATCGGCAAACCGTGGCTCAGCTTTGACTCGGGCAACACATCGGCTAAGGGCAGGCCAATCGTACTCTTTTCCGCGTTTTGGCACTGTGAGGGCAGCGCCAAGGGATGTCGTTTCACAACCCGGTGCAAGCTTTCCTCCGGCACCTGCAACCATTACTCCGTTTTCTGTAATCGTGACGCTGAGGTTCAATGGACTATCTGTGCCGCTGGCGCGTCCGGCGCTCACACTTAACGTAGGTAACTGTGCATCAATTTGAGATATCACGATTGCAGACACTGTGGTTGCTAGAAGGAACATAATGATGTTCACAACGACATCGAGAAATGGAACGATATTAAGTTCTCCCGCAACTTCCGAAGGATCGAGTTCAACGACTTTCGTTCGCTTACGGATGTACAACCGTTGCTTGGGAGTGAGTGCCGCCATGTCAATGAGCGCTATTCTGCAGCACGCCCTTTGGTGAGGGTGAGCATATTTTCAAGCTTCATGGTGGCATGCTCTAGCTCATGTTTGTAGCGTTTGGCCATGCCATGCAGAAATAAGTGAAAAATCATGCATAACACTGCAATGCCTAAGCCAAGCGCAGTGTTGTACATGGCTTCTGAGATACCCGCAGATAGTTTGGCAGCACGTTCAGATGCGTTGGAATCTGCCACGGCTGCGAAGGATACGATCATACCTTTGATAGTTCCGAGTAGACCAATCAAGGTAGCGATGTTGGCAAATGACCACAGTGAGCCAATGCGCTTTTCCAAGGCAGGTACGACTTCTGCCATGCATTCTTCCATGGAGGCGATGACAACCTCATCTCCCCGGTTGACTTGGGTCAGGCCTGCTTTGACGACTTGCAAGAGCGGCAAGGGGGCTGCATCCGTGAGTTTCACAGCACGATCAATATTCCCGGCCTGCACGAGTTTTCGAATCTGGGCCATGAATTCTTGGGAATTCACGCGGTATTTTGTGAGAATGTAATAAAGGCGTTCGGCGATAATACCGATGACTAAGGCGAGTATGCCTACGTTAATAAAAGAAAACGGCGCCCCGTCCACCAGGAAATGCCAGATCTTTTCCATTCACTCGGTTCCTTTCACAGTGCCCATGGATTGACTACAAACGAGGTCAGCAGGGCGACGTTTCATCTCCAAAATGCGCAGTTTTGCGCAGCGGAAAGGTACCGTAGTGCTTTCTCGATTGTCAATGTAATCGATCCTTCCCCTTGGATGGCACGTTTTGATAATGCAGGGGGGTGGCCACCGAATTGGGCACCAAAACAAGCATAAATTTGAGGAAGAAAAGGAAGTTCTGTAAAGATTGTTCTCAAAGCCCCGTGGTTTTTGCTAGACTAGCTCCACGGGAGGGTGCGGTATGTACCCCCTGCTTGAAGCAGCCTGTTTCAAGCAGGTAACACTTATGGTCGTTGGAGGAAGGATAACCCATGAACGTGACGCAGATGTTTCAAGAGGGCGGGGCTTTCATGTACCCGATTTTGGTTTGGCAAGTTCTGTCCCTTGGATTTATTGGGGAGCGGGCTTACTACCTGTACAAGTCATCTATCAATAAGGACGTCTTTTTAGCGACGATGCAGAAGTGCATTTTGGCTGGGGACGTGGGTAGGGCCATTAAGCTCTGCTCTGCGGCAAACGCTCCGCTGGCCCGTATTGTTAAGGCGGGTTTGCTGAAGGTTAATCGGCCGGATGCCGAGGTACAGGCTGCTTTGGATGAAGAGGCTCTGAGGGAGCTTCCAAAGATTGAAAGGCGAACGCCTTATCTCGCGCTGTTTGCCAACCTTGCCATGTTATCTGGGTTGCTTGGTACGGTCTGGGGGTTGATTACTGCATTCAAGGGTGTTGCGGGTGCAGATGCGACTTCGAAGGCTACTATTCTGGCAAAAGGTATCTCTGAAGCCATGAACTGTACGGCGTTTGGTTTGATGTCTGCGATTCTTGCCCTGGTTGGCTTCGCCGTCCTCAATGGCAAAACGCAGCGCATGCTGGATGATATTAACGCTGCCACGGTGCAGGTGCTTAATCTCATCGTGAACAACCGTTCCAAGGTCGATCTCTCAAACATTCATGCAGCGTAAGGTCACTCTAGGCCTTATAGTGGGGAATTATGGCAGGCATTAGCGTTGGAGGCGGTCACGGTGGCAAAAAGCCGGTGGATCATGAGATTCCGCTGATTCCGTTCATTGACTTGTTGCTGTGCTGCGTCATGTTCTTATTAGTGACGGCCGTGTGGAATCAGTTGGCGCGCATCAACGCTAATCAGCAGCAGCCGGGTCTCAACACACCAGATGCACCCCCTCCCGAGGAAAAAGTGCTTTTGTTCGTCAAGGTGCAAAATGGCGGTTACGTGCTGGCCAGTTCTATGGGTGATGAGATCCAGATTCCCAAGGTAGGTGACGGTTACGACTTAGAAGGATTGCGTGACAAGCTTGCTGAGCGTAAGCGTTTGGAGCCTAATCGCAAGGACATCATCGTGGCTCCTGAAGATGGTGTGGCTTACCATGACGTGGTTTCGGTTATGGATATGGTGGTGGGGCAGGGTTATCCCGATATGGGGCTTCGTGACGGTTCGACGCTATAGGAGATATTGAGTATGCCAGTTCAGAAACCAGGCCGCGTATTGCTTCATCATATTCCCTTGCGGTTTGTGTACGCTCGGGTCGCTGGTGGTGGGCGTAAGTCTGTTGACGTTGCCATCGCGTTGATTCCGTTTATTGATTTTCTCATCGTGCTGGTTGTTTTCTTGCTGATATCGTTTAGCGCAACCGGGGAGTTACTGGCGCAACAACCCAACTTGAAAATGCCTTCTGCGACCAATGTGGTCGATCTTGAAATTGCACCCATTATTGCAGTCAATGCGCAGGTGGTGACATTGGATGGCCGTCGCCTTGCGGATACGGCCACCTTGGCTGCCGTGCCTGAAACAGAGCGCATCGAGCCACTCATTCAAGATCTACAAACGCTCAAACGCAATTGGTCTATATTACATCCTTCTGAGGCGTTTCCGGGCACGGTGATTATTCAAGCCGATCAGGCAATCGATTTTCGTGTCATTAAAAAAATCCTGTTTTCAACAGCTCAAGCGGGTTATGCAAACGTAAGCTTTGCTGTTAACCGTCAAGCCAAGGGCGGGCGTTAAGCATTTGTTCACGGATTGGCTGTGACACCGACATGTGTAGGTATAAGCGCCTACGCTGCTGTCAATGCGCTTGGGAGTTCAACCGTTGAGGTGCTGGCGAATCTCAAGGCGGGCCGTACGGGCCTCCGGCCAAGCGAGTGGGATCTTCCCTTTTCCACCTATTGTGGGCACATGCCTGCGACACTTCCCGCTCTACCAAGCGCTCTAAAGGCATTTGATACGCGTACAACGCGTCTTGCATGGCTGGCGCTGGCTCAGGTCGAATCGGAGGTATCTACTGCGATTGAGCGATGGGGAACTTCGCGTATTGGCTTGATCTTAGGCTCGTCCACCGCGGGCATGTTGGAGACAGAACATGCCTTTAAACACTTTCAGTCTTACGGATCATTGCCAGACGATTATTCCATTCTGACTCAGCATGCATTCCATGGATTGGTAGATGCTCTAGCCAGTCATTTAGGGATTGTCGGACCACGTTACGTAGTCTCTACAGCGTGTTCTTCCAGTGCCAAGGTATTTGGCTCAGCGTTGCGGCTGATGCAGTCCGATCTTGTTGACGCTGTATTGGTGGGCGGTGCTGACAGTTTATGCCAAATAACCCTTCGCGGGTTTAGCAGTCTAGGTATTTTGTCAGAACATTTATGTAGGCCTTTCGGACAGGGGCGAGATGGGATTAATCTTGGCGAAGGGGCAGCCCTTTTGCTTTTGGAAAGGCAGGAAGGCGGTATTCAAGTACGGGGAGTGGGGGAAAGTTCTGATGCCCATCACATGTCCGCGCCCGATCCTGAAGGCAAGGGTGCACGTATGGCGATAATGCAAGCGTTGCAGCAAGCAGGGCTAGATGGCAAAGAGGTTGATTATGTCAATGCGCATGGCACTGGGACTGTGTTAAATGATCACATGGAATCCCGCGTGTTACTTGAAGTGTGTGGGAAAGATGTTCCTGTAGTTTCCACAAAAGGGTATACGGGGCATATGCTTGGTGCAGCAGGAGCCACAGAAGCTGTGTTTGTTGTGGCTGCGCTGGAACAAGGGTGGATCCCTATCAGCCTGGGCGCATTGCCTTTGGATTCCAATATCGAAATAAGAGTAAATACCGATAGTTACGAGTGTTTTTGCCGCCATGCCATGAGCACTTCTTTTGCATTTGGAGGCAGCAATGCTGCCGTGGTTCTAAGCCGTACTTAAGGATGAAAACACCCTACTCCATCCGTGGCGCGTCTGTTTGGTGCCCAAGTCATGCGCCAGAGGACCCTACTGCGAACTTGCTTCCTAAGCGTTTACGTGCCCGAACCAGTGTGTTGACACGCATGTTGGCACATGTGGCGGAAGTTGCTGTGGCTCAAAGCGGTTTGTCCATATCCAAGCTTCCCATGATTGTGGGTTCTGCGTTTGGCGAAATGGATATCACTCGAAAATTGCTTGAGATGTGTTTTGACGGGGCGGGTGAGCTATCGCCTGCGCGGTTTCAGTTGAGTGTGCATAATGCTTCTGTAGGACAGCTTTCAATTGCAGTTCAAAATCCTATGTTTTCATCGGCAATTGCCGCTGGTTTCAACACAGTGGCGATGACGTTCGTTGAGGCGCAAGCGTGGCTCAACACTCATGGAGGAGATTTGCTTGTGCTATTGGGAGACGAAGCGTTGCCTGACGAACTGAGGCAAGAGTTTAAGTATGAGGCTTTGGCAGCGGCCTTTGTGTTGGGAATAGATGTTCCAGGGAAGAGTGGTAAGCATTCAGGTTGCCTTGGAACCATTGGAGAAGTTATCGCTCGCCCCACTCAAGCCAGGAACACGCTTTCACTTGACACATTGCCTGCGTGGCGTAGCAATCCGTGTGAGGCGGCAAAACAACTTTATCGGATGATTGAAGGTCAACGAGCCGCAGAACTTGTGCTAACCCCAGCTAATCAGAGTCCGTCGTGGAGCCTATCCTATTGCCCTCAACAGTAACTGCCTATCCGCCGATTGAAGAGCTTATGCTGCATCGCGACCAAATGTTGCTGGCTGAGCGGGTAGTTGATTACTCAGCAGACTGCATTGTGTGTGCGGTACGGATTTCTCCTGAGTCAGCATTTGTGGATCATGGGCGCGTAGATGCTGTCGTGGCTTTGGAATATATGGCTCAAACCATTGCCGCCTATGTAGGCCTCCAGCGTCGTACCCAGCAATTGTCTCCTAAAATTGGCTATCTTATCTCAGCAAGAGAGCTTTCCTTGGAAGTAGATAGCTTTAGCGTAGGCAGCGAACTTGTGGTTGAAGCCACTCGATTGTGGGGGGAAAAGGAACTTGGTCATTTTCGCTGTACTGTGAAGCAGGGGCATGACACACTTGCGACAGGTCAGCTAAGTGTGTATCAGCCACCAGACCCTCACGATGACGACACCTGGTAGCCATGTTTCAGATCGGCATATGCCATATTCGGCAAAGCCCGAGCGGGTTCGGGCGCTTATCACAGGGGCGAGTAGGGGGATAGGAGCGGCAATTGCTCAGAACTTAGCGCTTGCCGGTTATCCCGTCATTATTAACTTCCGAAGTAATTCTCGCGCTGCAGAGCATATCAAGAGCTTGATAGAGCATGCAGGAGGTCATGCAGAACTTGCTTCGTTTGATGTTGGTTCTCCTGAGGAGTGCAGGGAAGCTTTACAGAAATTGCAGTCAAGTAACGCTCCTCCGATTGGAATCTTGGTTAACAACGCGGGGATTGCTAGAGACAATGTTTTTCCCCAATTGAGTTGGGAAGACTGGACGAGCGTGGTTCGGACTAGTTTGGATGGTTTTTTTAATGTGACACAGCCGTTGGTCATGCCTATGGTGCGCATGCGTTGGGGCCGCATTATCAACATTGTTTCAGTATCAGGAGTGATTGGGAATCGAGGGCAAGTGAATTACTCAGCGGCCAAAGCAGGTTTGATTGGGGCAACCAAAGCACTGGCAAGAGAGTTGGCAAAACGCCATGTAACTGTTAATGCCGTTGCTCCAGGTTTGATCGATACAGACATGTTGGACAATGCTCCTGTGGAAGAAATTATAAAGCAGGTTCCCATGCGTCGCTTAGGCACCCCTGAGGAAGTAGCGGGTATGGTTCAATACTTGGTGAGTGAACAAGCAAGCTATGTGACAGGACAAGTTCTGGGGATTAATGGAGGCTTGGCGTGAGTCGACGGGTAGTGATCACAGGCGTGGGTTTGGCAAGCCCGATAGGCAATGATTTCGCAGTAATAAGTCAAGCACTGCAACAGCAAGAGCATGGCATTGTGACCATGCCTGAATGGGAGGAATTTAAAGGGCTTCGTACTCGGTTGGCAGGCTTGGTCAAAGGGATCGATTTTGAAAAACGTTATCCACGCAAAAAAGTGCGTACCATGGGGCGCGTGGCGATGTTATCGACGTATGCCACGGATTGTGCCGTTAAAGATGCGGGGTTGGACGAACATGAGCTACGGAAGAACACAACCGGTATTGCCTATGGCTCAACGCACGGCTCGTCTGCTGCACAGGAAGCTTTTTGTTCATCGTTGTTTGCTACCCGCAGCTTAAAAGGTTTGGAGGGAAGCACCTATCTTAAGTTTATGAGCCACACGTGTGCTGCAAACCTCGCACAATATTTTGGTATTCGAGGCCGGATTATTCCCACGTCTTCGGCGTGTACCAGCGGAAGCCAAGCGATTGGCTATGGTTACGAGGCCATTAAGAATAATCAGCAGGAGATCATGCTGTGTGGGGGTGCCGAGGAAATGCATTTCACGCATGCGGTGATTTTCGACATCATGTACGCTACCTCAGTGCGTTATAACGATCGCCCGGAGCTTGGCTCACGTCCCTATGACAAAGAACGTGATGGTTTGGTGGTGGCCGAAGGCGCAGGCACGGTGGTATTGGAAAGCTTAGAACACGCGCAGGCTCGTGGTGCCAAGGTTTACGCCGAGGTTATCGGATACGGCACCAATTGTGACGGAACACACGTTGTTTCACCTTCGGCTGAGGGAATGAGTGAAGTAATTACGCTTGCCTTAGAAGATGCAAAGTTAGAGCCGCAACACATTGATTACATCAATGCCCATGGTACAGGGACAGAAGCAGGTGACATTGCTGAAAGCCAGGCAGTCTATAAGGTCATGGGTGATAAAGTTCCTATCAGTTCGACCAAGTGTTACACGGGGCATACGTTAGGAGCGTGTGGGGCCATCGAAGCCATTTATTGCATGGCTATGATGCAGGATGACTTTGTTGCTTGTCAAAAGCATCTTGTGGAAGTGGATGAGCGATGTGCACCTTTAAATTTCCTCAAAGGCGACACGCGTAAAGCAAATCTAAACACGGTTATGAGTAATAACTTCGCATTTGGTGGGATCAACACTTCTTTAATTTTTAATCGCCTAACATGAAATGTGATGTTGCAATTATAGGAGCTGGCCCTGCGGGGAGCACTGCAGGCAATTTGCTTGCTCAGCATGGCATTGATGTAGCGATTATTGAGCAGAGCGTGTTTCCACGGTTTCACATAGGAGAGTCGCTGCTTCCCTGTGATTTGCCCATATTTGAACGCCTTGGTGTATGTGTCGAATCCGAAAAATATTTGCGAAAAGATGGTGCGGATTTTGTTGATGAACGTCACGGCGAGCGTGTTAGCTATTTATTTAAAGACGGCTTATCTCGGAGCGTGCCCCATGCGTGGCAAGTAGAACGTGCAGCGTTTGACCACTTGTTACTCAAGCGTGCTGTAGAAGTGGGCACACAAGCATTTGAAGGCGAACGGGTGAACGAAGTTTCCATCGAAGCCGAAACTGTTTTTATCCAAACCTCCAAACAGCAGATTCAGGCGCGGTATGTTATCGATGCCAGTGGGCAAGATGCGTTTTTCGCAAGGCGTGACAAGCACGCGGTTCCGATTAAGGGATTTGGTAAAGCAGCAATATTCTGCCATTTTCAGGGATTGAGCGATGAAGTGCAGTCGAGACTTGCTGAGACTGGAAATATTCAGATTCTGATTGTTGATAAGGGTTGGATGTGGCTCATACCACTGGTCAACAAACGGCTTAGTGTTGGGGTTGTGAGTCAAGGCAATGGGATACGTACGGACTTGATAACTCAGGCCATAGAGGGATCGCCGCTTATCCAGCGCCTGACGGCTGGTGCTGAACACACACCTCCTCGTGTCATTCGGAATTTCAGCTACCTCAACCGGAAATCATCAGGATCCCGTTTTGCCTGCGTGGGAGATGCTGCATGTTTTTTGGATCCCGTGTTTTCTTCTGGGGTGTCTTTAGCAATGCTTGGAGCTGAACGTTTGGCAGATATACTTGCTATTGCACTAAAGCAAGGCCGGGAAGATGCGCCGGATTTATTAAAAGATCACCGTGAGTACATGATGCATGCCTATGCGGCATTTAGTGGATTAATCCACAGTTTTTATAACACTTCGATGGTTTCAAATCTTTTCTTTGCAAAAGACCCTGATCTCGAACTGCGAGCTGGATTAATTAGTATGTTAGCAGGAGACTTGTGGCGCACGGATAACCGATTCCAAAGTTTGTTGGCACAGTCTGTCCGGCGAGATTCGAAGCTGCGCTGGGATCCTGAGGCACTGCATGTCAGTTAGGAAGCGTGGTGATGCGAAGCGTATATCCAAACTGAGGATTTTGAAGGATCACATTTCTAGGGGGGGTGTTGGAAACAAACCCACCTTCATATCGTATGACGATAGGTACACCTTTTGCAGTGTCTAACGATTGGTAGCGTCGTTCGATAAGACGTTGTGCTTGCCATAAATTACAGATGCGTTCAGTCACTGATGCATGACAGTACCACCCCTGCACATGGGGCTGGCTGACTCGAAACACACGGTAAACGTCCCTAAGAATATTCTCTGGAGGAAACGGAAGCGTATGTTGTATAAATGATTGAAATGACACATGTTTATTCTTCTGCTTCAGAACAAACGCACGTGTGCCAAAGGGAGTGAGTCCCAATAATGTTAGTTCTTGGCCTCGCTTTTGGATAACGGCATTGAAAGACACCGTTTGTTTGGGGTGATGGGCTTCGATACGTTGGCGCCAAAAAAAATCTTTCCCGAGTTCTTGAACGGGTGGCAATGTGCTCACTTGGGTCTGTCGAGGTTGTGCGGAGCCGCAGGCAGACAAAGCTATCGGCCACAGCAATAGAAAAAGTATACGTGGATGCATGGCAGTGATCATTGACGAGTGTGTTTAGAAATAGGGTTCGCGATAACAAACGCGGCGGGTGCCAATATCAAACTCCATGTCATGCCGATGGATGTGGTCATGCCAATCGCACGTAATGCTGGGATGGAGGAGAATGTCAAGACTCCAAAGGTAACGATGGTAGAGATGCCAGTGAGTAAAACGCTTGTAAAAGTTATTCTGGATTCGGGTTGTGTAAGGTCGGTTTCAGCTAAAAATATTCCATAATCTTCTCCCATGCTTAAAATGAGAACGATTGCCAGTGCATGCATAAGGGTTAACGGGATGCCAAACCATGCCAACATGCCAAGGCTTGCGCCAGCCGCAACTATGGCAGGTAAAAAGGCCGCAGTTACTTTGGCAGTGCTTCGGTATCGTAATAGAAGTATGAAGAAAATCACGACAAACCCTACGCCAATAAGTACCAGAATTTGGGTGCGATAGCGTTCGTAGGCTGTGCGAAGTGTGGCTGTATGATCAAAATACGTAGTATCGGGAATTTGTGACACGCGGTGTGCAAGTGCTTTAGGGTTTTTTACATCTTTTAAGAAAACGGCCAGCACTAAACCATGGTTGAAGCGTGTTATGTGCGGCTCAATCACAGAGCCTATGTTGGATGTTATAAGATCTGAAAGCGTTAAAGGTGGGGCTTGAGCAGTGATAGCTTGCCTAAAGTCAAAATTTTCTGTCCGGAATCCTTCGTCTTTATAGGCAATGTCTAAGAGTGATGTTAGATGTTTAGGTTGCAGAAGAGCGCGCTGGTTGCGTTGTTGAAGCGCTGCTGACCATAGCCAAGGACTGATATCGCGATAGCCCTCCAACTCATTTGCTCTCTTAGCATCTTCCAACGCTAGGGTAAGAGCATCACTCTGAGCAAGGAGTTGTTGTTCAGAACGAGCCGTGGTGAGGATGACACGTGAGCTATCCATCACTGAGCTACGTGCACGAATGGTTTGTTCCTGTGCTAGAAGTGTAGGATCGGGAGGATGAAATGCTGCGAGTGAGGTGTCCCAGCGTAAAAACGGCAGGCCACTTAGTGCGGCCAGAGCACAGCTTCCAAGAGTCATAAGTACAATTAATCGGTTTTTCGGAGGAGTGAGAAATCGAAATAGTACCTCGGAAAACCTAAGTAATGTTTGTTGGACAAAGCTTGGCTTACGTTCGTGTGTTTTCCATTCCGACAATGTAAAGAGCGTGGTTAATAATGCTACAATGACACCGACGCTAGCGAAAAAAGCCATTTGGCGCACACCTGGAATATCGAGAAATACTAAACTGGCAAAGCCAAAGATAGTTGTTACTGCTCCAATCGTAAGAGGCATGCGCAAAGAGCCTACGCCTGGTGCTCCTTGGCTACGATAGAGAGACTCATGGTTGTAGTAGTGCGTGGAGTAGTCGATGCATACACCAATTAACGCAGTGCCAAAGGCTAAGGTAATCCCATGGAGGTTGCCGAATACCGCAAGAGTTGCCCCCATTGCACACATTGTTCCGACGACTATAGGTATCCATACTAAAACCAATGTGCGTAGGGATAAAAAAACCAGGTAAAAAATTATCAACGTAGCGACTGTCGATAGACCAGACAATAATTGAAGATCACGCTTGATGTCATGTTCAGCTTTAACCGCAAAACGGTGAATGCCGCTATACTCTAACACAAGAGCATTGTGATATTTGTGATTAACTGTATTCCATAGCTGTGAAAGTGATGCAAGAAACGGCTTTTGATGTGACGTTGAAAAAGCAGAATGTCGGGTTGTGACAAACAATACAGCATAACGGCGATCTTTGGTTAGCAATTGACCTTCATGCGTGGGTAACGTGTGCCCGAAATTATGAGTTAAGCGATCGGTGTGTCGAAGAAAGAGTAAGAGTGGATCGCGAGTGGCTATCTGGCGTACAAGACCTCCTGTGGGTTGGCCTAGCAACCGTTTGAGCTCTAACGCACGTTTTCGAAGGCCGTCCTCTGAAAGTAGTTGAGGGATCTCCCTTTCAGGCGCCATCGAGATAAAATACTGACGTCTAGGGAAATAGATCTTAAAAAATTCCTCTTGCGTTTTGGCGTCAACTCCGGAGACGATTCGCTCTACTTCAGGATTATCTTGAAGTGAGTGTTTGATGAATTGAGCTGCTTCAATCCGATCGTGGAGGGTTGAACCGCCGATGTTAAGTACGATGGTACGTGCCAGTGCGGAATGTGTGAATGACCGTGCAAGTGTTGCCTTAGATCCGAGAGGCAGGAATTTTTCAATGGAAACATTCAAGTTCCAGTGCCATAGACTGTAAACAAGTGCAAAGGCGACGGAAATTAGCGTGAAAAACGTGAAAGGTTTATGGCGCCAGACTTTAAGACGAGAGCTGGATTCCATGGATCGATTCATAGTAGAAACACATACTGTTCTAGCAAAGGATCACATTCCGAAAATACGCCGGCGTTCTGCTAAGGAAAACTTTCGATTGATCTGAACCTTGCTGAATTGAGTGGTTGCTGTATCCCCTGTGGCTTCAAAAACAACAAGTTCTGTTAGAGCTATGCCATGCCCTTTGAGCGAGATCTTCTTAAGCAATTTACGAAGCGAAGCAGTTCTAGGATACATCGTCAGAGTCCATGTATTGTCAGGCTTAGGATGAAGAAGTGAGAGGGTATAATTGCGCTTTAACGCAGTTGCATCTCCTGACAGGAGGTGAAGAAAACTGAAGACAAGCTCTTTTATAGTGGGTTGACTGTCTAGACTGATTTGAGACGAACCAGAGGCGTCGAACATTTCAATCAATGTATTGCGAATCCGAATGGTGCTTTGCTCTGGAGATTCAGTGTGTCGTACTAGGTTTCCCTGTGGAAGATAATAGATTGCGCCGTTGCTTATAAGAGGCTCGGACAGTAGTGCAATATGTTTTTCTTCTCTGAAATTGGCACTCAGGCCATGATTAGCACGTAGGCGGGCCAGCAGTTTTTCGACATTGAGATCATTGGAGGCTGTGAGTGAGGAAGATTGGGCGGCTAAAGGCTTGGGTGCCATGAACACAATCACCATCAGAGAGAAAAAAATTCTCACCCATGGCGACTTCATAAATAATGCTCCATTTCTGTAAGAGGAAGTTTTTCGTTTCTGAGCATTTCAAGCACTGCAGCGATGTCATGATCCATGCGGCGGTCTTCTGTATGTTGAGGCACGGACTGCCGCACGAGCGCACGCATTTCTCTTGATTTTGAGCAACATGCTTGCGGTCCGCGCAGATCTACAGCTTGGCATAACGCCAAGAGATGAATGGCTGCAATGGTTTCAGTAAGTTCGATAGTACGCAGGCATTCTCTAGCGGCAATTGTACCCATGCTGACTTTATCTTGGTTGTGGTTTTCAGTACTGCGACTGAAAACACTTGCCGGCATGGTTTGTTTTAATGCTTCTGCTGCTAGGGCTGAAGTGGAAATTTGCATGGCTTTAAATCCATGGTGAGATGGACGCGCGTGAGGAGGAGATCCCACAAGGTTTGCAGGAAGACCGTTGTTGGTCACAGGATTACATAGTAGCTGAAGTTGTCTATCTAGCATGTCTGCAATGTTAGCTACTGCGTTTTTCAAACAGTCTGCAACATAACACATATGTCCGCCGTAGAAATTCCCACCATGAAGAATGCGCTGAGTCGTCATGTCAACGATAGGATTATCGTTAACGCTGTTAATTTCGATTTCAATGAAGCTTCGCATCCATGGAAGGCTATCGAGCAAGACACCTCCAATGTGAGGGGCGCAGCGTAGGGAGTATCTTTCTTGTATGCGGTGTTGAGAAGAGCTGGCTTCTGTCCACGATAAGTCATTGCGTATCCATGCTGCAAAATGCATTTGTCCTGGATGTGGTTTAAGCTCATGAATTCGAGGGTCGAAGTGCTCTTTGGATCCCTCTAGAACATCGATAGCCATGGCAGTAAGAGTAGCGGATAGTCGAGTGAGACGAAGAGCGTGAGCGTAGGCGAAACAGTTAAGTGCGACCATGGCGCTGGTCCCATTCATAAGAGCTAAGCTTTCTTTGGGAGCTAGCACCATGGGAGCGATTTCTTTAGCACGGAGTATGTCGCTGGCAGAATGTACTTGGCCTCCATAAAACACTTCCCGTTCTCCACAGAGGACAGCCGCAATATAGGACAGCGGAGTTAAATCTCCGCTTGCTCCCACGGATCCTTCTTGAGGAATGCATGGTGCTATGTCTGCGTTGAGAAATGTTATAAGTGCGTTAAGCAGCTCGGGACGTACACCAGAATAGCCCTTGGCCAAGGAAACCAGGCGGCAAGCAACCATGGCACGTGCCTCTTCATAGGTGAAATTAGCGCCTGTTCCGCAGCCATGATAGCGGAATAGATTTAGCGGAAGTAAGACCTGTTGGTCTTTCGGAACTTCTGTTTGGCAAGAATCCCCAAAGCCTGTGTTGACTCCATATATGGCAGTTCCAGTAGCTTGTAGATTTTCGAGTAACGCAACACTTTGGTTGAGATGGTTTTGATAAGTATGACTTGAGTCGAGTACGGCTTTGTTTTTGCCGATACCGAGTGCAATGATGTCTTCAATCTTGATGGCGTTAGAGCCAATAACGGTGATCCGGTTATTCATACATTAATCCACACATCATAAAAATTAAACCAATTGTAAGGGGCACTCTTGCAGTAATGTTCAAGGCGAGTGGCAAATTGTTGTCCCCAGTTTTCAAGGGCTTCCTTTCGAAATTTCCTTGGAACTACAATGCGTTCGGAAAAGGGTTCGCAATAGAGCTGGTAGCGATTGGGGGGGAAGTATAAACCAAAAGTAAGGTAGACTGGGCAGCCGATAGCCGACGCTAACATATAAGGTCCGGTGGGGATCTCGATTGTAGAATTAAGAAAGCGAACACGGGTTACTGGTCCAAAGCCGGCACGGTCTCCCATGATAGCTACGAGCTCTCCTTGTTCAATCAATTCTTTAATTTGAAAAACAGCACCAAGCCCATCTTCTGATAATTCAACCATGCGTGTCCGCGCCGATGGATTGATGGAGTGAATGACATGATTGATCATTTGTGCATTGCCGGAAAAAGTAACAATGTTGAGTCGAAGTCCTTCTTGGATTCCGGAACTACGCATCGCTTCAGAAGCGCCAACATGGGCGCACAAGAGCAAAGCGCCCTTCTTTTCGCGTTTTAATTTTATAAGATGCTCTTCTCCGGAACGAACAATATAGAAATGATTATATTGACTGCTTAGAAAGTAGAGCTTGTCCAACGTGCACTGAGCAAAAGTTAAAAAATGATAATAAATAGAAGAAAACGTCGTTGGGAGACTCATGCGACGTAAATAGGCGATGGAAGCTGTTCGCGCCTTGCGGTGCACTATCATGTAGTAAAGAGCAATGGGATAAAGTAAGGCTCTGGCGGTAGGACGCCCAAGTATGCGGCTTATCCAAATTAATAGGCGCATACCCCATGTCGATCCTACTTCTGCAACGTGTTTCCACGTTGTTCTGGGTGGAGAAGATTTTAATGTCATTTATGAACGGTGAAAAAAGCTAAGAAGGGTTAAACGTGTATGTAACCATGTCATGAGCCAATTATCATAGAGAGGTCTGAAATGGCTAACTCCGCCTTCTGAACGTTTCAGATAGCGGACCTTTGTCGGAATGTTAATGACGTGTACGCCGTTCCATACCATGCGTACGGCGATTTCTGGGTCAAAATCCATATGATTCCCCGAGGCGTTTGCAGCAAGCGTCGTGTGAATGGGATAGATGCGATAACCAAATAAGGCATCGGCGATATATCGTCCTCGGGTTTCGACGTGTACCCAAAAATTCGTAAAACGCCTTCCAAATTTGCGTGCACGAGGTACGGAGGCATCGAAAATGGGTGTTCCTAAGATCAATGCAGAAGGATCCTGTTGGGAGGCTTGTACAAATTTTGGAATATCGTGCGTATCATGTTGTCCGTCAGCATCAATTTGTAAAACATGAGTAAAGCCAAGTTGTTCAGCCTGACGAAGGCCAGTTTTGACGGCAGCTCCCTTTCCTCCATTGGATGAGCGTCTTATGACGCGAGCCATGTTGTGCATTTCGATATCACTCAGAATGAGTGTAGCGGCTTGATCGTTACTTCCGTCGTCTACTACCAAAATGTCACGAATGTGAGACCCAACTTGGGCCACGATGGATTTAATGGTGATTGGGTTATTGTAAGTTGGGATCACTGCGCAAAGGCGGTAGGGTTGTTCGAGTTGGTCGTTGTGTTGCATGCCGTTTACTCGAACCACAGGAAACCACTGCCACAGATAGCCTCTTCACTGTGGATTTGAAAGGCCACGCGTAAACCATTGCGTTCCAAGTGGATGTGCAAGCGCTCGCCTGGACGGATTGGTTTCTTAAATTTTAAACGTGATACACGAACTAGTTTTTTTAAAAACGGCCATGTTTCACGTGCTCTATAAAGTACAAGATCGCGGATCTGAAAAACTCCGGGCAAGATTGGGTGGCCTTCAAAGTGTCCTTCAAAACACCAAAGCGAGGCATTGACGTCTATAAAGTAATCGTCGATCTCGGTGGTGCTATTCATGTTCAAAGAGTTGTTTCAAACTGAGGCGAGGTAGCTTCCCATTGGTTTGCCGTGGCAAAGCCTTAACGATTTTAATACGACGTGGGAAAGCTATAGGCTCTATACGATCCATGAGCGCCTTTTTCAAATCGCTAATTGAGAGGTTAGGTGCAACAATTGCGGCCCACAGCGCATAACCACGGCTTCCAGGTGCAGCGACCGCTAGCAGCGCGGCATCTTCTACGCCTGGCATGTCTCGGATACTGTGTTCGATGCCTGTGATAGAAAAGCGCTTGCTGCCAATTTTGACGATGTCATCACTACGTCCGAGGTGATGAAACTCTCGTGAATTTAGGAGAGTAATGCGATCGGGGCAGTGCTTAGGCATCGGCTCTGAAGAGGGCAAAAAGGGTGAGGTTAGGAGCATGTCTCCAGTTTCGTCGGCGCTGACGGTGACACCTTCTAAGGTTTGCCAAGGAGGTAGTGTTGGTTCACCATTAGCCCGAAGTCGCCAAGCGATTCCTCCTGTTTCAGTGGATCCTAAGAGTTCCGTGATAGGGATTCCGAAAGAGTTACTAAATTGATGTGCTACAGCGTTATCTAGAGCCGCTCCTGAGCTAAACACGCGTTGCACAGAATGAAGTTCTTCCGAAACAAGAATGTCCGAGGCGTTTTTTAAGTGAATAGGGCTACTGATTAACGTGTGTGGAGAAGTTGCACGCACTCGAGAGGCGAGCGTGGTTGCATGTAAAGGCGTAGATCGTTCCATGGGCATGCCAGCGCGTATGGGAAGCAGGATGCTAAAAAGCAGTCCATAAACATGATGCGATGGAACAGTGGAAATTAGGCCTTGACCTGCTGGCAGAGAAAAAAAACGGACGTGTGAGTCCGCTTCATTAAATAATTGGGATGCATTCTTCGAATGCATTTGCGGCGTGCCTGTGCTTCCTGAAGTGTAAAGATTTACCAGTGTGTGATTTGAGTGGATAGGATTTAGTGTGGCACTCGTTTTAGTATTTTTGGCAAGTGCAGAAGCAATGTGTATGCCAGCGCGAGACTCCGAATCGTGGACTACGAGTGTCGTGCCTGAATGAGCAATCTTATCCAGGGAAGGTGTATGGATAGTTGCTGGCAAAGACACTGTTTGGCCAAGTTGCCACGCAGCCATCATTCCAACGGTCTGGAAATAACGATCCTGACAAATTACCATGATGGTATGATCCAAGAGACATGTGGCCAAATGGGCGCGTAAGGATTCAATATCGTGTAGGAGGTCGCTGATAAGCTTGTTTTCGACTTCTCCGGTAGCAAAAAGTGCATCTGAATTCCATCGTTCTAATATCGCGATCGAGTTGTTCATGGATTATCTGATGCGAGGTGGAAACACTCTGGCGAGTAGTCGGTCATGAAAAAGAGTGCCATAGCGACGAAATTTGTATTTTCTTAATAAGTATTCGTAGGTCGCAAAAACACCAATGGCAATATAGGAAAGGACACCTGTATACAATGTCCATGCTTTCAGT
Source organism: uncultured Polyangiales bacterium (assembly GCA_964640175.1). GTDB lineage: Bacteria > Myxococcota_A > Polyangia > Polyangiales > JACKDX01. Next base: position 104,643 of record CAZXFW010000004.1, on the reverse strand, counting down.
GATCCGATAATTGCTAATGTCACGATGATGGATGTGTTGAGAGCGAAAAAAAAGATCCATGCTTTCGTTACGGACTTGCAGTATTTTTTTTCTGAATCGGACAAGTCGTGATGACCAAAGCGATGAGCGAAATATTCAGCGATGGAACGTCGATTGGATGTTAGGGAAAGCGCGAATGTCGTTAGTAAAACAAGATTGATGCCCACCGGCCAAATCAACATGTATACATGATTCTGTTGCTTTATACTCAACAAGGCTAATGCGGCCATGCCAAGCACTAGCAAAAAAGAGAGGTCAGCTCGTTTGTAGATTAAAACCCGCAGAATGATTGTGAGACATGTCCATCCGATCAATGCAAACGCAGTATGTTGGATGCCCCAATTGTTCAGTCCCACATAGACCAGAAAGGGATATGTAAGCCATGATAAGACAAGCAGGATACGTAGGGGTACTTGCCAAAATGCACCAGGGACAGCCGAGTTTAGGGTGCTCTTGCTGTGATTCGGGTTGCTGACAAACCACATATGCCCACTAAGAAGAATTGGAATCAGGGGGGCTTAAATCGACAGCATGGCCAAATTTTGCGTGGATCAAGTTTACGACATCTTGGACTGTACGAACAGTGCGTAGTTCTGCTTCTTGTAAGCGGTGTCCAGTAAGTTCTTCAAGCTTAACCACCATGTCAATTGCATCTAGACTATCTAAATCTAAGTCTTCAAAAAGCTTTGACTCGAGTGTAATGGAAGTTCGATCCAGATCGAACATGTCTACCATCATTGACGCCATGCGTTCGAAGATTTCTTGTTTTTCCATAGTTATTCCGCAGCGGAGTGGCGCTGAGCCGCTACATAGGAAGCAAGACTGCGCAGGTTCGAAAAGATAGCGTGGTTGGCATTGTCGTTCGCACGGATGCGTACGCCATAACGTTTGTTGAGTGCTGTTGCGAGTTCAAGCGCGTCGATGGAGTCGAGGCCTAAGCCTCCGTTAAATAAAGGCGCCTCCGGATCGATTTCTTCTGGTCGAACGTCCTCCAGCATTAATGCGTCAATGATGAAGTGCCTGAGTTCGTCTTCAAGCTCCATGGCGTACACCGCGTCCAGCTTATAGCGTATCAGGATTGGTTTGACTATCTGTGTTGAGTTGTTCGGTATGACACGCATGCTGTGCCTGAATGTAGGTCCGGGCCATGTCCCGTAACTTACGAGAATTATACGGATTTTTGGTTGAGTCCAGAGGCAGGATCAACGTTCCAACCATCAGCTTGAACTGAATCGTCTTGCGAGGGATATCCCACCAGGGTTGACCCCGTTTTAGGCCGGGTGGTTCTGCCCAAATGAACACGGGAAGCACCGGCACGCCTGCCTGTTCGGCCAGTTCAAATGCACCGCGCCGGAATCGGTGGAGTTGTCGGTAAGGAGATCGTGTACGTTCAGGAAAAATGAGAATGGAACAACCTTCAGCAAGTCGGTTTTTTGATGTTTCGATCATTTCAAACACGCTTTCAAAAGCGATTTCTCCACTGCGGAGATGTCCGCAGTAGCGCAACAATGGCCCAATTAGAAGGTTGCGATGCAAACTGGATTTGGTTACCACGCATAAACGGTCGTAGGTTGCAATCAGGGCTGTGGTATCCACAAGTGTAGGGTGATTGGCAACAATTACGGCGGGTCGATCAGGGAAGCCAGCTCGATATTCAGCAGGATTGAAATTTAGAAGGCCTGTTTTACGCAGATAATCATGGAAAATAACAAAGGCATGCTGCACGATTTTCTGACAACGTTCGCGTTTTTCGCATTCTGTTCCTCTGCTCAATTGACACAGTGGAAGCACGATCCAGGACAAGACAGCACCGCCAATAAAGAAATAGGCAAAGGCACCCGCAGCCAGTCCGATACGGAAGGATTGTTTAGCCCATTGTAATAGTTGCATTTTTTACAACAAATCTTTGACTGCACATTACAATTGTTTCAAGTCATAGTAGGGTAAAATTTAGTATCTGCGTATGCCAAATGTCATTCCTTTAAAACCTGCCCGTCCTGATGTTGAAGGCCCTGTCCCCTCCTACGGTCCTCAAATTCCGTGGCGGTGGATATTGCCAGCGATAGTCCTTGTCGTGGCTGTCGGTGGGGGATATTGGCTTCGAAGGCAGCAACAAATGAATGCGCTGCGTCTTGAGTTAAAAGAAGCGCACGCTTCGCTCAAGTCTATTGCCGAGCCTTATCGGGACTTACGTGAGCAACTTGAGCAGTGGATAGCGCAAGCAGCGTCTGGATCATTGAAGCCTTATGTCGATCCACGATTGCAGTTGGAAAAACTGCACAAAGGGAAGGGCTTGTATCTTCGTGTGCCTTTAGCCGTAGCTAAGGACAGTCGAGCCGTGCAGCATGCCATTGAACTATCTGAATCTGACTCTATTCCAAGCTGTCTTGGACTTAATCCAGAGCTTGCGAGTCAACTGTATGTTAAAGGCAATTTTTTGATGCCAGACTGGATTGCCTCTGTGGATGTTACCGAAAATCCTGTGCGTTTACGGGTGATGGACGATGAACTTGCTCGACGTGCACGCCGTGATGCTCCCAAGGTGGCAGAGATTTTAAAAAGTGAGTGGTTTTTATTAGTTTTGCAACACGGTGAAAACCGTCGAGATGCTCCCGTGGATGTTCATCTCTGGAGTCTGAGTCCCAAGGCTCATCTGCTAAGTGCGACTATTCATGCGAATGGTATGATTGTAACTGCCAGAAATGACATAAGCGGCAAGCCTGCATTGGCTAAAAAAGCCGAAGTAAAGGTAGGCAAAGGCGCAGCCAATGACTGTTCGATTGCTGCACAGCTTCAATCACTGACCGTTCATGCCTCTGATAGTTGAAGGTGGTGTGCCGTATGTAACTATGGCTTAAGCCATAGTGCTTGGCCAAGCTTCAAAAATTGAGGCAGGAGTGAATCGAGTGCCGTGTTCTAATGCATAATGTTCAAGGCGTTGTTTGATGGTATCGGGTCCGACGCTTTGAATGTAGCGAAAGGGGCCTCCTAAAAAGGGTGGAAATCCCAAGCCAAACACGGCGCCGATATCGCCATCGCGACTGCTGCGTAAAATGTTTTCTTGTAAACAAAGCGCAGCTTCGTTGACCATTTGAAGCACACAACGTTCTGAAATAGTGGATAGGGGGAGCTGTGTGCGAGGGCTGACACCTAACACCGAATAAACGCTTGAATCGACAGTTTTAGGGCTTTTAGAAACATTTTCGGAATAGGTATAAAAACCACGTTTGTTTTTTCTTCCCAAACGCTTATCTGCTTTAAGTTGAGAAATGGCAGAAGGAGGTTCAAGTCGTGGACCAAATGCTTCGTGCATAATGCTGCCAACTTTTTCGGCGACATCGATCCCTACTTCGTCCAGTAATGTGATTGGGCCGACGGGAAATCCAAACTCAGTCAGTGCTTTGTCAATGTCTTCGACGGGAACACCTTCAGTTAACAGAAACGCAGCTTCGTTCATGTAGGGGGCTAAAATACGAGAAGTGTAAAACCCAACCCCATCGTTAACAACGATGACGGTTTTCCCTTGCTGCTTTCCGAGAGCAACACAGGTAGCAGTCACCCATGGTGCCGTCTTTGGAGTCACAATGATCTCAAGCAAAGGCATCTTATGCACAGGCGAAAAATAGTGCATGCCAATGACATTTTCAGGGCGTTCGCTTGCTTCGGCAATGCGTGTAATGGGTAAAGATGAAGTATTAGAGGCAAAAATGACGTTTTTAGGGCCAACTTTTTCAACATCCTTTAAAATTTGATGTTTTAAGGAGAGATCTTCAAACACGGCTTCAATGACGACGTCTGCAGTACCGAATCCAGAATAATCAGTACTTGACGATACTCGTGCCAGAATCTGTTCGGCCTCGATGGAATCGATCCGTTTGCGTTTGACTCCTTGCATGACGAGATTGGCTACCTGAGCCAATCCTTTTCCAATGCTTTGGAGATCGCGATCCTTTAAGCGCACAGGGAGTTTAGCCAACACTGCTGTGACATAGGCAATGCCGCTGCCCATTAGCCCTGCGCCAATCATGCCCACTTTGTGAACGGCGTGGGGGGCAACGTTTCTTTCTGTGCCAGAATCTTTTTTGAGCGCAGTTTGCGCAAAGAAAAGATACATAAGCTCTTTGGCAACGGCAGAGAGGGCAAGTTCTCCAAACGCGGTACACTCGGCGTTCAGTCCCGCTTCCATGCCTTTATCGAGGCCGGTTCGCACCACCTCAAGAATTTTGGGGGGTGCCGGGTAGTGCCCGCCAGTTTGTTTATCAACCTGCTTTTTAGCTTGGCCAAACACGAAGGCTCGTCCCAGGAGATTGTTGGCTAACAATCCTTCTTTCAGCTGCGTGCTGATACTCCGAGAGCGTGTTGATGGTGTGGGGTGATGGCGGAGCTTTAGTGCATACTCAGCTGCCACTTCAGTGATAATAGAAGCTTGGACGACTTCATCAACCAATCCGAGCGATTTGGCCTTTTTAGCAACCAACTGTTTACCAGTTAGCATGAGATCCAATGCAGCCGTAAGTCCAATCAAGCGAGGTAGACGTTGAGTGCCTCCTGCGCCAGGTAACAATCCAAGTTGTACTTCAGGTAAACCCAGTTTTGTCTTGGGATCATCACTACAGACACGGGCATGGCATGCCAATGCCAGCTCTAATCCACCTCCCAAGCATGTTCCGTGAATAGCCGCTACTACCGGTAATTGGAAAGAGGCGAGGCGATTCATAGCTTCTTGAGCAGTTCGAGAAAGTTCGCTGGCTTCTGCAGCGGAGTGTGCTTGGTTGAGCATCTCCACATCTGCGCCGGCTAAGAAATTATCAGGTTTACGGGAAGCAAACACTACGGCTTGTATGTCGGAGGCTTGTTCGATGGTGTCCAACATAGCGTGGAATTCGATGCTGAACGCCTTCTTTAACGTATTCACCGTGTCGCCTGGGACGTCCATCCACACAATGGCGACGCCATCAGCTCGTTTTTCGAGATGCAAGGCTTTGGCATGCTGTAGATTTGAAGAAGCAGAAAAAGTCATGCAGCCTCCAGTACAATGGCAGCTCCCAGACCTCCTGCTGCGCAAGCTGTGCATAGTGCAAACTGGCCTTTGCGACGGTTGAGCTCATGAAGTGTTTGGGTAATCTGGCGAGCGCCAGTGGCAGAAAATGGATGGCCGACTGAGATAGAGCCTCCATTGACATTGAATTTGTCCCAATCAATTTGTCCGATGGGCTCACTACGGCCAAGCTTTTCTTGAGCAAACTTTTTGGACTCAAAGGCTTGGACGTTGGAAAGAATTTGTGCACTAAACGCTTCGTGCATATCGATGAGATCCATATCGCTAAGTTTGAGCTTTGCGCGATCTAACGCTAGAGGCGTCGCGAGGCTTGGCCCCATGAGAAGTTGCCAGAAAGGATCTAAGCCAACAAAAGCATAGCTTCGGATATATCCAAGAGGTTGGCGCCCTAAAGACTTAGCTTTGGCCTCGGACATGAGTACTAGGGCGCTTGCGCCATCTGTAAGTGGAGAGCTGTTGCCTGCGGTGACCGTGCCATATTTGCGATCAAATACAGGTTTAAGTCTCGTATAGTTTTCTAAGGTCGAGTCTTTGCGTACAAGGTTGTCTTCTGTCACCACTTCAGAATAGTGAGGTGGCAGCTGGACCTGCATCACTTCTTGCGCAAAGAGCCCATTTGTCCACGCACGCGCAGCCAGGGTATGGCTGCGATGTGCAAACTCGTCTTGAGCCTGCCGGCTGATATGGTTTTCTTTAGCCATTTTTTCTGCGCTTTCACCCATGGTAAGGCGCGTGGATGGTTCTTTAAGGGCAGGCGGCACAGGCAACAAATCTCTAACTTTGAGTGACGCAAAGATCTTCATGCGTTCCATCACGCTTCGTGCTTTACTGGCTTTGAGCAATGCCTGTGCAAATTTCTTAGAAACCGCAATAGGAATGTCACTTGCGCTGTCTGCTCCGCCTGCAATACCACAGTCGATCGTGCCGCAAAGAATAGATTCGGCAATGCTAATGGTGGACTGATAGCTTGTTGCACACGCTCGTGACACGCTGTAGGCGTCGGTTTGGCGTGGCAAAGAAGTACCAAGGACAACTTCGCGTGCAATATTCGGCGCTGCGAGAGAAGGGAGCACTTGGCCATACACCACTTGTTGAATGTCTTTGGGTGGAACTTCGGAGCGTTGTAAAAGCTCGTTCACAACGATTCGGCCCAAGTCGAGAGCGCTTAACTGTTTATAGGCGGAGGATTGCTTGGCAAACGGTGTGCGCAAGCCAGCAATAATGGCTACTCGAGTCATGAAAAGAAGGATCTAAGATCCCTATTAAAAACACAAGCATTTTGCTATGGTTCCAGCCCAAGAGGTCGTATGGAATTTGAAATCAGACATCGTTTTCAGACAAATGTAGATGGATTTTGGAAGGACGTGTTTTTTGATAACGCCTTTAATCAGAAGCTTTATCTCGAAGTTTTAGGATTTCGCACGTACGAAGTGGTGGATGAGCAGCATCGAAGTGACGGGACAGTATGTCGTACAGTGTACTACGACCCCGCCGCTGAAGTGCCTTCAGTGGCACGTAAAATACTGGGTGATAAAACAGGTTACACGGAACAAGGTGAGTTTGATCCAAAGACAAAACGTTGGCGATTTGAGGTAATTCCAGAGATGGCTCGCGATAAGATCCGCATGCGGGGCGAGTTTTGGGTGGAACCCTTAGGGGCAAATTCAGTGGAGCGGATAGCTCGTCATGACATTGATGTGTCCATTTTAGGTGTCGGCCGAATGGTAGAGAAGCTTATCCAACAACAGATGCGCGAAAGTTATGATCAAGCTGCAGCATTTACTGCACGCTATTTGGCAGAACGTACAGGCTAGGTTCAAGCCTGCTTGCGTTTGGATGTCTCAACATCGGCTGCTTAGCACAGCCCTTGGAGTGGGGCTTGTCTTGGCGTCTGCGACTATGATGTTTTCCACGTGCGATGACGAACAAGCGATCAAGGAGCGTATCGTACAGCTTGCAAAAGAACGGTATGGTCTGCAGCTCCAGATTCGAAGAATTCACGTGGGTTGGCATGGTATTCAACTACACGATGTGAAGGCGAACAATGGTAAGGAAGGTGGATTGACGGTATCGAGCGACGAAGTCTGGCTCGAGGCAAGTCCCGTGGCATTGCTTGCACGTGGTTCAGCCGCCTTAACGGGCGTGCGGTCGAGCAAGATGTACGTGCACATCGATGTAAGTCGTCCGGGAATGAAGCCTTGGCTAAAGCATGTGATGCAATCGACTCCTGCCAAGGGGTTGGCTAAGCCATCCAAACGTCGAGTCGAAATCACCGATTTTGCCATCACATTGCGTGATGACAAAGGCGTTTTGATGGAAGCGGCAGAGGGCGAGATTCGTCGTGATGAAAAAAGCATGGTGGTGCGGTTTGGCCAGTGTGACATGGGAGCAACTCCGGCTGAAGTGGCACAGCTTCGGGACATCACCATACGTATGGAACAAACGGCACAAAGGCGGGTTCTCAAGGGCCTACGCGTCCGAAGTGCCGCATTGTCATGGGCGCCCGGGGCACTTCAAACCCGTATGCGCTTGATGCATGTGCGTGAGTTGCTGTCTGAAGTTCGACGGTCATCGGACAACGCCCCTTTGAAAACAGATGCTCCATGGGCATGGCTAGCACCGCATGCGCATCTGAAAGTCGATAATCTTTCCGTTCAGCTCAGGAATGATCAAGGCACGCAACACCTTCTTAAGCAGCTTCATGGAGAACTCAAAGGCGATGGCTCAGGACGCTTTGTGGTGCAAGGTGATGGAAAAGTGCATGGGGGTGGAGGGTTACATTGGGGTTTAGAGCTTTGGCCTAAGCAGATGCGGGCTGAAGGCACAGTCGTGTTGAAGCACGTTCCGCTTGCGTTGTTTTTACCTGTGCTTCCAGAGCTTCCGTGGTATGCGCCAGAGAACACGCTGCTTGAAGGACAGCTTGCGCTTCACACTCAAGATGTCGTTAACGTGGCTGTAGCTGGCGAGCTGACAGTTCAGAACGTGGCATTGTATTCGCCTCGAATTGCTGATCTTCCTGTTTCTTCTGGGAAAGTCAGCCTTCAGGGGAAGGCGCTTTGGCATACGGCAACTCGGCGCTTGGATCTCCACAATGCCCACGTGTCCTTGGATCAAGCACGAGCTGCCATCACAGGTGTTTTGGAGCACGATGCAGATCACTATCTGGTCGATCTCAATCTGTCGGTGCCGATGACTTCCTGTAACACGGTCATGGGTGCCATTCCGCGACAATTGTTAGGCGAAATCGTAAACTTTTCTTGGAATGGGAACTGGGGCTCAGAGATCCATTTGCATGTGGACTCTCGTGATTATGATGCAACCGAGTTTGCGATGAAGACGCGCAACCAATGCAGCTTTCTGACTGTGCCTGTTTTGGCGGACTTACGTACGTTTCAGGGACCATTTTTACATCGCGTGTATGAACCGGATGGGGCCATGTTTGAGATGCAGACAGGACCTGGCACAAGCAACTGGACTCCCATCGAGGTTATCAGCCCTTACATGATCCATGCGGTACTCGCACAGGAAGACGCAGGATTTTTTAAGCATCGTGGCTTTGCTACTGCAGAGATGGGAAAAGCACTTGGAAAAAATCTTAAAGCAGGAAGGTATGTACAAGGCGCAAGCACGATTAGCATGCAGTTGGTCAAAAACTTACTCTTACACCGTGAAAAAACATTGGCGCGTAAAGTGCAAGAGGTGTTGCTTACGTGGTGGGTAGAGCAAGCTCTTGATAAAAAAAAGATACTTGAACTCTATCTGAATGTGATTGAGTTTGGTCTCAATGTGTACGGCATTCGTCATGCTTCCGTCTATTATTTTGGTCGATTGCCAGCCGAACTTTCTCCAGCCGAGTCCGTGTTTCTGTCTCTTATTCTTCCAAATCCCAAAGCGTATTCTGAGCAATACGAACGCGGTGCGTTAGCCGATGTTTGGCGCAAGCGAATTCAAAAACGCTTGGAGCATCTCTATAAGCGTGGCCGGATCGACGCGGAAGCATTGGCGTATGGGCTTCAAGAGTTGGATTCGTTTCAGTTTTATCGTGGTGATGCCAAGCTTGCGCCTCGCACGATACCTGGCCATGCAAGTCCGTTGCCTTTTAATGTGCTTTCACCGACGTTGCAGGAGGCTTCGAGGGTTTCGCCTATCGAAGCAAGCCCTTAGCAGCCATCAGGAGCGACTGCTGCTAACGCCAACTTACGCAAACCATTGATATAACATCATATAAATCAGTACCCCTGTGATGGACACGTAGGCCCATAAAGGAAAGGTGATACGGGCAATTCGCCGGTGTCTTACGTAATCTCCCCGAAGCGCCAGATAGAGTGTGCGTAATACCAGGGGCAACGTGAGCATGGCTAAAAGAATATGGGATATGAGAAGTGAGAAATACACGGGACGTACGATGCCTTCGCCGCGAAAGGGTGTATCGCCGTACAGGGCAAACCGTGTCAGGTAGGACGCCAAAAAGGCCGTTGAAAAAAGGAATGCAGTGCCCATCCATATGCGGTGCACAGTTATGTTTCGTTTACGAATGGCCACATACCCCAACCCTAAGCATAGGGCGGAAGATGCATTGAAGCAGGCGTTGATCAAGGCAAGTGTGGCAGAGCTGGGCATGAGAGGGTGGCGGAAGTGGTGTTTTTGCGTTTAGTAGACCTATGAATAAGTGTCTACTCTAAAAGTTGTTTAATATCTTTTTGCAGTGAGTTCAGTTCAGCAGGATCTGTCCGGTAAAATCCTCGTAAAGTTCCGTGGCGATCTACCAAAACAAGATGTGTGCCATGAAGGATATCATACGCGCCAGCGCCCCCTTCAATGGGGCGACGTTCGCCCATGGTTTGTTTGAACCCCTGTACCGCAATTTGTCGGATAGCGAGGCTGTCACCGGTGACAAGTTTCCAGTTGTCTAAGGTAAAATGACGCTGTTTTGCATAATGTCGCAGGCGTTCAGGTGTGTCTACATCGGGATCTACACTGATGGAGACGAATTGCACCTGGTGATGGACTTTCTTTAGCTTGCGTTGCAGCGTTGCGACAGATTGCATCAGCAAGGGGCACACAGTGCTGCAGCTTGTAAACATGAAATGGACGACAGACACTTTTCCTTTGAAGTGTTGTTCAGTGAGCGCATGCCCTTCATGATCGATCAGATTGAAGTTAGGGACCTTTCCCAGTGAGGGCAAATCTTTGGATGGGGTGCAGCTGCTGCTAACTAACGCTACCAAACATAAAAGAAGGCTAAGCCACATGTGGAGCTTCCTAAATACAATATGGTTCATGTGGAATACACCGGGAGCTCTAGCGTTGTGTACGACAAACCCAGATGGCCAACATGAGCATTCCGAAGGTGCAGGCCATAAGGACGGCTAGTTCCCCATAGGGGATGGAAAGCATGGGTGTAAACGCCTCAGAGAGCGTTCCGCCGTATAAGGCCCTGCGAATGGCATCGGCTGCATACACCATGGGATTCAGAAAAGAGATGCTTCGCGCTGCGCCTTCTGAAGGAAGAGGGAACATCGTTCCTGACAAGATCCAAAGCGGAATCAGCAATAAAAACATCACAACATGATACGCTTGAGAAGAGTTTAGCCACCAAGCCATGGCAAAGCCCAACGCTGCAAACATCAGGCCTACGATGAACAAAACACTGAGCAGCATAGGCCAGTCTACCTTGGAGCACGAAAAGCCTGCGAAAGGTATCAACGCTAGAAAAAGCACACATTGCAGCCAAGCGATGGTGGTAGCGCCCAGGCTCTTGCCCATCACGACTGCGCTGCGGGATCCTGGGGCTATCAGCACGGCATTGAGAAAGCCTTGCTGACGATCTTCGATTAAGGACATGGTTGCAAAAATGGAACTAAAAAGGAGCATCATTAAGAGAACGCCTGGATAAAAGTATTCCAGGTAACTGATTTCAGGAGCATTGTGCAGTTGGAAGCTGCCTTTCATCCCTGTGCCTAACATCCACCATAAAAGGAGAGGCTGTAAGACTGCGCCTGCTAAACGGCTACGCTCTTGCCAGAATCGCAAAAGTTCCCGCTTCCAGAGAACATGAAGGGTTGCCATGGAATACATCATGAATGGCCTCCTTCGGATGCTACGAGATGATGCCCTGTCAATCGGACGAATACATCAGCAAGCGTGGGGCGATGTAACGACACTGAGTGCAGGCGACCTGTTGGGAGGGTTTCAATGATACGAGGAATCAGCCGATGTGCTTCTGGATGCTCGATGACAAGTTTATCCTCAACGCGAATGGACTCTAGCTGCATCTGCGCTTTTAAGAGCTGACTCAGATCGTCTAAATCAGCGGCTTCGAGCTCGATGACATCTCCTTGGATCGTGGTGCGTAACCGCTCTGGGTTGCCTTGGACAATGACCTGGCCTTGATCAAGAATCGCAATATGATCGCAGCGTTCTGCTTCTTCAGGACGATGTGTGGATAACAAAATGGCCATGGACCGTGAGGCGCGAATCTCGTGCAGCCGATTCCATGTTTTTTGAAACATGTACTCATCGAATCCTGTGGTGGGTTCGTCGAGAATCAATAATTCGGGTTCATGAAGCAATGCTCGCACAAGCTCGATGCGTCGGCGCATGCCACCGGAAAATTGTCCGATAGGTTCATCTGCACGCTGTTCCAATTCCACAAAATGTAACCATTCGCTGATGCGGGCGTCTGCAACCGAATGTGAAAGCCCATAGAGCGTTGCTGCAAGGCTGAGATTTTGGCGTGCACTTAGTTTCGAGTCTGTGCTGGTATTTTGTAATACTACCCCAATGTGCTTTCGAAATAGGGCACTTGCTAGGGGTAGAGTGTTGCCTTTCCATGTGAACTGACTGGCTTTGGCTTTTAAGATGCCAACCAGTGCCGCAATCGCGCTCGATTTGCCGGAGCCATTCGGCCCCAATAATCCTACAATGTGTCCAGACTCAACGGACAGGCTCAGATTATTAAGGACACTACGCTGGCCATAACGCAAGCTGAGATTCTGCAGGGTTAGCAGTGGTGCTTGCATTTGCATTAACTAACTATGTGGCGCTTAACGCCATAACGGGAAACAATACGGTTAGAAAAATAAGTGAAAAGAAAAACAGGCGTTTGGACCAATGAATTAAATCATGTTGCCAAAGGCCTGTGAGGCTTAAATACAGAAACATGCCACCGCCGAGACACGCGGCGATGCCATAGAGCAGTCCTGCTGCACCTAAGCTGTATAGAGCCACGCTGCTTATCCATAACAACAGGCTATAGACAATGGTATGAACGACAGCAGCACGTTTGCCGCGTACCCAGGGCACAACGCGAACACCTGCCTGCATGTAGTCTTCTTGGCGAAATACCGAGATCGCAATGAAATGAGGAAGTTGCCAGAAATACAAAACTAAAAAGAGGCATACGGCTTCAGGTTCGATGCCAGAGGTGACTGCGGTCCACCCCATCAATGGTGGCATGGCGCCTGGCACGGCTCCGATGAGAAGTGCTTTGGGTGTTCGCACTTTCAATGGCGTATAAATACCAACGTACAAAAACAGCGATAGAGCGCCCAGCAATCCAGTCAGTGGGTTTACTTGAAGGCACAACGCAAAGATGGAGCATACGCCTGTCACAAGGCCCACGAGGAGCGCGAGGTCAGGATGAACGCGGCCTGCGGGCAACGGCCTTTGCGCAGTTCGGGTCATCCGTGCATCGACGTCGATTTCAAGCCAGCAGTTGAGTATGCCTGCAGCACTGACCAATCCCGCTGTGCCGAAAATAGCCCAAAGTGCATACCCGAGATCCACGTGTCCAGGGGCTAGCCACAGTCCACAGGCTGTGGTGAGTGCAACCATCAGAGTGATGCGTGGTTTGGTCAACGCAACGATATCGCGTAGCGTATGGCGCCGTATGGCGATGGCTTCGAACACGTAATGCATAGGAACAGCGCTTAGGCGGGAACTTTTACCGTGGAAGGCGTCATTAAGCTACTCAGGGTGTTTGCTTGCGGGATAGAAGCCCGCAATACCAAGTAAAACAGGGACGTATTGCACAGCAAAAGTGCTCCTATGGCCAGATGGGCGGTCACGGAGGTCATGGCTAAGTAGCTCAAAATATTGAGCATTCCAAGTAGCCCTTGGGTAATGACAAGGGCGAATTGAATGCGTGCAATTAGGCGAAGTTTCGTTTGTGCCGGATCGATGCGAGACAGCCACCATACCCGTCCTGCGGTAGCGGTGACGCCTACAAAAACGACGGCTGCTCCCAGGCGGTGAAGCATGTGCAACTGTGCGGGCCCCCACGCGGGCCACCAGATGCCTGCGCAGCGCACAATGTCGGTTCCGCAAGCCAGGCCAGAGCCTGTATGGCGTACGAGCGCGCCGATCACGATTTGTACCAGAATGGTTAGGGCTGTCAGGCCCACCCATGGCGTCGTGGCCTTAACAGGCAAGGACACGGCTGCTGTCTTGTTTGGTGTGCGAGTGAAAAAGGCAATCGCAAGCATGATCACCGCAAACACCATGGAAGTTGCCAGATGCGCAGAGGATATTGCCAAAGGGAGTTTGTAGATCACGGTGATGCCACCAAGGATGCCTTGAAAAAGCACGAGTACCAGTGCAGCCATGCCCAAGGTGACCAAGCGTCTGCGCAGTTTAGGATAGACTTTTACCGAGGGATCACGCCAAAGCGAAATGGCTATAATCACGGTGAGCATGCCAACAAGACTCGCCAAAAGGCGATGCCCGTGTTCGACGGCAATGCTTCCTTTCATTTCGGGAAACACTTTTCCGTAACACAACGGCCAGTCTGGACATGCAAGGGATGAGCCTGTGGTATGGACGAGACCACCCCAGGTGATGAGAACGAGGGTCAGCCCAAGCGTGGCGATCGCCAACGTGTGAATCCAACGTCTAGTCATGATAGAAAAGTCTTTTAAAGACGATCGGCTGCAACATCAAGGCGAGACTGACACCAGGCGATTTGGCGATCAAGCTGGTTGAGTTCGTCTGGATCGGCATCCGGCTGTTTCGCAAGCTCTTTGCGCTTGGTTTCAGCAGCTTCGAGTTCGTGACGTGTTGTTTTAACGTCGATTTCGGCGGGTGTAGCAAAGTGCTCAGTAAGAATACGCATGGTTTCTTGGGCTACTTCGGCGAATCCCGGTCCAATGGCGGCTTTGTGTTCCTGGTTTTCAATCTGATAACGCAAAATGCCGCTCTTAAGCGAAGCCAGTAGAGGAAGATGCCCCGGTAATACCCCAAATTCTCCCCATACACTGGGCGCTTGAACGCTGCGTACCTGAGCCTTTAACGCGAGGCCGTGAGGTGTTGCAACTTGCAAAAGCAACTGTTGAGGCAGTTCCGCCATAAATTTCCTATGCAGCTGATTGCGTCAAGCGTTCTGCTTTTTTACGCACGTCATCGATGTTTCCCACCAAGTGGAAAGCTTGCTCCGGAAGGTCGTCCAACTTGCCGCTGAGAATTTCTTCAAAAGCGGAAAGCGTATCGTCCAAAGGTACGTAACGCCCTTCAAGGCCAGTAAACTGTTGGGCGACGAAAAACGGCTGAGAGAGAAATTTCTGAATCTTTCGTGCGCGGTCTACGATCAAACGATCGTCTTCGTTGAGTTCATCCATACCTAAAATCGCAATGATATCCTGCAGATCTTTGTATTTCTGCAAGGTCTGTTGCACCTGTCGAGCCACGGTGTAGTGCCGCTCTCCAATGACGTTGGGATCAAGCAGCGTCGAGGTGGAATCCAGTGGGTCTACGGCCGGGTAAATACCCATTTCAGCGATCTGCCGGCTTAATACGGTGGTGGCATCGAGATGGGCAAACGTGGTTGCCGGTGCCGGATCGGTCAGATCGTCAGCAGGCACGTAAATGGCCTGAACTGAAGTAATGGAGCCGCGGGTAGTGGAGGTAATGCGTTCTTGAAGCACGCCCATCTCTGTGGCCAGCGTGGGCTGATAACCCACGGCGCTTGGAATACGTCCGAGAAGCGCTGAGACTTCGGAACCCGCTTGAGTAAAGCGGAAGATGTTGTCGATGAAAAGCAGCACATCTTGGCCTTCGTCGTCGCGAAAGCTTTCAGCCACTGTAAGCGCGCTCAGTGCAACGCGTGCACGTGCACCCGGAGGCTCGTTCATCTGGCCGTACACCAAGGCAGTTTTTGAAATCACCGGCTCGCCTGTCTCCAGTTTGGACTCGCTCATTTCAAGAAATAAGTCATTGCCCTCGCGTGTACGCTCGCCTACGCCGGCAAAACACGAGACGCCACCGTGGGCTTTGGCCACGTTGTTGATCAGCTCCAGAATCAACACCGTTTTTCCAACCCCGGCACCTCCAAACAGGCCAATTTTCCCACCTTTTCGGTACGGGGCGAGTAGGTCGATCACCTTAATGCCGGTTTCGAACATCTCAATTTTGGTGCTTTGGTCTACAAACTTCGGAGCCTCGCGATGAATAGGAAGCCGCTTTTGAACGTGCAAAGGTCCAGCGTCGTCTACGGGTTCACCCACGACATTGAGAATACGTCCAAGGGTGACTTTACCTACCGGCATCGTAATGGGCTCTCCGGTGTTTTTGACAGGCATGCCCCGGACAAGGCCTTCTGTGGAATCCATGGCGATGGTCCGGACGGTGTTTTCGCCCAAGTGCTGAGCTACTTCGAGCACAAGATTGTCCGGCGTGTCGTTGATGGAAGGATTACTGGTTCGAAGTGCTGTAAGAATTTGAGGGAGATTTCCCGTGCCAAATTCCACATCCACCACTGAACCCACCACTTGCTTAATTTTGCCTTGAGTCACGTCCGCCATGCTTGTCGCCTCGTTTTGCAATTTCGTGCGATTTATCGCTAAGTTCGGGGCGCTTAGTAGCATGGGGGACTAGAGACTGCAATGTGGTACTCTGCCCGGGCTCTAATTGGAAAACGGCCTAATTCTATGAATCAATTACAGTATTTCGGGCTCGTGGGCGTCGGTGGGTACATTGCGCCACGGCACCTAAAGGCAATCAAAGACACAGGCAACAGCTTGGTCGCTGCCATGGATCCTAAAGACTCTGTCGGGGTGCTGGATCAGTATTTTCCAGAGGCCAAGTTCTTTGTTGAGATTGAAAGGTTTGATCGGTTTTTAGAGAAGCTAAGAAGGCAAGACTCCGAACACCAAATTGATTATCTGTCCGTGTGCTCGCCAAACTATCTTCATGATGCGCATGTTCGGCTTGGGTTGCGCGTTAAAGCGCATGTCATTTGTGAAAAGCCATTGGTGCTTTCTCCCTGGAACATTCAAGCATTGGAAGACTTACAACACGAGTATCAACGCAGGGTTTATACGGTGCTGCAGTTGCGGCTTTTGCCTAAGCTGGTCGCGCTTCGTGAGGCCATACAAGCATCCCCAAGCACACACCGGCACGATGTGCGTTTAGCGTATGTGACGCGACGTGGTCCTTGGTATCATGTGTCTTGGAAGGGAGATCACGATAAGTCGGGTGGCATTGCCATGAATATAGGAATTCATTTCTTTGATCTCTTATTGTGGGTGTTTGGCGCTTGCGAGAAGGCAGAGCTACATCTGAACACTCCCACTAAGATGGCAGGCACTCTGGAATTAGAGCGTGCACGCGTGCAGTGGTTTTTGTCGATTGATGAAAAAGATCTCCCCAAGGGGTATCTCGCACAAGGCAAGCCTGCCTATCGGTCTTTGAGCATTGATGGACAAGAGACCGAGTTTTCAGAAAGCTTCACTGACATGCATACAGAGGTTTATAAAGACATCCTTAAAGGCGGAGGATTCGGTCTCGATGACGTCAAGCCTTCCATTGAACTTGTGCATCAATTGCGGGAAAAGGAACTTACAGCACCCGCGCAGGATTTTCGGCCGATATTAAGTCGGTAAAGAAGGTGTGCCCGCCATGGTTCGCAAGGCATGCTGGCGTTCTTTCCAGGCGGAGTACACGTGTTCCATGTCGTGAACTTGAGGATGCGGTTCGAGTGCATGTTGGTATCGAACTGCTGCATGGTTATCGCGTAGATGTTGCCATTGGCTTGCTTCCCATCGAGTGACGGTGCATGCAGAGGCCGGTGCGGTGATAACGGTGTTCAGGGAGTCTAGCCAGCCTTGGATGGGGGCATTTTCTCCCATAGGCAGGACAAGGATGTCTTTGGCGCATGAAGCTGCTTGGTATGCTGGGATAAACGAAGCAGTGTTAGCGGTGGGGTTACACAGAATGGCCATAGCAAAATCACGTTCTATGGCTTCCTCCACACGAAGCATATGTATCTGATGGGCCAAGGAACGTTGTTGGGGAACAGGTAAATATCCGTGCTCAGTGTTCGGGTCGATATAATTGACGAAAGCCCGGAACGACATTGCGCGGGTATGCTCACACTCCGAAGCCAAGGCATACAACATATCGATGCTTTGAAGTGCTTGAATACCAGAAGCCCAGAACGCGACGTTGATATGGAGTGCACTGTAATCGAGTATTTCGTCCAGTGTATCGATAAGAGCACGTTGATTTCGGGTGTGGTGGAGCCGCGCCAAAAACACCAAAATACTAGCAATTTCAGAAACTTGCTTAATGTCTTCTTGGTTAGCTTCGTCCCATCCTAAAGGGAGTTGCACATCCTTAGCGCGAAGTGATCCAAACCGTTCTCGAAACAAAAAAAGACTTTCGTCACTGAATGAAAACCATGGGCCTCGCAGCGTTGCGTAGACGGTGAGTTCATCATGGGGGCGTTCGATGGCCAGAAGTAACGTGTGAATGGCCCGGATTTCATCGCGTGCCGTGAAACTTTGTAAGGTTTCTTTGGCGGTGTAAGGCAGGCCACGGCTTTCCAAAGCCTTCATGTAAGGAATCCGAGTGTCTTCATTTGCTGAGTTTTCTGCATTCGGAAAAAGCAGAGCGATATCATCTAAGGTGATGGGGGCCCTGAGATCTGGGTTACAGGAATTGGCCTGCCACTGGTTATGCTGGAGCACAAATTGAATGAAAGTGGCAATCGCTTCGGGCAGAGATTGCTCTATTTGAAAAGGCAGGATGCGTCCATAACGATTATCAGGACAATGCGGGACAAGTGTGATCAATTGAGGCTGATGCACGCTGTCAGAAGGCGATGAGGTGATTGGTTCAAGAGCATAGTCAACGAGTAATTTGGAATAGGCTGTATGAATCAGCCGATTAATTTCAGGCGCATAGTGTGCACGTTTGTGAAGATGGATGACTTCCGCACCATGATGGATAAGGTGCTGTTTCATGTTGAGGTAGGCGGAGTCATCCCATGCCCGTGTTATCGGATCGGCCGTTAGCACTAGTTTGTTAGGAACCGGAATCGCATGTTGCCATGACGAGGCTTGCGGATCGTTTGCCACTAAAAGCAAAGCCATTTGCGCTTCTGTTGAGGTTAGCAAGTGAAAGTCATCGATATACACATAGTCATATCGATTCTGTAGAATGTGACGAACTTCCGAATGTTGTTGAACGATCGATGTTGATTTCGCTAGCACGTCTCGTTCATCAAGCGTGTGATGACGGATTTTGACCTCTTCGTATTTCTGTAACACTTCAGAAATTTCGAGTTCCAATAGGCATGTGGTTTCTTTTTGAATCGTCGAAATGTAATTATCAAGTTGACTTTTAAGAGAATCGCGTCGGGCTAACAGTGTGTCACGATTTATGCCGCCGATAGCAGGTCGTTTGCCGCGCCATCGCCACGAAGAGCGTTGTGATAACGCCAAAAGCTCTGCGAACAAGATGTCGTCACCGTAGGTTTTTAGCGATTTGCGCTTTTCGATACGACGGTAAGACCTGGCGATGTCTTGTAGATTGGAGATAAGAAAATCCTCGTCGTTGGCGTTCAGTTGAGCTGTGAGTTCCGAGAACGCTTTCATTTCGTCAAGCATTTCGTCGATCTGAATGTGAGGAGTTTCGATGGGACGCGTGCAAACAAGGTGCTCGTGTCGTGTATGTGCCAGTGTATGAACCATGTGTCTGAGAGTGTCTTTGGGAGAACATGGATTTGTCCGATCGGGCTTGGTGAGTAATACCCGACGGACACCAGGAGGAGGATCGGAAGCCACTTTATGAAACCACCGATTCATTGTCTGATCGAGGTGTAGGTGAGCTGCTTCAGGACTTAGGACTTCAAAGTTGTCTTTTAAAGAGGCGTAGCTTGCAAACTCTCGCAAGATATTCAGGCATAGGCCTAGGAAGGTGGTTCTGTGCAGTGAAGGCGGTGCTATGGGTGTTTCTTGGATCAGGGCATGGTCATTCGCAGGAGGTGCAGCGTGGATCATCAGTATGCGTGGCTGAGGCAGTGAATTGTCCTCAAAAAGTGCTGCCATACGCTTTTTTAGAAATGTGCTTTTTCCAGTCTTAGAAGCCCCTTGCACGATGATCGTCATAACGAACTCCGTAGCTGCCGTAGCATCGGGAGGTCCTGTGAGCTTCGACGGTGCTTTGTGCGCTCTTCTTCCTGTGTTCCGCAGATGGCTTGATAATCACAAAAACGGCAGCGTCCTTGGACTGGGTTTGCAACAAACATGGATTGCTCGAAGCTTTCATCAATGGCTTGCTTGAGCAAAGTGATGCTTTGCTTGGTTTGGGGTGTGAGAGAAACCCATGTTTCAGCAAAGTCTGCACTTGAGCTGCAATAATGTAAGCGACCACCTGATGTTTTATGATCAGGGAACATTTTTTCTAAAACAAGCGCGTATAGCAAGGGTTGAAGTACTTCGCCGCCTTGAGTTACAATTCCATGTTTGGTTCGGGCTTTCCCTGTTTTAAAGTCTGTGACCCGCAATGTGCCTGAGGCATCACGTTCAACGAGATCGATGGATCCGCGAATCGTTAGGCCTGTATCAATTGTAACCGGATGAAGAATGCTCTGTGGATCTTGTGCTGCACGACCGGGTAGACCAAAAGACAATTCAAAGAGCCAAGGTTCCCATACGGGATCGTGGCTTGCACGTTCAAGCCATTCGTCAAGATCTGCGTGAATTTGGTTGAGCTCTTCTTGCCAAACATACAGGGAGCGAGGTGCTATCAAAAGAGCGTGCCGAGCGCTTACCTCGGCTATCGTAGTTACGAGCAGAGCTTTAAGCGTGTCTAAGTGTGCAGGGCGTACAGGGAGCATGGCCTGTTGTTTACATGTGCATAAAAATTCATACAGGATTTCATGGACCAGGCTGCCTCGTTGAAGCGGGTCGAGATACAACGTTTGCTCAAAAGGTTGGTATGGCCGTAATCCTAAAAGCGCATATAGAAAAAACCGATACGGACAAGCGGCCAAGTGTTGAAGTGCTGTAGGTGAATAAGCGCGATGTTCAGGCCGGTGTTGTTGAAGCGCTTGTTGGGCCAACGAAGAGGGCTTGGCGAATCCATCGGCAGAACTCCAGCGGCCCTTACGCCAACGTAAAGCGCGTGTGCGAAGCGCACGGCCTAGATGCGGATGATGATCCAATAAAAACCGTGCACGGCCTTTAGGGACTTCGGAAGGTGGAGTTGCAAAAAGCGTATTGAGAACATTCAATTCAAAGTCGAGTTGGCATGTGGCGTTTTCAGGCTCAACCGGGCTTTCAGGTGTAAGAGGACTTAAACGAAAAAAAGGGTTGGATTCATCTAATTCGGTGCAATGGAGCACCACGCTAAACATGGCCTCATGAAGATGCGCTTGCTCGCAGATGTACACTTTCCCGTCATGACTCGTTGAAGCAGAGGTGTATTCATAACTTAATTGGGGCGTAAGAATGTCAAGCACAGCTTCGGTCGGAAAAGAGGTTGAAGCAGAAGTGTGTGGTAGAGATCGAAGAGCTTGCTTAACCGTGGTTGGGGTAGGTAAGGCTGCTTCCGCTAAGCTTTCAAGGACGTCGATCCACTGCGTCCAGGACAGTGGGCCCTTACAGTGGCTCAACAACTCAAGGAATCGTTGAACGATCTGGTTGAGTGAAGCAGGTTTGACGGTTTTCCAATCCTCTAGCCTGGTCGGGATGCCTGTCTTAAATAATTCGGCTTCCCAATGTTCGGGGAGCGTGGGCTGCGGACATAAAGATAGGTAATCGGCAAGGTGTTCAAGTGCACCTTCTTCGTGCTTAAAACGAAGCAGTGCGAGCAGAGCCTTGCCTTGTGGACTTGGGATACGTAAAGGCTTGGCAAAGTGTGCGGGTATGGATGCACGCTTTAAGCTGACGCGAATGGCTTCTTGATCAAGGTCTTTTCCGGAAGTCACCACCGCCATCCGATCAAACACCACGCCTTGTGCGGCATGGGTTAAAAGCACATGAACAAGCTCGCGATAGGTCACGGCAGAATGTAGAGGGAGCTCAGAAGGCAAGACGTTGGACACGAGGCCAGTCAGTCTAAGGACAACGTGAGCTTTGTACAAATGAGAACAGTGGCTTTACATGGGCTGGCAATGGGGAGGAAAATTGCGTATAACATGCTGTTTTTATTTATTAATTTTTTATAAACTCAGTGACATGGTTTCTTGCCAGAATTACCTTATTAGTGTATTATTTAAGCATATATGAAATGTGTGCCGCTTTTGCTGTTAGGCCTTGGGCTACTGGGTGGGTGCAATCTCACGCCTGGCGCCGATGAGTCTTGCTTGAGCGGATCGTGTGAATCGGACCTGTGTCAAAACGGATTGAAGGACCCTAACGAAACGGATGTGGATTGTGGCGGTCCGTGCAGTGCGACGTGCGGCTCGGGCAAACAATGCAACGACGCCGGTGACTGTGAGTCCAGCAACTGCAGCGGCGGCACCTGCCAAGCCCCTTCCTGCTCGGACGGCATCATCAACCAAGAGGAACATGGCATCGATTGCGGTGGCCCGTGTGAAACAGAGTGCTCGCTCTTTCGATTTGAACTCGACGAAGGCCATAATTCATTTGCCGGTGTTGCCATTCTGACGGATGCAACCGCCGGCCTCGAATGGCAGTTTACGTATCAGAAGTGGGTACAAGACGACGAAAACAGTGGCCATTACGAAGAAGTCGTCGAAGTGCTTTACGGTGGCATCGTCGGCCACACCTTTCCTGACGATATCGACGGTAACATCGTCGGAACCCTCGGACCCCCAGCGGTGCTGCCGTTGGTCCAATCGCTTAGTTTACGGGAGAACAATCTTGCGGGATTTCCGCAAGGCATCGAGGTCTTGGTAAACCTAGAAAACCTGTACCTGGATGACACTCAGATGGACGAAGGGTCTATTCCCATTGAACTGTGGCAGTTATCAAAACTTCATACGTTATCGATATCCCGACAAGGTTTCCTTGATCTCACAGGCATTTCTAACGCGCAGTCCCTTCGTGTACTGAATCTATCCAGTAGTGACTTGGTCCAACCGATTTTTCCGGAGATCAGTCAGCTCAGCAATCTTGAAGAACTTAACCTCACCTATACTAACCTGCAAACATTGCCGCCTGAGATTTTGACGCTGACCACTCTGAAGGCATTGTATGTAGGGTCTAATTCTCTCACAGAATTGCCTTCTGAATTGGGCAACTTGAGCAACCTGCAAACGCTCGACCTTAGCAGAAACCAATTGGTAGCATTGCCGCCGGAGATCGGTAATCTTTCCAATCTTCAGCACCTGAATGTGGATGCGTACTTTCGCGGTACATTGCTTAGTAGTTTACCGGTTGAGTTTGGCAACTTGACGAGTCTAAAGACCCTATCACTTGCATACCAGGGGTTGACATCGCTGCCAGCCGAGTTTGCCAACTTAACAAATCTAGAGACGTTGAACCTTTATGGGAATTCCCTCACTGTGATTTCCACGTGGTTTGGCTCCTTGGTGAACCTGCGTGAACTTAACCTGTCTGGTAACTCCCTCACCAGTCTTCCTAGTGAACTCGGCAATCTTACGAACCTAGAAACGTTGAATCTTTCTGCGAATTATTCCCTCACTGCGATTCCCGCGTGGTTCGGCTCCTTTGTGAAGTTGCGTGAACTTGACGTCTCTTACAACAACCTTAGCAGTGTTTCTCCTAGCATTGTTGGACTGGCCAACCTTCAAGTATTGAATCTGGCAGGAAACAATTTGAGTGATCTACCCGCGGAAATCGGTCAGCTTACCAACCTGCGTGAACTCTATTTAAATGACAACGCGATTGCGACGATCGCGCCCGGTGTGTTTGGAGCCGCACTTCCCATCGAAGAAATTAATTTGCGTGACAATGGTATGACACAAGCACTGGTGGATGAGGTCATCCTTCAGATATACCAAGCGCGCCATAGCTTTCTTCACTTGAACACTCGAGATTGTACAACGCCTCTGGTCTGCCAAAACCAAGTGATCCTCTTGCGCATGATGTATGGCAACGCTTCGCCTTCCGGTATGTATGCGAGTCCACCTGGTAATGGTGTTTCCAATAGCGATTGGCAGTGGGATGGACAAAGGTATGTGCCTTTGACTGGCCAAGCGATGAGGTACGATCTTGAGCATGACGTCAACGAAGAAGGATTTCAACAATGGATTACGTTTCTATTGTGAAAGCTAGTAAACAGATACTTCGCTGGCTTGGGACAACCAACTCAGTGTGTTGCATCCTTATGTTTTGTGGATGTGGACGGGTTTGGTACGATCCGTATGCAACGGAAAGCGAGCCTCCGGTTTGTACCGATGGAGAGTGCCAAGCGGCTACCTGCTCTGACGGATTTACCAACCAAGGCGAAACAGACCTCGATTGTGGGGGCAAGTGTGGCGCCACGTGCGAAAATGATAAAGCCTGTCTTGCCGGTGTTGACTGCGTTAGCGGTTACTGCTCCACTGATTTTGTATGCGCTCCTGAAGGTCCGGCAAGTTGCGATGACGGACTGCACAACCAAGACGAGGATGCGATCGACTGTGGAGGCAGCTGCGATGCGTGTGCTGCATTAGGGTTCGAACTTGATTTGTTTGCTGAGTTCTCTCCAAGCTTGGTGTTAGAAGGATCGTCTTCCACACTGACATGGACGTTTTCTGTCGGTTCACCGCCGTTGGCGGGAGCATCGGTCAGCGTGGAGCTCAATAATAGCGATCCGGCCACGAGCACTCTTAATGCACCCGACGCCCTGCTTTCAATCGTAGAGATGGACGTGAGCGATAGCGACCTGACAGCGTTTCCAACAGGCCTCAACCAGCTTGCCAATCTCCGCGTCCTTAACCTAAGCAACAACGCGATCAGTGGAGCCCTATCTCCAGACCTTGCGAGTTTGCGTAACCTTGAAGAACTGTACCTTGCTGGCAATCATCTTGAGAGTATCAACGCGTCGATATTCGGGGTTATGACAAAGCTGAGCACCGTGGATCTTAGCAACAACAACCTATCCGAAACAGAGCAAGTTGAGATCCTGGCGCAACTCCATGCTGCTCGCCATTTCTTTGAAAACGGCGCTCCAACGATTGATCTCGAAGGCAACGGTTCCTTTGTGTTTTATGATCCGGAGCCGCTCCCCGAGCCTGGAGCATCGAATGCCCACTGGGTTTGGAATGGTCATGGATTTACGCCAATCACTGGCTCTGCAATCGTCTACGATTTGCAGAACGACGTAAACGGCGAAGGGTTCTCAACCTGGAGTATTCGTAGCGACTGGGTACCTCCAGGGGCATAGAGCAGCATCTCTGAGGAATGCACACATGATCTGAGCAGAGAAGCTGACATGTTTACGTGAGTTAGCAGCCTTGCAGGGGCGTGCATGCTCCCCATGCCGAAGAGCTTAAGCATTGGCAGGATGCGCCACACTCATAACCCGGATGATCAAAAAAGTCCTTACGATGCCCGGTGGGATAGCACTGGCCATCATCCTCGCAGCCTGTGCATTCACAGGCGTAGTTGGTGCCAGAGCCCTCACAGGATCGGTTTGTCGTGGTGCAGTTGGTACAGGATGAGCCGCAACAGGTGTCTGACTTGTTAACAGAGGGCGGTGGCGGGTTAGGGGTTGGAGGCGTTTCTGGATCTTCTTCGTCTTCTGGTGGAGGCTCTTCGATGGGAATATAACATTTGCCTGTGGTGACATTGCAGGTGAGTGCGACATATCCTAGATCACGAAGCTCTTCGAGTGTTTTTCCTGCTTCGTCTGCGCAAGCTTGCTCGATAGCAAGACAGTCACTGTCTGCTTGGCATCCGTTATCGCAGCCGTAGTAAGCACAGGTTCGATAGTCGCTGCAGTAGTTGGTGCTTGAAGGGTTGTTGCTCGATTCGTTCGGCTTGCATACGCCATCGAAACAACCATGGTTTTGAGGGCACGGCTGACTACAGTCACCACAGTTTAGTGGATCGAATTTAACAAATTTCCATGACCGGACGTCTGAGCACCATTTTTGTCCATCTTGCCCAAAAAAATCACGTTCTACACTAATGACAGAATCGCTGCAGGCGCTTGCGAATGCAAAGGCGACGATCACGCCAAGTAAGTGTAAGCCCTTCATCTCCCAATTATAGCTACATCTACCCACTCGTCCAGGGACGAAAGTGAAAAGCTCTGTGATATCAATAAAATAGACGGTTATTGCCCGTTAGGACAGGGCTTCAGCACCACCAATGATTTCCATGAGTTCTTTGGTAATGGCGGCTTGGCGGGCCCGGTTGAATTGCAAGGTCAGACGTCCAATCATATCGGAGGCGTTACGAGTGGCATTGTCCATGGCAGTCATGCGTGCTCCGTACTCTGAGGCGACCGATTCCAAAAGAGCGCGGTAGATTTGTGTGCGGACATACATGCTGATTAAACGATCAAGGAGCGCGCGCTTTGTTGGCTCATAAATATAATCGATATCGTCATCAGGTTCAGAGGCTGGGTCCAGCTTGATTGGAAGCAGGGGCTCTATGACGACTTTCTGGTTGATCGCACTCTTAAACTCATTGTAAATGAGGTAGATCGTATCGAGTTGTGGTTCGACAGTCTTAGAAGGGTTTGCATCCTCAGGCAGCTTTTGCTCAGGGTCGAACGCAGGCGCATAGGCGTTGATGATCGCTTGTGCAATCTCGTTGGCTTTATCCAGTGTTAAGTTTTCAAACACATGACGAAACTCATCACGGATATGGGCTCCACGACGGGAAAAGTAATCTCGACCTTTTCTTCCAATTACGGCAACTACGACTTCCTTGCCTTCATCTTCGAGTTTCCTGAGTAGTTTATAGGCCGTTTTATTAATGTTCGCGTTAAAGGCACCTGCCAGTCCACGATCACTTGTGAGAACAACAAGAAGCACTTTGGTTTCCGGGCGCCTTGCTAAAAGTGGATGTGCTTCTTCACCGCCTGCACGCGCCGCGACTGAGCTTAACACCTGTTGTGTTCCGATGGCGTAGGGCCGTAACTCCACAATCCGTTGCTGCGCTTTTCGTAAACTAGCCGCCGCCACTACTT
Source organism: uncultured Polyangiales bacterium (assembly GCA_964640175.1). Lineage (GTDB taxonomy): Bacteria > Myxococcota_A > Polyangia > Polyangiales > JACKDX01. The sequence goes on along the minus strand of CAZXFW010000004.1, from coordinate 78,215 downwards.
TCATGGCTTTGGTAATTTTTTGTGTATTTTTGACGCTTGAAATGCGTTTTCGAATAACCTTGAGACTGCTCATGCGGATTTTTCAACCTCAAAGATGTCGTTGAACGCTTTGATGGCGGTCATCAACGCTTCTTTGGTATCGTCGGCTAAGACTTTCTTTTCACGAATGGCTTCAAGGACCTTTGGATGCTTTCCTTTGACAAAGGATAAAAGTTCCTGCTCATAGCGTCGCAGGGCGTTGGTGGGATAGTTATCGACAAACCCATTGGTGGCCGCAAAAATAATTAACACCTGTTCTTCGACAGGCATGGGAACATATTGACCTTGTTTGAGAATTTCCACCAAGCGTTGACCGCGAGCCAGCTGGCGTTGTGTCGCTTTATCTAAATCAGAGGCAAATTGAGCGAATGCAGCCATTTCGCGGTATTGAGCCAGTTCAAGACGCAGTGTTCCTGCGATTTGTTTCATGGCTTTGATTTGCGCGTTGCCACCGACACGAGAGACAGAAATACCTACGTTGATGGCAGGACGGACGCCAGAATAAAATAGGTCGGACTCAAGGAAGATTTGGCCATCGGTAATGGAGATCACGTTTGTAGGAATGTATGCAGAGACGTCGCCCGCTTGAGTTTCGATGATGGGAAGTGCGGTTAGAGAGCCGCCGGAATCAGAGAGTTTTTTCACTTCGCAGTTTCCGCCCTGACGTTGGGCAGCCTCTTTGGCAGCGTCATGTCCTTGCGGACCCACATAGATTTTAGTGGCAACGGCACGGGATGGTTCTGCACCTTTATCAACGACCACCCACTCGTCTGCCATTTTGGCGGCACGTTCAAGCAAGCGGCTGTGCAAGTAAAACACATCACCGGGATAGGCTTCACGGCCAGGTGGACGCCTCAGTAGTAAAGACAACTGCCGGTATGCCACAGCTTGCTTGGAAAGATCATCGTAGATCACCAACACATGCTGTCCGTTGTCACGGAAATATTCGCCCATAGTGCAGCCGGTGTAGGGTGCAATGAAGAGCAAAGGTGCCATCTCTGAGGCGTTCGCACTGACTACCGTGGTATATTCCATCGCACCTTGTTGAGTCAGCCGATCAACCACTTGGGCAATCGTGGATTGCTTCTGACCAATGGCCACGTAGATGCAGTGCATATTCTGGCCCTTTTGGTTGATGATGGCATCCACTGCAACTGCGGTTTTGCCTGTTTGCCGATCGCCAATGATCAGCTCGCGCTGCCCGCGACCAACAGGGATCATGGAATCAATCGCTTTGATGCCGGTCTGCATAGGTTCAGTCACAGGCTGTCGTGCAACAATGCCAGGCGCTTTTAACTCTACGCGACGGCGTTCTGTTGTGGATAACGGTCCCTTTCCGTCGATGGGATTACCCAATGCATCCACGACACGACCAAGCAGTCCTGGTCCAACGGGCACATCGATAATGCGTCCTGTGCGTTTGACGGTATCTCCTTCGCGCACGTGTGAATCTGATCCCAGTAGTGCAACACCGACGTTGTCTTCTTCAAGATTGAGCACCATACCCATCAGGTTGCCGGGGAACTCCAAAAGCTCGCCTGCCATGGCTCCTTGAAGGCCATGCACACGTGCAATCCCGTCGCCTACCGTAAGGATGGTGCCCGTTTCCGTGATGGCTACGTGCGTATCATATGACGCAATGTGCTTTTTGATGATTTCAGAGACTTCTTCTGTACGAACCTGCATCGAGTACCTCGTCCTTTAGTAACTTTGGCTTTTTAAAAGTTCTTCTTTTAATTGTGAAAGATGATGTTGCGCGCTGCCGTCAAAAACCTGGTCACCGACACGAGCGACAACTCCAGCAATAATTGATTTGTCGATACGTCGTTCTATCACGACGCGTTTGCCTGTCACTTGTTCCAGCCGTTGCTTGAGTTGGTCAAAATAGGCTTCAGGCAGCTCTGTGGCTGTCACAACTTCAGCGTGCACCCGTCCAAGTAGGTCTTCAGCCATGCTTCGAAAAGCCGTGGACAGTTGAGGCAAAATATCCATCCGACCTCGATCGGACAATAAGCAAAGCAAGTTGGAAACCAGCGTAGTGGCATGAACTCTGCTTATCAGCTCTTTGATGACGTTGCGTCGTTGCTCAGCATCAAAGCTTGGATTATGAAAAACGTCTCGAAGGCTAGTACTCTTGCGCCATAGCTCGGCCAGGCTAGCAAGTTGAGTATCAACCGATTCAAGTTCACCTTCGTCACGGGCGAGCTCAAAGATCGCCTTCGTGTAACGTTGGGCTACGATAGACATCAGAGCGGCTTCCTTTGTGGCGATATTCGCGACAGGTTCTCCAGATAGTTTTGGGCTAATCGTTGTTGGTCTTGGGGAGTGGTTTCTTGTTGCAGGATGGAGTTGGCTGCTTGGATGGCAGCTTCTGCGGTTTCTTTCGTTAGGTCGACACGCAACTGTTTGAGTCGTTGGTCGATAATAAACTGGGCTTCGTGTCTTAACCGAGAAGCTTTTGTTTCCGCATCGGCAATGATGCGGTCTCGTTCCAATTCGCCTGCTTTAATCATTTCCGCTCGTAGCGAAGCAAGATCGTGATCGAGTTGTTTTAACCGCTCTGTGTATTCTGCGTGTTTGGCTTCCGCTTCCGCTTTGATTTGGGCCGCTTCGTTAAGGCTCGCCTGGATGGTTTCGCGGCGTGACTGCAGAAAACTGAGCAGTGGTTTACGTCCCATGCGTACGAACACGATGAGCAGCAACGTAAAATTGAGCACCAGCGACCAAAACGGTAAGGAATGTAGTACGTGGCTTATGTCAGCACCATGCGATGTCATTATGAGATCTCTCGTTGCATGATTTTGGTGGCGATTTGTTTAGCAAGGCGTGGCGTCGAGAGTTGTAATTCTCGACGTGCAGATTCTTTTTCGCGAGCAAGCCGTGTGTCGGCGTCGTCTATCATCTGACGGGTTTGTTCTCGAACCTTCTCCAAGAGGGTTCGTTCAAGGCGTTGGCCGTCTGCACGTAGACGATCTCTTTCCTGGGCGGCTTGGAGTTTTACCTTGGAGAGCTGTTCTTCGTAGGCGTCGGCTTTGGCGGTTGCATCCTTCATCAGAAGGTGTGCTTGTTCCCGGGCGCCTTCAATCCCTGCTTGCCTGGCATCAAAAAGCGTAAGCAATGGATTGAACACCAGTACGCGTAACACCAAAAGCGTAGCGAAAAATATACCGATTTGGATGAGAAAAGTAGGGTCGAGGTCGATGACAGAACCACCCGAAGAGACTAGGGCCAAGAGCATAATTCAAAGCCTCGCATCTGCGTTAAAAGCCGTTTTTTACCGAAAAAATAGCGGAAATGCGAGGCTTATCTACCAGTCGGTTTCCCAAGCGTCAAGTCAAAGCGCAGTAGGCCTTTAGAGCGGTTCAGGTTCGGCGACTCGGGCGTTTTCCATGGTACATTTGCCCTCAAATACGACGCCTTTTTCAATGAGCAGTTCTGGGGCATGAATGTTGCCGAACACCCGTGCCGGACTATAAATCTCCACCAGCTTGGTGGCTGTCACATCACCATGTAACGTGCCGCCCCGCATGATCAATGTCCCTACCGTGACTTGTGCGTGGATGTTTGCGCCTTCGGCGATAATCAATGTGCCATCTCCAAATATTTCTCCATCGACTTTGCCTTCAATGCGTACCCGGTCGCCAAAGGCAAGCTTCCCCTTGAACTCTGTTTCGGGGCCGAGTAGAGCAGTGAGCTGGCCTAGCCCGGTAAGATCTTGATGGGGTTCAGTGTCTGGCACGGGTGGATTATGTAGGGAGTTTATAGGAGATACAACTTCGCGGCCCCTTAACTAGGAGCCCATAATACGTAGACGGTGAGTAGGCTGGGTGACGATGTCTAGCTTGTCAATGGTTTCTAAGGCACGATGGATGTCTTGTTCTTTGGCTTGGTGGGTCAAGATCACTACGGGAACAGGTGCATTGGCTTGACGTGCGCGGCCTTCTTGCACAATTTGTTCGATCGAGACGTGATGCTCGCCCAGGATTCCTGTGATGCGTGCTAAGACACCCGGCTGATCCAACACAGAAAAGCGTAAATAGTAGCATCCTTGATGATCGCCCATGTCTTGAATAGGCCGTTGTTCAAGACGGCTTACCTGTACGCCCCAAGGGGGGATACGCCCGCATGCATTTGCGAGGATGTTGCGAGCCACATCGACAATATCACCCATCACACTGACTGCAGTAGGGAGCGATCCGGCACCATAACCAGAAAGTAAGCATGGCCCGAGTGATTCGGCTTCAATGTGCACGGCATTGAGTGCTCCGTGAATGGACGCCAAATCACTGTCGGCATCGATAAGCGTAGGATGTACCCGTAAATCCAATGTGCCTTCGGAGGTTAGTCGGGCGATCGCCAAATGTTTGATCACATAACCAAAACGGTCTGCAAATTGCATGTCGATGGCACCAATGCGATCGATACCTTCCGTCGTCACATCTTGAATGGTGATAGGTGCACCAAATGCCATGGTTGCAAGGATGGCAAGCTTATGTGCGGCATCGCCCCCGCCGATATCTAGACTGGGATCGGCTTCCGCATAGCCTGCATCCTGTGCTTCGCGCAAGGCTTGTGCAAAATCGATGCGTTCGCGTTGCATTTTACTCAGCATGTAGTTGCTTGTGCCGTTCACAATGCCACACAGAGCAAGTACACGGTCTGCAGACACGGCTTCACGTAAGACTCGAAGAATAGGCACGCCTCCGCCTACTGCCGCTTCAAAATAGAGGTCGCGGTGTGTTCGTTCGGCGATTTCGATAAGGGCATGCCCGTGATCTGCGATCACGGCTTTATTGGCAGTGACTACATGTTTGCCGTGCTCAAGAGCGGCTTGGATATAGCTCCGGGCAGGTTCGATGCCGCCCATCAGTTCCACTACAATATCCACAGAAGGGTCGCCCAGTGCGTGCTGGGAGTCTGACGAGATGACATTGTCAGGCACTTCAAGACGTTGTTTGGTAGCATCGCGTACGATAACGTGTCGCAGCTCAAGGTCAGCTCCAAGCTTGGTACTAAGTGCTTGCCTGTTGTGCCGAAGTAACCGGGCTACCCCAGTGCCTACAACCCCACATCCGAGCAGGGCTATGCCAATTGAACGTGTCATCGCCTTTCGTCCGCAGGCGTGTTAGCACACTCAACGGGAAAATACGATCTAACGCATGATGAATCGAGATCTCGTTTTTTTGGTTGTTCTAACAAGTGTGGGAGCTGCATGGCTGACGGTTCACTTGGCAATCTTGTTTTGGGTACTCTTTTCAAAACGTATTCCGTGGATGCCTAAAGGATTGGCACTGATTCCAATTGCAACGCCCTTTGTGTACTGGAGATACCGAGGCTATGTATTTCCAATATTATGGGTGTGGTTGAGCGTCGGTTATGGCACGCTGCGGTTGCTCTTCGGTGAGTAAGCCATTGTATGCATAGCGACGAGCCCATTCTGCCATGGCCATCGAAGCTGCTGCGGTGACAGGGTAGGAATGGTTAATGCCATACATGGGAATTGCAGCCACCACATCAGCAGCCTCTAAGATGGACTGGCTTATGCCATCATCTTCGTTTCCAAACACCAGGACAGCGTCACGGGGCATCGGTGCATCCCAAAGGCCGCATTGAGCGTGATCTTTTTCAAATGCGACCAACGTCCAGTTTTCTTTCTTAGCATGAGCAACGAATGCTGCTTCATCATCGATTTCAGTAATGTTTTCATAACGTTGCATTCCCATGGCGGCACGTTCGTAATACGGGGTTTTGCCGATAAGAATGATCTCGCGGACGAGGAACGAGTGTGCCACACGAATGATTGCCCCAATATTAAAAGGGTTTTTGGCGCGTGTTACTGCGATGCGAAAAGGATGTCGGAGACGATTGAGTTCTTGTCTGACAACATCGAGGGGAAGGTCGAAAGGTGCAACCCGCACGGCTAAGTGACTTCTTTCCATTTGATACTACATCCCATAGAAGGGATAGGATCGAACGTGACAGGGTTGCCTTGCAATGCGCAGTCAATAGCGGTCCGCAAGTCATGACGGCGTACTTGCTCAGGTTCTTTCCAATTGTCGTCCATTCTTCCGTTGTAAACAAGCTTACGCTGCGCATCAAACACAAAGATGTCGGGTGTGCATGCCGCATCGTATGCCCGAGCAACCTGTTGAGTTTCATCGCATAAGTAAGGGAAGTTGAAGTTCTTTTCGGTTGCTCGGATTTTCATGTGCTCCAAAGAGTCATCAGGATAGCGAGTGGCATCGTTGGGATTTATGGCGACAAGCGTTACACCCTTGTCAGCATAGTCTTTTTGTATGGCGATGAATCGATCTTCGCTGGCTTTGGCATAGGGACAGTGGTTGCAGGTGAAGATGATCACAAGCACTTTGGCATCGGCGAACGTATCGAGGGAATAAGTTTTTCCGTCTGTGCCTGGCAATGCAAACTGAGGTGCTCTCGTGCCGATGGGCATTCCTTTGGAATATGTCAGTGCCATGCATGTACTCCCAATGATGGGGTGAGGGACGTGACGAAAGCGAAAGGCTCGTCGGCCACACTAAATCCATAATCCAGAGTTGATAGACACGCAACACCTGCTGGACATTTATCTGGAGCTGTAATTCCAGACACTCGGATGCAAAGGAATTAGGCGTTAAGGGGAAGAGGGCAGATCTCCACTCAAACGTTCCAGTTCCTGCTCTTGTTCAGAAGCAGCGTGATCAAGCCGTTCTAAGTGTTCTTTAAGATGGTCGGTCGGCCCTGCGTCTTTTGTAGCGGGACTAGGGTCGGTTGAAGGTTTGTGCTGCGTTACGGAACGTTTTTTGGGATTGGGCGTCGCAGAGGCAGGAGCTTTTTGTTGGTTTTTTTCGGAGTTACGGTAGGAGGTGACGCGCTCTGAGGATTGTTCTCTATTTGAGTCGCATCCATAACCTAGCATGCTTGCCAGAATAAGGGTGCTTGTTCCAAGCCATGTATGCATGAGAGAGGGTAGAGAAGCGTTCACTGCATTACACTTAGAGCTGTTCAGCGAGATAACGCTCTTTGCCGATTTCTTTAATGGCATGGAGTTGAGATTCCAGCCAATCGGCAGCTTCTTCTTCGCCTCGTAAAATACCTTCCAGGATTTCACGGGTACCATTATCGCCCTTGTCTCGACATACCGCTATAGCTCGATTCAACCGTGCGATAGCGTCAGTTTCCAGAGCAAGATCAAGCATATGCTGTTCTACGGGATCTTCGCCCACTCGAACCGGATTAAGCCGTTGCATGTTAGGCACGCCATCGAGGTACAATATTCTGTTAATGACGGTATCAGCGTCTTTCATCTCGTCGATGGAGTCGTGGCGCTTACGTTCGGCGAGTTTGCTATACCCCCAATTCGCACACATTTTTGAGTGGATGAAATACTGGTTGATAGCCGTAAGCTCAGCCGTGAGCACCTCATTGAGCAATTCTAGGATTTGGCTGTCACCTTTCATCGATAGCTCGCTTTCATTGGAATGTTAGAACCTTGTAATTCCTAAATCCTTTCAATGCAAGGCTTGAAATTCCACCCTTACTGAATTTGACAATGGTTTTCATTAAGCTATCCTTGATAAGTGATCGTTTGTCATTGCCAGCGGGTGTGTGATCGCGATGTGCGCGCTGCGATTCGTAAGGGCGCGTGTTCCAAGCGCGACGTTGCAAAGGCCTGCGGAGCGGGGCGGGGCTGTGGTGGTTGCATTGCTGCGATAGAGGAGATTTTGCAAATGGAGCGTGCGAACACGGTCTCAGTGTTGCCACCCTCACCGACACCCTCTACCCGGCCCTCTGACAGCATGATTCCAGGCATTTGAAGCATTTTTCGTGTTGCAGATACTCAATATGCGCTAGGCTTGTGGCATGGCAAGGGTAGGCTTGAGCCTTAAGCAGTGGGTGGCCGTGGGTGGCTTAGTACTGGGTTCAACCATGGCGTTACAGGCGTGCAGTGACGATCTCAAGTTGCCTGATTTTGCAGATATCCCTACATGCCAAGAACTTGGGGTGCTTGAGTTCAATCCAGCAGTGGTTCATCCCGACGATGGTTGCATCGTTCTTCCGATTGCAGCAGAAACATGGGAGCCCTTTGCAGGGTTATATCGTCCCGATACGAGTGATTCGGCAAATAGTCAGCCAGACAATCCCATCCTTCAGCTTCATGACCGCCAAAGTGACAAGCGGTTTTGTGTGGACATCGAATTGTTTCCTCGGGTTGGCACATGGCAAGGCCAAGAGGGGCAGTATGAGCTTAGCTGTGAGAGCGGTGGCTTGTGTGCACACGTTTATCCTGATGAAGGTTCGTATGTAGCGACGGCCGGGCAAATTATCGTGACGGATATGCCGGACGTTTTAAAGACGACAGAAGTGGATGGAAAACCTTTTGATGTCACCCTTAATGCTGTGACGTTTGGCAACCGTGAAGAGACGTGTTTCCATGTAGACACGCTTAGTGTGTCGGGGACACTCGTTGATTTAAGCGCGACATTAAATTAGCGACGATTGAGTTGGGAGTGGTGTTTAGCAAGCATCGTAGCTCCACAGAGTCCGGCTTTGGATCCAAAGTAAGGGGGGACGATGTATGTGTTCATGTCGATTCCCAGCATCGACATGGGAAGATAAGGCGTGAGTCGAGCCTGGGCTTTTTCCCGAATCCTGGACAATAGGGTTGGATGTTCAAGAACGCCTCCTCCGATGACGATGCGTTCTGGGCAAAGGCAGAGGACAGAGCAGTAAATGAGCTGGGCGATATATCCTGCGGTAAGCAACCAAACGGGATGTGTCGGCGGTATAATTTTGAGTTCGGAGCCTAGACGTTGGCGGAGCGCCGTGCCGGATGCCATGCCTTCTATGCAGGTTTGGTGAAAAGGACAGCTGCCTTCAAACATGTCGATGGTCCCATCTGCGTTGACTTCACGTTGGACTGGGAGATGGCCCATTTCAGGATGCATGTATCCATGAAGTAGTTGGCCGTGAACATAGGCTCCTACGCCAATCCCAGTACCAATGGTGATGTACAGAGTGGGATCGCAAGGCGGCGGGTGTCCAGCCGTGGCTTCTGCCCATGCGGCGCAGTTGACATCGGTGTCGATGTAGACGGGTGTATCCAGTTCAGTTCTCAATAATTGGGCTACAGGGACATCATCCCATCCGGGTTTGGGTGTTCGGAGTGTCGAGCCAGCGGGGCCATTCGATCGTTTGCCCTCGATATCGAGCGGGCCAAACATGCCAATGCCAACGGCGTGAAGTGAGCTTATGTAGGGCTTAAAGAATTGGCTGACGCGCGAGAGCGTTTCTTGGGGAGTGGTGGTTTCAATGCGTGTTTCTGCAAGAAATTGCTGCTCTTCGGTGGCCACGGCACATCGAAATTTTGTGCCACCCCCTTCCACGCCTCCGTATAGAGTTGATGATGAGGTTGCCATTTAGGGAGGGACTAATCCAACACGCCGATGTAGGGCAGGTTGCGATACCGTTCTGCATGATCGAGTCCATATCCCACCACAAATACGTCCTCAATGGTAAACCCTAGATAGTCGACATGGACCATGCTGCGGGTTCTTGAAGGCTTGTGCAGGAGCGCTGCGAGTTTGAGACTTCGAGGCTTGCGGGTGGCGAGGTTTTCCATGAGGTAGTCCATGGTGAGGCCAGTATCCACAATATCCTCGACAACGATGACATCCATGTCTTGGATGGGATGGTTAAGATCGGCAGTGATTTGGACGATGCCAGAAGTTTCGGTGCGGCTGCCGTAGCTGCGTAGCCCGAGGAAATCCATGCAGAGCGGCAAGTTAATCGCACGTGCTAAGTCAGCAGCAAACATAAGGCTGCCTTTGAGCACAGGGACAAGCACAAGCTCTTTGCCTGCATAGTCTTCTTGGATTTGTGCACCCAACTCTTGAACTCGGGTGGCAATGGTTTGGCTGTCGATGAGTACACGAGGTATCTGCATAAACTCTCATGCTATTTAGCAAATTCTCGTAATAATGTCTTGGCAGATTGTAAGCTTTCTCTAAAAATATCTGGCAAATCCATAACCAACACTCCAAGCAATGCCCACAATACAACAAGCACCAACGCGGCTCGCAAGGGGCTGCTTAGTGTAGACACAGGAAAGCTTGAGTGGACACGTGTGATGGCCATCCATGTTACTTCGGTGATCAATAAGGCGCCGATAAAAGGTGCTGACAGTACGACGCACAACGCTAAGCCGTCAGCGACAAGGCGTGCAGACCCCAATGCAAACAAAGCCCAGTTGGCATGTAAGGTGTGCATCGGCGGTGTGTGCTGAAGCATGTTTGTGAAAATAGTGATAGCGAGTCGATGGCCGCCAAGCGCCACGAACACGGCGATCCCAAACATAAGTAACCATTGCTCAAGGGGCTGAGGATTGATGTCGGATTCAACCCCTGTGGTGCCACGCCATTGCTCGATGAGACCGCCTGCCCATTGTAAAGCATACAAAGGCACCGATGTCGCAACAGCAAACATTGTGCCGATGGCAAGTTCATGAATTCCGCAAGCCGCCCATTCCCATAGGGTTTGGGGGAGTACGGGGGTTGGTGCATAGGCAAAGGGAAAGAATGCGATGGTGAGTGCTAAAGAAACGGCAATCCGTATGGCCCATGGAGCATTCATCCACGTGACCCACGGCGCGAACATGGTGAGGGGTAAAATTCGGAGCGCCAGGAGTCCAAAGATTCCCCATGCCATGATCTGGGAATGGGAATCCAACAATGCATACCAAGCATTCAAGATGCAATCCTTAAGGGAATGTCTGCCAGAGCGCTTGTGTAAAACGCAATAGTTCTTGACCCATCCACGCTCCGAACAGAGCAAGCGCTAGTCCCACCGCGATAAGTTTTGGCACAAAACTTAAACTGGCTTCATGAAGCTGGGTCATGGTCTGGAAGATCCCAATCGTGACACCGACCACGATGCTGGCGAGTAGTGCAGGACCTGATAGCAGAAGGGCTAAGTAGAGGCCTTCAATGGCAAGACGTGCTAGCTCGGCGGAGTCCATGTGTGGCAGACTATACCTGGAAGCGAGACGCCTTTGAAGTGAAAGAAAAGGTGGTTAAGCGCCTGGCTGAAATACCAGTGGGAAAGGTACTTCAGTCATTTCGGAGGAGGCGGGGAATCGCCAGCGTTTTACCGTATTGAGAATGCAGGGCTTGAGATTGCCGAGGTTAGGTCCATTTAACGAAGCATTGGTCACGGCACCGGACTCACTCACGTTCAATCGAACATCAATGCGAATGGTGTCTTGTGAACCTGACGCACGTGCTGCTTGTTCGTAACAACGCTGGAGTAGTGGCCGATGTTTGGTCACGATCGCTCGGACTTGGCTGCTGCTGAGTGGTTTAGCTGCGCCTGTGGACGAGGTAGAACGGTTGGGTACTTGAAGGTTGATTGGTCCGGAGGAGTCGTCGGCCATGTTTTTAAGAAGAGCACGTTCCTTTGCACTCAGCTGCTTTGTTGAAGTGGACGCTGTGCTGGTTGTGGTTTCAGAAGGCGGTTTCGTTGTTTTTTTCGATGACGGGTGCGATCGAGAAGACTCTTTAAGACTCTTTTCTTCGTGAGATAGATTGTTGGGATCGGGCGAGTCTGGAAGGCTTTCTTCGGGAAGGTCCGCACTCACCTCTGCCATTTTAAAAGGAGCGGCGGGTTTAGTTGCTGGGACAGGCTGTGGTGTTACTGCAGTATGTGGCTTGGTGTCATGCCGAGATGCAGGGGATAACCAAGTATTAAAGACTAAGATGGCCAAGGTCACGCCAAATGCGCCTGCGCCTACCAAAAGAACAATGGCTCCAAACGGCAATCCTGCTTTACGGACTCGCATGCTTTCCCTGATGGCATGCACTGCTTCATTTACTGCATCAACAGCAGGGCGTATTGAGGGGAGCTTCTGAGGGGAGCTGGATTGGTGTGATTCGATTTGTGGATTTTTAAGATCAAGGCGCGTGTCAACTTCGGTTCGATCCAACGCATCGGATGAGGATGTCGTGGTAAGAGGTTCGACGACGTGTAGTTCAGATGTCGCGACGCGCTTTAAGTCAGTGATGCTTTGGGCAAGTGGGTTAGTAAAGTCCTTGGGTATCGATGCAACTACGGGCTTGGGCGAAATCACGGGCCGAGGAATGGTTGCAGGCTGTGGAGCGGTGACAGCGTTGCTTGAAGCTATGGACCTGCTGGGAGGCGAGACAGGTTTCGCTGGTATTTTAGCGGTTTCGGGAGTAAGCAAAAATGCAAGTTCTTTGACCATTTCTAGCTTGGTCCAATTGGCAAACCCATCACGCCATACCAGGGAAGCAGGGGTTACGGCTCCGCGTGACATATGTTCCTTGAGCTCACGGATGCTCATTGGCCCGGTAGGCTTATTATCAATGGCCGCATGCCATTGTTCTTGAAGCATGTCAGGCGTGTGTGTGTGTGAAGACGGTGCTGAGGCTGGGGACGGTGGCTCTGAAGCATGAAGCGTATCGCCGGATATGACGATGTCTTCGTTGCATTTGCGGCATTTCATGCGCAACGTGCGACCTGCGACCCGTTCGGTGCTGATCTGGTATTTTGCTTTGCAATGGCTACAAAGAAACTTCATAGAGCTGGGGCTTGGATTGGACTGAAGGATGTTTTCAGGGGCGCGCATGGTGTAAAGGATAGAGGCTGCTTAGCAAATGCATCCTAAGTTACATACCCGATAGAATCTGAAAGCTGTCACCTACGCGGATTAAGGCGAGGCGGTTATCCGCAAGATGACGTGACCAACGGGTGTTTCCGTCAGGCAATTGGATTCGGTAATGTCCGGTATACGTATAATCGACTAGGATGCGATCTTCTCGAGCAGTGATCTTGCGATAACGAATTTCATAACGAACATCCAGTACCTTTTCTTTCCATAGATTGAGTTTAACTTTGAGGTTTTGGTAATCAATGTCGTCAGTGCCACTGGGTGTTCCGTTGTCATCGAGATACCGTGGAGAGACCAGTGCCAACATAGCTCCGACGTCCTTACGCTGGAGTGCATGGCGATACTTTTCTACAAAGTCTATCACCGCGCGATTTTCTGAGGTATCTTCAACCGTGGTGTTTGGAATAGGGTCTGAGCTACAGCCTCCTATCCAGACAAAGGCCATCAGGGACACAAGGATAACGCGCATAGGATTGGTCATAATTCGCTCGTACTCCGTAAGGATGGTTTGTCGCACGTTCACCTACTATAACTGGCAGAGGCCCTAGAGTGAAATATCAGATTCGCATCGGAAAAAAGCAGGTTGAGATAGAGGGCGCATTTGGCCTCCCAAAGGGGCTTGAGAAAGCGATTGTTTCGGGGCAATCGGTGGAATTTGATGCGCGCGAGGTGCCCGGGGGCGTTAGCCTTATTATGGATGGTCGAGTGTATGATGTCATCGTTGATACACAAGGAGCTCATTACCATGGATTGCAGGCGACGGTCAGCGATCGTGGAGCGACTGGTGAACAAGAGACTAAGGCATCCATTGCCCCATCGGGTGCCGATAAGCAGTATCGTGCACCGATGCCAGGCTTAATTGTTAGTGTTAATGTCAAGGTGGGAGACGATGTGGTTGAGGGCCAGGTATTGCTAATCGTTGAAGCCATGAAAATGGAGAATGAGATTCGGGCCCATAACGCTGGCAAGATCTCAGCGGTTCATGTTAAAGCCGGGGATCGTGTGTTACAACAGGCATCATTGGTAGAAATGGGTTAATCCGTTCAGGCGCCATGTTACGTTTTCCGTATCTTACAGTTGAGGTTTCTGCTGGACAGGAAGAGATGGTGACTGACCAGTTATGGTCACATGGGGCAACCGGCATTGAGCAACGGGATGCAGAGACATTGCTCACGCCTGCCGAGGGTCCTATGGTCTACATTGCTCATTTTGAGGATGAAGAGGCTGCAAAGCAGGCTCAAGATAGTCTGAGCGCGCACTATAAAGTGAATCTTAACTATATTATCGGTGATGCATGGCGGGATGAATGGAAGAAATTTTTTCATGCTCAACGTCTAGGTCGGTTGTTAGTTCATCCATCATGGGAGCCAGTCACCCCTCAAGCAGGTGAGGTTACACTTGTGATCGATCCGGGACGTGCATTTGGCAGTGGAACCCATGCATCGACACGGCTGTTACTTCTTGCGCTCGAAAAATATGTTCGGCCAGGCCAAGCGGTATTAGATGTCGGCTGTGGTAGTGGTATTTTATCGGTAGCAGCGCTTTTACTTGGTGCCACGAAAGCCATAGGTGTGGATATAGACGAGCCTTCTCTGGAAGTCGCAGTGCAAAACGCCCAAGAAAACGGCGTAGAACGTGATTTCCGTGTTTCTAGCGAACCTCTTCATCAGCTTGAACCGGCAACCTACGATATTGTTGTGGCAAACATTGAGGCTCCAGTGCATCTGACACTGGTGAATGAGCTTATTTCTCGCGTAGCCGTTGATGGGCTGCTCATGCTTAGTGGACTGTTGCTGGATGATGAGGCAAGGATTCGAGATGCATTTCAGTCGTTGGCTGTGGTAGAAAGGTGTGTGGAAGGCGAGTGGATTGCGCTAATTTTTAAGCGTGAGACAAAGAATCATTAAAAGAAACTGCATCTGATGAGTGAACGACGTTTCTTTGTGCAACAGATCCCTACGGTGGGCGCTGAGTTGCAACTTGACGCTAGCACGGCAAGGCACTTGTACGTGCTTCGGATCAAGCCAAATGCGATTTTGGAACTTTTTGATGCAAGTGGGCGTCAGGCTCAGGCTGAGTTGTTATCGCTCCGCGAGACGGATGCCCGATGCCGCGTCCTTAGTGAGTTAGCGAAAACACATGAAATCAGCCGCCTTGTGCTGGTGCAATGCCTTCCTAAAGGTAGCAAACTTGAGCTTGGAGTTCGCATGGCTACGGAGCTTGGAGTAAGTGCGATTCATCTGGCGATTTCAGAGCGTACCGTCTCGCGTCCAGTGCAATCTCGGCATGATTCACGTCATGAGCGACTTCTGCGCATTGTGCAAGAGGCTTCTGAGCAAGCACAACGTCACACTCTGGCAGAAATTGTGCCAGCAGCCCCGCTTATCGAGGCGGCAGCCCGCGCTCCTTCGCATGCTCGAAAAGTTGTGTTTTGGGAATGCAGTAACCTGTCGCTCGATGGAGCTTTTCAGTGGGATGATACGCAAGAAGCCTGGGTGGTGGTGGGACCAGAAGGTGGCTTGAGCAAAGACGAGATCCAGGCCCTAAAAACCTTGGGGTATATGCCGCATGCGCTTGGAGACACGGTATTGCGAGTGGAAACTGCGGTTCCAGTGGCCCTGGCATTGATCGCGGACCGCTTGGGAATGTGGGGAAATGGGCCTCGAGGTGCATTATTAAAACGTCATCGCGAGCCATGTTAGGCTGCGTTTGATGGAGTCGCCTTCTTCCAAACCACCTATGGGTTCTCCGATGCCCCTTCATGCGGCGGCTGAGCGCTTAGCCCGTGCGGCGGATCGTGATGAGATCTTAGAGATCTTAGTAACCTATGGTGCTCAATTCTTTGATTTTTTTGCTGTGTTTGCAGTGCAACACACGTTTGCGCAAGGAAAGATTGCCAGGGGGGCTGACACCATGGCAGGGGCGTATATTCATGCTGCCACTTTGGATTTAAAGGCCTTTAGTGTGTTTCGTGAACTTATCCGCGACTTGCAACCGAGGATTATCGACCTTAATCTTTCGGAGGCCAATCGCAATGCGGTACAGAATTTTCCGCGGTTGGATTTTCAACCGGCGTTGTTGGTGCCTATTTACGTTCGGCGCCGTGCGGTGTTGTTGGCGTATGGTGATCGTAGCGGCCATGACTTACGTATGGAGTCGTTTTCTAAACTACTGGCATTTACAGCGCATGTAGGTAACGCCTTAGAGACATTAATTTTACGCCAAAAATTAAGGGCCTCCATGGCTCCACCGAAAGCCATTGAGCACGCATCTTCAATGATAGAGTCACCGTCTGTGGAAAAAGTGCCGCCAGCAGATGTACTCTATGAGGCTGAGTCGTTTCCGGATGAGACCTTGCGAGATATGCCAGCGGTATCCGATGTGCCAGTGGCGTCGGCCGTTTCCACTATTAAAAAACCTGAACAGTTAGTGCGAGACACACTCACAGGTGCTGTGTTTGAACATGTCGAGTCTTTGGTCGGAGAGCTTTCTGCGTGTAGCCCTGAGGAAGTGGATGCGACAATAGCGATTGCATTAACCGAAGGCCCAGCAGTGTTACCTGAGTTAATGAGGCGTTTTCCTGGCGCCTTATGGTTTAATCGACATCAAAAATACACGCGCTTGGCGAGAGGTCGTGATGTTTCGGCGATTGCACGTACCTTTGTCGCGTTTGGAGCCAAAGCGGATCCTTATATAACAACACTGCTTGATCCCAAATCGGACGATGAAGCTCGCTATTATGCGGTGTTAGTGGCTGCAGATCTTGGTCACACGTCGTTGATAGCACCACTGGCTCGATTGTTATTTGATCACGATACAGGAATTCGAAACATAGCGTTGGACGTGTTGGTCGAGTTTCGCGGAGCGAAAGAGTTGGAACGGTTACTCGAACCAGTGCGAGCTGTTGCACAAAGTGCAGGTGAAGCCCCAGCGCGTCGACGTATCGCAGTGCGCGCCCTCGGTGAGTTACACGACAGCAGGGCGGTTAAATTGTTAATTTCTTTACTAAGTACCGATGAACCTGCGTTGGTGCAGGCAGCACTGCGTGCGCTCACATTGCTTACGCACCAGGATTTTGGCAATTCCAAACGACGGTGGGCCGCTTGGTATGCTCGTCACGGGAGAAAGTCGCGTTTGGAATGGCTGCTCGATGCGCTTTTGCATGAAGACGAAGGCTTGCGAAGTGCTGCATTTGATGAGGTGCTTCGACAGGCGGGTCATACCTTTGGGTACAATCCTGCGGCGAGTAAAAAAGAGCGCAAAATAGCGCAAAAAAAGCTCAAAAAGCACTTTAGCTGTAGATACAGTTGAAAGAATCATCTCATTGCCTTAAAATTCCACGTCGTTAAAAACGCCAGTGTGCTCCCATTCCGAGAGCAAAGCGTTTTGTTGTGGACTGAACTGAAGCCGCCAGCTGTGGTCTGTGGGATGGCCGTCATAGCGATTGTTTTGGTTTTTATCGATGTAAAAATCGACACGGTAATTATGGTTGGCTTCGATGATGCCTGGGATGACAGCCGTCATGGTTGTATTAGTAACGCCTGGATGTCGAAAATAGCCGACGGCAGGTGTGGTGTCACTGTTATTGAAGACTAAGAGTTCAAGTTTTTGTTTGCCTCCCAGATGAGGGTGCAACTCTGTCATCCGTAGTCCGAAGATTCCGCCTAACGGCGATGTCATGGGATCTTCAATATCTTGCAACACGTCATTGGCTGTAAAATCAAAAACGCCGCTTGAACACAGCTCACCAATCCATGAAGGTTCTGTGCCAGTTTCAATGCCTAGAACGCCTTCGCGATCGTATCGGCCGTTGTGATTGATATCAACGTATAAGTGTACGTTGTGTGTTCCAGGGGGCACGGCCCGAGGCATAAATACCTGAATGCTATCGGATTCAAGTTCTTCATTGAAGCCGTTGAGCACAGCACGAGCAACCACTGTCAGGGTTGAATCAACGATCCGTAACTCGATGCGCGTATTTGCAAGGCTCTGAGAACCTGTAAACGCCGCGATGTTATGAAGCTGGGCAGAAAAGTCGCGTTGTTGGGAAGCGTCTCCGTCACATGCGGTTTTAAAGCGGTCAAGATCGGTGATTGCGGAACACCCTTGTAAGCAACTCCACAGAGTCAATCCTACTCCCAGGCGAGTTATCCATTGATTTGCTTCAGGCATGTTAGAAGCTCCCTCGTACGGATGCACCGCAGAATGCTGGAGTACACATGGCAGAAATATGCTGTTCTTCGGTGTCATCATCGTCTAAGACAAATAGCAAAACTAACCCCGTTGCTGCGACGATGCCTCCTCCAATCAAAAGCACATCGGTAAACGTGGACAATGTATCAGCACTGTCACGATTGCTTTGTAAGTCATAAT
The DNA here is from genome assembly GCA_964640175.1 of uncultured Polyangiales bacterium. Lineage (GTDB taxonomy): Bacteria > Myxococcota_A > Polyangia > Polyangiales > JACKDX01. The sequence continues at coordinate 60,118 of CAZXFW010000004.1, read as the reverse complement.
CTGAAGGACATACATTCCCGGGACAGTTGTCTTCGATGTCAGAAGTTTTATCCAACGCCAGTATGCCAGTAATGCTTCCTGCAATGAGTGCTGCGCCTCCTATACCTATTAAGGTCCATGGCAGTATGTCGGTTGTGAAGTTCGTAGAATTGTCTGATGTTTGAGGAGGAGCTTGGGGAGGGATGGCCTTCGGTTTGGTGGGTTGTGGGGTGGTTGTGGCGGCTTTTAAGGCGTCATGCCGTTGTCTATTGAGCTCATCCAGCGATTTCAATCGTGCTTCGAGCTGGACACGATCGGGAGCATCAGGGACTTTATCTAGATAGGCACGTAAATTTTGAGCAGCTTTTTCAGTTTCACCAGCATCCCGGTAAGCTGCATAGAGATTATACAGCACTTCAGGCTTGAGAGAGAGTTGGTAGGCTTGTTCGAATTCTTGTGCTGCTAATTTAAATTGCCCTGCTTCATAGAGCTGTGTAGCTAGATTAAAATGTGTTCTTGCGAGTGACTCGTTTTGACTTAGGGCTGGCTTGTCGTTGCTGATGGCAGAAGGCGCTGAAGAACGCTGTTGCGCTATCGATGGAGAAGCCATCATCCATGTGAGTGCAAATGCGAAACAGGCGCTAAAAACCAACCTCATAAGGTTTGTTTCTACCGCATCTTTGCGGTGCTTGAAAAGCCCTCCTGAATCGTCAGGACGAAAGAGCTGTCTAGGGCGATTCTGTTTCTGCTTGAGCCGCCTGATACGCGTCGTCGAGGCACTCTTGACCATACACGACACGGCAATCCGTTGCTTGTTCAGGTGTCTGAGCTCGAGCCAGGCAGGCATCTAAATCTTTCGCGAATTGTACTAAATCGCGGGCACCTTCATTCATATAGTACATGACACATTTTTTGTTGGTGCAGTGTCTACCATGATCAGTGTCATGGTGCTCGCTTGTTAGCGGTAGTCCGTTATTGACCAATCCTATTGCATGGCCAAATTCGTGAATTACTGTCGTTTGTTCCGCAAACGTGCGGATTAAGTCATCGGTAGGACCTGGAATGTCTGGAGCTGTCCGTTTAATGACAGGCTTGAACATGACGACGGTACTGGTATCTCCAATAGAGAGTCCTAGCACCTCGCGTTTTTGTTCCTCATCCTCGTAATAATACCCATTCACAAATAGAACGTGAAAGCTAGGGAGCTCTTGGGTGGGTAACACGTCTCGATGTGCCGAGGACAATTCAAGCAGATCATCCGCCGTATAGTTTTTCAGAGGAGCATTTCCGATGTTTTCCATGGCACTGAGTGTGGTGGGGATCTCAATGCTGCGTGGCACTGGTGCGAACAGTTTTTCAACGTTGGTTGCAAAAAAATCCCAAGGCGAAGCATCCGTTCCTTGAAGTTCTGTGTAGGGTTCTGCGTTTTGTTGATAATCAACCTCGATAACCATATGCGTGATGTTCGGGTTGAATAAGTAACTCGTGTCTTGGTGGTGGCGACGGACGTCGTCATCGCACCCTGTCAGGCTTAGCAAGCCCCACAAAATTCCTAGAACTCGGCCTAAGCTTATTGAAACATCCATAAGATAACGTTGAGGGGTGTCATGTTTGAATCGTCGAGCGTTGAGCCACTCTAAGCATTTCATCAGCTGCAGCACGTGTTTTGGAGGTTACGGTGAGTCCTCCGAGCATCCTGGCAAGTTCTTCTTGGCGTTCTCTTCCTCCAAGGGGACGAATATCGCTGTAAGTACGTCCTTCCTTGACCTTCTTTTGTACGCAAAAATGACTTTGTGCAAAGGCAGCGATCTGCGGCAGATGTGTGATGCAAATTACTTGGTGGTGCTGGGCAACTTCATGCAGCTTACGTCCAATGACTTCGGCAATGCCTCCGCCGACGCCAGCATCCACTTCATCGAAGACATACACTCCCGATGGGCCCAGCCCGGTGAGTACACGCTTGATGGCCAACATGGATCGAGAGAGCTCCCCGCCACTTGCAATCTTGTGCAAAGGGCGAGGTTGTTCTCCCTGGTTGGGAGCGATTAAAAATTCTGCTCTGTCCATCCCGGTGGATGATAGGCTTGCGCCGTCCACGCCATTGTCATCCGTAGTGCGTTGAGTACGCATGACTTCAATTAACACTTTAGCATCACCCATGCCCAGTGACCGAAGTTCCCCAGACACAGCCTTGCCGAGTTTTTGTGCAGCTTTGTGTCTCTTGGCAGAAAGCGTGCGAGCAATTTCGGAAGCTTCTATTTTGACATGTTGGTATTGTTGCTCAAGTTCTTTAAGATGTTGTTCGTGATTCTCTAGTTGCGCGAGCTCTTGTTCTGCCGTGGATTGGTAGGCGAGAATTTCATGAAGGTTTTTGCCGTGTTTACGTTTCAGGTGGGCGAGTCGATCCAATCGTTGTTCCAGGGTAGCGAGTCTGTCGGGGTCAGCTGAGACTTCCCGAGTATACTTGTTGAGTGATCTGGCTGTTTCTTCAAGTTGAGCAATTGCTGCAACGAGATGCTCAAGCAAATCTGTTAAGCGTGGATCAAAGCGTACAGCTTCTTCAAGGTGGGTTGTGACTCGTGCAAGCTGATCACAGATGGCATCGTCGCGAGAGTAAAGAGCATGTTCTGCATCTGAAGTGAGTTGTACCAGACGTTCAGCATGACGCAGGCGTTCACGTTCTTCATGCAGAGCCACCTCCTCTTCGGGTTGCATTTCTAGCGTACGGATTTCTTGAAGTTGGAATCGTAAGAGATCTTCGCGTTCGCTGCGCTGAGCTACGCGGTGCTTCGAAGACGTTAAGGCGTCTCGAGATTCATTTAGCATGCCGTGAACTTGAGCCATCTGTACACGTAGATCTTTGAGGCTGGCAAAGGCGTCTAAATAGCCAAGGTGATTGGCAGGGTTGGCAAGCGAATGATGTTCATGTTGAGATGCAATGTCTGCCAATCCCGTGCTTAGTTCTGCAAGTTGGCTGATCGTTGCAAGTTTACCAGCGATATAGGCCCGGCTTCGTCCATTAGCCAACACGGTTCGCCGGATCAAAAGCTCATCTTCGGTGGGGATGCCTAGCGTGGCAAGTCGTGTATGAAGTTCAGGATCATCTCCAATCTCAAACAATGCTTCCACTTCTGCCGCTGCAGCGCCTTGGCGAATTATGTCGGGAGTGCCTCGTGCCCCCAATACCATGTGCAAGGCAGCGATCAGAATGGACTTTCCTGCGCCTGTTTCGCCGGTGACCACGTTAAGCCCTGGCGTAAAGGACACTTCCAATTCGTCAATAATGGCAAAATCTTTAACGCGTAAAAGGCTGAGCACGGTGACACTAGGGCATAGCAAACCCTGTCCAAGATTGCCATGTGTAAGATTAGGTATGCGCAGGGTCGTAAGTTCTGCTAATAAGTCAGTGTGAAGTGGTTGCCCATGGCCCCGCCTTTCGTACCACAGGTTGTTCCTAGCCTTATGGTGGTGCTTGGTGTGTTAGGTGGGTTGGGTGATTCGTCCCAGGCCTATGCGCAAGAGAGAGGTTCTCAACGGATTGCTTTACTAGCATTTTCAGGAGAGAGCGGCCCTGGGCTGAGCGCAGCCTTGCGGGACAATCTCAAAGAACAGCCTGGTTTGGCTCTGATTGAGTATGATGAAGTTAAAAAGGTATCTGGATCGATGGGCATGAGTCGTATTCACGATTCCGACTACCCGAAAATCGCAAGTGCATTGCAAACAAAAGCGTTCTTGAAGGGCTCTGTGAGAAGACAGCAGCGCGGCTGGGTGCTCACTGTGCAGGTGATTCGAGGGGCGGACGGTGTAACGATGGGGCATGCCACGTGGCAGGGGCGGACGGTACGCTCTCTTATGGAGATTCGGCACAACGGTTATGCCAAACTTGCCGGTTATTTAACCCGAGCGTTCGAAAAAACACCGATGGCCATACCAATCTCCACGATGCCGGGTAACGCAGCCGGCAGTACACAGGCTACGGCATGGTGGCAAGCGCCGCCTACAAAACAGAACTGGTGGGAAGCCAGCGGTGAAAACGCAAACGATTCGTCATCTCCCAAACAAGACTATCACGTGCTTCGAGTTTCTCTTTTAGGCGGCATTCAATTTCGTTCTATGGAAGCGACGGTGATATCCACCCTTAATACAGATGTTCCACTTGAGCAGCGTTCTTACAAAAGCAGTTTACCGGGCCATGCAGAGTTTGGCATTGAAGCGGAATTTTTCCCGTTTGCGATTCCAGGGCTGCCTTACTTTCCTTACATAGGATTGGTGGGGAGCTTCCGACACTCATTATTTCTGCAAGGGGAAGCATGTACGGTGCTTTCAGTCCCTGGTGCTCCGTGTCCTCCTGCACAAACCAAGGAAATGGATACTTCGGAATGGGAGCTCTATGGCGCCGTGCGGGGGCGTGTTCGTCCGTGGGGACAAACACAGTACGATCCGGAGTTTCAGGCTGAGATAGGCCTAGGCACCCTTAACTTTCTCTTTAATACCCAACAACTCGTAGAGCTTGTAGGGTTGAATCCTGCTGCGGTAATTCCCCCCTTCAGTTACAGATATGTGCATTTTGGCATTGGAGCAAGCTATGGCGTCTATCCCCAATGGCTGACACTTGCCTTGCGCACTGGCTACCGGCTAGGCCTGGGTGTCGGTGATGATGCGTTGAAGATTTGGGGCACGGGAGGTCCAGAAGGTCCTGACACTCCGGATGGGTTCATCGTCGAGCTGGAAGGGCGTTCTGAAGCTCCCTACATTATGGACGGTCTTTATTTTGGCTTGCGATTGTCTTACTTTTTCTTTCAGACGCGATTTTCCGGGCAACCTGCATGTGTAAATCCCAGCGATTCCACAAACCAATGCGGACCCGGAGACCCTTGGCCTTCTTGGCCAGAGGAAGGGGATCAAGTGGGAGGACTGCACGATCCAGTGACGGATCACTATTTCCGGGCTACGTTAATGATCGGCTACACGTGGCCACCTCCATTCATGGTAGACTAGTGGGTCATGTCTGAACGCACTTCCCATGCCATTCGTAAGGCTTTCCTGGAATACTTCCGTACCCACGGGCATGAGGTGGTGCATTCAGGGCCTTTAGTCCCCGCCAACGATCCGACGCTGATGTTTACCAATGCCGGGATGGTGCCGTTTAAAGATGTGTTTACGGGTAAAGAAAAACGTTCTTACCAACGTGCCGTATCGTCACAGCGTTGCATCCGAATCAGCGGCAAGCACAACGATCTAGAAAATGTAGGTGTGACTGCCAGGCATCATACGTTTTTTGAGATGCTCGGCAATTTTTCTTTCGGCGACTATTTCAAAGAAGAAGCGATCTTTTATGCATGGGAGTTTGTGACGCGCACGTTGGGACTTGAGCCTAAACGCTTAGCGGTGACTGTGTTTGGGGGCGAATCTCAAATGCCTGCAGATACGGAAGCAGAGACGCTATGGAAGAAAATCAGCGGGCTGCCTCCTGAGCGCATTCAGCGCTTTGGGAGCAAAGATAATTTTTGGCAGATGGGTGAAACCGGTCCGTGTGGTCCATGCTCTGAAATGCATGTGTATCTCGGGCAAGGTGAAGCCAATCCCGAAGGCGTCAACATGGAGCCAAGCGCTGACGGCCAAGGGTGGATGGAAATTTGGAATTTGGTGTTCATGCAGTTTGATCGGAATGAGGCAGGGACATTGACTCCTTTGCCTGCGCCGTCCATCGATACGGGTGCAGGGTTGGAGCGTTTGAGTGCCGTGGTGCAAGGCAAGCTGAGCAACTACGACACCGATTTGTTTCAACCGCTTATTGGATTAACTGCCAAACTAGCCAAAAAAACCTATCGCGGCTCACAAAGCCCGGATGATATTTCAATGCGCGTCATTGCAGATCATGCTCGCATGACAGCGTTTCTTATCGCCGAGGGCACGTTTCCTGATCGTGATGGGCGCTCCTACGTATTAAGGCGAGTGATGCGCCGGGCGATTCGACACGGACATCGGCTTGGTTTGGATCAATTGTTTTTCCATCGATGCGCAAGTGCCGTTGTTGATATCATGAAAGATGCGTATCCTGAGTTGGTAGAGCGGCGTGCGCTGATTGAAGAGATCACCCAACAAGAAGAAACGCGGTTTCGCCGTACGTTGCAACGTGGCTTGGATCTTATTGCGAGCAACGATAACTGGACCAACGATGCAAACGGGCAGCGTGTGCTTGCAGGTAAAATGGCCTTCGAGTTGTACGACACGTATGGCTTTCCACTGGATCTGCAGCAAACCATAGGCCAGGAACAAGGGTTTTCTGTCGATGAGGAAGGCTTTGATCACTATATGGATCAAGCACGACAACGCAGCGCAGGCTCTAAAGTGGGCGATGCTGTGGTGGGTGCGCTTTATCAAGAACTTGCTCGTTCGGCAGGTCCTGTCACGTTTGTCGGATATGAGCATGAGAGTGCTGATTCAGAGATCACAGCGCTTGTCACGGATGGGGCACGCATTTCACAATGTGTCGCAGGACAAAGCGCTGAGATTGTTACTGCCACTACACCGTTTTATGCTGAGTCTGGAGGACAAGTAGGGGATCGTGGATGGATCACGACAGGGCAAGGGGCGCGTTTTGAGGTGACCGATACAAGGCGGCCTGTCGATGGACTCAGTGTTCACTACGGCGTGCTTAAAAAAGGCACGCTTGCTTCAGGAGAACGCGTGCACCTGGAAGTCGACCATGCGTTGCGCAATGCGACGCGGCGCAATCACAGCGCGACGCATCTGCTCCATTATGCATTACGTAAAGTATTGGGACCGCAAGCTGCGCAAAAAGGCTCGTTAGTCGCTCCCGATCGTTTGCGTTTTGATTATGCGTGCACCAGAGCACTGACCTCAGAAGAGCTTCGGCGCATTGAAGACTTGGTCAACGAAAAGGTGCTACAAAATGCAGATATCTCTACGGAAGTATTGCCCTATGCTCACGCCAAAGATCGTGGCGCGATTGGCATTTTTGAGGAAAAATACGGCGATGTTGTACGCATGTTGACCATGACGGATGAGTCGATAGAGCTTTGTGGTGGCACTCACGCTGCCCGCACAGGAGACATCGGCTTTTTTAAAATCCTGTCTGATAATGGTTTGGCTGCGGGCGTTCGCCGCATCGAGGCTGCTACTGGACATGGTGCGCTTGAGTATGTTCGTCAGTTAGAAGGAGAGCTTGGACGAACTGCGATGCTTTTAAAAGCATCCACACACCATGTCAGTGACAAGGTGGGTCGTCTTTTAGAGCAACAAAAACAATTAAATCGAGAAGTCGAAACACTCAAACGTAAACTGCTTGAAGGCGGACAAACGGATCTCGGTGCTCAAGCCAAAGACATTAATGGTGTACGTGTGTTAGGCGCGGTGGTGGATGTATCGGATGTTGGCTCGGTGCGTGCATTGGCCGATCAGCTGCGCGATAAGCTTGCGCCTGCGATTGTGCTCTTGGGCGCTGCGACACCGGATGGCAAGGCCTTACTGGTGTGTACGGTATCCAAAGAGTTGACCCAAACCTTTCGTGCAGGCGCACTCATTAAGCAAGCTGCCAACGTTGTAGGTGGCACAGGCGGAGGCAGGCCCGATTTCGCACAAGCCGGTGGTACAAACCCTTCAAAACTCAATGAAGCGGTTGAGCAGGTCTATGCGCTTGCGGCATCGGCCTCCGTTTGATGTCCGTCTCGTTCCTGCCGTGCTATAGTCTTAGGGTATGGTGAAGCCCGATCACGCTGCCAAAACCAAAGCCTGGGATGAGCAGCTTGATGCGCTTGGTTATGCGGAAAAATGGGAAAAGCGTTTCAAGCAGCTTGTGAAACAAGGAAAGCCTTCTCTCGCAGAGCTTGAGCAGCTGCTTGAAGGTGCGACATTTGACCACCCTTTAGAGACGCAGCCGTTAGCTTCGGAACCACCCTTGGCCATGGAAGAAGAAGTTCCTGGACTGGCGGAGATGCTTGAGCCAGAGGCAGATGTCACGGGGTTTCTTGATCACACCGTCCCACAATCTGAATTATCGATGTCGGAAATTTTCGGAGCACAACGCACCACGTTGTTGGAAGATAGTGAGCCAAGTCTTGATGAGGTTGTGCCAAGTTTTCCCGAAAGCATTGTCCCGCATGAACCACGCATGCCTTCAGAGCCCTCCATCGAAGCGGCTTTGGATGGGGAGCCTGTGTCCATGCCACAAGCCCCTTCTGTCCCTTCCTTGGGCACAGCGTTTCGGGCAGCACCGCCACCGCCTCCGATTCCCTCTTTTCCTGTGTTTCCGTCTTCCATCCCATCTCAAGAGAAGGAGCCTTTGGAGGCGCTTGAACCACAAGTCACAGTGCAACTTACACAAGACCCTGAAGAGAGCATTCACCATGACAGTACTGACTTTGATTTTGATACGTCAGGCGATGGCGCATACACCAAAGTGGCAACATCCGACAGCATCATAGAGGCTTTGAAAAAGGTGGCCATGGAACAAGGCGCCGACCCCAACAGTCCCCTTTTTCGAAGTCTTCTACCGTCCTCTTCGGACAGCCATGCATCCGAGGAAACATTTGTATTGGATGACGCAATCGACGCCGATGGGTTTACCGATCTCGACATTCCTTCTACCGCCGACTCGTGGACGGCTGACAAGACCGAAGCAGACCCAGGCCCCATGCTTCAGGCTGACGACATGACGGACGTCACGAGTGACCCGATGGACATGGATGAGCCTACCGAAGCGGGTGAACCCACTGAATCAAGCGAGTCGGCCAAACCTGGCTTTTTCAAACGACTTTTTAAAAGCAAGTCGTAACGTTATCCGTGAATGATTATTGGCAGGCATCGCAGCGGCCATGGAGCTCGATGTCCACTTGGCCTTGGCGAATGGCTTTGCTGCTTTGTTCGGAAGTGCACAATTGCATTTGCACTTCAGGGGTGCATTGCACCGTGCCACATTCATCGCATACGAAATGAGGATGGCCTTGGTTTTCGGAGTTTTCGAGCCCTGCTTCAAAATGCCATGCTGCGCCAAGTTGAACGCGTCGTAGCAGGCCCACTTCGGCCAAGTCATTTAAGTTGCGATACAGCGTGGCCCGATTCCAAGGTTCGGATTCAAGCAGAGTGACGATCGCTGCATGGGTGACAGGCCGTTTTGCTTGCCGAACGAGTTCGAGTACGGCAAGTCTGGATGCAGTGGCACGAAGTCCTGCTTTTCGGATTTCGTTCAGGGCTTCCTGGGAAGAAGGAAAGGGCATGCACCCTAGTCCATAGCCGAGGCCTCCATTTAATGCAACGCGTATGTTAACGCAATTCCGTTGCATTTGTTTGCGTGCGCAGTAAATGCTGCGCTTGAAGGGGCATGTCCGTTTTCCTTGTTAGACATGGTGGCGGGATTAAGTTAGCGGAGCGTGGGATTCACTTATGACTGAGAAATTTGCTTGCTTCGTAAGCCACCGCGGCTCCTTGAAACGCTGAAGCAATACGCAACGTATCGTGCACGTGCTCGTCGCTAAGCCCTGCATGGAGCACGCCTTTGTCATGCGCACGGATGCAGGAATCGCAGCCGTTGATGGCGCTTACTGCAAGCGCGTAGAGCTCAAAGTTGAGCTTTTCGCTTGCAGGTTTCGCAATTCGGTTCATACGCAAACGTGCGGGCTTCTTGGAAAACTCTTCTCGGCCCACCATGTGCTTAGAGCGATAGTACACGTTGTTCATGGCCATCAAGCTTGCTGCGGCCACCGCATCGTCTAACGCTTCGGGAGAGGCGAGTTGTTTCGCCGCTTGATAAGTAGCTTCAGACAGTTCTGCGTTGCGAGTAGCGATGGCCGAAGCCACTGCTACTCCCCACCGCTGCTCCTCAGACAAGCTGCTCTCTGCCAACACGGCTTCGAGATTCAGCTTGATGTCCTTGGCTGCTTCTGGCAACGCTTGACGTAGGGTTTCAAGGGTAGACATGGTTACGCTACCTCCAGGGTGGGTTCACCCTTTTGCCAGTTACACGGACACAGCTCATCAGTTTGTAGCGCATCGAGGACACGTAAGACTTCATTGACATTGCGTCCTACGCTGAGATCATTGATGCTGACATGGCGAACGATCCCCTCGGGATCCACGATGTAAGTAGCGCGTAGGGGGACGCCTTCTTCTTTATGCACCACACCTAGCGCACTTGAGAGTTCACGCTTGGTATCTGCCAGCATCGGATAGGGAAGATTTTTAAGATCGGGATGATTCTTGCGCCACGCGAGATGTACGAAATGCGTGTCTGTGCTTACGCCAAGCAGCTGTGCATCGCGGTCTTTGAAGTCGCCATTGCGCTTGCCAAACTCGGCGATTTCTGTGGGACAGATAAACGTGAAATCCATCGGCCAGAAGAACACAACCTTCCATTTGCCTTTGTAGCTTTTGTCCGTCACGTCCTCGAATTCCTTGCCGCTTTCTAGGCTCGTGACCGCCTTAAGATTAAATTCTGGGAACTTTTCGCCGACGCCTAAAATCATCGTATCCTCGCTTTCATGGATGTGTGTGTTGAAGTGTTTGGAACTGTCTTGAGGAGAGTATCGCCATCTTCAAATGATAATACCAATACATCGTTTTTATGATTATGATAGGTTTTGGCTATCGTACATCAGTCTTTGATTTAAGGTGGGGTGAGTGGAGCGTCTCAAAGAGGGCGCTTGAGTCTAGAGCCATGCGACAGCGCTCTTCATGAGCATTCACTTAGGTGAGGATTTCTCCGCGCCAGAGTCTCTTTAGAAACGTCTGGATGGGTAAGATTTCTATCCCACTGTCGTCAACGCGTGCTTGACGTTCGGTACACACAACAATGCGACGCTTGAGATTCAATTCTTCGTTTAGCGCTCGCATTCCCTTGAAATCGCGCTCAGAGACACGCGACGACGCTTTGACTTCAATCGCCAGGTGATCTCCTAAAATAAAGTCGACCTCGAGCTTCGTGTGACTTCGCCAAAACCCGAGCGTCTCCTGTCTACGCATGTATGCCAGATACGCCTTGAGCTCCAAGAACACTAGATGTTCAAGCGCCTGTCCATAGTGTTCAGTGCCCTGGCGCACTATGCCACGACGCATGAGGGTGTTGGCGACGCCGACATCAAAGAAATAGAATTTAGCCGTTGCTATGGCCTTTCGCTTGACGGTCTTTTGATAGGGCTCAAGCATGTAGCCGATCAATGTGTCCTCGAGTATTTGATAATACTCTCGGACTGTTCGAGCGGGCACGCCACTGTCATTCGCTACCTTTGCAAAATTAAGGACCTGACCGTTGGTGCTACCAGCAACCGAGAGGAATCGAGAAAAATTTTCGATGGAACGCGTCAGCCCTTCCGCTCTGATTTCTTCGCTCAGATAAGTCCCTACATAGGCTTGTAGGTCTTCATGAGGTGCCGCAGAATCCAACATTGCAGGGAGGCCACCCACGCTCAGGCGCCTGTCCAATTGTGCGGGCTCAGTCTCTGCAGCGATGAGCGGGTGCAATTGGCAAAACCATGCCCGTCCCGCAAGCAAGTTAGCCCTGCCTCGTTTCAGTTTACGGGCGCTGCTTCCTGTGAGCACAAATCGGAGTGCTTTGTTACGCTCAATCAGTAGGTGCACTTCATCCAAGAGTGATGGCAGCTTTTGTACCTCGTCGATAATGATCAATTGTTCCTGAGGGCGGAGAGTTTGACGGAGCCACTCGGGACGGGCACTGAGTTCTCGAAACGTGTCGGCCTCAAGTAGGTCCACAAATCGCGCATGGGGAAACCTTCTACGAAGTAATGTGCTTTTCCCTGTTTGGCGCGCCCCCAACAGAAACAGCGACCGCTGTTTTAACAGCGATTCGAGTTCTAACACTCTGGTGTACATACGTCCTAGCTTACCAGCATTTGATGAAATCGGCAACTGACATGCGGAATATAAATAATAATCAGCATATCAATTGCTGGTTTTCAATATCGAAATCGGCGAGCTGTCTGGCGTGTGCTGCAAGGACACCGTGGTAACGCCTCACAGGCTATGGCCAGATTTTTGCTATCGATTACCGTCGAGGCAAACCCTCGTTGGGCCTATCAGAACTAAGACCGGTGGCTCTAAACAGGTGCGTTTTTTTGCACTCGCGGTAGGCTGGGGTGGGTGGCATAGTGACCGGTGAATCCCCCAGGAGGCTCATATGCGACTTAAGACATTATTTCTAGCGATTCTGGTGTGTATCTGCGCATGCACCGACGATGAATCACACTTTTTGAACTGCGGCGAAGGCGTTCATCTTGCAGAAAGCAAACGTTCCTATTGCATGTATTCTGCTAGCATCGTTGCCGCCCAAGGCGATGCATTTGCGTGTCCGGATGGCACGCTGGCCAGAATCGATATCGACAGCGCGGCGGTGTGTACAAACGTGCCGGATATCAACCTGGTGTCTGAGCTTCCACCAGAGGTCTGCACAACGCTGCAAACCGAAGGCTGCGCGGGAGAGAGTGGGAATCAGTGGAGCATCACGTTGTCCAATCCTGGAGCATGGGCGGAGGATTCCACCAAGTACCCTGTGCCGTTGTATTGGATGAGAACTGCGCCTAACCCTGATACCGCATATTTTTATGGAACCGGTAGTCTCGATCGCAGCGAGCTTGTGATCGAAGTACCTCGCAAATTGCCCGAAATGGCTTTGCAAGAGGGATTGTATGGCGTTGGACACATAGTGGTGGCTGATCCCAACTATACTATATCGGAGGGTGAGCTGTCCGACGCTGAGGACGAGGCTCTTGACGCAGTCATACGCGGAGGCTCGGAAAACTATGCGATAATTTTTAAGCAGGATCCCGCCGATTATAGCGATGCGACTAAACAGTTAATTATTGACCACTCCGAGGCGGCTAGCCAGCATTGGTTCAACGATTTTGAGATAGGGTATAGTTGCGGTCGCTGCGTGCGAGCAGAGGAAGGTTTTGATAGTTACGAACCGATTGCGTGCGAGGAGATCGTTATTGACTCTGGCGAAGATTTTCAATCTGACGACATCTGCAACTGGACGTAACTGACTGATGAGGATACAAAAACTTCCATGTCACTGCAGCTGCTGATCGACGACCTGGTACGGCAAAGCATGGTGATGATTGCTCGCCTCGCGACGGCCGGAGGCGCACGGGCGCCTCTGGCACACATGCGTGATCAGATTTTCTTGGACCTCACTGAGCAGCTTCGGCATGGTGGTCTAGGTCACAAAGTCATCGCAGACATGTTTTCGATGAGTTTGCGCGCCTATTACACCAAGCTAAAAAAGCTGGAACAAAGTCAGTATTTTAGAAACCGGACGCTCTGGCAAAATGTCGTGGACTTTATGCTCGAAAACCGTATCGTGAGTCGCAACGATCTATTTCAACGTTTTCGTAACGACGATCCTGCAGTGCTCGTGGGTATCATGAGTGATCTGGTTGCTAGTGGTTGGATTTATCGCAAAGGAGAATCAGACCATATTGTTTACCGCATCCTCGACGCGGATGATCTCAAACCTGACTACAGTGCACAGCTCGCTGGCCTATCTTCTTTAGCGTGGATCAATATTCGACGTCATGGTCCACTGGACATTCAAGCGCTTTGCACCCATTTGCCGGGCGTTGATCTGGCCCTGCTTGATGAAGCGCTAGCGAAGCTGGTAGAGCAAAACAAAGTGCAGAGACGGAAAGTCGACGGAGACGTGCACTACAGCGCTACCGTATTCTTTGCCGCAGGCCAGGATGAAGGAGCGTGGTACGGACCAATATCGCATCATTACGGTGCAGTGGTTAGCGCTATTTGTGCGCGCGCCGAACAGAGCGCTTCTCCCAGTTTTGGCGGCGGTAGTACGTTTAGTTATGTGATCAATGACGATCATCCACTCAAAAACGAAGTGCTGGGTTTGTTCGAGCGCTTGCGCACAGAGGCTTCTGATTTGCGTCGACGCACAGCGGATCACAACCATGCGCAAGTTCGTACGGCGTCTTGCACGGGCAGCCGGCGCATCACGTTGTACATGGGTGCGACCGAGGAACCCGAACCGAATACCTGAGCTTGATGGAGTCAGTCGTCGGATCCCCAAGGGACGGCGGGGGGCCGTTCCATGATAATCTAATTATTATCAAACATTACATAAATTATAATATATAAGCTAATTTTGTTGACAATAATAATAGCTTACATATTATAATTTACTTAGAAGTAAATAATAAATATATTATCATTATGTCACCGCAAGAACGTGCATCAGCTCGCCGTCAGCTCGATAAGCGATTGAAGACACTGGGAAAAAACACTGGTGATCTGACTCGGCCGCAGTTAGGTTGGATCAAGGCTATCCGCGAGGCTCTAGGCATGACTGCAGCTCAGCTCGCCAAGCGAATGGGTGTGAGTCAACCCCGAATTACTGCCATCGAGAAAGGAGAAACGAAAGGCAGCATCACGCTGGCGAGCCTGGAGCGGGCGGCCCGTGCGCTGGACTGCCAATTGGTCTACTCGTTGCGGCCGAGAAACACGCTGGAGTCACTTGTTACCGAGCGCGCCGAAAAGCTGGCGAGGCTGCGGATCGAGTCGACGCGCCATAACATGGTCCTCGAAGCCCAACAGATTGATGCGGCCGATGAAGACGAGCAATTCAAGCGTCTGGTGCAGCGCCTTATTGACAAGGCAGGTTCTGAGCTTTGGCAGGAGTAAGGCTGATGACGGGACCAAGTCAGTCACAGGATGATGCTTCCACACCACTCACAACTGAAGAACAAGAACAGCTGATCCCTGCTTATATCACTCTGCGGCACGAACTGAATGAAGCAGAGCAATCCAACATCCTTACGGCTGAGGAGTGGGCGTTTGGGCGTCAACGAAATGTCCTAGATGAGGCGTTCCTGGCCAATCTGCACCAGCGCATGTTCGGCCGAGTCTGGCGCTGGGCCGGCACATGGCGGCGCACAGATCGAAACATTGGAATCGATGCTTATCGCATTCCACAAGCACTTCGACAACTCATCGATGATTGTCGGTATTGGATTGATTATGCTACGTATCAACCGGATGAGATAGCGGCACGGCTTCATCATCGCCTTGTGTTTATTCATCCGTTCCCCAACGGCAATGGCCGACATGCACGGCTTGCTGCCGACCTATTGCTAGTGATGTTGGAACGTCCACGTTTTTCTTGGGGTCGCATCAATCTGGTTGATGCGGGTGAAACGCGCCAAACCTACATCGCTGCTCTTCGTGCTGCCGACAATCACGACATGGCACCCTTACTAGAATTCGTAAGATCCTAATCCTACCGCCTGGGATATTGTGTTCCAGCGGGTTCCAGTACGGTTGCAGGCTATCGCCATACTTTCGCCTTCATCACGTCGAAGTCACTGTCAAAGGTCCACACTGGAAGATCGAGCGCTTCTGAAATGACAGCGATCGTGGTATCGAACAAGGTAATCATTTGATCAGGGTAGCGCTGCACCAGCAATGCTGCAGATGCATAGTCCTGCGCGGTGGGATTAATAAGGCCCAACCCTTCGTTGGCGTCTCGCAACCAGCGTTGCGCGACCCTGGCTCCCAATCGACGCATAACGAGAGTATAGGTCTCTAGTAGGGTCGGATAAGCGACGCTGAGCGTCGGAGCGATCTCATACGACCTACGAAGTTGATCGTGCGCTTCATCGTGGTGTGCATCATCCGGATCAAGCAATGCGTAGAGCGGTCCGGTATCTACCAGAAGGGATCGCACTAATCCTCCAAATAGTTGTCATGTTGCTCCGATATATCGGACACACCGCATTTGGTGAGAACGTCAACGCGTGGAGCGCGACCAATCCGGCCATAAAGCTTGAGGACGTTTCCAAGCTGAAAACCAGTCAGCTCTCGGCGCTCTCGTTTACGCCGGTAGCTTCCACGCTTGGCAAGCTTGGGTATCCACGAACTCGGTGATGTTTATGTGGCCGCCGCAAGACGGACAGACGGTGACATCGAGCTTGAATACGGTGGCGGATTTGCCTGCATGTGATGACAGAAAAAACGGCGCCTTTGACACTCAAAAACCGTAGTCATGCGTCTCGGCTTGCCAACTGAGTATCCCATGATAAAGCCCGGAATGAACCTACGCCATTCCTTCAAATTCTGTTTAATACCGTGTGTTTTCCTGAGCTTTTGCAGCGCGGAGCCATTCGGCGAGACCGGGTCTCAGAGCCAGGGTCAAATCGTGTATCAGACGAGCTGCGGTAACCTTGGAGACTCTTTGGGATACACCCAAGAACAGCTTCGTTGTGCCCGCATCGAAGAGAGACTTCCGAATGAATGTGACAGCAGCTGGGATGCATGGACCTGTGATGTTTTCACTCAGAAGAAGATTCCGATGACGGAGGTAGCTGGCAGAACCTTAAGAGACGCTCCAACTTACGTAGAAAACACCGATTGGAAGATCTTGAATCTCGTCGAAGGCAACCTAGAGCCGACGGTGGTGGGAGGCGTGGAGGAATGCGCCCTTTGCTTGGGTTACTCCCCTGGGCAACATCCCGACGCTCGTGCCTTTATCGAGCCTGAAACATCGATGGATGGTCTTTGACGCTCAAGCCTCGATCCTGGAACAAACAACACAGAATTTTACTTAGGAGCTCCTTTTTTCAAAATCGAGACGGAGCAAGCACTTTCAAGAATATACAGCTGCGTCATTTTGAGTGCGACCGATCCAGGCTTGACTCTTGAGTCCATGACACCCACGAAAGTCGACTGTAGTAGCGTCCCACTCTATGAAGGCATCGTAGAACAACGTGAAGGCAAAGTCGGCATTAGAATCGGCGATGACCGCTGGGTCCGCGATGGAGAAACCATGACCATCGAGGGTGCGAATCTGGGCGCTGTGGCGCATCGGTTTTTCAATGTCGCTTATGAAGAGCTCCGTTTTGACGGCGCATGGTACTGGGAGATGGGTCTGATGAAGGGCCAAGAAATCATTGCCATCGGTGCGGGTTTTTATGAAGCGAAGCCTGCAAACGGACAGGTCATGTTCGAGGCGCTGGCGTGTGACAAATGTCCTTTCATTAGCTCTGCAACCTTCGATTTCAGTTCGGCGTCAATTTTTGATTATGAAATCACCCTCTATTACGGACAGCCGATTGTTGTCACTGGATCAAACGCCGTCATTACGTTTGAAGGCCTTTCTGGAACGTTGGTGCCCTCAAGCCATGGCGGTCCGAATTTCTGCCAATTCATTCCCGCACAGGAGGGCAAACTTTACGTATGCTTGGGCCGCGCCCTCGACATTACCGCTCCTCTTGATGACGACCAACAAGCATTGTAACGATGCGAGGTCTCAAGGCGATGAAAACTGGTGCAGTGCATAAAATGCCGGCGGACTTACGCAAGGCGCTTAGTGCAACCCCTTCGGCAATCATTGCTTGGAAAACTATTACGCCTCTTGCACGCAACGAATGGATTTGTTGGGTTACCTCCGCAAAAAAGCCTGAAACGCGGCAACATCGAATTGAAAGGACCCACAACGAGCTAATCGAGGGGAAACGACGCCCGTGTTGTTGGCCGGGTTGCCCGCATCGCAACCCGAGACCTTAATTCCATCCTCGCGGTGACCAATAAAGCCGATAGGGGCTGCCTCCGCGACCGGAAAGGCCGTCTTCGCACACAAAGGGATTCAGCGGCACGGTCCATTCTTGGTTGTTACATGTGACCTTGGGTTTCCCGTAGTTATCGGTCACCTTTGCTCGCAACGACACGTTTGCGATATTGCCTTTGAGGGTCATATGCGTGACGTTCGGCGCCTTGAGTTGCACACACATCGACATGCGGTACAGCATTCGGCAGAACGCTCCTTCGCCAACCGGAGAGTACCCCACCGAAGCTGCATTGCGACTGCGAATGTTGCTAACATACAGCTCCACTTCTGAGGCATCGCCACCATCGACGGACGTAAATTTAAGGTCGCCACTCAGGAATGCGATGAACTCCTCCAGACCTAACACCTGGGCATTATGGATGGACGCGGATTCGTTTACGTTGCGGTCGGGAGATATCCACGTGTGAAAGCTGAGATCTCCACAGCCTTCGTAGTGCCACGGATCGTTATCGGGATAGAAAGCATTGCCCTCAAGCTCAGGATGCGTTGTGATTTGAATCAGCCGTCCTTCCCGCTGAAACTCATCGAGGCTGTCCCAGCCAAAAAAAGCGTCTTTTACGAACTGGGGGCGCCCAGCCGAGATGCCCGACCCTTGGCCTGGTGTAGGGGTAGCCATCGACTCCTCGGATGTGTCATCGTGCAACGTCACACAGGGGCAAGCCATCCAACCCAAAGGCGTGTCATGTCCGACCTGAACAAAGCCATTGTATAGGCCAAACACATCGAGCTCCCCTGAGGCGTGCTGCGCAGAAGCTCCAAGGCGAAAACCTTGCAGATCATGAACGGGGCAGTACTGTGCCGAGCCTGTGTGTAACGGCTTCAGTATCGGCACGCTTGCCTGAGGCAGCGCCTCGGTGTGGATAAACTGAGCTGGGGCGAATGCCACTTGTAACCAGTTGCCGTGCTTTGCGTAAACACGAGCCTCGCTGAGGATTTCACGAGGGAACAAACGCCCCTGCTCATTGAGCACGTAGCTTTGGCTAGGAGCTTGTAGCGCCTGTAGTGGGGGCTCCTCGGCGCCTTGCCTAGTTGAATCCGCCCCAAATGAAGCAGGATTCTGACATCCCGACAGCGCAAAAAGCACGGCAGACGACGCAACCAAGGAAAGACGGTTTGAAAGCACAGAGAACTATGCCAGAAAAAGTTCGGACTTCAAGGAGGCAATAAGAGCTTTCAGATTCGAAGATCTCTCCTGTAACCAATGCGTTCAGCGCTGATTGATAAGTTGTTGGTATGGCTCGCCACGATCCAGGGCCTCTTCGATCAAACGCCGCAGCCGATCAGAAAGGGCTCGATACATGCCAAGGTGTTCTTGCCATGCGTCCAAAACGTGCGGATTCTCCGCGAAAATATCCCGATAACCGAGGGCTGTCGTATGGGGCATATATTGGCTGTGCATTAGCGTAATCTTAGAAAGAAAGCTGACATCGATCCAGCTCAACATGCGTTCACCTACAGCGTAACGTATTATGTTTTCGAGGCTTATCGATCTCGCTGAGATACTCCAGGATACCGTCCTTCAGAGGACGCAAATCGAGTACGGCATTCTCAGCAAAAGGATTGGTGGTCCGGCCGCGATAAGGACGGAATATCTTATCAAAAATAGTCCACGAATCATGCGACGAGATAGTAATGTTGGTATACAGCCAAGCACCGTTAGCGTTACGAATTGGGACTTGGACAAGCGCAGCAACAAGGTCTCTCTCCATAGTATCGAGTACACCTAAATGTTGGTCGATTCGGTTCATTGTGTTCGACATCAAATCAATAAGATCTCGTGGCCCGTGCGAGCTGTATGGGATATAATCCCTTACAAAACCTTTCAAATGCTCCGTTCGGTTTCGTGCAAGCCCCATCTCGCTGCGTATCTGTATTCCAAGCAAATCAATCTCACGCAAACGACTGGGTGACAAAGACTCGAGTTCTTTCAACACAGCTTCGACGTCAGCTCTAACTCCGGGATTGTCTTCGTAACGACGAAAGAGACTTGTCAGATGCGTGATATAGGCGTCTAGCTCCCAAAGGCTTGGACGCCGGGTTGTCGGCAATCGAGGAACAGTATTTCCGAACACTGCCTCATCAAGAAACATAGGATATGCCACAATGCCCATGCGCAACCGGGGATACGGCATGCTGTTGAACACTTGCCTGAAGCGTTCGCTAAGTCCTGAGTCTCGAAGTTGCGCAAAAAATGCCGCGTTTTTGGCCTTAAGGCTTTGGCGTAAGGCTTGGGTTTTCGGATGAGGGCTGAGGATGTGATAGGCGCTGGTTACATCCACCATCGAAAAAAGGACATCGGCGATAGCGGCTGCGCCTGCCCAGTTGGCCTGCACGTGAATTTTCGAGGCGTCGGTAGGTGGGTACAAGGCGTAGTCGTATCCCATGTAGCCTAGTTGCATGGCTGCTGCGGCAAAGCGGCCTAAAACCAGAGCTTCAATCGCGCCGGAAGCAGTAGCAATCGCACAAGCTCCTATGGTTGCTTAGCTCATCAGTGGCGTGCCCACCAACACCGCAAGCAACGAAACTCCGATACACCCTGCGGCAGCGCCCATTGTGAATTTGTGAAGCTCTCCCACGCCCTTCTTGTTTTCTGCCACCTTGAGCATTTCGTCATGTACGGCTTGGTAGCCTAAAGGATTGCCTAGACGAGCCCGCAAACACATCGAGCAACGCTCGACGGATTTCTCCCTCTTTTGCGGCGCGATTTGCGTCGGTCACCGATGCAGCGTGAGTCGTGAAAAATTTGGCATCAAAAACGTAACGGCAAACAGGTTACCGAACTCTTCCGTATTCGATAGCGTCTGTGGTAACGCCTCCCAGGCTATGGCCAGATTTTTGCTATTGATTGATTGATTGATTGATTGATTACCGTAGAGGCACATCCGTGTTGAGAAAGGGATTGCGCTATGGTTCATATAAGGCATTCGTTCTGGGTAATCGTGTGGTTGATGGTCGGCTGTGGAGAGGAAACCCAAGTGCTTTCAAAGGCATATCCTACGGTGGCGGATTTGCCTGCATGTGATGACAGCAAAAACGGCGCCTTTGTCATGGTCGAAGACACGGGAACGTTTCATGTGTGCGACGGAACGGCGTGGAACCCTAGTGGCAGTGCATCCATCACCGTACCCAATGTGGAAGCGCTACCCGAATGTTCAGACGCTAACCGAGGTGCAATGGCCTTGTTAGAAGATGCGGCAACGATGGCGGTGTGTACCGCCGATGGCTGGAACTTAAGTCAGACTGTGATGTTTAGTCTGTTTTGTCAGGGCCCAATCGACGGTTCACTGGACTACGAGTATAGAAATGTTCAAATTAGCCCCACGGGAGATACGTGGGTCAGTGCTTCGATCATTAACCCCAGTGATCAGGTGACCAGCACAGCGGTGTATTCCTGGCAACAAGAAGGCGCAGCCAATGGGGCAGTAACTTTAGTTGATGATTGGGAAGACGATCTCAATTATGGATATTGGACGTTCACGGTGGATGTCGATGACGAGGAACTAAGCATTGTATATAACGACGATGATCTCTCTAGTCCTCTTTCGTGGACGGTGTCTTTCGATGACGAGGAATGCGCCTTGCAGGCGTATTAGTTGATGGCATGCTGCCTCCGAACTCAATGTTCGTGGATGGTTCATAAAGTCAGGCCTTGAACTCGATTGCGTAGAGTGCATCATCCGTTCGAAAGATTAAATCGATTTCTTGGCCACCGGCACTCTTATAATAGTAAAACTGATCACTCTTTATGAACCCGAGTTTGCGCCGTTTTTCGAGTTCAGAGATCACAAAATTTTCAGCCCATTGACCACGGGAAAGCTGCATTCCCAGCGCCGTAATGAGACCGTTGTCTGCGAAGTACAGCTTGGCGGCTTTTAGGAAACGTTTCGCAGGCCCAAATTGATACCCGTACAATTTGAATGCGAGATCGGACTGAGTCAGCACATTGAGATACTTCTTTGCGGTGGGGAAACTCAATCCTGATTCGCGAGCGAAGCTTGAGACCTCAAGGTGAGACCCAAGAGATCGCGCCGTATGGTTGAGGACAGCCAACGCTCAAACACGACTTATAAAATAACCTGGATATTTTATAAGTCGATATTGAGAATTGATCTGATCTAACCGATTACAACTGGCAGCCGGGATCGGGCCTTAGTTCCGTAATATCGCCCATATAGAGAGAGCGGTTGGGTGTGGCATGAGGTCCATGCTTTCGAACCCCTGAAAGACTGTCTTGCAAAGCACGGCACACGAGTTGTGCGGCGACATCTTCCGGCCTAACGCTGTACTGTCCTAATGATGCTGCTTGCAGATAGAGTGCCGCGACTCCTGCCACATGCGGCGAAGACATCGAAGTGCCGCTTGCCATACGCTTTGCGCTTTGGCTCGCGGTTCCGGCAGAGACAATGTCCTCCCCCGGCGCAAAGATATCGACGCAGGTGCCCCAGTTCGAAAAATCTGCTGCAGAGTCAATTACCGTGCTGGCGGCCACCGTTATCGCACCGGGTACGTTAGCCGGGGTTTGCTGGCAGGCATTCATAGACCAGTTGCCTGCGGAGGTGACCACGACGATGCCCCGTGCGATCAGGCTTTCGGTGGCGATGTTGACGGCACGAAAGTTCCGAGGTCCGCCAAAGCTCATGTTGGCGACCGCTAGGCCTCCATGCTCGTCATAGTCTTTTGCGACAAGGTCCATGCCCTTGAGCACATCTTCCACAGTCAACCACTCCGAATTGGACAGTTGGACTGATACAAAACTCACGTCTTTTGCAACACCATATTTGAGTCCGCCCAAGGTGGCCGAGACGTGCGTGCCGTGGCCAACGTTATCCTGAAAAGGATTGGCTCCGACTGCCGAATAACCACGTACCACCCGGGTGTTGGTGTTCTTGCATTTGACGTTAGAGCGCGGACAAAATTCGTTGTGGGCCCGGTAGATACCGGAATCGAGCACATACGCAGTCACTCCCGCCCCGGCATTGTTCTCGAAATAATCATACGTCGTGTCGGGATGTTCCGGGTCCCATTCCACCTGATCAATGCGGGCGAGATTCCAAAGCGCGTTGTTCTGCGGAGCGGAAACCTTGGCTTGTTGAGGTGCCTGGGTTTGTTGCGACTCAAGCTCCGAGAACCACTCTTGCCGGCATCGCATGTTGGGCTGCAACACGGGCGCTAATGGATGCTGTTCAATCGTGCTAAGCGCATTGGCACGTCTCGATTCGTCTTTTTCAACCTCAGAGGGCAACTTGATAGCAAAACCGTTAATGGCATATTGATAGGTTTGCTTTACAGTAGCGCCTTGAGCACGCACATAGGTTTCAAGCTCTTGCCTCTTCGAAAGCCGAGTTGCGGTGGATTCTTGTCGGTTGGGCCCGTCAGCCAACACGATGTATTCTCCCTCGATAGGAGTGCACTCATCGCTCGATAAAAGTGGGCGAGTGCTAAAATCAGCCTCATCCTCGTATGCGCAGGCTTGCGCCAACATCAGTGCTCCGACAAGAAAATAAGTTACCCTCATGTGAACCTCGCTTTGGGCGTAGCATGGATCATTTGGGAAGGTCGTGCCAGGTGAATTGTTGGCTTGATGCGCCAGGCCTCAATTCATGGGACACCCGGAGCGGTTCCTCGGAAAGGCTGTGCTCGACCTGCAAAAAATCGATATATTCAATAAATCGTGTCTATCGCTATGATAGCATTTTCCTATCAAAAGGTTTTTCTCTGTTTCTATGCTTTCCGGACGTTGTGGTGAGCCTGGTATAAAATGCGCGCCTAGCATTGATGGCAAATGATGCTAGCCTTGCGCATGCGTTTCAGAGATCATGTTCTTGGAAGCTCGCTGGAGTTATTGGTCGTATGGGCATTATCGTTAGTGATAGTCGCTTGCCAGCCAAGCGCGCCTTCAGACACTGATTCGCACAATGATTTAGTGCAGGGCGGCAGACCCAGTGACAACTCCTATATTGCAGCTTTCGTTGGCGTGAACTTTACGCAAGTGAAGCAAAAATTATTTGCCAATGATTCAATCACCCCGTTTGAAATCAAGCAGAAGTTAATCGACGGTAAAGTCGATCTAACTGAATGGCTCACAGATGAAGATATGGCCGTATTCGTCGGTTCGGGGTTTCTTATCGACAGGAGGCACTTTCTATCTGTCGCTCATGTCGTCGAGGTGGCATTGGGTCCCATGAATCCAGCAAACATGATTTTCTTTGTTGTAAGCCGTGCCGATGGGCGACAACAAGCGCATTTCAAGCCTATTGAGGTTAGCTATGTGGTTCATCATCCTGCGCACGTGCCAAATTATAATTACTCGAATTTCGATGTGCTCCCTCATGCGGACGTGGGTCTCGCGATTCTTAGCTCCGATGCACCAGGTCCGTACGCCGCACTGGAGACTCAGGTCTCGCAAAACCCAACTCGAGGCGATGATGTTTTGACACATTGCGGTTTTCGTAGCCTCGGATTTGGTCCGTCCATCCCTCAACCCACTGACGGAACATACTTAGCCAAAGAGGCAAACCTATGCTTGGTGCATCCTGAGTTCATTCTGCAGCCGGCTGCCAAGGAAAGATTCGCTTGGTCATCCTGCATGGCTAGCCTAAAAACCGACGCTAACCTTGGATTCATTAAAAACTTGGGTTTACACACTGTCGCGAACTTCGCGGCAGAATTGAGCCCTTACACTGCCGGGTGGAATAAACTTAGCTGGAACAACAGGCACCGCTGGCCGGGAAAAAGCAAGTCTGTTTTAGACGCGGGCTACGTTATCAAAGGGGATAGTGGTGGACCCATACTTAATGCAAACGGTAAAGTCGTATCGCTTATATCGCATTCTTATCCAGACTTCGCGGACAACTGCGCGCTGCAAGCGCTACCTTTCAAAATCGCAGCTGGGCCATGGCTTGTCGAGCATCAACATTTTATTCAGGCAGCTCAGAATTGCCAACCTTCCCACTTACCCACGGAATGTGCATCAATCATCCAGGCTGCCATGAACACAAATATCGCTGCGCGCGGCGAGGTCGGCCTAGCTAGGGCGTATCCTGATGCATCAACGGATGTGGGTGTCTATAGTGATAGGCGTGGCGCAATGGAGGTAGTAGGCAAAATTTCTGAAGCTCGACGCACGCACCGCCCGATTGGTTGGACGCAGTCTGGTTGGGCACTGGCCTACCGTGATACGACGCTTCAGTGGATTCGATCTGCGGATTTAAGAGCAGAAAGAAGTGAGGGAGCGGTTCCTCATGACTGGTTAGCAGAACGCGCTTATTCATGTCCATTGTTTCAATGGTCATCGCCCACGACCAGGCCCCAGTTTTGGAGAACCTTTCAAGCTAACGAATTGCCTTGGCCCATTCCCATCTATCATCTGACTGAAGACTATGCTGTCATCGGATCGGGAAGAAACGGACTAAACATGCTGAGCCGCAATTGTTTAGGTGATATTCATCGTTGGAAAGACAATTATCAAGGCTCTTGAGAAGCGGCAAGCTGACACAGCTAAGCTATGCGCAAAGCCTAAGCGCACCTCCTTGGCTAAACTTTTGGCCAGAGTATTGAAAGTCGATGCCTGTAGATGATCAGCCTTCGGTGCTCACTGTGCTCGCAATGTCAAGCGTTTGGTCCTATTCGTCTTCATCTCAGAATTAGCGCTTTTGACTTCCTATACCTCCCTATGATCTACTCGTCCCGTTGGTGAAAACCTCACGGGAAGGCAATTTGGATGACTTCTTTGCGCCAAACGCTAAACTGGCATCGATTCGCGTGTTGCATAGCAGTAGCCTTTAGCTGCGCCTGTGGCAGCAAATCCAAAGGCGACGCGGATGCTGACGTTCCGACGGATGGTGACTTGGACGATGCAAATCAATTAGTCACTTACGATGTGTGTTGGAGCGGTGGGCTTGGGATCGCATGTAAGCAATTCGACGGACCGGTGGAGCGGATCTATCGGGTATTCGATCTAGCTGAGGTTGCCGTGGATAGTGCAAGAAAACACGTGTATTTCGTGGACGACAAATCCCTGTCCATACTGCGTGTGAAGTGGGATGGCAGTGAGTTGGAGCAGCTCGTCAGGGCCGCTGAGCCATTGCTTGGACTCGCGCTGAGTGAAAACAAGATATATTGGATACACAGAAACAAGATTCAGCGTGCTAATTTAGACGGAAGCTACGCAGAGGATGTCATAGAGCTTCCGGCACTATCAGGTACGCTCAGCGACATCGCGATTTTCCATGAAACGCTCTACTGGATCGTACAAGACGACGCCAGCATCCGAATTGAAAAGGCCAAACTTGATGGCGCCGATAGGCAAGAAGTTTTGGAAACGACAGGCGATGGCAAAGAGATTGCCGTCGTTGAAAACCAAGTATTTTGGACGGAGTATGTAGACGCAGTTGACTCTTTCTATAAGATTCGCGCAGCCAATCTGGATGGCAGCAATGTGCACGATGCCGTTCCATCGCTAGATAGTCTGCGCGCTATTGCCGTTGCGGGGAATAAGCTTTTTTGGGCTACCGCTACAAAGATTATGCGCGCCAATCTGGATGGCAGCGAAATACAAGATGTTGGTGCTGCCAGTAGTGCATCAGATCTGAACGGGGTTGGCAATCAGATCTACTGGTTGTTTTCCGAGCCTGCAAAAATTCAGCGCGCCAATCTCGATGGTAGCAATATCGACACGCTTGTCCCCGGGATTCGCGATCCGCAGGGGATTGCTTTTTTTGAAGGGGATCTTTATTGGACAGATAGAGGCGAAGATAATGGAGTGGATTTGCCTACAGATGGAAAGCTCCAGCGGGGAAGTTTGAACAGAGATCCTATTGAGGATGTCATTGCATCTGGCTTGAGTCGACCAAACGGCATTGCTATTGCGGATGGACGAATTTTCTGGGCCGACTCAGCCGGCAAGGTTCAGGGCGCAAACCTGGATGGTAGCGATTTGCGGGATCTCGTTACGGATTCCACAGCTCCGCACAGCGTAGTTATCGCCGGTGGCCAACTATACTGGACAGATTCTTCCGCCGATAAAATTAGCAGTATGCCGATGGAGGGAGGTGAGGCTCACGAAGTTGTTACCGGAGTGCAACAACCGACTGGTATGGCGATTGAAGATGGCAACATCTACTTGGCATCTGTAGACTCCGGTGCCATACAGGTTTGTAGTCTTGACGGCAGCAATCTAGAGGATCTGATCGTCAGTCCGGTATATTTCCCAGGTGGTGTTACTGTAGTCAAAGGCAAAGTGTATTGGATCAATAGCGGCAGTAATACTATTAATCGTGCCAATCTAGACGGGACGGACATAGAAACGGTGGCCGAGGACTTAGCACCCAGACACCTATTGGTGTTACCGTAATGCAGAAACACCCCATACATAGCCAAAGCGCATTTTCATCTTGTTTAGTTTGGGGACTCTTACTCCTGGCTCTATCGCCAGGCTGCGGAAAATCAAAAACCTTTGACGGCAAAGACGCGGGAAGTGACAGTGACAGTGATGGCGATGTGACCCCTGGCACTTTTCCCTATGACCTATGCTGGACAGACGCGCGTGGCGTTTTGTGCATGGAGTTTGGACACGAACCCGTTGTCCTGCAACCCGCCTTTGATCCCGTCGATATCGTTATTCTTTCCGAGAAGGATCAGCTCTATTGGACCGACAGCATCGACGGATCTATTTGGCGTGCCAGTCTTAATGGCAGTGAACCCTATAGACTGCTCAAGAATATCTCCGATCCTAGAAGTTTGGCGATTAGCGGGGAGCACATTTATTGGGTTGCATACGATAGTATCCAACGTGCCAAACTCAGCGGAGGTCCAGTAGAGAACATCGTGACGGATCTAGTACCTATGTCTGGATTTCATCCGTCTAGTATTCACATAGCAATCGCCGGTGACATGCTGTTTTGGTCTGAACCCGCGCAGGGACGTGTTATGCGCTCCTCCCTCGATGGATCAAATCCCCAAACCGTCGGGACGTCGAATCGACCATCGGCTTTGGCGGTTACCGACACTAAGCTTTACTGGGTAGATAACTTCGAACATAGAATCCTTCGTGCAAATCTGGATGGCACGGAGCAGATGCAATTCGCCGGGACTGGAGACACGCGTTTCATACCAGACTTGATAGTGGCGAATAACAAACTCTATCGGTCGGCGGTCGATGCAACAACATTTCAAACGGGTTCTATTGCAAGTTGTACGCTGGAATCACCGCCGGCCTGTGATACAGACATCTGGGACATCGGAACTCCCAGTGGACTGAGCGTTCTCGGAGATACTCTTTATTGGATAGACGAAGCGACCTCGAAAATCCGCCATCTCAAGATCGGCAGTACTGAGGTCACCGATTTGATAACCGGGACCAATGCCGCCCAGGGTATTGTTGCGGTTAAAAACAAGTTGTATTGGATCAACGTTGGTATTCACACCGTTTCTTCCTTCGACCTCGATAGCGGTCAAACTGAGCATTTAGTTAGCGACGAATTCTCGCATCCTGTGGGGTTGGCCGTTTCCGAAAGTAAGCTCTATTGGATCGATTTTCATGATGGTCAGGGGAAGATCCAAAGTATGGATTTGGACGGCAGTAACCTGTCCACCGTAAAAGATGATTTGAGTTACCCCGATTCTGTGAATCCTCAAACCATCGCAGCCACGCAAAGCCATCTGTACTGGACTGTCAACGGAAGCAGCACAGACAGTATCTTCAGGCTTGATCTCGACGGAGGCGAGACTTCAGCAATCGTAACGGACATCGAATCAGCTTATGGTGTTAATGTTTCTGATGGGAAGCTCTACTGGACAAATACCAGTGCTGCCAAGGTTCAGGCCGCAGAACTCGATGGGACCAATGTTCGCGACATCCTCGTAGTGGGCCCGTACTCTCCGCGAGGGATAGCTATATCTGACAAGGTATATTGGGCAGAAGATGGTTCGATTCACAGGGCAAACTTCGATGGCACCCATATAGAAACCGTGGTGCGAAACATCGCCCCAAGATTTATGGTTTTGCTGCCTTAGCACAGTGTTAGTGACCTCGCTGCTTGCTATGACGCACGTTTTTAGTACTCGTGAGGGTGATTCCTTTTACGGTCCAGGTGAAAGCAGAGAGTCTGGAATGAAGGGATACAACATGCGGCGTGCTTCCGTATCAAGGCTGAGCTTTTGATGTGTATGACATCCGCTCCCGCAAAGGATGGCGAACTTTACGTATGCCTGAGCCGAGCTATTGACATTACAGCACCCTCTCCTAATGATGACCAATAAGTATCGTAACGACGCGAGGTCTCAAGGCGATGAAAACTGGCGCAGTGCATAAAATGCCGGCGAACTTACGCAAGGCGCTTAGTGCAACCCCTTCGGCAATCGTTGCTTGGAAAAGTATTACGCCTCTTGCGCGCAACGAATGGATTTGTTGGGTTAGCTCCGCAAAAAATCCTGAAACGCGGCAACATCGAGTTGAAAGAACCCACAACGAGCTAATCGAGGGGAAACGACGTCCGTGTTGTTGGCCCGGTTGCCCGCATCGCAACCCGAACGCAAAAAAATGGTTTCGATAAGCGTGTGCTCTTTGAAGTTGCTTACAAGGACACGTGTGCGATAGTGCCTTTGAGGGTCACATGCGTGAAGTTCGGCGCCTTTCCTAGTTGAAAGCGGGGGGTGCTCTTACTCGATAGAAACAGGAGGAACAGATCCCGGGGTTTCATCATCGCCGATGTCGCCCCACTCAACAGTGCCAAGTTTGCCGTTTGCTGCTTCGCCCCAACATCGTATCTCGGCCGTATCGAGAAGCGCACAAGTATGAGCTCCGCCGGCAGCGATTTCAATCACTGTGCCACCGACCTCGACGTCGCCGGCGAAAGCAGGCGTTTCCGTATCGCCTATGTTGTCCTCGCCATTATAGCCAAGACGACCATACTGACCGAGCCCCCAACAACGAACATTACCCGTATCGAGTAGGGCGCAGGTGTGTATTCCACCGGCGGCTATCTGGACGGCTTTGCCGCCGATATCGACGTTGCCTTTGCTAGCGGGATGTTCAGTGTCTCCAATGTTCTCAGAGCTGATATACCCAAGTTCATATCCAAGCTGGCCCGACTGTCCCTTTCCCCAACATCGCACATCGCCGCTGTTCAATAGGGCACACGTATGAAAGCTGCCCGCAGCGATTTGAACCACTGTGCCTCCTACGTTGACATCGCCCATGCTCGCGGGCGTTTGGTCATAGCCCACATCGTATGTAGCATTGTAGCCTAGCTTGCCTTCGAGCCCTTCACCCCAACAGCGCACGTTGCCTGTATCGAGTAGCGCACACGTATGCGATTGGCCTGCTGTGATTTGAATTACAGTGCCGCCCACATCGACATCGCCCTTGCTGGCTGGCGTTTCATTATCGCCCACATCCTCGCTTTGACCCACGTAGCCCAATCTGCCATTAAGATGGTTACCCCAACATCGCACATGGCCATTTGTCAGCAAGGCACAGGTATGGGTGCTTCCTGTTGAAACCTGCTTGACCTCCCCGCCCACGTCCACGTTGCTGAGATTAACTGGCTTCTCGACCATCTCGTGTACTCCGCTGGCATAGCCGAGCTGGCCGTTGTCATTCCAACCCCAGCACCGTAAAACCCCCGAGGTTGATACCCCGCAGGTATGATGACCTCCAGTGGAAACCCTGCTCACCAAACTGCCGAATTCGACATCGCCCTTGCTGGCAGGTGTTTCAGTGTCTCCTACAGTCTGGTAATCGCCGTATCCCAAGCGCCCATGGCTTCCGTCTCCCCAGCAGCGAATGGCACCGGTGGTGCGCAAAAAACAGCTCTGTCTGCCCCCCAGTTCAAGCGCGAAGGCAAAGGGATCCTCGCAAGCAGCGCAGTGTGTTCCTCCACAATCAATATCTTCTTCGTCCTGATTGAGAACGTTATCGGTGCAGGTTTCAGGAGTCACATCGGAAGTATCAGTGGAACTGTCCGACGAAACGTCGGAGGAACTATCAATCGCACCATCGATCGAACTATCGATGCCCGCATCAGGCGATGGTTCCAAGTCAAAGCCAACGCGTCCGCATCCCGAAACAGACGACAACGCAACAAAGCTGCCAACCAAGCAAAGCACAATCTGATGTAAGCGCCGACGCATTCCCCTGACAATAAGTATAGCTCAAAACGTAGACGCTAAACATTTTGTGCACACTATTTGGCCTACCTTTGCACACATACGGCTTAGATCGCCGAAGACTTGAATATGGCTCGATGAGACAGAATGTGTCAAAGTAAGACCTATGTGCTATGAGTTCTAGATTCATGAAACGCATCTCTGTGATTGCGTTGATCATGATTGCTCATTGCGGGCGCATCGATTTTGAAGTGCAGCCAAGTACTGGTAGGTGTGATGATGCGCTGTTCAATGGCAAGGAAACGGATGTTGATTGCGGAGGGCCTGAGTGCCCGGCGTGCGGGCCAGAGAAAAAGTGCATTGGTCCTGATGACTGCAGTTCGCATGTTTGCAGCGCAAGCATCTGTCAGGCGCCAAGCTGCGATGATGAGGCGCTCAATCAAGATGAAAGTGATGTGGATTGTGGTGGCAGTTGCAACTCGTGTGAGGACAGCAAGCGGTGTCAGAACGACGATGATTGCCTCTCGAACGTGTGCAACAACGAGCATTGCGTGCCCATTGGATGCAGTGATGAGCAAAAGAATCAAGATGAAAGTGATGTGGATTGCGGTGGAGTATGCGGGGCAAGTTGCAAAGATGGCCAAACGTGTGTCACTGAAGCCGATTGCGTGAGCAATTTCTGCAATGCCAGCAATCAGTGCGCGACAGCAAGTTGCACTGATGGTGAACTCAATCAAGATGAAACGGACGTTGACTGTGGCGGTGCGTTCTGCAGCGCTTGCGATGCTGGTGAAATATGCACGGACGATGATGACTGTGTCACGGTTTTTTGCAACGACTCGAATCTGTGTGCAACACCAAGCTGCTCGGATGGTGAACTCAACCAAGATGAAACGGACATTGACTGCGGCGGAATATGTGGTGCAAGCTGCGGCAATGGTCTTATGTGCGAGGATGCAGCAGATTGCATAAGCGGCTACTGCAATCCTGAAGATATTTGCTCAACGGCAAGTTGCAGTGATGGTTTTCAGAATCAAAACGAGACCGATGTGGATTGCGGCGGAATATGCGGCGCCAGCTGCCTCGATGGTCAAACATGTTCCATCAACGGTGATTGTGTGGGTAATAGCTGCTCAGGCTTTGTGTGCGTGACGGTATCGTGCAGCAATGCCATTCAAGACGGCAACGAAACCGATGTGGATTGCGGCGGGGTCACCTGTCCGGCTTGTCCTGATTTGGCAGGCTGCGACGATGATAGCGATTGCGAATCTGGGGTGTGCACAGGCAACATCTGTCAAACACCGACATGCAATGATGGCGTTCAGAATCAAGACGAGACAGATGTCGATTGCGGCGGGGTTAGCTGCGAGGATTGCGGCGGCGATGAAGGCTGCGACGATGATAGTGATTGCGTCTCTGGCAGCTGCACAAACGGAGAGTGCGATCCAATACTGACCATCGATGTCAGCGAGCTTGATGGTAGCAACGGCTTTGCTGTCAATCGGGATCCGGCCGGCAATCAGGCTGCAACTCGAAGGCTAGGCACTTCAGTGGCCTGCGGGGATGTGAACGGTGATGGTTTTGGCGATGTCACTCTAGGCGCTGGCGGCGATGACCCCCCTGGCGGAGTGAATGCAGGACGCGCCTATCTTTTGTTTGGCACAACGACATTCAGTGCCGTACAAGAAAGCACAGCGGCTGAGAATGTGATCATTAACGGCTCAGCAGACGATGCCCGAGCAGGTGATGCTGTAAGCCATTTGGGTGATGTTGATAATGATGGCTTTGGAGATGTACTGATCTCAGAGCGTTTGTCGCGTGAAACGTACCTGCTGTTTGGAAGTAGCAGCTGGCCAAGCAATATCGATGTTGCATCCTACGGCAGCTATGGTGCGGTGAAGTACCACTATCCAGCACAGAGCGATTACATGGCGGCACGTAGTGCAAGCCCCGCAGGAGATGTCAATGGTGATGGGCACAGGGACATGGTCTTTGGCGCGAGCAATTACGGCGACGATATTGGCATAGCATTTGCGGTCTACGGAACAGCTAACTTAACTGATATGAATCTTACGGATGTAGATGGTAGCAACGGATTTGCTCTCACCAACTTCGGCCAAAACAACGTTGGTGGATTCGCAGTGGGCACGGCAGGTGATGTCAATAACGATGGGTTTGATGACGTATTGGTCACTGCGCCTGGCACATCTAATGGCCAGGATTTCGCCGGACCCGGCGCGGTCTACCTAGTATTCGGCGGAAGTTCCCTGCCCGCCAACATCGATCGCACCACGCTTAACGGAAGTAATGGGGTTCGGTTTGTAGGAGCCGCAATCAGTGATGGCGCCGGCTGGTCTGTCTCCTTCGCTGCGGGCGATGTTAATAACGATGGCTATGACGACATTCTGATCGGCTCTCCCTACGCCAACGTGAGTGCTGCTGATGCCGGCAAGGTGTATTTGGTCTATGGAAAGAGCGGAGGCTGGCCAGCGATCTTCGATCTGGCTTCCATGACTGCGAGCGATGGTGTGGTATTTCAAGGTAACGCCAATTACCGACGATTGGGTTCGAGCGTGCAGCTCGCCAATGATGTCAATGGTGATGGGATGGTGGATATCTTGCTTGGCGCCGAAACTAGGACGACAAGTGCAGGCTTTATCTACGTCATCTTTGGTCGACCGAGTTATCCAGCCACCTTCAATGTCAGCAGCTTGAATGGTGCAAATGGCTTTAGTTTTACAGGGGCACATATTGGCAATGTCGTTGATAGCTGCGACATCAACAACGACGGTTACAGTGACATTGTGACCGCCAACTCTCATTACAACAATTACGCCGGGCGCGGCTACGTGCTCTTTGGCTTTAGGCAGTAGCGACGCCGTTACCAAAACCCAACATAGGTTTAAACGTGGCAATGAAGACTATTTGGAGCAGATATCAGCATCCACATGGTGAAGGCATTGTTGGGGGGGCCTTAAATTGGCTCAGCCTATTGTGTCTCGCGATGGTTAGCCTCTCATGTTCGGACGTTCCACAGGACATTGCCTTAGGGACGTCTGCTATGGCTCCTCCGCAAACTTGGCGAGCGTGGTGGTACGAACTTAAGTACCATAGCGGCCCGCGTCCACATCGTTACGATTTCAACCCAGCACGTGGCACGCTTGTCGATGCCGGCCCCATCGCCTCTGATGCCCTATACATCGTGCGTCCCAGTATGAGGGAGCAAGGGCCCTTTGAGTCCGAACCAACTGGTTTCGACGCCTTTGATCAGCAACATTGGCTGCTGGCGCGCGCGCAAGATCAATCAGAGATCTATTATGATCCGCGGCAGCGATCGGGGGATTGGTTTTTCGTTAGTGCCCAGAATATTGAACTCCCAGATTTTTTTATCGAACATGAAGGCCGGTGGTACGTTAATCAAAAGTGGTACCCAGCATCATGGCCGCTCAGAGAACGTAAACGTTTCGCATGTCCTGTTTCTGAGCTCGATGCCACTGGTCACTTGGTTCCAGCCGAGGTGAAGGGTGCGTCGCAATTTTCACTGGCCTTGCACGATGCATGGGATATTTGGTTCGACGAGCAGCATGAGATTCAACTTGGAAGTGGGGTGTGTAAACCGATCACTGCACCTCGAAACGTATTGGTGGTGGAGGACTCAGACGATAATCGTCATGCTCTTGTCGAGACCTTAAACGCTCGTACCGACTGGGAAGTATTCGAAGCCGCCACGTTGTCTGAAGGCCAAAGTTTGCTTCGGGACCACACCAGCAGCGGTCAGCCGTTTGATGTGATCATTTCTGATCAATCGCTTGGATGGGGCGACGACGGGCCCGAATACGGAACGGACCTTCTGATAGAGGCGATGCAGATCAGTCCAGCAACCTACCGTGCCCTAGTCACCGGCGGCGCGTCCGATGATCGCATCGCTGCCGCCAATCAACAGGGAGCGCTTCACAAAGTGTATCTTAAGGCCCGCTACAAACCTAGCGCTTTACAGAGCTTGATTCTGCTCGCCGAGCGGCACTTTGCCATACTGACGGAACTAGACAGCCCAACTTCTCCTTGAGATTAACTAGCCTTGATGGCCGACTTCAGTTGGCTTTCTGCAGTCGAACAGAATTCGATCCGCATAGCCTGAAAGCCACAGTGCATCAGGGTTTCGCTTGGCAACGATGAGCTTGCCTAACGTATCTGCCCCAGCGGGTGATTGATGAACGCAACAGATGGCGCAACTACGAAGACTTGCGTGGCTATGATTTTGCAACCATGGATTCAAGCGATGCACGCGCCTACGACGATGGCCTTAGGTCTAAGGAGCTCGATTCCAAAGAGTTTCGTGTACTCATCGCAATCGCCGACGTTGTGCATTACGTTCCTGCACAATGGGCCCTATAAACAGTCTGGAGTGGCGATTTGATATCCGATATCTTTGAGGAGTGCAAAGTCGAGTCGGCCGGGCACCGATGAGAGAGTAGGCCCCAAGGTGGGATTGATGAGTGCATAGAAGTGAGGAATGTCGGTCAATGCCCCGTTGGGGTGGGATAGGTCGTCGTCAAGTGGCATCGTGACTTCTTCTTTGTTCAGTACGCGGCGTTGGAATCCGCGTTCAAGGTACTTGGTAAACTCACATACAGTTTGTGAGCCAGCGAAACCATATGTGGCGGGAACTTCGATACGACCCTCTTCAAGTGCAAAGACGATGTCCTCGTTAAATTCGACGACATGGTGAGCAAAGACAGGATCGCGTTTGTGGATTCCAAGAACGTGCATGAGCTCATGGGTGGCTGCAGTAGTGAAATCATACACCCGTCGGTCTGGTTCTGCTGGTCCAATCAGGCCTGTATCGAAGGACCATTTGTATTCGTTACCCTGATCCAGGGCGCGATGGTTAAAAGTGATCACACCAGCCCACGGCTGTGAGGGATAACTAGTCCAACGCGATTGGAGTTGCTGCCTGAGGGTCTCAGAAGATATCGCATCAAAATCCGTTCCATAACGGTTAGGCATGGTTGATGCTAAAGCTGGGTCATCGTCCAGCACGCTCGCGACAAAGACCAAAATATCATCAATCTCCGGAACAGACACATGGATCAATGTGTCAACAACATCCACTTTGCGAGTTACTGATGGGTCAGGAACCTGAATTACGGTATCACTTGGAATTGAGGGAAACTCACTCAGAATTGCTTCTTCCCAGATTCTTGCTGCGTACTCTAGGGCACGCTTTCTCTTCGGTACATCGAAAAACCCAAGCGTATCGAAGCGGTAATCAAAGGCAATGTTGAAGCGCGGTATCGGATGCGTCGGAACCCATACCGGCAAAGAGCCGCTCGAAGTGGTACACAAATAAAGGCTCTCATCACGTTTCTCTTCGCTGCGTTGAAATGCACACACAACAGAACTCTGTGCATAGTCGCACAGCTCAAAAGATTCTACTAAAAATTTTTCATTTGCTTCCCGTCGTTCTGGTGTATCAGACGGCATCAGATCGGGACGATCGATCCATTTGGCAACACAGTTGTCCATGCTGGCGCCCGACTGATCTCCCAATTCGGACGCGGGGGAAACGCTGCAGCCTGGCACCCCTAGCGCAATGGCGACCATTCCGAGCCACCAATGAATCGTGAGAGACTTCATAAAACCGCTCCTACTAAACAATGCATTTGACGGCTTCCTGCATA
Source organism: uncultured Polyangiales bacterium (assembly GCA_964640175.1). Lineage (GTDB taxonomy): Bacteria > Myxococcota_A > Polyangia > Polyangiales > JACKDX01. The sequence goes on along the minus strand of CAZXFW010000004.1, from coordinate 23,746 downwards.
GGGGGATGACAAAATACAAATGTTCATACAGTGCCTCCTCGGATAGAGCAGAATAACCTAGCACGACGAAGTTCCGATGCAAGGCGACACTTAAAAGAGCGAGCGCGCGTGACAGTTGAGCGCAGTGTGCCCGTGCAACATAGGTTCGAACGTGGCAACGAAGCGGAACTCAGTTCAGCTAGCCGGATGCCTCTCAGTTAGCGTGCAGGAAATCAATGCATTGGGTGCATCGTATTTATGATTATGATAGGATTTAACTATCATGAATTTTTCTCCCTTTCCGTTGAGTTTGCGGCAGTTGCAGTATGTGGTTGCTGTTTCTGAGACAAAAAACTTTCGTCGGGCTGCCGAACGCTGCCATGTGTCCCAACCTTCGCTCAGTGCGCAAATTGCAGACATGGAAGCTGCGCTTGGTATTCGGTTGTTTGAGCGACGGCGTCGCGGTGTGCTCTTGACCAAAGCAGGAGAAGCCGTACTCAAGCGGGCACAAGTGGTCTTGGTGCAAGTGCAGGACTTGGTGGATGCGGCTAAACGCTATGCGAACCCGTTGGTGGGAACGTTACGCCTTGGCGTGATTCCGACGCTAGGGCCGTATTTGGTGCCAGAGGTTGATCCTGCGTTGCGTCGGTCCTTTGAGGGACTTGCGCTGCTTTGGACGGAGGACAAGACAGAGTCGTTAGTGGCACGTATCAGCCAAGGTGAGTTGGATGCGGCGTTTCTTGCATTGGAAGGTGAGTTTGGGGATATGGATTACGAGCCGATTGGGCTGGATCCGTTTGTGTTTGCAGCGTCCAAAGAGCACCCGCTAAGCCGTGCCAAAAGAGCCATCAGGCTTGAAGCGTTGCGCGATGAGCATGTATTGCTGTTGGATGATGGGCACTGCTTTCGTAATCAAGCGCTGGAGTTTTGCTCTGCGGCAGGTGCTGCAGAGCTTGGTTTTCGTGCAACGAGTCTGGCAACATTGGTGCAGATGGTTGCAAGCGGAACAGGCATCACCCTGTTACCCAAGATTGCGATTGATGTGGAAAATCGCAGGGGACTTTTAGCCGTGCGCCCGATTGCTGCTCCTACGCCGTCGCGCACGATTGTGCTTGCGTGGCGCAATGGTTCAGCCTGGACAGAGCCGTTACGCACGTTGGCAGCGACGGCTCGCCACGTTTACTGCAGTTTCCATGGCAGAGATACAAAAACTAGTCGCGGACGAAGGCATGCGCTGGAATGACCTGCCATTTTTGCTTGTCATTGTTGCCGTCTTTACGCCAACGTAATTGAAGTGCGATGTGGTATTTGGGCCCTTGGAAATACTCCACCACGATATCATGGAATCCCTTGGTGAGTTGAACGGTGGCCTGAGTGTCCTTCGGTGGATGCACTCCATCTTCCGTTAACACCAACTTTCCGTCGATGTAGACTTTAACACCATCGTCACTGGTGGTTTGAAAGCCCCATGGGCCGTCATTGGGGATTTTGATTTTTCCGCTAAAGCGAATGGCAAACCATTCCACCAATGTGTCTTGATTGCCTTCAAGTCCGGGAAATCCGGTTTCAAAGCGTCGTGGTGCGACATCGATCTGTGGCACCGTGATGGTGGCAAACGGCGTGCCCAACGTGGCAAAATTGGGGAGGTTTTGGGTGTTTTCTGGCAGCTTCCAGATCTCACCACGCAAGCCTTTGCCTGCAGGGGTAGGTTTAATAATTGTGGCATCAGGGATGACGCGGAAGACTCCCTGCCAAAGAGTTTCTTTCTTGTACATCACCGATAAAGGCCCGGTCACGGTGCGTCCCGGCACAACAGCACTGACTTGGGTGCTCGTCGCAGACTTTGCAGCAAAGAGAGCTTTGGGGCCGTTGAACGAAAAATGGAAGTCTTTGGCTTTGGAGTTTTTCGGAAATGTGCCGTACAGCGTCACGGTGGTACCCACAGGCCCGACGGTAGGCTCAAGACGGTAAGTGGCAGAAGGTGCGGGTGAGGATTCTTCGGCTTTGGGGGTGATAATAATGCGAATCACCCACACGACGCTGCCGCGAATGGATAATTCAACTTTACCTGTGATGGCTTTTTTCGGCACTTCAACGCGAACTTCCGTGCGGCTGACATGGGTTGCGTTGATCCATTTGGAAACGCCCTTGAAGTGAAATGCCACGTCGGCTGGGCGTAGGGTGGCGTCAAATGTTCCAAACACACGAAATGTTTGATTGACAGTGACTGTCGTGCTTTCTGCCCGGTAGCTGACCGGATCAGGCGCTGGTGCGGGTTTTTCCACCACCACGACTTGCTTTTGGGGTACGTGATGGATTTCTTTGGTGCGGGTCGAATGGGTATGCGTGCCTGTCCCTGTCCCTGTGGTGACGTGACACCCACTCAAGATCAATAACAGGCCAGCCCAACAAGCAATAGATGGTTTCATGGCCACTGTCGTAAGACAATTTTAAAAAAGATCCAAGCTATTTTAGCGGATGCTCTACGTTAATGGTTAAAAGAGTGAACAGCCTCAATTGGTGGAAAAGGAGCGGTTCATCGATTGGGCATACGTGGAGCCGCCCATAAGAACTGGCGCAAGACAATCACTGAAGTCATCGATGTTGTTGGTGTTGAGGTCAACGTTATTGAAGTAATCGTTGAGGTCACACTCGATGACGACAACTCCCCAGGACCAATCGGTGGCAGAAGATAGGTCTTGTAGATTGGTCGTGGGAGTGCCTCCGGTGCAGGTTGCTGTGCCAGGGCCGGTCTGGCTGTTGTAGGTTCCTCCAGTCATGAGGCAACTGGCATAAGCAACCACGTCGTATCCCGCCGTTACAAGGGGTGGATTGGCAAAATCAAACGATGTCACGGTATTGGGCAAGGCCCAGATGACGTCAGGCAAGTTATTACTATTTGCCGATTGAACAAAGAACCCATAGGTCCAAGCTCCCGAGGGCGCATGCGCGCTGTAGTCTTGCCAACTGAACAGGGGAGTGATTCCCACCTGACTGGCGCCATCTTCCAGTGATGAAAGTGTAATGGGCATGTTGAAGATGACAGGTTGGGTGAGGTTCGCGCTTCCGTCACGTTCTTGATAACCCACGCGGTAAGCCTGATTTTCTTCAGACTCCGCATCGCCGGAAAAGTCAGCATCCAAAAATGCTTCAAGCCGTGTGCCGTCGCTGGAACTGCTAGCCAGCGTCGTCAACGTGTAGCTTGTGGCACTTTCGCTCAAAAACACACTTGCACCCACGGATCCGTTGGGGCCATGTTCGTCAAAGGCCGCTACATAAATGGGCGCGTTGCTGTCGGTGTTGTTGGTGACGCTTCCGCTTATCGTTACGATGTTGTCTCCGGCATCGTCGATCACAAAGTAGCTTGCAATTGAATTGGAGCGCGCATCGTAATCGGTGTTTGGAGCAGAGATGTCTGCGTCATAGGCATCAATTACGACGCGATAGGCGTGGTCGTCCAAAGGACTGCTTGTTAAAGGCACGTTGGATGTGCTTGTCACGGTGTTGGTTGATCCGTAATACCCACCGTCTAGCGCTGAAATCCAAAGTTGATACGATAGAGCGTCGCTAATGGCATCCCAGCTAAACGTGGTGCTTGTCGTGGCCTGAGTTTCTCCGGTAGGACTGGTCAATGGAATACGGCGACTGAGTTTTGTGATGGCGTTGATGGTATCCACTTGCATGTGGATCACATCCAGGGTGACGTTGCGATAGAAAAAGATGTAATCGCCTAAAGCGTTTTCGTCGGGGTTGAGCCACCCGTATGAAAATCGATTGTCATCCGGTTGGTTGTCGTAACTTGAGTCTGTGTTGTCACCGACGGGCCATCCGCAGCCGCCGTCATCGAGCATCGTCACACGTGAACCGCTGGGATGCACGATGCTTGGTGCACTCAAATCGCTGAGTATAGACCCGCCGCCATCGAGAGCGGCTTCAGCAAACATGAAAAACCCGCCGCAGCTGCCACCGCCAGAGACGTATTCACCACTTCCTGGCGACGTTTCATGCTGGGGAGGCCAATCACGTGCAGATTGATTGTACGCAAAGGTATTGAAATCACGATAGAAACTCGCGCTCGAGACATCGACAAGGTCCACATCAGGCCCGGTGGTGTCGTCGTTATCTTCCACGACCGCCGCATCACTCATCACAGCTTGCGGATCGAGAGGCAATGTCGGCTGTTCATCAGGATCTGAGTGGTTGGGTCCCTTGGCATCACGGAATGCACGCACGTAGTACGTGCCGCGACCCACGACAAAGGTGTAGTCAGTCGATGGCAAAAGCAGGCCGGGGGTATCGGCAATTGTAATCTCTTGCAGATGACTCACCACTTCAGTTGCACTGTTGTAAAGCCTGAGGTACACGGCGCCATTGGGCTCGCCTGCACTTTGACTGATCGTGCCCGAGAGGCTGACTGCAAATTGGCGGACGGCGACATCTGTAGGCGTTGAAGTGCCAAAGCCATTGCTTTGAGTCACACGCACCGTAAGTTCGGTATCAGGTGTGGCATTCGTGTAGGTCACTGGTACGCTGAACGATCCGTCGGAGTCGACTGTCACCGTGGCTTCGCCCAGGCTTGTGGCATCTTGCATGACTTTCGCGAGCACCGTTAAGCCAGCTTCACCAGTGCCTGTTACGGTGACGGGAGAATCGATCTCTTCATTGGCCGAAGGCGAAGTCACGGAGGGTGCTTGGGGCGGAATGCCTTGAACCACGGTTACAGTGGCTGCTTCTGAGCTGCCAGCATCGGTGTGTTGTATCACTTGAATGCTGAGGTCAACCCCGTCGGTCTGATTGGTATAAGGCAAACTCAGGGTGTAATTGCCGTTCGTATCCGCGGTGCTGGTCGCAACACCAAGCTTGGTATCATCGAGCCAAATGGTCGCTTCGATATCAGCTAACGCTTCTGCGGTTCCGGATACGGTGATCGGGCTAGCCACCACCGCGCCTTCTGCAGGTTCCGTAATGGTCGGAACGTGCGGTGGCGTTTTTCCACTGTCATCACCGCCACAGCCGGCAAATGCCCATGCGAGCAGTGTGGTGGATAGGGTGAGCTTGGCCAGCGCGCGCGAAACGTTGTTCATAAATTGAATCCTCTAATCTCGCACTAGCACAGAATACGTTCTTTTACTCAATTGACGGCATTTTTGGACTTTTTCACGTCGCTTTATCTATTTAGCGTAGACTTCTTTACGATGCCCAATCCGGACGATGGTGATTTTAATCACTTGGTTGTCTATCGTGTAGACCACCCGATAGTCTTGAATCCGTATTCGATACAAGGCCTCTGCAGCTTTGAGTTTTTTTATTTGAAGTAACTCGGTGTACGGATTGAGCGCCAGCAGATGTGCAGCATCTATGACTTTTTGTTGAATCCGTTGAGGCAAGCTTTGAAGCTCTTTGAGCGCACTTTTCTTAAAGACGACTTCGTACCGCTCATGGCTCATTTCTTGCCGAGTATTTTAAGCACATCGGCCAAAGGGATTTCACGTTCACCCTTTCTCTGCTGATACATTTCTGCATCGAGTTCGTCTTCGAGTTGCTCCAGAATGGCGTTCTCGACCATGTGTTGAATCTTGAGGCCTTTTTTCTTGCAGAATGTGACAAGAGCCTTTTTGACATCACTATCAATTACGGTGGAGAGGGTGCTGTGTCTTGCCATAACTTTATTTTTCATGAAATATCTTAAAAAATCAAGTCGTCCAGAAGCGGTCTCGACCGCGTATGACTTTAATGATTGAATTTACTAAGGTATTCTTTAGCACACGAAGGATACCTGTGACGAATACCAATGTGGTGCGGAGGTGGCGCGCCCGGGAGGATTCGAACCTCCGACCTTTGGCTTAGAAGGCCACTGCTCTATCCAACTGAGCTACGGGCGCCTGAAGATGTGACATACGCAACGTGAGCCGGAGCATTCAGCTTGTTAGCCTTTGGCTTTCGGATCGAGATGAACAATTGCGTTTTTTCGGACACGTGCAACTTCGGGCACGGCTTGAGCAATACGCAAGGCTGCGTGGTTAATGGTAGACAAATGCCACGGCAGCTTTCTGCGGATGTCTAACCACATCACGACACGAATTTCATCGGAGCCATTTTCGGCATCGTGTAAAAACGTATCGTCAAACACTACGCCTTCCCCATTATGCCAATAATATTTGTCGCCTTTTTCGATGAGGGCTTTGTCGCGTTTGTCGTTATCATTGCGGTCGGAGTTGATGCGAAGCCAACATGCATGATCATGATTGTTGTTGGGAATCAAGACACCAAGATGATAGCGCAGAAAGCCTTTCCAATAACCCCAATGGGGCGTGATGTACTGATGAGGATCCAACACTGAAAAGAAAGCCGTATAGACGTAGGGAATCTGGCGAAGCATGTTGGCAGTTTGGGGAGCTAACTTGCAGTTTTCTTCGACGAACGCACCGCTTTTAAACATGAACGACTTCCACTTGATGGCATGAATTCCACCCGTGGTGTACTTGCCTCCAAGTACTTCGATGTCGGTCAGACGGTCTTTGATTTCAAGTAAGCGCAGACACTCATCCCGGATAATAGGGTAGTTATCCTCCAGTGTTTTAAGTTCTGGATAATCCTTGTGATAATTGCGATCAAACGAAGGCGAGCGTGCAAAAGCTCCACGTTCTTCGGCTTTTAAAAAAAGGTCATTGATGGAATTCTTTAACGCTTTTTTCTTGTCAGGGGATTTGGCGATATCTTGAATGAAACTCATACGATTCTCACGATGGGCTCTAAGCATACGGCATTTGAGGGCGAGGATCCATCGGACGTTGACTGTTCAACAAGGGTCGGGGTGGAGGGATTCGAACCCCCGACTTCTAGCTCCCAAAGCTAGCGCACTACCAGGCTGTGCTACACCCCGTTATCGCCAGGCTAGGCAGCCTGGCCTTATGTGGGGCGCACCATAGCTGAGCGCTTCCTTCCCCTCAAGGGCAGAAACTCAGGTGGGGTTCTCCACGCCGCGTTCTTGGAGGAATGTCAGCATTTTTTGTAGTGCCCTGCCGCGATGGCTTAAGGCATCTTTTTGGTGTGGCTCAAGTTCAGCCATGGTTCTCTGGAACCCTTGTGGCACAAACACTGGATCGTAGCCAAACCCATGCTGGCCGCGGGGCTCGTGTGCAATGTGTCCTTCGACAAGTCCTTCGGTGAAAAAAGGGCTTTCGAGGTTAGCTTGGGGGTTTACCCAACACAGCACGCATCGAAAACGGGCCGTGCGTTTTTCTTCGGGGACGTTGGCCAAGCATTCCAGGAGTTTGGGCAGTTTGAGTTCAAACCCTGTCTGTGCTCCCGCAAACCTTGCGGATTTGACGCCAGGTGCTCCTCCTAGCGCATCCACTTCAAGTCCGCTGTCATCCGCCAATGCAGGCAGGCCTGTGTGTGCTGCGATGGCTTGTGCTTTAAGGAGTGCATTGCCCGCATACGTATCCGCGGTTTCTTGGACTTCGGGCGCTTCGGGAAAGGTGCTGAGATCCAAGACATTCAAGCCTGGAAATTCAAGAATACGCTTAAACTCAGCGACTTTGCCCAGATTGCGGGTGGCGATGACGAGGCGTTGGCTCATGCGTTGATAAGTCGTGCCACGTTGACGCCGGCGCCCTCTAATGTACGCGTTTGGATATCAATGAGCTCCGGAATGCCTTGCAGCGCCAAGTCCAAAAGTTCGGTGAATCGGTGGCGGGCGATGGGTGCGCCTTCGGCAGTGCCTTGGATTTCGATGATCGAATGTGTGCGTGTGGCAACGACATTGAGGTCTACGTCTGCGGCACTGTCCTCCTGGTAACATAAATCCAACAGAGCCTGCTCGTCGACCAGGCCCACACTAATGGCAGCCAGTGGCTCGCGTAGCACTCCCGCACCAATCGCACCGCTCTGACATAAGGGGTTTAACGCCAATGCCAAGGCGATAAAGCCACCTGTCACACACGCGGTGCGTGTGCCGCCATCGGCGCTGAGGACGTCACAATCAATCGTTACTGTCCGTTCTCCAAGCTTCTTCGGCACCACAGCAGCCCGCAGTGCTCGGCCGATCAGCCGTTGTATTTCTTGAACACGGCCATCAATAGAGCCGCGGCGGCCATCGCGTGTTTGGCGCTCGGGATTCGCACGAGGATGCATGGCATATTCTGCAGTGACCCAACCACGACCTGTGCCCTTTAAAAAGTCTCGCACACCATTTTGTATGGATGCAGCAATCAGCACCGTGGTGTTACCGGCGCGGTAAAGTACAGAACCTTCTGGATGGCGTTGGATGTTGAGGGTGATCTCAACCGGTCTTAGCGTGTGTTTCTGTCTGCCGTCGATTCGTGTCATGGATATGGCTTTCTCGCTCTTTAGGGAAACAGAGTTCGAAACGGGTTCCTTGGCCAGGGCGGCTTTCGCACCGAATCTGACCACCGTGCGCTATCACAATCTGTTGGGTCAACGGAAGCCCTAACCCAGTTCCGCTTTGTTTTGTAGTGAAAAATGGGTTGAAGATTTTACTGAGGTGTTCTTGATCAATCCCTGGCCCTTCGTCTTGAATCTCAATCTGCACATGATGCGGTAGTGATTTAATACGGACCCACATACGGCCACCTTTGGGCATCGCTTCACGGCCATTGCGTATTAAGTTGAGCAGCGCTTGACGTAGTTGTCCTTCATCGACAAGGACGTGAGGGGCGGGCTCCGCTTCAATAGTAAGGTTGATATTGGAAGCATTAAGCTCTGGAGAGAGAAACTCTGTTACCAATTGTACAAGCTCACCAAGATCTTCGTGTTCTAGCCTTGGCTCTGGCAAACGTTTAAGGCTTAGGTATTTTTCAGTGATTTCAGTGAGTCGATCGATTTCTTTACGGATTGCTCTGAGCAACGACGTTGTTTCAGGATTAGGATGATTTTCAGCAAACTCTTCTTCCAGCAATTCTACATTGAGGCCGATGCTGGAAAGAGGATTACGAACTTCATGCGTAACATGGGCTGCGATTTGGCCAATGGCGGCAAGTTGTTCGCTTTGGATCAATTTTTCTGTAGCGACTTTTAGGCTTGCGCTGCGCGTTGCCAACGTGTCGACCATCTGTTCAAAGTCTGCGGCAAGCTGGCCAAGCTCGTCATCGCGCTCGGGCTGGTTTTGACGTGCGAGGTCTCCTTGGGTGACTGCTTCGACACGTTTTTGCAATTGAGGCAAAGGAGCAAGCAAGCGGTTAGACCACATGGTCACCACACCACCCACGATCAACGCAATCAATGCCAAGAGGCCAAGAATGATCACAGAACGCTGTTCTTGTTCGTCGGCTTGTCGACTGGTTTGTGCGATATGCTGCTGTAAACTTGCCCAGAGGGCACGCAGGTGACGTTGCCCTTTTTGTTCGTTGGCTCGGATCTCTGCCAACATGGCTTCAGAGCGTTCATGGTCACCAGAGCGAATTGCACTAAATAGCGCAGTGTATCGTGGATCATTTTGAATGTAGATAGTGCGAATGGAAAGCAGCCCTTGATGCAGTTCAGTGAGCATGGCTTGATCGGAGGAAGGCGGATTCAGATGGGAAAGTTGTTTGGTGCTGTCGATGGCGCGTGCCAGTTGGGTAGGGCGTACCCGCAATGCCACGTTGAGCCAGTTGCGGCTGGCGACAGGGTCAGCTTCGTCGAGAAGCCGATCCACCAGCGTGCCAAACACTGCTTGAGAGGCTCTTACCTCGCCCACGGTCAGTGCTAAGGGTAGATAGCCTGCGTGTAAGAGGCGTAAGGTTGAGGCTGTACGTTGGTGTTGCCATAGGCTAAAGATGGCCACAGTGGCAAATGTGCCCAAGACAATCGTAAAGCCTAGAAAAATTCGCGAAGGTATGGACAAATAGCGGCGCATCCACAACGTCCTTAGCCTGATTAGCCCCTTATGACAAAGCGCGTTCTTATCATCACGCCAACTTACAATGAGCAAGACAATTTGCCCATGTTCGTTGAGAGTCTACACCAGGTCATGCCACATGCAGAGGTGTTAATCGTGGACGATGCATCACCCGATGGTACAGGTGCGCTGGCTGAACGTATGGCAGCCAAAGATGCACGTATGCATGTGCTCCATCGAGCGGGAAAGCTTGGGATTGGCAGCGCGTATGTTGAAGGATTTCGATGGGCCCTGGTGCGCGATTACGACATTGTGTGTCAAATGGATACTGATCTCTCACACGATCCTAAACACCTTCCAGCGTTTGTGTTGGCAATTGAGCAAGGCGCTGACATTGTTCTTGGTTCGCGTAATATTCATGGAGGTCGCGTTGAAGGTTGGGGGCTAGGGCGACATCTTTTGTCCAAAGGTGGCAGTCTATACAGTCGGGTGATTCTTGGCTTGCCGATTCGTGATTTAACCAGTGGTTATAAAGCGTTTCACAAACGTGCACTCCAAAAGTTACCTTTGGATACGGTCCATTCTGAGGGCTACGCGTTTCAAATCGAGATGACGTATCGCGCGATACAGCAAGGATTGCGCGTGGTGGAATCTCCGATTGTGTTTGTCGACCGTCGTGCGGGTCAGAGTAAGATGTCAGGCAAGATTTTCTGGGAAGCCATCTTTGTGGTTTGGAGGCTGCGCTGGCGTTGATTAGAAACCGATACCACTATCAAAGCCGAAGCGGCTGCTATCCAGACTACCGTCAACGCCTGCATCATTCGTAGAAGTAGCGGACCTACAGCCTTGAGCATCCCCGCACACTGGGTACGATTGCTTTTGACCGTTAACGAGAAAGTGCTATGGCATAGCGTTTTCGTATGCGGCGTAATATCACGAAAATACGTGTAATGGACTCACAGCGTTGTGTGTCAGGGCCACGGCCATTTCTAGAGTGGCTGTTTGTAGTTTTGGGATTCCTTTCAGGGTGTACTGAGAGTGACAGCATAACGACGGGTGCATCTGGCCAAGCCCAACAACGTCGCAGCCATGTTGTTTTGAAAGCAGGAACGGTGGTGTACGCGCTGGATGCACGCGCTGGGCAGTTTAAGCAGCCCATCAGACTCCATCAGGACACCTGTGTCACACAGACCGCGGTGTATGGCACTGGCAATCAAGGTACCCTGTTGCTCAATTTTTCGGACGAGCTTAACCATGTGTGGGCGCTTGCCCCTGCTGTGATGGTCAAGCCTGGCAGTAACGGTTGCCGTGCTCCTTTCACGATTCCTAACTATCGACGCATCATGACCTGTCCAGTTAATCAACTGAGTGATGACGATCGGCTGGCATCCACACAACGGTCGTCTGGAACATGGGAAGTACTTCATCGACTGGATGGATATGCATGGGCACAGGGCAATGGGCAGCGTGGATTGATCAGCGATCACTGTGTTGAACCACGTTGGCCTGGTAACAGTGAATACACGTTACGAGACTACATAACCCTGATGAATCAGCGATTCCTTCGGCTAAACACTCAGGTAAAGCAAACATGGTATAATGTCATTCCGACCAGACCCGACGATCTCGATCCGTCGGCGTCGTTGGTGCAGGAGTACATCGGTGTAAATGTCTATGCACAGGACTGTCTTACCTGTTTTTTGAAGCCGTTTCATAGAGATCCCGAAGTGGTTCGTGCCGCGCTACTTAACGTCCTCAGTACGCGTCACTACTATCGCAAGAATGGCTTGGCATATGCCATTCATCCTGCGGCTCTCAGCTACTACATTATGGAATTGGCCGAGTCGCAGCTTGTCCCAGATGATTTGCGGCAGATTTTGGTATTGGCTCACACGCACGATGTCATTGAAGAGCTTATCAACCAGTTTTATGTGTTGGATCGGCGCTATGACAATCCATGGCTTTCATTACTGCGTGAAGATGAACCCGTCATCGAAGGAATACGTCAGCTTAAAATCAAGCTTAATGCGATGTTTCCAAAGGAATGGCGCATTGGCGATAAGGTGGTGCTTCTGATGGAGTCTGAGCTTAGGCATTCTATCTCGCCACGTGAACGGTACGAGGAACTTGCAGCGGAATGGCAAACCACTCCATTCGTGGTGGAGCACGCGCTCTTTGCCCACATGTTGCGCGGGGCCGATGACTTTCACGTAGCTACGGTCAAAGTTGCCGATCGTATTGATTTTTTCATGAACTACGACTTTATCCTGCAGCGTTCTGAATATGATCGAAAACGCGCCCGTGACCAATTCATCGGGAACATTGCTCGGGGTTATTGGGCCTTACAGTATTATTTAAATGCCACTGTTGATGAATTCCACAATGGGTTACCGCATCGGGCTACGGCACACGTTCCTGGATTTCCACAGGCGCTGCTCGACCTTGCCTATGCCATCATCGAGCACGCGCTTTATGATGATCCTCGAATAGACAAGCTTCTGGAGGAAAATGACTATGTGCCAGTTATGACACGCGAGAAAATGATTGGACAAGTGCGGTTGCTTATCGCAGAGTTCGAGCGTGTAGCACGCGACAAGAAGCCAGAGCTCGATCGTATTACTTGGGAGTACTTAGAAGATCTCGAAATTCCCGAAGCTGAGCGTTTTTAGTCCTATTCGTAGACGCCCATGTCGGCTTGACGAGTTACATGAGCCCTGCTAAGGTTTCATCCATGTTTTTTGGCGTATCCAGCTGCAAGAGCCACCATCATCACGGCCATATAAAGGGCCGGGGCAGGGTGTGATCTAAGCTGGATACCCTGAAAAACGCCGGCCCACGGGTCGGCGTTTTGCGTTAACCGGCAGCGTCGGCTCTGGGGAAGCTCAGAGGAGAAAAAGTCATGAACATGGAAACGACAACGAAGGACGGACCCTTGCTGCGTCTGGCATTGCCCAAGGGGCGAATGGCCGAAGGTGTTCGCTTGCTTTTAGAGGACAGTGGAATTCGTTTGCGCACGGGAGAGCGAGGCTATCGTCCGAGTGTTTCAGTGGCAGGGTTTGAGGTCAAAATCCTCAAGCCGCAGAACATCATTGAGATGTTGCATGCAGGATCCAGAGACATCGGCTTTGCAGGTGCCGATTGGGTCGCTGAGCTCGGGGTGAATCTGGTAGAGCTTGTGGATACGGGCATGGATCCCGTGTCGTTGGTGGCAGCTGCACCACGTTTGTTGCTTGTGGATGGCAAGTTGCCACAACGTGCGTTGGTAGTGGCTTCAGAGTATCCAAAGCTTACAGAACGTTGGATCGAAAAGCAGTCCATGCCCATCAAGTTGGTGCGCTCTTATGGAGCTACGGAGGTATTTCCACCCGAAGATGCTGATTGCATTATAGACATTACACAAACAGGATCGACACTACGTGCCAATGGGTTAAGTATTGTGGATGAGCTTTTGACGTCATCGACACGGCTGTATGCCAATGCCGCAGCGCTCGAAGATCCTGTCAAACGAGGCATGATTGATGATTTTGTGGTGCTGGTGAAGTCTGTCTTGGAGGCGCGCGACCGCGTGATGTTGGAGGTCAATGTGCCCTCCGCTCGGTTTGATGAGTTAATTGCTGTCTTGCCATGCATGCGTAAACCTACGGTGGCGCGTTTGCACGGAGAAGACGGCTATGCTGTCAAAGCAGCCGTTCCTAAACACACGCTGCCATCGTTGATTCCTCAGCTTAAACAATGCGGAGGGACGGATGTGGTGGTCACGCGACTTAACCAAATTGTCCCGTAAGGAATTCGTCATGACAGAAAAGCCCTTGTTAGCACCGCTCCCTTTGGTCGAAACCATGGATATTTATCGTCCAGGTTTTCCTGCGGATCCAAACATGTTGCGACTGGATGCCAATGAAGGCATGGCGCCGCCTCGCGCGTTGTTAGAGCAGTTAGTATCGGAAAGCACGGAGGTGTTGAGACGGTATCCAAGTGGTGCCGATTTGGAACGTACGCTTGCGGCGCGGTTTGGCTTGGAACCTGAACAACTGTTGGTGACTGCGGGTGGAGACGATGGGCTTTACCGTGCATTTCGCGCCATGCTCGATGCGAGCCGTGAAGTTATTTTAACCTTGCCCAGTTACGAAATGTTGGATCGTTATGCCAAGCTTACCGGTGCGAAAACACACGTGGTGCCATGGCTTGAAGGCGATTATCCGGTCTCATCCGTACTGCCGTTGATCAACGAACGTACTCGTTTGATTTCAGTAGTTAGCCCCAATAACCCCACGGGGGGTGTGATCTCTATTGCTGGGCTTGAAACGCTTTCCAAAGCAGCGCCGCACGCACTGATCGTGGCTGACTTGGCATATACCGAGTTTGCAGACGTTGATTTAAGCACCGCATGTTTGAGGCTGCCTAATGTGGTTGCGGTCCGTACGTTTTCCAAAGCGTGGGGATTAGCGGGACTGCGTGTGGGATACGCCATGGGGCCTAAATCGATTATCAACTGGATGCGAGCCGTAGGTGGTCCGTATTCGGTGTCTCGGTTGTCATTGCAACTCATGATGTGGCGCCTTGAGCAAGGGCAGGAGGCGGTGCATGCGTATGTAGAGCGGGTTCGCCAAGAACGTGAATCTCTTTACACGTTGTTGCGCGAGCTTGGTACGGAGCCTGTTCCCTCGCAAGCGAACTTCGTATTGACCCGTACGGCAAATGCGCAAGAGTTGCACACGAAGCTTCTCGAAGAAGGCATTAGCGTGCGGTATTTTAGAGGGCGGCCTGCACTTCAAAATTACGTGCGGATCACCTGTCCAGGAAACACCTTGGACTATCAGCGCCTGGAATCTGCTTTGCGCAACGTACTTGCGCCTTCTATCGAAGATGTGGCCAACGAAGGACAGTCTCAAGCTCCTTTGAGATCCTCCGCTGGGTCGCTTGCTCCTTTGCGCAATGCCGAAATCATCAAAGACAATGCGCTCTTACGCGGGGCTGAGTTCATGCGCGTGACCAAGGAAACGCAAATCGCGGTGCGGCTTAAGCTTGATGGTGAAGGAAGAAGTGAGGTCCAAACCGGCATTGGCTTTTTGGATCACATGCTGAGCACGCTTGCGAAACATAGCCGCATGGATGTGACATTGCGGTGTCAGGGAGATCTGGAAATCGACGATCATCATACGTCCGAAGACTGTGCGCTTGCGCTAGGCGCTGCCTTGGATCAGGCGCTCGCGGAACGCAAAGGCATTGCGCGTTTTGGATATGCCTATGCGCCTTTGGATGAGGCATTGGCCCGGGCAGTGGTGGATTTTTCTGGGCGTCCTTATGCCACCATTAATCTTGGTCTTACACGACCCACCCTAGGCGGATGGGCCACAGAAAACATCACGCACTTTTTGATGTCGCTGGCAACGGCAGCACGGGCCACGTTGCAGGTGGAAGTGTTGCGGGGATTTAATGACCATCATCGCGTTGAAGCTGCCTTTAAAGCAACCGCCTTAGCATTACGCCAAGCGATTGCAACGGATGGAGGCCAACAGGTGCCCAGCACCAAAGGCGTGTTATGAGCGTGTACGTCGTCGATACGCAGTGTGCAAACATTGCTTCGATGTTGAGTTCCTTGGGTCGGCTGGGCGTAGAGGCAACCCTGGGAACAGAACCATCACGTATCGAACAGGCGCCTTTTGTGGTGCTGCCTGGCGTGGGGACGTTTGGTGCAGCGATGAATCGGCTTAGCGAGCTTAAGCTTACGGCGCCGCTTAAGCAGCGTTTGATGCAAGGCAAGCCAACCTTGTGCGTGTGTGTCGGGTTTCAGGTGCTTTTTGAGCGTAGCGAAGAGAGCCCAGGGATTGCCGGGCTTGGCTGGTTAAAAGGACCGATTAAACGGTTTTCAACGACGGTCCGTGTGCCCCAGTTTGGCTGGAACTACCTTCGGGCACAGCCAGAATGTCGGTTGCTTAAAGATGATTATGTGTATTTCGCAAACTCCTATTATGCGGATGACGTCCCTGAAACATGTGCGCGTGCACAGGCTGAACATGGCGTGACGTTTGTGGCAGGGCTAGAGCAGGGAGCGATTTTGGGATGTCAATTTCATCCTGAGCTTTCAAGTAACGCAGGGCTTGCGCTCTTAACGCGATGGCTTGGCGAAGGACAGGAGGCCTGATGCTTACTGTTCGCGTGATTCCCTGTTTGGATGTTAATCAAGGCCGGGTGGTCAAGGGTGTGAAGTTTGCTGGATTGCGGGATGCAGGATCGCCAGCGGAACTTGCGGCACTCTACGAAGCTCAAGGCGCAGACGAGCTGGTGATGTTGGATGTGTCTGCAACTCCTGAAGGCCGAGGCACACAGGTGGAAACCATTCGGGCGATTCGCGCTGGCATCGCCTTACCGTTGACGGTGGGTGGAGGTGTGCGCGAAAAAGACGATGCCGGACGGCTCTTAAGTGCCGGTGCTGACAAAGTGGCTGTTAATACGGCTGCGGTAGATACTCCCGAACTGCTTGGTGCGATTGCAGAACACTACGGGACGCAATGCACGGTGCTCGCGATTGATGCGGCGGCTTACGAGCCAGATGAGAATGGAGCCCAACGTGCAGGTTGGGAAGTTGTGGTGCGTTCTGGCAAAGTACGTACGGGACTGGATGCTGTTCAATGGGCCATCAAGGCGCAGGCGCTTGGGGTGGGAGAGATTTTGCTTACCAGTTGGGATCGCGATGGCACACGCTCTGGTTATGATCAGGCACTTGTGCATGCGATTGCTTCCGCGGTTCATATTCCTGTGATTGCTTCAGGCGGGGCTGCCAGTGCTTCGCACATGGTCGATGCGCTTAACGCAGGTGCAGATGCAGTGCTTGCAGCGTCCATATTTCATGACGGTGAATACACAGTGAACCAAATCAAGACAGAGCTTAAACACGCAGGATTTGAGGTGCGCCAATGATTGTTCCTTCGATTGATGTGATGGGCGGCAACGCCGTGCAACTTATCGGTGGAAAAACGCTTGAGATCGATGCAGGCGATCCCATCCCTATTGCCAAACGCTTTCGGCTGGCAGGAGAAATCGCTGTGGTTGATTTGGATGCGGCGTTATCCAAAGGCTCCAACGCTACCACCATCGAGCGCTTGATTCGCATGGCGCCGTGCCGGGTTGGCGGCGGTATCCGCAGCGTGGATGCGGCGTTGAGGTGGCTTGATGCAGGCGCCACCAAGATCGTGTTAGGCACAGCAGCGGTACCTGAAGTGCTGAGCCAGCTGCCTCGCGAACGCGTGATAGCGGCACTGGATGCGGTGGATGGCGAGGTTGTGGTGGAAGGCTGGCAAACTAAAACGGGCCAACGCATCGAAGCACGCATGGCAGAGCTGCGTCCTTTGGTGGGTGGCTTTTTAATCACCATGGTAGAACGTGAAGGCCGGCTCGGTGGTGCAGACATGCCGCGTGCAAGGGCGTTGATCCAAGCGGCAGGCGATTGCCATGTCACCATCGCAGGTGGAGTGACCACGGCCGAAGAAGTGAAAGAGTTAGATGCGTTGGGTGCCGATGCTCAAGTGGGCATGGCGCTTTATACAGATCGATTGCCTTTGGCCGAGGCAATTGCGGCACCATTAACGAGTGACCGTGCCGATGGGCTTTGGCCTACTGTGGTTGTTGGTGATCACGGCGAGGCGTTGGGTTTGGCGTATTCAAGCTTGGAAAGTTTGAAAGCCGCAGTGGAAACTCAAAGCGGTGTGTACCATTCAAGGTCGCGAGGCATCTGGCACAAAGGAAAAAGCTCTGGAGCAGTTCAAGAACTTTTGCGCATTCGTCCTGACTGTGACCGCGACGCCTTGGAGTTTACAGTGCGCCAACACGGAAAAGGGTTTTGTCATAAGAACACCCACAGTTGTTTTGGGGATGCTGCGGGCTTGGTGTCTTTAACCAAGCGTTTATCCGAGCGATTAACCAGTGCGCCCAAAGGCTCGTATACTGAGCGCTTGTTTAAAGATGCGACGTTGCTCGATGCGAAGCTTTTGGAAGAAGCCAACGAGTTTGTAGAGGCATCCCAACAAGCTGAAATTGTTCATGAATCCGCCGATTTGCTTTATTTCATGCTTGTCAAACTGGCAAAAAACCATATCACCCTGGCCGAAGTCGAAGCGGAACTTGACCGACGTGCGTTACGCGTCAGTCGTCGTCCGGGAGATGCCAAACTATCAAGGAGCTAACGTGTCAGCACTGTTGTTACGCCGTGTGGATGTTGCCAATGTTGTCAGTTTGCGTTCTGAACCGGTGGATTCGGCAACACTGGAACAAGCTACTGCGATTGTGCAAGATGTCGAGCGACGCGGGGAAATTGCCATCCGCGAGCATAGCGAGCGCTTTGGAGATCTCAAGCCTGCCGAACGCTATCAGTACACTCAAGCTGATTTAGCATTGGCGCTTGAAGCACTCACCGATGCGCAACGTGCCTTGCTTCAACGTACCGCGGCACGTATCCAGGTGTTTGCCGAGCTGCAGCGGAGTTCTCTCAAAGAAGTCCACATGCGTGTTCCAGGCGGCACCGCAGGTCATACGATAGCTCCTGTCGAGTGCGCAGGCTGTTATGCGCCTTCGGGCAGGTTTCCTCTGCCGTCTTCCATTTTGATGACAGCGATTACGGCAAGAGCAGCAGGCGTCAAGACCGTTTGGGTTGTTTCGCCGAAGCCAACAACAATAACCTTAGCGGCAGCTGCGATTGCGGGTGCGGATGGTTTCTTTGCATTGGGTGGCGCGCAAGCCATTGCGGCCATGGCGTATGGCGTGGGCGGTGTGCCACCGTGTGATGTTATCGTTGGCCCAGGCAACCGTTGGGTGACTGCTGCCAAAAAAATTGTCTCTGGCCGTGTGGCTATTGATATGTTGGCAGGGCCTTCCGAGCTTCTTGTGGTGACAGATGCTACAAGCAACCCAAGCTGCGTGGCGGCTGATCTTATAGCGCAAGCGGAGCATGACCAAGACGCACGTGTGGTATTGGTGAGTTTGGATGAAGCGATGATTGACCGCGTCAATGCCCAGTTGGAAAATCAGCTTCAAGATTTGCCTACGGCACAGACGGCTCGTGCTTCGTTAAAGCATAGCTTTGCGGTTGCCGTGACTCATCTGGATGAAGCCATCATGGTGTGTGACCGCTTGGCGCCAGAGCACTTACAGCTTTCCGTCGATGACCCGGAGCCTTTTCGTGAGCGACTTTTGCATTACGGTGCGCTCTTTAGTGGTATTGCAGGCGCCGAAGTGTTTGGAGATTACGGGGCTGGGCCTAACCACGTGCTTCCCACAGGCGGCACGGCACGGTTTACAGGCGGGCTTTCCGTGTTTAACTTCTTACGCGTTCGTACGTGGCTCCATTTGGATGACATGCATGGCGCTGCTCCTTTGGCCCGCGATGTCGCCGAGCTTGCCCAGCTTGAAGGCCTCGAAGGCCACGCCCGCGCCGCCACCTACAGATATCACTGAACCCGTTGCAGTGATCGAGCCTTCAAAACATGCTCCGCTACCTCATGCTTTGCGCCGCTTTCAGCTCTTCGTGATCGAACGCGGACGCCATGCGGTTGATCTCTGTCGACGTGAGGCCGACATCGCTGGCGGCATTGCGCCAGCGGGCGACTGCTTGTCCGACTTCAACGACGATTGCACGTGCGTCCACAGTGGCTAGCTCGAAGTATTCTGCGACCTCCAGGGCGAGATCGAGGGAGGCTGTACTGTCATCAAGATTGATTGCCGTCGTAAGAACACGCGGTTTGATGTCGGTGGGCGTAGGATTCATATCGTAGGCCGGAGCAAGAACCCAACCGTCAGGACCGGTGTAGAGGAAGCCATGATTACGCAGGTGATCGTCGGTGTTGGAGATAAGCACACTGAAGACGATGCGCCGCCAGAGTATGTGCATGTCTTTCTTCGGGGCCACGCCGTATTGACGTAGAACGTCGACGAACTCAAGATAGCTGTGTGTCTCGTTGTCGTTCGCGCCAAGCATGCTCATGGCGGAAAGGAACGGGATGCGGATGTGCCCCCGACGGTCGAAGCGGCGTATGAGCAAGGTGGACTTGCCGGCTATGGCTTCGATTCGCCAGGGTGCGACGGGAATGCCAGCTTTTTCGGCAAGCTTGAGGGCCACGGCTTCCCAGAGGACTGCATTGTAATCGTCGTCTTTGTGCGGAAATTTTGCAATGGCAAGATGGCCATCGTTGTCGCGCACGGAGGCTTTGGGACGCGCGCCACCGAGCGAGGAGCCGGGCGCAAGGAGGAGGCGCAAATCCTCATCGCTTTCCGATTCGTCGACGACGTGCTCGGTGGCTGAAAGCAGCCGCGGCAGGTCAACCAACGGCGGAATGGGCACAGCGTTGTTTGTTGCGAGAAACGGCCCGCCGGGTTGGGCGGCAAAACGCAGCGCACCCTGCCGGGCCTCGTCGTTGACCATAAGCAGGTAATCGATCTCGCGCAGTGTGCGTGGTGCTTCACCGGACTTTTCGGCGCGCCTGCGCTCGGCACGTCGCATGAGCACGCGGCCCCAACGATCCGGAGCAGAGTCACCCATGGCGCCGAACAGTAGCTTGTTCACAAGTGTGTGAAACGGACCCGGTCCGACTGGGAGTGCCGGGTCCAAAGAGAAGCGAGAAGGATTCAGAAGCCACTCCCTGTTGTACTCGAAGATGGCACTGTCGCGGCCCTTTCGCGTGTGCGCCCAAAGGTGACCGGTTAGATGCAGTGTGCCGTCGAGATCCACATAGACGAGAGCTTCCGTGTCCATTTAGTGGCTTGCATCTTGTACGGAAGACACGGGACGCGCCTTGCGAGAATGACGGATGCGCTGTGGCAGACGTTCTTCTTCGAGCTCACGTCCGACGGCATCGGTATTGGTGTCGGCAAGACTAGCGAATCTATCCGCCAGGCCGAGCGTAAAGAGCACCGTTGCGTAGGTGCCGATGGAGACACCGGGCTCACCTTTTTCGACTTTGCTTAACGTTGTGCGGCTAATGGAAGCGCGCTCGGCCATGATAGCAACCGGAATCCGCCGTCGACGCCGCGCGTTGCGGATGTCTTCGCCTAACTTGCGCAGCACACGCCTCACTGGAATCGGTAGGGTCAACGCTGTTCGAGGTCTATTCATAGCTAACGTTCATTATTATAATCTCTATCCATTATAATGTGTATTATAATGGACATTAAGTCAACTCTAACCTTGCGAATAGCGCAATTCCTTTGGGTTATAGAGGTAGGAGGTGCACTACAAGATTAAATTATTTTAAACTCAGAACACGGTTAGAATTTTACAAAAAAATCAATATGTTATAAATATTTTTGTCAAAAAAATTATTTAGTAATTTGACATTAATAGGTGAGGAAAACACACTAAGAGTAGTAGCGGAGGCAGCATGCGATGGAGTGAAAAGCAGAAGTTTTTGAAAGCTCTCAGGTCTGGCAAGGTATATCGGCGTAAAGACTTGGTAGGAGTTTCCAAAAGCGCAGACCGTTGCCTCAAAGCGCTTGTCGCGGAAGGAAAACTCCAAAAGCTCAACCGAGGCGTGTATTTCTATCCTCAAGAAACAGCCTTTGGTCTCACCTCAGCAGATGAAGATCAATTGCTCCGAACGTTCTTGAAAACGGATAGATTCGCTGTACTAAACCCAAGTGCCTTTAATGCTTTGGGGCTAGGGACTACCCAACTGTATAATAGACGCGTTGTGTTCAACGCCAAGCGTCACGGCGAGATTGAGCTTGGAGGACGGCCCTTTATGTTTTATCGACGCGATACTGCTAAAGTGCCGCCAGCGAAATTTTCGCCAGAAGTTTTGGTTGTCGAGTTGGTGAACCAGCTCCGTAATTTGGCGGAAGATGAGTCCAAAGTACTCCAAACTCTTCAGCGCAAGTTGAAAAAATTCGATCAAAATCATCTCGACAAAGCGGTGCGCAAGTATGGGACATACTCCACTCGGCTTAAGTTCGCTAAGATGCGCAACCCAGAAGGCATGCTAAGTGCCTGACTTTCTGCACGACCATCGAGACTTTGCCACGCTTATTGTAAATGTTTCTCGCCAACAGCACATCGATCCGTCGCTAGTCGAAAAAGACTACTGGATCATGCACGTGCTTTGGGGGCTTCAGCAGCTCGGTTTTAAGCTTGAGCTTAAAGGGGGAACATCACTATCAAAGGCGCATCATATCATTGAGCGTTTTTCCGAAGACATTGATATTTGTATTGCTCCTGACGAGGCTGCATGTGGCTTCAAGGTTTTTACTGGGAAAAACCATGACAAGCCTAAGCACATTGATTCTCGGAGAAGTTACTACGACTGGGTTTGTGGACACTTGCGTGGGAAGATCCCTGGTATCACCCATGCCGCGCGCGACGTAGAGTTCGACGACACAAAGTATAGAAGCGGTGGAATTCGCCTGACGTACGAAGCAACCTATCCGACGACTGGAGGCATCAAGGAAGGAATTCTTTTGGAATTAGGGTTTGGTGAGACAACACCCAATGAGCCAAAGACCATAAGCTCGTGGGCATGGGATGAGGCGTCGAAGTTTGAAGACGTCTTTGATAATCGAGCCATGGACGTTCGATGTTATGATCACCGCTATACGTTCGTGGAAAAACTGCAAACTATAATGACGAAGTACCGCAATTTTAAGGACACAGGTGACACTCCTAAAAATTTTCTTCGACACTATTACGATGTCTATCAGTTGCTGGACAAAAAAGACGTCCAGGCGTTTATAGGCAGCGATGAATATCGCAAAGTCAAAGCTGCTAGATTCAGCAACGCTGACAAAGAGTACTCAATCGAAGTGCCATTTCGGTTGAGTGGTGAAGATCGAGCTCGGTTTGAAGACGAATATCAACGCACCAGCAGCCTCTACTATCGTGGACAACCCCTATTGAGCGACATACTTGACCGAATCAATCGGTATACGAATAGGCTCTAGTAAGGTAAGTGTGGCTATCAGCTCTCTCACGCGTCTCGGGATTCAGAAAGTTCCGGATCTGTTTCCTTTCCCAGCATTGAGTTCTCGCCTTGACCGATTTTTAGTTGTTTGAAATGATTAAATTCTAACTAAAGATGAAAGGGGATCGTATGAGTAGGTATGTGGATGGTTTTGTGATTCCCATTAAGAAGAAGAACATCAAGGCGTATAAAAAACTAGCCTCTCTTGCGTGTAAGGTTTGGATGGAATACGGGGCGCTTGATTATTACGAATGTGTAGGAGACGATTTTGCCCTTCCAGGAGGGATACCGTTCCCTCGTCTATGCAAACTTAAATCCGACGAAACGGTCATCTTTGCGTTCATCGTCTACAAGTCCAAAGCGCACCGTAATCGCGTGAATAAAAAGGTTCATAAAGACGAACGCCTCTGCGGAGATCAAATGCCCATGCCATTTGACATGAAGCGATTTACCTGCGGGGGGTTTAAGGTATTGGTCCAAAACAAATAGCCGCGGGCATCGGTGACGAGTGCTATACTATATAATGTGCGTTACTGATGTGAGGGTTGGGGTGAGTGGGATGCGAGCCGCTGGCGTTTTAGTCGGTATTCTGTTTTGGCTGGTATTTCTTGCGGTGCCAGAGGTAGCGCAAGCGAGACCGCCGCGATTTTGGCAGTGTGTTCATGCGGAGCAACGCGCGTTGACACCCACATTAGGCTTTGCCAAGGCGCGGCGAAGTGCCCAAGCAATCTGTCATAGCCGGTATGACACCGATCGCAGCGCCTATGGTGCTAAGGTCGGACTGCGATTGGCCCCACGACCGAAGCATCCTGTGACCCCAATGCCATCCTCTCCTTCGGGAAGATGACACGTATGCGGAATTTGGATTCCGGACGATAGACATTTACTACGCTAGCACGCATCCACAGCACCGCAACCAGAGGCTCAGCGCCTGTAAGGAGGAGGAAGAATGTCAGTGGTATGAGGCTGAAAGAATGTCCGTCTT
>CAZXFW010000003.1:0-320322 GCA_964640175.1 uncultured Polyangiales bacterium | reverse complement strand
TTCATGTGACATTCTTAAATCCTTATGCCCATGACTTTCTTAAATCCTCCGGACATCGGGCGTTGGTGCGCTTGCGCTGCGACCGATCGGTGCTAACGTCAACCGTGCATGTTGGAGCAAAGTTTTTCTGGTGCCTGGTTTTGGTATCTCTGACTGCCTCTTGTCAAGGCAGTGCGCGAACGGACATTTCACTTCAATCCGACAAGCTGTCCGTTATTCAGGGAGCGCCATGGATCGCCACCGGACTGCGTCCAGACGAAAAAATATTTATCTTTCGGCGCGGTCGTATGCAACCTGCCGGGACGATAAGCAGTCCATACTACCAGACCCTTGATCAACACATCGGACAGGGACCTGCATTCCCTGATCAAGTGCCCATTTTTGGCCTACATGCACGTGACACAGATCCGCCATCATGGTGGGGCCAGATTTCTGCTTCGGAAGAAAATTTTGTACTTTTGAACCAGCAGCCGTTGCCAAACTTATCAGCACACCGTGGCCCATTCACAACATATCTCCCCATCGCAACTGTCAGACACTGTCCAACCTTTGAGCCCTTCACATATCGCCTAGGGCAAGTCGGCAATTCACAAGCGAACGAAGAGCTTGTATTTCTGGGTAACTCTGAGGGGTATCCCGGCGAGTATTCTGCGTTGGCTACTGCAGATGGTCGTTCTAGCTTCTGGATGTCAACTCACTGCATCAAGACGCTTAGACCCGCAAAGGGTCTTGACGAGAGAGTGGCCGCTATTACTGCGCGGCTTCGCCAAGGGTTGATTCAACCAATGCCCAGCGACGTGGAAACTATCGATACAGAGCCGTTTATGTTCGATGGTTGGCCACAAACTGAGATCTCCTATGATGAACTCGCTGCGTTGTTTCAACATAGAACAGACGAAGACCGCTATCTACTGTGGTCCTCTGTCGCCGCGTATTTCGTAACAGACCAGGGCAAAGCTGTGTGGGACTACGGCGACCGCTTTCCTAACCAAGCAGCAGTCATAGCCGAGCGCGTTAGCCGTGCTGAGGAGATCGCATCTTGGTTGGACAAGGGGGTTTTGACCAAAGTCGACGATAAGACTTATGCTTGGGACTTGAAGAACCACGAGTATTTGTCGCCTGAAGATGCTTTGCGCTTAAAACTTCGCCTCGCTGTTCTTCTATCGACTGAACGATCAGGAGAAATTGAAGTGGCCGTGCTGGAGAGCGTCAGTGATCCGAACCAAGGCGTTGTAATCATTGGCGATGCGATTTCGGTCGGAATTCCTTCCTCCTATAAGAGCACCCATAGGCTTTTCGCGCATACGCATTCGGTCGAGGGCACAAGTAACCCTGCATTCTATCCGCTGAGAGTTCCTCGCGGTTTCAGTACAGGATTGGAGATAGAACCTCGTACAGGCCTATTTGTCTCAACAGAGGACGGTGATGTAGCCATGTCCTTCGTCGATGATCGTGACACTGAGTATGTGTTAGCGCCGTTTCTTAGCGAGACCGACGAAGTCGAGTTCGTTGTTGCGGACTTTTCTCAGCTGTGGTCCACAAAAAGCGAAACAAAAACCGCACGTTTCCACACACCTTTCGGGATCGTCACCGGTGTTCCGACTCCAATACGCTACTAGTTTAGTAGGGTAGAGATAGTAGCTATCCCAGCGTGCATGCGTTTCCATGACAGAGCAATCGTATTGATGACGGTGAGTGCGTTTGGTTGCGGAACACAAACGCAGCTTGGGCATCCACGAACTCGATGATTTTCATGGGGCCGCCGCAAGACAATCAGACGGTGACATCCACCCTAAACACTCTGGCCAGGAGCTTGGCCCAAGAAGTTCGCTTGGGTTTGGGCTCCGGTGGGTCATCGTCCCAGAAATCGAGCTGAACCCTTGGGTCTTCATCCTTTTGTGGAGCAGGCACCACGTGGCTTCGGTCTTTGGCGTGTGCTGCAAGAACGCCATGGTACCTAAGAAGATGAAATCGAGGAGGTGGCACCAAGGCGCAAAGTCGGCTGATAAGGTCCAGCGGCTCAAAGATAACGATAAGGACGTGTGCTATCGATTGGCCGTCCAAAGGACAGCAGCATCGAACAATCGCCAGCCCTTGGTGGTCTCGTCGAAGGCGGCGATCGCTTGCTCTGTGGCAAACAAACCGGTGCGCCGAGCAACTGCCTTTTGCTTGCCCACCATAACAGTGCCACTTTCGTAACCAAACGATGCCGCTTTGTCTGTTGCATCCACAAGGGTGGCAGCCACCACGGCGCTCGGAGCAGGTTTCCCCCAACTAAAAGCGGCTGCAGAGTTCGTTACGGCATTGATGTTACCCGATAACCCAGCAGCAAGTGGGTGCGTAGGCGTGATAATCTTAAGCCTGCTTTGCCCGTCTTGAGTGCCTTGCTGCGTTCCCCATTTTGGTAGAGTTAGGGCAAGTTCATCAAACAGCCGGGCATTCATACAAAGCACAGGAACGGTCACACGCCGGAACTTCTTTTTCACAGCGCTTTCTTTGACTGAAGGGGAAATCACCACCAGCGAAGCCCCTTGGGCGCTCGCAGCTTTTGCAGAAGCCCCTGGTATTACGGTGACTTCGGCACCTAACTGTGAGGTAAGTCGATTTTGGATAGCAAGCTCTGCGGGGGTCAGTTTCTTGGCTCCCACAACAAACAGCACCGGCCACCTTGTGGTGTTAGAAACCGTCACTTGGCGCACGTCGGACACGCCGCTATTGCCAGCGGCATCGAACGCCCTTGCTTGAATAGTGTGGTTTCCGTTGGGCCAGCTCGTCGTATCCCACACAAAAGTGTAAGGGCTTTGCGTTCGAGTCGCGACCAGCCCCCCATCGATGAGCACCTCCAGCCGCGATACACCGACGTTATCCTCGGCTGTGGCAGCGATCGTCACGCTATCCGAAAGCACCTGACCTGGGTTTGGCTGAGTTAAAGTGACCGTAGGTGCTACGGTATCGCCTCCAGCGTTCGCAAAATTAAGGTCGAGTACCCATGTGTCACGATGTTTAGAGTTATCTTCCACCAGAACCAACACCGTGTGCCGACCATTCGAGTAATTCGCGCTGTTAATGTTGGTACGAAACTCTGCGCTGGTGAGGGGCCTTCCCCAGGTTCCGCCGGTCACGAACCGCCCATCGACATGAACTTCCCAATTATCCAGCTGGAAATCATCCGTCGCAGTCGCATGAATTTCAAAAAATCCAGAAACCGTAGAGTAGCTAGCCGGACTCAATATGGCTAACTCAGGCGCTTGCGAATCCCGAAACACAGTGACGTCGTAACTGAACGCCGCAGGGTCGGATTTGCCAGATGCGTCAAAAGCTTGAGTCCGAATCCTATGGACGCCGGTTTCTTCAGTAGTGGTATCCCAGAGATAACGTCCGAGTAGGTCAGTAGGGCGTAAGACGTCATCAATCCACAGCTCACTTGCCACAACGCCGCGAGAATCGAAATTTCGGACGAAAAGCTCGATGACTCCAGCCGCGCGGCCACTTGGAGAAATTCCACTAAGCGCCGAATAAGGCGCATCGCGATCATCGCCATGTCGCCTCTCTTCCACTAACGTCCGAACCATACGCCCGCAGACTGGACACCATGCCGATGCCGAGGAGCGCATTCTGCAAGTGGCAGCAGGCCTATAAATACAATGTGAATACAATCCGCCACCTTCGACAGGGGATGGCTGCGTTGACGGGTCGGAATAGGCACGCGTAAATTTTTCTCCCAATGGACTACTGGTAAGATTGGGGTCCAAAATCACTCCAGATTCTCCACCCTCATAACAAGCCGTATAGTCGGCGTACTCATCACCGAGCATGAACATGGCATGTCCGAGTTCGTGAACAAGTGTGCCCAAGAAGCCACCTTGAATGGAGATCACCGTTCGTCCACCAGAAATGTGACTGGTCGGCTTTAGCGCATTCGCTCGCCCAGCCGGCGTGTTAATCACCAATACCACCGTATCGGCATCCGGCGCGTTCTGAGCAGCGGCAAACAAGAGTGCTGTCGCATCGTACCGAATAGGATCGAAGGAAGTTCCACGACTGCCAAACGCCGTGTCGGTCAGATCTGCATCCGAAAGATCATTGGTTTGCGATGCCACATCTATCCGATGATAGTTGAACAACGTAGGATCCAAATCGACAAAGCCTCTTCCAGCCGGCAGAGTTTTGAGGCCATCGATAAGACTGGTAATCGTAATCGCAAACTGTTCAAGATCTGCTGAGGTATAACCGTCGCCCAAAAAGACAATATCGTGCGCTTGTGCAACGGGTGAGTTGATCTCACTGCTGACCGGTCGGTTACAAAGGTCGGGACGCGTGGTGCAGTTAATAGTTTGCGCAAACGCGACAGGGCTACTTGCCAGCCCAGCACAAAAAAGCAGCACTGCGATGGCGAAGCGACGAATCATTGGGCAACCTCCGCTAAACTTCGAGTGATGGAGGTGGGTTTATCGGCTTTGTCCGTGTGAGCCTCGGCAGTCACCGTGAGCATCTCAGCACCGGTGCTGTAGGGCACCTTGACCAGCACCGTCGTTTCATGGGAAATTTCTACATCCCCTTCGAAATGCGACTCTTTGTCGTGGCAGTCGCATAAACGAGGTATTTGAGCTTTAACTACACCCAACACGCCTGTCGTCGTTGAGTCGCGAACCTCAATACGCAGATCACCTTGGTTGTGATCAGCTTGGAAGGGATAGTCTTTTTTGGCGCCGAACGCGACTGCTACGTGTCCACCCCGCCCGATGTGTATGCCAAGCAATGCTGTTTTTAGAGGCGATGGCGTTGAAGAGAGCGCTGTGGTTGTAGCGGTGATTGCTGGTTCCTCCGAACTCGTCTCACAGGCAAGCGCAGACGATAGGCTGCATACGAGGGCGAGCTGCAACAGTCCTCGACAAGCACACAGAGGACGGAAAAACATATTGAAAGTTGCTTGCATAGACACGTAGTCTAGCACATCCGCCGACCGATGCCCGTGGCTAAAAAAAAAAGCCAAGCCAAATCGTCGTGTCCCTGATAGGCTACGAGGCCTTTGATGACTGCCAAACGCACGATGGTTTTTTTAGTTCTGCTTTGCGCATGCGGTAACCAAGACGCAAGCCGTAAGCTGAAAGACGCTTCTTTTGATTCAGGGCAATTGAAAGCTGCGCCGGATGTGCTGCACGAAGTCAAGGAAGGAGAAACACTGTGGGATATTGCCCGAAGTTACAATTTGCGCATTGCCGATATCATCGCGGTGAACAAGCTAAGTGCCGCTGACGCAAACTTAGTCAGGCCTGGCCAGAAGCTGCGCATTCCAGGAGCGGTGCGATCTGTGATAGTGGAGACAGCCGAGGACCGACAAAAAGCTCACGAGGTTGCGCGGGCGAAGTTGCCGGCGTTGAGCGACGGTGTCTATCATTTCTTAGCGCCCGGGGAGTCGCTCTGGAGTTTAGCTCGGAAGCCTAGGGATTTCAAAGCATGAATGTGAGGCTCAGGTGGTGATGCTGGCAGGCGAACGCGATTGAAAAAAGGTCACGGCTGGCACTCGCCTGCAGTCGCAGGCACCACGTGGGCTCCGAGCAAACAGAAGAGCGATTAGCTAACTCGGTGCCGCCCAAGTGACGCACACGATGCTGGCCAGGATTAACCAAGAGGCAGCACGGTCAAAACACGCTAGCGAGATAAGATCATTGCATACCTCTTGATGACATGGACTGCAATTGGCGTTCCACCAGCGGAATTTTTGAAAGAAATAGAAAACTCAGAAACCAAATTGCCCCTGCTAAGAACTGCATCTCAACCATTGCCGACGGGAGGCCCATGCGCCCGCAAAACATCGAGAAATGGGCCGGGGCCTGAAACTCCGCATTCCACCAACTGCCAATCACAAAGGCTAGGTTATTCTGCAATTGTTACCGAAATATAACCAGCTCGTTTTGAGCTCAATCTGTGCGGTGTTCAGGACGTGTAACTTCTGAAGAGTACGGGAGTGTGGTTTTATGGCAACTAAATGTGCGAACCAACCTGCCATAATTATCAAGCCTGCCAAGGTAAGCCATCTTAAGTTGTGAGCGTTCTGTTGTCCCCAAAGCATATGATTCGAGCTACCCAAAGGTCAAAGATAAAAGGGTCGTGATTGCCAACGTTATTAAATAAACATCGTGTCGATGGGACAATTTTTCTCGCCTGTTAAGTCGATGGAGCGTCAG
Source organism: uncultured Polyangiales bacterium (assembly GCA_964640175.1). Taxonomy (GTDB): domain Bacteria; phylum Myxococcota_A; class Polyangia; order Polyangiales; genus JACKDX01. Next base: position 314,134 of record CAZXFW010000003.1, on the reverse strand, counting down.
GGCTCAGCGAGAAGCACCTTCTTGAGATCACGTACTTTTGCGATATGCTCAAAGTCTTGATCGTCATGCAGGAGTTCCGCATTATATTCCAGGGCAATTTGTGCGACTATGCAGTCAATGGTACTGCGTACAGTTCTGCCTTTGCGTCTGCAATCAAAAAAGATGCGGGCCGCGTCTTTGTAGGATTGCCAACCGTATCTTAAATCTACGAGATGCTGGGTATTTAGGTATTCAGAGAGTTTCTTCCATTCCCGCTCGTTCCGCGCTCCCTGTAAAAGTTCTTGACAGCAAACGACTGGTATCGAAAAGGGGATGTTTCGGTCATCCATAATCGCAAGGCTAAGTGTGGCCTCCGTGTTCTTGCCTCGTAGAAGATCGATAAGGACTGAGGTGTCTACGATGATCATTTGCCAGAGCGCATCGCTTTGTAATCGTAGTCAGGCGCAAACTGAATATGACCTCTTAAGTCAGTCAGTTTTTTTCTCTTCCTTGTAGCAATCAGGAACCGTAGTGCCTCATGTACTAATTCCTTTTTCTTGCGAATACCGGTAAGCTTTGCCGCTTCCGCTACTAACTCATCATCCAGTACAATATTGGTGCGTGACTTTCCCATACACATTAATATACACACTGCCGTACACATTATCAATTTGGTACGTTGCAGGCCCAGTTTTACGCCTAGGGATTTCAACGCATGAATGTGAGGTTCAGGTTGTGATGCTGGCAGGCGAACTCGATTGAAAAAGGGTTACGCTGGCAGTCGCCCGCAGTCGCAGGCTCGCTTGGGGGCGCAGAGCGCGAGTTGGGGCCAGTCGGTCACAGCCCGCCGGGAAAAATCCAAGAGTGAACAAGTTGGCGGGCGCTGCGGTGCATCACGGTAGCGGCGCAGTCGTTGGGTCGCGACCGGGGCCGGGACAGGTAGCGACAGAGCCGATAGCGAGCGCGCTTGTCGTGTTCGGCGATGCGGCTATCGGCAAAGACACAAAACCCAAGGACTTCGATGCGCTGCGTTGGGCTGGGACCTACTGGCTCATGCCCCACAAGACGCATCTGTCCGTGGCCCTGCTGACAGCCCAGAGCAATCTTACCCTGCGCGCTGGCGGCTATAAGATATGGCATCACCGAAATCCACCAGATGCGTGGCCGTATTTTGCATGCGCCGCCCTGCGCACGACGGACAAAATCCCCGGCGCTTGCAGCTGAACCCCACCTTGTGCTCCGTGCCACACTCTTCGCAAACACATCCTTGAGTGCGCTCGCGCAGCCCAAGGGCTCGCCACGCCATAACCGTACTCGAGCAGCCCGCACTTCAGATACGCCTCAAACTCTTTTTCTACAAAAGCGGGCAGGTGCTTGTCATGCTGAACAAGCTCTTTACAAAACTCGGGCCAGTACTGCGCTACCGTCTGATACAGAACTGTCTCTTTAGGCCGCCTTGACTGATAGCTTCCCTTGACAGGTGCGCGCTGCATCGCCCCGCATCAGCAAGCACGGGGCCAGCACAGTCTTGGCGACTATCACGACCCTTTTGTCTGCATCACAGCGGCGGCCGCCACCCATCCGCCATTACTTCCGCCAGTTCAGGCAGAACCATGCAGTTGTTCAACGCCATAGCCACTGTATCGGAGGCACGTAGGCCCACCCGATGATGCGTCGATACGCTCTATTCAAGAGCGGTGGTGGTTGAGTTGGAATAGATGGTCGAGGATGTGGTTTTCGTATGCGGTGTGGAGCTGGCGAAAAGCCGGTGAGATACCAGCTTGACGGCCTGGTCGAAAGCAATTCAGTCGAGGTTGCGTGCTCCTTTGCTCCCGCGCTTGGCCCTATGAGGTCCGCGTAAAGTGCATCAACCAAATGCTCACGTACACGCGTAAAATCAGTCACGCACGGAATGGTATAACAGAAAGCACACACGCCGGAAGTTCTAGAGGCTGTACGAGGAATGAGGCAGAGAGATGCGATTGAGTTCGAGTAGGCGCGTAAAGAGCCAAGGGCTGCGCGTTAGCGCGAACTATTGGGCGAGGGGGTGCCGGAAAACGTCTCGAGCTTGCGCAACGCCGCCTCCACACCGGCCCCATAAGCCGGGTCGGCTTTTTTGCAATTGTCGATGTGGCGCTGCTTGATGAAATCCGGCGCATCGCCCATCGCGCGTGCGGTGTTGTCGAAAAGCACCTGCTGCTGTGCAGATGTCATGAGCCTGAAGAGGTCGCCGGGCTGTTTGTAGTAGTTGGCATCGTCATCACGAAAGTTCCACCAGTCGGCATCGCCGCTGATCTTCAGTGCTGGTTCGCGGTATTGGGGCTGCTCTTGCCACTTGCCGAAGCTGTTGGGTTCATAGTGCGGCATGCGGCCGTAGTTACCATCGGTGCGGATTGCGCCGTCGCGGTGGTTGCTGTGCACCGGGCAGCGTGCGGCGTTGACAGGGATTTGGTGGTAGTTGACACCCAGGCGGTAGCGTTGCGCATCCGCGTAGTTGATCAGGCGTGCCTGCAACATCTTGTCGGGCGAAACGCTGATGCCCGGCACCAGGTTGCTCGGCGCGAAGGCGCTTTGCTCAACATCGGCAAAAAAGTTCTCCGGGTTGCGGTTGAGCTCGAACTCGCCCACCTCCATCAGTGGATAATCGCGCTTTGGCCAGACTTTCGTCAGGTCAAATGGATGGTAAGGCACCTTTTCGGCGTCGATCTCGGGCATCACCTGGATGAACATTTTCCACTTGGGGAAGTCACCACGCTCGATAGCATCAAACAAATCGCGCTGGTGGCTCTCACGGTCGTTGCCGATCATCTCGGCCGCCTCGGCGTCAGTCAGGTTCTTGATGCCTTGCTCGGTGCGAAAGTGGAACTTCACCCAAAAGCGTTCGCCCTTTGCGTTCCAGAAGCTGTAGGTGTGCGAGCCGAAGCCGTGCATGTGCCGATAGCTGGCCGGGATGCCGCGGTCGCTCATCACGATGGTGACCTGGTGCAGCGCTTCGGGCAGCAGTGTCCACCAGTCCCAGTTGTTGGTGGCTGAGCGCATGTTGGTGCGTGGGTCGCGCTTGACCGCCTTATTAAGGTCTGGAAACTTGCGTGGATCCCGGATGAAGAAGACGGGGGTGTTGTTGCCCACCATGTCCCAGTTGCCTTCTTCGGTGTAGAACTTAAGCGCGAAGCCGCGGATGTCGCGCTCGGCATCGGCCGCGCCGCGTTCGCCGGCCACGGTGGTGAAGCGGGCAAACAACTCGGTTTTTTTGCCGACTTTTTCGAAGAGCTTCGCGCGCGTGAACTTAGTGATGTCGTGCGTAACGGTGAAGGTGCCAAACGCGCCGGAACCCTTCGCGTGCATGCGCCGCTCAGGGATGACCTCGCGCACGAAGTTGGCGAGCTTTTCATTCAGCCACACGTCCTGCGAGAGCAGTGGACCGCGCGGCCCTGCAGTGAGGCTATTCTGATTATCAGGAACTGGGGCGCCGAAGTCAGTCGTCAGCGCCGTCTTTTCAGCAGGATCGGAAGGCTTGCTCATGGCGGTTCTCCTTCGCAGCGTTGGAATGCGCGCAATTATACACCCGATAGCCGCCTGATTCAATGTTCAAACTATGGCTTGTGGCATACGAGCCGGTGGTCGATTCGCACGGTAGTGCACTTCGAACGCGACTGCATCAGCACACACTTACTGACAAGGTGCGACCTTCTTTGTAGCGCAGTTTCAACTCTGACAGTATAATCACAAGATGCGAACCGATTCATTAAAACTTATTTTCATGGGCCTGTTGTTAACGAGCTGCGCGGGTTCCGGAGGAAACGGAAACGGAGACGCTTCAAACGACGGAGGCGATGCGAATAATTTTGATACGTCACAGCGGAATGATGCTGGCGAGCAATGCGATGGATTATTCGCAGTGGTGTACCGCGATTTTAAAGCAGCCCATCCTGACTTTGAAGGCGCCGTTGTGTCGGAGCATGGGATTGTTTTGTCTGACCTTGGCACCGATAAAAAGCCAGTATTCAACGAGAGTGGGTCGTTTCAGACCGTTGAAAGCCGTGCGACGTTCGATCAATGGTATCGCAACGTACCGGGAACCAACATGCCAATTGAAGCGCAGCTTGAGTTGACCAAAGAGGGGAACGGCTGGGTATACGACAGCAATTCATTCTTTCCGATTGACGGTCAAGGTTTTGGCAATGAAGCCAACGATCATAATTTTCATTTTACGATGGAGCTTCATTCGTTGTTCAGCTATAACGGCGGCGAGATATTTACCTTCCGCGGCGATGACGATCTGTTTCTGTTTATCAATGGCAAGCTTGCTATTGATCTCGGCGGCGTGCACGGGGTTCAAGAGGCAACAGCGGATATGGACGAGCTGGCATCTGAACTCGGTATTACGCCCGGCAACACGTACTCGTTCGATTTGTTTTTTGCTGAGCGTCACACCACCCAATCGAACTTTAGAGTGGAAACGACCATCAGCTGCTTCACTGGCGACTTTATCTTTTGACAAGGCGCCGCAAAAGCATGTGTCCTCTTTAGCCAAGTATCCAAAGAGCACAAGAAAGTTTCAACATTGTAAATCTCTTGCTATCTCGGATTGTAATGCGCAGCGGTCGGGAGAGGTGTATCCATTTGTTGTGCAAAAACGTGCACAGTCAGGGACTGTATACACAGCGCTTGTGGGTAATTTAGACTAGTTTAGGGGTGGTACGGTTTGTGCATTTGCATAGCCGTTATGCAAACGTACAAACCCCACTATCATCGATGGCTGGGCGCCGTTGTCCTGGGTGCCTCAATGTTTGTGCCGCATGTTGTCGTGGCAGATTCATTACACCCAGGGGCAGGACGCTTTTCGGTTTCCGCTGCAACAGGTGTGCCTTTCGTTGGAATCAGTGAGGCAGCGTATGGTTTGACGGACGACCTCAGCTTTGGCGTTATTTTCGGCGCTACCCCTCGAGTATTGGGGGTAGGGGCTCGTCCTCGTATGACTGTTTTGGAAATTTCAAGATACCGTTTTACGGTAGTTGTGCCGGTTCTCTATTATCCAGAAACTAACTCACCAGGTGGCGCACCATGGCTTTTGATGCGTCCTGTGCTTGCCCTTGATGCACGGTTATCTACAGATTGGCGCGCTTTTGCGGGCGGCGGCGTGATCGTAGCGTCCTCCATCGACAACATTGAGCAAACTATCGAAGGCTCAGATAAGCGACAAACACCATACGGTGCTGGCGCTGAGAGTGTTACGGGTTTCGGTGTATGGAACACGTTGATAACAGGCGTGTCGTATGATCTGTGGACCGACGGCACGTTATTCGTAGAAGGTGGCGTAGTGCTGAGCGGGGTCGAGCTGGCTGGTGATGACTGGGTAGGCGGTCCGCCATTTACGTTTTCGATAGGAATGACGATTCGGCTATGAGAATCATGTCGTTGAAGTTGTATTACATGTTTGGTGTGTTGCTACTTAATGCATGTGTGATTGATCCTCCTGACAGTAACCAAACCGTTATTCGCAGATTCCAAGAACTCGAAATTGTCGATGAATCTATTATGAATGACGTGCGTACTAAAAACACAAACAACGGACCGTGGAGTTTCGGAAAAGTCATGGAGTCGTTGACACCATCAGAAGTATTGTCTGAACAATTCGTGTTGGATTGGTTGCGCGAATGGCATGCTCTGATTCGACAAAGTCGTCCTGAGCAAGCGGGTAAACTGTATGCGAAACTCATTTGCCCCTGGCTAAAAGCAAATCCACAGAATAGCTGCAATCATGATTGTACACATTGTGCAGAAGAGCACCTGAACTTGGATCAAGCGCCATTTCGCTTGATAGCGATTTCCAATCGCATGGATCTTGGGAGTAAAGCGCACGCACGGTTTAACTCCGGGGAAGGTCGTTTGGTATTTGCCGTGACCGATGGTCCTGCAGACGATTCCCTTTCAGAAAACCTGGCAACGACTATCGTTGTCGAGTTCGGATTGTCGAATAGCCTTTCTCCATTGGAATGGGCGAGGGCATGGCATGCTTTGTCGGGGTTCAGTGATTTTGGGAACGACTACAAACAACAGTTGGAAGGTATTACCAATGCCTTTGCACTCAATTCATACAGTAGCGACAATTTTTTGCAGCTTCGCATCAACGATCGGACGTTCTCAGATACTAATATGTTCATTGAGTTCGGTTGGAACGATTCGCGCACTCGACTAAAATCGCGAGGTCTAAGCAATACTCCTCATTATCAAGATCTGGAAGAGCTGGGTGTTTGGGTCAAAACCAATCAGGATGAGGTGCTTCAAGACGATTATCTGCTTCCATCAGAGTTGTTGGCGGGCATTGTGCAACTAGGCGACGAAATACCCCAGATTGATACAGTAGATGCCGAAACAAACGAAGCACTTCGCTTGGGCAGTTGTCAGGGTTGTCACGCCGAGCGACTTAGTTCGAATGAGGGATTCCATGTCTCGCCATTTGAAGTAAACCTTGAAAAACTCTCTCGATTTATGCATGATCCTGAAAATACAAAGGCGGATGATCTATCTCGCCGAGAAATAATATTTCGCAATATACTATTGCCGCAGTAGTATCCTGTTCGTGTTAGGTTTCCCGTGACACTATATGGTTTTACTGTGCTGTTGGCGTGTGGGGGGCAACTGTGCGTGTTGTTACTTGCTCTGTCACAGAGTCAGCGTAGTGCACTAGCACGCGCTCTAGCTTTATTGTGTTTGGCGTTTATTGGATGGACTTTTGCAGCTTGGTTTTATGAATTTAGTGACGATTATGTATGGCATGTTTTGGATACGACGATTTCGCCGCTTGTTCCCCCACTGGGTCTGCACTGGGTGTTGGTGTTCGTGGGGAAGCGGCGCGCCTTAAGTCGTTATGTGTGGCCGCTATACATAGGTTTTGGTTTGCTGGCGGCAAGCGCTGCGTTGTCAGGCGTGGCTGATTGGGCAAGAAGTTTTCAACTCTCTGCGTTATGGGACATGGCTTACTTGGTTCTTGCACTTGCAGCGATGAGCCTGGGCTGTAGTTTGTTGTTACGCCACTATCGAATGCAATTGGTGAAGGAAGAACGATCTCGTGCGAAAATTATGTTGTGGGGGTTAGTGCTTGCAACTTTTTTTGGCAGTATGGAGCTCCTAGCTGGCATGGGGCTGGAGTTACCGCGTACAGGCCATCTTGCAACGTTGATAAGCGCCTTGGTTTTTTCGGTTGCGACGCTAGGCTTTGGGTTGTTGGAAGATAATGGTTTCTGGGCATTCATGCTGTACATCATGACGGCAATCGTGGCAATTATCATAGGCTATACCATAACAGCACATGCTTTTGAGGCCAGAAACATGTTCTTCGGTTTCATCAGCATACTGAGTGGTTGTTTGGTAGTACTGATGATAGCTCGTGTGGTTTATGAAGCAGCCCAACAGCGGATGGCGACTCAGCGTTGGGTGCTTTTAGGGAAAATGTCCGATCAATTGACCCACGATCTACGCAATCCATTAGCGGCGATAAAAGGAGCGCTGCAATTTTTGCAGGAAGAGAATCAACAAGGACGCTCGCTTGATACGCATATGTCGTTTGTTGCTCTTATGGTCAAGGAGACTGAACGACTGGAACAGCTCAGTCATACGTATCGGCGAATGGCGGAAGTTAAGCCCCAGAAGTTAGTGACGTCTGTGGGGCCGTGGCTACAGTCTGTATTAGATGCGGTGCAATTATATACGCCTGCAAACGTCACAGTAGAAGTGAAGCTACACGCCGACTTGGGTTTTTGCGCGATGGATGCAGAGCTGTTACGCGCTGCTTTTGAGAATGTCTTTAAAAACGCAATTGAGGCTATGCCCCAGGGAGGAAAACTGGGAGTTACTGCCGAATCGCAGGATGATTGGGTTGTTATTATAGTGAGAGACGAAGGTGGCGGAATGAATGCGCGAGAGCTTGAGCAAGTCGGTGAACATTTTTATACCACCAAGCCTACAGGATCAGGGCTTGGACTTGCATTCGCTAAACAAGTGCTAGTGGTGCATGATGGTGAGCTTAGCATTCAGAGCATTCCTGGCGGTGGCACCAGCGTGCGAATGTGCATGCCCCGTAGCATAGAACGCGTGAACAATGATGGATGCTGAGCGATCATGGATTCTGCTAGTGGATGACGATGAGTCAGTCGGTACTGTGCTCAGTGCATTGCTAGTACAGGATGGTTTTCATGTGCGATATGCGCGTAACGCTCAGGAAGCTCTTGCTGTGTTGGAATCACAGCCGGTCGAAGTAATGATCACGGATTTGCGTATGCCAGGCATGGATGGTCTGGAGCTATTGCGTTGTACTAAGGCCCGCTGGCCGGAAGTCCAAATCATCATGTTAACTGCTCACGGCTCTATCCCATTAGCCGTGGCAGCGATGCAGGAAGGGGCTACGGACTTTTTGGTCAAACCATTTGAACGTGCTGAGGTGTTGCGTGTTGTGCACAAAGCAGCGGTCTTAGCTGAACGATCGGCAGAGACATCGTCAAGTGTTCACTTGCCCGGCATGATTGCTGAGCCCGAGGGGATGATGGCTGAGCTTAGCCGTCTGGTGCTTAAAGTTGCGCCAAGTCAGGCAACGGTGTTGATTCAGGGCGAAACTGGTACAGGTAAGGAGCTGCTTGCGCGTGCGATTCATGAACGTAGTGCTCGCAGCCAGTATCCGTTTGTGGTGGTCAACTGTGCAGCAGTTCCTGAAGGGTTGTTGGAAGCTGAGTTGTTCGGTCATGAAAAAGGCGCTTTTACTGGCGCAAGCCATGCTCGTCCAGGACGCGTGCGTTTTGCAGAAGGAGGCACGCTGTTTCTCGACGAGATCGGCGAGGCTCCACAGAGTTTGCAACCCAAGTTGCTTCGGCTTTTGCAAGAAAAGGAAGTTCAACCGGTGGGAAGTGCTACCACGGTCCGTGTCGATGTCCGTATCATCGCTGCCACGCACCGCGATTTAGCAACCATGGTCAAAGCGCAGCGTTTTCGGGAAGATTTGTATTACCGCCTTAACGTGGTATCTCTTCAGGTGCCCGCATTACGTGAACGGCCAGAGGATATTCGCGCCTTAGCTCAGTCATTTTGCTCGGAATTTGCAAAAGAAAATGCACGAGACCGTTTGGTGCTTACCGAGGATGCGATTGTGTTTCTAAGGCAACAGCCGTGGCGTGGTAATGTGCGCGAGCTTCGCAATTTTATCGAGCGTTTAGTCATTTTGTCTGACAAGAAAAATATCGATGTAGATGAGACCAGAAAGCACTTTTCTGCATTCATGCCTGCGGAAACGTTAACGTCTCATGACGAAGTAACCACTGATTTTGATTTGAACACACAGCGTAAAGATGCAGAACGTGACGCCATTCTTCAAGCGTTGCAACGTAGTGGCGGCAATCGCAGTCAAGCTGCGCGTATTCTAGGTATCAGTCGCCGTACTCTGTATAATAAACTAAGAGAACACGCTTAGCGCACCCTTAGTCATTGTTTGACAGGTTTTGGGGTGAATTAGAGAGCGGTTCTTTGCGTTTGCATCCCTTTGAGGGCGTGCTACCTAAACGTTACAAGGCTCTTGGGAGCATGCATGCAAAAAGTCGTAAGTTGTGCCTTAATCGTCTGGGTTGGCTGTACCCTTGAAGCATCATCTGGATTGAGCGTCACCGATGGTGCTCCGCAACGCAATGGTCATCAGTGGCATGCACTCGCCGATGAAGGTGCCAATAGGGCCGACCCCAAGGCCTATTCGGTTATTCTAGGTCAGAAGACAGAGAGCACGATTGATTTTTCCGTCAGTCCAAGTTGGGACTGCGGACAAGCGATACCCGCTCCTGTGAAGGTCATTTACGTTTGCAAAACGCAAGGAGACGGTGCTGAGGAGCGCCGTACGTCACGCTGCTATTCGATCGAACCAAGTTCGGTGGATCACATGACAGATCCGTATTTGAATTGTGTGCATACTCCAGGCGCTTCTTCCCAATGCACGCAACGCATTCTCAGCAATGGACGTTATCATGTGGGGGCATTCTATGGTAACGACACATGCGGCAACTATGAGTTTTGGTGGAGTGGTGTGCAATTCAGCACTCGTGATCTTTCTGCATCCTTGCATCCGGTGAGTGAAAGCCGCAATCTTGATCACCGCATGGCCCCTGTCCTTGCCGTACACGATGTTTCAGGCAATGATCGGTGGATTCCGAAATATACACGGTTGCGTATCGACTATGTTGTGGAATCGGGACTGCCCGCAGGAGTGAATACGATAGAGGTGGCTGGACCAGGCATTGTTTCGGTTGCTTATGATGAGACGCTGGATGCCGATGCAATTTCACCGCCATTGTGTGAGTCATTTGATCATAGAGAGTATCCCACGTGGTCGTGTCCCGTGGCGAGCGGTTTGCCTCTGGTGGCAGTGGTGGATTTACGTGATCACACTGTGGCTATGAAGCCATTTTGGCTGGAAATCGGATTGAAATATTATTCCCCAGCAATAGAGCCACCGGAAAGCAGCATTCGCTTCGAGGATATCAAGCTTCACGAAGTGGTTCGGTTGCCTATCGTTTTGCGCTGAACCGTCACGGTGACAGGTATGAATCACTCTTAGGGACTACTCGTGCAGACGCGTAAGCCAAGTGACATAGGCATTCAGAAACGTGTTGAGAAACTCGCGGGTTGAGTCGTTGCTAAGCGTGCCGTTCTCATCAAAGAGCTTGCCGGCGCCTGAGATGTAAGCTTCGGGGTGTTGCATGGTGGGCATATCGAGTGCGACTAGCATTTGGCGAAGGTGGTGGTTGGCACCAAACCCACCGAGTGTTCCGGGCGATGCTGTAATGATGGCAGCAGGTTTTCCTTTCCAGGCGCTTTTCCCTGCGGGACGCGAGCCGACATCGATGGCGTTTTTAAGCACACCAGGCACCGAGCGGTTGTATTCAGGTGTGATGAACAACACACCGTTACTTTGGCGAATGTGTTCTCGGAACGCTGACCATGGCCTAGGGGGCTCGCCTTGGTCATCGAAGTCTTGGTTAAACAACGCCAGTTGACCAATGTCGACGATTTCAAGCGCAAGCTCTTTGGGCGAAAGCCCAAGCAGCGTATGGGCAAGCTTACGGTTGAGAGAGTCTTTCCGGAGGCTGCCGACTAACACCGCAATTGAATAAGGCATGGTGCTTCAACGTACCTCAGTCGCGGCTGAGGGTCCAGACTGGCATGCAAGTGGATGGACATGTATTCATACAAGGTAATAGAGGCCAACCAACGGATCGAGACAGTGATTCGTTCGAATCAGGTCCTGAAGGGCAGGGAAATTATGACATCTATGACACCATCGCACTGCTGTCACCATGGACACAGCCAACCGGGCCATCCACATCCAAAAAGCCATGATACATCGCCAAAGACAGGGATTGCGTCCTCACCGGACGATAGCCAAGGAACCTATACCTGCCCGATGCATCCTGAAGTCATCTCCGATCGTTTTGGGAGCTGTCCAAAATGTGGAATGGCACTGGAGCGAACAACATCAACGCTGCAAGAATCGAACGAAGAGAATCCTGAGCTTCAGGACATGACACGCCGTTTCTGGGTCGCGGTGGTATTGACTGTTCCGCTTATGGTGCTTGCCATGAGCAGCATGGCACAAGAATCGTTCATCGCCCGATGGGTTTCCGCACATCAGCGGGTATGGCTTGAGCTTGTCTTGGCGACACCGGTGTGTCTTTGGGCTGCGTGGCCGTTTTATGAACGGTGTGTGCAGTCGTTGAAGCATAAGCATCCGAACATGTTTACGTTGATCGGACTTGGGGTGGGAGTGTCGTATGGGTACAGCGTAGCGGCGGTGTTATGGCCAGAATTATTTCCGGCTTCGTATCAGATGCAAGGCCATGTCCAGGTGTATTTTGAAACCGCTGCGATGATTGTGACGCTGGTGTTGTTAGGGCAAGTGCTTGAGCTTCGTGCTCGAGGACAAGTTAGCCAGGCGATTCATCAACTCTTAGAAAAACAAGCCAACACGGCGTGGCGGATTGGCCCAGATGGCACTGAAACACAAGTGCCGATTCAAGAGATTCGGGTAGGTGATCAGGTGCGGGTTCGGCCAGGACAAACCATGCCAGTGGATGGGGTAGTGCTGGAAGGAACCAGTGCAGTGGATGAATCCATGATGACAGGAGAGCCTGTTCCCGTGACTAAACGTCTGAGTGATGCTGTGATGAGCGGAACAATCAATGGCACGGGTGGGCTTATCATCCGTGCGACTGGGGTGGGTGCAGACAGCCTACTGGCGCGCATGATTGCATTGGTAAAAGAAGCACAACGTAGTCGAGCGCCCATTCAACGGCTGGCAGACACAGCTTCCGCATATTTTGTGCCGACCGTGATAACCATTGCGGTGGTGACATTTGGGGTTTGGAGCGTGTGGGGGCCTGAACCCAAACTGGCGTATGCAGTGATCAACGCGGTGGCTGTATTGATGGTGGCCTGTCCGTGTGCCTTAGGATTGGCGACGCCGATGTCTATTATGGTTGCGACAAGCCAAGGGGCGATGTCGGGGGTGTTGTTTCGTAACGCCGAGGCGATTGAACGTTTGGGGACGATCGATACCTTGGTGATGGATAAAACAGGGACACTCACCGAAGGCCATCCCAAACTTGCCAGCATCACATCCCAAGGACAGTTGAATGAAAATGAATTTTTGCGGCTTTCTGCAAGTTTAGAGCAAGGCAGTGAGCATCCCTTGGCAAAGGCTGTGGTGGATGAGGCCCGAGCGCGTGGTCTTGAGTTGTCTTTGCCGAGTGCAGTTGAGTCTATTCCAGGCAAGGGTGTGCAGGGGCGTGTGGAAAATCGCCAAGTTAAACTAGGCAATAGAACTTGGATGGGCGCTACGGGTGCTACGTTTGCTGAGAATGAAGCATGGCTGGCAGAGGTTCAATCCCTGCAAGCGGATGGACAAACGGTCGTGTGTGTCAGTTTGGATGATCGCGTCGTGGGTGCACTAGGAATCGCAGATCCGATTAAGCCAAGTGCGCCGTTGGCGATTGATACGCTTCGCAAAGAAGGCATTCATCTCGTGATGCTGACAGGGGATAGCACGGCCACGGCTCACGCGGTGGCGGGGGCGTTAGGGATCACGGATGTGGTCGCAGAAGTGCTTCCTGACAAAAAACACAATGTTATCAAACGATTACAGGCCAGTGGCCATGTGGTAGCGATGGCAGGCGACGGCATCAACGATGCTCCCGCCCTGGAACAGGCGCAGGTGGGGATTGCCATGGGAACAGGAGCGGATGTGGCCATGCAAAGTGCCGACGTCACGTTAGTCAAGGGTGACCTAAACGGGATTGTCAGAGCGAAACGCTTGAGTCAGCGCACGATGACAAACATCAAACAGAATTTGTTTTTTGCGTTTGTCTACAATGCTGTGGGGGTGCCTGTAGCAGCAGGCGTCCTTTACCCAGCGTTTGGCATTCTGCTAAGCCCGATGATTGCGGCAGCGGCAATGAGCCTGAGCTCCGTATGTGTGATTGGCAATGCCCTTCGGCTTCGCTAGGCAATCCAGTTTTTGGGATCGAACCCCGCTTACTTGGCGCTTGCGGGGGGTGCTTTACGCAAGTCGAGCGTAGGTGGCTTAAGGGACATGATGTTGGCTGCTGGATCTTGGGCACCCTCAGTCACGCCTAAGAGCTCAACCTCAAATACCAGTGTGGCTTTTCCAGGAATCTTCGGGGGGCGTCCTTGCTCACCGTAGGCTAACTCAGGAGGACAAACGATGTTTGCTTTGCTGCCCACCTTCATAAGCTGCAACGCTTCTGTCCAGCAGGGCATGACACGGTTTAAGGGGAATTCTGCTGGAGTTTTACGTTCCACGGAGCTGTCGAACACTTCGCCATCTACGAGCTTCCCCGTGTAATGCACCTTCACGGTGTCGGTGCTCTTAGGAGCTTGGCCTTTGCCTGCTTTGGTTTCGTTGTAGACGAGGCCTGAAGGTAGCTTCTTGGCGCCTTGTTCTTTTGCAGCTTTTTCGGCAAACGCTTTGCCTTTCTTGGCTTCAGCCTCGGCAAGCTTCTTGGCACGGCTTTGTGCAAGCGCCTGGACCTTGGGTCCATACTCCTCAAGCTTGATCTTGCCTTCTTTGCCACCGATAGCATCGCGCATACCGCTGACGACCGTAAGGAGCTCCTGTTCGGTCAGCTGAAACGTTTTGATGTTGCTGCCAATCATTTGGCCCAGGGCGTAGAGCGTTTTGTCTTGTTCAGACTTAAGGTCTCCAGGCTTGCGGTTGCCTTCGCCTTGCATCTTGTCGCAACCCAACACAAGTAACCCAATCATTGCTGCCAAAATTGAAATGTTTTTCACACAGGCTCCTTTTCCACAGGCTTGTAACGCCCTAAAGGCCTTTATGGCAAGGTGCCTGTGCGTTTCTCTGGAGCCCTGTTTTGGCTACTGGATGGGGGGTTCGTTCCAATTGTGCCAATACATGACGAAATCCCGCACCATAGTGCGGTATTCGACAGGGTCGATCGGCTTGACGAGGTACCCATTGGCATAGGCGTCATACGCACGCCGCACATCACTGGGAGCGTTTGAAGTGCTCATGATAATGACAGGCATATGGCGGAGCTTGGGATCTTGTTTGATTTCTTTAAGTACGGCATGCCCATCCATACGGGGAAGTTTGAGATCAAGTAAGACGACGTCAGGGCTGATCGGGGGCGTATCCTGGCCATCGTGATTGCGTAGCAAAACCAGGGCTTCACTGCCATCCGAGGCTCGTGACAGTGTGACGGGCAATTCCAAATACGCCAGCATACGACGGAATAGCTCGGCGTGATCGTCGTTGTCCTCCACCAGCAAGATGTGAAATCCACTGCCTTCGGCATCTGTGTGCGTGCCGTTTGCCATGCATCCTCCAGCAAGTGTTCATGCCCCTAGGCTGCCAGACAATGCAGCCTACGTACATTTGACTACCTGCATTCAATCACGATGTGGCGCTGTTTGCCACTTGGAAATGTTAATTTTTAGCACTTTCCAACTGTGCTCGAACCAGGGTGCTAAGCGTTTTTCCGTCCACGGCCGGGCCAAGCTGAGCCTTGCAGGCCTGCATGACGCGCGCCATGTCTTTAACGGTGCTCGCACCAAGCTCTTTAATAACTGCCGTGACAGTGGCTTCTACAGTAGCCGCATCTGGAGCTTGAGGTAAATACTGAAGTAACACATTTTTTTCGAGAGTTTCCCTGTCTACGAGATCTTGGCGGTTCCCTTGAAGGTACTGTTCGATAGAATCCTCACGCTGTTTGACAAGCGATCGAATCACCGTCAAAATTTCAAGCTCTTCGAGTTCTTTGCCGTTGTCTAATTCGCGGCTGCGGATGGCTCCGCGTATGTTGCGGATGGTTTCAACACGCAGGGTATCTTTGGCGCGCATGGCCTCTTTGAGATCGTTATCCAACTGTTCACGTACGGTCATACGGTCCTCATAGTTTGGTAGCGTGCTTTACGGAATGCACCGTAGCACGCTGAGGTGTATCGAAGCCACGGTGGTTCGTAAAGGTAGTATTAACGGACGGCAGAAGGCTTGCCCCCGTAGATAGCAGTTGCCAGCATCAGAATCCCACCGAGGATACTTGCGACAATAGCCCAAGGCATATCTTTCGGACGATACTTAAGATAGATGCGGTGGGCACCCTTCGGAGCCCGTACGGCAGCGTGTCCTTCATGGTTGAGAACAGGGCCTAGGTTACTCTTCCAACCAGGGGCAAAGTTGTGATTGAAGACCACAAGCGCAGGTTGGATGAGTGTGACATCGGCCCATGCGTGATTGCCTGCACGGAAGGTACGGCTTACATGCCCCTTTTGGCTGGGCACTCGGGCTTGGGGCACATCTCCCATCCATAGGTGGTGTGCGATGGGCCAGTGGTATTCACTGTAACAACCGAATATGGCCAGATTCTGTTGTGGAAAGCTGGCGAAGCGATACCAATAGTCGTGAGGGGTGACATAATGGAAACGCGGATGTGCAGGAGCGCTCACAAGAGGCATTGCCCGTGCTGTACCAGCAGTTTTTGGAATATTAACGATTAAGATCTCAAGTGCACTTAGCGTGCACAGAAGGATTGCACAAACGATGCCTGCTTTTACCCACGATGGTGTAACGTGAGGGATGCGTTTCGCAATCCATTGTGCCAGTTTCGAGCATGCATGAAGTCCGATGCCGGCCAATAAGGAGAGATAGAAAAGCGTCCACACTAAAAACCGCGATGGCACACGCAGCGATGAAAAAACAGGAAGTTGATTGAGCAACGACCAAGGGGCCAGTGTGCCAAAATGGCCGAGCGCCAGCGTACTAAACAGCAACCCGCCTAGCACCAAGTGTCTGCGTGGTGAGGGGCTACGCCACGCGAAAAGTGCGCCGATAAGTCCAAGAACCAATGCAGTCCATCCGATGAATGCGTCGTATTCCCACCATCCGAATTCGTGTTTTCCCCAGAAGGCAGGCATGTCGTGGGCGATGAAGGTATGGACGAATTCACGCAGAGACAGATGTTCGGAGTGTTGAGTGTAATGACGAGGATAGGCGAACAGTGTAAGCACACTGGGAACAATTCGTATGGCGGACATGAGGGCAGTGCCCATCGCTGTGACAAGGGCGGCGCGCAATACTGCGCGGGGCCGTGTCTTCTGAAAGGCTTGTACCAATCCATCAAAACACAAAAGCAACACGAGATAGGGAAAAGGGTACGTGCCTCCACCCAGTGCCACGAGGGACATTAGGCCCGCCGTAGCCGCAGACCAACGGATGTCACGAATGGCAAGGCGCCAGCTAAGGAGCACCCACGGGGCCCAGTAAAACATCAGTAAGGTGACGTGTCCTCCACCTCCGTCCCGTGCAAACGTGCCAGAACAACTCCACACAAATGCAGCAAATCCAGCAGACAAAGGTTCCAGCGCATATTCCCGCCTTGCGAGCATGTACATGCCTGAAAATCCAATCGCGGTATGCAGGACTAGATAGAGCTTAAGTGCTGCAGTCGATCCAATAACTAACGAAAGGTAAAACAGTGGATAAAAAATCTGTGTCTCGGGATTTCCCCAGAGCGTAATGCCGCCACACCAATAGGGATTCCATAAAGGGAACTCGCCATCTCGTAATAGGGTGACTCTGGCAACTTCCCATGTATGCAGGAACATCTGCCAGTCTCCTACCCCTGTCTGATGCCATGCGATCAATGCGGGAGCCCAAAGGATGCTGCCGACTCCGAGCGACAATAAGGCCATTGCAGTGAGCGGCCAGGATGTGCGTGCTGAGCGGAGGCGAGCGATAAGGTGGTTCATGCTGAGAGGTTTCTAACAGGGACTATGACCGTAGGCGATACGGCTTGGCATCCAAGTTGCATTGAAGTTGAGTGTAGATGAACAACGGGGCACACATTATCTTACCTTTCGTTGGGTTCCTATGTGCGGCACTGTGTTCATGTGCGCCGTCAAGCGATGCGGGTTTGGATCGCGACCGTGGCGCATTGGGCTTGGGAACATGCCCCAGCGGCCAGCAAACCGAATGCGGTGACTATTCAAGCGGACTTATTTGCAACACCCTGACGCTTGAATGCGAGCCGCTTGACCAAGGACACGCCGTCCAAGTGCTGAGCGGATTAAGGGGTACAGGTTTTTTCGAAGGGGACTTGCATCCCCTCTTGAAGGAACGACACACCCCAGCAGGGCACGCGGCGGATGCTCAGCCGTGGTTATTGCCTAAACAAACCTACCTCCAGGAAGCCGCCGAGGTGGACAGAACCTACACTGTAGGCAGTCCTGAATGGCACGCCAACATGCTGGTGCGTTATCGCATTTTGCTACGCGAGGAGTTCGCGCTGCCCTTGCTCAACGCTGAGATGCAAGCAATTGCTGCGCTAGAAGCCCAGATCGGACAGGCATCCTATGGAAATGCACAGGGTTTTTTTGAAACGTTGGCGTTTCGCATGGCCGATGTGCATGAACGACTGACACAGCTCGATGACCGTCTTGGTGCGCTGGTGACCCTTGGCGAGGATCCCAAAAGCCATGTTCGAGTGTTGGAGTCTTGTGTAGAGGAATTCCGAAAATTTGAGAACGTGGTCGCGGTTGGGCCGCAAACGGTTGCGTGTAGCACACATTATCTAGCGTTGTTCGAGGGCTTGCGTGCTCTAGACTCTCTCAACATGGTGTCTAGCGCGGAGTTAGATCATCTTGAGCGCAATGCGCTATGGATGGTGCAACATACTCAGGCTGACTGGACGCGCCAGACAGTTGAACAGGCGAAAGAGCCTGTTCTGTTTATACATTTGCGCGATTTGCCCATCGCGATGCTCAACGTATATCGCACGATTGTCGAGCCTGCGCTGCGTGCACAAGCGATGTATGCGTATTTGCGGCTATCGGTGCCCGTCGACATTGAAGAGCCGACGGGTGTCTCGACGGTCGATATGCCGCTCGGCAAATGGGCGAGCATGGTGTTCAATCAAGAGCAACATCGAGACATGCCGAAAGACAAACGCCTGGCGTATTTCCAAAGCGCACTCCTCGGCGCGCTTGCCACCCTCAAGGTCAATAACCAGCGTAACGTCCAGATGTTGACCGATGCGGAGGTTACTGATGAGACCGCGCTTGCGTTAGCCATGGAACACAGTGGTTTGATGGCCTTGTATGGTGGGTATGACGCAAGCGGCAATCCACAAGGCTTTCAGCGGTTTCACGATCTCATGCTGTCCCAAGCCAAAGAGAAAGAATTTGCGGCACCTGGTCTAGCCATTGCGAGCGCGATAGCGTGCGGAGCCACCACGTGGGCTACAGGTCCTGGGACGCTCCTTGCGGCCGGCGTATGTTTATTGGCCGCAGGCGTAGGAATCTACCAGTTTTCTCAACTTGCTACGCTGGCAACAACCGCCGAGACGCTGGCGTTTGTCGGAATAGAGCATAGTTTAACCCCGGCCACTGAAGCTACGCGCCTGAGAAGAGCTACCAATATTGCGGCAGCCATGATGGTGATCGATGTGTTTTTTAACACGGCAGACGCAGTCGCCTCGCTGGATGATGTGGTGGATGTGGCTCGGCTTCGAGGGGTTATCAACGAATCCGACGATACTGCGACGGTTCGAGCCGGTATCGCCGCCGAGCGCCGAGCGTTCCGTTCGGCGTATGCGCCCGATGCAGTGCTCATAGAGCCGCCGCCATTGCGAGACTTTACCTGGGACGAACTTGATCCCCACAGTATCGAGGACTTAGTCGAGAAAGGCGGCTCCAAGGGAGTGAATAGCTCCGTGTATCGAGGCACAGACCCGCGAGATGGACGGTCGGTGTTTATCAAATTGCCTTATGAAGACGAGGACGTCGTTAATCACAAAGCGGCGAGCATCGCACTCAACGACATTGCCGATGCTTTAAGGCAAGCCACCCCGGCAGACCTCGCAGACATTAACGCTCGCACCACTCAATTGCTCGATGAGGCTCTGAGCTCGAGTATCTGGTCAAAACGAACTCAAGCATGGATTCAGGCGCCCGAAGGACAGGCATTTATGCGACAAGTATACCAAGCCGTGAGGGAGAACACGCGTGATGCTCCGGCCATTCGTTACTATGGAGAGGCGCCGGGTCTCGTAAGTTATCGCAACGCGCTTGTCTATGAATGGCAGGAAGGTGTGCATTCTCTATATTGGCCAAAGGGCGATCCGAAGCTTGTTGGGCGGTGTCTGCAGATCGCTGCGCAGCTTGAGTGGGCGCAACGTAAGTTAGGTATTTATATTGAAATCGGAGAAGATCTCCTTCAGCTGACAAGCAGTTCTACGGCGGTAAAACTCATCGACCTTGATTATATCGTCAAACGGGCACCTGAGCTACCCAAAGCGCAGTATCTGCTATCTCGTAAGGTCGCCAGTCGTGCTATCTCGCTTTTACCGTTCCCCTAAATTCTGATCGCTCACCAATTCCATGTTTCAAGTCAGCTTTACGCAAGTTGAAATCAATGTCGGCGATAATTAACTAGGAAGCGAGTCTCACGAAGTCAGCCGTGACGCATTGCGTCAATCGAGACGTACGCCATCATATTCAGACATGGAATAGCAGCCTGTCCAGGTGCCGAGTAGCGTGGCCAAATAAATTTGAAACTCACCGTGTTGAGCATAGTGCGCCTCAATTGAGAACGTATCCCCTTGCCGACTAAAATCAGTCCACTCATACGCATTACTCGTACGCAGTTGAGCAGACTCGATGTGTGTGCCTGGCTCCACCTGGAAAGATACCCGAGTGCTAAACTCGCAGCCTCTGTCACGGCAGAGATCAACCTTAAAATCTGACAATTCAATGCCGAGATGCTGAGATAAAACGCTTTCCTTCATGCAAGCGCTAAAGTGGATGGGTTGATACAAATCTCGACATGCAGACTCAGAAAACAGTGATTGTACGTTTATAGGAACAAGCCGCCCGTTGTCATCCCACTCTACATCGAAACGAAATCCCAACTGAGGACGCCAAAGAAAAACAATTGAGGATGCATCAGCGTTCACACCCCACGCGCCCGATTTGATAATGTCTCTGAGTGTCGCGGAGTCCTCAATCAATACCTCTGGCTCTGATACAGTTTCAAGACTTTGCTGAGTGGCGTTGTTAAGTGCGGCAATGATCGGTGTGACCGTTGTGGGTCGTTCGCTAACCCTTGTATTTGCCACGACGCTTGACAAGAACTCCTCAAGATACGCCTGCACATCAGGCTCACATGCTATTTCGACGAGTGCATCAACCGATTGTGGCGTAGTCTGTCCAGAGCGATCGGCTTGTGACAGTGTCTCGGGGATATCTGCTCCACACGCGGTGCACCACAGAAGAAAGAACACCCACCAAGAATTCCATCGCATCATGCGTTTCCTTTCAGGCGAAAAGATAGCACGGGCCAAAGCGGCTGCAAGCGAAATCCCCCAGCTCGGATTGCCTCAAAAGGAATGTTACCGGAGCAGAGGGAAAAGGCGTGAAGACTGCTGAATACGGGATGGACTAGTAAGGCGAGGCCACCTGGTCTACACAGCATGGCATGACACCACGCGATAAGATGTGGGGCCAGCTTGAACGGACGTTTGATGTTCTTGTCATAGGTGCAGGCATCATAGGGAGCGGTGTTGCGCGTGAAGCAGCGAGACGGGGTTTGCGCGTCGCATTGCTGGATCAATACGACATTGCCTATGGCACGAGTTCGCGTTCTTCCAAATTGGTGCATGGCGGACTGCGGTATCTTGAGCAGTTGCGATTTGGGTTGGTGTTTGAATCCGTGCAAGAGCGCAGAGTGTTGCAGCGCATCGCACCCCATCTTGTAAGGCCACTGGCATTCCTTTTCCCCATTTATGTGGGTTCAAAGGTCACACTTTGGTTACTGCGTCTTGGGATGTGGGTGTACGACGTGTTGTCCTTGTTCCGTTCACCGCGGTTGCATCGCGTGCTCTCTCCCAGGAATACGATCAAAACCGAGCCTGGGCTTAGGGCAGAGGGGCTCAAAGGGGCTCCCTTATATTATGATTGTGCTACGGATGATGCTCGGCTGACGTTGGAGACTGCGATAGATGCAGCGTTCGCTGGGACGGTCGTCGTTCCGCAATGTAAAGTAGTCGCTTTACACAAAGACAATACAGGGCGTGTAGCGCGAGTAGAGGTGGAGGACAACATCTCGAAACGACGCCAGTCAGTGTCTGCGCGTATTGTGGTTAATGCGACAGGCCCATGGACAGATGCCACGTTGGCACTCGATGCTGAAGGTGCCGCTCCACTGCTTGAGCTGACAAAAGGAGTTCATATAGCGGTTCGTCATGTGAAGTTGCCGCTTCATCATGCCGTCACATGTTTTCACCCACAAGACCAGCGTGTGTTGTTTGCCATTCCGTGGGGTGATCTGACGTATGTAGGGACCACCGATACGCCTTATGAGGGCAACCCCGAAGAGGTGCATGCAGAACTGCAGGATGTTAACTATTTATTGGCAGCCACGCGTGTGTATTTTCCTAGTTACCCTCTGACAACTGAGGATGTTGTCACCACATGGGCTGGGCTTCGCCCCCTCATTCGTCCGAAGGCTCAGGCTCAAAAAGCGCCATCGTCGATCAGTCGCGAACATGAAATTTATGTTGGTAACGATGGCGTAGTGACGGTAGCGGGGGGGAAGCTTACGACGTATCGTCTTATTGCCAAGCAAACGGTGAACACACTAGGGAAAGAGCTGCGACGAAGGGATGATGGAAAATTGCCGACGCATTGCTCTCGCACCGATCGCAATCCGTTGCCTGGTGCGGTAGGGCTGAGCAGGCATGTGCACGTGGTAGAACGAGTTCAACAAGATAGCCAAGGAAGTGTGTCTTCACATAGCGCACATTATTTAGTAGAGATGTATGGACAGCGTGCTCTCGAAATTGCTGCCTTGTGTGCTAAGCATGCAACGTTGGCCACGCCGTTGGTTGCAGGTCGACCGGAGATTCTGGCTCAAGTCTATTGGGCTGTCGAAGAAGAGTTTGCGACTGCGTTGTCCGATTTTTTTGTGCGACGCACTCAGTTATTTTTCCGCGATGTTCATCACGGGCTTACGGCGTTAGATGCGGTGACCGCGATGATGTCCAAACTGCTTGAGTGGTCACCACAACAAGCCGCCGAACAACAAGCTCAGTACCGTGCGTATGTCGAATTGCACCAGTCTTGGAAGGCGGAACTGTCAGTTAGTTCGCCTTAAATTAGGATGGGATGGCTAAGGCGGGTAGTGCTTTTAAACAATCGAAAATTCATCGATTTAAGGGTGTCATGCTGTAAGGTCTTGTGTGACAAGCATTAAAATACGCTTGGATTTGACCAATTTCCTTTGAAAATTCCAAGTGGCTCTTGCCGCGGCCTCTTTGCGTGACTAGGTTCTAAGTTGGCCACAGTCCGAGGATCTGTGCAAAGATACAAACCTCAGGCACAGCACAGTAGAAGGTGGGTATGTCAGACGACGATCGCAAGCATGAAAAAACCGAAGAGCTGGAGTTGGCGCAATTGGATGACGATACGCCGCTTCCGGATGAGCTACCTATATTGCCTATTCGTAACGCCGTACTATTTCCTGGGGCCGTAGCCCCCTTTGATGTAGGCCGAGAAAAATCCGTGTCTCTTGTGGAAGATCTTGAGGGTCGTGAGCAGCCTGTCATAGGGATTTTTTCTCAGCGTGATCCTGCAACGGATGACCCCATGCAGGATGATCTTTACCCCGTTGGGGTAGTGGCACGCGTACTCAAGGCCTTGAAGCACTCATCGGGTAATTACAGTTTGATCTTGCAAGGCATGGGCCGCATTCGTTTGGAGCAGGTCATCTCTGGGACTCCCTATCTTACCGCACGGGTAAGTCGTGTTAAAGAAGTGAAGCACAACGATGTAGAGGCAGAAGCGTTGGCGATGAGTCTGCGGGATATCGCAAAACAGGTGATTCAGTTGATGCCCGAGTTGCCACGCGAAGCAAGCTCACTCATCGACTCCATGCAGGAGCCCAGTCAGTTGGCGGATCTTGTGGCCACGAATCTAGATGCACCTGTCGACGAAAAGAACACGCTGCTCGAAACCATTGATCCCAAGGAGCGCATCCGTAAGGTGTTGCGGCTTTTGACCCGCCAACTTGAGATTCTGAAAATGCGTGAGCGCATTAACTCTCAGATCAAAGAAGAGATGGGGAAAAATCAGCGGGAGTATGTGCTGCGCCAACAGCTCAAAGCCATTAAAGAAGAACTGGGTGAAGAAGACGGCGATCAAAGTGATTTGGATGTGTTGGAAGAGCGAATCACCAAGTCAAGCCTCCCCAAAGAAGCGGAAAGCGTTTCACGTAAGCAGCTCAAGCGGTTGCGTTCGATGCAAGTGGGTTCTGCTGAATACACGGTAGTTCGGACGTACATCGATTGGATTTTGGATGTTCCTTGGAAACACGCCACAACCGATAAAATGGATATTGCTGCGGTTCGTACGGTGTTGAATGAAGATCATTCAGGTCTAGAGAAAGTTAAAAAGCGTATTGTGGAGTATCTTGCAGTACGGAAGCTGAAGAAGGATAAAAAAGGGCCCATCCTCTGTCTCATCGGACCGCCTGGTGTTGGTAAAACATCACTGGGGCGATCGGTGGCGCGAGCGCTCGGACGGAAGTTTGTTCGCATGTCTTTAGGTGGCGTTCATGATGAAGCAGCCATTCGAGGGCATCGTCGCACGTATGTAGGTGCATTGCCTGGGCAGGTCATCCAAAGCATGAAGAAGGCGGGCACTGTTAATCCGGTTTTCATGTTAGATGAGATCGATAAAATCGGACATGATTTCCGGGGCGATCCTGCTGCTGCTTTGTTAGAAGTGCTTGATCCAGAGCAGAACGACACATTTTCCGATCATTACCTGGAGATTCCTTACGATCTTTCCAAAGTTATGTTTATTGCTACGGCAAACGTAGGGGATACGATTCCGCCTGCACTTAGAGATCGTATGGAGATCCTGGAAATCCCAGGGTATACGCGTAAAGAAAAGCTCGATATTGCGCGGCAACATTTAATTCCTAAGCAGCTTGAAGAACATGGCATTACGTCAAAAATTCTTGAGTTCAAGGATCCTGCTGCTGAAGCTGTGATTGACCATTACACACGTGAAGCAGGCGTTCGTAATCTTGAGCGCCAATTGGCGTCTGTGATTCGCGGGATTGCCGTCAGGGTGGCCGAAGGCGAGACTGGTCCATTTGCGATGGCGACCGAGGGAGACTTGCGTCCTTATTTGGGCCCAGCACGCTATACTTCTGAGGTTGCAGAGCGTGTGGAAGAAGCCGGTGTGGCCACCGGGTTGGCCTGGACTGCCGTCGGTGGGGAGATACTTTTTATCGAAGCGACGCGGATGCATGGTTCAGGGAAGCTTCAGCTGACAGGTCAGCTTGGCGAAGTCATGAAGGAGTCTGCCCAGGCCGCGCTTAGTTTTGTCCGGGCGCGCGCCAAACAGTTCAATATTCCTGAGGACTTTTTGAACAAGAGTGATATCCACATTCACATTCCTGCCGGTGCGATGCCGAAGGATGGTCCAAGCGCTGGTGTCACGATGATGACGGCTTTGGTTTCACTGCTTACCGGGATACGCGTGCGTCATGATGTGGCAATGACAGGCGAGATCACGTTGCGCGGGCGCGTGCTTCCTGTAGGCGGTATCAAAGAAAAAGTGTTAGCTGCACATCGAGCGGGTATTAAGCGGGTGATTATGCCTGAACGCTGTTCTGCTGATATTGAGGAAGTTCCGCAAGAAGTGCGAGATACCCTTGAGTTTGTTTACGTGACTAAAATGGATGAAGTTTTGGCGCACGCTTTAGAAAACCCTGAAAAATTGCAACTTGGGATGTCCGAAAAGAAGAGTAAAAAGGGAGCGAAAGCGAAGCCTATGAGCGTTTCGGCGGGCTGACGCTTGGCCAGGAGCTTACTTTTGGTATGGTCGGGCACATGCAAGGCTCGCGCATTACGGTCTTGGGAGCTGGTTCTTGGGGAACTGCGCTTGCGGGACTGTTAGCTGATAAAGGCCATCACGTAGTTTTATGGGCTCGGCAAGAAACTCATGCCAAAGCGTTGGCGGAGCACCGTCAGAATTCGTTTTACTTGCCTAACTATGATCTGCCTTCCAGTCTCACCGTCACAGCCGATCTTAAACACGCATTAAAACAGGCGGACATAATTATCTCGGCCGTTCCGACTCATGGGCTTCGTGGAGTGTATGAGATTGCCAAAGCCGATGTTCCTTCGGATGTGCCTGTGGTTGTGGCATCCAAGGGCATTGAGAATGTGACTCTCTTGCGCGGATCGGAAGTGGTGGGCGAATATTTGCCTAAGGAGCAACAGCGATACATTTGTGTGATGTCAGGCCCAAGTTTTGCCCAAGAGGTCGTCTCTGCAATTCCAACAGCGGTCGTAGTTGCAGGGCAAGACGAACAAACCACGAAGCACGTGCAGCACGCATTGGCTACAACGCGTTTTCGTGTTTACACCTCTGATGATTTGATAGGAGTGGAAATTGGAGGTGCGCTAAAGAATGTGATTGCGATTGCCGTAGGTGTTGCGGATGGATTGGGCATGGGTCACAATACAAGGGCCGGTTTGATTACCCGTGGGCTTACGGAGATTTCACGGTTGGCAGTCAAGCTCGGTGCACACCCTCTCACGCTTGCGGGCTTAAGTGGAATGGGCGATCTCGTGCTTACCTGCACGGTAGACCTGTCACGTAATCGTTCATTGGGGTTGGAGCTAGGCCGAGGCAGAAAGCTACAAGACATTCTGGCCGGTATGAGCATGGTGGCAGAAGGTGTCCGTACAGCGCAGAGTGCGTACCATTTGGCGAAGCGTGAAGGGGTGGATATGCCCATTACGAGTGAGGTTTATAAAGTGCTCTACGAGGGGAAGCCTGCGACAGAAGCCGCAAGCACCTTGATGTCGCGGATGCTGCGATCTGAGCGTGATCCGTAATGCAAAGTCGGCGTATTTATTGGAGTTTAATTCTTGCAATTGTAGTTGCAGCGGTGGTCCTTGGGTATTACACGTATCAAACGGCGTCACAGTACGAGTCCTTGGGAGCACGCTCAATTGCGCAGTCATTGGTACTGTTGGTTGAACAGAAAATTGAACGCATCGAGAAACGGATTATTCAAGCAGACAATGCCGTGTTTGAGTTGGTCGGTTTGGATGATGTCGAGGAGTTAAAAGCTCGTTTTATGGAGACGAGCTCTCAAGCGTTTCCAAGTGTGCGATCCCTCATCATCTTAAATGATAAATTGGATGTTGTTGTCTATGTAACGCGTGCCGGGCGGCAAGATAGCCGTGCGTTCCTGCGGACGTTTGAGAAGGAACTTCTCAAACAATTGGAGCTACAGGACACTAAAACAGGTGAGCTTCAGCATTTGCATACAGTGTTTGAGGGACGCAACTATTTGCTTTCATACAAGATGCAGGAGATTGATGGGAGTCGTTATGTCTTAGTGCTTCAGCATGACGTGGGCTATGTCATTCGCGAGGTATTCCCGGCGCTTCTTCAAACCAATGAAGGAGGGCATATCTTTAATGTGGTGGATGAAAACAACCGTCGCGTCTATGGTATTTCTCTTACCGATGCAGGGGTGTATGTCGTAGGGAAACGTTTTCCTACAACGTTTTACGGATGGCGATTGCAGGCAGCGCCTAAGCATGCGCCACAGCTGGAAGCAAAGGGTCGAAGCAGACGCTTCAATGAGGCAGCTCTGATCTTTTTTGCGTTTACCGTAATTATATCGGGCATTGTGCTCTTGTTGTACGTGGTTGAAAAGGAGCGCAAGCTCAATACGCTGAAAACGGAATTTTTGGCCAATGTGTCCCATGAATTAAAAACGCCTCTTTCTGTAGTGCGTATGTTTGCTGAGCTATTGTTGTCAGGACGTGTGGCCAGCGCAGAGAAGAAGCAAGAATACCTCGAAATTATTGGCCGAGAAAGTGAACACTTAAGCACCTTGATTGAAAATGTGTTGGATTTTTCAGCCGTAGAAAGCAAAAAGCGCACCTATGAGTTAGTGGAAGGGAATTTGGGGGAGACCGTAGCTCGTGCTGTTGAAACGTTTCGCCACCGTGTTGAACGGGAGGGAAAGACGGTGACATTACACCTGGATCCCAATATTCCTCGTGTATCTTTTGATGAACAGGCTGTAGTACTCGCAGTGATTAACTTGTTGGACAACGCTGCCAAATACGGCGGGACGCAGGTCGATGTGAATGTAAAGCCAAGAGCAAAACAGGTGGATGTGTTTGTACAGGACAGAGGAGAAGGTATTCCTGCGGGTGATCTTACCAAAGTGTTTGAGCGGTTTTATCGTAGTAAAAGATACTTGCAGGTGCGTGGATCTGGCATTGGTCTTTCATTGGTAAAATATATTGCGGAGGGGCACGGGGGTCGAGTTTGGGCTAAAAACCGAACTGAAGGGGGTGCCGAAGTGGGATTTAGCATTCCAATTCAGGTCATAAATTCTGGGTCTCAAAAACCCAGTGATTCACGAGTTTAGTTGGGTGTCATAACGCTATGTCGAGCAAGAGTAAAAATCAGCGCACGGTATTGCTTGTAGAAGACGATCCTAGTCTTGCGATGGGGCTGGGTGATGCGCTTGAGTTTGAAGGTTATCATGTCGTGCATGCCAAGACAGGGACGGATGCCATTAGTCAATTTGGCACGGCAAAACCTGATTGTGTCATCTTGGATTTGATGCTTCCTGATATTAATGGATTTCAGGTGTGTGAGCGCATCCGCCGTTTGCATCGAGAGGTCCCCGTAATCATGTTGACCGCTCGATCTGAAGAGTCAGATAAGATCAGAGGGCTTGATTCCGGAGCAGATGATTATGTCACCAAACCTTTTTCCGTGGGTGAGCTCGTTGCCAGGCTTCGAGCGCTTTTACGCAGAACTGAGAGGACGACTGCGACACAGAGCCAATTTTGGGTCGGTAACACATTGGTGGATACGTATGCGCATACGTTGACGCAGGATTCCAAAATTACTCACCTTTCTTATTATGAAAGCGTCTTGTTGGCGTATTTGTATCAGTACCGTGGTAAGCCTCGAACTCGTGAAGATATCTTAGAGAACATATGGGGTGTGCAACCGTCACCTTACAATCGCACCGTAGACAACTTTATTGTTAAGCTTCGTAAGAAGATTGAGCCACATCCTGATAAGCCAAGGTATTTGCTCACGGTCCATGGCCTGGGGTATAAGCTAATCGCCGCTGAGTCTGGCCCCTCAGATGTTTAGTTAATCATGCACGCTTCACCGTCCGAAAGTACTGATTCCGTAGAATCCAGTCGCGAGGCCCGAATTGGGCGAAGGGTAGGGATTATCATATATTGGGTGCTTGTCGTATATGTTGTGGTGGTTGCTTTCGTGTCATTAATCCCACAAGTGTTTGGATCACCAGTTTCTCATCCTGTAAGTTGTTGCGCTCATGACCGAGGCTGAAGCTTCGATAACATTTGATGTATTGCCACTCCGCTTGGAAGTGCGGCAGGCGCTTGGCCAAATGGGGTTTTGTCATCCGACGCCTGTGCAGCTTCAAAGTTATGCGCCCATCGTAGAAGGTCGGGATTTGATTGTGCAGGCGCAAACAGGAACAGGAAAAACGGCTGCTTTTGGGATTCCTCTGATTGATAAGCGTATCGAGGCGAAAGCGGAACCACAGGCACTGATTTTAGCGCCTACGCGTGAACTGGCGTTGCAGAGTGCGAATGAGCTTGGCCGCATTGCTGCAAATACAAGCATTCGTACACAGGCGATCTACGGTGGTGCCAGTATGCAACAGCAAGTGGATGCGATACGGGCTGGTGCGCATATCTTGTCTGGAACTCCTGGTCGAGTGCTCGATCATTTATCGCGAGGTACTCTCAATCCCGCCACTCTCAAGGTGCTTGTTCTGGATGAGGCCGATGAAATGTTATCCATGGGCTTTATTCAGGAGTTACAAGAAATCATGACGTATTTGCCTAAGTCGCGGCAAACATTGCTTTTTTCAGCGACGGTGGAAGACGACGTCAGGCGCATGTCTGAGCGCTATCTTATCGATCCCGTCGTGCTTTCGCTGTCCAGTGATGCTGTTGGAGCCGCAGGTATTCGTCATTACGTCTACTTGGTCAGTGGTAGAAACCGTACGGGTGACTTGATGGCTATTTTGGAGGGCGAGAACCCTGAGACTGCTCTCATTTTTTGTAATACGAAGGCACAAACCGAATTGGTCGTTAAAGATTTGCGAAGCGCTGGGCTTGATGCCGAATGGCTAAATGGTGATTTGCCACAGCGTGAACGCGAGGCTGTACTGGATCGCACAAGAACAGGAAAACTTCGGTATTTGGTGGCTACCGATGTTGCAGCACGAGGAATCGATATTTCACATATCACCCATGTCATCAATTACACATTTCCAGACTCTGCTGAGCAATACGTACATCGCACAGGCCGTACAGGAAGAGCAGGTCGTACCGGAACGGCCATTTCGTTAGTGGGACCAGCAGAAATAGGAAGCCTGTATTATTTGCGTCTTCAATACAAGATTCATCCCATCGAGCGTTCATTGCCTACCGAACGCGAGCACAAGACGCGCCGTGAAACTGAGCGCATGGCGGATCTCATGCGAGAACAAAGTATTATTACTGACAGTGATCGGGGAGTGGCACGTCGCATTTTAGCGCGTCTCGATGCTGAAGACATTGTGTCTAAGTTAGTTGCACGCTTAGCATCCGCAATGCAGGAAGTAGACTTGCCGAAAAGCGTGATACCGAAGCCCGCAAAAAAGCTGAACGACGTGCCGGCATCACTTCCGTCTGCATCACGTTCGCGGTCTAAAACTCGGCGGACCAAGCCGACGATTCCCATTCCTGCATCTGCGCCTTCGACAGAAGGAACATTGTTGTATCTCAGTATCGGGAAAAAAGATGGATTCGATGTCGCCAAAATCATACGTCTTGTAGTTGAACGGTGTGCATTAAGTGCAGAGCAAATTAGTCACGTGAAAGTTCGGGACGTATACAGTTTTATGAATGTCCCAACGTCAGTTGCACAAACCGTAATTGATACATTGAGTGGGCAACGGATTGGTGCCAAACCCATGGTAGTGGAGGTTGCCAAAGCGTTATGAAATTGCATGTGGGGATGATGATAGTTTTAATGACTGCAATTTCTTGTAAGATGAAACATGCGCAGTCTGAAACTCGAGGGCTGGATCCTCTTGGGATAGAGTATGCACGGCCAGAAACTCAGAAGGACAAGAAGGCCCATCGCTTTGCGAAAAAAAAACACCGCTTTGCGTTGAAAGCTCAGGAACAGACTCCCACAGAGACATTGCATTTCAATACGATCTCGCCAGAAGCTGTCGCACAATCATCGAAAGCGATAAAGGGTGAGTCCGAGCGGAACTACGAAGCTGAGCTGCTTTCGTTGGTGGGAGATCCAAGCGTGTGTATCTCATCCGATGAAGCTGAAGCTGCTCCGCCTAAAGTGACGGTGCAGTTTAATGTTGTGGTGACAGATCAGGGAGTGATTAGTCGATTGGAAGTGTCTTCCAATAATTTGTCTAAGTCTGCCATAGAGTGTTTTAAAAAGCAGCTAAGCCCACAACGTTTCAAGCCCGTCGTTGAAGGTGCACCCAAGACGATTGAGGCAACACTGACATTGTTGCGCCAGGCTGTGAGTGGGTAGACACAAAAGTGATGGAGTTAACGGACTTTATTGCGAGAAATCTGTTTGGATGGCAGCGAAGGTTGGTGTTTCCGCGTCATCTTGCGGGACGGTATGCCAAGCCGTCGACTGCAAAGATAGATAAAGAATCGTGGTGGATCACCACGGAGGAGGGTGAGGTTGAAGCATGGTTTATGCCTGCGCCGGTTACCCATTCTGAAAAAAGGGGTGCTGTGATTTTTACCCATGGAAATGCAGAGCTTATTGACCAATGGGCAGAGCTTTTGACGTGTTACCATGCCTGGGGAATGAGCGTGCTTTTGCCCGAGTATCGCGGCTATGGTCGAAGCAAAGGAACTCCTTCGCAAGCTAAAATTGTAAGCGATGTAATGCGCTTCTGGGACAAAATGCGTAGCTGTCCTTACATCGATTCACAACGGGTTGTGTTGCATGGTCGCTCGTTGGGAGGTGGGGTGGCGTGTGCGCTTGCTTCAGAGCGGACGCCGGCTGCGCTTGTGCTCCAGTCGACATTTACGTCCATTCGACAGGTAGCTAAGCGTTATGGAGCACCGGCATCTTTGATTTTAGACCCATTTGATAATCTGAAATTTCTTTCCTCTTCCGATTGTCCTGTGTTGATTGTGCATGGGACATCCGATCGGCTTATTCCTGTGTCGCATGCGTTTGAGTTACATAAAGCTTCTGCGAACAGTCAGTTGGTTTTGTATGACGCGGATCACAACACATGCCCACCGGACTGGAAGGCGTATGTGGTGAAGCTAGAGGCGTTTCTCAAAGAGGCCCATGTTTTATAGGGGTTGACCTCAAAGGTATCGACTTCTTGTGTATTTTACGCTCCGTTGGGTACACTTCTCGATTGTTGGTGAGTGAAATAGGTTACCGTGAATACAGTTGGCCCATATAAGAATGAACTGACCCCGCATGGTCACGCAGGTCCCAGCCTTGAAGAGCTTGTGCTGCGTATCCAGGAGGATGATGCCCCACGTTGGATGGTTGCCAAAGATGGCCTCGATCATGGTCCTTTCTCGGGCAGAGAAGTTGTGACGATGATTGTCAAGGGTGAGGCACTCGGGGAGCACAATCTTACAAACATCGATACTGGCGAACAAAGCCGGATTTCTCAGTACCCACTTTTTTCTGATTTTGTGGGCCACTACCGTGAACGCAAGGAAGAAGAAACTCACAAGGCTGCGTTGGCCAGAGCTGTTAAGGTGGAAAAACTTAGCAATGCTGCCAAGGTGTTCGTAGCGGTAGGCATTGTACTAGTTGCGCTTGTAGCGGTTACGATTTTCGTGCGTACACGCCAACATAAAAGTGATGAGGCACGGAGTGCAGAAGAACTGGCGGCACTGTATGACCGAGGCGAGATCCAGCTTGAAGGAACAGCGAATGTGTTGCGTTCGGGCAAAGGGGCGCGCGGCCGGATGCGTCGAGGCGCTGGTTCGAGCGCGGGCGCTTCTGGTTCGTACGAAGAGGCGATGAACCAAGCTGTGGATCTGGGTGATATCAGTGAAGAAGGTGAAGGCATGGTAACTCTGACCAACGAGCAGGTTGCATCCTCGATAAACCGTCGCATGTCATCCTTTAGCCATTGTGTAAGTGCGGAACTTCGCTCGGGAAATCGATTGGGCAACGTAGGGCTCGATTTAGTGATTGCAGGCAATGGCAGTGTTCTTGGCGTGTCGGTGAGAGCAGGCAGTTCTGAGTTTCGGAAGTGTATTGCAGCGGAAACTCGCCAGATTCGGTTTCCGACGTTTTCTGCACCTCGAACAAGTGCTAGCTTCTCGTTTAGTGTGAACTGAGTTCTGTTATCCAGCTGAGGTGCTCCTATGTCCATGGTTTCGATGCGGCGCTGTTTCGTCATGAGCGTTACGATGATGATAGTGACAGCGGGCTGCAATGCTCCTGTCGAAGGACAACTTTCTGAAGAAGAAGCCAATCGGATGGTGGTGGCCTTAGATAACGCAGGCATTCGAGCACAGAAGCATAAAGAAAAAGGATTCGGTGAAGTTCAAACGTATCAGGTTAATGTGCCGCGTTCTGCGATGCCCAGTGCATTAGCGACACTGCGTATGGATGCGCTACCCCGTCAGCAGGAACCAGGAATTCAAGAGCTGTTTGATGGTAAAGCATTGGTCTCGACGGCTACAGAAGAACGTATTCGTTACGCTTCTGCGTTGTCCGGAGAGCTGTCGCGTTCGATTGAGACGATCGATGGGGTGCTGGACGCACGGGTGCATGTTGCACTGCCACCCGCAGCCATGCTGGACGCTGGCGAAGCAGCTTTGAGCCCTCAAGCTTCTGTGCTGGTTACCGTAAGACAAGGGGGGGTAACGTTTAAGGATGCAGACATTCAAAGACTTGTTGCTGGAGCAGTGCACGGCCTATCGCAAGAGCGTGTGTCAGTCGTGCGGTTGTTAGCGCCTCAGACCAAACGGGCGCATGTCCCGTTGGCCTACATTGGGCCAATTGCCGTGAGCCAATCGTCTGCGCCCCTACTGAGAGTGGCGCTGGGAGCCATGTTGGGGCTCAATCTCCTCTGGATGGTTGTGATAGTGGGGTTGGTCAGGCGCAATGCCCGCCTTGCCCAGGATCGGGCCGGCTCAGACAATCGTGCCTAGGACCTGGTCTTCCTGGACTGAATCGCCTTCCTGGCAGTTAAGGGCCTCAAGCGTTCCGGTGGCAGGTGATTCAAGAGGCATTTCCATTTTCATGGACTCTAAAATAAGGATGACTTCTCCTTGTTTGACGGGATCACCGGACTTTTTCTCGATTTTCCATACAGTTCCGGTAATGTGCGCACGCAATTCCAATGCCATGGTTCCTCACAAATTCAGCGTGTTACATTGACTTTTTAGCAGTAGGCCAGCTAAATTTGAACAAGCGTACCTTAAACGACCTTTGTAAACCAAGCTATGTCGGACCAAGATAACGATTCCGTGTTGTTTAACCTTCGAGAGCTGATGAGCCTCGAAGAAGACCGTATCAAAGCGGAAGAAGAGCAGCGCCGCCGTCGCGACGAAGAAGAGCGGCTTCGTAAAGAAGAAGAAGAGCGCCGCCGTAAAGAGCAGATAGAAGCACAGCGTCGAGCAGAAGAAGAAGCCAAGCTGGCACAAGAACGTCAGGTTCGCGACGAAGAAGAGCGCCTTGAGCGCGAGCGTCAAGAGGCTGAGCTAAGGGTACGGCTGGAGATGGAGCGCCGCGAGCGATTGGAAGAAAATCAGCAACGCTTGGCACATGACCGTGAGATTCGCGAGCTTGAAGCAAAACGAAGCAAAGCATTTTCAATGCGTGGGTTGGTTATCGTGTCTCTTGTCCTGATAGGCCTGGGTGCAGGTGCATTTTTTGGAATCGTGCAGCCAGAGCTAGAACGTCGTGCGCAACAAGCGGCTCTTGAACGGCAGGAACGTCAGCGCGTTGAGGAAGAGCGTGAACGTTTGGCAAGCCAGGCCGCGGAAGCTCGTCAAAAAGCTGAAGAGGCACGTCAGAAAGCCGAAGCTGCAGCTGCGGAGCTTGAGCGCAATCGCCAAAGATCCGCAGAAAGAGCACGGGCTGCAGGAAGCTCATCCACACGTAAGTCGAAAGAACGCGGCGCGGATCGTTCAGAGCGGCGTTCAGGCCGTTCCAGTGGAGGAGACGATCCATTGGGTGGGCTCGATTTCTGATTTTGAGGAACGTGATATGAAGCATGCCGAAGCGCGTGCCAAACTTGCATTTGCGCTGGATGTTCCAACGCTGGCGCAAGCGCGTGGCTTGATCGAACAAGTCGCACCTTGTGTGGGAGTATTTAAGGTGGGGCTTGAGTTGTTCATGGCGGAAGGCTCCCGGGCTGTGGATCTCGTACGGCAAGCCAAGGCGGAATGTTTTTTAGATCTCAAACTCCATGACATTTCTGAAACAGTGGCACGCAGTGTAAAGGTGGCTGTTGGTCTAGGAGTCAGGTATTTAACGGTGCATGCCGCAAATGGTCCTCATGCACTTAAGCGTGCAGCAGAAGCAGCACGGGATTCTGAACTTAACCTTTTGGCAGTGACGTTGCTGACGAGTTTGGATGCCTCTGCCGTAGAGGCGATTGGCTTTAATGGGTCCGCGCAGCAAACCGTTTCCCGCTTTGCGCAGATGGCGTTTGATGCAGGGCTGAGGGGAATTGTGACCTCTTCTGAAGAAGTGTCCATGCTGCGGGCTCAGCTTGGGCCTGAGGCTTTTTTGGTGGTTCCAGGCATACGCCCCGAAGGGGCGGATCAAGGGGATCAGAAGCGCGTGATGACTCCCGCCATGGCGATAGGAGCAGGGGCAGATTTGCTTGTGGTGGGTAGGCCGATTCGAGATGCCGCCGAGCCTCGTCTGGCCGCAGAGCAGATTCTTGAGGAAATCAGTCAAGCATTGCAGGCCAAAACGGATGTCGTGTGAAGCGTAGGATTCTTGGAAAACGCGCTGTTTATGAGGCGTTGCTTGCAAGCGGTGAGATTCACGTCGTTTATGTGAGCGCGAAAGAACGCGTTGAGCTCGCCAAGATTGGTGCGCTGGCGCAGCGCAAGGGGGTGGTCGTTGAGACCGTGGCCGAGGATACTCTTAACCACCTTGCCAAAGGGCTGCCCCATCAAGGGGTGGTTGCGATTGCGGGCTCGTATTCCTACGTCCCTTTGGAGTCGCTCCTGGAGCGCCCAAGCACGGGCCCGAAGCACCTAGTGGCATTGGATGAGATTACAGACCCGCACAATCTTGGGGCTATTGTGCGCAGTGCAGTGGCTTTTGGGTATCAGGGAGTTATTTTGCCTCGGCATAGGGCTGCAAGTGTCACAGCGGTGGTGGTTCGGGCCTCTGCCGGTGGGACGGAGCATGCCCGAATTGCCCGGGTGAGTAACCTTTCCAAGGTCTTGGTTTACCTGCGAGAGGAGCATGGGTTCGAGGTTGTGGGACTCGATGCGGGGGCGGAAATCTCTTTGCAAGCTTTAACGCCCAGTGATAGGAATCGGGTCTTGGTGGTAGGCTCTGAAGGTAAAGGGTTGCGTAGGCTGGTGCGCCAAAGCTGTGATCAGTTGGCGCGTATCGACATGACAGGACCACTGGAATCACTTAATGCATCAGTCGCCGCAGCTATTGCCATGTATTCATTATCCACCGTAACCATTTCTTCTACCAACCTCTAAACATCAATAACCAGGACAAGTACTATGAGCAGTGAGTCTGTTAAACGTGTATGCATATTAACTGGAGGCGGCGATGCGCCAGGCCTCAATGCTGTGATTAGAGCATTCGTTCGTGGGTGTATTAATTTTGGCCTTGAGGTGTATGGGAGCGAAGACGGTTTCGAGGGTTTAGTTCAGCCCGATCGCATTATCCCTCTCGACTGGAAATCCATCAGGGGTATTTTGCCCCGCGGCGGAAGCATCCTTGGCTGTTCAAACCGTGGCAATCCGTTTGCCTATCCGATCGAAGAACCCGGAGGGAAGAAAACGTATATCGATGTTTCAGACCAAGTGATCCAGCGTCTTAAGGATCATCGCATTGATATCGCCGTGATGGTAGGCGGCGATGGCACGATGAATCATGCCTTACGCTTGCAGGCGAAAGGCGTGAAAATCGTTGGTGTTCCTAAGACCATCGACAACGACTTGGCGGGGACAGATGTTACGTTTGGATTTAATACAGCAGTGCAAACCGCGACCTCTGCGATCGACGCATTGCACTCGACTGCAGAGTCACATGACCGAGTGATGATCGTCGAGTTGATGGGACGTGATGCGGGCTGGATTGCACTTTATGCAGGGATTGCCGGCGGCGCAGATGTGGTGCTGATTCCTGAAATTCCTTATGAGATTGAAAGGGTGGAAAAAGCCATCCGGGCAAGAGCGCAACGTGGTGCCACATTTGCTATCGTCGTGATTGGCGAAGGGGCGAAGCCGAAAGGTGGCGATGTTTCTACTGTGGAGGAAGGGCGTACAGGGCATTTGGCACGCTTGGGTGGGGCAGGCCACCGCCTCGCGGATGAGCTTCGGGGCCGTATTCCTCATGAGATTCGCGTGACAGTGCTAGGACACTTAGTGCGAGGGGGTTCGCCCTCTGCGTGGGATCGTGTGCTTGGAACACGGTTTGGTTTGAAAGCGGCAGAATTGTGTCGAGACAACCACGTAGGCCGCTTGGTGAGTTTAGAGGGGGACAAGATAGTCGATGTGCCTTTAGAGCGTGCCATTGAAGGCGGCCGTTGTGTTCCTGAGAGTGGGGAGATTGTCTCTGTGGCACGCCACATAGGCATCGAGCTTGGTGGTTAGTTATTGAAAGTTCTATGGAGGGATAGGGCGCAGAGCCACACGCACTTGCGTCGTACCCGGACGCAAATAAAGCTTGAGATGGTGCGGAAAGTAGTGGGTTGAAGAGATGACGATAAAGTGAGGGCCTTTGTTGAGAGGAACAGCATGGCCTTTAAGAACCCACGCTGTGCCTAAAAACTCCTCATCCACATAAACACGTGCATCACGGGGCTCCACCGCAATATGAAGCAAGGTTTCTTGGGCCTTCGGTGTGGCGCCTGCGCATGCGTGTGCTAAGGCCACACTGCTTAAAAGGCACGCAAACTGCAGGGCGCGCAGCAGGGTTATTCCCATTCAATGGTCGCAGGTGGTTTGCTAGAAATGTCGTACACCACGCGGTTACAGCCGCGAACTTCGTTAATAATTCGGCTGGATGCTCCGGCTAATAGTTCATAAGGGAGCCTTGCCCAATCGGCTGTCATGCCGTCTTGAGAATGTACCGCGCGAATAGCAATGACCGATTCGTACGTGCGCTCATCGCCCATGACGCCCACCGTTTGAACAGGTAAAATCACACAAAAAGACTGCCATAACGTATCGTACACTTCCGACTTGCGCACCTCTTCTTCTAAAATCGCATCGGCTTCGCGTAAGATGGACAATCGTTCTTTGGTCACTTCGCCTAAACACCGGACCGCAAGCCCGGGGCCTGGAAAAGGTTGCCGTGTCAAAATGTGGTGTGGCATTCCGAGTGCGGTGCCCACTTCTCGCACTTCGTCTTTAAACAGTTCTTTGAGCGGCTCGATAAGCTTGAACTGCATATCTTTAGGAAGCCCTCCAACGTTATGATGGCTTTTGATGACTGCGCTCGGGCCTTTGAAAGAAACGCTCTCAATGACATCTGGATACAATGTGCCTTGAACAAGGTGGGTGACGTTGCCAAGTTTTTGAGCTTCTTGATTGAACACATCAATGAACACGTGCCCGATGGTTTTACGCTTTGCTTCAGGGTCTGTGATGCCCTGGAGCGCTGTGAGGAATTGTTCGGAGGCATCCACATGAACCAAGCGCAATCTAAAGGCATCGCGAAATGTGCGTACCACATCTTCCGCCTCCCCTTGTCGCAACAACCCATTGTCCACAAAAATGCAGGTAAGTTGCTCGCCAATAGCTCGGGACACCAATAATGCAGCAACGGAAGAGTCTACTCCGCCAGAAAGACCGCAGATAACAGCATCGCTTCCTACGTTGTTTTTAATTCTCTCGACACTTTGCTCCACGAAAGATCCTGGCGTCCATGTGGGCTCGGAGTGGGCAATCTCGAAGAGAAATGCAGACAGCATGTGGGTGCCTTGAGGGGTGTGCATGACTTCGGGGTGGAACTGGACACCGTATATCTGCCGTTCAAGGTGAGCGGCCGCTGCAAACTCAGTGTTGGTACTCCTTGCTAATGTCACAAACCCTTCAGGAAGGCTTTGGACGCGGTCGCTATGGCTCATCCAGACATCCAGATGCTGTCCTTGTTTAAAGTCACGCAAGATGCCTTCAGGTTGGATTACTTCGATGTGTGCAGCGCCGTATTCATGTTCTTCTGCACGGACGACCTTGCCTCCAAGAAGAAGGCTGATGAGTTGCATGCCATAGCAGATACCGAGCACAGGTAAGCCGAGCTCAAGTATTTCAGGATTAAGCCGAGGCGCGTCGGGTTCGAACACGCTGCGTGGGCCGCCAGACAGCACAAGCCCTTTGGGGTTGAGCTTGCGGATCTCCGAGATATCTATGGTGCAGGGATGAATCTCACAATAGACGCGTTCTTCACGGATACGTCGTGCAATAAGCTGGGTATACTGGGAGCCAAAATCTAAGATGAGAATCATTGCCTGTCCTTTTAGGGGAGTTAACCGCCACCGTGCTCTGTGTTGCCGGTTTGATAATTGGGCGCTTCCTGAGTGACCACGACATCATGGACGTGGCTTTCACGCACGCCTTGTGCGGTTTGCTCAACGAAGCGGGCTTTGGTGCGAAGCTCTTCGATAGTGCGACATCCGGTATATCCCATCCCGGCTCGCAACCCGCCGACCAATTGGTATACGATGCTGGAGAGCGAGCCACGGTAAGGCACACGGCCTTCAACACCTTCGGGCACGAGCTTTTCAACTTCGTGCACATCGCTCTGAGCGTAGCGGTCACTTGAGCCGAGCGACATAGCGGCCAGCGACCCCATGCCTCGATAGCTTTTGTAGGTACGTCCTTGGTAAAGGATGCGCTGCCCCGGCGACTCATCGGTTCCCGCAAACAGCGAGCCTATCATGACACAATGGGCCCCTGCGGCCAGTGCTTTGACGACATCTCCAGAGTATTTGATGCCGCCATCCGCAATGATAGGTGTTCCAGAATCTGCGGCAGCTTTCGCGCATTCTGCAATGGCTGTCACTTGTGGGACTCCAATCCCT
Source organism: uncultured Polyangiales bacterium (assembly GCA_964640175.1). GTDB lineage: Bacteria > Myxococcota_A > Polyangia > Polyangiales > JACKDX01. The sequence continues at coordinate 274,239 of CAZXFW010000003.1, read as the reverse complement.
GCCACAACACGAGTGGTGCAGATGGATCCAGGCCCCATGCCGACTTTAATGGCGTCAGCCCCTGCGGCAATCAGTGCGGTTGCACCTTCGGCGGTAGCAACGTTTCCAGCAACGACCGGTGTCTTGGGGTACTTACGTTTGATGGAGCGTACGGTTTCAATCACCGCTTTGGTAAAACCATGAGCGGTATCAACAGCAATGATATCCACGCCGGCCTGAAGGAGGGCGTCTGTACGCTCATCCGCATCGTTGCCTACACCGACGGCGGCGCCCACCCGGAGTCGTCCTAAGGTATCTTTGTTGGCGTGGGGATATCGCTGCGCTTGTAACAAATCTCGAATGGTGATGAGTCCTATGAGTTGTCCGCCTTCACCAATTACAAGAAGTTTTTCGATACGATGTTGATGCAAAAGCTCTTTGGCGCGCTCTTGAGAGACACCAGGGGGGACAGACACGAGCTTTCGTGTCATATGCTGTTCAACGTTATGATCTAGGTTTTGCTGAAAGCGTAGATCGCGACTCGTCAGGATCCCTACGACTTTTTCTTCATTAACTACCGGAAGTCCTGAAATATTATGTTGACGCATCAACATAAGGGCGTCATGCAACGAACGAGAAGGATGGATCGTTACAGGATCCGCAATCATTCCGCTCTCAGCGCGTTTGACTTTGAGCGCTTCATGAGCCTGGGCTTTCACAGACATGTTTTTATGAATGAACCCAAGCCCACCTTCCCGAGCCATGGTGACCGCTGTTCGCCATTCGGTGACGGTATCCATGGCGCTTGAGATGATGGGAATGGCAAGCTCAACGTCCTTGGCGCAGCGGGCCCGCAGATCGGCTTCACGGGGTAAAAAGTCCGCATACCCTGGCAACAGCAAAACATCATCAAACGTTAATGCTCTAGGCAGTCGTTCTTCCAACACGTCGACCTCACAAGATTGGGTGCGAAGTATAGCGCTATTTGCGCGTAGATGCTCGTGTATTCGGCATTTGGGATATTGCGGCGCAGTTTAGACCGGGTTAAAGAAGGTAGATGACTGCTTCAGATGGCTTCGATCAGCCAGAATTCACAGAAAAACCCGCAACGGACGCCTCTGATGCGTCTTCGAATCCTCCTACTGAGGGTTACTTTGCGCGGGCCAAAGCCTCTGGATACCTCCCTGATGGTGAGGAACGACGGCATGCGCTTTTAGCACATCTGTTTCCTGCGATGGGAGCTGTGGTGTGTTGCGGTATGTTTGGTCCTGTGTTGCCGCTGATGGTGCTTTGGTTTACCAAACGAAGGACACCCTTTGAAATGTTTCACATGCACCAAAGTGTGGCAGTCCAGCTGTGTTTCTTTGCATGGAATCTGTTGGTGATGGGTGTGGGATTTGGTGGATCGTTTTTAGGGTTCGTCCTTTTTATGGGTACCATCACGCTAGCAAGTGTCGTGTACGTGGCAATGGTATCGTATGTGATCTTTATTGGGATTAAGGCCTATTACGGGGCATGGAAAGAGTATGCCTGGATAGGACGGTACGTACTCAACATGCGGCCAGTTATTCATGCATGATGTGTCAGCATCAGACATGGGTTAGGGTGAGTCGGGAACCTCTGCGATGTCTGTGCGTGGGATGCGGCATAGCGCCGTGAAATCACAACGTTCGCAGGCGCCCTCTATCGGCTCTAAAGCGTAGGTATTGCTCCGCATTTTTTCTGCAAGGGTTGTCAGGGTTATTCCTAACGAAGTCAGCGTACCCTCCGGTGTCGTCAAGGTGAGGAGATCGTCAAGACTTCGGTCATCTTTTTTCCACCCCTGATTTGTTTCCATGTGAGTTCGAAGCGAAGATAAGGCTTTGCCGTCTTTGAGTGAAAGATAGCGTGCATCATGTAGTTTTTCAGGATACTTGGCGTGACACGCTACAGCGTAAATAGGGAGCTGCAAGGATGTTTGCCCAAGCGTTTTGGGTGTCATCTGTTGGGTCAGCCTGCTTTTGCGTTGGCGTTTGAGATCGGTAGCACGCCAGATGGTGCCATCTGTTTCCATGAGATCGATGCGCCCGTGGATCCATAAGGGTGCTTCGGAGTTGCTGGTAGTCAGTTTAATGGCGGGCCATTCGCTTCCTTCCGCAAAGGTAAGCTCTGGACTGGATGGAGAGAAATTTTCATTTTCATTGTACATGTGCTCAAGGAGCGCAAGAAGTTTATCGCGAATTGCTTTGGCGTGGTGTTCGAAAAGAGCGGTAGGCATGGAATGCCGCTCAGGATGCTGTTTAAGCACCGCATCGATGGCAGCTAGCGCAATACCCTGGGCGGCAGGATAGTTTTCGGGACGGTAGCTGCCAAGGTTTTGATCAATGATTGCTTTCATGGCGGCTTCAAAGCATCGGTGTGCCAGTTGGCCATCTTCTTTGGGCTCCATGTCGTATTGAGGCGCTTTTTTAGGGCGTAACTTTAGAACACGTGTTGCGAAATCTTGAAATGGACAACGCGCAGCCGTTTCGAGTTGAGAAGGTGAGAGCGGATGTTCTTTAGACCCTGGCAAATGTTGCGGAACATCATCAAGATGATCGCGAAGACATCCTGTGTAAGGCGTATGATACAGCTTTCCTTTGCTGTAGGCATGAGCAAGGCGTTGCCGTTCGATGTGAGCGCGACGAAGTACACTTGGCAGTTCAAGGCCTGGGATATCATCATAAAGGGTATGCTTTGGGGGCTCGTCTTTTGCCAGATCGTGGATAAACTGTCCTAGAGAAGCAGGATAGAGTGCGCTTGTCGCAGCACGGCTAAAACGTTCTTTTCCATAGGCATGTTCGATTGTTGGCAAAGGCTCATCGGGGTGTTTATGAATACGGCTTGACTGATCTGCAACGTGGGCAAGGGCAATGCATTCTTGAACAAACAGTGCAGGCAAGGTCTCACGCCCCGCGGTATCATAGGCTGAATAGCTAAGCGCAACGTGGCTCTTGGCAGCATTGATGCTCAACGCAAACAATAATGCTTCTTCTTCGTGTTGGAATTGTAGCCACTGAACCTCTTCAAGCGTGGGTTCTTTAGCGTCTGGAACATGAGATTGCCTTAAAGACAGCTTACGGGGATCCAACATAGGCAATAGCGCAGAAGGCCGTGAAGGAGCCGGAAACCGGCCATCCACCAGTTCAGGGATGATGATAGCGTCAAAGCGCATGCCCACCAGTTGATGCACACCAAGGATTTTTACGGCACCGTTACGTGGCCCAGGAGGATGTATTTTATGACTATTCAACGCATCGGTGAGCATGTGCCAATACACTTCGGGCTTTAGAGTATGAGTCAATCGGGTTCCGAGGAGTTCCAGTTGGCTTAGCACGTGTTCAAGGGCATCGATTCCCAGCTCTTCGCGACCCATGGCGAGGCTCACTTCGACGCTTAAAGGATCCTCGGCAAGAATAAGCGTGCGCAGTTCTTGCCGAGTGCGCGCAGGAAGAGGCATGTTGTGGTGTATTCGGCACTGTGTCATCAGCGTTCGTGTGTGCTCTACGAAGGTGGACAACTGTTGAGGCACAGTGAGAGGGGCAAGCACTTTAGCTAGGGCTTTCAATGCTTCAGCACACGTATTGCTGTGGGTGCTTTCATACTGTTTGCACGCTCCAATTAGGGCATCAGGGGTTGTTTCAGCGGGCGGCAGTACTGCAGAGAATCCTCGGATGATGGCTTGAGCCTCGCCATGGCGTAGACTTCCCGCATAGTGGCTGGCAAGTAATGCCATCACGGTTTCTTTGTTCCAGGGTTGATACGAAAGTGCCAGTATCTGGATAAACCAACGTAAAAGCGATGACGCGGAAAGTGCTGATCGAAGAACGGGCAGCACGGATAGGCCACTGTCTTCTAGGGCCAATCGTAAAAGTTGAGTTTCTTCGTCAATGGTGCGAACCGCCACGACAATTTCTTCGGGGGCAATGCCTTGTCCGATCCACTGATGCACTTGTTCGACAACAGCAAGACGTTCTTGGAAAGGACTACTCGATTCGTGTATGGCAATGCGAGACCAAGGCACTTCAGGAGCAGCCGGTTCCTTCATCAACGCATGCAGTAGTAGCGATCCAATGTCCGATGGGTTGAGTGGACTTGTGGGAAGTACCGTGGTGGCTAATTGATCGCCAGTCTTTTCAAGTTGTTCTAGAAGGTGGGCGGTTTTTCGAAAGTACCTGGAGCTGCCTTCATGGTGTGGAATCTCGATCACACATTCAACCGACGGGCCGAGCCGGGTACCAATGGCTTCAATGAAACGAATTTGCAACGGCGAAAGTTGGTAGGCATATTTGAAGATAAGACGTTCCTGATGTCGCAGCGTATTTGGGACCTCTGCGTTGGTTGCGAATCGCGAAATGACTTCAAGGAGGGCGGTATGCTGGCTCCAGACACCGTTTTCTTGAAGGAATTTTTCCCAGTGGAAAAAAACGTGTGCAAGGGCGGTGAGCTGTGTGTGGTGTGGGGATGATTTGGTTTTCCCAAGTTCTTTAAGGCGTTGTGGAGTGAGTCCTAACGCATGGCAGTAGTGAAGGGCGCTTTGTAATACGTCCACAAAACGTGGCCGGTCGGTGACGTTGGGGTGATATACGTGTTTAAGCACGTCAGAGGCGGCAAGTACGCGTAGCCAACAGCGTTCTTCCAGATTGGAAAGCACGACGGTATGAGTGCCCAATAGATCTTGGATGATACGCTGTTCAAGATCTTGCAATGCCATGCCATTTGAGCCAAGACACACTCCGTAAGGAGATTGGATGGCATGGTTGGCCATATGCGCTTGTGCCAAGGCGTGGTTTGGATAAACAACCAACGTACGTGCTACAGACGTATCCGTCTGAGCGTTATGCCCATGGGTGGGTGAGTTACTCATTGGAGGTTAACAAATCCCGATTAATGGTGCTTGGCAAGGATGGGCCATGGTAGACGAGACCCGTATATAGCTGTACCAACGTTGCGCCTGCCGCAAGCCTTTGCCGGACATCCTCTGCGGTTTCGATGCCGCCGCAAGCAATAAGAACCACTTGATCTCCCACGGTGCGCTTGAGCCGGCGAAGCACAGACAGGGCTCGTGTTTTTAGAGGTGCGCCGGATACCCCCCCCTGTTCGCTGGCGTGCGCAGACGCAGAATGCCTCAATTCGTTTCGGTCCACAGTCGTATTCGTGGCAATGATGCCATCCAAGCGGAGTTCAAGTGCGAGTGATGCCAACTGATCTAATTCTTGTTCATCCAGATCGGGCGCGATTTTCATTAATAACGGGACATGCCGTGTAGGCACCGTGGTGTTTGCAGTGTTCCGAACAGCGGTGAGTAGAGGCCGAAGCTTATCTACCGACTGTAAATCTCTTAATCCAGGAGTGTTGGGTGAGCTTACGTTGACTACGAGGTAGTCTGCGTATGGCGCGAGTGCCTGGGTGCAAGCGATGTAGTCATCGATGGCATGGGACTCAGCGGTTTTTTTGTTTTTCCCAATATTGACTCCAACGATCACGTTTCGAGGGCGCGTTAGCCGCTGGCTGACTTTAATGGCGCCATCGTTGTTAAATCCTAAGCGGTTGATCAGAGCACGCTCCTCGGGCAGACGGAACAAACGTGGCTTCGGATTGCCAGCTTGTGCAAGCGGCGTCACAGTGCCGATTTCCACAAAACCAAACCCCATAGCGCCCATGGCATTGTAACCCACGGCGTTTTTGTCAAAGCCGGCTGCAAGGCCTACAGGGTTGGGAAACGTCAACCCGAGCGCCTGTACGTGAAGCGCGGGATGAGCAAAGGTAAACGTATGTCGCAACCCATAGGCGATTCCAGGCAGGCGTAACCCCAGTCGCCAGGCAAAAAAAGCGATTTTATGGGCAGTTTCTGCCGAGAGTAAAAACAACCAAGTCCGTAAGCATCGAAATGACATCACCGTAGAGCAGTTGGTACTTGAGCTCATGGTTTGATACAATGCCCTGACATGTCGTCCGTCAAGGATTCTAACCCGAAGCTCTCTCCTGGAGAGGATGAAGATCTTACTGTCATTGCTGAAAAGCTGCCTGTTCTCTCGGCCACTAAAAACGACCGAGCATACTTAATTATTCTTTCAGGAAGCAATGTGGGAGAGATGTATAAGCTTGATAAGCCCCTTATCATGGGCCGTGGTCAGATTGCCGATATCCGGGTGACAGACGAAGGTATCTCACGCCAACATGCGCGGGTTTACCTTAGCGATGCCAGTGTGTTGGTGGAAGATCTAGGATCGACCAATGGAACATTCGTCAATGGCTCACGCGTGGGAGGTCGAGTCTCACTGACAGACGGTGATAAAATTCAGCTTGGTTCAACCACCATTTTGAAATTCACCTACCACGATCAACTTGAAGAACAATTCCAGAAGCAAATGTACGAGTCAGCGTTACGCGATGGGCTGACCAAACTTTTTAACCGACGTTATTTCTTAGACAGGCTTGAGAGTGAGTTTGCGTACATGCAACGCCACCAAAACCCCTTAGCGTTGCTTCTGTTTGACATCGATTATTTCAAGCGGATTAACGATACGTATGGGCACCCTGCTGGAGACTACGTCCTTACGACGCTTTCGGCAGGGCTTAACCGCTCTGTGCGCGCCGAAGATGTTTTTGCCCGTTATGGGGGTGAAGAGTTTGTGTTTCTATGTAGAGGAATCAATCTATCCGGGGGTGTGCATTTTGCTGAGCGTATGCGCACCGCAGTGATGAATCACGGTTTTGTCTATAACGGGGTAAAAATTCCTGTCACCATCAGCTTAGGAGTAGCAGCAGCTCCCGATGCTCGCATCCAAGAGCCTGCGCAACTTATCACACTGGCAGACGAAGCCCTGTATCAGGCCAAAGGGCAGGGGCGCAATCGCGTTGTGGCTGCGGAGCCACGTTGATGGCAGGCAATAGTTTTGGGCAAGCGTTTCGTATTACCACCGCGGGTGAATCTCACGGCCCCGCCAATTTAGTGATCATCGACGGCTGTCCTCCTGGGATTGCGCTGACTGTGGAGGATCTGTCTCAGGATTTACAGCGCCGCAAGCCTGGACAAAGCCGCATTGTCACCCAACGCAAAGAAACCGACGAAGCTCAAATTCTAAGCGGTGTGTTTGAAGGGAAAACCACCGGCACCAGCATCGCTATCTTGGTGCCTAACGAAGATGCCCGTAGTAAAGATTATTCAGATATTAAAGATAAATATCGGCCTGGACATGCCGATCATTCCTACGACGCCAAGTACGGCTTTCGTGATTACCGCGGGGGTGGTCGCGCCAGTGCACGCGAAACCGTAGTCCGAGTCGCGGCTGGGGCGATTGCCAAAAAAATCCTGGCACGTGCTTTTGGAGGATGCGTGGTGGGATATGTGGTTCAGGTAGGCAGCGTTCGTGCGGAAATCCGAGACCCCGCAGCCGTGACGCTCGAACAGGTGGAAACCTTACCCAATGGAGAGCCCAATATCGTGCGTTGTCCCGATCCAGTCGCTGCAGCCAAAATGGTGGAGTTGATTGAAGCTGCGCGTAAAGATCAGGATTCGCTCGGAGGAATTGCAGAGATTTGTGCCAGTCACATTCCTGCAGGATTGGGCGAACCTGTGTTTGACAAGCTCAAGGCCGACTTGGCCAAAGCGTTGTTTAGCATTCAAGCTGTGATGGGAGTGGAGTACGGATCAGGGTTTGGCTGTGCGCTTATACGTGGCAGCGAACATAACGATGTATTTGAGGCACGTGACGGTGCGATTGTCACCCGAGACAATCGCCATGGAGGCATGTTAGGAGGCATCTCCAGTGGGATGCCGATTGTGCTTCGAGCTGCCGTCAAACCCACCAGCAGCCTTCCCAAGGAGCAGGCTACTGTGACTCGGGATGGCAAACCCACCAGCATCCGTACCAAGGGGCGTCACGATCCATGTCTTTTGCCTCGCTTTATTCCTATCGCAGAAGCCATGGTTGCCATGGTGCTGGCTGATCATTGGCTGCGGTGGCAGGGAAACCACGGGTAGTTTACTCAGGGTATAATTTTACAACAGGAGCGGAATCTGGATGCTCGTCGTCTCCACTGAAACGACGATTGTCCTTTCATGGTGCGGCGGTTCCCACAAGGGGCCTGATTTCGCGTGCAGGAAGCCGTCTCAACGGGGATGTGTCAATGGTGGGAAGAGGGAGAAACTCAAGGTTTTCTGTGACACTCCAGCGGCGTATCCCTACCGACGCGTCTGGAATAAGCATGCGATTATGTTCGGCGGCGTAACAGCCTTGGCCAAGGATAAAACTATCGTCTGCTTCAAATAAAACGGTTGTCGTGTTTGTGTCGGTATCGATGACTAAGATCTGATCCTTTTCTTTTTGTAAGGCATCGCCAGTTGCCACCGCAACGACGAGATGGTGATTGATTGGAATCAGGCCAGTACTTGGCACAAGCACATTCCCATGGGATTTGGCAAGCCACTGATAGGTGGAGATGGCAGTACCAGGGCTTGTCAATGATACCCGGATAATACCGCTGCGTAATCTGCGTTGTTCGGTGCTAGAAAACGTGTCTCCTGCGCAGAGCACCCATAGTTCGTTGAGACTGCCTGGCATGGAAGCAATGGTTCCGCAGTTTGCGGTGTCTTTAAAATCCACCCGCGTTAATTCGTGGTTGAGCGTATTATAGAGTCCAAGGGCTCCTTTGCCTGCGGTGCGAAAATCCAGGCTTAGCCGTGCTAGTCCAATGGCGACTGTATTGTTCAGCGGCTGTAAGTAGGTTGGCCTAGCGTAAATCAACGTGCCATCGAGGGTTTCTCCTAGTGAAGAGAGATCGATGCGCCCCGTAATCAGCCCCGAGGGAATATCCACCGAGATTACGTCATTGCCTTGATCGAGTTCTGTGGCATTGGGATTTCGATTGGGTTCATGGCGGGAGATGAGCCCGGTACCCTCATTCAACCTCAGCCAATCATGCGGGTTTGCTCGAAACCCTGTCTCCCCTGCGTTGGTGCTTTGGGCATGAATTTGCTGCAGCACGTTTCCTGTGGGCACCTCGATGCGTGTGACGACATCTACTCCTAAGCGATCAATCAGTGTCAGCGTGCCATCGGGCGGTGGGGTGCTTGCAAGCACGACATCGCCGCCGATTGTGGTCGTCAGACCTGGCGGTGTGGTGCCGGAGTCGATCCAAGCTTCCGTGATTAACTCGTCGCCTTCTGTATTCAATAAAGCAATCGCGGTCGAGACATAGTCAGAGGTGACGACGGCGAATCCTGGAGGTTCATCCAAAGGCTCAAGATTGGCATGGGGATAGGGCGAGCTGGCATTGCAGGCACATAAACTTACCAACGCTAGCAAAGCCATGGTTTGTGGCGTTTTCAGAATGGAATATGCCATGTCATGTCCATGCTAAAGGTTCGGCCTGGCAACGGAAAGGCCAGCACATCACGTACCGTTGTATCAAAGATATTACGGATCGATCCAGCAAGCTCTAAGCGTTTTTTTAACATCCATACCCGCACACCTGTGCCAAACACCCATTGTTCTGGAAGCACGACCGTGTTTGTGACGTCCGAAAACAGACTGCTTCGATATTGCATGTCTACAAAGAGCGTCGCCATGTCCATGGGTCCCAGATCGGTGATGCGATACTCTGGACGCACATACGCTTGAAGCCGTTGCCGCAATGGCAATTCACGATCACGGGCCACGTCTTGAGTGTGCATGGCTGTCAGGTTGCCAAGGAGCCAGCAGTGTTCGAACAAGGAAAGCTCAGCGCTTGTTTCTAATCCGTAAATAAAGGCTTCGTCTGTGTTACGCGGGCCGTAGAGCCCTTGAGCGTTGACGCGGCTATATACGATCAAATCCTGTATGGATGAAACAAACCCTCGAAGTTGCGCTTGGGCCTGTACGGCGTTTGTCTTGCCTTGAAGGTTCATGCCCACGTCGGCGCTTACGGCTATTTCGGGTTCAAGATGTGAGTTGCCCATGAGGTAGCCTCGTTGCCCAAAAAGTTCGACCATCGTGGGCGCACGGGTACTGCTGTAGCCTGAAGCTGCAAGGCTCAGGTATTGGCTGAGCTCCAACACTCCGCCTACTCGAAAGGTCGGTGCCAGGATGAGATTCTCAGTTTCTACACCCAGTGTTTCGGGTTGGATGGATGAAAGTCTGGATGAAATCATCTCAAGTTTTGCTGAAGGGCGTACTTGCCAGCGGTGTTTTCCAAGACGCCCTTGCATGAGTGTCTCTACCGTGGCTAACAGATGATCACGATCGGATGATTCCACCGGGAAAGGCGAGAGGGCATCTTCAGGCGCATAGCGGTCGTGTTCCCACTGGGTGGCTGTTGTTAAATCAAGCCATGGTAAAAGGCGCCATTCCGCGGCGGCTCGCAATTGGGTGAGTAAGCTACGATCGTCCGTAGACCTCTGGCCTAAACCAATCTCTCCCAGTAAATCCGTAAAGCGATTGCGCGTATAGGCTGCCGATCCCAAGAGTTGCCAGCGCCAGTATTTGGAGCGATCGGCTGATCCTTTTGACTGTCGACTGTACCGCAGCGCAGACAAATAACGGCTAAGGGTGCGATGGGTATATTCGCTGCCTTGAAACGCCGGTCCAGGTTCTCCTCCCGTGCGTTCAAAGCCAAACACCATGGCTTCGAGTTCACCTTCTGCGAGCGGTGCGATTGCATGCAGCAGTGTGTACGCTTGTAAAAGTTCTGCGTTACGCCGTTTGCGTATCACATCGTCGGAAGGGTCAAAGTGCGTGCCACTTTCGTCCTTATATTCGAAGTCGTTATCGCTATGCGTCACACCTGCCACGGCAGTCCAACGCAGCCCGCTCGGAGTGATCACAGATGTAGCGGCATGGGTATCAAGAAGCCCAAAGGAGCCGACCCCCAGGCCAAGTTCAACCTCAGAAGTGTGTGCTTCGCGTGGAAGTAATTGCAACACGCCGCCAATGCCAGAGTTGACGAGCCATGCCGGTGCTGCCCCTCGGTACACTTCCACCCGTTCCAAGACCGCCAGCGGAATCGTGGATAAATCAAACGCGCCGCCATCTGCGCTACGCAAAGGAATGTTTCCAAACAATACCGTGGTGTGATCAAACTCAGCCCCACGTAACGAAAGGGCTGTAAAGGAACCATAGGCTCCAAACCTTTGGAGACGTGTTCCAGGCACCTCTAAGATCAGTTCGTCTACACTTTCGAGTGATTTGGCCCGATCGTCGGATTCGACGACGCTGGCTGAAAGTGTGGGTTCCTCAGCAACCGGCGCGGCGATGGGCCGATCCACTTGTGCGGTTGCGGTATACTGTGCATCCGCATGATCATGAAACGCAAATACCCCTAAAACGAGTGCAAATAGAAAGTAGGAGAAAAGACCGGCGAAGCGCACCCGTCGGTCATACACGCAAAACACAAAGGCCCCCAGTGAAATCCACTGCAGGCCCTGTCATGCTATGCGCGCAGCAATTGCTGAGACCACAATTGGCTCAGAAACTCGCGCCAGTGAAGGTAGTGAATACCGTCTTCTGAGCGGTTGATAGGATCTTGGGAGACCACCACGAACTTTTTGTGTGCTCCTTCCTCACGCAAAGCCCTTAGGCCTTTAGCGTCTCGAGCGCTTACTTTTTTCTTGGACTTTACCTCGAGCGCGAGCTCTCCGAGTATGAAATCCACTTCGTGGTGATTGACCGAGCGCCAGAAGTGCACGGACTCGCGTAGCTTGCTATAGCTTCGATAAGCTTTTAACTCCATAAACATGAAATGCTCGAAGGCGCTTCCAAACAGTTCGGAGCCTTCGCCCAATTCGTTCCAGTCGAGCAAACGGTTTCTCACACCCACGTCGAAGAAAAAAAATTTGCCAGTTTGAATCGCTTTACGTTTTCGACTCTCGATCCAAGGCTCAAGCAGATCCCCCACGAGTGTATCCTGCAAAGCTTCAAAATAGTTCTTCACGGTGGCTGCTGGAAGCTGTGCATCACTGGCAACCTTGGAAAAGTTGAGGATTTGCCCAGAGCATAGGGCTGCGGTTTTCAAAAAGCGTGAGAAGTGGGGCAGGCTGCGCGCCGCCTGCTCTGCCATGATTTCTTCTTTGAGATAGGTGTCGATGTAGCTGTTCAGGTAGAGCTTTCGGTCTTCGACTTTCCAGACTTCTGGAAGTCCGCCCCACATTAAATATGGCCTGAGCTTGAACTCGGGCAGCTCAGATGAGCTCAGAGGATGCAAAAAAAATAGTCTTGCGCGGCCAGCAAGAAGGTTGGCTTTGCCACGCTTGAGCTTTCTCGCACTACTTCCTGTCAATAAAAAACGCAGGCCGCGCTCTTCAATCAGACGATGGACCTCATCCAGCAACGCAGGCAGTTTTTGAACCTCGTCGATAATGATGAGGTTGGATTTGGCTTCCAGAGCCATCTCCTCAAGGAGCGAGGGATGTTCAGAAAGTCTGAGAAACTCGGCGATCTTAAGCAAGTTGATCACGAGCACCTTGTTTCCAAAGGTTTCGCGTATCCAAAAACTCTTCCCTGTGCCGCGCGGCCCCAGCAAAAAGATGCTCGAGTCGCGTACTGCACCCTTGAGATCTAAACGCCTTTTAAAAATCATCATTTGATACAAATATCATGATGTTGAAAAAATGCAATAAACAACATCATGGTATTTTTTCTATAACCATACACGCAAAACACAAAGGCCCCCAGTGAAATCCACTGGAGGCCTTTGAGCGAAGGGGCTTTGGGGAAAGAACCCTAGGGGTTGAGGCTGAGAACAGCGAGGAAATCGGAGGAGGCATCCAGGGCTACGCCTGCGCTTTCTGTCGCCGCAGATATGGTTGACACAATGGCTACACCGCAGGCTGCACCTTTCGTGCTCGAGACCGAAGCATCGAGGAACGCTTCACCGTTGGTGTTTAGCTCAGCAATGGCATCGATAAAGGATTGGCCATGTGCTTCTGCCACGACCAACAGCGCAGGAACATGGGCTTTGAGCGTGGTGACCACTAAGTCAAACTCGCCTTGCAGGTTGGAATCGATTTCTGTTTCTGCCGTAATGGTGACCTCCGGCGGTGAACATTCGGCTTTGGCTTCAATGCTGGCATCGCAGCTAGCCTTACAGTCGGCCGATGCGTCGCATTGAGGCGGCTTGATTTCGCCGTTGCATTTCGGTGCTTTGAAGTCGACATCACAGCTTCCCTGACATGAGCCATCGCACTGAATGTCGGCATTGGCTTCCAGTTCACAGCGCCCGGTGCACTTGCCGGTGCAGGTGCCTTCGCATTTGCCATTGCATTGCACGTCGGCATCGCTTTCCATGGCGCAGCTGCCTTGGCATTGACCGACGCAATCGCCAGCGCAATCGATGCCGTCGGCAGAGTTACCGTCACATGTGCCCGTACATTTTCCGGTACAGTCACCTTGACAGTTGACACTGGCATTGACGTCGGCCGTGCAGGTCCCTTCACAGGTGCCTTTGCAGGTGGCCTCGCACGAACCTTCGCACGCCGCGGCGGCGTTGACGGTGCCTTCGCAGCTTCCCGTGCATTGCCCAGAACACTGACCCGACAGTTTGCCTTCTTCGCACTGGACTTCTAAGGAAGGCTCCGTACAGGTTGCATCCACCTTGCAGCCGCCTTCACAGGCTGCTTTGGCGTCGAGCGATGCGCTGCAGACGGGCGGCTGATATGCGATCGTCAGCGTTCCGGCGGCTTGCACCGCGGCATTGGCTTGAAACTTGGCTTTGGCAAGGGCACACCATGCGGTGGCGGCCTCGCGGTCGTTTTTTCCAGCAACGGACGCGTCGTTGGGGTCGGCGCCCAGGGCAATGGCAATGTTGCGACACGCATTGGTGACATCGGCAACGGAAGCAGCGGCAGTTGCACCAATGTCGGAAGCCGCTTGTGCGAACGCCGTATAACGGCCCGAGAGGGCTGCATCTACTTCAAAATTCACATTGCTGACGTCTGCGCCTACAGAGAATTCAGAGCAGCACAGTGTGCTACGGGGATCGTCCTCACATCCTTGCGTTGAGGGCAAAAGAACAAGCACGGCAACAAAGGCTGCCAAGGTGCCTGCCATGATGCCACTTGTCACACTTAAGGTTTTCCAACGATCACTCATGAACACTCCTTGGGTTTTTCAGCCAAACGGCCGAGCTAGGGTAGTGCGGCTACAAAAACGCATCCGCCGTGTTTATGCAACCCAATACACTCGGTACGGGCTAGGCCGGAGTGTGGGCTTTTTCGATCAAAGACGCCAATTCTCCGCGCGTGTACATGTCTCGTACAATGTCACAGCCCCCCACGAATTCACCCTGAATGTAAAGTTGTGGAATGGTGGGCCAATTGGAGAACTCCTTGATTCCTTGCCGAATTTCCGGATCTTCAAGGACGTTGACGGTCTCAAACTCCGCATTGAGGCGCTTGAGCACCTCTACGACCGTGGCTGAAAACCCACATTGCGGAAAGGTTTTACTGCCCTTCATGAACAGCACGATGGGATGTTGTTCGATGATGCTTTGAATGCGTTGGTGTACTGTGTTGTCCATAGAGTTCCTTACTTAAATGATGGATTGACCGCGTGCAACCCAGCTTCCGGGTGTATACGTTTGCAGGCTCAAGGCATGGACAGGTCCATCCATGAGCTCGCCGAGCGCTTCGTAGACCATTTTATGCTGTTCGACAGGGCTCCGATTTTCAAATAACGGGGTGACAATCACCGCGGCATAGTGATCCTGGGTTCCTGTGAGATCTTCGACCTCAATGTGGAGCGCATCTGGGAAAGCGTCATTCAGACGCTGTTTGAGAATGTTGATATCGATCATGGTGTCGTGATCCTGAATGCCTATGGGTAGGCAATCTCCAACGGCGTGTCAATTCACCTCAATTGGAAAACTCGGTATGCTTCTGGGATGACAGCTTCTTTTCAGGGTATTTCCGAGCGGTATGGCTTTTTGGAGTTAGCGACGCGTGTGGACAAGGCGACACTTTGTCAGCTGATGATGCAAGGCAAGGCGCCTGAGTTTTCTGATCTTGTGGGCTGGGAATACGCTGGGATTAACACGGCAGCCGCAGCGCATTGGTTTGGTTTTGGGAAGTTCAAAAAAGGATTTTATCAGGGTGTGCCCCGGGTCTCTCATGGACCAGAGCCCTACATTCAAGGTTACAACGTGGTGGTGCATCAAAACGGGTTAAAGGAACCCCATCGTGCGATGCCTGATGAAGACCATCCCAAGCGCCACGGTTTTTTTCGTGTGCACGCGGTGGTGTCTGGTGCGCGTGATGCACGCTATCCCAATGCTTTGCTCTTGGATTACGGCTTGGGCCGCAATGGGCTTTTGCCCTCTGCGGTGTTGCGTGATTACGTCGTTCAAGTTTATGAGGACGATGCTTCTTTGCTGCTGGGTGAGGCGGACTTGGCACTGGGTCCACTACGTATTCCGGCAGGGTTTTTCGTATTAAATAGACAGAATCGTCATAATTTCAAAGGTTAACATGCCAAAAACAGCATTTCTTTTTCCGGGGCAGGGGTCACAAAAAGTCGGGATGGGCCGTGAGGTGTACGAAGCCTCGGCCGAAGCTCGGGCGGTTTTCGAAGCCGCGGATGATGCGCTGGCTGAAAAGCTCTCGGAGCAGTGTTTTCAAGGACCAGAAACTGCGCTCAACCTTACGGCCAACACACAGCCTGCGATCCTCGCTGTATCCATCGCGTTATGGAAAGCGCTGGGGAAGATGCCCGATGTGGTGGCGGGCCACAGTCTGGGTGAGTACTCCGCCAACGTGGCTTCGGGCACGCTGACGTTCGAAGACGCAGTGCGCACCGTGCGGCGGCGTGGCCAGTACATGCAGCACGCTGTGCCGGTGGGACAAGGTGCCATGGCCGCGGTGCTTGGTTCAAGCGCATCAGATATCGAACGGGTGTGCGAGCAAACGCCAGGCATTGTATCGCCGGCGAACTACAACAGTCCTGGACAAGTCGTGATTGCAGGCGAAGTCGAAGCAGTGTCAGTTGCAAGCAAGGCGCTTGATGGATTGGGTGCTAAGGTACGCCCTCTTCCGGTCAGCGCGCCTTTTCATTGCGCCATGATGCTGCCTGCCGAAGAAAAGCTGCGTCCTGATCTCGAAGCGCTCAGCTTTAAGGAGCCCCGCATGCCCATCTATGTCAATGTGGATGCCGTGCCGGTAAGCACTGGTAAAGAGGCTCGCGATGCGTTGATACGGCAGGTGAGCCGTTCGGTGCGTTGGCAGCAAAGCATCGAACGCATGCTTTCGGATGGGGTGGAGTTGTTTGTCGAGATAGGCCCAGGGCGTGTGCTTACGGGTCTCTTATCGCGCATTTCCAAAGACGCGCGCGGCATCAGCATTCAAAGCCAGGCCGACTTTGCCAAGATTGCCTGACATGCTGTGAGGCGCCCGATGCTCAATGCGAAGGACACATCAGGGAAAGATGTGTAACGGAAGCACACCCATACAACCCTTCCTTGACGGTATCCAAGAAAAGACCGATAGGATGATCAACAACGAGGCTGCTTAGACCTCGTCAAACAGACATCCATAACCCGGGTGACTGTCCGATCAAGTTAAGACTACGACACCTTAGTTTCGTCGTTTCAATGTAGATTGTAGCAGGCTCGAAAATTGCGCTTCATTGATATCGCCGGCGGCTAATTGGAGCATGGCCTGATATTTTTGGTGGTTGGTCCATTCGTTGAAGTAACCGTTAAGCTCTAGAAACAATTGGTACAACACATGTGCAGTCCGGTTATTGCCGTCCACAAAGGGATGATTCTTGGCGATACCCGCGGCATATGCACTCGATAGGTCAGCAATGTCCACACGGCCTCTCTCGCATAGCGCAAGATTTATTGGCCGCGCCATTGCCGACTCGAGCAGAGTGCGGTCACGCACGCCATCTAAACCGCCGTGTTCAGCCAGCTGTCGTTTGTGGATAGCATACACAACGTCTTCGCGAATCCAAATCCATTTAGATTTCGCCATGTGTCGTTGCTACTCGGACAAGTTTTTCAACACAGTCCGATCACGGCGCATGATTTTTTCGGCCGCATCCAGTTGTTCTTCAAACTCTGGATCGTAGGGTGAGAGCTCGATTCCATAGGGGGTCTCTACAAGATACAAATGATCCCCCCTTCCGACTCGCAACTTGGCGAGTAGTTCATTGGGCAAAATTACCCCTGATGAGTTTCCGATCGCTGTCACCTTTAGTTTGGCCATAGGGTGAGTATAACATATGTTATAACAAGCGCCAGGATCTATCAGGATTGAAGTCGCATCCTATTTTTACAAGTATTTACAACAGACTACACGAGTCGCACTCGCGGGGTTTGCGCCTCGTGTGCCGGGCGGCGACGGGTAGGCGATGCTTTTGTTTTGTCTTGCTGCCGGCTACCTAGTGGCGTGGGTAGGCTATGGCTTGCTATCGTGGAATAATACTGCGTCAGCTTTAACGCGGCCATCGTTTTGCCTAGTTGATCTGACATGAGCACCTTCCTAGCACGAGTGCAAGGGAAGGCGTAGGCTCCCATCGGAAATGGCGCTACCGGATTTAAAAACGCCATTCAAGTTGGGTGCCTAGGTGCAATCCAATATTCCCAGTGTCACTAAAGCCACCAGTGCCTGCGATGCCTCCTGTCAGGGAAACAAACATCGAGCCTGGATCACCGCGGCCAGAAACCAACAGTCGTGTCCCACCTTCAAGATATCCAAAACCGCTGAGTCCGATAACGCCGTTCGCTAGAAGCCACCTATGCCGAGGTCATTTCCAAAACCAAAGAAAGGCCGTAAGCCCGTTGCCAACTGCCACATATCGGTCTGGCGTTGCAACGAAACCACGTCAAGATCCGGAGGGCCTTCTGTCACGCGTGCTAATAGGCCCGGTTCGATCGTTTGGCCATGTCGGACTACGATCAATGCTTCGTTTGCGTTGATGCCTACAATCTCACCACGCCTGACAAGATCGAACTCACTCTTGAAAAATTGTTTGAACGTTTCAAGTTGAACACGCTTCTCGCGATAGAAGAGTCCCTGTCTTCCAGGTTCAAGGCCTTATCCCCTGAGGTGTGCACAACGACATAACGATCCTCGACACGAACGACATGGGGCGATGGGCTCTCTGTCATTCATCACAGGATGAGCACCCGTTACGAAAGGAGCATGAGCTCCTTGAGCTTCTACGTCAGACGCGCGCGGCATCAGCATTCAAAGCCAGGCCGACTTTGCCAAGATTGTTTAAGTTTGGGTATGGCAGTTTGCTACACGTGTACCAAACTGCCTCATCAAAACCGGAGCAGGTTGAGTTACAAGCGCTGGATAGTTCGTGATTCAAGATATATGTTACTTGGCCGTTTGCCGCGTGGAGAAGTTCGTTTATAGTCTTTCTCTGTGTCTCAGGCTTTCGAGCGAGTTTTTGCCAACACTGAAACCACTCTGCGCGAGGTTATCGAGTCCATTCCACAAGGGATTGCGATTCTCGATGCACAAGGAAAGATTGTCCTTACCAGCCCGGAGTTCGAACGCATTTTTCAATACGATCGAGGTGAGTTGGTAGAGCAGTCCATCACGTTACTGATTCCTGAGTTAGCACCCACAATCTATCACGTCGGTGGCGATTCTTTGGGTCAGATTCCATCTTCACAGCATCGAACAAGAGGGGAGTTTAGAGCACGTCGAAAGGATGGCAGTCACCTCGGCATCGAAATTGCGTTCAGTCCCCTTACCTCACAAGCAACCCCGCTTGTGGTGGCTTCCGTCGTGGATGTCACGGACAAACGGCGCCCACAGGATTGGCTCTACACCGTAATTGAATGCGTGCCTACAGGCATCATTATGGTGGATCATGCGGGCATGATTGTATTGAGTAACCTCGAAACGGAGAAGATGTTCGGCTATGGGCCAGGTGAGCTGATTGGCAAGAAGGTCGAGACGATTGTGCCACATCGGTATCGAGCCAGTCATCCAATGTTCCGCCAAGAATTTTCTGCGCAGCCGCTCAAGCGGCAGATGGGAGCGGGTAGAGATCTCGCGGGATTACGCAAAGACGGTCGCGAAATTCATGTGGAAATAGGCCTGAACCCGATACGTATGAACGACAGTGATTTTGTGTTGGCTTCAATTGTAGACATCACTGAGCGAAAAAAAACAGAAACAGAATTCGTGCGGATTCACGAAGAAGTACAGCGCCGAAATCAAGAAATGGAACAATTCGTTTTTACGGTGTCTCATGATCTCAAAGCCCCATTGGTTACCAGCCTTTCTTTTTTGAATTTTCTCAACGAAGATCTTGCGACTGGAAATTTTGAGGCGTGTCACAAAAGCCTTCAATGCGTTGAGCGGGCACAGCGCAGAATGCAACAGCTTATCGAGGATTTATTACGAGTAAGTCGGTTGGGCAGCATGGAGTTGCAGCTCGCGAACGTCGATGTTCGAGAGCTCGTGGAAACGGTGGTGCAATCACTGGCTGAACATTTAAGGCAAAAACATCTGATCGTTGAGCTTGGCGGCGCACTGCCAGTCATCGCAGCAGACTACAATCGATTCCAGCAGGTCATTGAAAATCTTATTACCAATGCGATGAAGTACGCCACTACAGGACCCGATCCGCGTTTACGTATTTTTTCCAAAGATGCCGGCGATAACATGCTTGTGTGTGTGAAGGACAATGGCCCCGGCATCGACAAACAATACCATAAAAAGATCTTTGATCTGTTTCAACGTCTGGACAATGTTGAGGAAGGAACAGGGGTAGGCCTCACCATTGTGTCCCGTGCCATGCAGTTGCATGGCGGTAGCGTCTGGGTCGAGTCCGAGCCAGGACAGGGTTGCGAGTTTTGGCTTTCCTTTCCTAAGCGCTCCTTACGTGAGGAGTGATTTTCGATCCCACTTGGGGCTAGACGACCGCGTTTGGCTTGGTGCGATTGCAGTCGCTACACTGGCCGTAGAGCTCGTGTTTATGGCTGGTGATGTTAAACCCATGCCGTTTTGCCACTTCGTCTTGCAATAGCTCGATACTGGGCTCTTCGAACTCGACAATAGTTCCACAGCGTGTGCAAATCAGATGATCATGGTGGGTTTCGTGATCGGTGATTTCATAACGAGTAAACCCATCTCCAAAATGGTGTTCTGCGGCAATTCCGCTTTCGACTAACAGCTTAAGAGTACGGTACACGGTGGCGTAGCCTACCTTCGGATCTTTATGGCGAACTTTGCTGAGTAGATCCTCGATGGATTGATGGCCTCCCGTTTTAAAAAACACTTCAGTGACCAATCGGCGTTGCCCGGTAGAGCGTAGGCCTTTGAGGGCCATGTAGCGATCGAGACGTTCGTGTAACTCCTTATGCTTATCCTTGTTTTTGCTGGAAAACATATGACTCGCCATGACTTCGTCCTAGGAGCATAATGCCAGCTGTGAAGCTTGTCGACAGGGCTAGCCGTGGTGGCTTTTGGCGTGCATTGCTAGTAGCAGCGTGCGTCGTTGCAGGCATGCTTGCGTTAAGCAGTCGTCTTCCAGGGCCACAGTATGACTTACAGGTTGTCGCTCCCGACGAAGTTCGTCCAGGGCAATATCTTCCTGCGCGTGCATTTGTGTTGAGTGTGCAGCGAAACAGCATTCCTCAGCTTGAAGCAGTACCTTTAACCATGAAACTTCAAGGGCTGGCTTCTAGGGAACTTAAAACACAGCTTCACCCTTCCGCATGTGATGACATGGAGGGTGCATTGTGGATTCCGCCTGATGTGCCAGAAAGGATATACACCTTGAGCGTGTCAGGCCATACGCGTGACCAAACACCTCTTCATGTCTCCAAGCTGCTTCGTGTACGCGATACACCGAGCCCTTTGGTGCTTGAGCCACGCTTGGCCCATGCGACGCAGCAGGTGCAGTTGGGACGATTGCGTGTTCACGGGATAGAGGTAAAACCTTCGCGGTTTGAGGTGGAGATTGCGCAAGGCAGCTGTCTTCCCGAGCACGAATGCCTGTTGGTGGTTCATACGACGCTGCAACATGTGACCGTGCATTTGGAAGAAGGACAAGGCGTCACGTTTCCTCATGGGGATGGGGTGCACGTGCAAGCAGGCTACGCCGCGCTTGCATTAACGGTGCATGGGCCGGTAGCCCATGTGACAGTGGTTGCCAAACGTGATCAAACCACCGTCCTCAGTCAACCTTTGCAATTGCCTGTTGCGCTTGGCCAGCCTTCCCTTAATGTGGCTCCCGGCGCTGAAGCTTCAGCAGGACGACCTCACGTAAAGACTTCCTTAGGTCGATGTGTCATTTTAGATGCGTTTAAGATCGACAGCCATGGGGAACATTGGCAACGCACCCTCGCTCGGCCCTCCCGCCTTATTAAGGAGGCTTCCTGGAACCCTTCCTGGGTTCCCCTTGAATGGGGCCAGTGGCGGCTTCAAGCACGTCACAGTCCTTTTGATACGCGTTCGGCTCGGTCTGCTATAATTTCCGTTAGTAATAAAAAATTACAATGTGACAGCAAAAAAAGGTGCTTCGAACCTTGCAACGATGTTTCACCAAGCCGCGCAAGAAGCCCAGCATGTTCGTTTACCGGAGCCGGTTCGTAGTTTGCCAGCGCAGCAGGCTTCACTGTTACGAAAACGAGGGAATGTGCGTGCCGTTGTGGCCGTGATGACCGTATTGGTGGGCGCCTCGCTCTTAGTGACATTCATGCTGGGGGGACTGAAGGCTCAGAGGCAGGCGGATCGGATCTGGGATAGCATGGAGCATGACGTTGCCATGGCACATCGCTATCAGCGGTGGTTGGCGGTGGGGGCATTGGCATTGCTTGCTACGGCTGCTGGGCTTGGGGCTTTTTTGTTGCTGTGGATTTACACGGCCTAGCATGCGTGGCGCTCGGGTTCGGGGCGTGTGCGTAATGGGATTGCGTGCGAGGCCGGGAGGTCATAGGCTCCCCCCGCGATGTACGCTTGGGTGCTGAAAAAAATCTTAGGAACCAAAAACGAACGTGAGCTTCGTAAGATGCTCCCTCAGGTACAAGCCATCAATGACTTGGAACCTCAGATACAAGCGCTCAGTGATGAAGCACTGCGAGGGAAAACAGCAGAGTTTCGCCAGCAGCTTTCTCAGGGTGCTCCGCTCGATGATCTTTTGATCCCCGCGTTTGCGGTCTGTCGCGAAGCAGGACGGCGCGCATTGGGTATGCGGCATTTTGATGTGCAGCTTGTGGGCGGCATGGTGCTCCATCAAGGCAAAATCGCAGAAATGAAAACGGGTGAAGGTAAAACCCTGGTGGCGACATTGGCATGTTACCTCAATGCACTTGAAGGCAAGGGTGTGCACGTGGTGACGGTGAACGACTACTTGGCCACTCGCGATGCCGAATGGATGGGAAAGCTTTATGGATTTTTAGGAATGAGCACGGGGGTGGTCGTGCATTCCCAAGGCGATTCTGCAAAAAAACGTGCCTATCGTGCGGATATCACCTACGGCCAGAACAATGAATTTGGGTTTGATTATCTGCGCGACAACATGAAGTTTAGCATTCACGATTACTGCCAGCGTGAGCTTAACTTTGCCATTGTCGATGAAGTTGATTCCATTTTAGTCGATGAGGCACGCACGCCTTTGATTATTAGTGGCCCTGGGGAGACTGCCAGCGAAAAATATATTCGGATCAATGAAATCATTCCGCGGTTTCGTAAAGATGAACATTATACGGTGGATGAAAAAGCCAACACCGTGACGATGACCGAAGAAGGCATCGACCTGGCCCAGCGCAGTTTGCAAGAACGCGGCATCACTGAACGTGAAAACCTTTACGATCCTGTAAACCTCGAAACGCTTCATACCCTACAGCAGCTTTTGCGTGCACACACGCTGTACAAGCGTGACCAGCATTACATGGTGACACAAGAAGGTAAGGTTCTGATCATCGACGAGTTTACCGGGCGCACGCTCCCTGGAAGGCGCTGGTCCGATGGCTTGCATCAAGCGGTGGAAGCCAAAGAGCATGTGTCCATTCAAGACGAAAATATCACGCTTGCGACGATTTCGTTTCAGAACTTATTTCGTCTTTACGGCAAGCTGGCAGGAATGACGGGCACTGCTGAAACGGAAGCTGCTGAGTTTCATAAAATATACAAATTGGATGTCGTGGTGGTCCCTACGAATAAGTCTGTCGTCCGTGAAGACTCCAATGATCTTGTGTACAAAACTGAGCGAGAAAAATTCCGCGCTGTCGCAGATGAAATCCAAAAAGCACAAGAAGCGGGCCAGCCGGTGTTGGTGGGTACGACCAGTGTTGAGAAATCCGACGCGCTTTCGCGTTTGTTGGATAAGCGCAATGTGACGCACAATGTGCTCAACGCCAAGCACCATGAGCGGGAGGCTTACATTGTGGCTCAAGCGGGACGACGCGGCGCAGTGACGGTAGCAACCAACATGGCGGGTCGTGGCACGGACATTGTGCTCGGAGGCAATCCGGAGATGTTAGCACGCATGGATGTGTTTGATCAGGCAGACGAAGCCTTGCGAGCTGATTCAGCGAAGCTTGCGCTTGAGGTCGCCAAAGCCACTGAGCACTACCGCACCCAAAGCGAGCGAGAGAAGCAAGAAGTGCTGGCCGCAGGAGGACTACGTATCATTGGTACCGAGCGTCATGAATCACGCCGCGTCGATAACCAGTTGCGCGGCCGCAGTGGTCGGCAAGGTGATCCAGGCTGTTCGCGGTTTTATTTGTCCTTGGAAGATGACTTGATGCGCATCTTTGCGGGCGAACGTGTGCAGCGCATGATGGATACCCTTGGCATGGAAGAGGACATTCCCATCGAACATCCGTGGGTGACACGTGCTGTTGAGAATGCACAAAAGAAAGTAGAAGAGCGCAACTTCGACATCCGTAAAACACTGCTGGAGTACGATGACGTTATGAACCAGCAGCGTAAGAGCATTTACACGCTCAGGCGGCAGGTGCTGTGTGGCCAATACCGTACGGTGTTGACCGAAGAGCAGATTAAAAAGGGCATGAAGCCTGAGCCGCTTGCTAAACGCAAAGATGAAAGTTTGGCTGCCACTGCGGCGCCAGTGCTGGAACAAATGGTCAAGCACTACGCGGCGGTCGAGCCACCTGTAGGTGCGAGTCCCGAAGCACTCGAAGCGTTTCGAGCCCAAGCCCAAAAAGCTGATCTTTCCTCACTTCGTACGTTGCGTACGGACTTACTGGCGCGTGATGTCTATGTGTGGTTTGGATGTGATGTTGAGTTAAGCGCCTACAAGGATAGTCCCCAGCAAGCATTGGAGTATCTAAAAGAGCAAACGGCATGGTCACTGACCGAGCAACGCGAAAGGCTACTGGATCTTCTCGATGAAATCAGTGGTGCATTGGTAGAACGCGCATGCCCGCCTAACAAGCCCTTTGAAGACTGGGATATTCCAGGGCTGACCGAGGCTTACCGTAATGCGTTTAGCATTGAAGCGACTGGGCTTGAAAAAATCATCGACCCACAAGAGCTTGCTGCGCGCCTTTATACGGACGCAGAAGCTGTACTCATCAAAAAAGAACAACAGCTCGGCCAGCTTCAGTTTTTGAGGGTGTTTCGTAACCTGTATCTTCAGGAGATCGATCGGCAATGGATTGAACACCTTCAGAACATGGAAAACCTGCGTGATGGGATTGGCCTGCGGGGCTATGGGCAACGCGATCCTAAAAAAGAGTACAAACGTGAAGGGTTTGATCTGTTTGTTCAGATGATGGACAACATCAAGCTGACGGTGGCATCCACCGTATTCCGGCTTGAAGCGATGGCTGAAGAAGACATGGCCCAACTGGAGGCGCGCCGTCGTCGCCAGGCGGAGGATCGCCAACAGCACATTCACATGTCGCATGCAGAAGCGCCAGGTTCTGCGGAAGGCCAAGCTTCGGATCAATCACCGGTTAGTCGTCATGCGCGGCGCATGGCACGACGTCCGGGGATGGCTCCAGGTGCACTGGCAGAACTTAGCCCAGAACAGTTGGCACAGCTTAAGGGAGCCACAGTTAAGCGTGAGCGCCCTAAAGTGGGTCGCAACGATCCGTGTTGGTGTGGCAGCGGAAAAAAATACAAACAGTGTCACTTACGTGCAGATGAATCGGGTCTGGACGCCTCGCAAGGGTAATCGCGATGAGCGGTAAACACGCGTTTAAGGTCAGGGGATTCAAGTGGGCTGCAACGTCTGCAGGAATTAAAGCTGGCTCGATGCTCGATCTTGGGCTGATTGTGGCAGATGCGCCCGTGCCTGCCGCGGCATTGTTCACCACCAATCACGTCAAAGCAGCGCCGGTGAAACTTTGCCAGAAACACCTTGGCTCGGGATATGCCCAAGCCGTGCTGGTCAATAGCGGCAACGCAAATGCATGCACCGGCCAAGCGGGTGATCGCGCTGCCAGGCTTACTTCTAAAATGCTTGCTCAAGAACTCGGCATTGCGGCTCGCCATGTGTTGCCTGCTTCGACGGGTGTCATTGGGGCACCTTTGCCAACGCAATCCATTGTACACGCCATTCCCTCGTTGCGGGCTTCATTGTCAAGCACAGGGTGGAAAGCCTTCAGTCGTGCAATCCTTACCACGGATCAGGGCCCCAAAATTGCAGCGCGCACGTTTTCCATAGACTCACGCCCCTGCACCATGTTGGGTGTCGCCAAAGGCGCCGGCATGATCCATCCAAACATGGCGACCACGCTGGCGTTTGTGGTGACCGATGTGACGGCACCAAGCGCTGTGTTGCAAAAGGCCCTTAAGGATGCTGCTCGGCATACCTTTAATGCGATCAGCGTGGATGGAGATACCAGCACCAATGACATGATTTTGCTCATGGCATCTGGGGCATCTGGGGCACGCCCTGTTTCAGCAACGGGAAGGGTCTACCATCATGTCGTTCAGGCGCTCGAACAAGTGCTTGGGGAGTTGGCCACAGCGATTGTGGCAGATGGCGAAGGCGCGGAGCATACCGTGCGCATGACAGTCACAGGCCTTGCTTCTGAGAGCACATGCAGGCGTGTTGCCGAAGCACTTGCGCGCTCGGTGTTGGTGAAAACTGCCCTTCATGGGCGTGATTCCAACTGGGGGCGATTGTTAATGGCAGCGGGTAACTCCGGTGAACCGTTTGACATGGATCAGGTGGCTATCCGAATTGCTGGCGTGCCTGTGGTGCGTGCTGGCGTCAGTTTGGGGAAAGCCGCCGAGCAGCGTGCCGCGCGCGCCATGAAACAATCGTCGTATGACATCGAGTTACAGCTAGGTCGAGCGAGTCATCGAGCAAGTTACCTGACCTGTGATCTCGGCCACGCTTATGTACGCATCAACGCGGATTATCGCAGTTAGTGGGTGTCTAAGTGTCCTCTTGGCGTGTGGACACGACAGCTCCCCCCATCCCAAGGCAGCGCCGACATTGTCGTCGCGGAGTCGTTCAAACATCACAGATTCACAACCGAACCCTGAGACAATTACTCCCATGCCACCGTGTGAACGGAAGCCTGAGCTTGATGGTCTTGCACACGTGTTTGCTGACAAGCCAGAAAAAAGCTCTGCCGTATTGACCGCGCTTGCGCATGAAAAAGGCATTTCCGATACACGGTTGCATGTCTGGCATGCGGCACAGCCTTCACAAACGCACACAGCACAGTGGCTCGAGCGTCTTTTAGCCCGTTCAGATGCACCGTTGGTATGTGGTATGCACCAGAGCTCCGAAGGTGTGGTTTGGATTGCGGCAGAACGTGCAGCAGCGATTGAGGTGGATCGTCATTATGGAAGATTAAAGGCTACCCTGAGCCAAGGATTTCACAGTCCGGTCATTGTTGTGCTGGACAGACACTTGCGCCTTGACCGCCAAGCAGTTTCAGAAAAGGCGCTTCAGCAAGGCGTGTCATGGCCAGTTCAACCAAACGAGGCGTACGTGATTCAGCTCATGGCAACAGGTCCTTCAGGAGCCTACCCCGTGGCTGAGGTATGGCTGACTTCATCGCAAGAGGTTCCCGCGCTTTTTGGAAATACGTCTGCTCCTATTCCAGAGCGGCTTACGGAACTACGTCGTCGCTTCCATGTGGGTGAGTTGAGAATTAATCGACTGCTTTCGGACCAAGCCCATGCACATGCACGAGAGGTTTGCCAAGCTGAGAAAGTCGCGCATGAACTTTCAGCGGGCGTAGATCCGGTTGAGCGAGCTCAGCGTGTGCGCATTCAAGCCGATGCTCTAGGCGAAGCCGTTGCTCGCGCTAGCAATCTTTCTACGGCTTTTGATGCTTTTTTACGAAGCCCTGCTCACTTACTTACCCTTACCGATGCGCGCTTTACGGACGTCGGCATGGCATCCGCCACGGATGACACAGGCGCTCGGTGTCTGGTGGTTTTTCTGGCGGCTTGGCCTCGCATCCGCTAGCGCAGGCCTTTATCAGCAAGGAGTTTAACGGAAACGTCATTCTGCCGTTTGTGGAAAGCAGCCGTGTACACAGAGGAAAGTAACTGCCAGAGCGAGAGAGCTGTGATTAAGGAAAGCAAAATCGTAGAGAGCGTGAGAAGTTCTGCGGTGAGCTGCCCGTCAAACGGGGGTGTACTGCGGGCAAAATGACGCAATGGCTCCGACAGAACCATGCCTTCAGGTGCAGGCCATGCATTTAACGCCCATTCGACAGTCAGATACGCGGCATACCAGCCAAGAAGCGCCATGGCCCAAAGTTTACATCCACCTGTCGTGCGGGCTTCCATGAAGGCAAGCATGGAGAGTAGCAAGAGCAACGCCAAGCTCAGCCACATCATGGGTTTGATCCAGGATTGCCAATGTAGATCGAGCACCACGAACTCATGCAGGGGAATCGCAACCACCAACCAACCCATGCACACCGTTATGGATGCCCCTACCAAAATGCGCGACGTTTTAGAGCTGCGGTAAAACGCACGGAACAATAGGCTTGCACTGAGTACAGAAATGCCAACGGCAAGCCATGGTCCTGATTCCAATCCGATCACACCCGTGCGCAGCCAGCTTACGGAGAGCAGTCCGCAGAGTGCCAAAGGCAGAATACTTGTGGCCCTTAGGCCATAGGACATACCGATAATTCCCAAAAGGCCAATCAGCATAAAAAGTGCTGCTAAGATCAATGCGATGGGTTCTTGCCAAGACAAGATCAGCGTAGCGGCGGTACCAAGTATGCCAACAGCCATGGCTGCTTGGCGTAACCATTCCTTGCCTGGTTCTTGGGGGGCAAAGTCCTCCCATAACACGGAGGATGCCAGTAAGGGTGCGTGGGCCAACTGTTTGGCGTCCTGAACGGCTGCTTCTGTGCGCTGAGATTGAACCTGATGGGGATCCTGCAAGGGTGCGCGCACTCCAGACCAGGTGCCTGTGGGCACTTGCTCCGTCGGTCCAGGGTGTGAAGGGGGGAGAGGAGAAACAGGCCGGAGGGTGGGTTTGGAAGTAGACATGTACAGGGCGGCTTAAAGAGGGTAAAGCGCGCGTCGGCGCTTCGCCGAGCCAGTATAGCCTAGGTGCATCGGCCTGTGACCCACAGACTGCAAGCCAGTTGACGCAGCATGACATGGATGTCGTGATCGTTGGGCGTGTTAGGGCGGTAGAAGAGGCCTTACTCCGAAGGAGCCTCTAAAATCCACTTTATTTTCATATAGTTACAAAAGAAAGTCGCAGAAAAGGAATTGTGGCATCAACTTTGCATAGCTATGGAAATAGGTGCTTAACTTAGCCTGCTTAGCTTAATTTTTTCCTTTGGAGAGTGCCGACCTTCCTTGCTTAGCTTCCGCTTCAATTGTCTTTAAGTAAGCCTTTAAAAAACCCAGAAGAGTGACCTCTCTGGGTTTTTTCGCATTTAATCATTAGGGTAGCGCACCAAGGAGCCTCGTGCCACTTCACTTTCACAACGCGTGAATCATTGTGGAGGGGTGAGGTCTAAACCACACAGGTGTTGCATGAAATTCACATTACGAACGTTCCTAGGTTTCTTCGCAATTTCAAGCATGGTGCTGGTTGTCTCGCCTCAAGCTCACGCCAAAGAGGTGGATGCGTCCGCGGTGGCCATGCGAGTGCAGGCATTTTACGACCAGACCAGCAGCGTCGCGACCGATTTTGTTCAAACCTATTATCACAAGCTGTATGACCGCTACGATCGTTCGTACGGCACGGTGTTGTTTGTGCGTCCTGGAAAGATGCGGTGGGATTACGCCAAGCCGAATGGCAAAATCATGATCAGCGATGGCAAGCGGTTACGCATCTACGAACCAGGTGATCCAGGCGCAGCTGGCCAAATGTTTGAACAGAAAATCGATCGCTCGGATGTGCCGCAGGCGATGGGATTTTTGTTAGGCACAAGCCGCTTGCAGGATGATTTTCGGTTTCGATTGGTGCAGCCCCAAGGCTGGCGTTACCAAGGCCATGTGTTGGAGCTACGTCCCAAGGTAAAAAATCCCGCCTATCAACAAATTCTGTTTTTTGTGGATGGGCATCCGGATCGATTGGGTGTGGTGCATCGGGTGCTGATTGTGGACCACACGGGTAACCGAAATAAATTTGAGTTCAAGAACATGCGGTTTAATCGGCCTGCAGCCAAGAATGCCTTTAACTGGAATCCGCCTAAAGGCACACGCGTCATTCAGCCTTGAACGGGAGAGTGTGACCACTCATTCGAAGGTTGAGTGGGTATGTTGCAAGAGTGCTTCATAACGCAGTGCTTGCTGATCCCAGCGTAACGACTGCACTGCTTCGCGTGCGTTTAGGATGCATTGCCATGTGGTTTCGGGCTGGCGTTGAATGTGTTCAATGGTGTTGCGTAAGGCTTCGGGGTCTTCAGGCGGCACTAACCAGCCGGTATGTCCGTGCTTAATCAGTTCGGGGATTCCGCCTACCGACGATGCGACCACTGGCAGACCTGCATGCATGGCTTCTGCCAGCACACAAGGCATGCCTTCGCTGCGGCCCGAAGGAAGCACGCGTGAGGGTAGCACCAACGCATCAGAGGCCTTTAGCCATGCTTCGCGTTCGTGTGCGGGGACATGTCCAAGCCAGCGTACAGGCGTACGTAGGGTACGTGCGAGCGTTTGGAGTGAGTTACGCAAAGGTCCATCCCCGGCTATCACTAACTCCATTCCGTGCGCGCCTTGAAACGCGCGCAAGGCCACATCCACACCTTTGACAGGCACAAGCCGCGCCAGCATGAGCACGGAATATTGCGATAAGCCCAAGGTGTCTCGAAGCTTGGCGCGATCCGGCTTCGAAGTGCTCGAAGGCGTAAATCCCATGGGCAAAACCAGTGATTTCTTATCAAGGATAGATTGGTCACTGGCACTAAGCAGCGCGCGCACCATGCATCGCAGCTGTTCTGAGACAAACACCAGATGTGTGGCGCCACGGAGCACCGATTGAGCCAGCTTTCGTGCCCATGGCACCCGACGTAGCAGATGCACATCGCCAGAATGAAACACGGCGATGTGGGCGCGTCCGTAGCGGCGCCGTCCTGCCAAAAGGCCGCAAGGCAGCGCCCAGTGGCTGATCAAGGCATCCCAGGAATGACGGTGGTTGAACAGAGTGCGATCCAGTGCCCTTAGGAACGGAACGATGCCTAACCACGCCCACGGATCGGCGCGCAAGTTATCGAGGACGCCGGCGCCGTAAAAGGTACGTTGCAAACGTTGGGGGCGTAGGTAAGGAATCCAATGTGTGTTGACGAGGGACTCTGAGGTAAAAACAGGAGAACCTATGGCGGGTTCGGGCGCACACACTTCAACCGTATGTCCGCGTAAGGCCAATGCTTCCGCGAGCTGCTTCACAAACAATCCGGCATTGTCCCCTGCATGGCGAGGGTAACTCGTGGTGACCATTCCGATGCGCATGGATTAGAAGGGTTCGGGGAGTCGGGGTTTGGTCAGAATGGGGAGGTTAGTAAGAGCGCGACGGATGACCGAGCGCATTAACACGAACGGAAGCACAAACAATGCATGATAAAACCGCAAGCCGCTTTGTTCTGTCCCATAGATGGGGCGTACCGTGACGTCAAGAACGCGCAAGTCTTGATGAGCACACAGTGCTAACAAGTCATTGACGTAGCCATAGCCTGGCCACAATTGATCAAGAGGGAGCTTGGCGTAGGCTGCTTTGCTTAAGGCTGTATAGCCACATTGGGAGTCTTGGACGCGCAGGCCTGTGGCCCAATGGGTAAGATGTGAAAAAAGCCAGCTTCCCCAGCGTCGCAGCACAGGCATGCGATGATACGACGTGTGAGCCAAACGATTGCCTTTGGCGTAGTCAGCTTGATCCGAAAGAATAGGCAAAAGCAGCGTATGCAAGTCATCGGGATGCATTTGTCCGTCTCCTGCCATGACCACTGCGACGTCAGTATGGTGTTGGAAGGCATGGCGATACCCGGTCTTGATAGCTGCTCCTACGCCTTGGTTGCGCGTGTGCCGTAATACATGTATGCGGGGCCCACATAACGTGCGTGCAACCTCTGCAGTGTGATCGGTGCTACCGTCATCAATGATGAGGATTTGGTCTACGAAGCTTGGAATGCTGTGTACGGTGGCATGTAGATGGGTGGCTTCATTGTAGGCTGGAACCAGCACCGTAATGTGCGTGTCTTTGAGCATGAACCCGATGCCTATCAAAGCCTTGCGTACAACACAACCTGCGTAGAAGCTGCGAGAAAAAGCCGCTCAAGCGTGAGTCCTACAACGCATAAACATCGCGTTGCATACGGATTCTTTGGTGCTAGGGTGGCTGCGTGGAGTTTTGCGATGATAAGCAATCCAGAACTCTTTGCAATGCTGGGGGGAACGCAATGATAGCGTATGGTCTACGGATGGGAACGAAGATGGCCCGAGATGTAATTACGGTGGGGCTGAGTGCGCTACTGGTTTATGGTGGTGGCTGTACGGCAGCGCCAGCCTCAGAGGATCTTGGGGCCAAGGACGACGAGCTCGTCCTACAAGGCCTGCCACGGGTGATGGCGCAGGTAGACATGGACACCGTGGGTTTCCAGCCTGCCACTCAGCAAGACGGAAGCAAGCGGCTTGAACCTTCATGCAACGTGCGACGTGGGGGTACGTTTGCGGTCAGCGCAATCACGCGGTTCGAATCCGAACATGGTTGGGTTCACGTCGTGCCATTTGGCCAAGACATGGAAACCCAAATCAGTGCGAAGTCATCGGTAGCGGCTGGATTCTGGCTGCGTTCCGAAGACGTCATTCTCGTGGCAGTGGATGATGATTCAGGACAGTTAACCGTCGCCGAAGCGCGCGATAAGATCGCAGGCATTCGCAATGGGGGGACTCGGTATGCGAGTCCATTCGGCATCTCCAATCCAGGGCTCAATATAAGTCGCCCTACACAGTATCGGTTGACCGAGGATGGTGAACTTGAACCAATCACACGGGCAGGTATAGGTGATCTTTTAGTGGGGGCATCGCCGGACCTCAGCGATGCAGGGATTGCATGGACGGTTCAAGGTGCAGATGGGTATTTGGTGGCTAGGACGTCTGGAGACGCAGAACGCCTTTGCGCAAGTCATACGTCACAATGTGCTTCTGCTTCTGACTTCCAAGCGGGGTTAAGCGTCAACTGGTATAAAGTAGGCTTTTGGATTTCAGGCGTGGCGCTTTTGTTCTTTGGACTGACTTGGCTTATCAATCGGACATCGCCGCACAATGCTACGGTGCGAGTCCAAAACACGACGCAGATTGAGCCCGCCATGTCACTCTATGCTGTAACGCCATTTGGTCAGGCGGGGCAGGGTGGGGCACCTCCCGACGAGCCGACTCCCGCACCCCCTCTGACGGGGGAGCCACCGGTTTTTGCCGAGAAGCCTGTGTGTTGGTCACCTCCAGACAGCAATCCGTGCCGTTACACTTTACCGCCTTTACAGAGCACCTGGTATTGTCTGTGCCTTCGGCCAGGACAGATGTATTCAGAGGCGGGTAGTAACGACGATGTCAATGGCGATGGCGACAGTTTGGATCAGTGTGGCTACCTGAACTTCATGCCAGGCACATGGGAAAACGCCTGTGCGGTAAACCCGCCCGGGGTTGCTGAGGGCTCACCATGCCAAGTGAGCGATGCGACGTGTGCCCATGCGGCGTTCTTTAGCAATGCACCGTAGGAGACACATGTGAGGATGTCACGTCGGTTGCCTTTAGCTCAACAGGATTCTTTAAGAATAACTCTTCTAGCAGCACTCGCGCTTGGAGGCTGTACTCTGTCAGGAGGTGATCCTATCTCCAACGGAACTGCATCGCAGGCGGTGACGCCTAAAACCTGTGGCGAGCTTGGAGAAGAAGCTGGCTACATGCATGATGTGATGAAGTGTTACCGGGCGTTGGATCCCTCGGTGCCGGGATGTGGTTGGCCGTTGGTCGATACCAATGCGGATGGTGTGGGCGATACAGAAGACCCCAACCGCTGGATTTGCGATGCGATGCAACGACCTGTGTCGAATGCATGTCCGTCCTGGGTGCTTAAGCGTCCTATTAGCGATCACCGCTGGACGTTGTGTGACGCTGCCGATCGGAGAGGCCATGAATGGGCAGTGCTCAACTACGATGGTCAGCAGTTGCAACCTACGGTGTTGAACGGTCAAGAGGAATGTTCCGTGTGTCTCGGATATGCCCAAGGCGGGATACATCCATTGCCACCAAGCTTAATAGCGGGTCTTTGGCAGACATCGCTTGGGCCGATATGGAATGTACGAACTTACCAAGGACAGGCCCAAGTCTACGAGTGTGGCACCTGGGAAGGAAGCTATCAGGATAACGATGTTCAGGTTGCCAATCTCGTTTCCACCAAGGCGCATTGTCGAGGCTGGCCGTCGCAGGCAGGACCCATCGAGCAGCACGGGTATTCCATAGGATTTAAGCCTTTAGGAGCTAACTATGGGGTGTATGAAAAAGATGGGGCCTTGCTGGGAATGCCTCCATTCGCTGCAGAGCGTACTGCGACAGCGATCGAGCCATTTGTGCTTCGTGGAGAATGGATTCTTGAGGTAACCGCGGTCGAAGAATCCTTGGAAGGGCTATATCCGGATGAGAGGCTTCGTCGAATACTGCGAGGTAAGAAGATCAATGCCTTTCGTTATGATCTTGGAGCAGGTACACTGGACGTGCCTGTGCCTCAAACGGGCTGTCACGATCCCAACCCTTATCACTGCACTGCGAACGCCAATGCGCAGGCGGTGTTTGCGTTGAAGTTTGGTGACGATGGCTGGCCTGTGCTCGACATAGCGCTTACCAAGCCCATCAATATTAGTGGCAAATTTTCCAGTGGGGAAATCTATGTACTCAATTTTTTTGGTTTTACGGGTCGTTCTGCCGAGGTTGCTGAGAACGGAAGCATGATGTTTTGTGATCATGTGCTTATCGATTCAGCATCGGGTGTATTCCACAATCAGACAGTGACGTTTGGTCTTGGATTTTGTTTACGCCCCGCGTTTAGCACACCTATCCAGTTCTAGGTGTGCCAGGCGCAGGGCGCAATAGCCTGCCCAGCTCGATTAAAGAGCGGGGCAGGTGTTGTTGACCATATACACGCAGTCGTAACTTGGGTTACCGCCGACCTGCTGCCCGTTGTTGCTGTACGTACGGGAACCAGTGCTGAAATTCGGTGCCGACGTATTGAACTGGCGCATGCCGTAGTAACGACTGAAGGTCGTATTCACGTTTGCAATGACAGGTGCCGCGTTATCCAAGAAGTTGATGTTGCCGTAGTTCGTCTGCAATCCAGCGTAGCTTACGGTGACATAGTCCAAGGTTGATGGGCTGCCACCCAAAAGCGGAGGCAACGAAATTCCCAGCCAGAAATACAGCCCTGACCAGACGGTGGCTAGGCCTGGAATATCTGCGGTCATCACAATGGGATTGGCCAACGTACCGATGGCGGTAAGTTGTGCGCCTGCGATGTTGCCGATGTAGAAGTACACTCCTGCACGGAACCTCAGTTCCACGCCTGGTTGTAGGGTGAGTGCCACATACCCAACGCCTGTGGGTGCATTGACCTCGATGTTCCCCCATACGATGTACGGGATGGCGTTGGCGGGCCATGTGGCAGTGACCTCAACCGTGTCTCCGGCAACGTAGATGCCGCTATGCCCGGAGGTTCCACTGGTGTTGTTGTTTGTGTAGGTGTTGCCTGAGCCCAATCGGCCGATGGCGTCTGCAGGAGCATAGAGGGGAGTCAGGTAACTGTTTTCAATGGTGTTTCCAGTGAACTGACTGTTGGCATGTGAGGTAAGGGCACCATTGGATTGATAGATGATACCTGCACCACCACTGTTTCGTACCGTTGTATTGGTGACCTCAACAATACCACCGTTGTAGGCAAGCACAGTCGACCTTCCCGTGGAGAAGACCGCGGGATCAAACCCACCATTTTCGAGGACAGACCATCGAATCTGTGAGCCGGGTGCGCCTGCAGGATCATGTACCGCAATGCGATCCCAATACACGGTCCCAGGATTGGTGGAGTTGACCTTGACTGGCAAGGTGCTTGTTCCGTCGAGGACCAACTGCGAAGCACTCATGTCCAAATGGGCGTCGTTGGGTAAGTAAAGCTCGTTACCGGCGGCAACGGTGAGGTTAGTTGTGACAAACGCCACATCACCTGTTGCATAGATGGGGATGGTTGTTGTGCCATTGGTGGCCGTGGGCCTGCGCCATTGCACGCTGCCTAGGTTATTGCCGGTGCTTGTTCTGAGCTGAATCACGGAGTTGGTACTGCTACCGCTTGTCGAGTCTCGATAAGACGACGACAAGGACAAGAACGTGTGGAGCGATGTCGCGCTTACATCCAGGACGTAGGTCGTGACGTCGATGAGGTTGCCTTGGAAGGTAAGGGCACCGAGAGCGGCTCCTTCTGCATACACACCGCGCGTATTGGTGTCTGTGCTGCGGATCGTGCAGTTTTCAAGGGTCACGCCTTGAACGGCGTTCTGATCGAAATACACGCCTCCCGAGTTTACTGCGGTGTTGCCGCTTTCATCTCCACGGAAGTTTTCGATGCGTACGTTGCGTAGCACTGTGCCGGCTTGGACCTGATCCATAAACCGTACACCCAGCCAACGTTGTGACTGCCCTGCATAGGTACGTAAGACAATGGGATCATTGGATGTGCCGTCTGCAATCAGCTGTCCTGCCAGCGTGTCGGTAGCCACATGCAAACGCGTGCCTGCATCAAACTCCATGATAACACCAGGTTGCAAGGTCAGATCAGCGCTCTGGATGGTGATCCCGTTATCGATTCGGTAGGGGATATTATAGTCACGGTAGATAGACGCTGCCCGTGTCATGGTGGTGCCATCTACGAGAATGTAGTTGGTGTTTGCGGTGCTGAGACCGTTGTCTGTCAATGTCAGGTTTGCACCAAGGGTGGTGATGTCTGAAGCAAACAACCACAGTGGCGTTTCGCCTGAACGCGTGATCCAGTTCCGATCGAACCAAGTGCCAGTGGTAGTACCGGAGCCTGTCGACATACGTACGGCGTCATAGAGGCTTTCGCGAATGATCGAATCCAACATGACGGGCGCAGTACCGTTGACATACACTGCGCCTTGGTCATTGACGCTGCCGGCAAACTCAAGAACGACGTTCTGAAGCACGGTGTTGGCGAGAATGGTGCCTGTTCCGAAGCGTAACCCTCTGGAATAGTTGGTTGGAGCCGCGCCACCTGCCGCTTGGTAACGGGTAAACACGATTTGCTCGCCCGTACCAGGAGTGCCTCCATTAGCAACAACTGTTCCTCCACCGGTGAACCCGATATTGATGTATCGGTCGGTGTTCTTAAACATGATCACGGCGCCGGGCTCAATGGTAAGTGTTCCACCGTTGATCACATTCACATTGCCATCGACCACATAGGGACTGTTTGACTTGAACACAGTGAATGGGGCGTCAATGGTTGTGGGTAGTGTTGCATCTGCACTGGTGGTGACTGTGAAACGCTTGGTGAGGTCGGCATCCAGGTAAGAATTATGGGACACGGTGACGTCATACACGCCGCCTGCTCTCGATAGATTGGTATCTACCTGCGCGGTCAGGGTTTGGCTGTCGACACATACCACGTTGCTGAGCGCGACTGCCGGATCGGACCCAAGTTGAATCGACACAGTCGGGTTATCGCCACAGTCAAATCCTGCACCGCGGATAGTGACAGGTACGTTTGACTGACGACGGCCAGCACCGGGGGTGATGGAAAGCACCGTAGGTGCTGGGTTTTTGACCGAGAGACTGATGGTTTGAGTAGCATCAGGGTTGACGCCGTTGGATGCTATAATGTCAAACGAGTAATTACCTGCAACCATCGCTGCTGGGTTGTTTTGCAGGACATTACTGTCAAACGTGAAGCCTGGTGGCAGTGAGCCGTTGATTGAGAAAGTGGGGCTGGGGTTGCCTACGGCAAGAGGTCCATAGGAATATGCAGAGGAGCCTACAATTAGGTCGCCTGTCACAGGTGGCACGGAGGTAAACTGAGGTGCTGCCGGTGCGTTCACCACGTCTACAACGACAGTGGCCGTATCTGAAGCGCTAAGAAGATTAGTGGCTCGTACTGTGTAGGAGAAACCAGTTCCTGTGGCCGATGGGGTCCATGAAACGACGCCTGTGCTGGCATTGATAGTCATGCCGCTAGGTGCGCTATCCAAAGACCATGTGACAGTGACCGAGCCTTCTTGTACAGGGATAAGGTTGACGTCTTGTTGGTAAAGAACGTTGACAATGGTGTTGTGTGGTGAGGGAGGATCATCGATCTGTGGCGTAGGAGGAATCGGATCCACAGTGATGCTGATGTTTTGTGTATCGGATGAGGGCTCCTCATTGCTGGCTACCAGGTCAAACTGATAAGGCGAGCCAGAGGCTGCTGCAGCAGTCCACTGTAAGGTGACAGAGGGACCTGACGTGATGCCATTCAGGAAAGTCATGCCCGACGGCGCGTTGTTTAGTGTCCATTCAATGGGCGGGGTGCCTGTGGCTGAGGCTGTGTAAGTCCATACGCCGCCTTCAAAGAGAGGCCCAGCAGGAGGTGCTGAGGTGATCTGAACATCACCTGGAACGACTGCCACCACTTGGACATCAAATGTTTCAGCCGTACTTTGGCCAAACGTATTGGTAGCCTGCACGATAAAGGAGTACGTGCCGACAGTGACACCCGTGGTATCCCAGGTAATGGAGCCGTCTTCTTCGTCAAATTGGAAGCCAGAAGGACCTTGTATTAACCAGGTCACGCCACTTGCCGGGGTGGCAGCAACGGGTTGGACCAATGTTTCGCCCTGAAAGATCGACCTGTCTGCAATGGGAGTGACGGTAGGAACAGAGCCCACTTCCACCGTCCAGGTTTGATCGGTAGAGCCATGGGCATTGGTTGCACGAACAGTGATGGTTTCAGTGCCAGTCGTGGAGGGTGTCCACGAGACAACGCCCGTGGTTGGATGAATGGAAAATCCTACAGGGCCACTGACTACGGACCATGTGACTGCGCTGACGGACAATACTTCAGGTTTGCCATTGTCATCGTAGGTATACGCTTGGCCGACAGCAGCAAACTCAACTGGCGTAGAATAAAACGCCGGTGCCGAGTCCGCAGGTTGCACGTTTACGGTAAACGACTGCTCGGCGCTATCTCCTGTTGAATCTTCGGCTTGGATGGTGATGTCTGTCTCGCCGTCTGTGGAGGGCGTCCATGTGACAAGGCCTGAGTTTTCATCCACGCTAAACTCGCTTGGGCCGGTGATCTTTGACCATGTGATGGCGCCTACACCTGTGGCTTCTGCAGAGTCGTCTGCGTCGTAGTGATAAGGCAGTGTAGCCACAGCAACCAAAAGAGGAGTGGAGGTGACTGTGACACCGCTTGGAGCGTCTTCTACCTCAACGGTAAACAATTGCTCTGTTGAGCCCGCTTCATTGGAAGCAGCAAGAGTAATCTCGACATCGCCTGATGTGGTAGGCGTCCAAGTCACTTCACCGGTGGCGGCGTTGACTGTCAGTTCGTCTGGTCCGGACACCTTGCTAAAGGTAATGGTTCCTGGCCCTGTGGCTTCTAGCGTGTACTCGTAGGCTTCTCCCACCGTCGCACTGGTAGAAGGGTTAGAAGTAATGGTGGGCGGTTCGGTAATGCCGCCATCGTTTGTGTCAGGACCTGCATCCTGTGTTCCCGGGGAGCTGCCTCCGCAGGCATGTAGTCCAATCAATACCAGTGCAAAAAAAGCACGTGACAAAGCTTTCATAACGTTCCCCCGAGGCGCCAGTTTTTTTATATAGTTTGAGATACTAACTTACTTCACTGACATCTGGCTATCAGACTGTAGGGGAACTATCAATAAAAATACAGATACAATGTAGCGTAAAGGGCGACATGAACTTGGTAATCACGTCGAGCCTGGAGTGCGATGTGGGTGCCTGTAGTTGTTGGATGATTTGGCGCTAGAATACGGTGTATCCGTAGTTGCAACTATCCAGCTCATGGCTTATTGAGCGGCTACGTCCAATGGCACACGAAGACCTGCTCATTAACTATGTCAAACATAGAGCAAGGCGTGCACTTTGGGCATGGAGCGTGCTTGCTGCAATTGTTCTTGCAGTGCTTGCTGTGATGGAGGGGACGTGGGGAGGGCATACAGTAGGCTCTCTGTCACGATCCTATGCGGCCTGGGTACGTCTTTTAATAGCGACGCCTGTGTTTTTGTTTTCCACTTTGCAGATTGATTATGTCTTTGACTCGGTGATCAAACACTTTATCACCACGGACTTTTTACCAGATGAAGTTGCCTATCGAAAGGGTGAGAAATTGCGAGATGCAGTGCTTAAGTTGCGAAGCATCAACGTCTCCTTGGTCGTTTTTGTGCTCGTGGTTGTTCTGGGAGTGAGTTATACCAAGTATCTCATCATTTCAGATGACACCTCCACATGGATGCGTAAAGGATTTACGGGTTCCGAGTTTTCGCTGGCTGGCTGGTGGTACCTTTGTGCATGCCTTCCGGTATTTCAATTAACTTTCTTGGGTTGTTTGTGGCGGTGGTGCGTGTGGGTTTTATTCGTAGTACGTGCTTCAACGTTAAACTTTCGGTGTTTCCCTTTCCATCCTGATCATGCAGGGGGCTTTTCGCAATTGGGGCGGGCGAGTGTGTCGTTTACAGGAATGGCCATGGGCCTTTCTACGGTAGTCTCGGCGGAGATGCTAACCCAGGTTTTATACGATCATCGTACGCTCCAGAGCTGTTTGCCTCTGGTCTTGTCGATGATCGGTATCATCTTAGTGGCGCTGTTTGGGCCTCTTCTGACGTGGATTCCCAAACTCTTGAAAGCTAAAAATGATGCATTGTTGAGCTATGGAACAGTCATTAATCAGATGGTGCAGACTTTTGAAAAACGATGGTTTCAGGATAATCCATCCAAACACTTACTCGATTCTTCGGATGCGAGTGCGGGTGCAGATTTCAGTGCGGTGTATAGCTTGATCGAACACATGTCGCCGCTGCCTTTTCGGCGTTCGGATGTGGTAGCTGTTGTTATCGTATCAGGGCTGCCTTTGCTTCCGCTTGTCCTTGCGGTGGTTCCTATGGGCAGGATTTTGAAGGCGCTTGTGCAAACGCTTCTTGCATAAGATGCAACGTTAAAAGAAATGGTGTCTAGAGCACGGGGGCCATCAGGTTAGCAGCGCGACAGGTAAGCTGGCGGCGTAAGGAGCGCTTTTGCAGCGATTCCAAAGTCACGGGTTGTGACTGCCTAAAATCATCCTCAAGCATGTCAGCCAGGGAAAGGGCAAACGTTTCATCGTGGACGATGGCCATGATCTCGAAGTTGATGAAGATGGATCGGGAATCCAGGTTAATCGAGCCGACAACACCAATGTCGTCATCCACCAACATCACTTTTTGATGTAGGAATCCAGGAAGGTACTTGGAGAATTTGATGCCTGCAGCGAGCAGTTTCTCCACATAAACTTCAGATGCGTACATCACCAGGCGACTATCACTGTAGGACGGCAATAAAACCTGTACATCTACTCCACGAAGAGATGCCAATATCAGTGCATTTGCCAGTCCTTCGGGAAGCACAAAGTAAGGCGTGGCAATCCACACGCGTCGTATGGCCGTATTAATAAGGCCGATGTGTGCGAGTAAACATATTTCTTTTTCGTCGGCAGGGCCGGTATGCAGCACGAGGACCTCGGCGCCTTTACTGGGCGTGGGGTGAGGGGTCCAGCTAACGTCGGGAATCTCGCCCGTCACCCAATACCAATCTTTGGTGAACGAAACCTGTGTGGCCAAGGCTGCAGGGCCGGTCATACGAAGATGCGTGTCCCGCCATGGGCCGATGTCTTTGCATCGTCCTAGGTAATCATCGCCGATATTGATGCCGCCCACAAACGCAACTGAGCCATCGACCACGAGAACCTTCCGATGGTTGCGAAAGTTGACTTGGACTTGGCTGTTCCAGACCTTCCAACTGCGGAACAATCGAACCGAGATGCCGTGAGCTTCCAGTTTTTTTATGAACTTAGAGTTAAGGCGGGACCCTATGTTGTCGCAAAGGAAATAGACCTTCACGCCTTCAGAGGCTTTTTTCATCAATAACTTCGCAAATTCATTTCCGATAGCGTCCTCGCGAAAAATGTAAAACTGAAACAGGATGGAATGTTTTGCTGTTTTGATTGCCTCGAGCATGCGTGGATAAGCACGCTCAGCATTGATCAATAATTCGACGTCATTGGTGTTGGTAAACCCTGGTTGCGAAGAAGCGTCGGTCAATGAAGCGATGGCGAACAGTTTATCGGCCGGCGTGGTTTGAAGAAGACGAAGCTGTTCCGCATTAGGAAGTTTGCCTCGTGCTTGCTTGTCGAGCTCTCTACGTTGGTGAACATAGCCTTGAAATTTGCTCCGTCCAAAAACTACAAAGAGCGGGAGCAACACGAAAGGAGAGCTGATAAGGCCCACCACCCACGCTGTTGCGCCTTGAGGAGTCCGAGAA
Organism: uncultured Polyangiales bacterium; assembly: GCA_964640175.1. Taxonomy (GTDB): domain Bacteria; phylum Myxococcota_A; class Polyangia; order Polyangiales; genus JACKDX01. The sequence goes on along the minus strand of CAZXFW010000003.1, from coordinate 232,331 downwards.
CGCCAAAGCGCCAGTACGGCACACAATACTCCGACAAGGTAAGCCAGTACAATGAGTAGGGTGAGAACCACGGTGTTTGTAAGCTCCATCTAGATAGTCCTTTCACCGGTTTCGGGTGAGCTGAGAGCGCTAGACCCAATACCGAATCATAGAACAGGACTCAAGTCTCCAATGGCAAACGGTCTGAGGCGCGTCACACGCTCAGGCTGCCATTGTAACTGGTTGAAGTTGTTTGTTTATTCGTGTGCGTAGGGTTCGTTGCGACTGATGCTGAAACCTCGATAAATTTGTTCAACCAAAAATAGCCGTGCGAGGCGGTGAGGTAACGTCATGGGGGATAGAGAGAGCTTGAGATAAGCGCTGCGGGAGATTTCTTGAGGCAAGCCGTAGGCGCCTCCGATAACAAATACCAATGTACCAATAGCGTCGTGTTCTGAGTGTTCAAGCAAGGTGGCGAATTGAGAGCTGGTGTATGTCTTACCGCTAACTTCAAGGGCAATCACGCGAGAGCGAAGAGGAATCGCTTTTTGAATACGCTCCGTGATCTTATCCACAGAGTCGTCTTTAAACTCGACTTCTTGCACCTGACTGTATCGATGGATGCGTTTGAGATAATCGTCAATGAGCTGTCTCAGGCCAGGCTCTTTGATTTTTCCAACAGCGACAATGGTAATGCGCAACGCTTAACTTACCTCCAAGCGCTTGGCGTCCATCCAGAGTGATTCGAGATCGTAGTATTCACGTGCATCCTCATGAAAGATATGCACGACAACATCGCCATAATCAAGCAAAACCCACGATGCTTGAGGGAGACCTTCTGTACTTATAGGTTTTGTGTGGTGTTTGGTTGCAAGTTCGGTTTCGATGTTCCTCGCAAGTGCAGCGACCTGTCGATCACTACGGCCGCTCATCACGATCACGTAATCTGTATAATCCACTTTACCCCGCACATCGATGATCTCCACCCGGCTTGCTTTCTTGTCCAAGGCAACTGCGCCGATGGTCAGAGCCAATTGTTGTATGTTCTTTTTAATAGTTGTGCGGGGCGTTGGAGAGTTACGCAGCCGTTTCGGCAAGGGCGCGGTACTGGTTCGTAGTCGAGGAGAAGATTTTTTCATGGGTTTATGGCGTGGGAGAGTTTAGGTGCGAACGTGTCCGCTTCCATACCCTATCCATTTCGTAGCGCAAAGCTCTTCGAGGCCCATCGGCCCATACGCGTGCATTTTTGTCGTAGAAATGCCGATTTCTGCGCCTAACCCTAACTCACCTCCGTCGTTGAAACGTGTGGAGGCGTTGACGAACACGCAACTGGCATCGACTTCCCGCACCCAGCGTTGGGCTTTGGCTTCGTTGGTAGTGACAATGGTTTCTGTGTGGTTACTGCCATGTTTGGCAATGTGTGCCAGAGCTCCATCGATACCCTCAACGACCGCGATGTTCACGATGAGTTCCAAATACTCCTTGTCAAAATCTTCTGTGCGGGCCGCATGCACATCGGGGTTAACACGGCGGACGTTATCGTCTCCGCGAATCTCGACGTGTTTTTCGGTTAACGCCGTAATGATTTGAGGAAGAAATGTACTTGCACATGCGCGATCTACCAACAAGGTTTCCATGGCATTGCATACGCCAGGACGTTGCACTTTAGCGTTAATGACAATTTTCTCTGCCATATCGAAGTCGGCTTCGGCATCGACATAGACGTGGCATATGCCTTTGTAGTGCCGCACCACTGGAACGCGCGCATGTTCGGCAACATAGCGAATCAATTGCTCTCCACCCCTGGGAATGGCGAGATCAATCACCTCGTCCATGGCAAGAAGTTGGAGCATGGCTTGGCGATCCGTGGTCGGCACGAGCGTGACCGCTGCTTGAGGCAGTCCTTCAGCGTCCAGAGCTTGGGCAAACACGTTGGCAATCGCACGGTTCGAATGCCATGATTCAGAGCCACCTCGTAGGATGCATGCATTGCCGCTTTTTAAGCAGAGGGTGGCTGCATCTGCAGTCACATTGGGTCGTGATTCATAAATGATCAAAATAAGCCCGAGAGGAATGCGCATGCGACCGATTTCAATTCCAGAGGGAGTGGCGTGCATGTTGAACACTTTTCCTACCGGATCGGGAAGTAGGATGACATCGTCGATGGATTTAGCGATGTGTTCAAGTCGAGCGGGATCGAGACGCAGCCGATCAAGCATGGCCGTAGATAAGTTTTTATCTCGGCCTGTCTGCATATCGTTGGCGTTGGCGGCGACAATGGCAGCACTTGCGGTAGTGCGGAGCGCATCGGCCACACGTTTGAGCACCGCGTCCTTTTTTTCAGTGGGCACATTGGCAAGTTGACGTGCTGCAGCTTTGGCTTGTTGGGCAAGCGCTACAAGATCCGGATCGGCCTGGGAGCTGTCGGCTTTTTGAGTCATGGCATTTAACGTAGCTGGTTGCATGTCAGATCACCACCATGTCATCGCGGTGTACGACTTCGTGACCATCGTTTCGTCCAATTCTGTCAATGATTTCATCACTTTGTGCGCCAGCAAGCTGAGAAGTTTCTTCCGAGCTGTAACGTGCCAATCCGCGGGCAAGTTCTTTACCCGCGGGGTCAACAATGCGTACGGCTTCGCCACTGTGAAAGTAGCCTTCGACACGCACTACGCCTGCAGGGAGCAAGCTGCTACCTCGTTCTACGAGTGCTTTTGCTGCGCCTGCATCGACGACAATGCAGCCTTTGGGGTGGAGTGTATACGCAATCCAGTGCTTGCGACTGGCGCGCCGGCTGCCGTAGGGAAGAATCAGTGTGCCCACATCTGCATTTTGCATGATGCATGAGAGGATGTCGTCTTGGTGCCCGTTGGCAATCACCACAGGAACACCGTGCTTGGCTGCAGCCTGAGCAGCAAGAAGTTTAGAAGACATGCCGCCTATGCCAGTATCACTTGTTTCTGTGGTCACAAAATGCAGCACGTCATTAACCTCGTTGACGATAGGGACACGCTGATTGTGATTGTCCATCAAGCCTTCGACTCCCGTCAGAAGAATTAGCAAATCTGCGCCAACCAATGCGGCTACGGTGGCAGCTAAGCTGTCATTGTCGCCAAAGGTGATTTCCTCTACAGACACGGTGTCGTTTTCATTGACGATGGGGATGACACCTCGCTCAAGCAGTGCTTCAAGGGCTGCACGTGCGTTGAGATACCGTTCTCTTGCAAGAAGACCTGTTCGCGTCAGAAGCACTTGTGCGGTCATGCAGTGATGTTTGGAAAAAGCCAGTTCATACGCTTGCATGAGTTTGGGCTGACCTGCAGCTGCGCTTGCTTGTAGCATGGCCATCTGGTGTGGGCGGGTCTTGAGTCCTAGCAAAGGGTAGCCAAGGGCAATGGCTCCTGAGGATACCAACGTGACGCGCTTTCCTTCTTGGCACAGCGCGGCCACTTGCGAGGCAATGGCATCGAAGCGGTCGGCTGACCCCTCACTGCGAAGCAGCCGGCTGCCCACTTTGACGACAATATTCTGGGCGTGCTTGAGCCCAGTGCGTGAATTTTCCTTAGAACTCATGAGGTATGCTCTGTTTATTCAATTAATTGCGCCTCAAGGCTAGACTTTGCCGACATGTTACTAGTCACTGAGTTTCCTTCCTGGGCCATACGTGGTTTTGCCTTTGTGTTTGGGGCAATTTGGGGCAGTTTTTTCAATGTGGCGATTTACCGGTGGCCTCGGGAAATGTCGGTGATCAGGCCACCCAGTCATTGCCCGTCCTGTGGCGCGAGCGTGCGCGCCTGGCGCAATGTGCCCATTGTGGGATATCTGTTGCTTCGCGGCAAGGCGGAGTGTTGCGGGGCCCCGTTGTCGTCTCGTTACTTCTGGGTCGAAGCGCTGACAGGTGTGCTCTGCGTTGCTGTGGCCGAACGGTTTCTTATTCAAGCCCCTGAATCAGCTTCATTGCAAAGTGTCGTTCTAGAAGCAGTGATCTACTTTTTATTTGTTGGGGGCCTAGTTGTGGCGACGTTTGTGGATTTGGATTGCATGCAGATCCCTGATGAAGTGTCCCTGCCGGGGGCAGCGTTTGGTTTGGCCACGGTGGCTTGGAGAAGCCATCCGGGAGCGGATGCTGCTGCACTCGGGGCTGGGCTTGGTTTTTTGATAGTACAGGTGCCGTTTGTTTGGGTGTACGAGGCTTTCTTTGGGCGTCGCGGCATGGGCGAGGGCGATAGCAAACTTTTAATGATGATTGGTGCATTCATTGGGTGGAAAGGCGTGGTATTCAGTTTGTTTGCGGGCGCATTACAAGGCCTTGTGGCGGCAGGCGTCTTATTGGTGATGGGACGAAGTCTTAACTCAAGCAATGAGGCAGGAGATGCTCCTGAACCGCTTGAGCATGAGGAGCATGCTCCGAAGGAAATCCCTCACACCCATGAATCCGAAGGCCTAGGGCGCATGAAGATGCCCTTTGGCCCCTTTCTAGCGCTGAGTGCGTTGGAGTTTTTATTTTTTGCTGAGGGCTGGTTCGAGAAATATGTTGCGCTATTTAGCGGCTGAGCGGGTCTTGGCATGCTTCGTCAGACTTTGATGGGTGTCCCACAGCTTCGGAGTGCTCCATCGGGTAAGTGACTGACGGAAGTCTTTGTCTTTGGAACGGCCCTGTGCCTCCACGATTGCATCAATGAGTTTGTCACGTGTGCCAAACTTCGACTTAACGTCAGTCAGCAACGCATGCATGTGAAGCAGCTTCGCATTCGAAACGCGCTCCAAGCCTTTGTCTTCGTTGAGGCGGTCAAGCCACAGGCTGTCAGTGGCCAAGGCACGCACAGCCGCGACTAAATCGGTCTTGGAGTTATGCTTGGCTTTAACTTGGGCTAAAGGCGACGGTTTCATCATAGTTCCTTAGTAAGGCAGGGGCGTATAGCATCCTTTCAGGGGCCCCGCAACGCCATGAATCCAGCTGCAAGGTGGCAGAATCACGCCGTGGCTGTAATACGGGCAAAAAAATTCAGTAGTACTAAAAATTGGTTTAGGGCGGACCTGCCTCCGCCTTCTCCCCTCAAGTCGCAGAAAATTTTGTTCCTATATGGCGAGTGTGTAAAACGCAGCTCATCAGACACTGGGAGGAATGCATGAAAATTGTGAAGGTAGTGCTTTGCTTTGGAGTTGTGGTTGGATTAATCGGTTGTGGTGATGACGGCAAGGCCGGAACATCGCCGATTGTGATCACGGCGGATGAACCCGCGGGTGACAACTGCACAGCCGGAGGGCTTGTTGTGCGTACCGGTGTCGATGAGGACGGCGATGGTGCCTTGTCCGATGACGAGCTCACTTCGGAGCCGAGTTATGTATGCAGTGTACAAGGCGCCAATGGCGACGAGTGTCTACTTCAATCCAACGGCAGCTGTACCAATCAAGATCTGCACGGAATACGCCTTGAGTCTAATATCGGTCATGTAGGTTATAATTTAAATCTTTCGGGAATCGACTTCAGTGGCTCAAACCTAAAAGGCGCCCTGTTTCGGTATGTCGATTTGAAAGGCGCGAACTTCTCTAACACGGATTTAACGGATGCCCGTTTTGAAAACTGTCTAATGCAAGACACCAACCTATCAGGTGCCGTTGCCAAAGGGGTCAGCATCGATCCGACTCCCATGGATAGAGCGGACTTAAGCGGTGCAAATCTGCAAGAAGCTGAATTCGACGAGGTCACGTTGATCAACGCTGATTTATCGGGCACAGATCTTTCCAATGCCACGTTCAGCGATGTGTTCTTCGAATCAAGCAATCTCGATGACACCAATTTTTCTGGCAGTGAATTTCGCGGCGTGCAATTCGACTCCAACACGATGGATGGCACGGATTTTAGCGATGCCAATCTGCTCTGGGTTGGTTTTGCATCGGATGACAATCTCGATGATGCTACTTTCTCAGGCGCGCTTTTTGGGCCTGACACCAACTTTCCCTCAGGCTTTGATCCTGGCGACGAGTTTATTGAGTTTTCAGATTCCACGGATTTTTCGGATTTTGATTTCAGAGGCTTTAATTTGAGTGGACAGTCTTTCGAAGACTTTCAACTGTCAGGTGCCAATCTGTCTGGTCAGGATCTGCGTGGTTCGAATTTCACAGGAGCGGACCTCAGTGGTGCCAACCTCTCAGAAGCAGATCTGCGATACATCACCATCAATGGTGCTGATCTAACTGATGCCAACCTAAGCAAGGCATGGTTAACCAGTGTCGACTTAAACAACACTGACTTAACGGGCGCAAATCTAACGCGTGCAACGCTTGTCGATGCCGATTTGAGTGACGCTACTCTCACGGATGCCACGTTCACGGATGCGTTTTACGATGTGGCAGGGACAACCGTGTTCCCAGGTGAATTTGACCCTGCGGCAGAGGGGATGATGATTCTTCAGCCGGGCCAAGATCTCGAAGGTAAAGATCTTAGTTATGCAGATCTCAGCCGCTACAACTGGACTGAGCAGAGCTTCAAGGATGCCAATCTTAGTCATGCGAACTTAAGTGGTAGGAACTTATTTTGGTGCGACCTAAGCGGGGCTAATCTGTCACATGCAGATCTCAGCTATAGTGATTTGACCAATACCAACATGGCCAATGCAGATTTCTCGAATGCGGATTTGCTTAATGCGATGTTGGTGCCGGTAATATGGCAAGGACCGTCTGCGGCCATGGTCGAAGCGCCCTGGGATGTGTCGAACTTCAGTCTGACAGGCGCGGTATGGGACAACACCCGTTGCCCCAATGGCATGTATAGTCAGTATACGTCGGCCGGCACATGTGTTGGCCAAGATGCCAGTCAATCGAATCTGCCTTGATCACCCCAAGGTAACCCATGCTAGCTCACGCAGACCAAGCTTTTTTGCTTGGTCTGCAGGTGAGCGGCTGGTTAGCTTCCGGCTGTGACTTGCAGATTGCATATGGGCCGATCCGATTCATCGTCTAGCTGATCAGCGGTAAACTTCACTTGCCATGAACCTGCTGCGCTGAATGTAACTTTCCATGACCATGTGTAGGGCTCTCCATTGCCTCCGGTGACGCCTATCCATTCGGGGGTTCCGGTTCCGGGGCCTGTGATAATGAGAGCCACGTTGGAAAATGGGATGGTGTGTTGATACGTTACCGTCACATCCGTCCCGCTTAGTGGGGGATTCGGAGAGAAACCAAATCCAGTACACGTGAGGTTTGAGCCACCCGAATCTCCGAGTGGTGGGAAATAGGTGTCGTAAGGAGCGTCCGAAGAACCGCCGTCTGCTTCAGGCTGGGTGCCTTTTGCACATCCCGGGCAATAAAGGACTGCGATGACTGTACAAGCCAATATTGGTTTACGCATGCGAGTAAGCTAACAGAGTCAAACGGGAATTCCAGTCATGGCATGTCACTAATTTAAGACTTCAATGACCAAGCCGCCAAATTACGCAATTACCTACTTGCCGTTTTTTGGCATGCGCGGCAGCCTAGGACGGTTCTGGCAGTTAAGTAAGGCTTAGAGCACGGCACTGACGCGAAAGTAGGTTATGGGGCAAGCGGAGTTTGTTCATCTTCATGTCCATTCCCAGTACTCCATGTTGGATGGTGCTATCCGTATAGGAGCGCTTGCCACATGGGCCAGCCAGAATGGCATGCGAGCAATTGCGCTTACCGATCATGGAAACATGTTTGGTGCCATGCAGTTCAATCGTGCATGCCGCCAACACGATGTGTTGCCTATTCTTGGTTGCGAATTGAGTATTCGTGACACTCCAACTGGACCTGGCCAACATGTATTGCTTTTAGCAGCCAACGATGACGGGTACCGAAGCCTGATTCGACTGGTCAGCCATGCGTGGATGACTGGGACGCAAGGTGGTGGTTCGCCGGTGATTGATTTTGAAACACTGGCACAATGCCGTAAAGGCCTTGTTGGCCTTAGCGCGTGTATGGGTGGATATCTTGCGCAGCAGGTGCTCTTGCGTGGCAAGACAGAGGGGCGGCGGGCCTTAGGGAAACTGCGGGATTGCTTTGAGGCCGATGCGTTTTTCGTGGAGCTTCAGGATCATGGCTTTCCGGAGCAAAAGCCGCTCAATGAGATTTTGGGGCAACTGGCTCGTGAAGCGGACCTGCCTTTGGTGGCAACGAACGATTGTCATTATCCTGAGCAAAAAGATGCGCATGCTCAGCTGATTCTGCAATGCATTTCAAGTGGACGCCAAGTGATAGACATGGAGCGCTCACACCATCGTTCCGAGGAATTGTTTCTCAAATCAGCCGAGGCAATGAAACAGCGCTTTGCGCATCTTCCAGAAGCTATCCAAAACACGCTTCGGATTGCTGAAATGTGTGCAGGTGCAGTGGATCCTGTGCGTCCATCCACGATGCCGCAGTTTCCTGTCCCGAAAGGCATGGATGAGCCTTCGTATTTTCGCAAGCTGGCGGAGGAAGGGCTTGAACGGAGGTTTCGCGAATTTAAAGAAATGCACAAGGGTATCGACGAAGCGTCCTATCGCAAACGGTTACTTGAGGAGTGGGACATCATATGCAAGATGGGTTTTGCCAGTTATTTTTTGATCGTCCAGGATTTTGTCAATCACGCTATTAGCAAAGGTATTCCTGTGGGACCTGGGCGAGGTTCGGGTGCAGGCTCTCTTGTCGCCTATGCCCTGCGCATCACAGATTTGGACCCTATTGAGTATGGCTTGTTGTTCGAACGGTTCCTCAATCCAGAGCGCGTATCCATGCCAGACTTCGACATTGATTTTTGCATGGAGCGTCGTGACGAAGTGATCGACTATGTGAGAGAAAAGTATAGCGATACCAGCGTAGGACAAATCGCAACGTTTCATGCGCTTAAAAGCCGGAGTGTTGTTCGAGACGTCGCAAGAGTTATGGGAATGACTCCGCAAGAAGCAGGGCGGATTGCATCCCTGATTCCAGAGCCAATCCTTGGTAAAAGTGTGCCAATTGCCGAGGCGCTGAAAAAAGAGCCACGGCTTAAGCACAGCTACGATGAAGATGAGCGGGTGCACGACCTCATCGACAACGCGCAAACGCTTGAGGACCTTACGAGACATGCAGGGATGCATGCTGCGGGGGTAGTGATCAGCCGAGGCCCGTTGTGGGAACACGTGCCTGTGTTTTGTCCAGAGCCAGGTATGGTCGTTACCCAATATGACAAAGACGACGTGGAAGCGGCAGGCCTGGTCAAGTTCGACTTTCTTGGGCTTCGCACGCTGACGGTTATCGATATTGCGTCCCGTTTAATTGAAAAGCGGCCTGATCACAGCGGGGGAAAATTCCGTATCGATCGTATCCCATTAACCGATTCAGCAACGTTTGCTCTTCTTTGCTCTGGTGAAACAACCAATGTTTTCCAGTTGGAATCAAGTGGCATGCAGAGCCTTTTCAAGCAGCTCAAGCCCGATTCCCTTGAAGATGTAATTGCCGCGGTAGCGCTTTACCGCCCGGGTCCGTTGGGTTCAGGCATGGTGGAAGATTTTGTGCAGAGAAAACATGGACGTGTTGCCATTCGTTATCCTCATGCAAGTTTAGAGTCCATTCTGAAAGAGACGTACGGTGTCTTGGTCTACCAAGAGCAGGTGATGCAGGTAGCACGTCAGATGGCGGGCTATTCCTTGGGTGCAGCCGATGTGTTGCGGCGTGCCATGGGTAAGAAAAAACCAGAAGAGATGGCCAAACAAAAAGCTGCCTTCATCACCGGGGCGATTGCCAAAGGATACGAGCCTCAGGATGCTGAGCGGGTATTTGAGCTCATGTCATTTTTCGCAGGCTATGGGTTTAATAAATCGCATTCCGCCGCGTATGCGCTTTTGACATATCAAACGGCGTTTTTGAAAGCGAATTATCCTGTGGAATTTTTGTGTGCCACGCTGACAGCCGACAAAGACAAAAGCGACAAAGTGGTTCGGACTATCTCGGAAGCCCGCGCCATGGGGATTGTCGTTTTACCCCCGGATGTTAATGAAAGTGAAATCGACTTTACAGTGGTTTACGATGAAACTGCAGATCCGGCGCTCGCACGCAAGCAGGATAAGCCAGTGGCACGCCAAGGCAAATTGTATGATCCATACAACGCACGGTTGCGTTTTGGGTTGGGCGCTGTCAAAGGAGTTGGCACGGCAGCGCTCGAGTCGATTCTTGCGGCACGCTCGTGCGAATCCGAAGCAGAGAATGTGCGGAAAACACCTTTTGCTGACTTGTTTGATTTCACCGCACGGGTGGATTTACGCAAAGTTAACAAGACAGCCGTGGAAGCATTGGTGCAGTGTGGTGCGTTTAGCACCTCGCATGAGCCCTTGGGAATCACCCGGACACAGGCCTTTGCTGCCATTGACTTAGCTCTGGAACGTGGTCGTAAGCTCAATATAGAGCGGAACAGTGGACAGACGAATCTGCTTAACCTTTTAGGAGACGGGGCACAATCGCAAGTGAACGGTGATTTGTTTCCCAGAGTTGCCGCATGGAACGATGCCGAGAGGCTTGCGCGTGAGAAAAATATTTTAGGGTTTTATGTCTCTGGACATCCGTTGGATCGTTACAGAAACGAACTTAAACGGTTTTGTACGGCAGACACCAGCACGTTGGCGAATTGCAAAGAGGGCAAAGAAGTGACCATCGCAGGAACTGTGGAAGGTTACCGTGAGCGGAGCACACGTACAGGTGGGAAGATAGCTTTTTTCCAATTGGAAGACTCGTATGGCCGTGTCGAAGTGGTGGTTAGGCCCCGCGTGCTTGACCAAGTGCGTGATGCACTGATTTCGGGCGATGCAGCGTTGGTGACAGGTGGAGTTCAGTATGAGCATGAGCAAGGAGCGTTCCGCTCCGATGACATGACTGAAGCGCGGTTGGCACCTATCCCTAAGCTTGTGCTCAAGGAAGCCTATTCGTTGACAGACTCGTTAAAACAACGTGCGCGTGCAGTGCGAATCCGCTTGTCGGTAGATGTGTTGGATCGGGCGAAGTTGGACGAGCTTCGTACGGCATTGCAGCAGCATCCGGGAACATGTCCTGTCCAACTGGAGTTGTGCTCGACTGAGCGCTGGGCGGTGCGGTTAGTAGCTACGGGCCTTTTGGTGGAGCCCACCGATGCGCTCAAAACACGCATCGAGGCACTCTTTGGAACCGAGGTCTGTGAACTCCATTAAGAAGGGGCGATGCCAGATTTGGCATATTTTTATGTAATTGTAGACAATTGTGTCTTATTTTTATAAATTACATGCCAGCGCTTGCGCGATGCGACAAGGCGCGGTAAAGGGCGCGCTGTGCGTCAGCAACTTATTGCCTTAGCTAAGCTTTCGGAAGTCGATGCTTCCACACGAGAGTTAGACGCCGAGCTTAAGGAAATTCCGTTACGGATCCAGCAGATGCAAAGTACCGTTGCACGGCTGGAGGCACTGCTTGGTAAAGAGCGGGAAAAATTAACGGACGCTGTCAATCTCAAGAAACAACATGAGGATGAGGTGCATTCCGCTACGGAACAGCTTGCCCGCTCCAAGTCCAAAATGGCCAAGGCTCGAAACATTAAGGAAACGGAAGCTGTGGAGCGGGAGATTGAAGTGATTCGGCGCACGATTCGAGAACGTGAGCAGGAGAACGAAAAGCTTACGTCTGCGATTCAGCAAGTGGAGTCTTCGGTCGAGGAGCATGAAAAAGAACTCGAGGAAGTGCGCGTCATTTGCAAAGAAGAAGAAGAGCATGGCCAAAAGCGCATCGAAGAACTGAACACACAGCGTGCTCAGGTGATGTCTGGACGCGATGCGATTTCAAAACACGTCGACGCTGCAGTGTTACGTCGGTATGAGCAACTGCGGACGCGCTTATCGGGTTTAGGAATTGCAGAGGTCCAGCATGGAATCTGCAGCGCTTGCCGGATGTCGTTACCTTCTCAGCAGTCGATTCTTTTACAGCGGTGCGAGACGTTGGAAGTGTGTGCCAGTTGCCATCGCATACTTTTGTATAAAGACGCTCTCATCTAACGCGCGCGTGGAAACTCGGTGCTTCCCCATGCCTTTGTTGTTAAAGGAAGCGTAGCCATTCAGGGTGCAGTACTTCTTTGCCACGCACGACCTGAAAGAAACGCTGTTGTATTTTGGAAGCGATGGGACCTCGTTTACCCGTTCCAATCGGGCGATCATCGATCTCCCGCACAGGCGTTACTTCAGCGGCTGTTCCACAAAGAAACACTTCATCGGCCAAGTAGAGCTCGTCACGGCTTATCTGGCGTTCCACCACCTGGATACCGAGGTCATGACATAACGAGATCACGGTGTCTCGAGTGATGCCGCCAAGCAAACTGCCTCCATAGGCTGGCGTGTGAACCACGCCGTGTCTGACAAGGAAGATATTTTCGCCGGATGCTTCGGCCACCGCACCTTGTGCATCCAGCATCAAGGCTTCGTGATAGCCCGATTGCATGGCTTCACGTTTCGCTAAAATAGAGCTGACGTAATGGCCAACGATTTTGCCTTTCGCCATGACCATGTTGATGCCAGGCCGTGTAAAGGAGCTTATTTTGGCACGAATTCCTTGCGCTAAGCCATCGTCTCCTAAATAAGCACCCCACTTCCATACGATAATTGCCACATGGGTAGGATTCTCTGTGGCATGTAAGCCCATGGCCCCTGCGCCCACAAAAACAAGAGGCCGTAGATAGCATTCATCGAGGCGGTTGGCTCGGATTGTCTCAAGACAAGCGTCTTCGACTTGTTCCACAGACCAGGACATCGGAATAGTGGCAACCTTTGCAGAGTCCAAAAGTCGTTGGATGTGTTCCCGCAAACGGAATACGGCGCTACGTCCATCCTCGCGTTTGTAACAGCGAATTCCTTCAAACGCACCAAGCCCGTAATGTAGGGTGTGAGTTAAGATATGTACATTGGCGTCGTCCCAGTTGATGAGCTTGCCGTCCATCCATATCTTTTCGACTTTCTCGATCATAACTTCATCCTGTTTCTAGCGGTTGCCTGATTTGAGTTCTAGTTGTTTGAGTTCAGTTTTGGCTTCGTTGCGGGTAGGGTCAACCGTGATGGCTTGCCGGTACGCCGCTTGAGCCTCCTCGAAACCTTCGAGACTAGCCAATATCCTTGCACGAAACAAATGGGCTTCATAGGAGGCGGGCTCACGTTGAATGACATGTGCCAAGTTTTCAAGGGCTTGTTGAGTGAGAGTATCATTTTGGGGGGTTGCTAAGTAGCCCACGTAAGCCCGATAGGTTGTGAATTCAGGTTCGTCGGGACAGAGGCTTTCTGCTCGAGTGAACAAGGCAAAGGCTTGCTTGAGTTTGTGTTGTTCAAGCATTTTTTTCCCGGTACGGAATAGACGTTCGGCTTGAAATGTCAGCTCCACATGGTGATTAAGCGCATGGGTGGATTCTGAATGAGCATCCGAAGACGCTTGGCGCTCCTCTGTTGAATCGATAGGTTGGATCTTGCTGCGTGGACGTTGGTTGGGCGTTTCGCCACTGGTGACCTCGGTGGATTCGAATGGTTCAGGTGCATGAGGCATGGGAGCTTCGGCGGTTGTTGAGTGCTGTGACGTGGATGAATCGCCGTGCGGTGATTTTGCCGCTGTGTTTTCGTGTTCTTCAAGCATGTGGCTTGGTTGAGGCTGGGTCTCAAAGGATACGGCTCCAAGGGATGACATGGCATAGAGCAATTGGGCGGCTGCTCCAGGGCGCCGGCTGGTTTGTTGCAGCAGCGTTCGCAGAGTGTTTGTACCATCCAGGTGAAGCAAAAGCGTTCTAGCTTCTTCCACGAGGTCCATGTTCAAAAATACTTCGGCTTTCGTTGGATTGGGCACCACAAACCTATCCATATGTGGCTCCAATACTCGAAGCAGTCGCTGTGGTGTGATTTTGCGGACTACGCCTTCGAAAATCACCTCTGCCAAATTCATCTCAAGCGCAATCACGTCAGGGAGCTGTCGGATGTCTGTTGAGAACTGGTAAGCAGCATTCCGCCAACCGAACAAATCAAATAACTTACGTCGAAGTTGTTCGCGCAGAGCTCCGTTAAGCTCTTCTTCGGTCAAGGCGCCCATTCGGATGAGAATGAGCCCCTGTTTTTCGCGTTCCTGCTGCATGAGGTGTACGGACTGATCCAACACGTGCGGTGTAATTTTTCCGAGTCGGATTAGCAGACGTCCTAAACATTCATTGATGAGATTGGATTGAACATACACGGGGATGCCGTTTTTGAAATAAACGATTTTTCTGGGCTTCCCTCCGGTGGTTGTGCCTCGTTCATTTTCGTGTTGAGAGACGGCCAATGCTCCTGAAATGCGAAGTTCAGCAAACGTACGTAGTAGGCTAGGGAAAGGTGTTGAAAGAAAGTTTCCCTGTAGTTCGATGCCTTTTTCGATAAGCCGTGCTTGCTCTTCGACCATGATGCCTTCGTCCTGGGCTTCCTGATCATGGTGTTCTTCCCAGGAAAGTCGGGAACTATCTTCGTTTTCGGGCTCATCTTCGACTTTGGTATGGCGCTCTTCCTGTTCTCGGCTAGTTGCCACCGATGTGTGGGCAATCACGTCTTCGTCCTGAGCCGGCGTGCCCGGGTGTGTGTGGGCACTTGGCTTGGTGGGTGAACGATGAATAATGTCTTCAAGCAAACGTGCTAAAATGTGCGTGTTCTCGTCTGTAAGTACGAAGGCTGTTGCACGTACTTGTTCTGCAAGCTTTTCCAGCTTCAGGGGGTTGGTATTGGCATTGGCGGTAAGAATGATGGGACTTTGGTTGCCCATGGGGAGTTCTCGAATGCGCTGAGCAATGCTAAGCCCGGTTGGTTTGCGCGAGGTGACATGAATAATGGCCGCGTCGCACGCATGCTCTTTGTAGTCTGAGATGGCATTGGTTTCTTTGGAGCAAAGCCATACGCGGTGGCCTGCAGCCTCGATGGCTTTTACGATGGCGTGTGCTGGTTTTTTATTGGGTTGTACGACCAGCACGGTAAGCATGCTCATGGCAGTCTCCATGGCGATGAAACTGGCAATGCACCCATGTGCTCTTCAAATAGCGATCGAGTGTGTTCGGTGTAACGACGGTAAGCGTTCATAAGCGCTTCTCCAGAAGAAAGCCCATCTCTAGGTCGAATGCGCATGACAAAAGCGAGTTTATCGAGCATGGGGTCTTGAGGCGACAAAAACGTGTGGCTGTGTGGTTTCATAAGCTGAAGAAATTGCTCAAGCATACGGAGCCAGCGGTAGGCTTCGCTCAAGTGCTGGGCCTGGTGTGGGGGAAGGTATCCGTGTGTGCTCAATGCTGTCAGGGCATCGTGGGTGTGCGGAATTTGAAGGTGTACGTCTCTGCCATGCCTCATTTGAAGCCACTGCACGATAAATTCGATGTCCACCAAGCCACCGTAACCGTATTTTGGATCGTAACGATGAGTCGATTCTACTGCAAGTTCGGTTTGCATGCGACTGCGCAGCTCTCGTAGGTCTGTAATCGGCGTGGGGGTTCCTTCAAACGCAAGTTGTTTTAACAACACAGAAACGTTTTTTTGTGTTTGCGTGTTGCCCGTGAGTGCGCGGGCGCGGATTAAGGCTTGACGTTCCCATGCTGCAGCCCGTGTGGCGTGATAGTGCTCAAACGCCGTCACGGATACCACGAGCAGACCTTGGCGACCGCTCGGCCTCAATCGGGTATCGAGGTCATAACCAGGGCCTTGAACGTTGGGTTGTGAAAGAAACCGTAGGGTGTTTTGGGCAACTTTTGAATAGACTTCAACGGCTGTTCCGCGTTGTTCATCGGTCAGACAACGCTCGTCATAAAGAAAGAAAAGATCGAGGTCGCTGCTGAACCCAAGCTCTCGTCCACCCAGTTTGCCTAGTGCACATACAATGGGTTCTGGCCATGGCGAGGTGGTGTTGGCTTGCACGGGTTGCATGGCAAGCGTGAGTGCTGCTTGGAGCTGTTCTTCTGCCAGATGTGTTAAAAGAATGCCAGTGTCATAAATCGCAACATCGCTATTAACAAAGTTAAGCCCTGTGCGAAGCACGCAATCGCGTTTGATGGCACGAAGACGAGAAATCGTGGTTTCAGTGGCTTGATTTGGCTGAGTAAGGAGAGGGAAAAGCTCTTCGTGCATCGCATGGATCATGTCCACATGGATGCGTTCATGAGGTGCAAGCACTCCTTCGATGATCTCAGGGTGACTGACAAGCTGACTTGATAGAAACGGACTGTTGGCAAACAGTGTCACAAGGCGCCGAAGCAATGGAGTGTTGGTTAGCCACTCGGCATAAAGTCCAGCACTTCCCAATCGATTGAAAAGCTCTACCAAGAAATGTAGAGCGCTGAGAGGGTCAGCGCAGTCTCTGGCTTCTTTGAGCAGTGCTAATCCAATTTGGGTTTGGCGTTCACGGCTGACCCGCCCCAAAGGGAAATCAGCACGTTTGCCCAGGCGTTTGAGATGAGCAATGGCTTCATCGGCATCCGATACATGCAGGACCTGTGTCACCTGAGGGCGAAGGGCATCGACAGGGGCATCGGCGAGCAGTGAATCCCAGAGTGTTTCAAGTGTATCTTCCGTATGCTGGGATGCTGGATCGAGGGTTTTGGCTAAGGTCCGTACGCTATCGCGCTCTTTATGCAAGGCGTCAAAGAGCGTGTCTGCGTTTTCTAACCCTAACGATGTAGCTAGCAGATGCTGCTCGTGACTGTCTGTCGGAAGAAGATGTGTCTGATAACCTGTGCGAAGGTGGATGGCATGTTCTAAACGGCGCAGGAAGGTCCAGGCTTGAGTTAATGATTCGGATTCCCGATCAGAAATGAGCCCCAAGTTACGCAGCGCGGTTAGTGCATCGATGGTTCCTGGAACACGTAGCTGAGGATGCCGCCCGCCCCAGATGAGCTGAAGTGACTGCACAAAGAATTCGGCTTCACGAATGCCTCCAGAACCGAGTTTGATATCACGGTGCTCATCTACTCCGAGTTCCCGACGTGTGCGGGTGAGAAGCGAATGCATCTCGGCTGCAATCGCAGGCACCACTGGGCGTCGGTAGACAAAAGGCTCTAACGTTTTTAACAGGGTTTGACCAAACTCGATGTCTCCTGCGATAGGCCGCGCACGGAGTAGTGCGGCACGCTCCCACGTTTGCCCCCAGCTTTCGTAATAACGCTCCGCACTGCTAAGGGAGTTAACCAAGGGCCCTGTGCGTCCTTCTGGCCTGAGTCGAAGGTCTACCCGAAAACAGAAGCCGTCTTCTGTGATCTCGGAGAGTGATTGGCATGTGTGTCGGACCACCCGGGTGTAAAAGTCATGTACAGACACAGAAGAATCGGTACATGTGCCGTCATCGGTGAGATAAAAGAAACACACATCAATATCGCTACCGAGGTTCAGTTCTTTTCCGCCGAGTTTGCCCATCCCTAACACAACGAGAGGCACCGTTTTTCCTGAAGCATCGCGTGGCAGCCCATGCCGCTCTGAAAAGGTGTGGAGCGCGGCTGAAATGGCCGCTTGCACCGTTGCGTCTGCCAAGGTGCTCATTTCGGCGCTACTTTGCTCGACATCCGCAAGCCGGAGTATTTCCCGTAACGCAAGCCGTATCAATGCTTGGTGACGAACGGTGCGCAGTACTTTACGCACACCCTCGTCCTCGTGGATTCCGTGCAAGGCCTCAGAGAACTTGGCCGACAGGATAGTTGGCTGCCAAGCCAGCTCAAGCGGCGTTTCCAGAGCCTTTTGGAGCAAGCCCGGGTGATTGAGCAAAAGAGGCCATAACGACGGCGCATGAAGCGCAAGCGCCACGACGGCCGTGGTTTGTTCCTCCGTGTCCAGGTTTCCGCCGGCAGCGCAAAATGTGGCGCATGCCTCGTGAGCGTGGGCGTTAGTCAGCCATAATGATGGATCATAAGTCATGGTTGACGCTACGCTACGCCTGAAGTAGAAACGCGCGGCTCCTTTGCTGCTCGAAAGTAGGTCACCGTGATTCTGATGCTAACGGAGATGTTTTGGCACATGCAACCTGCTGCATCAGGTGCGGGTGCGGCCGGTTCTGGCGGTGCGGCACCGGGTGCAGGGCCTGGACCCCAAGGGTGCGGCATGCAGGTCGGCATGCTGGCCGTGATGTTTGTGGTGTTCTATTTTCTGTTGATACGTCCACAGCAAAAAAGAGCCCGCGAGCAAGAAGCTCTACTAAAAGCGCTAAAACCTGGGGACATTGTGCGCACGACCGGTGGTATTCGTGGCGAGATCGTCGATATAAACGATCGAGAAATTACTCTTTTGGTTGCAGAAAAGGTCAAGCTCAATGTGTTACGGTCCCACGTGGCTGGCACTGAGCTGCCCCACCCTGGCGCAGGTAGCGCTTAACTCGATTATGGACAGAGGTTGGTATTTGCGTTTTGTGGTGATGCTGACCAGTGCGGTGGTCGGCTGGCTGGTGTTATGGCCTAGCTTGGATGCGTGGATTCCTGCGCCCCCGCTTGTTAAGCAGGTGTTTGAAGGCAAGATCGTTCCCGGCTTGGACATCCGAGGTGGGCTTCGCCTGATTTATGAAGCTGAGGTCGATGAAGCCATCTGGGATATGCGTGATACCCGGGCGGAACAACTCAAGGAAGTTCTCGGCCGTAAATTCAAAATTATCCCCAATAAAGGCACCCCTACACGACAGCAGCTTGATCAGATCACGCAACGTGTTGAAATTATTAGAGACTACACTGACAGCAGAAAAATCCGCCTGAAGTTTAAAAAGACGTCGGATGCGGCACGGATGGATCGTAAGTTGTTGCAAGAACTCGGGGATCTCAAAGAAGTCAGTCGTGACGATACCCAGGTTGTGCTGGAAGTTCGGGAAGACAGGCTGGAGGCTCTGCGTGATGAGGCCGTGCAGCAAGCCAAACGCACGATTGAAAACCGCATCGACGAGTTGCAGTTGCGACAGACATCGGTGGCGTCACGCGAGGCGGACATCATTATCGAGATTCCGGGTGAAGACGAGAAAACATTTCAGCTGACCCGGGAAATTATCGGCAAGACAGCCCAGCTTGAATTTAAGGTGCTGGATGATGATACCGATTTTGTAGCAACCCTGACTGACGTTCCCAAGGGTATTGAAAAAGCCCCCGAAGCTGCGCCGGTGGGACCCAATCGGCAAGCCAACACGACCTATTTAGTGGCACGAGGGGACCAAGGACGTGACGCTCTGGCCAACTATCTTAAAACCTTGGCGCAGAGTGGGCGTATTCCGGAGGATCATCAGCTTTTGATGGGCTCGGAAGCCCCGGCCGATTCGGCAGAAGGTAAGGCAAGCCAAATGGTGTGGCGCACCTACTATCTGTTTTCACGCAGTGAAGTGGGTGGTGAGGAAATCCAGGATGCCTTCGTGACCGAAGGCACACGTCCTGAAGATCCACCGTTTTATGTCTCGATTGCCTTTCAAAAACCACGAGGGGCCAACCTGTTTGAGGAGCTGACCGGACGCAATGTCAAACGCCGTATGGCGATTGTGTTGGACGATCGTGTGGAGTCTGCTCCTGTAATTCAGACCAGAATCGGTGGTGGTCAAGCTCAGATCACGCTTGGTATGGGGCCCAATATTCAAGACGAGGCGAAAAATCTATCGATTGTACTGAAAGCTGGAGCGTTGCCGGTTCCGATTCGTCCTTCCAATGAGCAGTTGATTGGTCCCACGCTGGGGCAAGATGCGGTTCAGCAGGGTGCCATTGGCGCTGCAGTGGGTGTGGCGTTGGTCATGCTATTCATGCTCCTTTACTATGAGGTTGGTGGACTGATTGCCAACCTGATGGTGTTGCTCAACCTGATGCTGCTCTTTGCATTTTTGGCGGTAGCAAGTGCGACGTTAACATTGCCTGGCATTGCGGGCATTGCGCTTACCGTAGGTATGGCAGTGGATGCCAACGTCTTGATCATGGAGCGTATCCGTGAAGAGTTACGCGACAACAAAAGTCCGCGTGCGGCAGTGGATCAAGGGTTTCACAAGGCATTTTCGTCGATCATGGATGGGCAGTTAACCACCCTCATCGCAGGAATTGTGCTCTACCAGTTTGGTACAGGTCCGATTCGAGGCTTTGCCGTGACATTGATGGCGGGCATTCTCAGTTCATTGTTCACAGGCGTGTTTTGTTCACGGATATGTTTCGAATGGTGGGTTCGCCGTCGGAATCTACAACGTCTCAGAGTAGGATAGGCCGAGCATGGAGCTAGTTAAACCGGGAATATACATCGATTTCATGCGGTATAGCCGTGTGTTCATGGGTTTATCGTTGCTCGTTGTTCTGGCGAGCATTGTTTTGATTTTTTATCCTGGGCTAAACTATGGCTTGGATTTTACCGGCGGCACTGAGATTCAGCTCGCATTTAAGGGGAAAGTCGACGCAGCAGAGCTACGCGATACGTTAACGCGTCTGGGCTATGCACGGGCTGAAGTCTTCAGCGTCAAAGATCGAAAGAACGAGTACATCATCCGGGTGATAGAAGTCTCATCGCTCGGCAAGGCACAAGTGAAGCGTGTGAAACAGAGCCTGACAGCCCAACTTCAGGGAATAAGTGTCAAGGAGTTTAGGGTATCGCCAGGGGGAGATAAGATCTCCTTGCGTTTGTCAGGAGCGGTCGAAGCGCAAAGCTTGGCTCGCGCGATAGAGGCTTCCGGCGTGCGTGTCCGTTCTGCCAATGCGTTTGGTGCTTCAGAGAATTTCCGTTACGAGGTTCGCTTGATCGGGCTTGCCGACAAGATGGTCAAGCAACTTCAGAGTAAATTCGGTGATCGCGCGCCTGACGGTGCGTTGCGAGTAGAATGGGTGGGCCCTAAGGCCGGGGAGCAACTTCGTTCTGCGGCAGTCCAGTCCATGCTCTACACCATTGCCTTTATCATGGTGTACATCGCGTTCCGTTTTGATCTGCGGTTTGCTCCTGGTGGCATTATTGCCATGATTCACGATGCTGCCGTGACCTTGGGGATATTTGCCTTGTTGAGGAAGGAGGTAAACCTTTCTACAGTGGCTGCGGTACTGACGGTGATGGGCTATTCGGTCAATGACACCATCGTCATTTTTGATCGTGTCCGGGAAAACATGCAACGGATGCGAGATAAAAGCTTAGGCGAACTTATTAACATCTCAATGTCTCAGACCCTGAGTCGAACCTTTATTACGTCTGGGACGGTGGCCCTTTCCTTGATGGCATTCTTTTTCTGGGGCACCCCTGTAATCAAGGACTTTGCCTTTGCCATGATGGTGGGCCTTTTCTTAGGGACGTGGTCCACAATCTACATCGCGATGCCCTTTACAGAATGGATGGATCGACAGTTCTTCCGGAGTACCGCCGTGAGGGCTTCTAAGTAAATTGCATAGGAATTTCAATTGGTTGGAAACGTGTCGGCATCCCGACAGGCTAGCGACCCAGGATCTGTCGGCATTCCGACAGGCTAATTTCGCGCTGTTTTTAGACTCCATGCTGAGGAGAGTTGCTCTGTGAATCAGGCTTATTGTAATGTGCGCTTGGCTAGGGTGGAGAGAATCACAGTGGCTAAACCAAGGGGTATTGAGGTGACGGTTTGTCGGTGGCGGAGGGCTGGATGGCTCATGTTGGGGTTAGCGCTGGTATCATTCCCCAGTGTGCCCAGCTACGCCCAGTCTCTGGAGGCCGAGCATGTGGATGCTAACTTCGAAGGTAAAGTTGGCGGAGGGCTCTTGGGCGCAGAGCTGGGGCTGGTAGCGGTAGGGGCTTTCGGAGTCAAAGAGACGTGGCCCTACCTCGTGGGAGCTGCCGTGGGCGGAGCGGGGGGAGTCGTCGCCGGGCACTTTTTAATTGATCAAAACGATGCAGTGACAGCAGGTGTGGCCGTCATGGCAACAGGGATTGCTTTTGCCATTCCAGCGTTGGTCTTTGCAGTGAGCCGTTCTCAGTACGATCCTGAAGACGACGCCGACGTTGTGGTTTCTTCCCATGAAAGCAAACGTGTTCGGGTTGCACGCCGATCGGCCCACCAGGCACATGCGCGCTCAGGGGCTGCGGTTTTGGGTGGCTCACTGGTTCGGTATGACGCGGATGGTCTGACCTTGGGTGCTCCGGCACTGAGCTGTGTGCCGATGTTTAGCCGCCAGGAGCAGCTTCGCTATGGCATCAAGCAACAGACGGAGCTGCGTGTTGCGCTTTTATCTGGCTCGTTTTAACCGAAGGGGGAGAGGTAGTGCGCAACGACGAGGAACGGGAGCCTCGTGGCCCTCACCTGCTTTCGCGAGTCCAGCGGACGATTGAACACCGTCAGCTTTTAACTCGAGGAGACGGTGTGTTGGTGGCCTGTTCTGGAGGGCCGGACTCCATGACATTGCTTCATGTCTTAGCCACGTTGTCTTCGCGTATGCAGTTTGGCATGGCTGTGGCTTCGGTGGATCATCAACTGCGCCCGCAAGCCGCGGAGGAGGTGGCGCTTGTGGGCAACGTGGCAAACGCGCTCAACGTCCCCTTTTTCCCATTGAAAGTCGAAGTTCCTCGGCACGCATCGTTACAAGCTGCAGCCAGGAAGGCTCGGTATGCCGCACTTTTAGCTTTGGCTCAGGCGCAGGGGCTGCATCACGTTGCCGTAGGACATACCCGTGATGACCAGGCAGAGACTGTCCTTGAGCGGTTAACACGAGGCGCCGGCGTGGAAGGTTTAGGAGGTATCGTGCCACTACGCCAAGATGGAGTCATTCGTCCGCTTATCGATGCACGGCGCGTGCATGTGATGGAATACGTGCGGCGTTATGAGATCCCTTTCGTGGACGATCCGAGTAATCAAGACTTGGGATTCAAACGCGCTCGCATGCGACATACAATTTTACCGTTGTTGGCGCAGGAAGATTCAGCGCTGTACGATCATCTAAGCCAGCTTGCGGACGATGCACGCAGCATTACTCAGTGGATGAGACATGAGGCAGATGCGTTGCTTACCGCTTCTCAACGTTCCGCAATGGAGCTTGATACGGAGATATTGACTCAGGCTGCGGAACCTCTGCGCAGGATGGCTTTGCGCGTGTGGCTTGAGAGGATCGCAGGGCAGCGCCTTACGCGAGCACAACTTCAAGCTGCCGATGGCGCGGCAGTGGCCGGCGGTGAGGTTTGGCTAAAAGACGGCTGGAGCTTGCATAAGACGAGCACAGTGCTTAAGGCTATGCGTAGTGACACTGTGCTACCCCGGAGTAAGACACCTACACCGCCATTGTAGTTTCATTGAAAAAACACCGATGGCATGCTAAAAACTAACTGAAAATCAAGGAAATTGGTGATCGAGTGAAACAAGGACAACGAACTCTTTTTATTTGGCTATTTGTCATTGTGCTGATGGTGGCGATTTACAACCTCATGGCACAGGGCAATCAGCCGAAAACAGTTGCGTTCAGCGACTTCATGAGTGATGTCCAGGCGGGTAAGGTGCAAGAGGTTACCGTCAATGCACATGATACCGGCGCAGAGTACAATTACATCGCAAACAAGGCAGATGGGTCGCGGGAAGCTCCCCGTGTTGCGTTAGGCCCGGTTGGCGAGCACGTCACACAACAGTTGCTCGATAACAAAGTTAAAGTCGAATACAAGTCAGACGACCAAAGCGGTCTGTGGGCAAGCTTGCTTGTCACATGGTTGCCAATGATCTTGGTGTTAGCCATTCTGTTTTTCTTTATGCGCCAGCTTCAAGCTTCAGGCGGCAAGGCCATGAGCTTTGGAAAGTCGCGTGCTCGGCTTCTGAATGAATCACAGAACAAAGTGACGTTTGAAGATGTTGCAGGGATTGAGGAGGCAAAAGACGATTGCGAAGAAATTATCGCGTTCCTCAAAGACCCCAAGAAGTTTCAACGTCTGGGTGGGCGGATTCCGAAGGGCGTGCTTTTGATGGGTGCTCCTGGTACCGGGAAAACATTACTTGCCCGTGCCATTGCGGGTGAGGCTGGGGTGCCGTTTTTCAGCATTTCGGGATCTGATTTCGTGGAAATGTTTGTAGGCGTGGGAGCCTCGCGGGTACGTGATTTGTTTGAACAGGGCAAAAAGCATGCGCCATGTATAATTTTTATTGATGAAATCGATGCCGTTGGACGACATCGCGGCGCTGGGCTTGGAGGCGGGCATGATGAGCGTGAACAAACGCTCAATCAGCTGCTCGTGGAAATGGATGGCTTTGAGTCCAATGAAGGTGTCATCATCATTGCAGCAACCAACCGACCAGACGTTTTGGATCCTGCGATCCTCAGACCAGGTCGTTTTGACAGGCGCATCATTGTGCCACGGCCGGATGTCAAAGGCCGCACAGGCATTTTGATGGTGCATACCAAAAAGACGCCGCTTGCTGAAAAAGTGGATTTGGACTTAATCGCACGAGGGACGCCAGGCTTTTCAGGTGCTGATTTAGAGAACCTAGTCAATGAAGCGGCGTTACTGGCTGCGCGCCAAGAAAAAGACGTCATCTCGATGGGTGACTTCGAAATGGCGAAAGATAAAGTGCTGATGGGTTCTGAGCGCCGCTCCATGATGATCAGCGAGCATGAGAAAAAGACAACCGCATGGCATGAAGCGGGCCATACATTGGCTGCGCAATTGTTAGAGCATCACGACCCGGTGCACAAAGTTTCGATCATTCCACGAGGGCCTGCCCTTGGGGTCACGATGGCGATTCCTGACGAGGATCGTTTGGGACATTCGCGTGCGTGGGCTTTGGATCGCATTGCCATGGCTTTGAGTGGGCGCATTGCAGAGGAGATCAAGTTTGGGCAGATGACAACCGGCGCTGCAGATGATTTTCGTAAAGCCACCCAGCTTGCGCGCTCCATGGTGACGGAGTGGGGCATGAGTGAAAAATTTGGGCCGCTGAGTTTCAATGAGCGAGAAGAAAGTATGTTTGGATTTGGTCCTGGGATTCGTCAAAAAGAATACTCGGAACATACCGCTCGCGAGATTGATGAAGAAGTGCGGCGCATTGTACTTGAACAGTACAGGCGAGCACGGGCGCTCTTAGAGGCAAACCGTGACAAGTTGGATCAGTTGGCCATGGCGCTCCTTGAGCGGGAAACCTTAGACCGTGAAGAGGTGACCGCTATTATGGAAGGAAGGCCTTTGCCTCCACGTGAACGTGCAATTATTCCTACGTATTCGGATGTCCGTAAACAAGCTGCACGAAAGCAGCAAAAAGAGGACGAGCAGAAGGCAAAGCCATCCATCTTTCACCCACGCCCCAGTGAGATTCCTGGCCCGGCTTGATGGGGTATCTCAAACTGTTTCTCTGCTTCTGATTTGTCTCGCATCAGGCTTTCATGACATGATGGCAGCCTAGGGTGTTATGGGCGCTAGGGTAACCTTTATGTTCTAACGGGCGTGGTAAGCGGGCCCAAATGGCAGCTGCCTAGGTTCGTGTGTATCAGCAAGCAGTGGAGCTAGAGTTAGGTGAAGAGGGATTGCCAAATTTGGGGTGTATTGAATGTGACCCCTGACTCGTTCAGTGATGGTGGGCAGTTTACCACGCTAGAATCGGCATGCAGGCATGCCCGACGCATGGTACACGAAGGCGCGGCAGTGATTGACATTGGCGGACAGTCCACGCGCCCTTTAGGCAGCACGTATGGGCAAGGAGCTGTTTCTATTTGTGCCAAGCAGGAAATGGAGCGCGTGCTTCCTGTAGTTGAAGCGGTGGCGCGGGAACTTCCTGTGATGATTTCGGTGGATACTACTCAGTCTGAGGTAGCGGAGGCTGTGCTTGAAAAGGGTGCTCGGATTATCAACGATGTGTCTTGTGCGGCGCATCCGGAGCTGCTCGAAGTGGTAGGTAAATCTGGCGCCGACTATGTATTAATGCACTCTCGACAGCAGGGTGAAGTGACTGAGCAAAACACGCAATACCACGACGTGGTCAGTGATGTGTTGCGAGAATTGGGTCAAGGTGTCGAGCGCTGCATTCAGGCAGGCATAGCGCCTCATTCCATTTGGCTTGATCCTGGCATCGGTTTTGCCAAAAAAGCAGAACACTCAGTGCGCTTGCTGGCAAACTTAGGTGCATTTGTACGTACAGGACATCGTGTGGTGCTTGGCGCATCACGCAAATCTTTTATCGCCGCAGTGGCCCCTCAAGCGAATGGGGAACTGCCTCCTCCTCTCGAAAGAGTGGGCGGCACAGCTGTCACTGTTATGGAAGCCGTGTGCATGAACGTTAATGCCGTGCGGGTGCATGATGTTGCTGTGATGTGGCAGGCCATCCAAATGGCTCAAGCGCTAGAACAGGCTCGAGGAAGTGGAGAAACGTGCTAACCCGGCTGTTCGATGCTTTCTTGAATTTTTTTGATCGGGGAGCGATCGCGGTGATCGCTGATGTGGCAGACATCGCATTTGTTGCCTTGATTTTATATTGGGTGCTGCTTCTTATCCGTGGCACCCGTGCAATGCAAATGGGCATCGGTCTTGCGTTTGTGTTTGTGTTGCATTATCTGTCACGCGAATTTGGCATGGTTACGCTGTACACCATGCTGGATACGCTATTAACGTCTATTGTTCTTATTATTGTAGTTATCTTTCAGAACGATATTCGCCGGGCTCTTGTTCGTTTTGGAAGGCATCCGTTTTTTAGAGGATCAAGTCGATCCAAAGAGACTCACGTGTTTGAGGAAGTGATCAGTGCAGCGACAGCGTTGGCACAAAAACGCATAGGTGCGCTTATCGTATTTGAACGTGATGCCATGTTGGATGGTTTTATTGATCAAGGCACCGTCTTGGATGCCAACGTTACCAAGGAGCTTCTTTATAGTATTTTTATCCCAAGCTTTGAGAATCCTATGCACGATGGTGCTGTCATCATTCGTGAAGGGAGAGTGTGGCGAGCGGGGGCTTTTTTGCCATTAACAGGCAGTCCTAAACTCGATCAAAGCCTTGGAACACGCCATCGTGCTGCCATTGGCATTACCGAAGAAACCGATGCGGTTGTGGTGGTTGTATCGGAGGAACGAGGGTCTCTAAGCCTGTGTTTTAATGGAAACATCGTAAGAAAGCTTGATGCGAATTCCTTACGGGAAGCACTCCTAGGATTGTTTCATCGTAAGCGAAAAAAGCCTGCAAGGCCTGATGTATCTGAAACAGTATCTCCAACCAACATCGAAGATAGTCATTCCGCAGTGTCCTCGCCTGAGGACAGGAAGGATGCCTCACTGTGAGCATCTATCGCTGGTCCAGAAAAGCCGTTCGGAGTATCCAAAACGATCTCCCGCTGAAAGGGCTTGCGTTAGCTGTGGCGATTGTTCTTTTTGCACTGGTGAGAGGTGCTCAGGACGCCCAGCGTACATTTTTCGTAGAGATCAATCCCTTGTTACCTCCTGAAAAATCAGGGCAGGTGTTGGTGAGTCATATTCCTCAGGAAGTACGTGTAACGCTTCAAGGAAGTCAGTCAGTGCTTACCATGATTCAGCGTGAAGGATTACCGGCAGTGGATGTTGATCTGCAGTCTACAGCAGGGAGGTTTTTTTATTTTGAGCCTTCGTTATTTGAGCTCCCTCCCGGGGTTAGTATTGTTCAAGTTTTTCCTGCCAGTATGCGACTGTCTTATGCCAAACGTTATGAAAAGCGTTTAAAAATAGAGCCACGCCTTGTAGGCGCATCCAGGCGAGGATTTTCCGTATTCGAACCATTGAAGCTCGTGCCGAATCAAGTACGTATTCATGGCCCAGAAGATCGGGTAAGTGCCATTGATACGATTCGCACAGAACCGATCGACATAGCATCGCTTCCAATAGGAACGCATGTGATGGATGTGCCGCTGCAGGCGCTGCCAGAGTTCGTGAGTTATCTGGATGATACGACGGTGAAGGTAGAAATAGAGATTGTTCCTGAGATTCGCGAACGAAAGTTTAGACGTCTTAATGTAGCCATTATGGGCGCAGGCATGCGTGCTCGGCCCTCCAAAGTGACAGTCACACTTCAGGGGCCACCACAGCTGCTTGATGCGCTCGATCCCGAAGATATTGTTCCTTATATTGATCTTATAAGGGGTTCTTTAACACGAGGAGCTACTCGAGCTTTCAGTATCAAAGTCCATGGCATTCCGACTGGAGTGAAGGTGTCTGCCATAGAGCCAGCCGAGGTTATGGTTACGTCTCTTCGCTGAAAAAAGCGGCTGTCTAGAGGAGTTCTTTTTGAGCGGTTGCTAGGATGTCCTTGGCATACTGCTTGATGCGCTTGGGATCAGGCCCTTCAATCATAATGCGTAGCTTTGGCTCTGTGCCGCTCCAGCGCACCAGCACTCGGCCTTGTTCTCCAAGTATTTTTTCAATGATTTCAATGTGATGCAACGTGCGTGGCAACTGCTCTAACGGAGCACGGCGTGAAAATGTCCCATTGATTAAAACTTGAGGCACTCGTTCAAGAGCGTTGCGAGCTAGTTCTGACAAGGGTTTCTCTTCACGGAGTACGATGGCAAGAAGTTGGAGTGCGGCGACAAGTCCGTCCCCGGTCGTTGCATGATCAAGGAACACAAGATGTCCAGATTGTTCTCCGCCGAAGTTGTAGCCACCGCGACGCAGTGTTTCGACCACATAACGATCTCCGACCTGGCATCGTACGAGTTTGCCTTTTTCTCGATGCAATGCGTGTTCAAGTCCGAGGTTAGACATCACAGTGGCTACGAGTGTTCGACGCTTAAGTTTATTGGAACGTAAAAGACGCGTAGCGCAAAGTGCCATCACAACATCACCGTCTACGATATTTCCTTTTTCGTCGATAATTATGACGCGATCAGCATCGCCGTCGAGAGCAATCCCTAAATCGGCTCCTCGGCGTATGACCTCACGTGCGCATGCTTCAGGGTGCAACGCCCCACATTTTGCATTGATATTTTTTCCATTGGGTTTAACTCCAATGGGATAAACGGTGGCTCCTAGTTCTGAAAACACACTTGGTGCTGCACGGTAGGCGGCTCCATGCGCAGCATCCACTACAATCTTTAGTCCAGCTAAGGTAAGTTCTGTTGGAAACTGAGATTTAACAAACGCAACGTAACGTCCCCATGCATCTTGGAGCCTTTCTGCGCGTCCGACATTAACGCCAGTGGGGCGCTTTTTGTCGAGTTTGGTATTATCGAACACGAGCTCTTCGAGTTCAAGCTCCTGTGAGTCCGGAAGTTTATACCCTTCTGGGCCAAATACTTTAATGCCATTGTCTTCAAAGGCATTGTGAGATGCGCTAATCACAACGCCAGCATGGGCACGCATGCTGGTAGTGATGTGAGCAATGGCGGGAGTCGGCAAGGGCCCTGACAAAAGAACGCGTCCACCCATAGCGCAGACTCCGGAAGCCAGTGCAGTTTCAAATAGGTAGCCTGAGATACGCGTATCTTTGCCGATTACAACGCGGGCAGGGGATTTGCTGCCTTTTTGTGCTTGATAGGTAATGGCAGCCCCAAGACGAAACGCAATTTCTGGCGACATGATGCCTTGATTTGCCAGGCCGCGAACGCCGTCGGTACCGAAAAGACGTGGTTGCATAACTCGCCAATCTACCCTTAGTCACTGTTTTCGTCGAGGTAGGGGTGTCAAGTCTAAGGTTCCCAGGTCAAATCAAAGCCCCATGTGCCCGGTGGCCAATACTGACTGGTTCCGACAAAATTATGCGGGAATTGAAGTTCCAGCAGGAAGCGTGTTCCGGCTCCTTGTTGTTGATACTGCTGCTGTTGTTGCTGTTGCTGGGTTTGCTCGTCGGAGCTTGTCAGAGGGAAAGCGCCTTCCACATAAGCGCCGAGCACATACGGCTTTATAAAATCTGGAATAAAAGCGTCGGCTTGATAACCAAGTCGGGCCCGCGTACTTGCGAATCCTCCTTGGCCCGTTTCAATAGAAATGACTGGAAGTAAATCTCCAAATTCGCGACGTGCCCCTAGGGTAAGAATACCGGCGGTAATGCCAGCTAGGAAAGAAGCCGTTTGTTCTTCTGCGGCATACACGTTTCCACTGCGATCGTTACCGCTGCAGCGGCCACTGATAAGAAGATCGATAACTTGGCTGCGTTCCTGACAGTCAGGATGGGTTGAGGTGAACTCCACGGTAGGAGTGCTTAAGCGACCGTCGACAGTCATGGTGACGCTTATTCCTGACTGGGTGGATAGTTCATGGACTGCTTGGATATTGACTTCAGGGTTTAGCTCGCTTGAGCCATCGAAGTTGATGGTGCCGTTTCGCAACGTGAAATTTTTTCCAAAAAGATCAAAAAAACCACGTCGTAGTTTGGCATATCCTTCAATATACAATGCTGATTTTTCATAGGTCATGTCGAGTTCTGAAGCGATTTGAACAGAAAAATCCGAACGGCGGACCCAAAAAGGCTGTCGTGCGTCCACTTTTATATGGACAGTGAATTCTTCATTTCCCTCTTCTTGATTGTTGGCAGCAACGCCATCGATGATGAGATCAGGATGGTGTTGTAGCTCTTGAACACCTGAAGTTGTGTCATCCGGCAACGCTACGGACAACTCTGAGACCTGGATGGTGGCATCCATGCGGTCATCCTTAATTGCTGCATTGAATTTTGCATTTCCGCTCAGGGTGGCCAAAACGCTGCCTTCACGTCTGACTGGAAATTTCCACGAGTTAAGGCTTAATCGTACGTGGCTTGGTTGAATTCCAGTAAAGCTGATACCTCCGTTTATTCGGGTTCGTCCTCGGCCATCTTCCGCACGAAGGCCAACCAGTTGGGCCCATTTACCGTTAAAAATAACTTTTCCGTGAATATTGACGAGTTGTTGACCAAGCCCAATGACTTGAGCGTGACCCTGCTCAATATCGACAGCGCCATGCATTTGAATGTTGTTAAGCGTTCCAGTCAGATTAAGAGTTCCCATGGCAATGGCGTCGGCATTTTCGATGCTTGGAATCGCTGAAAAAATTGGTTGAAGCCTTGCTCTCTTGAAATGTGTTCGGAGGGAAATCGGGGCATCTGTATCCAGCTGGACAAAAGGCGCCTTATCCAACCATTGCACGGGGACAAAGCCTTTGAGTTGACTACGCCCACCTGACATGTCGGATGTGTTTCCACTGAAGCTTAGACCGGCGCTGTTGGATTTAGCTGTAACATCGATCGCAATGGGATCCGTTTTAAAAAAACGTAGTGCATGGGAGTGAAGCGTAACGTTAAAGGTAGGATGGTCCGTAAAGAGGTTTTTAATATCCCAGTTGAGATCCACAGGACCAGTTGAGTTGGGTGGCATTAAAGGAATGTTTTCCAAAGGCATACGCCATACGTGTCCTTCAAATGTCACCGGAGGGATGGATGCTAGACTTGGGTTTCGAAGCCATGCATGCAAATCCAGTGGAGCAAAAGCCTCAGCTTTGAGGGTAGGCTCTTTGTTCACAAATCCATTGAAGCTTGCATAGACGCGGCCATCGTCAAGTTTAGCAGTCATTCTGAGTCGCGCTGCCTTGCGGTTGGCAGAGGCATCGCTTTCCGAGGAAACAGAGGCTTTCAGACGACCTCTCGTTTCTGTTGCATTACCATGCAATACGATTTCCGCGTTCATTAATGCAGGGTAGGGTAAGTGTTGAGAGATAACTTCTGGCAATTGTTCCAGGCTGCGCGGGATAACGTGTGCGCCAATCTGCCAGGGACGATCATAGAGCGTCGTAAGGAACTCGGAGGGACGTTCTGCGAGGGCAATAGGATCCACGTAAAAAGCGCCCTCGGCGTGGATAAGTTTTCCAATTGAGTCGCTGAGATCTACGGTCGCTAAAAACGCATGATCGCCATAATTAAATTTACTTTGTGCTTTTAATCCAGTGAGCTTTCCTATGGAAAGTTCAGCAAGTTGAGCATTCCCATCAAGTGCAAAATTTGACAGTGTGCCATACCCATTTATTTGGCCATACAAAGTGCCATCTGCGTTTGCCATAGAGGATTCGGAGACTTGTCGCAGAGTGGACAACGGTAGATTGTCTACGCTTGCTGAAACTTCGTATCTGCCTCGTTTGAATGTTTCAAACGGATGCTCCATGTTGAGCATAAGATCGCCAGTTCCATTGATGGAAATAATGCTTCGTTCTTCAATAGTTGCCTGAGCATCAAATTCGAGCGTGGAATCAGTATATTGGACTACATACACGGCTTCTACCGGGTGCAAACGATCCATGTGTCCTTCGCGGATGGCTCCTTCGATCAATATATCGGGGTCGGTCACTTGTCCTCGCATAATTGCATGCATGTCCAAACGTCCCTCAATTCGATGGGCGTTGTCCTGTCCTAAGAGGAGTTGCAATCCCGAGAGGTCAAAGTCTTGGAGGTTGGCTTCAAACTCATCCGTGTCGTGGAAACGATAGACGCCACCCGCCTCCAGTCGCTGGGATCCATTTGCCAGAATGATTCTCTCTACACTAATGGAATGCTCAGGCGTATAGACCAGACCATGGATGGATCCTCGCCACGTTTCGGATCCTGCCGATGCTACAATGGAATTGGCTTGAACAAGGTAAGATTGGGCAGAGGCATAAACGGTCGCATCGAATCCAACATGACGATTTGGACCGCTGGTTGCAGTGCCATGTGCTGTATATTGACTGGGACCTCCTTTGAGATTGAGCTCTAAACGGGTTAGAGGGTAACCCGATACAGCGATATCTTTTCCAGACGCCCGTATATCAATATCAGGCTGACGGGTCTTGCCTCGGAATTTTCCTTCAATAGCGAGTTCTGCTGCGCGCGTGTTTTGATAATGGAAATTACGCAACTGTGCCCGTCCGCGCACTTCGAGGTCTTTAGTGATTGGATTGCGTGTGTCAATAGTGGCGGAAACTTGCAATCCGGTACTCAACCCGGGAGGGATGTTGGGATCTTTTTTGATGTCTGGAATATTTGCTTCCAGATTCAACCGTACGCGACCATTGAAATACGCATGACCTTTGGCAAAAATGGTTCCTTTGAGATGATTAGAGCTAAGATGATCAATGGCAACTTCGTTATCCAGGATGCGTCCACGCATCTTAAACGCTGGGAAAACGATGCCATTGAAGGCGGTGGGATTAAGATCCAGAATGAACTGTGGGGATGATTTTGCAAGGACTATGGTAGCAGAGCCAGAGGTTGTTACCTCAGGCGCTTGTAGTAGTGTTTTATCCAGTTCGACATGGTTGGTGGTGAAGCTTATCTTCGTGTTTTCACTTTGAAGGTTTCCTTCAAGAGCAACGTCACCACCTTGGGTGTGAAACATCCCGTTCACCGCAAGATTGTCTACGGGGCCTTTTAATCGAATCATTCCGCCAGCATGGGTAGCAATAAGGCGAGCCCACTCGAATCCGAGGCCTTGAAGAGTTTGAGGGGAAGTTTTCGACGTGCGCACCAAAACGTCGAGTTCGTTATCTCGCGTTTGTTCCGGTTGAATGTATGCAATGGAAGCTGTATAGGTTTCATCACGTATACCGGCTCGTGCTTTCAGTCGAATGCCAGTAATGCTGTTAGAGCTAATGGTCCCGACGAGACTCTGCAGCTTCGCATGGAATGGGAATGGCTCTATCAATGTACCAGTTGCGCCGTATACGATAAGGCCAACGTCACGCTGAGCTTCAAGGCGCCAGCGTGCCTTAAAATGTTCAATTCGGATTCCAGTAAGGCCAAGGATGTCTCCCTTGACGTTAACGTTTCCCAAGTGGATATCATCCACAATTGCATGTAACGGAGGGCCAATTCCAGGGGTGGGATCTTTGGATTCAAAGGCTGTGATTAGCGTGGGAAGGCCGCTTGGTGACTCAATAAGGGTGACCTCTGCATTTTTTAAATAGACGTGCGCAAAGCGAATCACCCCACGAAATGCGCCGAGTATATCTGGTTGTAGAGTGACTTCATCTGCAAAGGCTACCTTGCGGTTGGCAGCGTCATAGAGTGAGATGTTTTTAGTGACCACCTTATGCAATCCAAGTGTTTCGATTTTGCTGATGTGAAGGCGTCCTTTAATCTCACCACTTACAAGATTATTGACTACGAAGGCTACGAACCGTCGTGTGACCGGCATTTGTGCATGGTAAAGAACGCTAGCAATAAGAGAGCATGTTAATAACAACATAGCGACAATCGCGATCCTCGCAGCAAGGAGCGATCGTATAGCAGCACGTACCCATGGATTACTCGGAGTCAGAACGGCTCTCCTATGGTTAAGTGCACTGCACCCGGAAATTTAATAAATCCAAGGTTTACATCAGTCGGCTTCCCTGGGCGGTTTGGATCCCGCTTGTCTTCTTCACCGACGACCTGCCAGGAAGGTACACGCCAGCCAACGTCAAGGCGTATAGGGCCGATGACTGTATGGTAACGCAATCCCATGCCGAGAGATGTCTGCAGGTAATTGAAACGAAAATCTGTCTGAGAGACATCTCCCATGTCTGCAAACACCACTGTTTCAAAGTCGGTTGTCAGTGGAACACGGACTTCGGCGGAGGTCTCCCATCGGCGTATACCGCCGTTGAGGCCGTCACCTAAAGTCCCCGCCAAGAAGCCTCGTACACTGTTAGGGCCTCCACCGCGAAGGCGATAGGTGTCCGGTCCAAGATTGGCCAGCGTGGGATAGTTCTCAGTATTAATGTTGGTGTCGAAAATTTCCATGACACCAACTGCAACCCGTGCGGCTAACACCATGCCTAAAGGCAAGGGAATATACCCACGAGCATCCGGTGTAAGCCGCAGGTAGCTCCATGAGCCTGGGGGGATAGCTTCATGGACCCCGAGTGCAAAAAATGCACCATAGCGTGGTTGGCGAGGGCGATTGCGTAGATCCAAGCGTGCGTACTGTTCAAAGAATAACACTTGGTAGTCAGTGGGAGGATCAGTGGCTTCTTTGATGTTCTCAGGAAGGAAGACGTTGGTATGTACTCGTGCGGACAAAAAGACATGGCCTTTAAAAAAATACCGCTGGGGACCGAGCCAGGCATCAATATCATGCCGGAAGTAAGGGTCTCCATAAGGTTGAGGGCCATAGTCCCAACGTACCCCTGAGGCTAATGTGGTTCGCGATTCTAGAAATCCAGGCTGTCGAAAATCCACAATGGCCAAGTTACCAAGTGCTGGGTCGTCTTTGTTTGCTCGTGGGAATGTTTTCGTAAAGATCAATCGAGGGCGCTCTTCAATGCGAAGCCTACGCAATCCACCAAATAGGTTTCTGAATTCTACAAAACCCAATAGATGAACGTCCCACTGTTGAACATCTTGTTGTTCTTGAATGGAGTTATAGACTGCTACGCCCAGTAACGCGCCGGCTCCCAATCCGTATCGAAATAACCTGCCTGGGATGAGTTCAATGTCTATGTCGATAGTGCTATTGTTTTCTAGGATCCTTGGCTCAATTTGGACAGATGAAAATGCGCCTAAGGCGTAAATTTCGCGTCGCGCATCGTTTAATGCATCGATGCTATAGGGCTGCCCAGGCTCAAGCTGGGCCGCTCCAATAATAGTGTCACGCGGCAAATCAAAACGATCGTTAACGTAGAGACGAATTTTTCCCAAATGGCAGGATGGCCCGGGAATGACGTTGATATATACACTTGCTTTGTGCTGTTTGGTGTCTAATTCAACTCGACCTTCGACTTTGGCATGTGCATACGATGCATTGTTTAAAATCTGGGTAAGGGAGTGCTTTTTAAGATCGTATTCTGCTTCGTCGAACCGCTCTCCCAGCATTTGCCCAAATGAAGCATGCAGCTTCCTACGCAGTTTCTGAGGCAGTCTACTGTCACCCGTGAGATAGAGCCGCTCTACAAGAATAGGCTGGCCTTCGCTAATCAGAATATTAATGTTGAGCTCTTGGCCTTCTTCTCCTTTGTTGTCTTTTTTCGCTGTGAGGGGGCCACCCATGGAGAGGGCTTGGCTGGGTTTGACACGGTAATCAAGAATGCGAGTATCGTAAAATCCGCGAGCCTGATACCAACGAAGGATGCGATCGAGGTCTCGTTGAAACACGGTATGGTCAAAAAGTGGCCAATCCGTCCATGGCCATTGCCATAGATTAAGGGTCACTCGGTCTGTATCAAAGGGAGGGATGTTGCATTCGGGAGAAGGATTGACTCCCAGGTCAAGCGAGAAATTTGGGCGCTTGAAAGTAGCGAGGCATGCCGAGAGTGCTTTTTCGTCCATTTGCTCAGCGCCATGGATGTTCACTGAGTTGATACCGTAGCGGCCTGCTGGAATGGTGGCACAGCCTACGAGGGCCAATGTACTCGTTGTAGCTACAACCAGCAGACGTCGTCGATGGGTCATGCCCCCACGGCACCAAGTAAGTTCGCGCGCATGTTCCAGCCACTGAGCCCAGTAGGCGCTGCTTATAACCTATTCTGGCCGTATTCGCACCCACTGTGGGTGAGGGTGATGCTAGTTTTAAGGCTGAGCGACGCCCTTGACGGCTCGAATACTCGACAAATAGGCCATTAGGGGTTCCATTTCGCTTTCTGGGAGCCGCTTGGTGGAGATGGGTTTCATCTTCCCAGAGCCATTGCGGATCTGTTTGGTCATGCGGGCAACGGACCATCGGAGATCGATAATGGCCGGACCCAGGTCTTCCTCACCGTCAGGATGGCAGTTGCCACACGCCTTGTCGTACCGGCGCTGACCGCGGCGAACAAGCTCTTTCCAATCTGCTTTCGAAGGCACTTCCTCCTCCAAGGAGGCGTGAGCTCCCTTCTTCTTGGTGGTGGGTTCGGCATCTTCGGCGCTGCCCCATTTGCTATAAGGATTGGCCTGGGGGGATTCTTCTGACGTGTCTTCAGCCTCTGCTTTTGGGCTTTCTTCTTCTGCTCCCGAGGTAGCCATCGCGTGCTGGTGCGTTTCAGCACAGCGACATTCAGTCCCTCCGCAGCTTGAAACCATGAAAAACACTGCCCCAAGCAATACGATCCATGCATTTAGGGTAAGGGTATTTTTCATGGGAGACCTCAGTTCTTAGACGAATGGATCATCGCATGATTTAATGATTCGGAGCAAATGTTATATCCTTTATGGAGTTGTAAGGTCAGCGTTAGGCACACATGAAAGATGCTTTCCTACACTCCCCACGTCGGGGATTTGTAAAGTGGTTTGGAGGGATGGTTGCAGCATGTGCTGCCTCCGTGATTGCCATTCCGGGTGTGGCTTACCTTTTCGATCCTTTATTGCGCCGCAAGCGACAAACGTCCGCGTGGTATCCGGTCGCTGATGCGGCATCGATTACCTCTGAGACACCTACGGCAGTGGCGGTATTAGGAGAACAGGTTGATGCATGGACGCGTAGTCCTAAGCAGCGTCTTGGCACCGTGTGGTTGAGCAAAAGACGGGATGGTCGTTTCTTTGCATTGAGTGCAGAGTGTCCTCACCTGGGATGTCAGATTCAGTATCAGGCAAACTACAAGCAATTTGCCTGTCCGTGCCATGAGAGCGCGTTTCGAAAAGATGGCGTTGCATTAAGTGGCCCATCACCAAGAGCACTGGACGAACTAGAAACACAAGTTCGGAACGGAAAAATTGAAGTGCGATTTACACGTTTCCGGTTACAAGTGCCGGAGAAAATTGAACTCGGGTCATGAAGCGCCTGCTTGATTGGCTTGATCAGCGTACGGGCTATCGCACGGGCTTACATGCGTTGTTTGATGAGGAACTAAAGGGCGGAGCTTCGCTTGCCTATGTGTTTGGCAAAGCGTTGTTGATTGCTTTTGTGCTTCAGGCTTTGACAGGCATGTTGTTAATGGCTGCCTATGTGCCGGCAATTACTTCAGCTTGGTCGAGTGTTTTTTACGTTCAATATGAAGTCACGGCAGGGTGGTTTATTCGAGGGGTTCATCATTATGGCGCATCTGCTGTGATGATTGTGATGGGGCTGCATTTGCTGCAGGTCGTGATTTATGGGGCTTATAAGCATCCTCGCGAAGTGAGTTGGTACTCTGGCCTAGTCTTGATGAAGCTCATTATGGGCTTGGCGCTTACCGGGTATTTATTGCCCTGGGATCAAAAAGCCTATTGGGCTTCTAAAGTAACTACAAGTGTGGCTGGGGGCGTGCCTTGGGTTGGGCCATGGATCAAGCAACTCGCCATTGGAGGCATTGAATACGGACAGCTGACGCTAAGCCGTTTTTTCTTTTTACACGTGGTGGTTCTTCCGTTGTTAGTGGTGCTTGTGTTCTTGGCCCATTATGCGTTGTTCCGTCGGCACGGAGCCACGCCGTTGGCGCAGTCTTCGTCGTCCAGGAGTATAGAGCCGTATGTGCAACGGCAGGTATGGCTTGATCTTGTAGCAGGCCTTCTAGTCGTAGGAGCCGTGGTGGGCTTTTCAGTGATTAATCGTGGGGCCCCACTCGATGCGCCAGCGGATCCAGCGGTCGATTATCCACCAAGGCCTGAATGGTATTTTCGATTTTTGTTTCAACTGTTCAAGCTTTTGCCAGGGCAGCTTGAAGTGATCGCTACGATCATCATTCCTGCCGTCGCAGCCGTGTATCTTCTAGCTTTGCCATGGCTTGATCGTGCGCCTAATAACCAACTTGGACGGAGGTGGTATTGGGTGGCTCCTGTGGTATTTGGGGCAATCGGTATTGGAGTGCTGACAGCGCAATCGTTGTATCAGGACAGTCAGGACACAGAATACTTAAGAGCAAAGCGTCTGGCTGAGGAACGTGCGCATCGAGCAATTCACCTTGCCAAAGCAGGTGTCCCTCCTGGAGGGCCGCTTGTCATGCTTGCACAAGATCCGATTGTGGGCGGCGGAGATCTCTACCGTAAGCATTGTTCCAAATGCCATGTGCTTGGAGGTGAGGGGGAAAGGGCGGCGCCCGATCACGATGGCTTCGGATCACGTGAATGGATAGCAGGCATGTTGCATGAGCCCAATGGAGAAAAATATTTTGGTACTACCGAAATAGATGACATGCCGTCACAAGCGCGCCTAGGGGAGCCTATTTTGCGTGCCGTTATCGAGTTTTTGTATGCACAAGGCCAGCAGAAGGGAGATGCCCCCGTTGATCAGGCGTTGGTCTCTGAGGGCCATCGGTTATTTCAAACCAAATGCATGCGTTGCCATATGTTTGAAGGCGATGGCGATAGGGAAGGCCTTGGAGGACCGGATCTTACAGCCTACGTTTCGCCGCTCTGGCTCTATCGCCAGACGATGGATCCTGAAAAACATTACGGTGATCTCAATGAGATGCCAGCGTTTGCAAAAGAGCTGACAGATGATGAGGCAGCGATTTTGGTGAGTTTTTTGCGCTTGCAGCGTTACGAGAGCACCGCTAAAGTCCCGTAGACAACATCAAAAGTGCGCTGAATTCTCGGGATCACGAGGTGATGGCATCGTGAGATAAGCGCCTGTGAGACTATGCGATATTCGATTCAGACCTTTGGCTGCCAGATGAATGTGCACGATTCCAGACGAATGGAAGAAGTGCTGCACCAAGCGGGGTACCTACCTGCGGAGACACCCTCGGAAGCTTCGGTGGTGGTGTTGAACACCTGCAGTGTAAGGGAGAAGGCGGAACATAAGCTGATGAGTGCGCTTGGTACGTTGCGGCCGCTCAAGGCATTGCGCAAAGAAACGGTGTTTGTGGTCGCTGGTTGTGTTGCGCAACAAGAAGGTGAAAAGCTTTTAAAAAAGGTGCCTCATCTGGATCTTGTGATCGGACCTGACAACATTGTTGAGCTTGCTGACTTGGTGGCTTACATACGTCAAGGCGGGCCCCCGATGGCACGCACCGTATTTGATCACGATCAGCCAGGGTTTCTTCGGTCTGTGCCTTCGGGAACGAAACGCGAGGTGACAAGTTACGTGACCGTGATGAAAGGGTGCGATGAACGTTGCAGTTTTTGCATCGTTCCTTACACGCGTGGATCTGAGCGGTACAGGCCGGCAGATGACATTGTTGCAGAAATCGCTCAGCAAGTGGCAGCTGGGGTACGTGAAGTAACCCTATTGGGGCAGACGGTTAATTCTTGGTACGAGCCGACAGGAGTTGAATCATCGACATCGTCACAGTTTGCTGCACTGCTCTATCGAATCAGCACAGAAGTGCCCGGACTTGTCCGTTTAAGATATACGTCGCCACATCCACGTCACGTCACGGACGAATTGGTTAGAGCGCATACCGAGCTTGATGTTTTGCCGTCCCATGTGCATTTGCCGGTTCAGTCTGGTTCGGACCGGGTGCTCAAGCGAATGATTCGGAAATACACGCGAGAAGACTACATTCAGCGTACGGGACGTCTTTTAAATGCTCGTCCGAATATGACTTTATCGACAGATATCATCGTGGGATTTCCCGGAGAGACCGAGGAGGATTTTCAACAAACATTGTCTTTGGTGAAGGAGGTGGGTTTTGTTTCAGTGTTTGCGTTTAAATACTCACCTCGCCCCTACACGCCGGCCTTGAAGCTGGGCAATGACGTGCCTGAAGCTCTGAAAGATGAACGCCTGGCTGAGCTATTTGAGCTTGTTGAGCAGCAACAATCCCGTCATCTGGCGAGTTTGATTGGAAGCCGGCAGAACGTGTTGATCGAGGCTGTGAGTCGAGATGGATCAGGTAGATTTACAGGGCGTAACCAATGCAATGACATCGTCCATGTCGAATGTGTTTCCGAGGGTGATCCGATTGGCCAAATGCTGGAAGTGGATATTGTGGAGGCTTACAAGCATTCACTGCGTGGTGTGCAACAAGGTTTTTTTCCTTCGACAGGACTAGAGACTAGCGTTCGCCAGGTACGGCGTTTGCCGATGGCGGTTTAAGAGCTTTCAAGTAGCGATTAATAGCGCTTTGGTGCTCTTGAAGGGAGTGGCTGAAGTAGTGAGAGCCGTTTCCTTTGGCAACAAAGTAATAGTAATCGTGCTGACTTGGCTGTAGCACAGCCAGGATGGCATCCAAGCCAGGATTGGTGATGGGTCCGGGAGGCAATCCTTCAAAATGGTAGGTGTTGTAAGGGTTTTGCTTGTCCAGGCGTTGTGTTTTCCCAAGATTGGTTCCATCGAAAAACTCGCATGACGGTGCCATCTCAGGGGCAACCTGGCAGCCATAAGCGAGTGTGGGGTCGGCTTGAAGGAGCTTGGGGTTAAAATTTTTTGAACGAATTCGATTAAGAAACACTCCGGCAATCATGGGGCGCTCTTCATTTAACGAGGCTTCTTTCTCGACAATGGATGCCAATATGATGATTTCATGCATTTGCCATCCGAACGCTTGTTTCAATTGATGCAGACTTGTTTGGTGTTCGTGAAACACTGGGTTGAGCCGTGTTTTCCAGGTGTTGACGAATTTTTGAACGATCGCAGAGGGATGCGTGCCTTTGAGAAACTGGTAGGTGTCTGGAAAGAGATACCCTTCTGCTGAAGGAGCATGGATTGAAAGCTGTCTGAGCACCTGCGGATCAGCGGTTGCCATGAGAAAATCCTTTGAACTGCATACTCCATAGTGTTCTAGCCGTTCTGCAATTTCGAAACGGTTGAACCCTTCTGGAAAGGTCAGAGTGACAAGGCGCCGTTGATACGCTAACTGCAGAAGCCGCCTACGTTCCCAGTGGTAGATGCCTGCAAGGGCTGCAATCAATCCAAGCACCGCAACGCCTGCCATGATGTGTTTGGCCCGGCTTGAGCGAATGCGTTTGGATAGCAGGCGTTTACCTTGGGTTGGCATCCAAAAAACTTTGTAGAATTACAGTAGCAGCCAATTGATCGATTGCAGCACGCTTCTTAGTGGCACGAACACGGGCCTCGGTGAGCCGCTGTTCTGCTTCAAAGCTGCTGAGTCGTTCGTCCCAGAGATGCACCGGCTTATTGCAATGCTGGGAAAGACGATCGGCCACATCTCTGGCGCGTTTTGCCGCGGGGCCCTCGGTGCCGTCCATGTTTAAGGGCAATCCCATCACAATTTCGTCGATTTCTTCCGCATCGACTTCGCGGCGGATAGCATCCCAGATGGCGTTATGTCGCTCAAGTGTCTTTAAAGGCAGGGCAAATGAGTCATGGTCTGCCACGGCTAATCCGACACGTTTACTTCCCCAATCCACCCCTAACAATCTCACCGGAGGGGGTGTAGCAATCGAGTCGCTTGCCAGCAAGTGGGTATGTTAGTATGGAGTCAACCGGGTATACGATTACGCCCATGCTTCTTGCGACGATAAGCATCTCAGACCTTGAATTGGACGCGTTGGTGGGGGTTTTCCCTCACGAACGTGATCGGCTGCAGCACTTGCGCATTCATGTCGAATTGCAGGTGGACGTTTCCAAAGCACTCACTGACGAGCGGCTGCAACACAGCGTTGATTACGTGACCGTCCAACAAAAGATATTGTTTTTGTTGGGACATAGCCGTTTTCGTTTGTTGGAAACCGCTTCAAAGGCGTTAGCGACGGCGCTTTTGACTAAGCCAGAAGCATGTGAACAGTGTAGTCCAATTCATCGGTTGCGGTTGCGTTTAACGAAGCCAGGCGCACTGGATGGCAGAGGCCTGCCTTCTCTTGAACTTGATGTCAAAGCAATCGATATGACTGCAACATGTGCAGTCACTAACATGGGCAAACAATACGATATACATCGTGGCAAAGATGCGGATATCTATCGCTATGTATTGGATCGGAGGAGCGTTTTAGAGCTTAACAATCCGCGACAATCCGTGATGGTGCTTTCTGAGGGGCTTTCGAGTGCTCAAGGCGAGCTTGCAATAAACAGTGTGTTGTGTGGCGATGCGGACGATCCTGTACGCGTTGAAAATGCCGCTGAACACGCTGTGGTGCTTGTCGTGAATCGCCATTACGATGACGTTAGGCATCAGCCACTTCGTGCTGAACGATTAAGACGGCCATCATTCTTTCCAGCTTTTTAAAAAGCGAGAGTGCTCTAGGTGTACTGAAACTGGCCTCGGCGCTCAAGTTCTTTAAGGATGAGCTTGATGGCTTCATCTAAGCGCATGTGATCCAACGCAACGGTCACTGCAGGATGGGCTGGTGGATCGAAGTTGTTGAAATCGGCATCGGGCCTTCGTTCCCGGCAAAGCGCTTCGGACGTGTTAACATAGACCTGTACGAAACGAGATTCTCCAAGACGTTCACTCACGTGATCCCGAACGTTTTCGGTGTAGCTAGGAAAGGCACAGATGGCGATAAGGCCTGCATCTGTCACTGCTTTGGCAGCAGAAATCATCGAGCGCAAGTCTTCCCCTATAGGTTTGATCACTGTGGCTGTGTGTCCTAAATCAAAGAGCCGGCGCTCAAGCGCATAGGCGAGGGACCATCTGCCTGATCCTGGCAGTCCCGTAAGCCATAGAGTGGCTCCTTTTTGTCCGAGACGATTCAAGCGTTCCCGTGGGCTGATTTGTGTGTGGGGCTTGAGACCCGAGCCTGCACGAAGCTCTCGTAGTGCCTCATCAAGGTGTTGGTCGGCACCATGATCCGAGATCATGCCTGCGGCTACGGTATTATTGGTTAACGAATCGATGAGGATAAAAGCACCGGTGTGTCTATTTGACGTATAAGCATCAAAAAACAGTGCACGATGGCAAGCGAGTGTGGCTCGACCGATGTCATTCAGAGTCAATGATTCGGTAGGCACATCATGAAGCGTGTCCAAGTCTTTTTTGCAGTGAACTTTGTCGATTTGCACGCGTACGGTTTGAGTCGTGTGCTTAAGGAGATAGGTCTTATCGACATCAAGCGGCGTCTGGTCCATCCACACCATCATGGCATCAAAACGGCGACCGACAGTGGGGAGATTCTGAGGATGCACCAACATGTCGCCGCGACTGATGTCGATTTCATCTCGGAGACGCAGCACTACGGATTGTCCGTTAACTGCTTGTTCTACTTCTTTGTCGAACACATCAATGCCAATGACTTCAGATTGTTGGCCTGAAGGCAGGGAAACAACGGTATCGCCTGTGCGCACTGTTCCGGAAATGAGTTTGCCAGCAAATCCCCGATAATCGAGGTGTGGACGGATAACTGACTGAATTGGAAAGCGAAACTTTTCAAGATCTTGATCCAAGGCGATAGGTAAGTTTTCCATATAGCTGAGCACGGTCTGGCCGTCATGCCAGGGAGTATGCTTGCTTGGGGCAATCACATTGACGCCTTTGAGAGCGCTGATGGGGAAAAACTGGATGTCTTTAAAGAGCAGATTGCTGGCGAAGTCAGCGAAGTCGCTTTGAATACGGGTGAAAATTTCTTCATCGTAACCCACGAGGTCCATTTTATTAATGCATACCGCCAAGTGAGGTATGCCCAACATGGATGCGATGGTGGCGTGTCGTTTGGATTGCTGAAGCACGCCTAATCGTGCATCGATTAAGATCAATGCCACATTGGCGGTGGATGCGCCTGTGACCATGTTGCGTGTGTACTGTACATGCCCAGGAGTGTCTGC
Source organism: uncultured Polyangiales bacterium (assembly GCA_964640175.1). Classification (GTDB taxonomy): domain Bacteria; phylum Myxococcota_A; class Polyangia; order Polyangiales; genus JACKDX01. The sequence goes on along the minus strand of CAZXFW010000003.1, from coordinate 188,051 downwards.
AATGATGAATTTACGCTTTGGTGTGGAAAAATAACGGTAGGCGACGTCAATGGTGATCCCTTGCTCTCGTTCTGCGCGAAGACCATCTGTGAAAAGTGAAAAATCAATTTCCTCTCCTTCCATCGTGGTAGCTTGCTTTACGGCTTGAAGTTGGTCTTCGTAAACTACACCCGTGTCATGTAGCAATCGTCCGATAAGGGTGGACTTGCCATCATCAACAGATCCTACTGCAACAAAGCGGAGGAGATCTTTATCCAAATAGGTTTGAAGGTATGCTTCAATGTTGGATTGGATCTGATCCTGTTCGCTCGACATTAGAAATAGCCTTCACGTTTTTTGAGTTCCATGGATCCTTCGGCATCAAAGTCAATCAATCGTCCTTGACGTTCGGAGAAGCGACTTAACAACATCTCTTGAATGAGTTTGGGCATGGTATCCGCATCGGATTCCACAGCTCCTGAGAGGGGATAACACCCCAATGTGCGGAATCTAACCCGTTTCATTTGCGGAGTTTCATTGGGCAAAAGGCGCATACGTTTGTCATCCACCATAATCCAGGTTCCATCACGCTCTACGACAGGGCGTTCCTTGGCAAAATAGAGGGGCACGACAGAAAGCTGTTCAGCCCAGGCGTAGAGCCACACATCCAGTTCGGTCCAATTGGATAGTGGAAACACTCGCACGCTTTCGCCTTTGCGGATACGTCCATTGTATAAATCCCATACTTCGGGACGTTGGTTTTTAGGATCCCATTGCTGAAAACGATCTCTAAAGGAGTAGATCCGTTCTTTGGCACGGGATTTTTCTTCGTCCCGTCGAGCGCCTCCAAACGCACAATCAAAAGCATGCTCCGTTAATGCTTGGACAAGCGCCTGGGTTTTCATGACAGTCGTGTACGTGCTGCTTCCGTGGTCAAATGGATTGATGTTTTGTTTCACGCCTTCGGCGTTGCTGTGGACCAAAAGACGAATGCCTGGTTGTTGAGCCACATGGTCTCGAAATGCAATCATTTCACGGAATTTCCAGGTGGTATCGATGTGTAGAAGAGGGAAAGGTAAGGGTGCGGGATGAAAAGCCTTTTTAGCCAAATGCAGCATGACAGAGGAATCTTTGCCAATGGAGTACAACATCACGGGCTTATCAAATTCAGAAGCGGCTTCACGAATGATGTGAATACTCTCGGCTTCGAGTTGTGCCAGATGGCTAAGCCGGGATGAAACAGGAAAAGGGGTCATTGGAGTAACGATGGAACTGTGGGTTGAGGCGGTGCAATCCCAAGCAAGTCAGCAAGAGTTGCCGCTACACGAATTTGATCGACAGGGTTTGTGTGCCGGCTTGTAGTGATTCCTGGAGCTTTGATCAACACCGGCACTTCACGATCGTAACGCCAAGGGGAACCATGGGTTGTTCCAGCGTCCAGGCGGAAGAGCACATTTTCTGCAGGCACAATGTAAAGACTGGCGTTGATATCGGAGGGTGTGCTTCTCCAGACGGCAGCCTCAATGGCGTCAGAGGGTTCTTTTGCGGTTTTTAGGCTGTCCAAATCGTAGACAGCCCAAATGCGTTTATCTTTTTTGAGGGTTTTTTGAATTTCAGTCACCAATGTGTGTCGTTGAGCAGGTGTTTTGACACTAGGACCAAACACGACATAGGCACCGTCGAGGGGTCCAATCCATTGACCTTCGCCAAGATGTTGGCTGGCAACCGCAGTGATCGTGCCAAGAAAGTCTTTGCTTTTGATTCTGGCTGCAGAGGCTTTTGTGGATTGTTCAGGAATAGGAGTTGCTCCATGATCTGAAGTCACTACGACGGCAACAGGAAAACGTTGTTCCAATTCCTTAATAAACGTACCAAGCATGTGGTCAGTGCGAATAAGGTTGTCAACGTATTCCCAGGATTCGTTACCAAACGCATGGCCTATTTTATCGGTGGTGGATACAGAGATCATCAATAAGTCTGCCACTGCATCCTCTCCCATGTGGTAATGGGTCACGGCTGCACGGCTGAAGTCCAATAGATAGGAGACACTCTGAGGCGTTAACGAAAATGCTTCATTGGGAGATGTGCTCGTACGCGGGTCGTGAGGAAACGCTGTAGTCCATCCGTAGTAAGGGGATTCGCCAGGTTTGACGTCGTTGCCAACGAGCCGTTCTAGCAATGTGGGATCGTCTGCAGACCAGACGTCCATGTACTGCGTGACTGGGTGCTCACGGTTCCAGGCTGTTATCCATTCTGGCATGGAGGATGCGTAAAAGGTGGAGGTGGTCATCTCACCTGTTAAGTTGTACCAGGCCACTAGATCGGCTTGTTTGCCGCCTGAGGCGATGGCTGGCCATGGTTTGAGCGATACAGACACGACTTTGGCTTGGTTTTGGCTAGACGTTTTCAGAAGGTCTCCCACCGTAGGTACACGCAACACGTTTGGTCCAGCAAACTCATCGTGAGTTTCGAAGATGCGATGGGTTTGGTCGTCGACAATGCTAAGCCATTGGCCTAGTTCAGGATGCCATGCGCGGTTGGCATACACGCCATGATCACGGGGCAGCCGTCCTGTATAAATGGTGGCGTGTCCGGGTGCGGTGGACGTCCCAGCGTAGCTGTACTGCGAGTGTTCATAAAAGGCGCCTTGGCTGACGATGCGTTTGATAAGGCCGTTTTCGTGAAGATAAGGCAAGTAGCGTTCCAGAGCCCATGAGCCCAGTTGATCGATGACAATGCTTACGACTAACGGTGCATGTGAATGCTTCTTGGGTGGTACAGAAGACGGTGCAGGAGCGCTGCCGCCACACCCGCTCAACAAGATGGCTAGACACCATGCAATGCCGTAAACACTATGTCGTCGAGCAGTCATGCGGGAGGGGTTTTATAGGAAAACTGTGGCGCTTGCCATACAGGTTTCATGCACGGTGACGGAGCTCAAACGTGCTCCCTGGATTTGAATACGCCCTGCAATCCAATGCGCAAGGAGCTCACTCGTGGGGTTTTCTAACCCTGCAATCTCATTAAGCAATTGATGGTCGAGTTGTTGGTGTAACGGCCGCCAGGCATCCGTCAATGCCGAGAAATCCACAATCCAACCTTTAATAGGGTCAAGGTCGCCTTGCACTCGTAAAGTAACCCGGAAGCTATGGCCATGGAGCTTGAAGCACTTATGGGTGGCTTCCACGTGAGGGAGCCGATGGGCAGCTTCGAAGGCAAAGGTTTTCTTGATTTCGGTGTGCATAAGGCCCCTCTCCATATCGGAAACTGCATGCGAGGTAAACGGCAGCGGTTTCCGGAGAAGGAGCAAGCCTTTTCTAAGGCGATGGTTTTTGTAAAAACCAAGTAAAATCAGTGGGTTGAATGGGTTTTCTCTAATATGTACTGACATGTCAGTCTAATTTAGCTACAAGCCGACAAGGGAGATGCGTAACGGGAAAGACCTTCAAGGCTTGCGGATTCAAGCATCTGATCGCTTACCGCAAGGTGCCGTATTTTGCCGTATTGAAGGCGTGTTGGTTTCGCCCGCTCCTTTACTTGCTGCCGCGTGGTGTGCGGCAAACAGCCAGCGCATCCGTCATCGTGTGACGCGATTGGCTCGGTTGGCAGCGAGTGTTTCCCTGGGCAGAATGTCTTTGCGGTCGAGTGCAGGTTTTCCGCCTCACGCTGTATGGCATGCGCTTCGAGGTATGAGTGAGGACCGGATGGTGGTTCTTGGAGCAGAGTATTGCCAGCGTTTCATCATGCCGCGGGTGGATGATGTGCAAAAAGAGAGGGTGCAGAAAGCTTGGCATCAAAAGCCTCGGCTTGTCCTGATCAGTGACAGCGTGAGCCACATGGTGCAGCCATTGGCGGATGCAATGGGTGCCGAGCTGCTGTGGAGCAACTGTCTTGAATTTCGCGATGGTTTTGCCACAGGGCATCTCAAGGGACCCGTGCTCTATAATGGCATTGATGCTCCAACGCTTCACGATTTTGCCAAACAACATCACATCGATTTGAAAGCCTCTATCGGATATGGCTTGGAGTTACGATGAGCCAACCTGTTTTACAAAGCCAAAGCCCTACGGATGCACTGTCAGTTGTAGAAACCCTGCGAGGGAAAACATTGTTTGTCACCGGCGTGACGGGGTTTGTCTCCAAGGTGTGGGTGGCCATGGTGTTAACTCATGTCCCGCAAGTCGGTCGCTTACTGTTATTGGTTCGACCGCATAAACAACAAAACGCAAGGCAACGCTTTGAACAGATGGTATGGAGCTCGCCGGCGTTTCGTCCCTTGCGCGAGAAGCATAAAGAGGCCTTTTTGCCTTTTTTGGCAGATAAGGTTGAGGTAATCGAAGGCGATATCCGGCAGCCTCGGCTAGGGCTCTCACAGGAGGCTCACGCAGCATTAGCTCAGCGTATTGATATCACTGTGCACCTTGCGGGAGTCACAGAATTTCAGGCTGATCCTGTGCATGCGGTGGCTGCCAATGTGACGGGAGGCATGCATGTGGCTGACTTGGCAGCAAAAAGCTCTTCACAGGCGTTCGTGCTTGTTTCAAGTGCTTATGTGGCTGGTGCAAGTGACGGTGAAGTGAACGAGGCTTTGGTAGTGGATCGGGCTCCGAATGGGACAACGTTTCGTCCAGCAGACGAGCTCCAAGAGATGCATGCAGAGTGCATTCGCAGCGATGCACAGTTTACCGATCCACTATCCACGTTAGCGCGTAAGGCACGTATTGCTGTAGGGGTGGGGCGCGCTCAAGCGCTTGGTTGGCCGAACATTTATCTCTATAGCAAAGGCATAGCAGAACACATGCTGGCCAAACGGAAGGATATCAAACTCACCATTGTCAGGCCGTCGGTTGTCGAATGTGCACGAAACTTTCCGTTTGCCGGCTGGAATGAAGGCATTGATACGGCAGGGCCTCTTGTCTGGCTACTTTCAACACCGTATCGATGGATTCCACTTCGCCCCGAACATCGGTTTGATGTGATTCCTGTAGATACTGTGGCCAGGGGGCTATGCACGACGGTAGCGCTGGCTTTGAAAAAGCAAGCGCCTTCGGTGACTCACCTGACTTCTTCCGAAGTTAATCCGCTGACGTTTGAGCGCGCCATTGAACTTGCGGGGCTAGGATTGCGACTTTATGGTTATCGCGAACGGCGGGCTATGTTTTGGCAAAGGGCATGGACTCATCTGGATGGTATTCCTGTGGATCCACAAACGCATTTTGAAAAGATTCAACGTTGGAAAGAGCGGATTAAGTACATTGAGACTTTGACCAGCTACACCAGGTACTTTAGGGGCTTACCGGCTCCAGTGTTTCAGTTCCTTCAAGCAGGCTCAAAACAGTTGAGCAATCAATTACGCAATAGCGCACGTACGCTTGGGCGTATTGAGCATTTACTTAAGCTTTATAAACCATTCACGTGTGATCACGACTATATGTTCCGGGCAGATCATGTAACGCAGGCTTCGTTACGGCTAAGCACGGCCGAACGGGCATTGTTTGGGTTCGACATTGCTGCACTTGATTGGCGCGACTATTGGTTACACGTAGAGGTTCCTGGCTTGATGAAGTGGTGTACGCCACTTTTGGAAGGCAAAAGTGTGCCTGAGGATCCTGTGCCTGCAATTGTCGAAACGCAGTCAAAGCAATCGGGGCGTGATGATTTGCCGGAGATCAACGAGGCAACGTTATGAGAATTTTTATGACGGGCGCTACAGGTTATGTGGGTTCGTATGTTGTGCATGAGCTTCTTCAGTGCTCTTCGGCTCCCTTGTACCTGTTGATTCGAGCAAACAATCGCGAAGAAGCCCTTTTAAAGCTCTGGCGAGGGCTGCAATTACACCAAGATGAAACCACGTTCGCACACTATGTGCCTCGTCTTCGAATTGTTCTTGGAGATTTGTCTCTAGATAATCTAGGGATCGCCAAAGAGCGGTATTCGGAACTCATAAAAGAGACAAACTCGGTGTTGCATGTCGGGGCTTCGTTGAACCGGCGCTCGGAAAAGAGTTGCCTCAATGTGAATCTCCGAGGCACGCTTTCAGTGCTTAAATTGGCCAGAGAATTGGCAGATAAGGGACAGCTTCGGCGGTTTAGCCATGTCTCGACAGTGGCTGTCGCAGGAAAACGCTTTTGCGAAGTCGTGACTGAAAATGAATCCATCGAATGGTCACGTTCAGATTACGATCCCTATGCGCGTACCAAAAAATTCTGCGAACATATGGCTCGGGAACTTTTGCCGTCCGATCGAATCCAATTTTTGAGACCGTCTATTGTTATGGGGGACTCTCGATTTCCTCAAACCACTCAGTTTGACATGGTGCGTGCATTCTGTGCGCTCTCAGAACTGTCTGCGATTCCCTTGGCTCCACATAGTCGGCTGGATATCGTCAATGCAGATTTTGTGGGCAAAGCGATTGCTCAGCTCCATACCGCAGAAAAAACGCAGTACGACACCTACCATTTAAGCAGCGGCCGGGATTCGGTGACAGCGCTGCAAATCGCGGAAACCATGGCGCATGTGCTTCATAGACGTCGAGCATGGTTTTTTCCGGCTCTAGAGAAGACATTTTCTCGTTCCATAGAGCTAGGAACACGATTTCCTCATGATGCAAAGCTTTATAAGCTTGCAGCACTTTTAAAAGTTTTTTGGCCGTATATTCGTTACGACACAGTGTTTGATAACACGCGTGTCACTACAGAACTTGGCATCGCCCCAGTGCCGTTTACCCACTACTGTGCTGAACTTTACCGGTATGCGAAGGCTCAGCACTTTCATTATCCGTACCGACCTTTACCGGAATTGCACTCTGAGGCTGCCTGATATGCATGTGCTCGCAAACGCCAAGGCCATCGTGAAAAAAGCAGGCAGAGCTGCTGCGAATGAGCTTAATGCCGATCGGATGCTTCAGCATTCGATGACAGTGATGGTGGAGCTTGCTGAAGCACGCCATCGCATAAGACCCTGTGAGCCACACAAGGCAAATGAACCTTTAAAATTGCTTTTGGTGGGTTACAATGGCACCCGCAATACGGGCGCAGACGTGCGCGTGCAAGAAATGATTCGTCAGTTTAGGCATTTGTTAGGCGATGACCATCTTTCACTTTCCATTGCTACCGTAGATCCGAACTGCTCTCGTGGGTATTTCCCCACAGTTCGGCAATTGCACATGCCGAAGGTGTTTCCTAAATTTCTCTTGGAGCAAGTGCATCAGCATCATGGGGTGGTGGTTGCTGAGGGTTCGATGTTCAAGTCGCTGTTTGCAAATGCGCTTTGCACGCTCATGGTTGGCGCACTCGGACTTGCGCGCGCCGAGCATAAACTTGCAGTGGCTTATGGTGGAGAAGCAGGCGCCATGGATGCTTCCATGCGACGTATGGTTAAAAAATATGTGTCTGAGGCGCTAATTCTGGTGCGTAATTCACAGAGCAGTGAGGTGTTACGAGCTCTTGGAATAGACTCTCAGGTCGGCACGGATACCGCGTGGACATTTGAACCCGAACCCACCAAAGACGTGCGCCAGATTTTGGTTCATGCTGGATGGGATGAGAAAAAGCCCATATTAATGGTTTGTCCTATCAATGGGTTTTGGTGGCCCGTGAAGCCAAGCGTGACCAAAACACTGCTTCGTGCAACCACAGGCGCCTATGACAGCGATCACTATGCTTCGCTTTACTTCCATCGAGGCGGCTCTGAAGTCCGATTAAAACAACAAACCTATCTTCAGAACATGGCCAGGGCGGTGCGGCGTATTCAGCAAGAGCAAAACGCTTTCGTCTGCGTGGTTGGGATGGAACGTCTTGATCGACAGGCATGTCATGATTTTACAAAGTTACTCGGCACCGAAACTGCAACTTTTGTCTCTGATGAATGGGACATGCATGAGCTTGTCATGCTTTTACGACAGGCTACATGGCTAATTTCATCGAGGTATCATGCGATTGTGACAAGTATGCCGCAGGGTGTTCTTTCGATGGGGGTCACCATGGATGAACGCATACGCAATCTGATGTCCGACCGAGGCCAACCACATCTTGCGCTTGCAATAGATGATCTCGATCTTGAAGAGAAGATTTATTCCGCATGGAGTTCTATGCAGAGTCACGCAGAAGAAGTCAGAGAAGGCATTCTCTGTTCTGTGGCGAGCAATTTGGGGCGCATGGGAACCATGGGAAGAGCATTCATTCATTATATTAATGAGCGTGTGCCCACGGTTCCTGTGCAGGCGGAATTTCAATCTTCTCAGGACCCTTGGACATATCTACCGCCGCTTAGCAAGCGTCTGGCAAAGATAGTGGCGGACTATGGAGAGATGCAATGACCTATATAGAGAGGGTTATTGCTCAGTTGGAGAAAGCAAAGGATAATGTGTTGCTTTCGGAGATCCATCCTTCGGGGTTGATATCGGCTACTGGCGGAAAGATTTATGAGAGAATCAATCAGGCGCGTGCACAACTCCGTGAGCATGGGCTTCGTGCAGGGGATCGTGCGGTGCTCATTGCTCCAAACAGCATTAACTGGATAGCTGCGGACATTGCCATTGCTGCCGAAGGGGCGATTTCTGTTCCTTTGTATGTGCGTCAAAACCCCGCTGAACTTGCACACATGATTGCTGACAGCATGCCTGCTTTGGTGATCTGCGCAGATGAAACGCTTTTGGCGACATTGCGTGGGCTAAACGGCATGCCTCCAACGGTTTTATTGGATCAGTTGTTCACTGAAAAAACAGTACACGAACCTCCGCGTGCACGGCAGTCTCAAGCGCCGGTGACCATTTTATACACTTCGGGGACAAGCGGTATGTCACGTGGAGTCATGCTGAGTTCATCCAATCTGGAATTTATGTTGGATACGAGCACAAAAGCATTTTCTAAGCTGACTGGAGTAGGCCAGGGCGTATCGCGCGTGTTTCATTATCTACCTTTTTGTTTTGCGGGATCGCGTGTCATGGTGTTTACCTGTTTGTTAAAGGGGCATCATGTCCTGCTTTCGATGGATTTATCTCGATTGCTCGACGAGTTGAAAGTGGCAGCTCCTCACTATTTTCTGAATGTGCCTGCGTTGTTGGAACGCATTCAAAAGCGGATTGAGGAACGAATGACAGCAAACGCTTGGTTGGGTGCTCTCTATCGTCGTGCCAAGCATGCGTATGTATCAGCGCATTCTGCTTCGTGGTTGGATCGGGTGGCGTTGGCATTGGCTAACGCATCCGTTTTCAAATCCATCAAGCGTCACATCGGATCGAGTTTGCGTTGCCTTATCTGTGGCTCGGCACCGTTGCAGATTGAAACCCAACAGTTTTTCCACATGCTGGGGATTCCTGTGTATCAGGTGTACGGGCTTACGGAGACAACTGCGATCATCACCATGGATGATCCTGACGCTGGAGTGTCAGTGGGTGCCGTTGGCCGTGCCATCAAAGGATGTGAGGTTAAGCTTTCTCACGACAATGAGTTATGCGTGCGAGGTCCCAATGTGTTTTCTGGGTATTGGAGCAGAGACACCGATACCCGTGAGGTGATCGACGGTGATGGCTGGTTTCATACAGGTGATCAGGCAGAGGTCGATGATCGTGGCAACTGGCGGATCATTGGCCGCATTAAAGACCTGTTAGTCCCAAGCTCCGGGCACAACATTGCGCCTCAGCCGATTGAGAGCCAATTGTTGGCTACGCTGCCGTCTGCCAATCACGTGGTGCTTGTAGGGCATGCCAAGCCTTTTTTGACAGCGATTGTAAGCGGTGAGCTTACGGACGCCCAGGCTCAAAGTGCCATCGATGTGCTTAATCAAAAGCAGCCACACTATAAATGCATTCGAGGGGTGTTTGTGACTCGGGAGCCCTTTACGCCTGACAATGGCCTTTTAACTGCTAACCAGAAATTGCGACGCACAGCGATCGAAGCGCGGTTTCATCATGAGATCGAACGGCTTTATTCATGAACGCAGAGCATCGTGGGACATGTCTAAGCTGGACAACACGCAATGCCGTGCTGGAAGTGGCTCTGCATCATGCTCCTTGCAATGAAATTGGGACAGGGCTTTTGGTCGAGCTCAAACAGCTTGTGAAGGCAATCAAACAGAAGTCGACCCCTATTCGGGCAATGCTGTTATTCAGTCAGTTGGAGTCGGGGTTTTGCGCGGGTGCGGATTTGCGAGAGCTGTACGCAAAACGCATGGAGCGCAAGCACAGCGGCATTCGTCCCGAAGAAAGCGTGCGTGAGTTAAGAGCATTTTTGGACGATGTTCATGAGACATTCGACGAGCTCGACAGGTTGCCGTTTGTAACGATTGCGGCGGTTCATGGACCGGTGTTTGGAGGAGGGTTAGAGCTTGCATTGGTATGCGATGTGATCATCGCAGATGCGTCTGCGCGGTTTTGCTTTCCGGAGTTAAGGCTGGGTTTAGTGCCAGGTTTTGGCGGAATTCCGCGATTGAGACGTGATATAGGAAATGCTATAATTAGAGATTTAATGTTTACTGGACGTAGCCTAAACGCACAGCGTGCGTATGAGCTTGGGTTGGTCTCGCAGCGGGTGAAAAAAGGCGAAGCGATGGCTGCCGCAAAAGCGCTTGTTGCGCAAGTAAGCCGTTTTGATCAGGCGACAGTAGCTGCTGCCAAGGCATTTGTGAAGCCCTTGCCGCACGAAGAGCTGGCACAAGAAAAGGCATTGTTTTGTGAACTTTTTTTGTCACCCACCGTAGAGAAAGCTCTGGCAGATTTTGTCACGCGTAAAGATTTGAGGTCGTATTTGCCATGACTCACGATGCCATTGAAACACGTTTGGTAGAGCTAGCCGCGTCGCGGTTTAATCGTGATCCGGCAGAGTTAGATCCCCATGCGGATTTTTTTGAACAACTTGGCATCGATAGTTTTAAGGCAATGGAGTTGTTGAGCGCGTTGGAGGCGGAGTTTAACGTTGAGATTCCTGATTATGAATTGCAAGGCGTAACGACGTTGGCCACATTGGCTTCCTTGATCCGGAGGCGTCAATGATTTCGGTAGAACGCTATCAAAGCCTTGGGCAGGCCTTGGAAGATGCTCTGGGGCAATATCAATTCAATAGGGCGCTTATTGAAATGGAGCGACATCGCGAGCGCGTAAGCATGACCTACCGCGAATTTAAAGAACATGCCCATACCTTGGCGGCGTATTTGCAGGCGCAAGGAATAACGGCTGAAAGCCGTGTGGCAATCATGATGAGCAATCAAAGCAAGTGGCTTTTGGCGGCCTATGCGAGCCTGTATCGAGGCGCGGTGTTGGTGCCTATTGATTATAAGCTTACGCCGACTGAGCAACTAGCGTTGCTTGCGCATAGTCGCGCTGAGTTTTTGTTTACGGAGTATCCCGTATGGAAGAAGCTTCCGCCGCTTCCAGATACGCTACGTGTGCTTTTAAGCGATTGTCCTGAAGGTGAACATCTTGTCCATGAAAAGCGCTGGGACATAGCCAACGCTGTGACAACCAGGCCTCAAATGGTTGCACGCAAGCGCAGTGACGTGGCGTGTATTGTGTATTCCTCGGGAACGGGTGGACGTCCTAAAGGATGCATGTTGAGCCACGGAAACTATTTAGAGCAATTTGCTGCGCTAAGCGCATGCTATCCGTTAAAGGAAACGGATCGGTTTTTTTCGGTGCTTCCGACGAATCACGCGATTGATTTTATGTGTGGATTTATTGGGCCACTTTTAAGTGGTGCGACCATAGTGCATCAAAGGGTACTTCGACCAGAGTTTTTGCTCGACACAATGCAACGTACGGGGATTACGCACATGGCGGTGGTTCCGTTGCTTTTGGAAGGGTTTGAGCGAGCTATTCGGGAGCGTCTTGCGAAAGTTTCACCTTTGAAACGACGCGTATTTGAAGGACTAAGCGTTGTAAATCACATGCTAACCCAGAACCGGCCGCGGTATTTCATTAGCCGAACGTTGTTTGCGCCGATTCATAACGCGTTGGGCGGACGTCTGCGTTACATGTTCTGTGGGGGAGCCATGGTTAACCCGAAGCATGCGGAGTTTTTTTATAACCTTGGTATACCTGTTGTAATTGGCTATGGGCTTACTGAAGCCTGCACTGTTGTAACGCTCAATGACTTGAAACCGTTTCGTGCAGATTCTGTGGGATGTCCCTTGCCGGGCATCGAAGTTCGTGTCGCCCAGCCTGATGCTAACGGTATCGGAGAAGTGCAGATCCAGGGGCCCACGGTGATGCTGGGGTATCTCGATGACCCGGTGCAAACAGCCGAAGTGTTTGAGAAGGGTTGGTTGCATACCGGGGATCAGGGAAAAATGGATGGAACAGGACATTTGCATTTGGTGGGGCGCTCCAAAAACATGATTGTTACTGCTGGCGGGAAGAACGTGTATCCAGAGGACATCGAAAGTGTGTTTGAAGAGTTGCCGTGTAAAGAGTTTGTGGTGATGGCCAGCAACTATGTGTGGCCTACGACCAAGCTTGGAAAAGATTGCTTGTTAGGTGTGGTACACCTTCAAGAAGATTCTTCTTCGTTTGCTGAGGCATTGCGGGTGAAAAATTTATCGTTGCCTGATTACAAACGCTTACGCGGACTTGTGATTTGGAAGGAAGATTTTCCTAGGACGGCTTCTCTTAAATTAAAAAGAGAATGTCTTGCTGAGCAAATGCGGGAATGTCTAACACCAGATTCGGTGCAGAGTCTGTAATGCGAACGTTGGTCATCGTCAACGAGACGGCTGGTGGTGGACGCTGTGCTCGGTTTGTTCCAGAGTTACTCAACATCCTGCGCAAAGGAGACGTGTCGTTTGACGTTGTGACTACCCATTATGCAGGGCAAGCGACTCAGATTACTGTGGAAGCCAACAGCGCGGGGGTTCGAAAGTTCATCGTGATGGGTGGTGATGGAACAACGTATGAAGTGATTAATGGACTTTTCCCACGTGATTATGAGCAAGATCCCATAGAGCTTGGGGTTGTACCTCTAGGTACAGGTAATTCGTTTTTGAGAGATTTTGGAGTGACCACTCCTTGCCAAGCCATGATGGGTGTGCTTGGAGGTCGTTCTCAAGTGTGCGATCTCATACGCTTAGAGCATGCCAAAGGCGTGGTTTTTTTTATTAATCTTCTCAGTCTTGGATTTAGTGCCACTGTGGGGGCATTGCGCAATGAACGCTACTCGCGATGGGGTACGCTGGGCTATGCCTTGTCGGTGACTGCCAGCTTAGGGAAGCTCGAAGCAGAGCACTGTAAACTTCGCGTGGATGAAGCAGGTGAGTTTGAAGATGTGGACTATATCATGCTTTCTTTTTCCAATACGCAATACACGGGTGGAAGGATGCGCATGGCCCCGAATGCCAGCAGCGCTGATGGGTTGATGGACATGATTCATGCGATGCCTATGGGAAGGGCTCAACTGTTGCGTGCTTTCCCTGACATTTATCGGGGAAGTCATGTGCATCACCCTAAGGTGCGGGAGCGTCAGGCGCGTAAAGTATGGTTTTCAGATATTCGTGAGCAACCCGCGATGATTGATGGTGAAGTTGTCATGCTTACGCCTAGGTGTCTTGAGGTGCTTTCTCACGCCGTGCGATTGCGAGTGCCATGAAAATGCTGAAAGTGATCAAAGACTATGTCGTTTCGACAGTGCTCTGGGCAGCAGGGCTTGCATGGGCTGTGCCGACTATGATGTTTTTGACGTTGTATTGGAAGCTTTCAGGCAAACGAAATTTAGAATGGTTTGTGCGCCTACAGTGCCGAGGCCAAGTAGCGTTCACTGGCAACACATGGCGAGCCATTGTGCATCCAGATGTCGATCCACATACCCCTTATGTGTTCATGCAAAATCACACCAATCATTTGGACTATGGTGTTTTAGCGTGGGCGGTTCCTGGCCATCGATTGCAAGGCATGGAGCTGGAAAAACACTTCAACTATCCCGTGTATGGCTGGTTTATGAAAGCCCGTGGAACGATACCCGTTCGTGTTGGAGAAAAACAGCAACTTGAGCGTTTGTTAGAATGCATGCGCGACCGGGTTTCACAGGGTGATTCGATTTTAATGTTTCCTGAAGGGACGCGCACGCTCGATGGTCGTGTTGGACGATTTAGGAAGGGTGGATTCTATTTAGCATGGGAGCTTGGTGTGCCGATTGTCCCAGTGGCTGTGACTGGAATGTACGATGTTATGAGAAAAGGTTCGTTGCTTATTCGTCCTGGACATCAAGTCACTGTTCATGTTGGTAAGCCCATTCCCACCCGAGGGCTTCAACGGCGTGAGCTTGGAGAAGTTGCACGTTTGGTCAAGCAGACAATTACAACACATGTGGATCAGTACTGGGAAAGCCGCTCCCTGGGAGAGGTGGAATGAGAGTTGAGACGATTAGGTCACACCGGACCAATTTAAATCGTGATAAACGGCGCGCGCAAATCTTAAAGTCTGCAACAGACGTATTTGCAGCCAAGGGATTTCATCAAACACGTATCTCTGATGTGATTGCTGCGGCGGGAATTGCGCGAGGGACATTCTATCTTTACTTCAAAAGCAAAGGAGAATTGTTTTTGGGTTTGCTCAAAGAGTTGCTTTTGAGGTTACGTAGCAGCGTTATGGGTGTAGATACAAGCCCGGATGCTGCGCCTCTGGATAAGCAATTGGTGGATGCAGTGGGTCGCATCTTACAAACCGCGGTTGATGATCGGGCTTTGGCAACGATTGTTGTTCGTGAAGCAGTGAGCCTTGATGCAGAGGCGCGGGAAATACTGAATAATTTTTATATCAATGTGAGGCAATTTATTGGCGAATCGATTTCCAACGGTCAACGCCTTGGGATGATTCGTGAACTGGATGAGAATATTGCGGCTTCATGTGTGCTCGGTTTAGTGAAACAGGTGATCGAAGATCTTGTTATGAGTGATTTTGCCAAGCCGCTCGATGTGCAACAAGTTGCTGAAGTTATTGTGGAATTTGGGCTAAAAGGGATCGGCTCTGTGTATGGCTCATACTCCGGGCATTAAGTTTTGGGGTGGCATAGCCAGCGATATCCACATGCGATGCTGTCACAGTATTCGATAGGCTTCCCAGCGTACTTGCCTGTATGTTGAGCCGTGTGCATCTGGGATGACAGATGTTCAAGGTTGGATTTAACGTTCGCCGCGTCAAATGATTCTTCTATGAATATGGGCATGCGTGTTTTCCCATCAAGGAATTGAATACCCCGCATGATGGCTTCGGATCCGGCTGTATGTTGGTGCAGTGCGAGTGCATACACGTCCAGTTGAAATGTGTAAGGGGCGAGTGGCGTAGTATTATCTTTAGGACGTGTCGCTTTGTAGTCAATGAGATCCCAGGTTTCTTTGTTTTTCCAAAAGAGATCGATCTGACCATGAATGTTTGTGTGTACCGATGGAGTGGTTACATGAAGCACAAACGGGACTTCCCGATGAAGTGACGTGGCTGTGGAAACCTCTTTGATGTAGTCGGATTTTAAAAAAGTTAAAAGTTTTGGATGTAGATCCTCTTGCAGCGTTTGAGGAAGAGTATGTATGGCCTGATGGGCTTCTTTTTCAGGGCTCTGTGCAGCTGAGGCAAAATCGATGCGCTCTAAGACAACATGAAACCATGTTCCGCGTTCTCGTGGATCTACCGAATCAAGTTGGCTAGAATTGGAAGGTTCCAGATAGGGGTGTTGAGGAAGGCGTAATACATGCGCAGCCCGGTAACGACGTGGGCAAAGTGCAAAGTCTTGCAGTGCAGTTACAGATATATCAATGCATCGACTTGGTTGAGGCGTGGCCGAGGGTGAATTTCTCTGTGGAAAGACTGCTGAAGGCTGCTCGGCAGTCAGTGTTGACATGGATGCATTCGTCTTAGGAGTCAATTCGGGAAGAACTCGAACCATAAGGCCACTTTCCAAGAGCTTAGGGACGGCAGTGTCCATGAGCGTTTTCATGATGCCGAGGTTTTTCCCACTAAGGATGAGTCGATCGCGTGCACGTGTGATTTGAACGTAAAAAAGTCGTTTCTGTTCGGCGGCGTGTCGGTGCCTTAATTGTTCGTTGATCTTTTTGGAATGAATATCGTGATGTGCTTTTTGGTTTGCATGGACTACGACAGATAGGCCAGCATCTGGAGCTGGATCGTAGATAGCAGCTGAAGCGACTGCAGGAAGCTTACGCCCCAGATCGGCCGCAAACACGATAGGAAATTCTAGCCCTTTGGCTTGATGGACTGTCATGACGGATAACACGTCCGCGCCTTCAAGCGCCGCAGAGCTTTCATAGTCATTGGTGCCTAATTGTTGGGGCCTTTTGAGATCTTGCAAAATGGCGTGGGGATTTTCGCCAAGCTGTTCTCGAGACTCGATCTCATGTACCAGGCGGTCAAGGTTAGTTAGTCTTTGATGGGCTGAAGGTAGGCCTGCAAGAACAGCGCCATACTGGCATTGGCTAAGAAGTAAAGACAGGGCTCGGCCTAAGCCTAAAGTCTCTACGTTTCCTTGTAAGCGCGCGAGTACAGTTCTGCAATGATTAAAACGAGTTTCTTCTTCTGAATCCAGATGTTTTACTCTTAAAAAATACAAAGAGCCCACGAGATCATCGGACGGAACGAGTGATGACGCAAGTCTTGCTAAGGTTGGATCCGAAAGCGTGCACAGTGGAGATCGGAGCACTGCCAAAAGATCAAGTGAACTGTAATTGTTAAGAAGCACTTTGCACATGCTCACAATATCGCGAGCCTCTGCACCTGCCATCAGCCCTTTGCTTCGAACAACAACGAAAGGCACTCCAAATTTTTGCAATGCGCTGAGATACGTTTGAACGTGCGTAAATCGAGGCAAAAGTAATGCCATGTCCGCAAAACGTGGTGCTCGAAGAGAGCCGTTTTCTCTAATACATGGCATGCTTTCTGAGGTCGCCAGTTCAGCAGCGCGAGCTGCAATCCAATCCGCTTCGGTATTGGGATTGGCGGTGCTTTGGGGATCTCCCAATAATTCTACTGGCGAAAAGGGCTGAGTCAGAGCAAGAGAAGGAGACTCTGGGGGAATGAGTGTATCTGAGTTATCAAATTGAATGTCTGAGCGCTCTTGTGATGATGGCTTCAAAACGGCTTCGCTTAATAGATTCAAGGCAGTCAATAAATCAGGAGAACTTCGATAACTTGTCTGAAGCGCACTGCTTTGTGCACCACGTTGTTCCATCGCGTTTACAAAGTCCTCAAAGACAGTGACATCTGCGCCACGAAATCCATAAATAGATTGCTTTCGATCGCCAACGACGAAAAGTCGTGAGGCTTGATCGCCGAAGGTGTTTAAGGAATCCGATGAATGATCGAAATTCCCGGTGACCATTTGGACAATATCTCGTTGGGCTGCATTTGTGTCTTGAAATTCATCAACCAACAACACATCGATGCTCTTATGAATATGTTGCCGTATGTCTGGATGATGTTTGAGAAGATTACGAGCGCCTAGAGTGAGATCTTGGTAATCAAGCACTCCTTGGGTTTGCTTAAGATCAGTATATTTTGCATGCAATGCCTTAAGGATGTCGATGAACAGTGCCGCACGGGCGCTCGTCTGAGGCAAGATCCACAGTGTCGCAATGGCCTCCCTCACACTCGCCGCAGGCTCACTGTTGACCAACTGACTTGTCTGGAATGCTGCGGCGAGTGAAGCGCTCGCGCTGAATAAGTCGGGTAGCGTAGGTGGACCGTGTGGATAAGCAGCGGCAAGTGTCTCAATGCACTCTTGCACGCGGTGTAAAACTGCTTTTTGAGCCCCCTTTATCTTATCCGTAAGGATGGCTTGATGAGCATGCAGCAGACGCTTCCATGCTGCGGATAGATCATCTGTAGTGTGCATGTCGAGAGTTTGAGTCGCTGTGTTTAGTAGGGCCGAATAGCGTTTCGCATTAAAGAGACCCTGTGTTGCGAGGCTACTAAAATCACTCTCAAATTCACGTACGCTTTGGTATAAGCGCGCAATCGTTGTAACCAGTCCTTGGCCTACGAGAGGTTGAAATCCTCCAAGTTCGTTTAGCAATGTGTCAAGTAATTCATCGGTTTTCTCAAGCCGTTGCAGTAGGATTTGTGTGATGCACTGTTCTAACAAGACTGTGGCGCGTTCTTCATTCAACACTTCGAATTGGGGGTCGATTCCGATGGCCGTGGCATGGCTCTGCAACAATGACAAACAAAATGCATGAATCGTCATGATGCGTGCGGTAGCGAGAGCGTCAATCCATGACGATGCATCTTCAGGCGTTATCTGAATGTTTTTGATGCGTAGGGCTTCGCGAAGTTGACGCACCGAAAAGAGAGATTTTTCAGTTGGTACGTCAAGCTCAATGTCCCGAAGTGCGCGGTATATTCGGTGACGCATTTCGGCTGCAGCTTTTTCTGTGAAGGTAACGGCGACTATCCGCCTCGGATGAATAGGCTTCCCAAAGTTGGTTGCACCTGTAATGAGCCTTAAGTATTGTCCGGTTAAAGCTTCTGTTTTTCCTGTGCCCGCGCTAGCCCGTAAGACGGTGTCATTTTTAAAATCATACAAGTCAGTCATGTTGGTCGAATTGCTGCTGCACCCATGTGTCCAAGCTAGCCCATTGTTCAAGAAACCATCGGCGTTTATCCTGCAGGTTTGTGGGAATGTCAGTGTGGGGGACTCGCCAAAACTTTACCCGAATGGTTTTGCCGATAATGTGGTCGTGCCACAGGTCTGAAAGCTGTGCAGCCCCTTCGAATCCATGGTGCGCACAGAAAATGACGTCGGTTTTGGGTGCACTTGCCAAAAATGTCATCGCGCCGCCCAATCGTGGAGGAAGCAGGTGTTTCAGAGACTTAGCATACGCGAGCTGGCGTGACTTTCCAGTACGTTCAAGTTCGTCTATAATTCGGTTACGTTTTTCAGGTGTTGCTCTGGTGCCTTCTGGGTAAATCAACGCAGCTTCATTGGTTTTCAAATCTGTCACCATGGACTGCATTGCTTTCATTTGTGACATGCGACGTTTGCTTTGACGATCAACAAAAAAATTAGACAAACGTTGTCCGACGATGTCGATGGAGGGGTCCCATAATAATTCCTTCTTCAGCACATAGCGCAAACGTAGACGGTAAGGGTGAGAAAGAACACGTATGGGCATGAGGGTGTCCCCCAAGCTGCTATGTCGCATGAAGATAAGCGCTGGTCCTGCGGCACGCTTAGGATCATCTTCGATATGCCATGTCAGGTTGAAAATCCGGCTTGAAGCCTCTACTAACAAATAGGCCCAGCGCCATTGAAGTTCATAATTTCGTGATATGTAATCCTCAGTGTTGCCGCATTTCAGAATTTTATGACTGAACCATAATCCAGCGGCTCCCACCACACCGTAGGCCTCCGACAGGAGATATAACGTGATAAACAGAAAAGTTCGCGTTGAGGCAAACTGGGTTTGCCGAAATGCATCGATCAATAAGGTAAGTACTAAGATCTGAGGAAATGCTGCGACGATTGTTATCAGCAAGAAGGTACAAACTCCCATGGAGATGAACCGGCGTATCCAGCGTCGCAGAAAAGGATCTTGTGAGGCAAAATGGTGAGAAGTTGGCATGAAAATCCGTAGATTGGACCATAGCAAACTTAGAAGTTCGTGGCAGCTACCGCTCAGGGTGCTTCCGGGCGTAGTCTTGTCGAAACAAAAGGCACGCTTATACTAGCCTGTGCGTCCATGTTGTGGTTATAACTCCGAGGTATTTATGGATCACAGCCCTAGGTTTTTGGCTCTTGTAGACGAAATTCGCTCCTCAGTTCGAGAGTGTTCAGTGGATGAGCTCCAGCATTGGATATCCAGTGGCAAGCCCGTTCATCTGGTGGATGTGCGGGAGGAGTCCGAGTATGCAGCTGGCCACGCCAAAGGGGCGAGGCATATTGGCCGTGGTGTACTTGAGCGCGATATTGAGGTTCTTATTCCAGACATTCATGCTTGCATCGTATTGTATTGTGGTGGAGGGTATCGTTCGGCGTTGGCAGCAGATAGCTTAAAGCGCATGGGTTATACCCAGGTCTTTTCCATGGATGGGGGGATACGGGCATGGCAGGTGGCGGGGCTGCCCGAGGAACACTGATACTCGCTTCACTCTCTCCTTTTGTGTGTGCGACATGACTAGTCCTTCTACGCTTACCACCTTAACTTCAGCCACCCCGGATCGCAGTTTGCATGGGGACGTTCGCTGGCTCGCCTCTGCCTTGGGTCGAGTTATTCGGCGTCTAGAGGGGGATCGTTGTTTTGAAGCGGTAGAGGGGCTGCGTACGTCATGTCGAGCACGCAGGCGAGGAGAAGAAGGCGCGCCGTCGCTGCAAAACATATTTTCCGAGGTTCAGGAATTAGATCTTTCTACTGCTGCTAAAGTCGCGCGGGCTTTTACGTTGTTCTTTTTGCTGATCAATACTGCAGAGCAAGTGCAACGTGTTCGGCGTAGCGGTGATCGATTAGCGCAACCAGAAGATTATCAAGATGTTGAACTCGGCTCCATGCGACGAGTGTTGCAAGAGCTTAAGGATCGAGGGCATTCGGCTGAGACAGTGATGGATGCCATCTCTCACGTGACAGTACGTCCGGTGTTGACCGCGCACCCGACAGAAGCCACCAGACGTACAGTGTTGTCATTGCAGGATAGGGTGGCGCAGTTACTTTTGGAAAGGGATCAGGCAACGCCTACGCGCCGCGTTGAAGTTGAAGCTGCCTTGGAAGCTGAGGTGGAGCTTTTATGGTTTACCTCTGAAGTGCGCCATGATCGATTACAAGTGATGGACGAGGTAGGTAACGTCCTTTGGTATTTTGAAGATCGCCTTTTTGATGTGAGTGCACAGGTTATAGAACATCTGCAAGAGGGTTTTGCTGCGATTTTTGGAAAAGATTTGGGTACCCCTCTGGCATTGTCTTTTGGCAGTTGGGTTGGCGGTGATCGGGACGGGAATCCGTATGTTACCCCTGAAATTACGGAAGAAGCAGCTCGACGCTCGTCATACAGTGTTTTAGGGAAATACATTGGGGCAATTGCGGATCTGATTGAGAGGCTTTCGTTATCAGATCGCATCGTATCCGTCCCTCCAAGTCTGCGTGCATCCATTGAAACAGACAGCAAGGTTCTGCCGGATGTCTGGCAGAAAAATCAACGTCGAGACGCTGACGAACCCATTCGATTAAAGCTCAGTTTTATTCGTGCACGCCTAGAGCAAACACAAAAGCAACTTGAAGCGTACAGTGCCCATCGATCGGGTGCGTTTCGTGCAGCCTATGCGAACGCCTCTGAATTTGAACATGATCTAGCTCTAATTGATGAAGCGCTTAAAAATGCAGGGGCTACGGGTGCTAGGCAGACATTGTTGAACCCCTTAATGATCCGTGTGCGTATGTTAGGGTTTTATGGGTTTTGCATGGATGTTCGCAACGATGCCTATGAGCATGCTCGTGCGTTCGAAGAAATTGCGGCTACGTTGAAACAGCCTGACTTTGATTATCAGGCCCTAGAGCGAGAACTATTGGGCACTCGCCCGCTTATTGGACCGCTGCAAAAATTATCTGAGCGTAGCGAAAATGTTGTGGAAACCTTCAAGGCAATCAAGCGCATTCATCAGCAAGTAAGTCCTGAGGCTGCCAGTACATACATTATTTCAATGGCCAAGTCGTCTGAGGATCTATTACGTGTGTTGCTTCTGGCAAGAGAGGCGGGCTTGGTGAATTTGGCTTCGGATCCACCGGAGTCATCATTGGACGTTGTGCCTTTATTTGAAACACTTGATGATCTTAAAAACGCTGCTCCCATCATGCAACGTTTGTTTGCAAGCGAGGTATATGCCCGGCAACTCGTGGCTCGCGGCATGCGCCAAGAAGTGATGTTAGGGTATTCTGATTCAGCCAAAGATGCCGGATTATTAACGTCGTCGTGGGCCTTGTATTGTACGCAACGCGATCTTTCGCATGTGTGCAAAGCTGCAGGTGTGACACAGGAGCTCTTTCATGGGCGCGGTGGAACAGTAGGACGTGGAGGAGGGTCTCCAGTATTTCGAGCACTTTCAGCGCTTCCTCCCGGCACGATTGGCAGCCGAGTTAAGATCACGGAACAAGGAGAAGTCATCTCCCAGAAATATGGCATTCTATCGTTAGCGGAACGCACTCTTGAAGTTACGCTCGCCGGGACGGTGCTTTCGATGTTTAATGATTGGCGTGAACAATTAGCTCCGGGTGAAGAAGACCGATTTGAAACACGTATGCATGTGTTGTCAGAGACTGCTCTGCGTGTGTTTCGTAAACTGGTTCATGAAGACAAGGCTTTGTATGAGCTGTTTCTGAAGTGTACTCCAGTTGAAGAGTTGGCCTATGTGCACTTCGGCTCCCGTCCTGCCTATCGTCAGCATGGCACCGGCGCGTTGCAAGGAATGCGTGCAATCCCATGGGTATTTGGATGGATGCAGAACCGACTGATTTTGCCAGGTTGGTTGGGTGTCGGCTCTGCGCTACAAGAAACCATCGCAACTCCTGGGGGGCTTGAGGAGCTGCAGCGGATGGCTGAAGTGTGGCC
This sequence comes from uncultured Polyangiales bacterium, assembly GCA_964640175.1. Taxonomy (GTDB): domain Bacteria; phylum Myxococcota_A; class Polyangia; order Polyangiales; genus JACKDX01. The sequence goes on along the minus strand of CAZXFW010000003.1, from coordinate 165,547 downwards.
ATTTTTCGATGATCTTGTGGGTAAGGTCGAGATGGTGTGCTCGAAGGTGGATATTGACATTGCCCGGCTTTATGTGGAGGAGCTTGGAGGCTCCTTAGGACTTTTCGAGGTGCTTCAAAAGGAATTCCAGGCCACGGTGGATGCCATTTTGGCTATCAAGAAGCAGCGTCGTCTTTTAGAGCATCAGCCCACCCTGGAAAGCACATTGCTTTTGCGTGACCCCTATGTGGACCCATTGTCGCTGCTGCAAGTTGTATTTATGGAGCGTAAGAGGGGGCTTAAAGAAGATTCAAAGGAATTGGCACTCTTGAATAGCGCGCTTAGTACGACCCTCAATGGAGTAGCTCAGGGGCTTCGCAACACAGGGTGATGTAAGAGGTGGTGTATATGAGGACGGTGGTAGATTCCGTATGTGCGGTAAGTAACCAACCTCAAAACATAGAAGCGTTGAATGCGGATCTGCATGCATTACGAACACGGTATCCAGGCGCAACAATCGAGCGATATTTAGACAAGATTCCAGAGATTGCTGCGGACGTGTACCTTGCGCCCACCTCTGTTGTCGTGGGGAGTGTAGTTCTCGGGGAGCAAGTGAGTATTTGGCATGGCGTTGTTATTCGAGGCGATGTCAATCGTGTTGAAATTCGCAATCGCAGTAATATCCAAGATGGTTCTGTTGTTCATTTGGGCGATCTGGATCCCACATTCGTCGACGAGGATGTCGTGGTGGGTCATCGAGCAGTCTTACATGGCTGCCACATCGAAGCGGGTTGCTTAATTGGGATCCAATCCACTGTATTAGATGGTGTGATCGTGGGTGAAGGAAGTGTAGTCGGAGCAGGTGCGATTGTTACTTCTGGGACACGCATTCCCCCTCGCAGTTTGGTGCTAGGCATACCAGGAAAAGTTGTTAAGAAACTCACTGAAGAGGACGAAGCATTTCATCGCAAGCTGGCCGCGAAATATGTTCGTCTAGCCCATAATTATCTGCATGGATAAGGGTTGAACAGCGAAAGCGCCTTGTTTTATGAGAATTTCGGTGTGTGAGGTGTCTATAATTAAGGAGTCGCCTGATGCTCTGGCCTAAAACCTCCAAACGTGTCAGAACAGGTTTGTATCAATAGACAGTAAAAACTTCCTAGGAAAGGAATTCGCTATGGGACATGCAAACGTAAATGATGCTCGTCGAGTAGGAAGCGAGATCAAAGAAGAGTGGAATAACATACAAGACGAAGCTAAAAGTCGGGCAAAGCAGTTGGCTTCAACGACGACGGACACGTTGAAGCGTGCTGGAGAATATATCAAAGAGCACGACTTCGATGCCGTTGCAAGCGATGTGACTCGTGTGGTTCGACGTTACCCTGTCCAATCTGTATTGGTATGTCTTGGCGTAGGATATGTGGTCGGTCGATTAATCCGTAAGTTATGATTTCTGACAGTGAGCACAAAGTACGGCCCAGCAGTGATATCCGAGAACTGACTACCTCAGCACTATTGAAAGGGCTTGCGGATGATACAAGGACGCTTTTGGCTCAAGAAGTTAAGGCGCTCAATGTTAATCTTGCGCACCAATTGGATCTATGGAAGCAGGGGTTAGCTTTTACAGTTGTGGGAGGGTCTGCCGTTGTGTTGGGTGGCTTTGTGCTCGCGTTGGGTTTTGTGTATGTCCTTCAGGCTAGTTTCGGTTGGCCGTTATGGGCAAGTTACTCAGTAGTAGGCCTGTTTTTTATAGGCATAGGAACCGTTGTCGTTGTGGTTGGAAAAAACAAAGCAATGCGTGCTGCGGATGAGCTTACTGATGTGGCACAGCAACCAATTCAGGATGTGTTATGGATAAAAGACAGAAAGTCCAAGACAAGTTAGAACAGACAAAGGCTGATATAGCGGAAAAACTTGAGGTGCTTGGGGAGCGTGCTGAACGTGTGCGTACGAGCGTTTCCTTGCAACATCACATGGAGCAGCGACCATGGGTGGTTCTGGGAGGTTCAGTTCTTGCAGGTATGGCACTAGCACGGCTCATGTCGCCACGGTCAATGCCGCGGATTGCGGCAGCCATTGCCAATGCTGCATGGCTTAGCGCAGCTGAGCCATTGAAGCGTGCCTCAACCCAGTTACAAGATGCAGGCAAGCAAGCAGAACAAGAAATTCGTAAACATACAAAGACAGCGCTCCGGCATATTGACAGTGCCGCTGAGTATGCTCATCAGGAACTGCGCAAGGCTGCTGATCCTTTAACATCTAACGCCCTCTCTGATGAGAATCGACGATCGACATTGAAAAGTTTAAATTTGTTACAACCATTCGCCCGAACAGTTCTATGGGGATTGGCTACTGCGTTTCTCAAACAAATGGTTGAGGATAAGCCAGTCGTGTCATCACAAGAGAACAATGGGGCAGGTATTCAACGTAGCGCTGAGAATGGTTCTTCTGGGGTCGAGCTAGAAGCAAGTGCTGGAAGTGATTGATTATTTTGTACAAATTCCTTCGTAAAGCTGGCTTGCACAGACATTTAGGGTCGGTGTAACATCTGTGTCGGCATTACTGTTTCTCAAGCTGTCATGAAGGGCATGGAAGCGCGGACATGCGATGACGCAACAAGATTATCCACAGCCTGAGAACAGAGCGAGTGCATGGGGGGCTGCCGGGTCCGCTCGCGAGTTCGCTTCAACAAGCCAAGCTCTGAGCACTAATTCGATAGCTGCGTTACTTTTCAACCTGACAGATGCCGTAAGCCGGGCAACGACGCTTAGTGAGATTTACGAACAAGCACTCGATAGCATCCAGGAGGGCCTTGGTCTTAATCGGGCTTCTATTCTTACGTACGACAGCGAGTGTGTGATGCGGTTTCGCGCGTGGCGAGGAATTTCTGCCCACTATCGTAGGACAGTAGAAGGCCATTGTCCTTGGCCTTCTGATGAACGTGATCCGGAGCCCATTCTTATTGAGGATATTGAACAAGCTTCTGAGCTTGCTTCTTATGTTGAACTTTTTCGTGCAGAAAAAATTGGCGCTCTAGCCTTTATCCCATTGGTATCCCGTTCTCGCCTGTTAGGAAAGTTCATGCTGTATTATGAGCATCCACATTATTTTTCGTCCGCCGAGTTAGAGCTTGCAACAGCAGTCGCGCGGCAAGTGGCTTTTGCTGTCGATAGAAAAAAAACCGAAGTGGATCTTGAGTGTACGCGTGAAAAGCTTGCCCTAGTTCTTCGAGGGCTTGCTGATGGTGTAACGGCTCAAAATATTCATGGGGAGTTGATGTTTGCGAATCCGGCGGCAGCGGAGATGTTTGGATGCTCTGGTGTGCAGGAGCTTTTGCAGACACCGCTTTCAGAGATATGGAAGCGCTACGATATTCTTGATGAAAACCGGAAGCTGCTTGCGGAGGAACGATTTCCTTGGCATGTGGCTTTGCACAAAGGCATAGAAAACGAGATGCTTATGTGCTTGTGCGACCGAGTTTCGCGGTCAGAACGTTGGTGTTTGGTTAAGTCCAGTCCCGCATTAGAGAAAGACGGACAAGTGCTGTTTGCAATTAATCTGTTCCGAGATGTTACTAAGGAGCGGCTGTCTATATCCATGGAACATATGGCGCACGTGGATGCGCAACTGGCACAAAACAGGGCTGCATTTTTAGCAGATGCCAGTGAGCTTTTGGCGAGTTCATTGGAGTATGGCAGAATATCGCTAAAAAAACTCGCGCAATTGGCTGTGCCACGCGTTGCCGATTGGTGTATTGTCGAGCTTAGCGATCATGATGGTATAGAGCAGCTCGCGATTGCGCATGGCGACCCTTCAAAAGCAATGCTCGCTGCGGAGTTGCGGCGCCGTTATCCTGTGAAGTCTAATGATCCTCAGGGGCTTCGTCATGTACTGACTTCTGGCAAGCCAGTGCTTTATGCAGAAGTCACTGAGCAATTGATACGTGACAACATAGACGATGGAGAGGTTATTGAGTTAGTGCAACAACTGGAGCCGCAGTCAGCAGTTGTTGTGCCTATGATTGTTAGAGGCAGTGTGTTTGGTGCGATTACCTTGGTTTCTTCTCGGCCCGAACATATTTACAACACCAAAGATTTAGAAATGGCTCAAAGTTTGGCTGAGCGTGTGGCGCTTGCTATTGATAATCAGCGCTTGTATGCGGAAGCCAAGGATGCGGTTCAAGCAAGGGAAGATTTTTTGGCAATTGTGTCACATGATTTGCGGAATCCCTTGAGTGTTATTCTTCTTAAGAGTGGACTGCTGAAAATGGATGCATCGGATGGGGTTATCGATCCGCGGTTTAGCAAGGATCTCGATGCAATTTCCAGAGCTGGTAAATCCATGGAGCGGATGATTCGCGACTTGTTTGATTTATCGAGTGTGGAAGCCGGGCATTTGCATGTGGAGCGACGGGTTTGCAGGTTGGACCAACTTTTGAAGGATGTTATGGAACTGCATAAACCGCTTGCAGGTTCGCGTTCTGTTGAACTAGTCAATACGCTTCCTTCTGATACACGAATTTATTGTGATCGCGATCGTGTGTTGCAGGTGTTTTCAAATTTAATTGGGAACGCAATTAAATTTACGAATAAAGATGGCGCGATCGAAATCGCGGTATCGCTGGCGGAAAAAGAATTTAGACTTTCGGTTAGAGACAATGGAGTGGGCATGGCCAAAGAAGAGCAGGGTCATGCGTTCGAGCGATACGGCACCCGCCAGAAATTGGGGCGACGAGGTTTAGGCTTGGGACTTTACATTACCAAGGCGTTGATCGAGGCACACCAAGGGCGTGTATGGCTTGAAAGTCAGTTGAACAAAGGGACGACAGTGATGTTTACGTTGCCAGTGCCTGCCGCAAAAGTGGTAGCAAAGTAGTTTGCAAAATTTAAAAGGAGGAGTTTGGCTGGGTTAAGGCAGCCTGCTCTTCCGTGGTGGTTTCTCGCTCTAGGATGGCATTTCGGTGAGGAAAACGTCCGAACCGTTGGATGATGTCTCGGTGGCGGATTGCAAAGTCCACGTTAGTGTTGAAGTGCTCAGACAGTGGTGATGGCGCTTCGGCGACCAAATGCTTGAAGAGTGATATGCATTGTTCCTGATCGTTCAGATCTTCTGAATGCATGAGTGGCATGTATAGAAAAACCCGTTGTTCATAAGGCAAAGCTTGGTGAAATCCCTGTGAAAGTGCTTGCTTAGCAATGGCAAGCGCTTGTGGGTCTGCTGCAAACATTTCTTTCGTATCACGGTGTATGTTGCGGCTAAATTGGTCCAATAGAATCACGAGCGCTAAAGCGCCTTGTGGCGTTTGAGCCCATGAATTGAGTTCACCAGTTCGTGCGGATCTTAGCATGTCGCCCCATCGCTCACGAAGATGCGCATCAAACGCTGCGTCTTTCGTCCACCAACGCTTTCGAAATTCTGGATCTACCGCTCCATTTGGCTGAAGCGTTCCAAACCACTCTAGTAGCAGAGCATCGATAGGTGCTGAATTATTTGTATGCATGAAATATTATGGCGTTATCTTCAAACAGTGGAATTAAAATGCGATTACGTTTCATGTCAAAGCCAATGTCTGCAGGTGTTTTAATGTCTCTGACAACTGCTTTAAATTGCGGTTCGGGATTTTCAGCATGAAGGTCTGCGAGTGGCACGGAATATACTGCTTGCGCTTGCCAGCTTGAAATGAGCAAGACGCTGTCTAGTTTGACTACACCGTCAAGGCCTCCTTTGGGAAATTTAACCTTGACTAACTCAGTGCCTTTTTTATCGAGTCGCAGAAGCGCTCCAGAACCGAAAGTTACTAACCACAATCCTTCATCATCTGCTGCTATCCCGTTAGGATTTCCCAGTGCTTTGTTTTTAATGACTTTAACCGCTCGCTTGCCTTGAATACGATAGACTGCATCAGTTCCTGTTGGTTCAAGCCCTTTGGGGGTGCCGCGCACGCCGCTATCTGAAACGTAGATCGTGCCATCAGGTCCTATTGCCATGTCATTGAGGAAGCTTGCGTTGATCACTTTAATGCTTCCTTTGGGAGCTCCAGTTGCACGATCAAATAGTCGCACGTGGTCGATGTCCGATACGTAAAGAGTGTCCGCCGAGAGCGCCATTCCCTTGGGAGCGCTTAACGTGACATCATCCTTGGTTCCATCAATCCATTTAAGATCTTTGACGGTACCATCAGGGTTTAACCGGGTGATGAACCCGTTGTCGTCCATTTCTACAGGTGAGCCTTGGATGTTGCTTACAAGGTAAAGGTCTGTCTGAGGATCATAAAGAACTGACTCTGGGGTGCTTAGGCCAATATTGGCAATTCGCTGGCTTGCCGGAAGAGGGGCGATTTTTGCAACGGGCGAGGCTGGTGTTTCGGTGCCGGCACTCTGTGTTGGGCGGGGCGTGGTCGGGCTTGAGTCGTTACCATCGCCGCAGCTGATAACAATCATCAAAGAAAGTATCCCGAAAACCTTGTATGTCACTTCCGATGTCATAAAGCCCTGAGCCTTTCCAGAGGGTGACACTAACGGGCTTGGTTTTGAGATGCAAGCCACTTTAAACCCTCTGCCAAGTGCGCGGCGGCAAGGGGTTTATGGTTGGAATTCAACCGAAATGCGGCCTTGAAGAATAGCCTCAATTGCACTTAAGTGGCTCACGGCAGTAGTGTGCATATTGGTGTCACCTCGAGCCATGCCGTATATTACTTTAGGAGTCCGTCCTGCTGCACGGCGTAAGGAGCCACCTTCGGGCCACTTTGATGTGAGTCATCATCAAGATGCACTGATTGGAGCGATCCACGCTATTATTGGATTGTTTCATTCGCATAGGTCCAAATCTCAACCTTTGCGTGCCAAAGACATTGATCGAGTTCTTCGCCTATACCCACGTGGCGGTGAAGGCTTTTTTTCTCGAAGTCAGCTGATTGCGGGGTTTCGCCAGTTAGCTCCGCATGTGAATTTTGGCATCACGGAAGACGAATTCGTGACGCGTATGCGCATGCGTCCTGTTCGTACTGTCAGTGGCGTAAGCCCAATTACCGTGTTTACGAAGCCATTTGCCTGTCCAGGACACTGTGTGTTTTGCCCCAACGATCTTCGCATGCCCAAGAGTTATCTTCGGGATGAGCCTGGCGCTCAGCGAGCGGAAGATAACAGCTTCGATCCTTATTTACAGACATGGGGACGTCTGAATGTGTTTCGTTCAATTGGCCATAGTACTTCGAAAGTTGAGCTTATTGTATTGGGAGGGACGTGGTCGCACTACCCTGAAGGCTACCGTCGGTGGTTTGTGACAAGATGTTTTGATGCAATGAATGACTTCGCACAAGGCATTGATGCGCGCAAGCAGTGTTCGTTGCCGCAAAAACTCTATCAAGTTGCGTTGGAAAAAGTTGCTGAAGACGGGGATGCCATTCACAGTTATAACGAGTTTGTCACGCGAGTGCTTCGAACTATTAATCATGGCAAAGTCGTTTCTGGCAGTGAGATGGCTGATTGGGATGCGCTTTTTGAGGCCCATCGAATTAATGAGTCGAGCAGCTGTCGTTGTGTGGGACTTACTGTTGAAACTCGTCCGGATGAAATTAACGAGTCGGAATTGATTTGTTTGCGTCGCCTGGGGTGCACAAAGGTGCAGTTTGGGATTCAAAGCTTAGATGATGAAGTGTTGCGGCAAAATAAACGAGGGCATGACTCGCACGTAACCCGTCGGGCGAGTCAGTTGCTGAGGTCGGCGGGATTCAAAATTCACGCTCATTGGATGCCCAATTTACTTGGCTCTACGCCCAAACGAGATTGTCGGGATTTCGACCGTCTGTTTGATGATCAGGCGCTACGTCCCGATGAGCTTAAGATATACCCATGCAGTTTGATCGAAACTGCAGAGTTGATGAATTACTACTTGCAAAAACAATGGCATCCCTACACCAAGAATGAGCTTATAGATGTGCTCAGTTATGCTATGACACAGACTCCGCGGTATTGCAGATTAACGCGTGTGGTGCGGGACATCCCGTCTGGCGATATTGTGGCAGGCAACCGTACGAGTAATCTGCGAGAGGTTGTGAACTCCAAGCTCATGCAGGTTGGAAAATCTAGTGTTGATATTCGTGCTCGGGAGGTTCGGCATAGGTCGGTAACGCCGGAACAATTGGCTTTCAGAGTTACCAGCTATTCAGCAGGCAGCGGAGAGGAGCACTTCCTCGAGTGGATTGGACCAAAAGATACTGTGGTTGCCTTTCTAAGATTGTTTCTTCCTGTTAAACCCAGTTTTATTCCTGAGATTGCACGTAGCGCACTAATACGAGAATTGCATGTGTATGGGAGTGCATTAAAGTTTGCTCTGCGTGAAAGTGGTATTCCTCAACACCAAGGACTGGGACGTAAGCTTATTGATAAGGCTAAGGAAATCGCAAATGATCAGGGCTATCACGATCTCGCTGTAATTTCGGCTGTTGGAACGCGAAACTATTACCGTCAACTCGGCTTTAACGATGGCTCTCTTTACCAACATTTTGGATTGAGCGAATGAGCGATTTGATGGGCAGATCACCCCGAAAGCTTCTTTGGTCGCCTGATTCAACTACCATTGAGCTTTCCAACATAGTGAAGTTTTCACGGTGGGTATCAAGCTTACATAACATGGATGTCTCAACGTATGCAGCACTACACCAATGGTCCATTGAGCAACCGGAGCTTTTTTGGCAGAGCGTTTGGGATTTTTGTGGTGTCATAGCGGAACAGCAAGGCTCAAGAGTCACGGCCAACTATCCTTTGATGCCAGGCACTACGTGGTTTCCTGATGCAACCCTTAATTTTGCTCAAAATCTTTTGCGACGTCGAGATGATACCCCTGTCATCATTTTTCGCTCTGAATCTGGGTATGAAGAGATTTGGAGTCACGCCAAGCTGTATAATGAAGTAAGTTCTGTTACCCAGGCATTGCGAGCCCTCGGAGTGGGAAGAAACGATGTTGTGGTAGGTTGGCTTCCTAATGTTCCTCAAGGCATTGCAATTGCTTTGGGAGCCTCCAGTTTAGGGGCGCTATGGGCATCATGCTCGGCGGATTTTGGCATCGAAGCGGTGGTTGATCGTTTTGCGCAACTTGATCCTAAAGTGCTTGTGGCTGCAGATGGATATTTCTATGGTGGCAAGCCCTATGATTGCATGCCACGGTTGCTGCAAATTCAGTCGAGGCTGCCTTCTCTACGCCAAACTGTTTTGATTCCTTATCTCAATCATTCACAAGATATTTCAAATGCTAATGAAACCGTCCGTTATGAGGATTGGCTAGGAGATTTTTCAGGAACTGAAATTCTATTTGAATCCTTGCCCTTCAACCAGCCACTCTATGTGCTTTTTTCATCTGGCACGACTGGAAAGCCCAAAGGAATTCTTCATGGAGCGGGCGGAACGCTACTTCAGCATCTCAAAGAACATCAGTTGCATACGGATATTAAACCGCGAGATCGAGTGTTTTATTACACCACATGCGGCTGGATGATGTGGAATTGGCTGCTCAGTGTATTAGCAAGTGAAGGGACAGTGATGTTGTACGATGGCTCTCCCATGCATCCTGACCCTAATGCACTGTTTGACTTTATTACACAACATAAAGCCACGGTGTTGGGTGTCTCTGCAAAATACATTGACTCCGTGCGTCAGCATGGATTGCGCCCTCAAAACACCCATGATCTTTCTTCGTTACGTACAGTGCTTTCGACAGGTTCACCTTTAGCTCCTGAGGGGTTTGACTACGTATACGGTGCAATTAAGTCTGATGTGTGCCTTTCATCAATTTCTGGTGGCACAGATATCGTTTCATGTTTTGCATTAGGGAATCCTACGTTGCCAGTGGTGCGTGGTGAGATCCAATGTAAAGGTCTCGGTATGGACGTCGCGGTTTACGATGAACACGCGCATGGTATAGAAGGTGTGCCAGGTGAACTGGTTTGTCGAGCACCATTCCCTTCGATGCCTTTAGGGTTTTGGAATGATCCTACCCATACGCGTTACCAAGAGGCGTACTTCATGCGATACCCAGGTGTCTGGCATCATGGAGACTATGCTGAGATCACAGCAGGGGGTGGTGTGGTGATTTATGGACGCTCGGATGCAACCCTTAATCCAGGAGGGGTTCGTATTGGCACGGCAGAAATTTATCAACAGGTTGAGCGTATTTCAGATGTGCTTGAGGCGTTGGCAATTAGCCAGGATTGGAACAACGACACGCGTATTGTTCTGTTTGTCAAGCTTAGGCCTGGGATCACCTTAACGCCTGAGCTTATAGATCGTATTCGAAGTACCATCCGTACGCACACAACGCCTCGACATGTCCCTGCAAAGGTTCTGCAAGTGCCTGATATCCCAAGGACTAAGAGTGGTAAAATTACAGAACTCGCTGTACGGGCTGTAGTTCATGGTGAGCTTGTTAAAAACCTCTCGGCATTGGCCAACCCCGAAGCGCTCGAGCACTTCAAAGATCATCCTGAACTTGCGTACTAAAAATTTCTGGCCAATCGGGTTCAGAGGATTGGTCAGTCTAGGAAGTTAAGATATATATTGAAGTGATATGTCTTTCGAACATTGGAATCGGACAAAATATTCTAGATGTATAGTTTTGTTGAGTGCTGTGGTGGTCCTTGGCGTGAGTAGTTGTGCGGAAGATACCGACTGCGATAATCTCGCCAATGCGGAGTTATGTGGCATTCCACCATCTGAGTTGAAGATTGCAAGCGAATCTTCGGTGTGGCGTATCCATGTCAGTGAGAGCGCTTCTTTTGAAATTAGCATTGAACGAAGTTCTGCTTCAATTGCCGATGTTATGGTAACCGTTGAAGGGTTGCCTAACAAAGTGACTAGCGCGCCATTTGCGATTTCTGCAGAGGAGACGGAAGGGGAGGTGGTCGTCGTTACTCCCGGTGATATGAAACATGGAGTCTATCCTCTGATGGTGAAAGCGGTCGATGCCAATGACAGCAGTATTACGGCAGAGCTATCCGTAGAATTGGTGGTTGCTGGAGATTCTGGAGCATTAGATGGAAGCTTCAGTTATGATGGACGTGTAAGCGTTGCAAATAACGACGAAAAACTTAAGTTTGCGTCAGCTGTATTTGATGCAAGCGGCTCTTTAGTGCTTGTGGGTGATCGAACAGCTACAGGTGAACAGGGCTCATCGGGTCCATTGTTAGCGCGTGTGCTTCCCGATGGAGATTTGGATGAGGCGTTTTCTGAAAAAGTGGCAGCCTCGCCTACAGGCTCAAGCAGTCAGGCTTATACAGCCCTCGCGTTGGTTGAAGGCGGTGAACTGATATTGCTTGGTTGGTATCATCCTGATGGAAACCTTGATCAAAGGTATCCTGTGCTTGAAAAGCGAAACGGCGTCGGAGATGTTGTAACGGATTTTGGATCGAATGGCGGGTATGCTCTTGTCCCAGATAGCTTGCCAGGTGACTTTTATCCATACCTTCATTTTCAGGTGCGAGCAGAAGACATTCTGGTCGTGGCAGATGCTGCCTTGCACGCCTATTCTTTTGATGGGCAACTTAACACTGAATTTGGTGAAGAAGGCATCATTGATGGATTGGAGAGCGGTATATCGCCGCAGACTACAGTGTTGGCTGATAACAGTTTGTTGTGGTTTAATTATCGAACCATAGACCTGGCCACTCATGTCACGGATGAGGGTGCGACCGTATTAGCAGATAGTGATTTTTCTTCGTTTCACTCGCTTATCCAGGAGGAGTGGCCTCAGGAAAGCTATTTTAATATCAACACCTGTCTGACAGACACAAATGGGCGTGTGCTATGTTCAGGTTACATCCGTTTGGATACAAGCATTTCAGATGTCTTTGAGTATCATGCGCTTGTGGTTCGTATGGATGCCAATGCCAACTTTGACGAGTCATGGCATGAAACTGGAATGCTGGTTGTTGCTGCTGAGGGGACGTCTTATCGTGCGATGGTGTTGCTGGATAATGGCAATGTCTTAGTGCATTTGAGAAAAGACAATGGTGAGAACTATTTGCAACAACTCAAGCCAGACGGGACGACGATGGCAGAGTTTGGTGATGCCGGGTTTGCTTCGGCATTTCCTGGGACATTGTTGTTGTTGGATACGACTTATGGCCGTGTTGTTCTAATAGGCTCCAATGATGCCGGTGCCATTGATATTTGGCGATATTGGCTATAGTGTTTGGATCGCGAGATATGCAACATATGAAAATACAAACAACGCTTGTAATTTTAGTTGGATGGATGGCCTGGAGTAGTACGGCTCAAGCGGATATGGAGTTTGGAGCGGGGGCGCGTTTAGCGGTGCCCACGGGAGACTTTTCGAGTGCCGTTGATATGGGTTATGGCATCGAAGGGTACGTAGGTTATGGCTTTGATATGCCGCTTTTGCATATTCGTCCGGAGTTACGTGTTGCGTATACTGAGTTTGACGAAGAGCGCTCCGGTATGCCGTCTGTGGGAGCCTGGCGGTTTTTGGGCGGGGCTAAGGTTGCGCTCGGTGAGATTGTTCGGCCGTTTGTCGATGCGCATTTGGGTTACAGTATCTATAGCCCGTCGGGGTTTGACGACGAGGGTAGTATCACTATGGATATGGGTGCTGGCTTAGACATCACTATCTTGCCGGTTATGGATATCGGTGGGGGGATTGGTTACAACCTCATGTGGCCGGGTGGCAATGACATCGGCTGGTTTGATTTTGGTGTCTGGGTTACTTTTAACTTTTAACATCATTATTAGATGAAGTGACTTATCGCGTGATCAGGACGACCCAGTCATTAGAAGCGTCAGAGGGTGGGTTTCCGAGTTCGGCGTTGGCGCTGGCTTCGATGGCTTTCGTCTCTCCGTCGAAGTTTCCGGTACGGGGGTTGAACCAGCGCTTTTGAAAGCTTCCTGTCGCTTGGCTGAGATTCAGTGTGTGGCTGTCCTCTGCATTAGGAAGGTATATCGCATAGACTTCATTGGGTTTGGCGAAAACTTGTCCGCTGCTCTCGGGGTTCGGTGCCAGGAGCGCGTCGTTTGGCTGCATCTCAGAAAAAGGGAGGTGTTCCAAAAGAAATTCACGTGCGATTTTTGTGTAATGCCACATGGGTTCACGCATACGGAAATCCTCAGCACGCAAGTCGTCTCCGAGAGGCAAGGGGAGTCCTGAAAAATACCATTCCACTCCCCCGGCTCCGCTTAGATAAGCGGGCCATAGGACGAGCCTGCGATACTCGTCGTAGTTTTCGTTTGTTAATCCTCCCCCGCCGATTAGGCCAGCTTGAGCTTCTTTGGGTTCATCCACCATAACCACCCAAGGTTGTGCTGTCGTATCGGATTGTTGACGCCAATATTCCACCTGTTGGTTTGTATTAACTGGCGTAATCTGCAGTGACGTCGATGTAAAAAGATCGCTGCCTAACAAAGGGGCGTATTGGGACTCAGCACCGTCATGCGCTGTGTGTACAGCGGTTGGATGCTTGTAAGCATCGAGTGTTCGTATGTAATCGGAGAATTGTTCGAGCTTTTCGACTCCAAATGTACTTTCTTCTCCGATGTTCCAAAACACCGCTGGATGATGTGCGAATCTAGCTACCATCTCACGGTAGTAGAGTCTACGGTTAGTTCCCAATGTGCCATCGTCAAGCAGTTTTTCGTTTTCAATTTCGTTGAATACCAAGTGAAGCGCGATGCCAAGCTTTTGTGCATGAGAAAATACAATGTTCCATTGCGCGAGTTTGGAAATATCAAAATGCAAAAAATCCTGTGGTGAAACGTACGGATAAACTTCGCGGCCATCGCCTTCAAGATTGCACAACATTAGATAGATGGAGTTGATGCCTTGGTCTGCCAAATAATTAAGCGCGCCGATAATCGCTTTACCATCCCCGTTGTTCCAATCGGGATCTCCTTCGTTCCAATCCGCTTCGTGGTTAGAAAAGTGATGAAGCCCTTGCTCTAGTCCACCATCTTCTCCTCCGCCAGGCTGATCGATTGTGTTATCAAATCCTGCATAGCCTAAAAAATTCTCTGGACTGTTGGTGCCGCCCTTAAGCCATGGATTACCCTCTGCATCGTGCAGGTAGTGATCCCCGGCATATGTTAACTTTCCCGATGCATAGAAGCCCGAAGCAGATGTTGCAGTTTCTGGAATACACAGTTTGCCGCTTTGTCCGTCCGGTTCGACGGAGGACTCTGTCGAGGCGTTTTCTGTAACCGCAGCGTTATCACCTTTCACAAATGTGACCTCATAGCTCCATGTCCCTGGTTCATCAACAGAGATAAAGGCTTGCCACACTGTGCCAGTGCTGCCACTTTGGCCGTCGCCAGCAAATACACCTGGGACCGTCAAGGACTGCATGCTGGGTCCCTTAAGTTGGACTGTCATTCGGAAATCCAAAAAGGGGTTGGGATGAGAGTCCATTTCAGAAGCGGACGGCCCTTGAAACGAAAGGATGATCGGTGTCCATGGGTGTGGTGAATCAGAGACAACTGCCGGTCCTTGAGGTGTACATTCGTCCGAATTTCCGTTGTTGGAAGATGATGTGCCTCCTGGCGAACAGGCACAAAGCAGGATGCAAGCGGAGCTAATAACTCTGTGATGTGACCGCATTTTCTGAGTTTAGCAGTACACGTTGTGTAAGCAAGCGGCTTATGTTCAGATCGTTGTGCCAAGCGGCCGCCCACAGCGTAGGCATGCAAGTGGCTGATCTTCAGGAAAAGACGGAGGCAACTTAAATGTTGCGCCGCAGGGACAGGGTATTTCACGAAATGCAGAATTTAGGCGAAGGGCATCGACTGCTTCGCGGTGCAGATCGGTCGTAGGCGTTTCTTGAGCACCATGCTCTATGATGGCCACTTGGGATAAGTTGAGTGCAGGTTCAGGGATGAACATAGCATCTTTTTGGAGCACAGACTGAAACGCTGCCGCATAACTGCGATACCCTAGATAGTTTGCTCCGCTCAGTTTGTTGAGAATAGCGATGCGCTTTTCCACAGGCGGATGACTTCCAAACAAGGTAGGTCCAATGATCAGCAATGCGTGAGCAGCTTTAGGAACGGGTAGACGTCCATTGGCAGAGGAGTCTTCCGAGATTTTGCCAAGGGCGCTAGCAAGCGCTCCCGGGTTACGTGTGAAAATAGCGCTCCCTGCATCGGCAAGATATTCACGGCTTCGACTAGCTGCAAAATAAATGATGCGAGCAATGATGGGGCCTACAACAATCAATATTAGTCCGATGATGAGTAGAATGGCTTGCGCGTTTCCTCCAGAACTATTGGTGCTCCGTGAATTGCGCCTTCCTCGATGAAAAAACAGCGTGCGCAATGTGAGATCACTGATGATGGAAATGGCCCCAGCCATTACCGATAGCAAAGTCATAAAAAGAATGTCATAGTTATGTACATGAGCTACTTCATGTGCGATCACGGCTTGTAACTCATCCCGGTTCAGACGTGCGAGTAGCCCTTCGGTCACTGCTATCGATGCATGTTTGGGATTACGGCCGGTTGCCATAGCGTTGGCAACAGGGCTGTCAATGACGTAAAGCTTGGGTGTTGTGCCTAAGCCTGATGCAAGTACCATTTCTTCAAGCACATTCATCAGTTGAGGAGCGTTTTCTTTGCCAACTTCTCGTGCTCCGGATGCCATTAGCAAGATGTTGCTTCCTACGAAATAGCTAACGATGCCGAGCAATGTAGCCAGTAGTATAGCAATACCAACCCCTAAGCCACCTAGCCCGGGTTGGATCACTTCACCTGCCGCATAGCCGACGAGGCCTAGCAAACAAACCATGGCAGCAAATAGCCAGAGTGAGCGAATTCTATTTCTGCGGGCTAGTTCGAACACTCGGCGATTCCGACGCTAAAACTTAACTGTGGGAGCTTCCCTTTGAGAAACTTCCTCGATCTTCCAATAGGGCTCCTCAATAAAGTTGAACATATTTGCAACGATAACACTTGGAAACTGTTGTCGCTTGTCATTGTAATGCATGACGCTGTCGTTATAGTGCTGCCGTGAAAAGGCGATACGATTTTCTGTAGAGCTAAGCTCTTCTTGTAATGCAAGGAAATTTTGATTTGCCTTGAGGTCCGGATAACGTTCTGCTGTAGCCATTAGGTTAACGAGAGACTGCCCAAGAAGCTGTTCTTTTTGAATTTGATCTTCACGTCCATGGGATTGCATGGCTGATGCACGAGCCTGTGTGACAGCTTCCAACGTAGCGCGTTCATGTTGTACATAGCCTTTTGCAGTTTCCACCAAATTGGGAATGAGATCATGTCGGCGTTTGAGTTGAACATCGATCTGGTTCCAGGCATTCTTGACTTGATTCCTTACACGAACAAGGCCGTTGTACAGACCGATTGCAAAAAGTGCCGATACAACAACTACAGTCAAAATAATCCATCCGACCATTTAGAGCCTTCCTTCCATGGTTTTGTTCAATGTTTCAAAGATCTCGTCAAGAATTTCCCCACCTCGGGTTTGATGAATAAAACTTGCAAGGGCATGAATTTCCTTGGGATCGAACCAAATGCCGTCTCCATGAGGACAGACATCAAGCTCTAACTCCGAAGAAAAAACAATAAGACGCATACGTGCATTACAACGAGGGCAGCGCCGTACATTCTTGGTGCTTTCAATCGATTCGGGAAAGATCGAATTAGAGGTCTTCAGGAGTGATTCAACTTCGATGTAATCCAGCCAACAACCATGCTCTTTGGCACAATAATCAAGTTCCACGGTTTCAAGCTGCAGCGTCACTAAGGGCAGTTTGCAGTCGGGGCAGTGGATCATTGAATTGTTCCTAGGGACATCAGAAGTAAGCAAAGGACACACATAGCATACCTGGTTTTTGGCTTCCAGTACGAGATAGGGCGTAGTGAGCCCCAAACTCTTTTCTCCTAGTATACCCAAATTATGGATTTATTGGCGGGTGCGGTATGATTTAGTAATGCATCCTTGGCATGACATTCCAGCATTTGCTGACATGAAGCGGCATTTACTTCATGCGGTGATTGAAATCCCCAAGGGCTCCAACGTTAAGTACGAATTGGATAAACGTACGGGATTACTAAGGGTTGACCGGATCTTATATAGTTCTGTGATTTACCCGGCCAATTATGGCTTCGTGCCACAGACATATTGTAGTGACGGAGACCCATTGGATGTGCTTGTGCTGAACAGTGAACCAGTGCAGTCGTTATCAACATTGAGAGTGCGTGCCATAGGTGTGCTCCGAATGGAGGATGAAGGAGCTAGCGATGACAAGTTAGTAGCCGTGCACGCCGATGATCCTGCATTTGCGGACTATCACAGTTTGGACCGTTTGCCCCAGCATGTGCAGCGTCAAACGAGGCGCTTCTTTGAGGAATACAAATTCTTGGAAAATAAGACAGTCGTGGTGGACGATTTTCTAGGCGCAACCCAAGCGTGGGAAATTGTAAAAACCGCTATCGAATCCTATCACGCGAATTTAGCAAATCTGAGACCTGCATCTTAACTGCTTTCTAAGCCACTGATGCTTGCGTCCGTACTGCAGTGGGACAATGGCTACTTCAGATATGACGATCTTCCATAAGTGGTTGCCACATAGCTCTACCTGTGCCCACCCGGTGGCATCTTCTCCACACCTAGGAACAATGATCGTTGCTAATTTCGCAACTGTTGTTGTTCGTGCAAGCGCAAACGCGTTCAATCGTTGCATGGGATGCAGTTTCCGAAGTGTTAGGTGAAGTGTAACGCTTGAGTGTGCTTCCATTGAGTCGGGAGCAACCTACGCCTGTGGAAAATGAGCCGGTGGTAGGCTCGTTACCAGTATTAAACATGGATTGTAGAACACGACGGCAATGGTTAGTTGTTCCAGCGCTTCCAACCACATTTGAAGTGGCTGTGGCATATCCCCCATGCGAAGCACATACAGCGGTGCAATTTTGGCCTGCTGTCCCAGGGTAAAAATAATGTGGGGTGCCATTACAGTCGTGATCGTAGCTGACGCAATCAGGAGATGGCGGCGGGGTATCGGGCGGAGTGTCGATGGGCGTGTCTAACGGTGTATCTGTGGGCGTATCTAAAGGTGTGTCTAACGGTGTATCCGTGGGCGTATCTAAAGGCGTATCTAACGGTGTGTCCGAGGGCGTATCGGTGGCAGCATCCGAGGCTACATCCGTATCGGGCTCTCCTCCATCCCCGGAAACGAGACTTTCATCGAAAACGACACACGCACTTAGAAGAAATAGCCATGTTGTGAATAGTGTTTTTCCCATACACAAGCCCCCATTAACTATGCGCGATTTTTCAAGAAAACGCTAGGTATTTAACATTTACACCCGATGCCGTCGGGGATGGCAGTCTATTACGAAGCGTGGGAGGCCACGGCACGCTTTGAAGCGTTGTGGCGGACGACACGTGTTCTATGCCGCGGCTTGGCGCCAGACGTAGTGTCCTGCAAAGGTAATCAATGAGATGATCAATGCTGCGATGAACGCCGTTGACCAAGAGGAAACCTGAAACTTCGAAGTCAAAGTGTCGGTGAATCGCAAAAGCACTGCATTGACAACCCAGTGAGTTAAAAACCCAAACAAAAATCCAAGCCCCAACGTTCCAATTCCAATAAATACAAACAGGAGCCATCCAAAGAGAAAGCTAAGCGTCGCAAAAATGAGCGCAACCCATAATGCGCCTCCCGCTCCGGAAACTTTAATTCCAGGCATGAAGCGTGCAGTCGCCCAAATTGCAAAAGCTAAAATGCCCCAGCTTATTAGTAAACGTATCATAGCAGGTTTCCTTTCTTATGTTGCCTGAATACTGCCCCAGCTATGCGGGATATGCAATTGAGGCTTTCGGAGCCAATCGGTGTGTGTTTATGTCTTTGTAATTGCATCAACCACTGCTTGAGTGACTTCCGCTGTGGTGCAGGCTTGGGAAGCGTCCAGGTCAGCCGTTCGTAGTCCCATGGCGATGCAACGTGTCACAGCCGTGTCAACGGCATCGGCTTCGTTACTCAGGCCGAGGCTATGCCGTAACAAAAGAGCCGCGCTTAGGATGGTTCCTAGTGGGTTGGCGATGCCTTTGCCGGCGATATCAGGAGCAGAGCCATGAATCGGTTCGTAAAGGCCTCGTTTCCCTTCTCCCAACGAAGCGCTGGGAAGCATGCCCAAAGAACCTGTGAGTACAGCGGCTTCATCCGATAAGATGTCTCCAAACATATTTTCCGTCACTAGCACATCAAAGGAGCTCGGATCGGTTACCAAGCGCATTGCGGCCGAGTCTACCAGCTGATGCTCAAGCGTTACCTCGGGGAAGTCTTTCGCGACGTCAGTCGCCACGTGACGCCAGAGCCGGGACGACTCCAGCACGTTGGCTTTGTCGACGGAAGTTACTTTCCCACGACGTGTTTTGGCAATCTCGAATGCAAGACGAACTACACGCACGATCTCCTCTGTGGTGTATTCAAGTGTGTCGACCGCGCGCTCGCCGTCGCCATGTGCTTCGCGAAAACGAGGCTCTCCAAAATAAATGCCGCCGGTAAGTTCCCGCACCACCATAAGATCAACACCGCGCAGCACTTCGGGACGTAACGGCGAGGCCGAAATAAGTTCGGGAAAGAGTTTGACGGGGCGAAGGTTTGCAAACAGTTTCAATGACTTGCGTATCCCCAGCAAGCCTTGTTCGGGCCGAACTTTGGCAGAGGGATCATCCCATTTGGGGCCGCCTACGGCACCAAGCAGGACAGCATCTGCTGCCAAACACGCTTTAACCGTGGCATCGGGTAAAGGGTTTGCTGTGGCATCAATGGCTGCTCCACCGATAAGCTGGGTGTCAAACTCAAACGCATGTCCATAGCGATCGGCTATGGTTTCCAAGACGCGACGTGCTGAAGCGACGATTTCTGGTCCAATACCATCGCCGGGCAACATAACAATGTGTGCAGTCATCCGATACCTACTTTTAACGCTACGGGACGCTCCGTACTCGGAGCGACTTCTAACAATAAACCATACTCGATACCATCGACCAATGCATAAAGAGAAGCTTCAATGATATTGCATGAAGCTCCGACGGTGCTCCACGTTTGATGACCTCGTCGGCTGTCGATGAGTACGCGTACGATGGCAGACGTGCCGTCCCCTCCGTCAAGGATCCGGACTTTGTAGTCCACAAGTCCAATGTCCTCGACATGCGGAATATATGGCAAAAGGGCCTTGCGCAAGGCGGCATCTAACGCTCCCACAGGACCGTCGCCCTCGGCGATCGCATGCTCAATGTGATGGTTGACTTCCACTTTGACGGAGGCTTCAGCGTACGTGCGTGTGCCTTCGCGTTTACCAGCTTTGACCTCGTAATCAATGATCGTAAAAGGAGGGCGGTAACCAGGGCTCTTTCGCTGGAGCATGAGTGCTACAGAGGCTTCTGCCGATTCAAACGAATAGCCTTGGGCTTCACACTCTTTGATGTGTTGAAGTACTTCAACATCAATCCCGGAAGAAACCTGCACGCCATGCTCTTCGGCCTTGGTAAGAACATTCCCTCGGCCCGAAAGTTCACTCACGAGAGTGCGTGATTCATTGCCCACCAGTTCTGGATCGACGTGTTGATACGACAGCGCACTGCGCCGCATGGCTGCGACATGAACGCCACCTTTGTGTGCAAAGGCACTTCGTCCAACATACGGCAAGTGTTCATCAAAAGGTAAGTTGGCTAGCTGCGTGACATAACGTGAGACATCTTGGAGTTCAGCGAGTTTGCCTTCAGGAAGGCAGCTGAGGTCCATTTTGATTTCCAAATCCGGTACAATGGTCATGAGGTTGGCGTTTCCGCAGCGCTCTCCATACCCATTGACGGTTCCCTGAACATGAACGGCGCCTGCGCGCACTGCGGCAAGACTGTTGGCCACGGCGCATCCTGTATCGTTATGGGCATGAATGCCCACGGGGTGTTGTAACGATTGGCAAACTTTTTCAGTAATTTCATGGATTTGCCAAGGAAGGCTGCCGCCGTTGGTATCGCAGAGCACCAGGACTTCGGCTCCACCGCGTTTAGCCGCGCTTAGCGTCTCCAGAGCATACGATGGATCTGCATAGTAGCCGTCAAAAAAGTGCTCGGCGTCATACACGACGCGACGACCTTGTGAACACAGATACGCCACGCTTTCTTCAATCAGCAAAAGGTTCTGTTCCAAACTGGTGCGCAGCACTTCAATGACATGTAACCCCCAGCTCTTGCCAAAGATCGTGCAAACCGGAGTCTGAGCGTCAAGCAAGGTGTTGAGGTTGACGTCCTCTTCAACTGCGATATTGACTCGGCGCGTGGAACCAAAGGCGGAAAGAGCGGCATGAGACCATTCCATGTCTTTTGCGCGTTCAAAGAACTCAATGTCTTTAGGGTTAGAGCCAGGCCAGCCGCCTTCGATGAACATGACCCCAAAGCGATCCAAGCGTTTTGCAATCCGAAGTTTATCCTGACATGAATAGGAAATGCCCTCACGCTGCGTGCCGTCACGCAACGTAGTGTCGTAAATATGAATGTAAGGCTTAGCCATGACCTTTATCCGTACGTTCGTAGGCTTCGATGTCTTTCTTGAAAGAAAGAATGTACTCAAGCTCATCGATGCCTTCGAGTAGGCAGTGTTTGGAAAAAGATTCGATAGGGAATTCACAAAAAGAGCCATCGGGCAGCGTCAGCTGTTGAGTAGCTAGGTCAACCGTCACCTGGGCTTGGGGTTGTTTTTGGACAGCGCTAAGCAATGCAGCGTGTGTGTGGCTGTCTACCTGCACAGGAAGTAAACCATTTTTTAACGCATTGTTCTTAAAGATATCTGCAAAAGACAAAGCGATCACTGCTTGAAAGCCCCATGCCACCAGGGCCCAGGGAGCATGCTCTCTGGATGAACCTGAGCCGAAATTGTGTCCCGCAAGAAGCACGTGTGCCCCTTGAGAGTCTGAAAAATTAAGCGGAAAGTCCGGATTGGAACTCCCGTCTTGCAGATAACGCCAGTCCGCAAACAGACTTTCGCCTAGTCCATGTTTGTCGGTCACCTTAAGGAAACGTGCGGGGATAATCTGATCGGTGTCGATGTTGTCGATGACCAATGGCACCACATGCGATGTAACGGATTTAAATTTTTTCACAGTATTCCTTTTTACGTGAGCAAAGTACGCACATCTGCAATGCGTCCTTCAATAGCCGTAGCTGCTGCGGTTAATGGCGAAGCCAAAAATGTGCGCCCACCTTTACCTTGTCTGCCTTCGAAGTTTCGGTTGCTGGTGCTGACGGCATATTGACCTGGGCTAAGTTGATCGCCATTCATCGCAATGCACATGGAACATCCTGGGTTGCGCCATTCGGCGCCAGCCGCCTGAAACACTTTGTCGAGACCTTCTGCTTCCGCCTCGCGTTTAACCTCTTCAGAGCCAGGCACTACAAGTGTGCGTACAGAGGAAGCGACCTTACGTCCTTTGAGAATAGACGCTGCAAGTCGCAAATCAGAAATACGAGAGTTCGTGCATGAGCCGATGAACACCACATCAATGGGTTTGCCCAACAACGGTTTGCCCGGTTCCAATGCCATGTAATTGAGGGCTTTTTCCAGAGCTTGGCGCTCTGCGGTGTCCTTCATGGTCGAAGGAGCAGGTACGGCCTGTGTAATGGACACACCCATGCCAGGGTTTGTTCCATACGTGATCATCGGCTCAAGGCGAGAGGCATCCAATGCAATTCTAGAATCGTAGGTAGCGCCAGGATCACTTGGCAAGTATTTCCATCGTGCGACCGCATTGTCCCACGCCTGACCTTGGGGAGCTTTTTGCCGACCTGAGAGATATTCGAATGTGACGTCATCGGGTGCGATCATGCCTGCACGAGCACCTGCTTCGATGCTCATGTTGCAGACAGTCATACGAGCTTCCATGTCAAGCGCACGTATGGCAGAGCCGGTATATTCCAGGACGTACCCTGTGCCGCCATCCGTCCCAATTCTTGCAATGAGCGCAAGGATGATGTCTTTGGCAGTAACGCCTTTACTCAGCGTTCCTTCTACGGCAACTTCGTAAGTTTTGGGGCGTCGTTGCAGCAAACATTGAGTTGCAAGCACATGTTCCACTTCGCTGGTGCCGATCCCAAAGGCCAAGGCGCCAAAGGCACCGTGAGTCGATGTATGACTGTCCCCGCAGACGATCGTCATGCCGGGTTGAGTCAGGCCAAGCTCAGGGCCAATCACATGCACAATGCCATGGTATTTACTCCCCATGGCATGCAATGTGATTCCAAACTCTCGGCAGTTGTTTTCAAGCTGCTTGAGTTGAGCTTCGGCCATGGTATCGACGACTGCCAATGATTTCGGGAGGGTGGGTGTGGAGTGATCCATGGTGGCCACGGTGCGATCAGGTTGACGAACACGCAGTCCACGTTGCCTCAGGCCGGCAAATGCTTGCGGAGAAGTCACTTCGTGAATCAAGTGAAGATCAATGTAGAGTATGGCAGGGCGGTTTGCTTCTTCAGCAACGACGTGAGTATTCCATACTTTGTCAAACAGTGTAGCAGCCATTGTTCTCCTTAAGAACGGTGATGTGCTTCCGCGGCTGGGCTCGCGGAAGATGTAGCAATTTTCGTAGGTTCGCGATGGGATAATAAACGATTAAGTGCTGTGACATAGGCTTTGGCGCTCGCTAATAAAATGTCTGGATCTGCACCATGGCCATAGAAGATATGTTGCGATCGGCCGTGTTGTGCACTTTGGCCTTTAGAGGCGCTTGCGCTACGAATGCGCACGCTCACCTCTCCCAGCGCATCGATGCCTTCGGTGACGGCATGTACGGAGTATTCCAGAAGAACACTGGGTGCTTGCACGATAGCATCGATGGCCTTGTACAGTGCATCGATGGGTCCGCTGCCTACGGCAGCATGGGTATGGGAAACACCGTCGGCGCTCACCATGCGAATGGTCGCTGTCGGGATCCCTCCCAATGCAGAGCTCACCTGTACACGTTCAAGCACAAAATGCTCTTCTGGGGGATGGAGCTCGGAGCTGGCCAATGCTTCCAGATCGGCATCTGTCACAGACTTCTTTTTGTCTGCAAGCACTTTGAACTGACGGAATGCTTTGTCCAGTTGTTCGCCTTCCAATTCATAGCCCAGGTCGTTGAGCCGCACACTAAAGGCGTGCCGCCCCGAATGCTTGCCAAGTACAAGATGGCTTTGTGTGGCGCCTACGGTTTCTGGACGCATGATTTCATACGTTTCTTCATGCTTGAGCATGCCGTCTTGATGGATGCCTGCTTCATGCGCAAAGGCATTGGCACCGACAATAGCCTTGTTCGGCTGCACGACGATGCCTGTGGTTTTGCTCACCAATCGACTTGCGCGAGTGAGTTGAGTGGTGTCAATGCCCGTTTGTAGCTCGAGTAATGCACGTCGGGTATGAAGTGCCATCACAATTTCTTCAAGCGACGTATTTCCAGCACGTTCGCCAATACCATTGATAGCGACCTCGACTTGACGAGCGCCAGCTCGAATCCCAGCAAGTGAGTTTGCAGTGGCAAGACCAAGATCATTGTGACAGTGTACAGAAATCACAACGTTCTCGATGCCTTTGACATTCTTTTGAATGTTACCGATGCGTGCGCCGAACTCGTCGGGTAGGGTGTAACCCACTGTGTCGGGGATATTGAGCGTGCGTGCGCCTGCGGCAATAGCCACCGCCAACACTTCATGCAAAAAGTCCTCTTCGGTGCGACCGGCATCTTCAGGGCTAAACTCCACATCGTTGCATAGCTTGGACGCAAACCGCACCATCTCATCGACGCGTTTGAGCACTTGCTCCCGGCTCATGCGGAGCTTGTGCTCACGGTGAATGGGCGAAGTCGCCAAAAAAGTATGGATACGTGGATATTTGGCGGGACTGACTGCTTCCCAGGCTTGTTCGATGTCCCTTTCCTGAGCACGAGCCAACCCACATACCGTGGGTGGCTCTGCCGAAGGGCGTCCTTCAACGCGTTGGTTGCCGACCTGATGTGCGATGGCTTTGACAGCGGCCAAGTCATCGGGTGAGGCAGCAGGGAAACCAGCTTCGATCACATCGACACCCACCCTGGACAGCATGCGAGCGACTTCCAGTTTTTCGTTGGAAGTCATGCTAGCACCTGGGGACTGTTCGCCATCCCTCAAGGTGGTGTCGAAAATGCGAACGTAGTTGGTTTCCTTGGGCTGCATGTTCAGTCTCCTGACTTAATGGTCACCGGTTCGACAAAAGGCATCATTTCACGAAGCTTTGCACCGATTTTCTCAATGGGATGTTCCTGTTCGGTGCGGACATGTTTCTTGTAATTGGGGCGTCCGGCCTCGTTTTCTGCAATCCAGTTCTTGGCGAACTTACCCGAACGGACGTCTTCTAAAATAGCTTTCATCTCGGCCTTGGTTTGATTGGTGATCACGCGTGGTCCAGAAACGTAATCGCCCCATTCTGCCGTGTCGCTAATGGAATACCGCATGTAGTTCAGTCCTCCTCGGTACATCAAATCAACGATGAGCTTGAGTTCATGCAAACATTCAAAGTAGGCAATTTCGGGTTGATATCCGGCTTCTACAAGTGTCTCAAACCCTGCTTTTACCAATGCACTCGCACCACCACAAAGCACCGCTTGCTCACCAAAAAGATCGGTTTCGGTTTCTTCGGAAAAAGTCGTGCTCAACACGCCTGCGCGCGTTGCGCCAATGCCTTTGGCATACGCCAATGCATTCTGATCTGCCTGCCCGCTTGCATCTTGGTGAACCGCAAGCAACGCGGGCACACCGCCACCTTCTTTGTAGGTTTCGCGTACGCGGTGTCCTGGCCCTTTGGGGGCCACCATGCTCACATCCACGTGACTTGGTGGTTGAATCTCGCCAAAACGGATGTTGAACCCATGGGCAAACATCAACGTTTTCCCTTCTTTCAAGTGTGGCTCGATGTGCTCTTTGTAAATCGCTTTTTGAGAGGTGTCCGGTGCAAGCAGCATGATGACGTCAGCTTCCTCGCTTGCGTCTCGCACAGAGAGCACCCGTAACCCATCCAGTTTGGCGGTTTCTTTAGAACGACTGCCTTCATGCAGCCCGATACGCACATCCACGCCACTTTCTTTAAGATTAAGGGCATGGGCATGTCCTTGTGAGCCGTAGCCTATGACCGCTACTTTTTTCTTTTGAATGAGGCTGAGGTCTGCATCCTTATCATAACGAATCTGCACCATGGTTTCTTATCCTTTCCTAATCGTTTTCATGCGGCCCGAATTTTTTTGATAACGGATTTCGGCACGGACATTTCCGAACCGCGTTTCATGGCAATGGCTCCAGTGCGTACGATTTCGGTCACTCCAAAAGGTCGCAACACGGCTACAAAGCCATCAATTTTTTTCTGTGAGCCAGTGATCTCCACAATCATGGCTTCAGGCGCAATGTCCACCACATGGGCTCGAAAGACGCTGCACACTTCGATGGCTTGAGCGCGTTTGTCAGGATCCATGATCACTTTGATCAACGCCAGGTGGCGTATCACGCATGGGCTGTCGGTGACATCATCGACATTGAGCACGTTGACCAGTTTGTACAAGTTGGCTTCAAACCGTCTGGCCATGTCGTCATCGGCTTCCACCACGATAGTCATGCGTGAAATGCCGGGTTCATGCGTATGGCCGACATTCAGGGACTCAATGTTAAACGCTCGACGCCGGAAGAGCGAGGCGACACGGTTCAGTACGCCGGGCTTGTCTTCGACGTAAACTACAAATGTACGCAATTCTTTGCTGGCCATGATTAATCCTCACCTGTTTCGTAAATCGGATTGTGTTTGCGTGCGCTCGCTAGAGGAATGGAGCTAGGGCGACGGATCATGTTGTGAAGATCCGCTCCTGACGGCACCATGGGATACACGCTGTCTTCTTGCTCCACGCGGAAATCAACCACGACGGTTCCATCCGTAGCCCGGGCTTTGTCTACGGCTTCTGCGATTTCACTGCGCTTGGTGACGCGCAACCCTAAAAGCCCATGTGCGTCTGCCAGCTTGACGAAGTCGGGGCTCAGCAATGGCGTGGCTGCATAACGGCGTTCATAGAAAAACTCTTGCCATTGGCGAACCATGCCCAAATAGCCATTGTTGATGATGGCAATGTGGATTTTCGCGCCTTCTTGTTTACAGGTGGTCAACTCCGAAGCAGTCATTTGGAATCCGCCGTCTCCCACGATGACCCACACTTCGTCATTGGGCTTGGCAAAGTACGCGCCAATCGCGGCAGGCAATGCAAAGCCCATGGTTCCAAGCCCACCGGAGGTGATGAGCTTACGCGAATGGTCATGTTTGTAATACTGAGCTTCCCACATCTGGTGCTGACCGACGTCGGTGACCACCAGTGCTTTGCCATCCGTCAACCGCCATAGATCATGAATGACATGGGCGGCATAAAGCTTGCCCTCGTCAGGAAGATGTTGAATATCCCGTACGGCAGAGTCACCTTTAAGCTCAGCAATGCGGTCGAGCCAAGGCTTTCGATCCCGCCTTTTGACGTGCGGCAGAAGTGTTTGCAGAGTTTCACGCACATCGCCAATCAACGGCACGTCGACTTTGACGTTTTTATTGATCTCGGCAGGATCAAGCTCGACATGGATTTTTTTTGCGCCTGGGGCATAGGTGCTGACATTTCCCGTGACACGGTCATCGAAACGCATCCCCAACGCGATCAGCAAATCGGCTTCTTGAATGGCAGTGTTCACCCACGCTTCACCATGCATTCCCATCATGCCAAGGCTGCGGGGATGGCTGGCCGGGAAGCTGCCCAACCCAAGCAGGGTTGTGGTGGTGGGAATGTCAGTTTGTTCGACAAACTTTAACAATGTTTCCGTAGCGCCACTTTGTATGATGCCGTGTCCTGCAAGGATCACTGGACGCTCGGCAGAGTTGATGAGCGTGATGGCATCGTCGATGGCAGTAGGTAGCGGCTGATACTGCGGACGATGGCCTGGAAGCTGTACGGGCTCATCGTCCCACACCAGCACCGCGCGGCTTTGTTGCGCGTCTTTAGTAATGTCAATCACAACAGGGCCAGGGCGTCCAGTGGACGCCACATGAAAGGCTTCGCGAATGGTGGGCGCAATATCTTCCGCTGTTGTTACGAGATAGTTGTGCTTGGTAATGGGAAGCGTCACGCCAGTGATGTCGGTTTCTTGAAACGCATCTGTGCCAAGTAGTGTCGAGGGAACTTGTCCTGTGATCGCCACCATGGGAATGGAATCCAGCATGGCCGTGGCAATGCCTGTGACCAAGTTGGTGGCGCCAGGTCCCGAGGTGGCAACGCACACCCCCACTTTTCCTGAGGCGCGAGCGTACCCATCCGCCATATGCGCAGCGCCTTGTTCGTGACGCACCAAAACATGGCGAATCGGATACTTCAGCATCGCGTCATACGCGGGCATGATGGCGCCCCCGGGATAGCCGAAAACCACTTCAACTCCTTGCAGGCCAAGAGCCTCCCAGAGGATTTCAGCTCCGGTGATCTCCTTGCCACGGTTGTCAGGTGCTGTTTTAGGCATAGAGGTCTCTGCCGCCTTGGCCTGTGGGTTTGTTTTCACTTTTAACACGGGATTTGCCATGAATTTTGCCTTTAGTGACTAATAAAAAAGCCCCCAGCATCGTCGGATGAGGGGGCTTTCGAAACTCGTGCGTTGCGGCACTAGTTCAGTAAGCCCCCTCCGTAATCAGAAGCAGGGTGCTGTCCAGTACAACAATCGAAATCAGCGCAGACTCGGCACGCACAACAGGCTTGCGGTTCAACGAGGAAGCCATAGCGGTATCGAGCCTTAACATGAAGCGTAAGGTGATGTGTTTTGGAGCTAAAGTCAAACGAAACCTGCATTTTCCCACCTAAACGAGGCTATGTTTTTGATAATAATGTAAAAGTTTGATAAAAACGTATGGAAGGAAGAGTAAGGCCTTGGCATCAGCGGAGTGTTGAGAATGCTAAACCGATTGCGCTTGCAGAGCGGAGACCTTAATGAGCGCCTCAAAGTCACGATCGCGATGGAGAACGGTTAAGCCATTGCGTAGTGCACAAGCAGCTATGAGGCAGTCGATGCTGGAACGAATGGTAAGACCACTGCGTCGCGCGTCGCGGTATAATTCCACGGCCAGCTCAAACACATCATTGCTTAGGGGGGCTTCGACGATGGGCAAAGCGTGCATGGCGGTGTGCGCAATGCGAAATGCGCGCTCATCACGGAAGCCTTGCAGCACCTCTTGAATAATAGGCAAGCACGTCACAACCTCATCTAAGGACACTACGGCTTCAAGCTGCAGGGGTTTTTGCTTACGAAATGTAAGCACCCACACGGAGGTATCGAGCAGGACCATGGCTAGGATCGGCGTCGTTTTGTCTTATGATCGGCGCGCATCTCGGTCAAGTCGCCTTCCCAAAGTCCGGTGCCTGCAAGTTCCAGGATCTGGCGAGCCTTGGCACGCTGGATAAACTCCTTGAGCGCGCGTTGTACGGTAGCTGAGTAGGTGCGTTCTCCACTGATGCGCACCGCCTCCTCAAGCTGTTCCTCATCTAACACAAGATTTGTACGTTTCATGTGTATAGTGTACCGAAATCCAATCTGGCCGGCAAGTTGCGCTGAGCTCTCACTTGCCGTGCCATCGCCTGTCGTGTTAGCCCTGAGGCATGCCTGAGTCTCAGACCTACCGTGGAGGGTGTCATTGCGGCAACGTCCGCTACGAAGTCACGACGGATCTTGGCCAAGTCATCTCATGCAACTGTTCGATATGTTCCAAGAAGGGCTATCTATTGGCCTTCGTGCCTGCGAACCAGTTTAAGCTGACGGCTGGAGAGGGTCATCTCACGGATTATCAGTTCAATAGGAAAGTTATTCATCATCTGTTTTGCCAAACCTGCGGCATCTCATCCTTTGCACGAGGTGCGAGCCCTGACGGCAGTGAAATGTATGCGATCAACGTGCGCTGTCTAGAGGACGTAGACCCTTCAAGTCCCAGTATCACCCAGTTCGACGGCAAGAAACTTTAACCCTACGTCTGAAAAGAAGCACCTACTACCTGTTCCTCTGAGACGTATACTGACCTCTAAAGAATTCGAAATGGGAGGCATCTTACTTTGGCGGGTAAGGCCGCCCCAGATTATCAGATTATCCGTGCCTAAAACCATTTCCAGAGTTGGGTTTGTGTCGCCCAAAGATGTAGTTCATGCATTAATTGCAGCACTAACAGAGAACGCTTTTCTTCCAGGTCTTCGTTTGCTACTTCCTGAGCGATGGCTTCAAAGCGGTTTCGATACGTCTGTCGAGCTGAAACAATAAGCTCTGTCTGAGCATTGAGAAAGGGTCTGTCTTCCCAAGCAATCAACGGAAGATAAAAAGCGTTCGGAAAGACATATAACATGAAATCGCCTTCGACAGAGACGCCCCTTAGGTCTGCGGCAGCGCGATTCACTTTTAGTAGATTCGGATTCGCATCGGTGTGCTGTCGCACAAAATAATCGCTAAGGATTTGCATGCCGGCAAGGGAAGCAAGGTCATACGACGACCCCGCCTCTCCCAATTTGATTGGCGCCGCAGGGTCGATGAGGAATCGTTCAATCATGTCCACCAATGCAAGCTGCCGCTCTGGAAACTCATTGAATGCCCGAATCTCAACACCGCAACGCCCTGGCCCATAGCGTTCTTCACAACCAAATCCTACAAAAAGGTATTTTGCAAAATCGTGTGGATCCTCTCGTCTATTAAGCGCGGAAAGTACAAGGTCTTCATGTTGTGTCGTCACGGGCGCGTTGAACCGATGTAACAGAATATGGGCATCACGTAATGCGTCTCCATATTCTCTTAGCATCGCGTATTCATTGATTAGCACGAAAAACGTGGCAAACGCCTCAACGCTGTCAACGTCGCGCAGTGATGAAGTGCTAGGAAAACTAAGATGGATGTGCCAACGTCCCTCAAATTCTTTTAGAGCGTTAAGATGCCTCACAAGTTCAGCTTTTGTTAATCCCCCTTCAGACCTTAATTCGTAGTTCGGAAATCCATCGTAGGAAAGCTCTTGTGGAAGGAAATCAGGTGCGCCAGCAAGCTTTGTAAAGGAAAAGCTACTCCATGGAGCGTTTCCACGAAAAGCAGACCAAAGCATATCGACGCGCGCTCCAACGTGCATTGCAGTCCATTGCACGTCGCTGTAGATCGTTCTTCGATAGTAGTTAGCAATCTCATAATCAGAAGATTCTATTTCCCAACCGTATTCAAGATTGGGATTAGTGACGTTGGGCTCTTGAATATCCAAGAGAGAGTTTGACATGCTTGCGCAATGTCGACTCACTGCAATGAGAGAATTGTGCCCAGAGTCCATCCACACATACTCTGGGAGATTGCTTCCCCAAAGCATGTTGCTGGAACTGGGCACATGACGTGAGTTATCCGCATGCCATCGCGAGTTGGTAAGATCCCAGGCGGGACACTGTTTCGAGCTTGCCGGTCGCGTAAGGGGTACAGGTTGGCCTTGGCTCCAGTCAATCAGCAAGTCCTCCTCTCGCACCGCAACCACAGAGCTCGGAGGATACGTTAAACTCAAAGGGACCAATGCTTCTCGTTCACCCGGAGGGCGAAACGTGTGACCGATCGCATGTACGGGAACCCCTTTCTTTAGCATTTGAGCCCGGCGTATCCAACGTCCGCGCACATTGGATGGGACGTAAACATCCGCGTCGGATTTCGTGACGCCTATATAGCTCAGAAGGGGCTGTCGGGTTTGTCTCGACGTCGCGTTATCGACAGCGCTTACGTTATTGCACGCGTAGCTACACGTGACAAGCACGCTAATTATCGAAGCGATGCAAGGGTTTTTTGAGCGGATTGGAAAAGGGAACACTCAGGACGCTAGCACAGGCTTTTCCACTTGCAACAGCATGTGGAGAGGCGCGTAAGGTGTCCCCTAATTTTTTAGAGCGCTCTACTTCATGGGATAGCAGAATATGCAGACGGGAAGATGCGCTTGCGAATGTATGTTGGAGCTTAATAGATCTCTGAAATGAATTGTTCGACTGGCTCGCGTAGCAAATCCTGCGGCCGTCGACTCAACTGGCGAGACATATCCAGTTTGTGTCCTTACTGAAATCGCGTACCTGGAAAAGACAGCGGCAATTGTTTGTGCGGTTGTCTTACCCGAGCCTCGATATCCCTTGGTGCCATATACCGCGTCTTCGGGAACTGCTTCATTCTAGAAATAGATAAAGCGTTCCCAGATTGAGACAAATCTACACGCCTGTTGTTTTTTGCCACACGTGGTTCCCGGTGGGGGCCATGAAATCCCTGGTTAATTTCCCTCGACGTGTTGGCTTACTTTGTGCATCTACCATCGGTCACTATTGCCAACGAGGTCAAACATGGATGCAATTAAACTATTGAAGGAACAGCACGATGAGGTCACGGAACTCTTCGAGGCCTATGAGGACACAAAAAGCAAAAACGAAAAGCAAGCTATTTTTCAAGAGATCGCCGATAACCTAGCTGCCCACGCTGAAATCGAAGAGAAGATTTTTTATCCTGCCGCCTATGCAAAAAGCACCAAGGACCTTCTTTTCGAAGCCGTCGAAGAGCATTTGGCTGCCAAACGGATCATTAGCGACCTTCTTACGATGAGTCCTTCGGATGAAAACTTTGATGCCAAAGTTAAAGTGTTGAAAGAGCAAATCGAGCATCATATCCGCGAGGAAGAAGATGATCTCTTTAAACAGATACGCAAAGAGTTGCCCAAGGACGAGATGGAGACCTTAGGCAAAAAAATGAAAGCACTTTTTGAGAAAGAGATGAGCGGTGAACCCAGTCATAAGGTTCCGTCACAAACCGCTGAAGCAGCTCCGTTACGCTAGTCTCTCGGGGGTCGGAGCACATCTGACACTTCCCTCACGCATTGGACTGTATCGCCAACCCTTCGAGTGCTTCACCCCAAGCTGATTACTCGCTTTTTGAGCGCTTTGAGCCATTCGCGCCGTGGGTTTTCTGCCGTCAATAGCTGTGCATCCTGTTCGATAGCGAGAGCTATATATACCGCATCGTAGCTGGTGGTTCCGTACTCCAAGGCAACGTTCAGAACGGATTGTTTTAAGGGATCTGCCGTCTCAAGGGGTGCAGCGCAATGCAATTCATATGCTTCGATAGCATCGTTTGCATCAAGCTCGTCGCGACGAACATAGGTTCTAAACACATTTGCTAACTCCCAGAAATGCAGGCTGGGTACGACGAACTCGATCTCACCACTCAGTAAACGGCTCTGCCAATGTCGTGCCTTTTGTGCAAAGCTTTCCGGCAAATACCATGCTGCCGCAACGCTGGCATCAAGCACAAAACGCACTACCGCCCCTCACGATCTTCGCGAATAATATCGGCCGCGGCTTGTCTTGTGCGCACCTGACTAAGCCGTTGCTGCAGCTCTCGCAGGCGTTCTTTGTAGTTTTCGCGACGACGCTCTTCAGCTTTAACGCGCACATACGTACGCAAGGCTTCCTTAACCAGCGCAGTCTTACTTTTAGTCCGATAATAGCGGAAGGCTTCTTTGAGCAGCTCGTCATCAAGGACGATATTTGTCCTCATACACCTAAGTATACACCTGGTGTATGTTTGTGCAACTGCATGACCTTTTCACACTGCACCAAGCACTCGAGTGGTTCCTTCGAGGATGCCGTCAATGCGGGAGATCTCATTCCAATAGGGCGTGCGGCGCGAGCGGGTTACTCGGAGACGTAGTCGCGGGCGGCTTTGAGCACATCAACGTAGCTGAGGATGCCTATCAAATCGCCTGAAAAAGAATCGGTGACGGGAATCGCTCCCACGCCTTGCTGCAGCATAAGGTCAATCGCTTCACCGACATCATCCTCTGGATGAATGTTAATCACATCCGCGGACATGAGCTGAGAGACAGGGGCACGGTACTGATTGTTGAGCGTTTGGGCCGTGTTTGCGTCGATGGTGCCGGAGGCAAATACCGTGCGCAAGTCGCGGTCGCTGATCATGCCAATCAACTTGGAGTCTTCGAGGACAGGCAAGTGTCGGATGTTGCTCTCCTGCAATAACGCCAGTGCTTCGATGATAGGCGTGTCGTGCTGCACGACTATCGGCTTTGAGGTCATGATGTCTTGAACGAGCATAGGAACTTCCTTGTCTTTAGAGACGACCGAACAAAGCATGTGTAGCTCGCAACCCAAGGTTTTTCAAGCGGAGTTTGCCAGGGCAATTAGTCCGTAGCGCACGCTGAGAGGTAGCCTTCCTCAAGCGTGATATCGAAGGCGCCAGTGGCTTCGAGAACGGCGGATTCCAGGTCGCTTGTGCAGGATAATCCAAACGTATTCAGGGTGAATGTGGCCTTGAAACGGTATGGTTCAAGCACGCCAGTGTCAAAGGTGAATGTGCCCGTAGTAAAGACGCATTGTCCTTGGAGCGAGTACCCCGCAGGCCTTACATACATAGCGCTGGCGACAATGGCATCGGTATCGAGGGACTCAGGGTTGACTGGGATGTGAAATGTGAGCCGTTGTCCCGTATCAAGACTACAAGAGGCGTCGTTCATGCTCAGCTCAATGCTGGGCTCTTCGGCAGCACAATCCCATTCGGCGTAGACATGGCTTAGCGTAAAGTCGAGGGGGACTAACGAGCTTGTGACAGTGATGTCGTTGGTCAATCCAAACACCGGAAGGTCCAGGCACGCATCGGGAGCTGGGGCCGTTCCATCAGAGAGAATGCCGCTATCACTTTGGCGAGGCACCGGGTTTCCTGTCACGTTGCCACCGCCGCCGCCCGGGATGCCGGGCTCCCGAGCGTCCTCGCACCCGAGCATGAGACTTAAGGCACAGAGTAGGGCATAGGCACATCGCATCCGGGGAGTGTAGCTTCAGCTACCACGAGTTCCAAGCCGTGAGTGGGCCTGCATGATGTGGCTTGGAAAGGGTGAGTTTGCTTGACGGCGTAGGGTTAAGGATGCTACGGGCACTGCCATTACGGCACTGCCATTTAAGAGAAACATTATGGCCAGCAAAAAGAAAACAACCCACAACTCAATTATGGATTTTCAGGCCCATCCAACGGGTGCTCACGTTCCCCGCGGTATCTTTTTTACCAAGGGTAAAGGCGTGCACCGAGCCAAGCTCAGCTCCTTTGAGCTTGCGTTGAGGGATGCGGGTGTCGAAAAGGCCAACCTCGTCACCGTTTCGTCGATTTTTCCTCCGGAGTGTCGCATCCTGCCCAGGGCGCAGGGTGAGAAGTTGATTCTTCCAGGGCAGATTGTCCATTGTGTTATGGCAAGACAGGACACCGACGAGCCGAACCGTTTGATAGCGGCTTCCATCGGCCTGGCCCGTCCCGCAGAGCGTAGTCATTATGGGTATCTGTCGGAGCACCACCACTATGGTCATACTGCCAAAAAGGCAGGGGACTATGCAGAGGACTTGGCGGCCTCGATGTTGGCGACGACGTTGGGTATCGAGTTTGATGCAGACACCGCGTACGATGAGCGCAAAGAAGTCTATCGCATGAGTGGTAAGATTGTGCACACCACTTCGGCGACGCAGTCTGCCGAGGGCCATAAAGACGGCCTGTGGACCACCGTTGTGGCGCTTGCAGTGTTCGTGTTTTGAATCCAGCCATAGACGCCATCAGCCAGGTTCCCATCGTGGTTTAGGGAACGAGGGGCCAAGCCATGGCGGCGAAGGGGTCTTGTTCAGCTGGCGGCTTAGGCCAAGTGCGTTGAGGCATGAAAAGACTGTGGCCTTGTGTGTGCACGTTTCGGTGACAGCGTCAATGAACTGACGATGCGGGTCTACTGCCTGTACGGACGCAATGGACGATTCGATGGTAGGACACACGGGGACGTTGCCCTGTGCATCAGGTTCAGAAATTAGGGCGCTGAGGATGCCCACCAAGGCGTTGGTTCCGTCCGTGAAGACTGCCGATCCACTGTCTGCAACGCAAGGATTGCCATCGTTCCCTTGAAACGCCAGATTGCCCTGGGCGAGGGGGACTTGCGCCTCATGTCGTTGTCCGAAGCTATTGACTTGATCCGAAGTCAGTAAACACGCTGCATGGGAACGGCGCTCGCCAATCGTCCATTGCGCTTGGGTAAAGTGATATCCATAACCCACGAAACGAAAGCGACAGCTTGCGGTGCCATCTTCATAGGGTTCATCGGCCAGCATTGCCGTCACTGCTCCATGAGGAGCTTGGATTTTAACTAAAGCGATATCGTTAAGCGCTGGTAAGTTTTGAATGGAGGGTGCGTAATCGGGATGCACAATCACATAGTGCACGGGCACAATGTGTCTTTTGGATAACTGGCCTATACCGACTCCAAGCGGTGGGGCGTCATGGACAAGAACGCTGTCGTATCGCACATGCCCTGTATCCAAGGGGCTGTCCGGATCAAGATTAAGACAGTGTGCCGCTGTCAAGGCAAAGAAGGGATTGATCAAAGTCGCACCGCAATGCGGGGCGTTCGCAGCGCCGTCTTCACGCACACAGTGGGCCATCGGGGATTGAGCTGTGCACGCGGGATCAATTGCGCCGTGGCCAGGCCGTTGTACTAAATATCCCGCCGGTAAGTAGCCTTCTTCGCTGCGACCTCCACTATTGGATGCAGCGGTTTGTTCTAGCGTGGATTCGGGCCTCGCGGAGCAGGCCATCAGAAAGCATCCTAACCATACTAACCGCAATGGGTGTTGCCTCACGAACGAGGTGCTAACACAGTTGCGGAGCTTTTTTGTACGGTATTACGGCCCAGGAAGCACAAATGCACCCCATGAGCGAATGCTGCGAGCTATTTCGCATCAGCCTGTCTTGTTCGCAAGGAACTCTAGTTGTGGGGGCTCTTCTGTACTTGGGCTTCGGCTTGCTTTTCCGCACGTTCACCCGCGGCTTGGACCCTTTCATTCACCCCTTTGAGCTCTTGTTTCAATGTCTTGGCCTCGGCCTTCAACTCGGCTTTCGCGCCGGCAAGCTCCTTTTCTGTGTCATTTTTAACCTCGCGCGCCTTTTCTTGAGCTTGTTCGGCCATTTCTTCCACTTCTTCACCGGTTTTCTCCAAGGCTTGCTCGGCCTCTTGCGCCACGTTTTTAGCCGAATTTTCAATCACCCCTTCGTTCTCCTGCGCAGCGCTTTCGTCCTGCTGACGATGACAAGCGCCTAGCATGACAAGCGCCAACGCCCCTGCGGATAGCATCACCATGTTTGTTGTTGTCGATCTCATGTTCTTAGTCCTTTGATTGAGCGTGTTGTGGATAGATTTGTTTGAGTGCGCACGGTAACGCAAAGGCTGTGCCAACCTCAAAAGAACCAAACCGTTGGGAAAAAGTGAGTGGCGCATGTCCCAAGATGCCACAGCTTGCCATTCTGCCACGCGTCGTATGTGTTCTCGTTCTATAGCGTATTGTTTCGTTATTGGAAATGAATCCAACTTACGGTGCAGCGGGTCTACAAGAATTGAATTCGAGTGAATGTGTTCCACCTTAGACGACTTCGCAGTTAAGTTTTGCCGACCAGTGTGCGTGGTTGGCTGTAAATCCGTAAACGATGTTCCCGGCACTACAGGGGTCGAGTGGCCCTTTCGTTACGGGGTGGGGTCTGTGGATCCCATCTGAGGACTCGAACGTATTCTATTGATTAGGTAATTTTAGGGGGTTGCCGTACACCCACATTGGCATGAAACCTGCTTAACCGAACACATCCCTTTGTGTAGCGGGGTGTTGTGTCATGCGTCTTTGTCTCTTTACGAGCCTTGTCATGGTGTTGTTAAGCTGTGCGCTGGAAGCGGCGGACGGGTTTGGAAGCGTGGGTCAAGGGAGCGCCGTTTGCAACATTCGAACGCCCAATGGGAATGCCGACATCGAGGAGTATCTAAAAAGTGTGGTGACGTGCGAAGCATGGAGCGACCAGCCTGAGGCTTTAAAGGCGGTGGCAATCGCAGCTCGCTCATATGTTTACTATCATATTGCGCTTGGCAATGACATGGTTGGCGATAGCCAAGGCTATCAGGTTATGTCGTGCGGCAAAGAAATCCCGCCGCATGTTGCTGAAGCCGTCGATGCAACAAGGGGCCTCGTGCTGCGCTACCAAGGGCTTTACGTGATTGGCTATCATGTGGCTGGTCATCCTGTGTTCAACGACACGATCAACGGCCAAGTTATCCAATGTGATCGCACGGCAGACTATGGGTCTGATCCGTCCAGAGCCATTGCCTCTGAGGTATATGTCACACGCAATTGGGGTTTGAGCGGCACCGCTATTCATAAACGCGAAAATGGCGAATGGACCGATCATCCAAACAGTCGCGGAGGTCTCTCACAAAACGGCGCACGTTGTTTAGCCATCCATGGTTGGTCATACCCGGATATCTTACGCTACTATTATGGGATGGACATTGAGGTCCTGCCAGTCAATAGCTGTGATTTTGCATTGTGCGCCGATGAGAGTACTCCGATCCCTATGTGGGAAATGCCGGAGTGTAAGGATCCCTCGTTAGTCCAAGCGCCAGCGGGTGTGGGTGGCGCAGCTCCTGTCCCCGTGGTGCCTACCACGCCGCCCACGCAGTCGTGTGGCGGTCAACTTGAAGGGCTACTGGTCTCCGGTGAGTACTACCTATTGGGCACGGTGACCGATGGTTTCGGGCTGTTCAACGGGCGTGCCGCATCCCTCGTCGAAACGCTGAAGGCTGGAGAGAGCCACATGTTTACGGTGCAGGTGCAAGATAAGGTGTTCTTGGATTCGCCAACGCCGTTTGTGTCCGTGACGAATGAAACAACCGACGCTGCTTTGCAGATGCACGTGAAATACATCGATGCAGACACAGGCCTCGCAATAAGCCAGGTATGCCAGGGCCAATCGGGCGACTGGGCCTGCGTGGTGGCCGACCAGGCTTATACACCGCAACAGGTGTCGATTATTGGGCAGGGTGCGAATCAGGGCGGGGGTACGATGTACATCCAGGTGCTACCAGCTAGTAGCATTTCCCCCGAAAGTTGCATTCGTTACACACTCAGGTTCGGCGCTTAGCAGGGTTAGGCCATGGCTTGGCCGGTCATGGGCACAAAGCGCACGGGAATGCTAGGGCGTTCGTCAAGGCCTGTGGCGGTGCGGCGGATCACGCGTAGACGTTGCTCAGCATCGCCCACTGGCACGACCAACCGTCCCCCCTCGGCAAGTTGTTCAAGCAGTGCAGGGGGAAGGTGTTTCGGAGCAGCGGTGACGAGTATGACATCGTAAGGAGCATGCTCCGGCCAGCCTTCATAGCCGTCGGCGTGTTTTAAAGAGGCGTGGTAGCCAAGTGCTTGTAGTCGTGCTTGGGCTTGTATCGCGAGCTCTCTAATAATTTCCACCGACCAAACCTCGGCTCCAAGTAAGGTGAGCACGGCGGTTTGATAGCCACATCCCGTGCCGATTTCGAGTATGCGATCGTTCGGCTTGATCTCGGCAAGCTCGGTCATCAATGCAACGATGTAAGGTTGACTGATGGTTTGGCCATGGCCAATGGGTAACGGAAAGTCACCGTAGGCTTGTGATACGTCCTCGGGGTTGACGA
Source organism: uncultured Polyangiales bacterium (assembly GCA_964640175.1). Classification (GTDB taxonomy): domain Bacteria; phylum Myxococcota_A; class Polyangia; order Polyangiales; genus JACKDX01. The sequence continues at coordinate 126,006 of CAZXFW010000003.1, read as the reverse complement.
AGCGCTCTCGCGGCACATTGCGCATGGCATCCAAGACGCGCGGATCACGGATGCCACGGGCTTCGATTTGCTCGCGCACCATTGTAGATGCGGCCAGAGCGTCGAACGACGCGGGCTCGTGTGGGGTGAGTTCGGCGGACACCTATCCATAGTAGTGCAAATGTCCATAGAATCCAGAGGGGGGAGTTTACGGAAGAGGCATTGGCCACCGCACAGCCCTCACTGGACTGGGGGACGTTCGTTGCTTCGTCACTTGCATTGACTTCTGCATCTTCGGTGGGTGTGACTGTTTCACCAGAGTGCGTAAGCGTTTCGTCTTTAGTTGGTGTGTCAGTGATGGGTGGCGCAAGAGTATCTCCGCCTGTGTCAGCGACCGCTTGTTCAAGCAGTGCTCTGAACGCGTCAGTGCGAGTCAACAAAGAGGGGCCGTCACATGCGGTAACACCTCGGGACACTACGCCAGCAATGCGGCCATCCTCTAAAAAGCCTGGCCCTCCAGAATCACCAAAGCATGTGGTTGGGCCGCTGATAGCAAGCTCCTGGGGATAGACGCGGGTAATACGGGACGTGCCAAGTTGTTTGGTGCCGCTTGGACCCGTGCCACTTTCTCCCACCATTTGCTGTCCATACCCAATGAGGGTAATCGCATCGTTTCGGTGCAGAGAGTTTTTCTCTGATACCCATTCGTACGGCTCAGCGCTACCTGCGTGGTCCAACAGTAAGACAGCGATGTCTTTGTCTTCAATGCGTGAGCCTGAAGTGGTGCGTATTTCAGTGACGTTGGCATACCGAGTTCCGCTAAACAGGCTTTCGCCCATGCCCACGATGACCGTCTCTGGTTCGACATCAAGGATACAGTGTTTTGCAGTGAGAATGACACGAGGTGCAATCAGTGCACCTGTGCACAGGGCGTTATCTGCAATAAGAAACATCACGCCAGGGTCTCCGGGGTGAGCCGTGCCATCAATGATTTCAGCTCTGCGCCCTTGCACTGGGTTTGCTTCAGGCTCCAACATGCAAGCGCTTAGCAGAACAGCCAGCACACTCCATCCGACATAGTGTTGGAGTGCGCCACGCAGGCGTTGGCCTCGTACAACGTCTGGGCTGCAAAGGGCCATCGATGCAATGTAAGCAAGAGCTGTACCGAAACTGCTGTGGCAAAATTCCGCGGTTATTGGGGATCTGATGCGCGCAAAGTGTCAGGATCCAGTAAAACATGCATAGCCACAGACGCTGGGAGTGGAAACTTTCCAGCGCGTCGGCTATGTAAGCTGTTTCGTTTTAAAAGCTTACAGATGCATACGATCCGACTGCGTGGTGCACGCACCCATAATCTCAAGCAACTCGATCTTGACCTAGAGCCTGGTTCGTTGGTGGTTATCGCTGGCCCTTCGGGCTCGGGTAAGTCATCGCTGGCATTTGGAACGTTTTATGCCGAGGGACAACGCTGCTACGTGGAAAGTTTTAGCGCGTATGCTCGGCAGTTTTTAGAGCGCATGGCACGGCCGCCTGTGGATGAACTCTACCCGGTGCCAGCCACCATCGCAGTGGATCGCCAAGCTCCGGTAAAAACGTCTCGTTCCACTGTGGCTACCATGACGGAGTTGGTCGATTACGCTAAAGGACTGTGGGCATTGGGGGCAGTGCTGTACTGTGAAGACTGTGGCAAGCCTGTGAATCGCGACACGCCCGAGGACGCGGTTAATCATATTCTTGCGGAGTACTCGGGAACCAAGCTTCAGATTACGTATCCATTAAGCGTCGCAAGCCCTGAGGCCTTCATCGGTGTACGCGAGCGCTTGTTATCCGAAGGCTATCGGCGTGTGTATGTGAATGGGGAGACCAAAGATTTGGATGATGTGCGTCCTAGCGAACTTTGGCCTAAAGCACGGAAAACACCCATCTTTTTACACGTGGTGGGTGATCGCACCGTCGCTAGTCCTAAAGAACGTGCACGGCTGACTGAGGCCTTGGAAGCGGCCTTTACACAAGGGCAGGGCCGTGCGTTTGTCCATATCGCGGAGCATGAGGTGCTTGCGTTATCGCAACGTTTGCATTGTGCTCCGTGTGACAAAGATTACTCTTTTGCCAGTCCATCGCTGTTTTCGTTTAATAGCCCTGTAGGTGCATGCAGTGCATGTCGAGGGTTTGGCCGTTTGATGGAGGTGGATTGGGACAAAGTGATTCCCGATCCACGCAAGACTTTGGCCGAGGGTGCCATCCGAGCATGGAGTGGGAAGTCGACGACGTGGGAACGAAGACTGCTTTTAAAGTCATGTGAGACGCACGGCGTGCCAGTGCATGTGCCGTATGCCGATCTTTCCAAAGCGCACCAACGGTGGCTGATGGAGGGTGAAACCGGCGGCAAGATGGGGTCTTGGAAAAAATGGTTTGGCCTCAAAGCGTGGTTTGCTTGGCTCGAAGGCCGAGCGTACAAAATGCATGTGCGCGTGTTTTTGGCGCGCTACCGCAAATATGCCACGTGTCCTAGCTGCCAAGGAACGCGGTTTAAACCTGAAGCATTGCGTTGGCGCCTTGGTGATAAAACCATTGCCGATTTTTATAGGCTTAGTGTCAAAGAAGCGGTGGATTTTCTAAGCACACTGCCATGTACGGATAAACCTTCGCGCTTGTTGATCGACGAATGCACCATGCGCTTGAAGACCATGGTGAATGTGGGGTTGCCTTATCTTACGCTGGATCGTTCATTGCGCACGCTGTCAGGGGGCGAAGCGCAGCGGGTGGCATTGACCAGTGCACTCAGTGCTCAGCTTAACGGTGCGATGTTTGTGTTGGATGAGCCTACGGTAGGGCTTCATCCGCATAACGTTAAAGAATTAATGGGCGAGGTGCGGCGGTTGGCGCAAGGAGACAACATTGCGCTCGTGGTTGAGCATGATGAAGATGTGGTGCGAAGTGCAGATCGGGCGCTTGAGTTAGGCCCTCAGGGAGGCAGTGAGGGAGGACAGTTGGTGTTTGATGGGGCTCCTGCAGAACTCTACCGTGCGCGTACTGCTACCGGTGAGATGCTTCGCACGACGCACACACCAGGCAAATCTATTCGCCAAGCCAAAGAATGGATCACGTTGCATGGCGCTTCGGGCCACAACTTGCAAAATGTCACCGTGCGCATCCCCGTAGGCCTATTTACATGTGTGACAGGGGTGAGTGGCTCAGGCAAAACCAGTCTGATTCTTGAGACGTTGTTTCCTGCAGTCGCTCAACGTCGCGGCAAGTGGCCTGCCACCCCACCGTTGCCTCATGCCAAGTTAACCTTGCCTGCATCTGTGCAGGATGCGGTGTGCGTGGATCAGTCTCCGCTTGGGCGTACATCACGAGGCAATCCGGCGACGTATTTGAAAGCATGGGATGTCATTCGTCAGCGTTTCGCGGGGCAACCTTTGGCAAAAGAGCGAGGGTATGGCCCAGGTTTTTTCTCATTCAATGTGCCAGGTGGCCGTTGTGAAACATGCAAGGGTGAAGGCGCAGAAACTATCGAAATGCAGTTTTTGGCAGATGTGAGTTTCTCGTGTCCTGATTGCCAAGGGAAACGCTTTGTGGGGCCGGTGTTGGATGTCATCGTCAATGGTAAAACCATTGCAGACGTATTGCAGATGACAATTCATGAGGTGTTAGCGCACTTTGATCACCGTGAACTGGTGCGGCGTCTAGGTCCTTTGCGTGACATTGGCCTTGGATACATGACGCTGGGGCAGCCTCTGAACACGTTGAGTGGTGGCGAAGCCCAACGTTTGAAGCTTGCGGCAGCGCTTGTCAGTATTGATCACCATGCGCTCATCGTGCTGGATGAACCAACGGCAGGGCTGCATGCGCAGGACATCAAGCCGTTGTTCAAGGCCTTGGATGCATTGGTGCAACATGGAAATACCGTGATTGTCGTGGAGCACGACATGCGTGTGGCTGCTCAATCCGACCATGTGATTGACCTTGGCCCAGAGGCGGGTGAAGCAGGTGGAAAAATTGTCGCAGAAGGTCGTCCACACGAGGTGGCGCGAACAGGCACACTCACTGCAAAGTTTCTCAAGCGAGCGCTTTCATCCTCGCAAGCACCCAAACCCGGCAAACCGCTTTCGAAAAAGACCAAGTCTGGAATTCAAGGCATTGGTGTTGAAGAGGCACGCGAGCACAACCTGAAAAATCTCACCCTTGAGGTGCCGCGAGAAAAGCTTGTTGTCGTCAGTGGTCCCAGTGGAAGCGGAAAAAGCACCTTGGCGTTTGATGTGATTTACGCCGAAGGGCAACGGCGCTACATGGAGACACTGTCTCCTTATGTCCGACAGTATTTGCCGCAATTGCCGAGGCCCGATGTTCATCAAGTCCGCGGCATTCCTCCCACTGTGGCCTTGGAACAACGCACCACGCGCGGGGGCGTTAACTCCACCGTAGGGACCATTACGGAGGCTGCGCATTATTTGCGGCTGCTTTATGCGCGGTTGGGCGTGCTTCATTGCATCCAGTGTCGGGTGCCGATTACACCAAATCATCCTGAGGCATTGACCCGGGACATTCGGAAACTGGCAGGTCTCAAGCAACAGCTGACGGTATTTGCACCGGCGGTGCGTGGCCGCAAAGGCATTCATCGCGAGCTTTTAGCGCGTGCTCAGGCTGACGGCATTCAGCATGCACGTATTGACGGTGAGTTAGTTAAAATCACGTCCGGCATGAAGCTTGAACGATACAAAGAGCACGATATCGATTTGCAGCTGGCACAGCTTTCAGCCAACCACAAAGACTTGGAAGCCGTATTGCGTCGTGGGCTCAAGTGGGGTGAAGGTGTGGTGGAGGTGGAAGCGGGCAAGCAGCGCTGGTTGCTATCGAGCAAGTATGCGTGTCCTCAATGTGGCCAAGGCTATGCCGAGCTTGACCCTCGGTTTTTCTCATTCAACACGCGGCAAGGCGCATGTCCTCAGTGTGAAGGCAAGGGTGTGATCGAAGTTCAACGCGGGAAAGGACGCAACGCGGTGGTTGAGACACGTCCGTGCGAGGCATGTCAGGGAACGCGTCTTTCGCCGTTGGCACGTGCTGTGACCTTAGACGGTCGACCTATTACCGAGCTTTTAGGGTGCAGTGTGCAAGGGCTACGTCGGCTCTTGCCAGAGATTACATTACCAAGCAGGCACGCTGTGCTTGGAAAACCACTGATGAAAGAGCTGGATACGCGTTTGGCATTTCTTGAACAAGTTGGCGTGGGATATCTGGGCCTCGATCGTTCTGCCCACACACTCAGTGGAGGTGAAACACAGCGGGTTCGCTTGGCAGCGCAACTCGGCAGTGGTCTGACAGGGGTGCTCTACGTGCTGGATGAGCCTACCATTGGTCTACATCCGCGTGATACACAACGGCTGATCACGGCGCTTGAGCAGTTAGTTGGAAAGGGTTGCTCCGTGTTGGTGGTTGAACATGATGCGGAGGTGATTCGAGCGGCCGATCACCTCATCGACATCGGTCCCTGTGGTGGGCAACAAGGTGGGCATCTTGTGGCTCAAGGTGATCCCAGCCACGTCTTAAAGCGCGGCAAGTCGGTGACAGGAACCGCGCTTGCCATTCCTTCGCGTTTAAGCACACATGCACGTTCGGTCGCCGACGCCTCCTGGCTTACGCTTTCGGGAGCCAACGAGCACAATCTTAAGAATGTCGAGCTCAATGTCCCGTTAGGCCGATTGGTGGTAGTCACGGGCGTGAGTGGATCAGGCAAGAGTACCTTGATTCGTCATGTGCTCTTGTCTTCCGTCAGGCATGCCTTGGGCCTTCAAACCAATGCAGTTGCCCGTTATCAGGCACTCAAAGGCGTTAACGCATTGCGACGCGCGGTTGAAATTGATCAAAGCCCGATTGGCAGAACCCCTCGCTCTGTTCCAGCAACGTACATCGGAGTATGGGACATCGTTCGAAACTTGTTGGCAGGTCTGCCCGAAGCACGCGCCCGCGGTTACAATGCGTCACGGTTTTCGTTTAACACCACGGCAGGTCGCTGCAGCAGTTGCGAAGGGCAGGGGGCGCTTTGTGTGGAAATGGCATTTTTGCCTGATGTCATGGTGCCGTGCGAAAGCTGCAAAGGTCAGCGCTTTAGCCCCGAGACCTTGGAAGTACGATGGCAAGGGCTCAACGCCGGAGACATTCTCGATTTGGATGTGTCCCAAGCTGCTGCATTGTTTAGTGTGGTTCCTAAGATTGCGCAGCCGTTGAAGCTTCTTGATACGTTGGGGTTGGGGTATCTCAAACTTGGTCAACCATCCAACACGCTAAGCGGTGGCGAAGCACAGCGCCTCAAGTTGGTGGCAGAGCTTGGCACCCGTCAAAGCGGTGGCTGTCTGTATGTCATGGACGAGCCCACGACTGGTCTTCATCGAGACGACGTCATGAAATTGATAGGTCTTTTGGAGCGTTTGGTAGAACGTGGCGATACCGTGGTGGTGATTGAGCATCACACCGATGTCATGTTAGCAGCGGATTATCTCATTGATCTTGGCCCCGAAGGCGGTGATGAAGGCGGCCGCATCGTGTTCGAAGGCACTCCAAAAGACCTATTAACCCACCCGAGTAGCCACACCGCTCACGTGCTTCGCGCCGAACTCGGCCACTCCAAGCCCAAACGTCGATCGACATCGAGTCGAACCGCTCCTATTAATTAGAAGGGCTGTATCTGCTGACAATCGTAAATGCGTTCATCAGCTTCTCAAGAAAAGTGGGCTCTTCGAATGATACACCAGGTTGTGGAATGATCCTGACATGGGATGGATTGCTAACCGTAGGGGCGGGAACAACATCGTACCCTGCCTGCCGAATATCACCTACAAACGCGGCGTGGATGGCATCGCCTTCTCCGGCGATTCGATCCTTTCCAAAAAACTTTCTCAATAACTCACCGATGTCAAACGTGTTGAGCATTGTTCCAGACTTCCCTGGCGTTGTCACATCGCCTATCGGCAAATGATCTCTTGGGCGCAATCCCAGCCTGAGGTCTGGACGGCCGGCGACTCCCACGATTGTATCATCTGGCAATGCGGATAAAGAAACGACTCCAGGAACTGCCGTTGCAACAGGAACGATGGCACCGAGTCCGGAAGACGGTGCAGGGTGGACAGCCGCCATGTATGAGGTGAATGCAAACACCATGTCCACGGCTTGGCTGTGTGAGGCCTCATTGATTTGTTCGCCCGTGGCGCCCAAAAACCCATAAATGAAACGGCCACCACCTGTGGGCCCAAACTCAATCTCTTGGATCGGTTGGCCACCAATGCTTAGGAGCGCCTGAAGCACCATCATTTCAGCGAGATTAGTAAACGGCGTTTCATACTGACCGGCATCCTTGCAGGCGCCAAACGTTTGACACATTCTTCGCCTTGGTTTCGGCCCTTCTAACAGAGTCGCTTGGTCGGCCCACGAGCATTCTGTGCCATCCCTTGGGCCGGCGTAGGGCACGGTGGCGGACGTTGCGCCTGGCTCGCGATACCCAAGGTAGACTTTGTTTCCATTCAGATAGCAGATGACACTCCCGTTCCATGAGCCGTCCCCTTTGCGGAACGAACGCATAAACCCGGCCACTTCTTCTTGAGTTGCTTGGGGGTTATCTACCGGTGCATTGACCAAGCATGAGGAAGACACCCAATGAAGCCAAGGGCTGATTTGGGTATAGGCTGGTCCCATTGCATACACCCCTATGGGTGTATTGGGAGGCAGCCATCCTATCACACTAAACATGCCGTTTTGGTCTACTGTCTGAATAGGACACGCTGCATGGTCAGTTCTCGAAAGAGAAGTGAACATGGGAGGCGGTTCTTGGGCACTTAGATCGGGGCTAAGATCTTTGATCATTGATCGTGGCAAGAACACATCGGCGCTGCTCGATATCATCACCCACCACTCGTTGAACCCATACACTTCAACAGGCTCTTCTACGTGGCGTAGTTCATAATCATCGATTGTAAGGCCTTCCGTAGGATAAAAAGCCTTACTCACTACGTCACCGGCCACCTTCGCCGTCCATAAAGGTTTGGGCGCGTATTGAGTGTTACCGTTTTTATTAACCCCGTCTTCGGGTGTGGTGCTGCATGCACTCAGTGCGAAAAGACAGGCAATCCAAAACTGACGATGTTTCAATGAAGGCAACTGCATAGACACGTCATTGCCTTTGCGATTTTTGTGCCAATCACTATCGTTGCGGTAGCTGTGATGCTTATTGTGATGAAATTTCAGTGTAAATGTTTCAGTTTAGGTGTTGCGTGGAGTAACGGTTCCACTGTCCCAGGAATGTCCACAACGGGAGATCTGTCCCCACCTCGTGTGGACCAATGACTCCATAACCACAGGTGTCCTAGGGTGTTGCCTACAAAACCAATGTGTTTTTCTGTCACAGCCTATGGCATGAATTTTGCTTTTGTTCTTGATTTGATCGGGCCGGAGGTAGCATCGTGTTTCGTAACAATCGTAACTATATAGTTCGGTATGCCGTAACTGCGAGTCTGGTGTTCACCATGGCAGTTTCACTCGGATGTGGAGTTCAGCCATCCGGTGATGTCAGTGAAGAACAAGCTGCAGCGCTTGGTGCGGAGTTTGGCCGTGTTTGGATTAAGCCAGGTGCTGAGCTTTACACGCTTGAGTTTGATGACGCCCATCCTAGCGGTCGGCTGAACCACAGCCGTACGGTTGAAAAAGGAGGCTTCGTTGCCTTGATCGGATACACGAATGAAGGCGTCATTCAAGGAAGCTGTCCTGCGTTTGAGCATGGGCTCGCTGCCGTTGAGCTCACCAACGAAGATCCCTCTCCGACGTTTTTCGTGGATAAACAACAACTGCTTGGAGTGATTCTGGCAACTCACGACCCTAAAGGTATCGGCATTCGTACCGAGTCTGTTCTAGAAACATCAACGCTCGACAACTGCGGTTTTATTGTTCAGGCGCCGGTCCAAATCACCAATACAGCATTGCTAAGACCCGTCGTGGACAGCCATGGAGCTGTGCTGCCGGTGTATTTGGACGTCACCTCTGTTGCGCCTTTGCGATTTGTGCAGGCCACCGATGAAGTGGAAGCGCTTGAGACATGTGTTGCTGAGACATTTTGGAATAGCCCGTGGGGTCGCGCTCTGATTGAAGCGGACGGCAATAATTACCTTGGCCCTAACTCCCCTGGGGATGAATGCCGCCAAGAGGGTCAAGACGGCTATTTTGTTCGTCTTACCCAAGGCGATGCCTCCCGCTTGATTGGCACTACCGCTTTTGCCGAACTGCAAAGCGTTGCCTTTGCCGGGACTACATACGAGGCGGGCGGTTCCCGTGGGAGTGGCTTAGGAAGAGCGGCAGTGGTCCTGGGCTTAGGCGCGATTGCCGTTGCGGTGGGATATGCCGGACTAAAAAGTCTAGCTCCGCCGCACGTCAACCTCCCGTCACCCGAATTGGGGCCGGTGGTGGCATTCACCCAAGGCGTTAGCACCGTTGCAGAAGCGGGTGTGACTACCTACACCGCCCATACGTCACCGGACGGATACGCTCAATACGCTCGATATACTTGTCTTGCGGTGTGCGCAGAGAGTTTTGTTTCCAACCCGCTCAGTGGTGGAAACACAACGGTGATTCGGACGAAAGAAGTGGCATCGGTTGAGAGCCTCAGAGCTCAGCTTGCGAATACGTTCCCTCAGAATGAACAGGCACTGTTTGCGTTAGGGTACGCCAATTCCCTTGACCTAGCGAAAAGCACCGCCATCAATAATCTGCAAAAAGCATATTCAGCAGCCACAAATGGCTCTGCATGTTTGAATCCCGTAGTGCCTATGTGTGTTTTCACTACGTATTAGACTGGCATTAATTAAGTCGTGTTAGGGTTGGGCGGCGCGGCAATTGACGCTGACCGTGAACTCGCGTGCCGGTGAGTTGATGTTGATAATGACTTCGCGTGCGCCTTTAGGAGGAACGTCCGCGGTTTGTTTCTCAGGGTTGGTGCTGGCGGTGATGTCACAGCGCTGAACGGTGTTGCATTGGTTTTTGAGCTGTACCAAATGCTTGTAGCCGTAGCCCCAGGCTTTCACTTCCTTCGTCCATTCGATGCACGTCGTAGGGGGAGCTTCTTGCTTGGGTTTGGGTTGGCCCAAGGCAACCTGCAAAGGGGGTAAAGCGCCCAAAAAAGCCCCTGCCAGCAGTGAAATTACAGTGTAGTTGTAAAGTTTAGATTTCATGGCTTGATACTGGTGCTTTTGCTTACATCTTCCATACTTTAATTTAAGGGACTTAGCCAGCTCGGGGGAAGGGCGATGAGAACAGTAGAAGCCTGGTTCGATGCCTACGACCACAGTCACCGACATCCTGTGAATAAGAGGATTCACTGGATATGCGTCCCGCTCATTCTGATGAGCACGCTGGGGCTTTTGTGGGAAGTGCCACTGCCCTGGGTCCACGCGCACGCTCCTTACAGCGCTCGTCCATGGGCCAATGTGGCAAGTCTACTGGCAGCTGGGGCCTTGGTGTTTTATCTGCGTCTGTCGTTGCGGCTGTGCTTAGGGATGCTGATCGTGGCGTCGTTAGGGCTCGGATGGAGTCTCCTCATCGCGACGTTATTTCCTTTGCATGCGTGGTTGATTAATCTTTGCATATTTGGGATAGCGTGGGCAGGTCAGTTTGTAGGCCATCGTATCGAAGGGGCTAAGCCCTCGTTCTTTCAAGACCTACAGTTTTTGCTGATCGGTCCTGCGTGGGTGCTGCGCTTTGTTTACACGAAACTGGGTATACGGCTTTAGCATTGCGGTCACTCTGGCTGTGCTTTCGCCGTTGCTCCGTCACCCCAGCGACGATTCCTATCCGCTTTCCACGTATCCGATGTTTTCGCATCGCCGTTCCAAGCCCTGGCTAGCGCGCGCTCGCGGCATTGCCTCTCATGGGCGTATGGTTGCGCTGGATCCCAAGGCTGTGGCCAACGACGAGGTGATGCAAGCCACTGTGGCGGTCAAACGTGCGATTGCCTCTGGCCCCGAAGCGGCACATCGCTTGTGTCAGTCCATTGCGTCACGGCTGATGCACACCACTAAGTATGACGCTGTCCGATGGGTCGAGCTTGTCGCAGAGCAACATGATCCTGTGGCGTATTTTTCGCAGGCCACGCCCTCCAAGCCTTTGGCCACGCATGTCCATGCCCGCTGCAAGGTGCCTGTGTTATGAGTCTGTGGCGCCGTTTGGATGCATGGTGGTTTGAGCGTGCGCCTGCGGCGCGTCTTGCGGCTGTGCGCATCGCCGTGGGGTTGTTTTGTCTTTTATACTTGGTGATTCGTGCAAAGAACCTCAACGGCTATGCACACTTTCCCGCCGAGCAGTTTGCGCCTGTTGGCATCATCCGTCTGCTTCATGCGCCGTTGCCGAAAGAGCTGGTCCATCTTTTGTACGCAGCAACACTGCTGATGGTGTGGCCTGTGATTGTGGGCTGGAGATACCGTTGGACGGCTCCTTTGTTCGCGTTCTTATGGCTCATGCTGAGCAGTTATCGCAACTCGTGGGGCATGATCTTTCACACCGAGAACCTGGTGACGCTCCATGTGTTAATTCTGGCAGTGGCATGCGCAGCCGATTCGCATGCATGGGATGCGAGGGCACAGAGTGCTCATGCAGAAGATGGCCGCTATGGGTGGCCACTGAAGTTAATGTCGGTGCTGACGGTGATTGCGTATGCCCTTGCTGGAGTGGCTAAGCTGCGCAATGCAGGCTGGGATTGGATAAGCGGTGATCAATTGCGCATTCAAATCGCTTACGACAACCTACGCAAAATTGAGCTAGGGGATTTGTATTCACCGTTTGGCGCCTGGCTAGTCAAATTTCCCTGGGTGTTTCCACCGTTGGCGTGGTTTAGCTTGGCGCTTGAGTTAGGGGCGCCGTTGGCGTTGTTTCGACGACGCTGGGGAGTGTATTGGGCCTGGGGCGTGTGGGCCTTTCATGCAGGCATTCTTGCGATGATGGCGATTTTATTTGCCTATCCGCTTTCTGGCGTGGCGTTTTTGTCGTTCACCCGTGCGGAACGCTTGCTCGCTTATCGCCAGCGCTGGATGCGTTCGATAAAACGCGAAAACAAATAACGCGCGTCGTGTGGGCCTGCTCCGGCTTCCGGATGGTATTGAACGCTAAAGGCGCCAGATTCCTGGTCTTCAATGCCTTCGTTGGTCATGTCGTTGAGTTGAATGTGCGTCGCTTCACAGCGTGAGGGAAGTGATTTGGTGTCCACGCAAAACCCGTGGTTTTGCGACGTCACTTCCACATGCCCGGTTTTCAAATCTTTGACGGGTTGGTTGAGCCCATGATGGCCAAACTTAAGTTTGTACGTGGAAGCTCCCAATGCGCGGGCTAAAATCTGATGGCCCAAACAAATGCCGAAGATAGGTTGTTTGCCGAGCAATGCGCGCACCGTTTGCGTGGCATATTCCACAGGCTCGGGATCTCCAGGGCCGTTGGAAAGAAACACGCCGTCGGGATTGTGAGACAGCACGTCATCTGAAGTGGTGTTTGCAGGCAGCACCGTGACTTTACACCCCACATCGACGAGGCAGCGCAGGATGTTGTGTTTGATTCCAAAGTCCAATGCCACCACATGATAGTCCAAGGTTGGACGAGGTTGGGCGTGTGCCCAGACCCCGCTGCCTTCCGTCCACACAAAAGGCGTTTCAGTGCTGACTTTGCCGGCAAGATCACGCCCCAGCATGGAGGGCGCTGCCTTGGCGCGGTCGTGCAATGTCGCCCGGCTCTCGGTGCCCATGGCGCCCATTTGTGCGCCGGTTTCACGAATGTGCCGTGTCAGCGCACGGGTATCGATGCCTGTCAGTCCCACAATGTTGGAGCGTTTCAAATAGGCATCCAAGTCGTTTTCCGAGCGCCAGTTGCTGGGTAGGGTGGACAGTTCGTGAACGATAAATCCCGCCAAACGAGGCCGCTTCGATTCCTGATCGGCGATGTTGACTCCGGTATTGCCAATGTGCGGCGCGGTCATGGTGACGATTTGATCGCAATACGAAGGATCGGTGAGCACTTCTTGGTAGCCCGTCATGCCCGTCATGAACACCACTTCGCCAATGGCATGGCCTTCGGCACCCATGGACCGGCCTTCGAACGCAGTTCCATCGGCTAATACCAGGCGTGCGTCACGTCCCTCTGTCATCGTTGATACACTACCTTTCCGTTGACAACCGTTGCCACCACGGCTCCTTGCATTTCAGTATGAAGCCATGGTGTGTTTTCGGATTTGGAGCGTAGCGCATCGGGCGTCACAGTCCAGCGAAGCTCAGGATCGATCACGGTCAGGTCTGCGATGGCATCCTTGCGCAAGGTTCCTCCAGGCAGTTTGCCGAGGCGCGCCGGCGCGGTGGAAAGCGCTTCAATTAACCGAAGCGGTGTCAGCGCCTGCTCACGCACCAACCCAAGCAGGCCTGAAATCGCCGTTTCCAGGCCGATCATGCCTGGTGAAGCTTCTGAAAACTCACAGGCCTTTTCCACGGAGCTATGCGGGGCGTGATCCGTGGCAATGCAATCAAGGGTGCCGTCGGCCAACGCCTCACGTAGCGCCGCCCGATCTTCCTCACTGCGCAAAGGCGGATTGACCTTGCACGCCGTGTTGTATCCAAGCACGTTGGCTTCGGTAAGCAAGAGATGGTGGGGCGTGACCTCCGCAGAGACGTTAAGCCCGCGGGCTTTGGCTTCACGTAAAAGCCGTACACTTCCTAAGCTGGAAACATGTGCCACGTGATACCGCGCTCCCGTAAGCTCGGCCAACAGCAAGTCACGTGCGACGATGATGTCTTCTGCGACGCGTGGCCAACCCCGCAAGCCAAGACGCGTGGCAATCTCGCCTTCGTGCATGTCTGCGCCTTGGGTAAGGTGATGATCTTCTGCATGTTGCGAGACCAACAAATCAAACGTGTTGGCATATTCCATGGCACGTCGCATCAGCGCTGCGTTCATGACACATCGCCCATCATCACTGACGCCCACTGCGCCGGCGTCTTTGAGATCTGCCATTTCGGTCAGTTGTTCGCCTTTGAGGCCCACGGTGATGGCAGCAATGGGGTAAAGGCGTGATCCGCCCACGGCGTTGGCACGGGCCAGCATGGTTTCGGTGATGGCGCGGGTATCGTTGATGGGCAGGGTGTTGGCCATGGCACACACCGCACTAAAGCCGCCTGCGGCTGCGGCGCTCAACCCGGATGCGATATCTTCTTTATATTCATAGCCGGGATCCCGTAGATGCACATGCAAGTCGACAAAGCCGGGAGCGACCCATTTGCCTTGCAGATCCCAGTCGTGATCCACCCTGCCTTCAAGGGTTTTAGCCGCATGAAGGCCTGTACGGGAAATACGGCCGTCTTCGATGACAATATCCCCTACGCTGTCGATACCTTGTGAAGGATCGAGCATACGGGCTTGGCGAAGAACGAGACGCACAACCGCCGCTTACGCGAGCAATGGCTCAGTGTCAACGTCACAACGCCTAAGCACGCCGTGGACAACCGGCCAAAGGAAACTAAACAGCTTTTTTGAGCTCGTCTTTGCTGCTTACGGCACTCGGAACCACGGTTGCCTTTTCTTCGACCTTGGCTCTCATGGCCATGACCTTCCGGCACAGGGACGGAAAATCTTTGTGTCTGGCCGCCGTGGTTGGAGTTCCGCCTCGCAAAAGAGACTGAACCACAAACTCAAGCAGTTGAATTTCGCCTTCGGAAAAACTGTTGCTGATACGCATAAGGCACGATCTAGCACCGGATGGACTGCACGACAAGGCGTGAAATGCAGTGTACCGTCACATAGCCCAGGTGGCGCACCTCCCTCCGAAAAACATGAATGATTTCAGAGCGATGTACATGTGGGGGAAGGTAGGCTTATCTGCGGTCCGCTGCGGTGACGCGGGTGACCTCGTCGATCGTGGTCATGCCTTCAAACACCTTGCTGAGCCCAGACATGCGCAGGGTTTGGATGCCCTCGCGGATCATTTCTTCTTTGAGTTCTGCGGTGGAGCAGCCTTGGAGCACCATTTCTTTCAAACGTTCGGTAAAGGGCATGACTTCGTAAAGCGCCACGCGGCCTTTGTATCCGGTGTTGGCGCAGGTAGAGCATCCTTTACCTTTGAAGATGGTTTCTCCGAGTTTGTCTTCCGGGACGCCAACGTCTTTAAGCACATCGGGTTCGACGACAAACGGCGCTTTACATTCCACACAAATACGGCGCGCCAAACGTTGTGCCAAGATCAGATTCACAGACGACGTCACAAGGAAAGGCTCGATGCCCATGTTGAGCATACGGGAAACCGTGCTCGGAGCATCGTTGGTGTGCAATGTCGATAACACCATGTGACCGGTGAGGGCTGCCTTAACTGCGATTTCGCCGGTTTCAAAGTCACGAATCTCACCGACCATGATAACGTCGGGATCTTGACGCAAAAAGCTGCGCAACGCTGCGGCAAAGTTAAGGCCGATGTCGTCGTGCATCTGCACTTGGTTGATGCCCATCAAGTTGTACTCAACCGGGTCTTCAGCCGTGCTGATGTTGGTGCCGATTTGGTTGAGTTCGGTAAGCGCAGAATACAGGGTAGTGGTTTTCCCTGAACCGGTGGGTCCTGTGACCAGCACCATGCCATACGGTTGATGGACTGCATATTTAAAGTCACGTAACGCACGTTCATCGAACCCCAGCTTGGTCATGTCGAGCTGCAAGTTGCTTTTGTCCAAAAGACGCATGACAATCTTTTCGCCCCAGATCGTCGGCAGCACTGAGACACGAAAGTCCATTTCGCGTCCTTTGCCCAGCTTAAGCTTGATACGGCCGTCTTGCGGCAGCCGCCGTTCCGCGATGTCCAAGGACGACATGATTTTAAAACGCGACGAAAGCGCATTCTTAAGTTTCATCGGTGGCGACATTTCTTCGGCGAGCACGCCATCGATGCGGTAGCGGACACGGATTTTTCGCTCGTAGGGCTCGATGTGGATATCTGAAGCGCGCTTTTTAATGGCATTGAGTAAAATCGCATTACAGAGGCGCACCACCGGAGCGTCTTCCGAGGCGCGTTCCAGATCCGTCACGCTGTCGTCGTCGCCTTCGCTGGCAACTTCGATATCGGCTTCGTTGAAGCCCTCCATGATTTCGTCGTACGAGATGTCCGGATCGCTTTGGTAATAGCGTTCGAGGGTGCTCAGAATGGCGTTTTCAGAGGCCACCACCGGCTCGACGTTGTAGTTCGTTAAGAACTTAATATCGTCGATCGCGTGCAGGTTGGACGGATCGGCCATGGCGACGATCAACGAGGAGCCTGCGCGTGAGATCGGAATGACGCGATGACGCTCTGCAACATCACGCGACACGAGCTTTACGACTTCAGGATCGATGTCATATTCCGCTAAATTGACGGATTGAACGTGGTATTTTTGGCTCAGGAACGAGGTGATTTCTTCGTCCGAGATGGCTCCCATTTTGGCAAGCGCATAGCCCAGCGTGATATTGTTTTTCTGCTGGTCCGTTTGAGCCTGTCGTAACTGCTGTAAACTAATACGCTTTTCGCGAACCAGCAATTCACCGAGCCTGCTGCTTTTATTCATGAACCCGTCCTGACTGCATGGCTGTCACGCGGATAAATTAGCAAAGAAGTGATTCGTGGAGCAACTCTGCTGGCGCGATTGGTAAGGATTTGGAGTACATGGTGTGGCTTTTAACTGGTAATCCTAAAAAGAGCGGGTTAATGTCGCAGCGTAAATGGTTGTGGGCCTTTGCATACAGTGTCGGGTGTTCCGTACGGTGTGCCGGGGCTTTGCAACAGAGTCTTAGTAACAAGGGGGAATCGCATGCGATTGCATCGTGTAGGTTATCTATCAATAGTTTCGACACTCGTGGTGATGTTTGCGGGGACGGCTCACGCTGAACTCGGCCAGGCCACGCCACGCTATGCCGACCGGTCAATGACCTTAAGCAAGGGCACCTTGCGTATCGACGGCGGGCCTTCGGATTTCGGTCTGCTTGACTCTGGCGCTATCAACGGTCGCCGCGGCTTGCGAATTGGCGACTCTGGCGCAGCCGGTTCGGACACCTATGTCAGTTTAGGGGTGGGCGCGGCGTATGGTATCATCGATGGCCTTGAAGTAGGCGCATTGGTGCTTCCGCTTCAGTTTGCACCCGATGGTGTGGATGCTTACCAGAATCCAGAAGCCTATGTGCGTTACCGCTTCCTGACAGGCAATGTCGAGGTGGGTGCACAAGTGGGCGCACAGGTTCCAGTGGTGGATGGTTCGGACTTTGGTCTGAGCTTTGGTCTTCCTGTGTTGGTACGTCTTGGCACGATGGGTCGATTGGACACAGGTGCTGAGGTTGAGCTGCAGTTTGCCGATCCCGACATGATTGCAAGCCTCGACATTCCGTTGGCACTTAACTTCAGTGTGACGGACAATATATTTGTGGGTGGGAGAACCGGCTTTTACCTGTACGACTTCGATTTCGACTTCTACTCCATCAAGCTTGGTGTTCAGGGCGGCTACACCATTCAAAAGGGCATTGCCGACATCACCGCATGGTTTCAGTTCCCCAATTTCCTTTCTGGCAAAGGTGTTGGAGATGGTATCAGTGCGGATGCATGGGAGGTTGGCGTAGGCGGAAACTTCTACGTGAGCTTCTTGCAGTAGGCTGATCGTTTCGCGGTAACCAAATGCCCGCTTCGTAAGAGGCGGGCGTTTGTGTTTAAAGGCTAGCGCCTGCGTGGCCTGTGTGTACTCTGTAAAGCCTTGCCTTGGATGGCTTTCATGAGTGCATTGATCGACTCAAGCCACTTTAAGCGCTCGGCATAGCTCATGCGCCGCGCTTGAAGACGATTGGCTGTACGCTTCAGGTTGAATCATAGCATGAATTGCTCGAATATGAGGGTCAAGTGTGCTTTAAGGCAACGCGATGTCTGAAAGCAGGGCACCTTCACTTAAGCGCGTGGTGTATCTGGATGTGTTGCGCCTTTTGGCCACGTTCCAGATGCTGCAGGGGCATGCGATCGATGCGGTGCTGCATCCGAGCTATCGGCAAGGCAGCGTGCATGCGCTTTGGCAACATCTTCGTGGGTACACGGCGCCGGCCTTTTTGTTTGCCTCAGGCTTTGCATTTTACCTGACCACGTTGCGCCCCGCAGGGCGGGAAGATAATGCGCCTCGGCAGCGTTCAGCAAGCGCGCATTGGCGTCGCATCCGCCGCTTTGGGTTGCTGATCGCGTTGGGCTATCTGATGCACATGCCGCCTTCGTTGGGGCAGGTGTGGGAATTTTCGATTGTGGATGTTTTGCAGTGCATTGGGGTGAGCTTGTTAGCGTTAGAGCTCATCGCTTGGCATGTGCCACGTGCCCGTGTGGTGGTTGATGCAAGTTTGGTGTTGATGGTGGCATGTTTTTCCCTTGAGCACGTGTGGGCGGGCTGGGCGCCGTCTGGTCCTTTGCGCGTGCTGAGCAACTACCTCAACGATGCGGGTGGCTCGTTGTTTCCGGTGCTGCCGCATGGCGGCTATGTGTTTGCAGGGGTGTGTGCCGGCGCGTGGGCTGCTTCAGGGGAGTCTCTGACGGTGCATGTGCGACGCTTGGCGGTATTGAGCGCGCTTGGCTGGGTGACGGTGGCGATCCTTGGGCAACTCGAGATAAGCCCGGTGCGCATCGAGCGTTTGGCGGTGGTGCTTAGTGTGACGTGTGCGTTGGCGTGGCTATCGAGAAAGCAAAGGCCTTTTGGCAGGCCGTGGTCGGTTCTTTCGCGTCAGACGCTGTTTATTTATCTGACCCACGTAGGGGTGCTTTATGCGGACCCGTGGGGTGTGCAGTTTTGGTTGGGCAAACGACTTGGGCCCTGGGGGGCAGTCCTTTTTGCCCTGAGCATTGTGGGGATTTTCTTAGCCTTGGCCGTAGGGTGGGACCGTCTGACGCATCGAAGCAAGGGCAAACGTAGCCGGCTTGAACCTGAGGCAGCATCACGGTAAGCAGCAGCCATGAATGACAAAAGCCAAAAATATCAGCTGAAACGACGTGACGTTGCCGAAGCGGTCAAAAACATCGAGCGGCCCATGTTTAAGTGGAAAATCGTAGCTCAAA
This sequence comes from uncultured Polyangiales bacterium, assembly GCA_964640175.1. Taxonomy (GTDB): domain Bacteria; phylum Myxococcota_A; class Polyangia; order Polyangiales; genus JACKDX01. The sequence continues at coordinate 106,934 of CAZXFW010000003.1, read as the reverse complement.
TTGCGGCTGCATTTGTGATCCTGTGGGTGACGGCCATTGGCACCATTCAGTTCATTGGTTACTGGGGGGTGGGCGTCATTGCGGCGATCACGCTGGTGGCGATTGGCTTTGGCATCTATGTGTGGCGGCTGACTAAAAAATCGCAGGCCATTGCCGACATTCTTAGCATCGCGACCGATCAAGAAGGCCGTAAAAAAGCCATTGAGCAACTTGAATCGGGGGATGCGAGTGATGCGCTCAATGCGCTGGCGCGTGCGCAGCTTGTGGCACAGGAAAAGCCTGCGGATGCCATCCGGATTTTAGAAGGCATTGATCTCAAAAAAGCGCCTGCCGTGGCACAAGACGATGTGCGTGCAAATCTGGCATTTATGTATCTCACTCAAAACCGGCCGCGTGATGCGCGCCCCTTGGCGGATGAAATTCGCCTTGATCGACAACCCAACCCCAAAGCCAAGGCGATGTATGCCGCCGTGGTCGCAGAATCGTATTCACGTACCGGTAAGCCTGATGATGCGCAGAAGCTGCTTCAGACGTACCGTCATGACGATCCGGAATATGGCGAGGTGGGCGCGATGCTGCTGCGTGCGCAAGTATACGCTTACACGGCGGCGAAAAAGCGCGGCCTGGCGCGTAAAGCCATGGAGAGCCTCGCAGGTGCAGACTTGAACATGCTTGCGGGGTTTATCCAAAAAGGGGCCAACCCAGAGCTGACGCAGATGGCGCGGCAGATTCTAGGCTCGGCGGGGATGGGGCCTAAAGTTAAGATGCGGATGTAGCGTTACTGTGGCGCATGCATGGACCGTAAGGAGCATCCTCGCGTGGATGAGTGAGGACTTCGCCTCCAAGCAGATTCCGGATGCGCGCTTGGATGCGGAACTGATCCTGGCGCATGTGCTTGGGGTGGATCGGATTCGCCTCTACATGGACATGGACCGGCCGCTGCAGGAAGCTGAGCTGGGCGGCATACGCGAGTTGGTGAAACGACGCCGTGCGCGCGAGCCCATCGCGTACATTCGAGGCGAGAAGGAATTTTACGGACGTCGTTTTAGCGTGACCCCGGCCGTGTTGATTCCCAGGCCGGAAACCGAGCTTTTGGTGGAGAAAGCATTGGAGGGCATGTCCGAACTAGAGTCCATTGAGGTGCTGGATGTGTGCACTGGGAGCGGCGCCATTGCATTGACGCTTGCTGCGGAGCGGCCCGCTTGGCATGTGACGGCAAGCGACATCTCGGCTCAGGCGTTGGCTATAGCTCGGCAGAATGCAGAGCGCTTGGGTTTGGCTGAGCGCGTGCGTTTTGTCGAAGGGGATCTCTTTGCGAACATAGGCGTTAAACCGTTTGCGCTGGTAACCGCCAATCCGCCTTACATTGCGGAACGAGATTGGGATGCGCTTGCGGAGGATATTGCTGTATATGAGCCGCGTCTTGCCTTGGCAGCAGGTCCGGAGGGGCTGGATATCGCCCGACGGATTATCCTGGAAGCGGAGCCTTATGTGGCTGTCGGAGGGCGGCTACTGATGGAGATTGGCCAAGGACAGGACCAAGCTCTCACCTTGCTTGCACGCCAGCAACCGTGGATAGAGCGCGTCGAAGTCTATCCCGACCTTCGCGGCATCCCACGCATCCTTGAGCTTCACCGCATCTGTAGCGGATGAGACTATCCGGATCATATCAGCCCGAAAAGCGAATCGAAAAGAACAACGACGCATTGTGCTGAAGTGGGCCTCTTTAAAAGCGCGCTTGACAGTAGGGGTGGCTCCTTCTAAGTAGACGAGGCTTTTTCGGGGATCGTCTAACGGCAGGACAGCAGACTCTGACTCTGCTTATCTAGGTTCGAATCCTAGTCCCCGAGCCAGGAATTGGAGTCGGTCGTCTGTTTGGAAAGTGTCTCTCGCGGCTCTCGGTCGGAGACATTTAAGTCTCCGACGTCAACGTCGCCGCTCAGGTTCGAATCCTAGTCCCCGACCCACTAATTGACGTGGCAGGCGGCAATGGCCACCATCCCGAGGGCCATCAGGCAGCATTGGCACGCGCGGAGTTTGGCTAATAGAGGTTCGCTAAATTGAGGCGTTGAGCCCAATGGGCAACGGCCTGATACACTGCCCTTCGTGCTTCGTTTGGGGAGGTGGTGACGTCGATGGATTGGATGATCCCCTCCATTTCCGCAAGAAAGGCTTGCCTGGCTGCGAGTATTTCAGCTTGTTTGTGTGAAAGAAAGGCGCGCGTGTGCCAACCCACCATGGGCATAGAGATATTGCTTTCAAGCTTGGCCGCTCGCCAGCGATAGTTGTCAATAAGCGGTTCGATTGCGGAGCGAATGTATGTTTGCATCGCGACTGGGATGCGCTCGAACGCTTCAGGACCTGGCATATCCCACAGGGCATCGTCCAGTGCACTTATCGTATGGCGTGATTGCCCAGGGGCGAGTCGTACCGTAGACGATGTAGGATTCTGTAGGAACGCACTGGTAGACATGGCATACATAATTTGATTATCGGGCCCAGTAAGCTCGCTAACATGTCCCCCGGCACGTACTTCAAAACCAATACGTTGAGTTGCATCGCCGTAAAGGCTCGAGCTTCGTAATCCCAAAAAGTGCCATTTATTATAGGTTGCGGTGGGCCCTTGAGCGAATGCCGCGAGCTGATGGTTCAGAGCACTGCGGCTCACAGGTCCCATATAAAAATTGCCGACGGTATCTGGGGACCTGTACAGATCGAATGTTGCCATTTCGTTCCATAACACCCAGTATCGCGCCAATACCTGTTGAGCTGCCGCATCAGGGGTCCAGGGGAACGAAACATGCGTATGGAAATACGCGATGTTGGGGATTGGATTTCTCGCAGGCACTACAAGAGGCGTGGTAGTTGACCATTGCAGCTGTCGCAGATCTGCCAAGGTCTGTACCGGCGCAAACCCATTGAGCTCAAACGTTCCTACATCGGTGACAGCCCACCTTGGGAGAAAATCTGGTGCTGAGCCTAATCGAGAAAGTTGACCATCAGCAGCGTGTGCAGTCCTTAAGGCTGCCATCTGGTCCTCAAAACCAAGTGCTTGCCAAGCCTCGTCATTGAATCCAGATGGGCGGTAAAGGGTCGCAAGAGCTTCGCTATTTGTTTCGAGCTCAAAGCCGTATTGTATGGGGTTGACTTGTCTAGACCACGGGACGTATCCCGGCTGTTCGAAAAACGCCGTGACGTTAGGGTTTTGTATTGCCTGAGCCAGCGGCGTGTCAGCAATTCCCGAGGCCGTGAGTGGAGGTAGTGTGCGCGCATGTACAAAAAACGCATCCCCGTTGCGGAGGCGACCGAGATGTAACACGTCTTGCAGTGACTGGACCGCCCGCAATGCTGTGACGACATCGGCGGTGACGCCGAGAAAATCAAGGGCTACAAATGAGCCGGCCCAGCGGGTTTGGCGTGCGGCATCTTGGGCTCTAGCGGCCGGCATAAGCCCTTGTTCCGGGCCAAAAAACGCCAACATCAGCGCGTTAGCGCTGACTTGTCGTAGCTGAATCCACGTGACCACGCCAAGCACAGTCGCAGGCGCACACAGCACAAACGCTGCCGGTGCGCCAATCACACTAAAGAATGCGGCGGCCCCGCCAGCCAAGCATATCACTGCCGCTACGCCATTGACGACAGGTTGCCAGTTTTCCTTGTGCGCAAGCTGCTCACGGAGCATGGCGTGCACGTCCAAAAGCTCCGGATGATGCGAGAGTAGTCCCGCATTCTCTATGACAGGCACAAGCTGCCAGGCATCTTGCGTTGACCACGGCTCTGAGAGTTTTTTTGAAAGCGCCTCTTCATTACGCTTCATTTCGCCCACCGCGGCTGATAGCGCGTGATGAAATATTTCTAACGCATCGGTGCCGGCGGGAAGACGCTCCGACAGGTTGGATGCAGCAAGCTGAGCGAAATATCCTACGCGATGGGCAAGAACAGCCATCCCAGTGTCCACGGATACTTCCAGGCGCACGATGGGAAAAAGCAACTGGGCCGTTGAAAGCCCGCCAAAGACTTCTTCTGCAATCGAGCGTAGGCTGTTAGGTAACTCACGTATCCGGATGGCGCGTGCACTTACGTGGGACCCTAATCCGGAACCAAGCGCTTCTTGCATGTGACCCAGCGTGGTGCGCATTCGTGCAAATACGAGCGAGTCAAACGAGCTGAGGTTGCTGTTGGCAATCTCAAGCGCCACCAGCACACGGCCATACGTATGGACGCATTGGTCCATGCGTTGTCTCGTATCCGAAACGGTGACAGGCTGAACAAAGTCGTGATCCTCGAATAGCTGTTGGCATGTGTGCAGGCTATGATCGGGATCGATGTCTTCGAGTTGGCTTGCGACTTGAACAGAGATTTCGTCGAGCGCTTGGAGCTTTGCATCATAGGTGGCATAGGTTTGAGCAAGCGTTGCCAACGCTTTTTTGTCGAGGCGCTGCACCTGCATGCCTAGGGATTCAAGCAATGGGGCTTGTTCGCCAACCGAAGTGCGCAGATGGGAAGTCGCAACGTCGATGTACGCCGCAACGCTAGCGTCGGGCTGAGGCGTTTGTGGAGCTTCGGGCTCACTGCGCGCCGAGAACCGAAAGGCGAGGTGCGCGTTTTCATCGAACTGGACGCATTGGCCGTCTGGTTTGCACACATAGTCCTCAGGGCAGCCAAAGTGGGAGTACCCCACGGCGCCGCATCCGGCTTGCTGCCGCGCCTGGTCAACTCCTGGGGTACTGTCGGCCTGTAGAGCGCAGCCCAAGGGGACGATTGACCCCAGAAAACCAGCGAACCACGCGATTAACGTGGGCCGAACGTGGTAACTCGGCGTCATGTCTTAGATGAAGGCAAGATTTGTGCCTACATTGTAGGCAGGGCAGTGGCGCTCGGAGGGGGTTATCCTGTATAAGGCACAGCGTCGAGGCGCCCTGGCGGCTCGGCAATGGCCCCATCGTCTAGCGGTTAGGACATCGGCCTCTCACGCCGGTAACACGGGTTCGATTCCCGTTGGGGTCACTACGTTATCCGCTGTTATGGCGTGTTAGGATGGGTTTTTCGAATCGCTTCGGCGATTTTGTAGAGCCCAAACTTGGGCATGCGCACGAACCCTGACCACGCGGCGGCCGCAAAGGTGCCGTCTTTGAGCCAGTCCTTGATCCAGTCTGCCGCGAATCGAGGGTCGTGCTGTCGCAAGCCGACGCCGTTTTGTTCAGCCCAGCGACGGTTAAAGTGTTCGTGCACTCCTACGGGAGGTCCGAAGATGAGAGGAATGCCTAACGCACCAAAGAAGGTGATTTCGCTTGGCTTTGTCCACAGCATGTCGGTCTCAGCGAGTAAGCTGTTAAAAGCACGAAAGTAGCTGTCCATCTCTGGTTGGTAGAGCACGCTCAGTCCGTTTTCCATCAGCGATTCCAAGCGATGCTGTTGAATAGCATGTTGCAGTTGCTCGTGGACATCGCTGCGACGGCCAGCGACCAGGGTAAGCCGCAATTTTTGCCGTTCTATAAGTGGAGCGAGGCTTGGCAAAAATTGATTGACCAAGTCAGTTTGCGCGCCTGCACCGCCAATGGCATAGGTCAACTGTGGCGGCTCTGTGGATTTCATCTCATGGGTTGAGTCCACTCCAAGAAGTTGAATGAGTTCGTGACGGCTTTCGTCATGAAACACATGGTGCGTATCAAGGCGTGCTAAACGTCGGCGTAGATTGTGTTTGAGTGTTCCTAAAGAAGGGCCACCAAGGAGAGTGTCGGGTAAGGGAAATCCTGTCACGATGATGCGGTCTTCTTTGACGCCGTACGCACGCAAACGCCGTCGGGCACGCTGACTGGGAACCAAGTAGTTGATATGCGAATCGCGGGACATGTAAGGCGCCCACACGCGGTTGATGTCGCTATCGGTCACAATGCAATAGATGTCAGTGTGGCCGTGTCGATCGGCTGCAATCGCCGGGGCGTAATATGTTGTCACAAGGCGTGCATCATGGGTTTTGAGATAACTGGCCAAATCGTGGCCTAATCCACGACGGATGTGTTGTTCAAGATAACGCGTTCCGAACGTGGGCGTTGTCAGGTCGCGATCGGAATAAAATTCAGGAATACGCGTGGTTGCATCAAGCAGCATGCGCAAGGGTACACCCCAGAAGGGAAGCTGGGAGGCGCGAGAGACACGTTCGTACGCATGGCGAATTTTGTCCCAGTGCCGTCGCTCCTCCGCACGGGCTAACGGATCGCGGTCGGCTTCCAGAATGGGTACCGATAAGTACTCGCTAAGGGCATGGGCAGGGCGCAAATGGCCATAGCCCATGTCGATGGCGACCAGACACAACGGTTTGTCGGATGGTAAAGAGATCATGGTTTTGTTAACGGAGCGAGCTGCGCTCCCCTGGTTAAACGAAACTGACGATCACGCCATGTTACTCGCCAGTGCACGAGTCCCACCATCCAAAATGCCATCATAGACAAGTCTTTCACCGTAATCAGCGGAAGGTGTTTGACGTCAAGCCACTGCCCGCTGAGTGAACGGTAGAGTGCCATGTCGGCAAGTACCTTGGCAGCGATTAAACTTAGGCCTTGGGTAAATAAGGTGCACATGCGTGTGGGGGTTAGACACGCTAGGAAGCACAAGAGTACCCCCCATGCCGTGGGGTTCAGCAACAGCTCCAGGACATAGCCATCGGGTCGGCAGGCGCGGCGCATTTGTGCCCAGCGCACATGCCGATTGAGGAAGGCTTTATAAGTGCGCCGTGGTTCGCGCACTCGCAATACATCTGGGCACAAGTAGACACGCATGCCGGCGCGATCCATCCGTCGGCCTATCGCGTAGTCTTCGTTAAGTGTGTCTTTGACCACCGCCCAGCCGCCGATACGCTCCAGGTCGGCTTTGGCAAAGAGCATGGATTTGCCGACCACGGTAGGGTGTTTAACGGCATCGAGCGCAAGCTGAGTGACTGCCACGAACGAGTTGATTTGCAAGTTATCCAGCCACGCGCCTAGCGTGCGTGCGCCGTAACCAAGGAGCACGCTGTGCGCGAGTTTGGCATCGTGTACGAGATAGCCTGTGACGAGCCTGCGTAAATAATCCGGGTGAGGATACACGTCGGCATCGGAGATGAGACACAGTGGATATGTGGCTTCGTGAAAGAGCGCATAAAGACTATTGACTTTGGGGTTGAGTCCAATGTCTTCAAATCCTGTCAGTACTCGAATCGGAAATGTGGGATACGCTTGGCGTAGCTGCGCTACGACCTGGTGAGCAGGGTCTAGAGGATCTTTGATGCCAATGAGAATTTCAAAGGCCGGATAGTCCTGGCTGACTAGGGCAGAGAGATTTTCAAGCAGGCCATCGTCTACACCGCGGATGGGCTTGAGAATGGAAATTGACGGAAGATCGAAGGACACGCCTTGAGAAACAAACGTGTCGAGCAGGCGTTTTTGTCGATGCAGATGCCAATGCGCAATAGCAACAAGTATCCACGTGAAGACCACGGCGATCACTCCGATCGTCATTATGACTGTTGCCACTTTATCCATCGGGCGCCCGCTCAGTGTACACCAATTGTGTTAGCGTAAGACAATACGACATGGTAAAGCCTCTAAGACTTGCCCAAAACTTTTACGCGCGGGATGCTCGCGAGGTTGCACAGGCACTGCTGGGAAAGCATTTGCGGCATGGTCAGGTGGTGTTGCGCATCACGGAGGTGGAGGCGTATGTCTGGCCAGATGACAGCGCCAACCACTGCAGTGTGGGCCGCACCAAGCGCAATGCAGCGATGTGGGGGCCTGCAGGCCATGCCTATGTGTATGTGTGCTACGGCATGCATCACATGCTCAACGTGGTGACCAACCAGGAGGGGGAGGGCGCTGCGGTACTGATTCGCTCGGCTGAGCCCATTGCCGGCCTTGTGCAGATCCGCAAAAGACGCCGAGGTCTGCAAGGCCCTGTGCTATTGACGGGTCCCGGCAAAGTGGCTGCGGCGTTAGGCATTGATGGAAGCTTTAACGGCCAGCCGTTGTTTATGCCCGGTGGGTTGGAGCTGCTTGATGGGGCATCGCCTTCGGGGATGCTCGTGGGACCGCGAGTGGGCATTGATTCCGCCCGTTATAAAGACCGCCGTGCGCCGTGGCGGTTTGCCGTGGCCGATAATCCGTGGGTCAGCTATCCGAAGCTATTGCGTTGCGCAGAGCATCCCACGCGGACTTGATGTCTTTGAACACCTCGGCTTCTTTGGGAGAAAGCGTCAGAGCACCGGCATCGCTGAGCTTGCTTAAGACAGCGTCTTTTGTATTTGGCCATCCTTTAGGCACATCCAGCTTGAGCGATAGCGGCACGCTGGATAAAAGGTTTTGTTGATCGAGCATCCATAGAATCTGCGCGGCGAGATACTGTCCTGCCACGTTGCGCACATTGGGATTGACGTGAGAAGAGACTCCAAACACATCGTACACGGCGACGGTGGTTTCGGAAAGCTGGAGTTGTTTTCGCAATGCTGCAAACGATTGAGGTGCTACCGCAAGCTCGGTGAGATCCAATCCCGCAATGGGCTTGCCACGGGTGGCCTGCATCGCGTGCTCATAGGCTTGGGCGTGATGTTGCGTCAGCTCTGCCGGTTTGGCAGCCCCATCCATGATGGCACTGAGCATGATAAAAGGAAGTTCCTTGGAATCGGGCATAACGCTTTGCCCTATAGCAAATCCTCTGGATTGAGGGGAGGGGGTAGTTTTGTGGGGAGGGTTTGCGGCGTGCTCCGAACCCGGTATATGTCGGGCCGTCATGCGACTAGCCATCGATCCGGAGCATCCGCAGCCGCGCACGATTCGTCGGGCCGTCGATGCCTTGCGTTCGGGGGGGGTGATCGCCTATCCCACAGACTCCACCTATGCCATCGGCGCTGATCTCAACGACAAAAAAGCGATTGAGAGCCTATACCGCATTAAGAACATGCCAAAGGATCACCCTTTGACGTTACTGTGTCCCGACCTGGGAAACATTGCCACGTATGCGTTGGTAGACAATCCCAGCTATCGCTTGATCCGACGTCTGATTCCAGGACCCTATTGTTTTATCCTTCCCGCTACGCGTGAGGTGCCCAAGCTTTTGATGCGCAAACGTAAACACGTAGGCATTCGCGTGCCAGCGCATCCTGTGACGCATGCGCTTTTAACGGAACTGGGCAATCCGATCGTATCCACCACCGCAGCATGCGACGGCGAGACATTAAAAGACCCTGCTGAGATTGATGCCAAACTGAGGGGATTGGCTCTTGTTTTGGATGCGGATCTCGGAGCAGAGCTGCCCTCCACGGTAGTGGACTTGACGAGCGCAGAACCCCAAATCGTCCGTTATGGTGTAGGTGAGGTCGCACGAGTCTGATAAGCAGGAATGAAGGAAGATGGCATTGACCAACAACCAACCTACCGGAGATCCGCTTGGCACGCATCGTGTGTTGCAGCCCACGGGTGTCCTGCCTCAAATGGCCTGGAAGTTGGATAACGACGTCAGCCGATTTTTTTCCAATGAGATCGTTCTGGATGTTGAAGCGCTGAGTCTTGATGCCGCCAGCTTCAGGCAGATAGAGGCATCAAGCGGTGGCGACGAGGACAGCATCGTGCGTAACATCACGCGGACGATTGCGAGTCGGGGCAAGCAGCATAACCCGGTGACAGGCAGCGGGGGCGTGCTGATGGGCAAAGTCAAAGCCGTGGGGGCTTCTGTGGCAGATGTGGCGCCCAAGATAGGCGAGCGCTTGGTGTCCTTGGCATCGTTGACCGTTACGCCTTTGAGGCTCGAAAAGGTGCGCAAGGTGCATCGGGCAGCAGCTCAGTTAGAAATCAAAGGCCAGGCTGTGATTTGCCAGAGCTATCCGTATGTGGTGGTGCCAGAGCACCTGCCGCCGCGTTTGGCGCTTTCAGCCCTGAGTGTCTGTCCTGCACCGGCGCTGGCGGCGCGCCTGGTTTCTCCCGGGCAAAATGTGCTCATCTTGGGCGCGGCAGGCAAAAGCGGGGTGCTGTGTGCGTATGCGGTGCGCGAGCGTATTGGCCGTGAGGCCAGGCTTGTGGGTGTGGATATTTCCGAGCAGGCTTCTGGTGAGCTGCGGGCTTTGGGATTGTGCGATGAAGTGATCGTGCGGGATGGTGCGGATTTTCTGACGGGACGGGAGCTTGCCACCGCGGGAAACAATGAGGGTGACAAGCCGTTTGATGTGACGCTTTCATGCGTGAGCGCCGGCGAGGTGGAGATGAGCGCCATCTTGGCCACGCGACCAGGTGGCCAGGTGTGTTTTTTCTCCTCGCAAACGAGTTTTACGCGTGCGGTGTTTGGCACACAGGCTGCAAGCAAACAGGTTAGCTTGTGCATGGGCGGAGGATACGTCGATGGGCAAGCCGAGCTTGTGCTTAACGTGTTGCAAGACTGCCCAGCGATTCGCAACCTCTTTACTGAGCGCTACCTCTAGGTTGCAGCTTCCTGTGTCTGGTTGTCGGACAGGATCCCAAAGCAGCCAACACCACTGTAATTGGTGTTGTCGTGCTTACCAAGGAAATTCTTCCCCAAAGGTTGAACGTGTGGTTGTTGGCTGTTTGATACTAGAAGCCGTTACAACCGCAGTCTCTCTTCCATGCCACGTTGCTCGCGTTAGAGGGATCCCGCACGCACTGGTAACGCACGCCGTCGGTGTATTGATTCCTGTAACAATCAGTGAACTGCCCCTCAGTTCTTGCGCCGCGCCCGCAACCTTGGCTTCGAGGGACGGACTCCGTTATCTTACCTTCCTCGGTGCACAGTGAAGGGCCGGGTGCAACAGTGCCGCAATACTCTCGTCCGACTGGCATCCATTGCCGTACGTGCGGATAATCTGCCAGAGGCTGACATTGCCAGCAGCTGTTTGGATCAAGCCCCGATTTGATTTCGTTTGGCGACGCAACTCTGGAATATCCTTGCTGCCATTGATTGCTGGCACGTTCGATATTGCCCGCGCTCTTTACGAAGCAACCTGTCCATTCTTTAACATTGGTGCGATTCTCACACAGCCATCCGGACTGGTCATCACTACCAGACAACTTAGTGCCCGCATCCGTACATGTGGAACCAGTGGGTGCTGCCTCGAAGAGACCGTTTGTGTAACAGAAATTTTGTCTGTCCGCACAGGAAGGCGTAGCGGGACCCACAGGGATTGTACTTTGGCCCATGTTACCCGAACAACTTGGACAAGACGCGCGGCCATATTGAGCGCACGCAAACTTGTTACATTTTGCTATGCTGTTGCGCACTGCTTCCATTTCACCTACATGGTTAGCATCACCTAGTCCACCATAACAATATCGCTGCATGTTCTCGCGAGCAACGAAACATCTTAGGAGGCTTTGGCTCGACGCCAGCATATCGGTACAGCTATCAGTTCCTCGGCAGGCACGACGATTACGATGACACGCGTCATGTAATTCTTTCTGCAAGCCCTTCCAGAACGGCGAGTTACCTTGGCATCTTTGAGTCATGGGCGGCACATAGGGAACCGCTTCGATTTCCACATCCGGGATATCGACTATCTGAGCTTGTAAGACCCAGCTGTTATTGACCACTTGGCTTGCTCCCCAAGAACCGCCCGCCCATGCTTCCGGAGCAATCGGAGGTACAGGTGCTGCGACTGGAACTGGTGGCATCAACCCGACCGCGTAGTACTGGGGTGTGTTATTCACCGTGAATATGAGAATGCCAACACCTGCGACCAATGCGGTGACGGCCACAACTGCAAGAATCACAGGGGCGGCGGCGACGAGTGCAGCCGCAGCCGTGGTGACCACACCCGAAGAGGCTGCAAGAGCTGCCGAGACCTCTGCTGCGGTTACCGCGACAGCTACTACACAGGCTCCCGTGCTCACCGGATCGCCGCCTTGCAAGCATACAGAAGACGCCTGGGGATCAGCAGCATAACCTGGATCCTCCATGGCTTCAGTTGTACAACCAGTTGAAGCACCACTCAGCAGCACGATCCCACCGAGCAACAATGCAATGAAACGTTGACAGAACTGCATAACACCCTCTTTAGTTATCGAGATAGCAGGCGTAAGCAAGATTTGAGCCAAAAAAGATCGAGGGCATTGGTATTGAAGTCATTGATGATTTTGCTTGACGATAAGCCTTCGGTGAGGTCTGTAGACCACATTGCTTACACTGGAACCAATTGTCTCCACTTGTACGCAAGGGCCGTGCACTTCCTGCGCCGCGTGCTAAATCTGCCGCCTGTATGAAACGGTGCTTTATGTATCATTCACAATGTCAGCGTGCCTACGCCGGGTTCTTTCTTCTTTTATTGACGCTAGTGGGGTGTTCTACACACGATGTACCGGCGACTGCTTCTGATGAGTCGGCAGTGCGAGACGATAAGGTCCATGCTTATCTGCCCCTTGTAGTGATCTATCGTATCGCGTCGTTCGAAGGGCCGGCGGCACAAATACCGGAAGGTATACCCTATGCTATTGGCACGGGTATTATCATTGGACCTCACCACGTGCTTACCGCAGCACATAATTTTTATGATGACGATAGTCCTGATGTGCCGATTGAGGAACGTATTGCTGAATATGCAGTCGCAGTGGACCCTCAAGTTACCCAACTGAACGGCAGCAACCCCTATTATGATTTCACGGCGGGATCGCAGCACGAGATGGCATATGTGGTGACTAACCGCTCTCCCAAAGATAGTTGGGAAACTCGATATGCAGACAATGACCTAGCCGTGGTTATCACCACTGGTGATACTGAGTTCCCTCCCGAACGATTTGCTCGAATTCCGTCGCTTAGGCATTACGATCTAGGCTTCAATTCAAATGGATACAACTGTGACTATCTACTCGTAGGTTATGGAGCTCCTGATGGGCAACGCCGTGCAGCTTCAATGTGTGTAGTTGACTTCGACCAACAAGAGCTGACGCGCCAGTTACCTCCGGAAAACGCTCACTGGGTGCTAGACTACCAACCGCTACACTATGTTCACCGAGCTAGCGAGCGTATCCAGAGTAAAGATCGCATGGACCTCAAATATGCCGGAACGAATTGCCTTGGCGACAGTGGCGCGCCCATACTGGACTACGCGGGGAGAGTTATCAGCATACACAAAGGTGGTGTGCCCCTTACTGAAGATGGAACAGAACAGCTTTGCCTGGATAGCAAGAGGATCGTTAATCAAGGCGCCAATCTGAATAAATATTGGGGATGGATCAATCGCATAGCGCGCTTGTGCACGCCACTGATGACAAAAATCCAATGTAACGCAGCAATCGAAGAAAAAACTTGCGGAAACCTTGGTTCAGAACAAGGGTACGAGCAGAGTGACATAAGATGTTATCAACGAAGCGTGTTTCAATCTGTTGATCAACCGTATGCTGGAGATCCACTCGCTCCGTTTGTTCAAGGAATATTTGAAAGAGCTACGAATAACGCCGACATAGAGTTGAGTCCTGATTGGCCAGCCAGCTGGACTGTGTTGGATAGGGGCCAATGGCAAAGCGGTTGCGATCTCTGTATTGCCCACGAATGGAACTAACCAGCACTGACATCTTAAAAGAGCGCGTCAATCTGGGATATCAATAGCTCAAGTTTTTGGACAAACTCGTCTACGGAAGCTTGTAGTACGGTCAAATGACTGACGTCTGAGGCAAGAGCTGATGCAACGCGTCCAGGCAGTCGCTTGGCATATCCTGACATGGTGCTAGCGATCGAACGTATGGCGCCGATGTTTTCTGAATCGACTCCATCCATGATGGTGCGGAGTTCATCATCTGATTTTCCTAATAGCCACAACACCATGTCACTTCCGCCGTCCTGTACAAAAGGCTTTTCACTAATAAACGCATGCAGCGCGCTTGCATTCAGCGGCGGAGTGTGTGTTGCGGTTCGGACGGACGCAGTGGCAACTGTTTCCAGTTGAGTGGTCACCTCAAACCTTTCAGTCGCATTGCCATGTAGTAACTTATCAAACATGTTCTCTAAGAACATGAATGTCGGCGATCTGATCTCTCCTGAGGCGCGTAAGGGCTCAGTGGGTGGTCTCCATGAATGGGGCATTGCACGCCCGATTGTACTCTCCCTGGCAGTGCCCTGCAGGAATTTCAATGAAGCGCCTACGGTCTTGGAAATCGAGACGATATCTGTCGCGAGAAAAAGCACGTTAATTCCTAGCATCGCGGTAGCAAAGGACATTGTGCCTTCGTACTGATCCGCATGATCAGGCGGGATTAAACCCTGTTCTATGCCTAGGAACGCCATGGTGGCGGAGTTTGCGATGAGTTGGCCTAAATGCAAAACCCACTGTGCAGAATAATAGCTGGCCGGAAGACAGGCCACGCTTACCCCCGCACTCAACGCGAGGTAGGTGGTGGGACTAGCGGTAACCGCTGCAAGGCTGACAATTGTTCCCGCAACGGCAGCACCAATGGCAGACCCAACACAGGCTACCGTCCATAAGGTTGGCGTGGGATCGTTAGAGAGCTTTTCGATAGTCGTCTTTAGCTGATTGTGAATCTCCTTGTACTGAGGAAAAATGTTTACAAATCCCATTGATTCTGCCACCGGCCAGAGCTTCCAGGCTTCTTGCTCATCCCAGCCGGCATGGATATGTTCTAATAATTCTTTGTTATTCTGGTACGTTGCGCTCCAGGCAGAAATAAGCCCTTGACGAAATCGTTCGGTTGCCGGCAAGGGATAGCCATCACGAAGAGGCTCGGTTTCATTCATGGCAGCAATCGCCCACTCTCCTAGGGGCAGAATGTCTCCCCCACCTGCACCATTGGCCACCATGACCTGCATAGACACAATGGGATAGAGTATTTGAACCATGGTGAGATCTCGTACTAACCGTTCGAAGAGCGCCGAGACAGCGAATGGTGCTTGTGCAATTAAGATTGCTCGTTCGGAGCGTTGGCGCTCGGATTGGCTCAACAGTTGCTCTGTGCCGGTTCGGAACTCAGTTTGCCTTGTCGTCTTGTCCGGAAAAACCAAATGATAGTGTTCGGGATCGACCGCAATGCTTTCGGCAAGTGAAAGAGCTGTGCTCAGACGGTCCAAAAAATGCGGCGAGATGACAGGTGCATTAGCAAACAAGGTCCGATACTGCTTTAGCAATTCGTTGTACATCGAAATGCAGGGCAGCAACCCAGAACGTTGGTTCTCTTGTACAACTGGCGAATAGAAATCAAAACCGTTCCATTTGGTGAGACACTGCTGAACGTTGGTGCCATCAGTACTACCAACTGCCAGAAGCGTCTCTAAGGCCTGTTTTGCTTTTAACTTATTTGTATAAATTTGCGCATACTTCGGTGCCAAAGAAAGATGAAAATCTGGGTTAGTCAATAGGGGTTTCAACTCTTGAATGCGCAGCATCTGCGTCTGCGCAACTGGCACAACATACCTTACCAAGACGTTCTCTATATAACTGCGCAACGTTGGAACCACGCTAACCGGGACAGAAAGCGTGTTGGGCTGTACAGTCATCGAGACTGAGAATTCGTCTGGATTTGACAAAAAGTTGAGCGGAATCAGCCCCGCTCGCTTCGATGGGCGCTCACAGGTGCCTAAGCTTATTCCATCGGAGATACAGTCTAAGCCGCTGGCGCATTCGTAGACAAACCCCGCACATTGCTCGCCTTCCCCGGCTCCGCCCGATGCTTGCGCTCCAGCGCTTGCGTCCAAGTCACTTGTCAGAGCACAGGATGCAATGAAGAACGCTCCTACCATCACCGACAGGTATCTAGTATCAATCATCGGAATGCTTTAGCAGGACGCAAATTTCATGCCACAATCCATGCCGAACTTAGGAAGTATTTAGAATTCAACTCAGGCTCGCCCATTTTGTACCAGTTGTCCCGTCCGATGGACGGAGAGTAACGGCAAGCAACCGGCAAAGTAAGGAATGGGTAGCGAGTGGTTACCATGCAGCAACTGGGGTCTGAGCTGTCTAAAAAAGGTGCGTGTGGGGTCAAAAGGTACTAGCACGTCAGCGCGTTTTAAGCCCAACGGGATGGGCTGTAGGTGGGCACACGGATTGACAACATCCTTTAAAGCCCAAAATAGCTAATTCTATTGTATACTCAACGTTCTGAGACCCGTCACTGAGCGCTATCGATGAGCGTCAGGGTGGGGCGTTCGGATTCGTTCTGCCGCAGCATCCAGCGCTCGTATGCGGCATCGAGGATGTGATCTGCAGCCTGAGACTTTGACAGGGGGCCAAGCGATTGCTCACCTTCTTTGGAGATCAGGGTGATGGTCGTGCTGTCGGTTTCCAAGGCGTCTTCAGCACGGTTGGCCACCACCAGATCAAGCCGTTTTTTAAGGAGCTTGGCGCGGGCACGCTCGACAACGTTGTCGGTTTCTAGCGAAAAACCTACTAAAATTGGCGTATTTATGCTTATGTTCTTGCCAATTGTGGCAAGGATGTCGACGTTGGGCACGAGCACCAACGCGCGTTCTTGGTCTTCTTTGTGGAGCTTGTGAGGGGCCGCTTCTTTGGGGCGATAGTCTGCCACTGCGGCTGCCATGATGAGCACATCGGTTTCGCCAAGGTGCTGCATGATGGCGTCGTGCATCTCGCTGGCGGAGCGGACGCGCACGAGGGCGACATTGTGAGGCGGTGTCAAAGACACAGGGCCACTGATCAACGTTACGTTTGCACCACGCGCGGCTGCACGTCTCGCCAGTGCATAACCCATCTTGCCGCTCGAACGATTGCCAATGAACCGAACGGGATCAAGATCTTCATGCGTGGGGCCTGCAGTGATCAACACGCGCACACCACGCAAGTCGTTTTGGGTGGTAAGCAAGATGTCCAAGGCGTTGGCAATCTGATCGGGATCGCTCATGCGGCCCATGCCGTGCTCGCCGCTAGCAAGCTCGCCATGCTCCGGCCCAACGATATGCGCGCCATGTTGCGTGAGCAGTGTAACGTTGTGTTGCGTGGCAGGATGATGCCACATGGTATGATGCATGGCAGGGGCGTAGAGCACCGGCGTATTGCTGCACAAGAGTGTTGCAAGGACCACGTCGTCTGCGCCTCCTGCAGCAGCTCGGCTTAGGAGATTGGCTGTGGCTGGTGCAACGACGATGGCATCCGCCCATGCGGCAAGCTCGACGTGGATTTCGCCAGCGTGGGCTTGGTCCCACAAGTCGGTCACCGTCTGTTGCCCCGTCAGGCCGCTAAACGTGGCGGCGCCGATGAACTTAGAGGCCGAATGCGTCATGGCCACGCGGCATTCGTAGCCTCGATGCAAAAGCTCGCGCAGCAACACCACGCTTTTGTAGGCGGCAATGCCGCCCGCTACACAGAGCAGCACTTTTGGTTTAGTCTGCAAGTCCACGTTCTCCTTATAACATATCCTGAGTTCTGATGCGTTTTGAGCCTGATTTTGATGAATTTTGCCGTTTGGCAAGCGATGCCACCGTGGTGCCGGTGTCTTTGCCGTTGGTGGCAGACACGCTGACACCTGTAGGCGCATTTGCAGCGGTGGGCCAACAAGAGGGCAGTTATCTTCTTGAAAGTGTGGTGGGTGGCGAGCGGGTGGGCCGCTACAGTTTTGTCGGATGTGATCCCGAAGTCATCGTGATCGGGAGTGAAGGGCGTTTCGAGCAGATTACCCAAGAGCGTACCCACATCACCACGCCTGATAATCCGTGGCAGAGCCTGCGCGCCTTATTGAAGCGCTATCGCACCGCGGCATTGCCCTGGTTGCCGTACTTTTGGGGTGGGGCGGTCGGGTATGTTTCCTATGATGCGGTGCGTGGATTTGAGCCTAAAGTAGGTGCGGGGAAGGCGGCATCACCTTCGGTTCCTGATTTTGCGTTTGCGGTGGGCGGCACGGTGATCATCTTTGACAACTTGCTCCAGACGTTGCGCATCGTACGAGCCGTGAGTGTGGACGAAAAGACAAACCTCAAACACGCGTATGAAAACGCCGTGGAGCACCTTCAACACGCACGTGCCATGCTCCATGCGCCGCCACGACTTGCGGAGTTGGATCTTGACGTGGAGATGCAAGCGTCGGAGTCATTGCCATCGTCGTCGTTTGACAAAGCCAAGTTTTGTGAGGCAGTGGAACGTGCGCGCGAATACATTCGTGCAGGAGACATCTACCAAGTGGTCCTTTCGCAGTGTTTTTCAGTGCCCAGTGAGGGGATTGATCCGTTTGATGTGTATCGTGCGATGCGGATGATCAATCCGTCGCCGTACAATTATTTTTTGCGGTTTCCGGGCTTGCGCATTGCGGGGGCCAGTCCCGAAACCATGGTCAGACTGACCGACGGCGTGGTCGAGGTGAGGCCGATCGCAGGCACGCGGCCGCGCAGCGCAGACATTGAAGAAGATATACGCATTGAACAGGAGCTTTTGGCAGATCCGAAGGAGCTGGCCGAGCATGTCATGTTGGTGGACTTGGGACGCAACGATGTGGGGCGCATCTGTCGTACAGGGTCAGTGGAGCTTACCGAGCGCATGGCCGTTGAGCGCTATTCGCATGTGATGCACATCGTTTCCAACGTTCGCGGTGAGCTCTCAGAAGATCGAGACGCTATCGATGTGCTCCAAGCGACTTTTCCGGCCGGCACCCTGACGGGAGCGCCTAAGATTCGAGCGATGCAAATCATTGACGAGCTGGAACCGGTGCGACGCGGCATCTACGGCGGCGCCATTGGGTATCTGAGTTTTGAGGGCACCATGGATATGGCGATCGCGATTCGTACCGTGGTCGAGTCGGGCGGGGAGTACCGCATGCAGGCGGGGGCAGGCATCGTGGAGGCCAGCAATCCCGAGGGCGAATACCAGGAAACCCTCAACAAAGCCCGCGCGAGCCTCTTGGCGTTAAAGGTGGCAAGCCAGCGGCGCGAGCCTGGCTAAACCTTTTGACAGTAACCTCTGCTCACGCTAAAAGCCGCGATACCGCTTATTGGGGTGGTAGTTAAGTTGGTTATAACGCCGGCCTGTCACGCCGGAGGCCGCGGGTTCGAGTCCCGTCCACCCCGCAAAGTTTAAATGTTTAGTTTTTACATATTTACCGAATGACTAAGGTTCGGCAGCGTGCCTGTTGCGCAGGGATAAGATATGTGTGCTTGACTGAGTCAGTTGGCTCACCATGGGATTTGGAGCGAGTCCAAATCCAACAAGGATGATAGCCACTGCTGCAAATGCTATTCGTTCGCGGCGTGAGAGAACTAGAGGAAAGGTATTGTCACGCTTGCCACAAAATAGAGAGAAATACATTCTCAGTACAGCTAAGCCAGTCAACGCTCCGGCAAGTATCACGAAAAAGCCAAGGACTGGAAAAACTTCAATCGCGCCGCTGATCAGCATTTCTTCGCCAACGAATCCAAGTGTTCCTGGAAAGCCAATACAGGCAAGGCCCATCACCAAAAAGCTAGCGGCTAAAAGTGGCATGTGTTCGTATCCGCCATGGTACTGCCTCAAATCGAGGCGACCACGTCTTGCTTCGAGCACCAGCACGCACCGAGACAGGCCTGCAAAAGCAAGCCCCGATGAAAACCATATCACCATAGAACCAGTAAGCGCTTCATGGCTTGTGCCATCGAGCCCAGCCATGACAAACGCTGATTGGCTGACAAATAAGTAACCGCATGTCCGGCGCGCTTCTGCTTGTACGAGTGCCAGTATGGCACTGTAGACAGCTGTAACAAGTGCTAGGATAGTAATCACGTGTAGCAACGCAGGGGTTGCCTGTGGCACCACTAGCATGGCTGTGACATAAGCACCTACCTGTGGAGCGCTGAAAAGCACTGTCGGTCCAAGGCGACCCCGATCGCACACCTCGGCAACCCAAGCATGAAAGGGGAAGATTCCTTTGCGTATCAGCGCAGCAAGCGCAATGAGCCCGATGCCTATGGGTTGATATTGGGCGTTACGGGGCCCGCACTCAGCAATGATGAAAACGCCTACAATGAAGAAGATGGTGGACGCTCCGAGATAGGTTATCGCAATGCGCCAGGCACGCCGATGCTGGGGTACAGAGAGCGCAGCTAAGAAAACCAGCACCGATCCAAGCCAACATATCGCTAAAAGTGCTGGATTAATGGTCAGAAACGAAACAAACGTTAGAAGCGTTGCGATAGCGGTGCGACATAAGCCCGCGCGATCAAGTCTCCCACGCGGAGTCGCGGCAACCGTCAATAGCCAAAGGCATGCCGTAAACGGCAATAGGATAGAAGATAGAGTGCTCATGCGCAGCAGGCTTGATCCCCAAAGCCCGGCATGCGTGCGTAAGGGCGCGAACTCCCAGAGACGAAGTGTTAAGAACCATTGGGGCAGAATAGAGACCAGCAGAGATCCGGTCGCACACACAACCGCTATGCTTCGAAGTCGCTCAACCTTGAGCGTAAAAAAAGACGCAAGCACCACAAAGGCTGGCAGAGCTGCAAGGAAAGCAAGCCACAAAACAACCTCATTCATGATGATGATTGCCCTTTGGAAAGATTTTGGCACGCAGCGTGTCATGGTCTCCCGAAAGCACTCGGTCGACGTGGTCCATGAATGCTGCAATGCGTGTAAATGGAATGACGATGAAACACTCCATGAGTGGATCTATAAAGCCGCGTTCTAGCGCAAACAGATAAAGCCTGCGGTATGCGGCAGGTTTTGTCCTGATATCGCGGACTTGAGCACTGTTAAGATACGTGCCTAGAGCATTTTCCACGCTACGAAGATCGTGCAGTGCATTCGACGCACTCAAGAACTGCAACAAACGCAAACATGCGTTGCCGATCATATGGACAAACGCAATGATTTGTAAGCCTAGAGCAATCTCGACCACAATGAAGCCAACCTGGGTGAGTGACGCATATGCGAGGGCAGACTTCACATCGGTTTGTACACGTGCAGTCAACGTTGCATAAAGCGCTGTGCTCGCGCCTGCAAGAACTGCAAGCCCACGCGCAAGCGGAGATTGCTCAAGCAACGGTTGGGCGCGTAACAAAAGAAAACACCCGGCATGGACCGATAGTGCTCCATAATAAACAGCACTTGAGGGAGTCGGTCCTTCCATGGCGCGCGGAAGCCAACCAGAAAAGGGAAGCAGAGCACTTTTGGCCGCAACCGCAGCGATCAATAACACAGCGATCACTGTGGCTTGTGTGAGGGATAGAGTTGACGATGTTTCGGGGTGTCCGGAAAAAAGCAACGAAAGACTGCCACTACCTGCCCAATGATGAACAAGCACGGCCGCTGATAACATCGCTGTATCACCTACGCGATAGACAACCATGACGCGAAATGCGTTAGCAACCGATGCAGCACGTTCGTGAAAAAATCCAACCAATAAAGCTGAACTTAAGCCAATCAGTTCCCAGCCAGCAAAAAGCACTTCGATGCTACCTGCCAATGCGACTAGCAACATCCCAACAACAAAAAGGGCAAGAAGGACAAAATAGCGATGATAACCTGTCTCACGGTGAAGATAGCGCCCCGAAAAAGCAGCTACAATCACGCAAATTCCGGATAAAAGCGTAGCAAAACCGAGTGACCAGCCATCAATGAGGAAGTCAAACTTAAAACCAACCTTACCTGCTGAAAACCAAGATCCATAAGAAGCAACGGTGGGTTTCGCACCGGATGCAAAGAACAAGACAAGCGCAACCATTGTGGCAAAAAAGCTAAGCCATAAACTCGTTTGCGTGAGCACAGCCACGAAAACTTCCCGTGGAGATCGTTGTATCAACAAGGCTACGATTAGCGTAGCAAGCAACATTGCTGGTGCGCCAAGTGCTACCATGACAGCCAATTGCAGAAGCGTGGACACTTCCATCATAGGTGAGCTCGAATAGACCGATCTACGGGCCGTTTAAGTTCTACAAAAGCTAGATGATCACGCTTTCCCCGATACCACGCCACGGAGTTGCCGTAGATCACTGCGAGCTCTCCCTCAGGGTTCCAGCGCTCGAAGGTATCAAGGGTAAGCTCATATAGCTCATTTTCAGTTGGCTCTAAGCAAGCCAAGAAAATCCAGCGATGTTCTACAAGCCGGCGTAAGGATTCATTTCTGTGGACAACCTGGAGTAACTGGTCACGCGTGCATTCGACGATGAAACAGGGACGTACAGGTTCATGGATTTCGATCATTTGCCAGGGAAGCCCCGTACGCAGGTCGCTTTGCGACCCATCCATGACACCTAACAGACTTGTAATATTGTGCGGAAGCTTTGTTCCGCAGCCATAGCCAATTGGGTCGACGTAGCTGAAATAGTATTCGAGGGTGATTCCCGCTACAACAGGAACAACTGCATCAAGCTGTTTTTCTAAAATATTTCCATCGATATCGTGCGTAGGATCATAAGATGCGAGAAAAGCTCTACGATCTAAAAATAAATTCCTGGTTCGGGAACGTCTGCCGATCACGCAAAATGCGTTGGTAGCATGGCCACATTCTGGACGCGGCTGCGCAAGATCAGCGGATCGCGCTTCAACGTGCATCAGAGCTGCGCGTGAGTTAAACCACGAAGGTACGGTTTCAAAACGTCGGCAACGCTCGTGTGCTTCGCGAGTACGAGCTCGTTCAAACGATGCTTGAACTCGCTTGAACAGCGAGTGAAACTGTTCAGGCAAGCGATCAACATCAAAGAAGGTGACCGAGTTATCGCTGGTATTGCGCTTTGCCCCGATAAAACACGTGCTGTTAGAAATCGACACACCTTCAAGCGCAAGCTGCTCTCGTACACGAGGATCATTGGCCATCTGTGCGAATGCACGCGCGTTTGGGCCGCCTCGCCCACCTCCACATGCTCCACAATCATAGGCGGATTCATGTGGGTTGTTTAAACTGTTCGAACCGTGTCCTACGATGACAACGAGCGGTGATAAACGATCCACCATGCCAACATTTTCAAGAAGCGTCCGGACAATCGTCGCCATTTGCTGTACGGTAAATCCGTAAAACTCGCCGATTGGCGGTGTGATTGTTTTTTGTTCTAACACAAGCCGAGTGCGATTATCCTTGGGGTCCATCGGCAAGTGTAGCCTACTAAGCCGCCGAGCAACCCAAGGAAACAGTACCTGAAGCACCAGCGGAACAGCATAGAGTGCTCCTAAGAGCGTCGTCATGAGCGCGCCTCGTACGAGTGTACGGCTCGCTAAGTATAACGCTTTGCTTACATGTCCCGTGCCTTTTCGACGAATACGTTGCCAACGGACGCCTTCACTTTCAGGATCTTCTTGGATTTCCGTGACGTAGTGCTCCGGTTGTATGACAATCGGACATAAAGGCCGCGGATGCGCATCGGTGGTGGCTTGATAATACATCGCTACACCAAAAAAACCAACCGTACTAAGCGTTTCTACCGCAGGATCCACTTCCTCAAGATGACGGCGCATGGATTCTTCTCGTTCATCGATGCAGAAAACTGCCTGAAATTCCGGAGTCGCAAGTGTTTTGTCTTGTGAATGTTGAACAAGCGCGTCATAAACTTGAGCCCGCAAGTGTCGTTCGTATGCAAGGTGTAAAATACGTCGTTGTTCTGTGCTGTTAAATATCGCAAGCTCATGCTGCAGGGCATGGATGTCAGCTCTGGACAGTTGTTCGACAAAAGTGGCATCTAAGCCACAGAGCTGAGCGATACAAAATAGCGGCCAGGTAAGGTCAACGTTAGAAGGGGCGCGCGCTGGAGCAATTGTTTCATTAAGATGTGTACGCAGTTCTGAGAGTGGCCCGTTAAAATGGACGAGAGACTTTGCCGCATACGAAAGAGCTGCACGTTCCAATAGCAAGCGTATCGCTAAAAAATCGATCAGTGTAGCGGGCATGGCCTGAGCAGGCACGCGATCAGGCCGTCGTTGAATCTGATTCACCATGCCCGCCCAGCCGCGCAAGGCAAGCATTGTGGGAAGCAAAAATGTATGCCACTGTTCTTCGAGAACACCGAGCTCACACAGTGAGTTTTCAATCGAGGCGAGCGAACTTGTCATTTGCTTGCTTTCGTTCTGCAGAAGCACAGGAAGTATACGGGCCCAAGCTCCAGACATGCCTGCCAATGAGTCACCATAGACTTCCAGAAAACATTGATACATGCCGCGGCTACGGTCGGTCATCGGCCAATGCGCAATGCCTTGATCGAGGTAAGCGCTCACAAACCTGATCAACACTGGATGAACCCATTCATCTGTATCGATGCCGCAAGTTTCACGCAATAGATCTCGGTGTCTATGTAAAATCTGGCGCTGCTCGAATGGATAGCTATCTAACTGTTGTATCGCCTTCAAACATGCATTCCATAAGGCACCTTTTGTTTCAAGCACGGATGTTTCCGTAAGAAGCCAATTGAGCGCCTGACCACGCACCTCTGGGATGCCTTGCATAACTATTCTCTTGCGCAGATCGAAACGCGAAACTCCGCCGACTACCCAGGCAGCTCCGGTGGGGCCAAGTTCTGCATTCAGTACTGTTTCGATGTCTGTATCAGCAATGCGTCCGGTGTTGAGTTCAGCACGGTAGCGCTCTGCGGAAAGAAACGGCTGACAACCTAATTGTTGCCCCGCAGTAATTACGGCCTCCTCAAATGTCCGTCCTTCGAAAGCATGCAGTGTGTTATGATGGACGAATACACTGATTGGGCCTTGTGCCGGAAGCAGCTCCGCGATTTCTTGGATTACATGGGCTAAACGGGTGCTCATCGGATCACCCATTATTTTGGAGCTTTCACGTAATGTATGCATCAGAGACAGCAATTCCTTTGCATAGACCAGACAGGTGTTCGGCCATGACGCATGATTATAGTACTTCACAGAACCAGATATTTAAAAATATGTAGGAATAACGGCTTTCCAGCGATCCGTGTTTAGTGTTTGATCGTGAGAATTTGCCATGGCAAGCTACTCCAGCCACCTAGTCTTAGGAAAACTTGAGGCTTAGGGAGGTGTGCGTTAAAACGGTACACTGGTCGAAGATGATTAACGTAGTACGACGTGAGGCAGAGCCGGCGCCCCTGGTATGGCTGGATGTGGTTGATCCCACTCCTGAAGAGCTTGCCTGTCTTTCACGCGATTACGGTTTACACCCGACGCTTGTGGCCGATTGCTTGCAGCCGTTTCATTTGCCAAAGTATGAACAGTCTGGGGATGTAACGTTTATTATCGTACGTGCGTTTGATGAGAATGCATCTGTCACCGAAACAAGTGTGCAAGCGCTGACGCGTAAGATAGCGCTGTTTCTTGGCGAACGGTTTCTGATCACGGTGCACCGTAAAGATCAAAGCTTTATGGTGCCTATTCGTGAAAAGTACAGTGCTGCTAAAGCGCCTATGCACTTGCAGGTGATCTTACTGGAGATTTTACTTGCTTCGGTTGAGACCTACCATCGTTTGTTGGAAATCGCAGAGCAGGAAGCGCATGCGTTTGAAAGCACTGTTTTGTCCGACCATCAGGATGCCGCGCATTGGGATGCGTTCTTTCATACGCAAGCAAGGCTGACTGTAACCAAAAGGCTGTTTTGGCATATCCGTGATGCGGTTTTGAAGTTTGAACCGCATGCCAGTGCGATTCTTCCAATTCGACAGGATCTTCGCGAACGGCTTGAAAGCTTGCAGTTCTTTGCAGACACGTTACTCGATGATCTACGCAACCTACTTGCGGTGCAACTTGGGTTGGTCTCTCATGGAACTAACAAGGTGATGCGCACGTTGACAGTGTTTTCTGTCATTTTTATGCCACTTACATTTATTGTTGGAGTTTACGGTATGAATTTTCAACACATGCCTGAACTCGGTTGGCGCTACGGCTATGCTGCAATCTTGGCGGTGTTAGGAATCACCGCGAGTGCATTGGGAATTTGGTTTCACAAAAAAGGCTGGTTGTAATTTTTAGGATTCCTTGTGTGAGATATGGCACAGTTTCGGCTTGGGGTAATTCGTATGACCGAACTACGAACAGTGCTTTTGTTGGTGGTGTCTAACTGTTTCATGACTGCGGCGTGGTATGGGCATTTGCGGTTCAAAGCAGCACCTTTATGGCTTGCGATAGTGGCAAGTTGGCTATTGGCTTTTCCGGAATATACGTTTCAAGTTCCGGCCAACCGTTTGGGCTATGGGGCACTGACCGCATATCAACTAAAGATTATCCAGGAAGTGATTACGCTTACGGTGTTTGTAGTGTTTGCGTGGTTGTTTCTCGGTGAAACAATGACGCTGCGGTACATGCTATCGTTTCTGTTGATTTTCGCGGCAGTTGTCGTAGCGTTTTACTGAGGACTAGTGAGCGAACAGCCATTTGGCACTTGTCCAGCCAAGAAGGCATGAAAGAAGACAACCAACGACGCTTACGACAATGTTGACCATGGCCACGCCCCAGGAGCCGCTTTGCATGTATCGCATTGTTTCATAGCTGAAGGTGGAGTAGGTGGTAAACCCGCCCATCACCCCTGTGGTTAAGGCAAGGCGTGCGGTGGGTGAAATCAAAGACGCTTCGATGCCAGCAAACATAAGGCCGCCTAACAAGAACGAGCCGAGCGCATTCACCACTAAGGTTCCGTACGGGAACGACGGGCCAAGGGCTTTAAGACACCACTCTGAGACGAGGTAACGCATGCCACTGCCAACGGCCCCGCCCATGCAAATCCAGACCCATCGTGACATGGCCTCCATTCTTACCATACAGGTTGCTGCATCTAAAGGCTTTTGAAGTCCGGGGGGGACCTTAGCTATTTCGAGAATGAAGCGTTAGCCATCAGATGTCCCGGTCGGATGTGTTATATTAAGTAAGGTATCCCTGGACTTTGGTGCCGACGCCACGGTTTCATTTACTTCGCTATCATGGCGGCGCTTGCCGACCGCCAAAACCATGGTAGGGACACTTCCATATGACCCTTCGCATCGCCCCTTCTCTGTGGCTAGGTTTGCTGTGTTTAAAGACCATGCTCGGGTGCAATGCGCCGTCATCTCAATCGGAAACAGCGGCCACTGGGCAATCGCAGAGCGCTCTTACGTGGCGTTCGGTGGAGTTAGCACAGCCAAGCCCTTACTTTCTTCTTGAGCCACGCTCAGGACGACTGCTCCAGAAGGGATGGCTTTCGGAAGGAACGCGTGTTTCCCGTTATGTGGGCTTGCCGCCCACTTCGACTGTGCTCGATGGCATAACGCTAGAGATGGTGGATACCTCACCTCCCGCATTTGCGGTTTCCACAGCGCTTCGTGAAGCAATCACGCCGATTACACGACAAGCACAGTTTCCTCTGCAAGCGGTGCGCTCATGCCCGCTTTTGGATCTGAGTGATTCAGGACGCCTGAGTCAGCGTATCGATCCATCGATCACAAGCGCTGCTGTGCTTGGTCGGGTTGGGGACTACGCTCTTATCTCTGCCGCGAATGACGTGCACTTCTTCAGCGCTCATTGTGTTCCCGATCACACCTTCACTGACGCAAGCGCTTATGTTCCTCCAGAACAATATTACATGGTGCCGCACGCCAACCCGCAAGACCCTAGCCAAGCGATTCAATTGGGCGCAGACATTGAAACAGGTAATTTGGAGTTGATCGCTCAATGGTTCCGTCCTCCCGATACTGAGGACGACGCTTGGTTCGCGTTGGGCATCTTTGCTCGAGTGGCAAAACTACGGTCCACTTTGGACATTGTTATACATCGCTTAGAAAGCACTGCAAGCACAGCGCTTCCTGACCAAAAGGCTACTGGCTGGTTAAAAACGCGGTTCGCACCTGAGTTCTTGGCAAGCGAACTGGATTGCGAAGGCTTAGGTGATCGGGGCTACATCGTCGAGGTGAAGATTGACCGTGCACATCTTGTAACAACGCTCGAGGCCCTTATCAGGCAATTAGATACGCTACGCCAACTAGGCCTTACCGATGCAAGCCGCCACGTTCATATTAGTTTTCCAGCTACCGGTATTACCGAGAAGACCGCGGGGCAGTACGCAAACTTTTATCATTATATCAATGAGTATCTGACACTCTCTCACTTGGCTTATTTCGGCGACATTGCGGCACTTCACAAGTATTTTCGTCCCATCGTGAGTGACGACGTTGAGTTTGTACGGAACTGGCTGCGTTCGAGCACGGCGCCAACGCTCTTGGATGAACAGACCTTTCGACACGTCGCGTTTCGTACACCGGCTCTCTACGGATCCGATCGATATGGGTTTGAGGTGCGTGCATTCGCCAACAAGGGCGATTTGCATCACCAGATTAACGTGATCGCCACAACCATTTTGTTCTTGCTCAACCCTGACATCAGCCTTCAAACCTCGTTTGGCAACTCCATTGCAACCGAGGACTTCGCGCCCAACGGTGTACGCGTCGATACCCTGAATGATTCGATAACCGAACGGCTGCCGCCTGAAATACTTTCGTTTTTGGATCAGCTCGCAAGCGTTGTCGATCCGGATCAAGAACTCGATCCGTCAGCTCCGGTGATGTGGGCCATGCCACTGGTGCGTTGGTGGGAGCGCCAGTTTCTTGCGCCTTTGCAACCCACGCTTGAGAAGGCGAGAGACGATTATCTCGCCGAGCTCTCCCGTTACCACGCGCTCATGCTGGGAAGTGCACCGCCTGCTGAAGAAGACTTGGTTCATATGGTCTCGTCTGCGCTGTCGGGATGGGCAAACGAGACTGGTCTTTGGCAGCATTTTCAAGGAGATCCCATACAACCCTAACCACCCTCTGTTGCGTTTCGCGCATGCCGGATTGCTTAGTTATCTGTGCCGAAAGCAGCGCACTCCGTGCGCCCGGCTAAGGTGTAGAAGCGTCACCGGGTCCGTGTCCAATGCCAGTACCAAGGCGGGGCCTTGAGAAGCCACTATTACCTGCTATAGCTATGCGTGCGATTGGAAATGAAGCAGTGGTTTCTGGGGGTTATCGCTGGGGCGGTTGTCGTTTCGTTGTGTTCAACCTGCACACAAGGCGCTGAGCTCGGGCAGGGCTCTTCCGCCTCCTATTATGGCAATCGACTCGCGTGCCGGCCCTGGGGTGTGTTGGAAAACGGCCAGGACGGAGCACTGTCGCACGCACTGCGCATCGCAATCGCTTCCCACGTTCCAGGAGAGCTTAGCCGCTGCGCCATTGCTCCAGCCGTTCAAAGCCCCGATGGTCAAAAGCTCAGTCAGCATTTCGGTGCTGTCCATCTGACCGTGGAGCGCAACGCGTCCGGGGCACTCCTTTTGAGGTTTACAGAATCTCCTGTTGAGAAAAACTTCAACGCGGCAGCTGCGAGCTACCAGGGCCTTCCCCGTGTGATCGAACAAGACGCCGACAGCAATTTGGCGTTGATGCGCTCAGTCGCGCCCATCTTTGCGCCCATCGTGCAGCAATGGCTCACGGTGCACCGACAGGCAAAAGTGGTGCAGGCAGAATCGCTGGGTCATCGTTATCTCTTCATCAAACTCACTCAACCTTACCTTATTAATGACATCCCCACGCATGAAGAGATGCGCAACGTCACTGCTGCCGGTTATGTCGACTGTGATTTCAATCGTTCTAGTCCCGGTTGCACCAGCAGCTTGCCGTCCATGACTCAGTTGGTGGGCGTCCAGCCTGTGCCGATTGAGGCGGCATGGGATACATTTTATCCCAGAATCACCGCCGCCTATGCACCGAAAGTGCGTGCACTTGGCCCGTTGCAGCGACAGCGCCTGTCTCGGTTGATGCAAGGCATGACCTATGTCGATATCGGAAATGTGGAAGGATCAGATAAATCCGCAGTCGATGCCGGCGTCAAAACTACCTTGACCTCGTTAGGGTTTACCACGCCAGTGGGCGACACGCAGACACGGCCGATACGTTTTGCGATTGCCACGCTATTGGGAACAGACTTTCGGCTGATGGAAAAACTTCTGCAAGCTAATCCCGCGTTGCCTTTTTACTATCGCTCTGACACGGCCCTCAAGCTAAGTGCAGCGGATTTCAGATTGGCCTCCCTCTTGGCCTTGGATCTAACCAGAGAGCAGATTGGCAGCAGGCTTGGTCTCATCCCGGGTGACCTTAGCCGTGCCATAGAAGACTTGCGTGCTCGAATCGGCTTGCCAATAGATGCCGACCACACGCGAGAAAATGATGTTCAACTCATCGTACGGTTGGCCGATCTGTCGTTACCCCATGTGCCAGCACCTCAAGCCGCTGCGACAGCGGTACTTTCACCAGCTACGCCTACGGTAACAGAGTCTGACGTGGGTCTTTTTGATTGGCTGCCCCAAGCGATTCAAAGCCCCTTGGTTCAAAGCTTTTTCAAAAAAGTATACGGGACATCGTTGCAGTCTGTGATTGGAAACGCGACTTCGCAATTGCAAGTCAACAGCCAGGGCGTGTTCCAGCGCTTTGAGTACGCCGAGTTAGCCATGGACCCGACTGGAAAACTCAGCGCGGCATCTTTAGGAGCGGCTCTCCGAGATCGGCTTGCCGCGAAGGTTCTTGTTTTCCCTCAAGACGGTTCATTAACCCACGGCTATCCCAAACTCACTCGACTCGATTGGTCAAACACCAGCGACCCCAAATATGTACACGTCCGACGCTGGGCAGAAGAGTTTCGTGCGTGGGTTTCGGTGTGGCAGCGAGAACTTGGATTTGTGGCGGCGCCGGGCGACATCGTAGAAACGTATGGACATCTGTTTTATCTCGGTGGACCCATCGCGTTGGTGCATTGTGGGTATAACCCGTATAGCCCGGGCTGCTCGTGCAACGATTCCGGAGTAACCCCATTACGTCCAGACATGATGATGGACTTGCTTCCAGCGCGAGCACTGGAGTTACTTCAGAGTCCGGGCATCACGCATGCGTTCGCTCTGCCATACCTACTTTCGGGTTTTTCCGATACGCAGCAACTCACCTCGTTCTATGAGCTTGGCGCAAGAGCAGATCGGTTTCCGAGGTTTTTGCTAGACTCACTTGGCTTACCCAATCGGCCTGCGCTTCTTCGCGATGTGTATGGAATCGATTTTAGCGACTTGGTGCCTGGAATTTACGGCGCGGGTACCAAGCAAGTGGATCTGACCGATATTAAGGTGCAAGTACTGCAGGGCCTATCGCAGGGGCTTTCCGCATCCCAAGTGGGCCAAAGCGCAAGCGATCGCGTCTTCGACATGCAGAGTCAACTCGGCACCAATGGATTTCCAAGCGAACGACTGCTCCTAGAGATTCATCGACTGACGCGCGTGTGCGAAAGCCCGTATCTCGACCGGCAGGGCGGAGTGCTCAGTGGCCATGGTAGCCTTGAGCCGTGGAGCGCATCGTTTGATGCAAGCAATGCACCGTTGCTACGGCTCGATCCCAAACGAGGTGCGCTTGTCCCTAGCGCAGAAGCGGCTCAAGGCCAGAGCACCGTCGCCTGGGCAACGTGGAAAGCGTCTGACTCCGAGGCGCTTTTGGCACTCACGGGATCACTTGAGGATCCGCGCTTTATTAGCATGGAGCATATCGCACTCAATGCCTATCAGGCTCTTTCTCTCCCTGTTGCTTTGCCTACCGGCCCGCGCGCCTGTCCATTGTTGGTGCCATCTCTAGCACCACGGCGGCTTATTCCAACTGTCCTCGCCGACACACGCTCTCGAGCCCTCCGTATCAACGCTTTTCCCTACAGCTATGTGCGCACAGGCGCGTCAATGGCGCTTACTTCTGCGCACTGCGTGCAGTAGGCCAACTAACAGCTGGGTGTAAAAGGCTCGCCTTTCGCGCAAATAAACGAGGTGCGCTCGCTTTTTTGGCCGGTGGCATCGGTGACTGTCAATGTGGCTTTATTAAGACCACGTTTGAGAGGCAAATCACAGTACACGGTCATACCAGTGTTACCGGGGAACTTTTCCTGCATCCAACAACCACTGGGAAGTTGCAAAAATGGTTCGTGGAATTCCAATAGAAGGGTGACATCCGGTGCGTAGTAGTGTGCCAGCCCCGTGTGGTAGTTGAGTTTAAATCCAGACGCATCGTAGAGATCAAACGAATAACGATAACGTCCCAACCAAACGGACCCTTCGGCTTCGCTACACAGCGCCTGTGCTTCTTCGCTACTATCCACATGCTCTTCCTGCTGGACGGTGCGCACCCAACCAGGCGCGTTCCAACAGGCATTGGGATTCGCGTGTGAGTCGAGCGTCACATAGTTATACACACCCGGTGTACGCGGCAGTATGTACGGTGGCTCATGCGTGTCGGCGCATCCTTGGGCGGGTGTCAGTAAAGGACAGATAGTAGGATATACCTCCGCATAAAAGTCCGTTTGCCACGACGGATCGCCCGATGTTCTCTCGCAAGTATCATGGCTTATGCTTCTTGCGTGAGTCCCCACCAAATGACCGAAAGCATTTAATACGGGCGCGCCAGAGGCAAAGCCGCCAATATCTCCGGACCACGTGTTGGATTCCATAACAACTGCACCGAGAGATTCACCGATCGTCAGCACTTTGCCTGCCCACCATTGTTGGGGAAGGCCCGCCATGTGGTGGATCGAGTAGAGGTCGTGACCAGGGCTTGGCCGATTCGCCGGATCGAGCTCAAGCGGGATGCCGTCTCGAGCTGCAAACGGGTTCGCAGAAGCTTGCTTCGGAGTCAGATCAAGTAAGGTAAAGTCTGCGTCCAACGAAGTTGCAATCACGTGTGCCCCTTGTCCCGCTAAAGGTGTTTGCGGAACGTTGCCATTGCAAGATGATGTCGTGTAGTCAAACCGGAATGCCTGATTAGCAAAGTAACGCCCCCGCCCGTCACTTCCCAAGTCGAAGCTAAACTGGTGATGTGTTGCCAAAGCCATCGGTCGATTTGCGATCCAGATGAACGCGCCTGAAGCCGTTGATGGACTTCCTTGAAATTGAATGGTATTCTGACGCGCGCGCGCAATTCCATCGCGGTTAAATGTCCCCATCGAGGCGCTGTCTTGCAGCGCGCAGTTCACATCGAAAGGGCAATTCTCCATGACTTGCGTGTTCGTATCTTGCTCGGCCGTGGGGGAAAGCTCTGCGGAACAGCTGATTAACACCACACTGGCCAGCCCAAGACATGTGGAAGCTAGTCGGACGTGTAGGGCGGTGAAACTCTGCTGCAGGGTCATTTAAAACCTCCCGAAGACGTCGGAACATAGGAAATCGAACATGGTGATCTCTGGCTGATTTTTTTATGCAAGAATGATGCCAGCAGGCTGTGTGCATGCGTTAGCCGACAGTCTCTCGAAGTTCGTGAGCGACTGTGACCAAGGCGCGCAGAGCCCAATGCGTCCGGTCACTTAACATATCATGAAGATCATGCATGCATATTTTCAATACCCGTAAACCATTGTATTCATTAGCCGCGCCGTCAACCAACCGTCACCAAGGAGCACACCATGAGAGCCGCAACGTTTCATGCCCCGGGCGATATTCGTATCGACGAGGTGGCCGATCCACGCATCGAAAAGCCAACTGATGCGATTGTCCGCGTCACCCACACTGCCATTTGCGGTTCGGATTTGTGGTTTTATCGCGGTATCACACCCTACGAGCCGGGCTGGCGAGTAGGGCATGAGCCCATGGGTATTGTAGAGGAAGTCGGCGCCGAAGTCCGTACCGTTAAGGCCGGGGATAGGGTGCTTGTCCCCTTCGCTTTCTCGGATGGGACGTGCGAGTTCTGCGAAAAGGGTCTGCAAACCGTCTGCTCGCACGGTGGCTTTTGGGGCATGAAAAACGATGGTGCTCAGGGCGAGGCGATTCGCGCGCCGTGGGCAGACGGAACACTGGTTCGTGTGCCAGAGCGTGTGGCGAACGATGAAACGATTCTCAAGGCACTCTTTCCGCTAACGGACGTGATGGGAACGGGGCATCACGCCGCGGTGTGTGCGGGACTTAAAGCCGGAGGAACAGCGGTGGTGATTGGTGACGGTGCGGTCGGGTTATGCGCAGTGATCGCGGCCAAACGAATTGGCGCCGAGCGCATCATCGTAATGGGACATCATGCCGATCGGATGGACAAAGCCAAGCGACTTGGCGCAACGGATGTGATCGACAGTCACGGTGATGGAGCTACCGAGCGCGTGATCGACATCACGAAAGGAGGTGCTCCTCACGTGCTTGAGTGCGTGGGTGCTACCTCCGCGATGAAAACAGCGATCGATGTGGCGCGCCCTGGAGGCCGCATTGGCTATGTGGGTGTGCCTCATGGTCCCGCAAAAGACGGAATCGACATCATGCGCATGTTTTTCAAGCAACTGACGCTGCGCGGCGGCGGTGCACCTGTGCGCGCGTACATGCCGGAGCTGATGACGGACGTGATCGCACAAAAGTTCGACCCTTCTATCGTCTTTGATATGACAGTGGACCTCGACGGAGTGCCAAAGGGGTACGCCGCGATGGATCAACGCGAAGCGCTAAAGGTCTTCGTCAAACTCAACTAGGTAGGGGGGATACATGTACGTACGACGTACCGTGCTTCTGCGCGAGATATGGCGCTTCAACGCGCGAAGCCTCATCATTTTTAGCATATGGTCGTCGATGGCATGTGCGGTGGCTGTTAGGCTCGCCCCGTATGGTTACCTCATTGGTCTGCCTTACACGCCCCTTGGAACTTTGGGCATCGCTGTGGCGTTTTACCTCGGGTTTAAAAACTCCCAGTCGTATGACCGGCTGTGGGAGGCGCGAAAGATCTGGGGAGGCATCGTTAACGCTAGCCGGAACTTTGCCAACGAAGTGCTAAGCTATGTCACCCCCACCTCGCGCGACCCCGCTGCGATAGAGCGCCTCGTCTTTCGCCATCTTGCGTATGTCAACTCGTTGCGATTGCAGCTTCGTCAAACCGCTGGGTTTGGCGCGAGATCCAATGTGCCTGACCTCGGCCTGCCAGACCCGCAACAGGATGCAAGCAGAGTACGTGAGTTCTTGCCCAAGAATGAAGCCGACGCCATACTTCAGACTGTAAATCCAGCGACACACATGCTGCGTGCGCAAGGTCGTGAGCTCGGCGAGCTTTGTAACCATGGAGAGCTGAGCGAGTTCCGTCAGATTGCGCTCATGGAGACGTTGCGACAGCTTTACGAGCTTCAAGGTCGATGTGAGCGGATTAAAAACACACCCTTTCCGCGACAGTACGGAAGTTTTGCAACCATCTTTGTATGGATTTTCGTTCTTCTGCTTCCTTTTGGACTGATAAGCGAGCTCAGAGAATTTGGGCCTCACGCGATTTGGCTGGCTGTTCCGCTGAGTGTTCTCATTTCATGGTTTTTCATGACCATGGAAATCGTTGGCGATACCAGTGAAGATCCCTTTGAGAACTACGTTAATGACGTGCCGATGACTGCTCTGTGCCGAAGCATTGAGGTCGACTTGCGGCAACTCCTTGGCAACCAAGACCTTCCAGCGCCCATCGAGCCCATCAACAATGTGTTACTTTAACCCGGCATTGCGGAAATCCCAGCAGGGTTTATGTATGCCCTTTTTCAAGCACCGGCGCGATTGCCGCCGCATGCAAGCGGTTACATCTCCCTAATAAAAGCGGAAGGGAAAGCCGTAGCTTGTGGAAAGCGAGGTGCGTTTTGCCCAGACAGTGAGTGCTTGGGCGATGGCCGCTACTGCACCGTTGATGCGGTTTTTTGGGTGCTGCCTGGCGATGGCATCAAGCTCGGCTAGATAATTTTGGCGCGCTTGGCTTATCACAGCTGCTTTGTGTTGAAGAAAGGATCGCGATTCCCACCGCACCAAGGGCAACGTCCAAGTCGCAAAGAGATTTTCTATGTGATACCGCGCATCGGCTGCTGCCGCTGCACGCAGCAGAAGCTCTTGCTGTTGTGCGTTCAAGCGAAAGAACGCAGATTCTGACAGCGGATCCGCGTTTAAATACGTGCGGACATCGATAGTGGCCCCGCCCATGGTCATGCTGGTGGGCAGCGTTTGCAGCACGTTTGTCAGCCAGCGCACCAGCTGCATTTGCACCTCATGATCTGCGCTGGCACCTCGCACCTCAAACCCAAAGCGCTTCTGTGAGCTGTACTCTGCCCGCAAGCGAAACGCCACTTGTCGCATGTCATAGTCGCGGTGCGGATCACGCCATAAGAGCGCTTGCTGCATCCCAACGGCATCTTCCCACACGGCTGGTCGAAAGCTTGGGTGCAGGCTCGCTAGCATATCCACGTGACCATCCCCTGAGCTTTCAAGACGTCCGAGCAGCATGGCTTCGTTCACGAGCAGGTACCACCCCGCAAGCAGCTCGGCTCTAGTGCGGTTGATGCCATCGGTGGGAAAGCTGACATGGTAATGAAACGTGCCGGCAAGAGATGCGGTTTCAAGCGTCGTTCGCACATTCTGCAACTCGTTGATTGACGCCAGAGGCTTTTCACCGGCCAGCTCCCACACATCAGACGTTTCGATATCCAGCGTTTGTGGAAGCACTGTATCATCAAGATTCCAGTACGCTTCAGCACCAGGTGATGATCGCTCTAGCGGCCAAGACACCTGAGACAACAATGACGGAAGCTCGGGTGAACTCCCAGAAGATAGATCAACCAGCGTGTAATCGATCTTTCTAAACCGCGTGGTCTTTTCTTCAGCGATTCTGGAAATGCGCAGCTCAGCGAGTGCTCGGGTGTGATCGAAGCGTAACGCGAGCTCTTGCTGCAACACACTTAGGCGCGTGGCTAAAGGGGTGCTGACCCATCGATTGATCGCTTGCGCCTTATCTTCGCCCGTTTCTTGCGGATAATAATAGTAAACGATTTCGTGCGCAGGGATCGTTGGGCTGTAATACTCCATATCCCAGCCAAACTGGATGGGGTCGTAGGCATTGTGCGCAGCAAAGAGGCCGGCAGGATCGACAGCACCGTAGGCGATGGGTTGGTCTTCATTGTCTGTCATGGTTAAGCAGTGACGGGACGCCCATAGCAAACGCTCTCCTTGCACGAGCGCGGCATAGTGGGATCCCATATGGAGCCAAATTGCGAGTTGCTCCGAGCGAAGACGGGCAGCAGCATCCGGTATCAAACGTCCACTTGAATCGTTAACGTGAGCCGGACAATCACGCTGCGTCACATAAATGTGCACGCGTCGCGGCAGCCTTTGCGTCCGTGTCTCGGAAAGATCAACAGGGGTTAGCCAATCCTGCTCGACAAAGTGGGCACTCTCTGGATTCACCAAAAGCATGACTTTTGTAGTGCCGCTGGCTGTCGGCATCCGAATCCGTGCGTGCGCATGCAAGATTGTGTTTTTGTTCAGCAGCCGGATGGGTAAGAGCCTTTGACGGCGCTCGTCCAATGTATAAAGCGGCACTTCGTTTGCTGCTACCGACCATGCCTCTGGCCAAGCAAAAACGCCTTGCTCGCTGACATCTGTTTGCAGCGGATCATTTTCCCCCGCATGGCACGCGAACAGGGCAATGGCCGGCAATAGTAGAACAAAACCAACGCGCATAAAAAAACCTGGCACAGTAGCATCGGGCCGCCTTTCGGCAAGCCGGCCGCCACAGGCCGTGACGGGAGTGTTTGGGTCCGACCCTGTTGTGATGAACAAAGGGAAGCTAGCGGCAGATTTTCGCGTAGGCCGGCGGGTAGCGATGGTTTTGGAAGTTGAATAGCGTGTGTTTGTAGCGTTGGGCCAGATCGAGGTCACAGGTGGCTACCACCAGTTCATCGGCTTCGGTGGTGGCCTGCGCAACGATGTGTCCGGAAGGGGAAATGATACAGCTGCCTCCGATCATCGGGACTCCTTCTTCATTGCCAGCTTTGGCCGCGGCCACGACCCAACTTCCGTTTTGATGAGCGCCGGCTTGCATCACAAGGTGATTGTGAAACATGGCCTCGCCGTCAAACTCAGGTGCTGGCGGGTAGTGTTTGGGCGTGTTGTAGCCTAATGCGATCAGCTCGACACCTTGCAGGCCCATCACTCGGTAGCTTTCGGGCCAACGTCGGTCGTTGCATAGGCACATGCCGATCGTTGCGCCGAAGGCGTTCCAGACAGAAAAACCATCACCGCGTTTAAAGTAGCGTTGTTCAAGGTGTTGAAAGGGACGTTTGGGCTCATGTTCAGCGTGCCCAGGCAAATGGACTTTGCGATATTTCCCGACGATGTGTGCGGAGGCGTCAACCAGGATGCTGCTGTTATAATGGTAGGTACGTCCCTCTTCACGGTGAAGCTCGGCATAGCCCAACATAAAGCCAAGTCCGAGTCGTTTGGCTTCGTCGAACAATGGCTCGGTGTCCTGATTTGGCATCTCGCTTTCGAAAAAACTGTCGATTTCTTGCTGGTCTTGCATAAACCAGCGCGGGAAAAAGGTAGTGAGCGCCAATTCTGGAAAGATTACCAAGGCGCATTCCTGTGTTTTGGCAGTGCGCAGATGACCGATCAAGCGCTCAACCACATCCTTGCGGGAGTGGGAACGTTGTATCGGGCCTAGTTGCGCGGCCGCCACAGTGAGAACACGCGCCATGGGTCAACTTTCTGTGAGCTTCAGCAATACGCGAAGCAAGGTGTTTGCACCGGCCTCCAAGTCGGACGGTTCCGTAAACTCTTTAACGTTGTGACTGATTCCTGCTTTGCTTGGAACGAAGATCATGCCGGATGGACACATGCGCGCTAATATCTGAGCGTCGTGACCTGCCCCGCTAACCATACGGTGCGCTTTCATGCCGAACTCGGCGGCGGTTTCTTCCACTAACGCAACGATGGTGGGATCGAAATGCACCGGGCTAAAGCGGGCTAATGAACGACGGTCCATGCGTAATCCTTCTTGGCGGCAGAGTTCCTCAACAAAAGCGGAGACGCGCATCTCGGCCTGTTTGAGCAGGTCATCATCGGTGTTGCGGAGATCAACGGTGACGCGCGCGTAGTTGGCGACGACATTGCATAAGTTAGGCCGTAGCTCCATCGAACCTACGGTGGCCACTTGATTGTTGCCCATATCGAGGGCCAACGCTCGTACGAATTGGCTAAGGGCGCTTGCAGCGTAGCCAGCATCGTGGCGCATCGACATCGGCGTTGTGCCGGCATGATTGGAAACGCCGTGAAAGCAGAATTCAGTCCATGAGATGCCTTGAACACTTTGTACGGCTCCCAACGTGATGTGTTCTTTATCGAGAATCGGGCCCTGTTCGATGTGCAGTTCCACAAAGGCGTGCACAGGGTAATTGCCCGAAGTGACAAGCGATCCTTGATAGCCGATGCGCGTGATGTTGTCGCGCACCGAGCTGCCGTCGATGCCCACCGTATTGAGCGCATCTTCTGTGCTTAGGTCACCTTGAAATACCAAACTTCCCATCATGTCAGGGGCAAAACGCGCGCCTTCTTCATTGGAAAAAAATGCTACGGCAAGCGGGCGTTGGGTGACAACCTCGGCATGGTTTAAGGTCTCGATAACTTCCAGGCCTGCCAACACACCAAGGTTGCCGTCGTAACGACCGCCAGTGCGCACGGTGTCGATGTGCGAGCCGGTCATGACGGGAGGTGTGTTCGTTTTACCCTTGCGTAGACCAATGACATTGCCGATGGCATCGATCCGCACGTCCAGTTTGAGGTCTTTCATCCAACGAACCACGTGATCTCGGCCGGCTTTGTCCTCATCGGAAAAGGCCAAGCGACAGACGCCACCACCAGGAATCGCGCCGATGTGTGCGAGCTCATCGAGCCGTCGCAAAAGACGTTGCCCGTCGATGGAAAGTGCCGTCATATCGACGGTCTCACTTCCTTTAAGGAAGTCGTTGTGGAGACAATCTGGTTGTATAGAGCCGGATCGGTGGCACCTTCGGTGCCGAAGACAAGCACTTGGCTATCTGTTTTGAGATCGAGGGCTTGCTTTAAAGATGGTTCCGAGATTGCTGCCAATAACACCGCGAGGCCAGCGACGGCGGATTCACCCGCTACGATGGGTACATCGCCAAAACTTCCCCGAGCTAAACAACGCATGGCTTCGATCGCTGCCTGATCGGGTAGGGTGACGAAGTCGCTTGTGCCTTTTACTAAAATTGTCCAAGCCAACGTTGAGATTTCTCCACAAGCCAATCCGGCCATCATCGTATCCAGATCACCATGAATCGCGATGGGTTTGCCATGTTTGGCACTTTCGTACAGGCAGGCTGCGCGATCAGGCTCTACCACAATAAAACGAGGCTTATGTGTTGGCTTGCTTTCCCAAAGATGCGCGCATACAGCAGCAGCCAACGCACCCACGCCACCTTGCACCAATACATGACTTGGCCAATGTGAGGAGGGAAGTTGTTCGATCGCTTCTTGGACCATGACCGTGTAGCCTTGCATGACATCCTTGGGCACTTCCTCGTAGCCTTCGTACGAGGTGTCCGGAATGAGCACCCACCCATGGGTACGCGCGTCCTCGCCAGCTTGCCTAACAGAGTCGTCGTAGTTGCCTTGGGTTCGCACCACGGTAGCGCCGTATGTTTCGATGGCTTGTTTGCGACCTTCGCTGACCGTGCGGTGGATATAGATGGTGCACGCACAACCAAACATCTGGGCGCCCCAAGCGACTGACCGACCGTGGTTGCCATCGGTGGCGGTGCTGACCATTAACTGTGCACAAAGGTTACGGTGGGAGCCTGCCAGAATTTCCGAAGTGCTGGGTGAGCTTCCGGTTTTTTCGTAAATAAACTGTTTGAGAATTCGGAGAACCGCATATGCTCCTCCCAATGCTTTGAAACTACCCAACCCAAATCGTCCAGCTTCGTCTTTATAATAGACGTCATGCACGCCGAGTGCCTGAGCGATGCCTTTCAAGCAACGTAGGGGAGTGGGCTCATAACCCGGCCAGCTTTGGATCTCCTCACGGGCCTGACGACTACGCTCAAGATTGAGAATGGCGCGCATGGGGTCGGTATAAGCCAGAGCCGGATCATAGGCAGGGTTTTTTAGAAGCGCGGTGGGTTGCGGAAATGTGTGAGATGTCATGGTGTTGGGTGGTGGGAAATATGACGTTTGGCGAGAATACCGCACGCCACAAAAACTACCAGGCTGATGATAATACCCGGAATCAAGGGATCCCAGCCTCCGTGCGGAAGAATTCCGAGGTGGGTGGCGATGACGAAGGCACTTGCTGCTACGATGCTTAACCAGGCTCCGAGGGCATTGGCGGATTTCCAATAATGTCCAAGTACATAGGGAATGAAGGCACCTGCTGCACGTAGTGAAAAGGAGAACATCAAAATACCGATGATACTACTTGTGCTATTCAGGGCTATTGGCAGCGAG
This sequence comes from uncultured Polyangiales bacterium, assembly GCA_964640175.1. Classification (GTDB taxonomy): domain Bacteria; phylum Myxococcota_A; class Polyangia; order Polyangiales; genus JACKDX01. The sequence continues at coordinate 65,838 of CAZXFW010000003.1, read as the reverse complement.
CACAGGGCAACTACTCCCATGGAAATGCGGGTGGTGTTCAGAATGTCCTTGTCGGAGGCATCTTTGCGTATCAGCTGTGCGTAAATATCGTTGGAAAAAATGGAAGCAGCGGCAAGCAGATCTGCGCTTGCGCTCGACATGGTTGCTGATATCAAAGCAGCAAACACAATGCCTACCAACCAGTTCGGAAGTGCATGTAAGGCCATGACGGGAAGTACATAGCGATTTCCCTGCTCGGCGATTAAGCTGCCATCAAGCATCCCGGATTGGACCATTGAAAACGCGATGATGCCGAGCAGGGCCGGAACAAACGCGAATAAAATGAACGCGACTGAAGCGTAGAACGTTCCCATCGCCGCGGCTTTGCCATCCCGTGCAGCAAAAAAACGTTGCACGGTTTCTTGGCCGATGGCAAACGACGACACATACATTACGACGAGCGTGAACACCATTTTCCAGCCGGTTCCATCGATCCAGTGAAATTTCTGCGAGGGCACATTGGCTATAATGGTGTCCCACCCTCCGGCGTAGTGAATGGCAAACGGCACCGCCAGACTTAAGCCACACACGATGAAAAGGAATTGAACGATATCGGTAAGCGTGATGCTCCAAAGACCACCCATGATCGAGTAGGCTGTGATTACCGTCACCACGATGATCACCGACATGGCGTAGGATAGCCCTGTCATTACCGATAGAATCACCGCTGAGGCGATGAATTGCGTTGCGGTTAGGCCCACCAGAGGCACGATGAAAAGAAAAGAGCTCACGATGCCGAGGTTTATTCCGTAACGTTTGCTGAAGTACTCCGGTACCGTTCGCACTTCGGCGCGGCGCAAGCGTGGAGCGACAAAAGCAATCAATAAAAGCGCGATACTCATCGCGAGCACATACCAGCCTGCGGAAAGTCCCCAGGAGCCATACGCTTTCTCCGCAACACCCATTGTACTTCCACCACCAATTTCGGTGGCAGCCAACGTTCCAGCTGTCAGCCAGGGCCCTAGGCGGCGGCCTGCCAAAAGAAAATCATTGCCAGAGTGGATACGTCGCGAGGAGAGCCATCCTATGAACAACATTCCCAATAGGTAAATGACAACAATCGCGATGATCACAAAAACCTAGTTGCTCGCAACAGAAAAGCAGCGAAACGCCTAACATGTTTGTGCACTTGCAGCAAGCAGCTTTGCATAAAGCGGCTCAGATCATTGTGATGCCCGGGGCGCGTGTTCTCTGTAGCCACTGATACAACAAAAAGTTTTTATGAGTGTGTTTCCTGGCATTATGCTAAGTGGTGTTTTAGAAATGTGAGCGCTGGAGGGTTCAGTGAAGATAGAGTCAGGACAGCGGGTGTTCGTGCAAGGGGCCGCGGCGACGCCGCAACGGCTCCTCGAAGCAATGGTGGCAGAGCATGCGCGCCTGCGAGATGTGGAAGTGATTCACTTGCACACGATGGGCTCTGCCTCCTATGCCAATTCAGAATACGAAAAGAGTTTTCGTGTAGCTAACGTTTTTGTGGGCGGGAACATGCGGGGCAAGCTCGATGATGCACGCAACGACTATTTGCCGTGCTTTCTGTCGGAGGTGCCAGCATTGTTTCGTTCGGGGGTTCGTCCTATCGATGTGGCCTTGATTCATGTCTCGCCGCCAGACAAGCAAGGGTACTGTTCTCTCGGCACCAGTGTGGATGTGGCTCGCGCAGCGGTTGACGTAGCAAAAACAGTGATTGCGCAAATCAACCCGAATATGCCGCGGGTCCATGGCGATGGATTTGTGCATATGAACCGGATCGACGATTACATCGAGTGTGATGATCCGGTCCCGGAAGTTGTGCCCTCGCGGCGAGGCCCGACCGAAGATGCCATTGGCCAGGCGGTAGCAAGCTTGATTGAAGATGGGGCGACGTTGCAGATGGGTATCGGGGCAGTGCCCGATGCGGTCATGGCTGCGCTACGTGGGCATAAGCACCTTGGCATCCATTCGGAGATGTGGACGGATGGCGCGCTTGAGCTGATCCAATCAGGTGTCGTGGACAACTCGCGTAAGGCAGTTCATCCAGGCAAAACGGTGTCTGGTTTTCTCTATGGAACCAAGGCTTTGTATGATTTCATCGACGACAATCCCTCCGTGGTGCAGCTTGATATTGGCTATGTCAATCAGCCCAATGTGATTGCACGCAATCCGCGGGTTGCTGCCATCAATTCGGCAGTGGAAATTGATCTCACAGGACAAGTATGTGCGGATTCCATTGGCCCACATGTCATTTCAGGGGTGGGAGGTCAGATGGATTTTTTACGAGCGGCAGCGCTTTCCAAGGGAGGAAAACCGATTCTTGCCCTTCCTTCGCGTACCAAAAAAGGGCAATCACGCATCGTCGCGGAGCTGCATCGGGGGGCAGGCGTAGTGACTACTCGCGCTCACGTGCACTGGGTTGTGACAGAACACGGTGTGATCAACTTGTTTGGTAAAACGCTAGGGGAACGAGCCAAGGCGTTGATCGGCATCGCTCATCCGGAGGATCGAGAATCCTTGGAGCGTGCTTGGCATGAGCGCCTGAAACGCTAGGTAAGGTTGTCGCGGGATTTTCTATGGAATCACAGGATTCGGGCTATTAGGGCGATTGTTGTCGAGATTGAGCTATACCGGCTAGGTAATGAAGGAATTCCTTCAATAAAAGTGTAGTTGCCTATGTTCGGCAATTTGTGGCACAACGTCTGTCAAAGACACTGAACCTTATAAGGAGATCTTCTATATGTGGAACTATTTAGCACTTATTACCCTTTGTTTTGGCATGGCTCTCTCAGCTGCAGGATGCAGCAGCGACGACACTGAGGAAACTCAGGAGACCGCAGAGACTGCTGGCGATGATATCGAAGCAGCAGCTGACAACGCAGCTCAAGAGACCGGAGAAGCGGTTGAGGAAGCTGGCGACGAGGTCGAGAACGCAACAGAATAGTCGACCAATAATAGTGTGTACTGAAACGCACTGCATGATCAAGGATCATGCGGTGCGTTTTTATATGTGCCGACGTGCTCCATCAGCATGTCGCGGATAGCATACGCCGCTTCAGAGCATATGTCGGGATTGCGCGCTCCTTGCCATTGATAGGGGGCTAGTGTAGTCAAGATGATTACTCCCATCATCAATCATATTCGGGAATAAGTGGCCTGATTAAGGAGTTTAGATAGGAAACAGGTGAAGATGGCTATGATAGGAAGTAATTGTAAAAAGCTTGGACAATACACACTTCGTAAACCCCATGTGGTGGCGGGTTGGTTGATGGTGGCTGCGTGTGCTCCTTTGGCATGCCTGAATAATTCCGAAGCTCAATCGGCAGATTCCTCGGGGAGTAACACGAATGCAGTAGCCAGCGTAGGTAAGACGACCACAACTGCGCCAAGCAAAGGTGCGATAGCAGACGCCCAGCGTTTAGGGGATGCAATATCTACTGTGGCGGAACAAGTTTCTCCGGCTGTGGTAAGCATGCGTGTCGAGTCTCGACGTGCGGCTGCACAAAATCCCTTCCAGTTTTTCTTTGGTCCTTTTGGGGAAGGTGGACAGCAGCAGGCTCCTGTCGTGCGGGGCAGTGGATCTGGCATTATTATCCGAGCGGATGGCTATCTGGTGACTAACAACCATGTGGTTGATAACGCGACACGGATTGAAGTGCAGTTGCAGGATGGCCGGAGCTTTACAGGCAAAGTCATCGGGACCGATCCTGCGACAGATTTAGCGGTGGTTAAAATCAACGCTACCAAGTTGCCTACAGTAAACTTTGCAGAACCCAATGACCTTCGTGTAGGCCAGTGGGTTGTTGCTATCGGTTCGCCGTTTGGGCTCGATTATACCGTGACGGCTGGAGTCCTTAGCGCAGTCGGTCGCGGCGGCATTGGGGCTAACGAGATTGAGGATTATTTGCAAACCGATGCGAGCATTAATCCTGGCAACTCCGGTGGACCATTGGTGAACCTTCGAGGCGAAGTGCTTGGTATCAACACCATGATTGTTGGCCGTGGCACAGGAATCGGGTTTGCCGTGCCGGCGGCTTTAGCACGTCACGTGACCGAGCAACTCATTACTACGGGTAAGGTGCGTCGGGCGTGGATTGGTGTGGGTTTTCAAGAGCTGACACCCGAGTTGGCAAAACAGTTTGGAGTTGATGCGACGCGAGGAGCCTTGGTGAGCCATGTCGAGCCATCGGGGCCTGCCGCCAAAGCAGGGGTCAAGTCAGGAGATATTATTCTCTCTGTGGATGGTGTGAGCATCAAAGAGGGCAGGGATTTGTTGCGAAACGTATTAACCAAACCCATCGGCGCCAAGGTTGCCATCGACATTCTCAGGCAGGGAAAGAAACAGCGCCTGTCTCTGATAACCGCAGAGCGCCCACGGAGTAAAGACGATAAGGAGCCCTCCAATGATTCGTCTCAAGGTGGTGCATCTGTGGCCCCCGGTTTTGGATTGCACGTGCAGCCGTTGACACCGCAGTTGGCCGAACAGCTCGGCGTACAACGCAAGACGGGTATGGTTGTAGCCCAAGTGGAGTCAGGCTCACCTGCAGAGCGGGCAGGGCTTCATGCAGGGGACCTGATTGTTGAGGCCGATCGTACCCCTGTTGCCCAGTCGGCTGACCTTACCAGGGCATTGGGGGACGGGAAAGCATTGCTGCAGGTTGTGCGCCGAGGAGGAGCCTTTTTTACGGTAGTTTCTCAGGACTAGCCCCTCTTATTTGACCCTGACTCACACGCTTTTCTACCATGAAATCTAAGTCTCATGGGGAAACTTGAGTTAACACAAGCGCTCCGAATGACCAGCGTGAGTTTGGTTATTCTATGCATGCTAGAAGCATGTGCTTCACATAGTCAGGCACCTTCGGCAACAACGGCAAGTAATCATTCTGCTCAAGGCTCGCAACGGCAGCTTCAGCAGTTGGAACGTCGTTCTGAAGGACAACAAACCCGCATCCGAGAGCTTGAGGGACGCGTGGCATTAATGGAAGCCCAAGCGAAGCAATTAGAGGACACAGTGTTGCAAAGTACGGCAGTCCCTAAGGAAACCGTGGTGATTCGATCAGAGCCACAGCCTGAGTCTGAGGCGTTCATGCCCGTATCCGATCCGAAAGAGCCCAGGCCGTTGCTTCGACTTTATGGCTCCTCGACTGAGCCACCTGGCGTATCGCAGGGGACGACTTCTGGTCTTTCCGTGCATTCGCCGGCGGAACAATATCGTCAAGCACTGATGCTATTAACGTCGCGAAAGTTTGCTCAGGCTTTGCAAGGGTTAACCGCATTCATCGCTGAACATCCGACACATCCCTATGCGGACAATGCGTTGTACTGGCGCGGAGTGGTTTACTATATTCAGCGTGACTATGAGCACGCTTTAGCAGATTTTCAGGAAATGCTTCGTGCGTATCCAAACGGCAATAAAAGGGCAGAAGCTTTGCTAAGTGTCGGATATTGTTACGCACGGATGGGGCACTCCAAAACAGCAAAAAATTACTTCAAGGCGGTGCAACGCCACTATCCAACCAGTGGCGCTGCTAAAATCGCGGCGCGTGAGGGGGCTACATGAAACTTAAACTTTGTATCTTAGCGATGGTCACATCCTACGCCGGGAGCGTCCATGCGCAATTACGCCCTGATGAGATTAAGGTCGCGGATCCTTTTGAAAGCTACGGAGAATCCTCAAAGCAAGCAACGCCGTTATCGGTTGCTAAGCCAGTACAAACTCCAGAAACCCATCTGGTTCTAAAGGGCGATACATTATGGAGTGTGACTGGCCACTATGTCGGGAGTTCCTGGGAATGGCCGCGTATTTGGTCGTACAATCCTGAGATCACCAACCCCCATTGGATCTATCCTGGCAGCATTCTTAAGCTTCGGCTTGGTTCCGAAGAACAAGTAGCAACATTACTTTCTGGTGGGAAAGTAAAAATCAAAACCTCCCTGCATAAGAGCAATGCTGTGTTTTTGCGCAATGAAGGGTTTCTGGAACGGGATGCATTAGAAGCTGCAGGCGTTATCACAGGAGCGAATAGTGAGCACATGCTCTTAGATGTTTATGATCAGATCTATGTGCGTTTTGAAGACCCTAAATTTGCGAAAGCCGGGCAGGAGCTTGCTATCTTTGCCGAGGTTCCTCAGGATCAGCGACTTGACGACGAAGAGGGTGAACTTATTCGTGTGTATGGAACCGTACGCATTGAAGACTATGATCACGATACTCAATTGAGCCGAGGGGTGATCGTCGAGTCGCTCGACCCCGTGGAACGTGGTTACAAGGTGGCCCCTATGAAGCGGCGTTTTGTAGAAGTTGAGCCGCGTACCAATCGAAAGGGTATCCGTGCAAAAGTAGTAGCGTCTTTGCGGCCACAACGTCTCAACGGTGATTCTGGAGTGGTGTTTGTCAATGTAGGTCGCGAACAGGGCGTCGAGGTGGGTAACCGTTTTATCGTAGTGAGCAGCGGTGACCCTTGGCAGCAATCAATGGATTCGCACCCTCGACGGCTTGGATCCACTGTGGAACTGCCCGATCAGCCAAACTATCCCGATGAAGCGATTGCTGAACTTCGGGTGGTTGATGTGCGTAAGCATACGGCGGCATGCATGGTAACGTCGTCTGTACGTGAAGTGTTGGTTCAGGACCGTGCAGAAATGCCTAAAGGCTATTGAGTCGACTTGGGATAGTGTCGGCCTAGGTGAAAGGCTAAAGCCCACCATAAGGCAACGCCGAGCACGGTCAACGCTGCCAGGGTGGGGGACGGTACCGCAGAGATTAGCAGTAACAGTAGTAGGGAAGCGGCTCCTTTGGCCGATCGGTACCCAAACATATCAATAAGAGCTTTGGCACGTGTCTTTTCACCATAGTTCAGAGGCAGATAAAGCATTTCTTTACTGGCTTTGAGCAAGGAGTAGTCCATTGCTTTACTAATGGTTTTGGTAGAGGCTGCGCTAAAAAATCCAGGCCATGCTAAGAGAGCCAGTACAGTGGTTCCCACCATACTTGGAATCGCCACGAGGACGCCTGGCAAAGAAAAGACTCGCACCAAAATTCCCGTGCCGAGTTGTAGTACCAAGGCCAGGCCATCAATCGTTGCATAGACTCGCCCGGCCATGGCAGTGCGTCCATCAACATTGGGATAGTGCTGCTCCAGCGCTTGATTGTATAAAAAATCAATCCAGGTGATCACGAGCTGAACCGTAATTACCAAAGCTAAGATGAGTAAAAGATAGTGTCTGGAACTTGGACGGAGTTTCAGCGATTCCGGTTCACGTTTCGCCTGAATAAAGCGGTATTGCACTTTTTGAGAAGCAGGCCAGGTGGTGATCCAAATGATCACCGCAAACAAGGGAAGAGCAAAAAGCAGACTTGAAGACGTTCCAAAGTGGTTTGCAAGTATTCCTACGGTCAGGTTGCCACTAATGCTTCCCAGGGAGCCGGCTGCGCAAAATAAGCCGTAAGCCCATCGAGCAGTTGTGGCAAGAAACACTACGTGAGCCCAACTCCATACAATTTCCAACATCATCACAATGTAGACATCTTTCCAGATGTAAAGAGCGAAGACACTGTCGCTCCATAGGCGCGCACGCAAAATTTCCAAAATAATCAACAGACTTGCGTTGAGAATGGCGCCAATAACCAACAAATTTGGCAGGCTGAAGTGAGTAACCAATGATGTGTAGGCAAAAACACTTGCCCCAGCAAACGCAGCAACGGCAATCCATGCCGCCGGAAGCAAGGCGCTATCGTATTGTTCAAGAAAAAGTGACTCAGTGGCAGGACGGATTAAGCCGTAGCCATACAAAAGCACGAAGGCAAGTGAACAAATTTGAAGGATGCGCGCACGATTGAGAGTGTCTGAGGCAGTTCCTTCGACTGTTGCATCTCCCTCAGGCGTAGTCTTTCTCCATGCGTTCCTGGTCTTCTTTGCAGCGTATGCAAAGCGTGGTTTCTGGACGCGCTTCAAGACGCTTGAGAGAGATAGGTTCCTCGCAATTTTCGCAGGTACCAAACGTACCGTCTTCAATCTTTTTTAACGCGGTGTTGATCTTTTCTAGGAACGTACGTTCTCTCCCGCGGAGACGGAATGTGAACGACTGGATATATTCGCTAGAAGCAAGATCCATTTCATCTGGAAGATCGTTGGCGTCAAGCGCCATGTCCTCTGCAAATGTTTGCTGAGCATTTTTTATCAACGCTGCTCTTTTTTCTTCGAGGATTGTTTTTAGACGGTTTAGATCGGTTTTTTTCATATAACCTATCCTTCTTGCTTCGGCCATCCCTCTAATCGGGAGCCGAAAATCTTAGGCTTACGTCCCGTGTAAGTCAAGCCCACCTGCGGTACAGATGCCCATCGGAGGCTTCCCAAAGGCTGTGTTAGCTCTTTGGAGCATAGATGACGAGCTGTTGCCCTGGTTCAAGTGTGGCGCGGCGACTGAAGCGATTAATACGACTCAATGAACGAACAGAAAGCTCATAACGACGGGCTAAGGAGCGAAGGGTATCGCCTGCTTTTGTAGTGTAGATAATTCGCTGACGTTTTCGTGCAGCTTCGTGATGGTCAAAGAATTCCGGACTTCCTAGAGGCGATAGAATTACATCTTTATCAAGTAAGTAAGCAGAATCGGCTTCTGCAGGCAGCTCCTTTAAGAACATTTGGACAATCATGCCGGGATGCAGAGGGGCTCTGAAATCAATGTGATTCCACGCACAAAGTTCTTTGAGTAAAACGCCATACCGGGAGGCGAGGTCGTGGGCTTTGATGGGCGCCTTAACCGGATGAAATACGCGTATTCGATCAGAATAGTGAAATTGTTTTTCCGGAACAGCAACAAACAGCGCTTCAGTAGCACTGCGACTTTTTGGCCTCCGCTGCAGGCGTGGGCTTTCGTAGGAGACAACAGGGTTTTTAATTGCCGTTAACTCATGTGTTTCGAGGACTCGGTAGCGGCCTCGCCATCGATTTTCAAAAGGTTCAAGGGCATGATGAGGAATATGTACGACCCAAGTAGCTTCTGACGGAGGCGTTCTTAGTCGAAGTAGTCCTGGGTTTAGCTGACGAAGCTGTTGCAAAGGTACGTTGGCTGCTTGGGCGATAGTGCGCAGGTAAATTCCGCCAGGCACCTCCAGTCGGGCAGAAACGTTCTCTTCGGAAGCGTTATCTGAGATGTCAAAGAGCGCACGATTATGTCCAACGATGATACATGCCATAATACGTGCGACATAATAAGTCGTTTCATAAGGCAGGCCTGCCTCAATTTGCGAGAGGACGGCGTAGTCATTGGTATTGTACTTGCGGATGGCTTGCGTTAATGCGCCAGGCCCCATGTTGTATGCAGCCAGAGCAAGCTCCCACGTGCCATAACGCTGATAGAGTTCATTAAGATAACGTCCAGCGGCGACAGTGGATAGATCGGGATCGATGCGGGTATCTACCCAACGGTTGCGTGTCAGTTTGAAGTGGGACGCTGTCTTACGGACGAACTGCCATAATCCAAGCGCGCCTTTGCGTGAGCGCACGCGAGGGTCCGAATTGCTTTCAACCATTGTGACATACAACAAGTCTTCAGGAAGCTGCATGGCACGCAGATTCGCCCGAACGGTACCTTCAAACATCTGGCTACGTTCGAACCATGTGCGAATACGTTCTTTACCACGGGGATCATCATGGAAATAAACGAGGTAATCGATGACACGTTCTTCCATCCGTACAGGGATGTTAGGCATTTCCAATGTTTGAAACCAATCAGGAAGATGCCGTTCTTCGGAGGATTTTTCTAAATGAACAGGACTGGCTACCTGCACATCGTGTGCGCTGACACGCGTACCGAGCGTCAAGGCTCCTAGCAAAGGAAGTGCATAAGCCAGAGGGCGGCGCATAAGCATCCAAGTCTACCTCAAAGCCAAGGGGATGTCTCCCCAGCACAGAAGGCGCTTAAACAAGCGGCGATCGTTAGCTTGCGGATTGGTTTCGGCCTGCTTTTTTAGCTTCATAAAGTTTTTCGTCTGCTGCTTTGAGAAAGTCTTGGTCGAGCCACTCCTCAGCAAGTTCAGTGACGCCTATGGAGATGGTGATTCCATGGTGTTCTTTTCCGTTTAGGAGTTCGCCCTCGAATGAAAATGGATGGGATTCGACAACTTTACGCATGCGCTCAGAAACTTCGAGAGCTCCTTTGAGATCTGTCTCAGGCAAAACAAGGACGAATTCTTCACCGCCGTATCGGCCCATTACATCGTCAGGGCGTAAAATAGAGCGCACGGTGTTTACCAATTCTTTCAGAACATAGTCTCCTGCAAGATGCCCATAGGTGTCATTGATATGTTTGAAATGATCAATGTCGCACATAAGCAGTGCGAGTGGCCGTGAATGTCTGCGAGCGCGAGAGATTTCGCGTTGCAAGGTTTCAATAATGTACCGCTTATTAAAAGTAGTAGTCAGGCCATCAATGATGGTCATTCGGTAGATGGCTTCGTGGTACTGGTTTTCGATATCAGAGCCACTTAGGTATTTAAAAATAGTATCGCCAACCTTGAGTTGGTCTCCTTTTTGGAGCGCGTATGACTTGATTTGGACGTCATTAACATATGTTCCATTGGTGGAGTTTAAATCTGAAATTACCCATGCGTTATTCTGTTTTTGAATGCGACAATGGCGTCGTGACACGCTATCGCTTTCCAGTACGAGCTGGTTTTCAATTCCACGCCCAATGTTGACAGCGTCTTGACCAAACACACAGCGTTTGCCCAGGTTCTCTTGTTTTGGAGAATAGATGATGACAAGACAATCTTCACCGCCCCCTGTGCGAAAGACTAGGTCGTTAACTGGGGTGATACGGGTCTTGATATCAGAGTGTGCCAAGCGATTTGCCTCAGCCGCAATGCAGGTTAGTTTAATTGCGCTATATCAAGGGTAAGGACCACTCCGTCGCGGGTCAAGTTGGAAGTGATAGAACACAGGTAGGTAAATGTATGTTGAGTTTTTCGGCACTATAATGTGGCCTAGAAGCAGACGAGGGGTGTGAGAGAAGTGTACCATGGTGGCAAATGATTAGTCTGGAAGAGCGTCCACGCGTTCTTGTCGTGGATGATGAACGTGTCATTTGTGAAATCCTTGCCGACTTCCTTGAGATGGAAGGCTTTTCGGTAACGACAGCCGAAGATGGGCATGCGGCATTGGCAGAGCTTTCGCGTTCAAACTATGACCTTGTGTTGAGCGATCTCAAGATGCCTAAAATAGGGGGCATTGAGCTTTTGGATGCGATTCAGGCTCATACCCCTAACATTGTCACCATCATCATGACGGGGTTTGGTACGGTAGAGACCGCCATCAATGCCATGAAACGAGGGGCATACGACTACATTCTGAAACCCTTTAAAGTGGAAGAAGTCGTTCATGCCATCCGTCGAGGCTTGGAAAAACAAAAGCTCCAAGCTGAAAATCTTCGCCTAAAAGAAGCCTTGTCTCTGTACAAAGTGAGCGAAGCAATTGCGGCAAGTTTGTCGCTCGAACAGGTCATTCGTACAGTTGTCGAAACAGCTATCCAAGAGGTGGATGCAGATGTCGTGTCTATCTTGTTAAGTGATGGTGAAGCTGCTTTTTTTGAACGTGTAAGAGAGATTAATCCACGCAAAATAGTGTCGAGTGACCATGCTACATACGGCACGCTAGACCCTGCTGTGCTTGCTGAGCATTTTGCAACTGAGCCGGTGCTATTGTTACAGGGGAAGAAGGGTTTAAAATTTTTCAAAGAGCCTCCTGTGGATGCTGAACTCCAATCACTGATTGTCACCACACTGATGGTACGTCAGAAAACCGCAGGGTATTTGGCAACGTTGAGTTTCAGTCCAGGTAAGCGCTTTGATGAAGGGCAGCGAAAGTTGTTGCAGATTGTATCCAATCGTGCAGGCGCTGCTATTGAAAATGCACGTCTTTATGAAGACTTGAAGGCCACCTTTCGGCAAACGATTCGCGGGCTGGCGAGTGCTATCGATAAAATGGATCGTTATACAGCGGGGCATTCTGAGCGTGTGGCGGCGTATGCCCAGATATTGGCCATCAAACTAGGGCTTGGTGAGGAAGAGATCGAAATTGTTCGCCAGTCGGCGCTTATGCATGACGTAGGCAAGATTGGTTGTGTCATGAACCTGAACAAACCAGGCAAGTTGTCGCAGCAGGAATACGAAGTGTTTAAGTTACACCCAGGATATGGAAAAGACATTCTGGAGCCTATTAAGTTTTTGCATCCTTTAATTCCTGGAGTGCATTTGCATCATGAACGCTGGGATGGTCATGGCTATCCGCTTGGACTTAAAGGGCAAGAGATTCCTCTTTATGCACGGGTCATTGCAGTGGCAGATACCTACGACGCAATGACAAGCGATAGAGCCTATCGCACTGCTTTGCCGCATGAAGTCGCCATTCATGAAATCAAGCGCTGCATTGGCAACCAGTTTGATGCGGACGTGGCCAGCGAATTTATCGAGGCAATTGAGACGGATCGGCAGCAGAATCCTCGCCATGGGAACTCAAGGGCTCCTCAACGCGAGTCGAATGCATAGCACGAAGGTTGGCAGTGTGTTCAGCTGCAACTTCGTCCTCGGTCGCTAGGCCAGGCAAGGGTAAAGCGCTTTGGTCACGCTCTTTTGCATCCTGCCAGGGGTAACGAATCCGAGAATGGTAGACATTGCATAAGGTGTCTGTGAGTTGTGTTGAGAGGATCCTGAGATCCTTGGAAGTAAGGCCGGATTCATCGAGCTGGCCCTGCTGCAATTTTACAAAAACAATGCGTTGAACCATTTCGTTGAATTTATCCCGTTCTGGAGGATCGATGGTTCGTGAGGCGGCTTCAATGGAATCAATAAGCATCAGGATAGCTGTTTCCTTGGTACGAGGACGCATACCAGGATAACGGAAGAAATTTTCTGGAATGTTTTTAGGATTCCCTTGAGAAAGACACTTGTGCCAAAAATACTCAATGACACTTGTTCCGTGGTGTGTGTAGGCAAATTCCACAACAGGCTCCGGAATTCCTCCTTTGCGCAAAATACTGGTGCCCTCCACAACATGGTGCATGATGGCATCTGCACTGACGTCGGGGTCGAGAAATTCATGAGGACTAATTTCGCCAGGTTCGAGATTCTCGACAAAGTATTTGCACTGCATCGTTTTGCCGAGGTCGTGGTAGTATGCTCCTATTCGGGTCAATAGGGCATCGGCACCGATGGATGCTGAGGCAACTTCGGCCAGGTTTGCCATCGCACGCGAGTGTTCCCAGGAGCCGGGAGCTTCTTTGGCCATCTTACGTAGCAAAGGCTGATCGAGATCAGAAAGATCCAATAGACGCGTGCGCGAAACCGCGCCAAGCAGAATAATAGCGGGTCCTTCCAGCATATGGGCCAAGGCGCCAGCAAGTAGTCCGCCTATCACCGTGGCAATAAGTGCTGAGTCCCAGGGCATGCTGAGATCGTCGGCGATATTAAATCCTCGACTGAACCATGACGTGGCAGCAAGAAACATGGCGGCGCCTGCGATACCTGCTGCTGCTCCGGCGGTAAGGTAACGAAACCATTGCCTTCGATGTCCTAGCATCAACGTTGCAGTCACGCTGCCGGCAAGATACACCGACAAAAGTGTTAAGCTGAACGCGTGCAATGACGCAGTCAAAAAGCTCAACCCGAGGCTTACACTGAATGCTGAGCGGCGATCGAGATACCGAGTGACCCAAAGCGACACTGCAGCAACAGGAATTACAGTGGCAGGCAGGTTTGTGATCAATAAGCCGACTTTGGCCATCGTCAGACATAAAAGCAAAAGCACCATAAGGCCGACTTGCGTACGCAAGAGAGCCCCTCGCCCTGGGCTAAGCTGTCTTAGGTAGGTTGTCAGCATCAAGAGAATCAAAAAATACACAAACCAGAGCCCAGCTAAGGTGCTCGGATTAGGAGGGCGCCGAGAGAGCTCATAGGCGCGCACTAACGCGGCAATGGTGGGATCATTGATGGTACTTCCCCGTGGCACCGTGACTTCAACCATATGCACTCGGTTATGGCGGGTGACGGGATCAAACTTGGGGACTACCGTTTGAGGTAGGCGTAAGGTCACCGGGGCGGGGCGCAACGGATCCACGCGCAAGGGCTCAAAAAAAGTTTCGACTGTGGCAAGGAGCGTCAGTAGCGTGGCACACACGGCACTGAGCACGAGAGCAGCGGTCACACCAGCGATGAGTCGGGTACGTAACATGGCAATTCCCAAGTATTCCTAGCCATTGCACTCCATAGCAATGGCGAAGAGTCACATGTAACGTAGCAGACCCGCATAGATCCATACTAGAGGGATCGTTTTCTACGGGATGGGGCAGGGGTTCTAGTCGATTTGCAAATGCTCTGCTAACCTGTGTAAGAGCAGAACAACATGTCAACGCTTTCTCCCGGATTTTTAGTGGCATCTGCCTCCATGACCGATCCCCACTTCAAGCGGGCTGTGGTGCTTCTCATCGAGCACCAATCCCAAGGATCGTTTGGGTTTTTGATCAACCAACCTGCCAATGTGTCCTTTCAAGGTGTGGTGGAGGAGCTTGGTCTTGAAACGCCACACCATGAAGTCCCTGATCTTCCTGTTCTGACTGGTGGTCCCATTGCGCCGCATACTGGATGGATCGTTTTTGATCCGGAAGGGATGGAGCTTCCGGATGACGGTGCGGTTTCTGTTACCGAACGGCTGTTTGTCAGCGCGTCGCGAGACTTGCTGCAGGCGATTGCGTGTGGCGATGGACCCAAACGGAATCTGCTGGTGTTAGGTTATGCTGGGTGGGATGCTGGGCAATTGGATGAAGAGCTTAAGCGTGGCACTTGGATTCATGTCGACCTTGAAGAAAAGATCATTTTTGACACGCCCTATGAAGATCGGTGGTCTGCTTCGCTTGATAAGCTGGGAATCGATCCAGCGCGGCTTGTCAGTCACTCCTTGCCTGAGGCTTGACGAGCCAAGCTAGGTTTAGTGCTCTTTACGGAGTGTGCGCACGTGGCTTGAATGTGATGTGTCCGAAACGTTCTGGGATGTGGAAATCAGGTAGCAAGGGCGCAGACCAGCCACATGCTTGCTGGCCGCCTTCCTTTTTCGCATCGAGGATGAACATGTTGGCTCGAAAAGGCATGGTTGCAAGCATCCCATGTGCAAGGTCAAACGCCGACCACGGGATAGCCATTTCTACGGTGTAGCCGCGATCGGAAGAGCCATCGTTGACGTGTCCTTGCGTGCTTACGCCGACTTTAACCTCACTACTCCAAGAAGTATGCCCAAAAGGTCGAGGTTGGCGTCTGCTATCATATTGGGTGTCGAATGTGTTTCCGGTCGGACTGACTTGGAGTTCGTAATAATTTTTGCCATCTCCTCCTGGATCAAACATGAGCTCCACCGCATCTTGCTCCCAGAGATGATCATCCTGATTACGGTAGGTAGACTTCAAGAAGCGGTCGTTGACTTCATAAGCAATGTACAAAAACTGATCGTCCCATAGCCATCGACTAATCGCATGTGGCATCGCAGGCGTTCCTTGCATGGTGTTCACAAAGGGCAAAGTGCGCGCTGCGTGTTTCCAGCTTGCTTCGTTTAAATGTCCATCCAAAGAGATTGTCTCTGCGGTGTGGGGCACGGAAAGCGTTGGCAACGTAACCGCTTGGGAAGGAATCGCGTGTGCTTCGGCAGGATGCGATTCCTTTCGACTGCACTGTAAGTTGAGTGCGATAGCACATAGGCTGAGTATGAAAAAAAGCGATTTCACCGTCTGGACTTCTGTCTGGATTTACGTTGTTGCTTACGGAGATTTTTGCGTTTAGCACGATCTTGCTGTTTTTTCTGTGGAGTTTGTCGCAAGGCTGGCGCCTGATTTGCTACAGCAGCTTCCAGGAGGGATTCGGCAAGGTTGGCCATCATGGGGTTATCGTCCAAGCCTTGTAAGCCCACCTGCTCTTTGAGCCTTCCGGTGCGTGCCAGTTTCGCAAGGCCTGGGATCTTTCCTAACCTGCCAGCATGTTGTCCGATGTTGCCTAACATCTGACGCATGATTGCAAACCGTTGAAGAAGTTCTGCGACTTCCCGTTCAGGGCGACCGGATCCTTTGGCTACACGAATCAAGCGCTTGGGTTGTTTTCGGAAAAGTTCGATGTCGTGCCGTTCAGCGGGTGTCATGGAGCTGACGATGGCCTTAAGCTGCACGAGTTGCCTGTCGTCCACTTGAACGTTCTGCGGATTGCTTTCGGCAAAAAAGGGAAGCTTTTCTAGGACATCCTGGAGAGGTCCCATTTGCTGCAGCATTTGAATCTGTTCCAAAAAGTCGTCCAGGCTGAATTTGCCTTGGAGCATACTTTTAGCTTTCGCTTCGGCTTGGCTTACGTCAGCGACTTGTTCAAAGTCTTTCATCAAACCAACGACATCGCCGAAGCCCAGAATGCGACTAGCGATGCCGCTTGGCCGAAATGCCTCCAGTTTGTCGAGGGTTTCTCCAAGGCCGACGTACTTGATGGGTGCGCCAGTGGTTTCACGCACTGAAAGGGCTGCTCCACCACGTGCGTCACCATCTACTTTGGTTAAAATCACGCCGGTAAGACCAAGACGTTCATGAAATGCTGCAGCAGTCTTTACAGCGTCTTGCCCCATCATGGCGTCAATGACCAAGAGCACTTCCTGAGGCTTTACTTCGGCTTTGATGAGGGAAAGCTCCTGCATCAAAGGTTCATCGATCGCAAGCCGTCCTGCCGTATCGTAAATCACCACGTCACGCTTGATGCGGCGTGCGTGTTCGTAGCCGCGCTGGCAAATCTCCACGGGCGCAGTTTTTTCCAGGCTAAAGCTAGGGACATCGATTCGGTCTGCCAACGTAACGAGCTGCTCCACTGCGCCTGGTCGCTGCATATCCGCAGCCACCAACAAAGGTTTTTTCTGGTTTTCTTTTTCCAACAAACGGGCAAGTTTGGCAGCGGTGGTCGTTTTACCCGTTCCCTGCAAGCCAACGATCATAATCCCTGTGATGGCTGGATGGCGTGCAAACGCAATCGAAGGAACGTCGGATGCCATGAGCGATTCAAGCTCTTGTTGGCAAAGATAAATAAACTGTTCTGCTGGCCCCGCCTCAAGACGCTTACCCTCGTGACTCGCGCGTGTGCGCATGGTTTGACCGAGGGCTCTGTCTTTTACACGCTCCAAAAAACGGTCGACGATGTGCACTTCCACATCGGCTTCAAGCAGCGACACCCGCACCTCTTTTAACGCAGGTGCGAGATTGTCTTCGGTGAGCTCGGTCAGCCCGGCAAGGTGTTGTTTAGCGGCCCGAAAGCCTTGAATAAGTATGTCAAATGCCACGTTGGGCGGTAACGTACGAATTTCACAGGGAATCTCAAGTTAGATGACGTGAAATGTCGCTAGAACGCGGGAGGGCCTTTCGCAACTCCAGAGAACCATTTTGATTTCAATGTGTTATAGACGGGGCGTGTCTGTTCTTCCTCCTGCTCACGATGCAAGCACGCTTTACGTGTTAGACATCAGTGGATACATTTTTCGCGCCTATCACGCGCTTCCGGACCTTGCGAACAGCCGGGGTGAGCCTACCCATGCGGTGTTTGGCACCTTGAACATGCTTCGTAAGTTATTGGAGCAACAAAAGCCCGCATACTTCGCCGTTGCAATGGATTCGAAGCTTCCATCGTTTCGTCACGAACTTTACGATCGTTATAAAGCTAATAGGCCTCCACCTCCGCCCGACCTTTCTCAACAGATGGAGCGTGTAAGGCAGCTTGTCGTGGCATATCGCATTGCGTGTTTGCAAAAGGATGGGGTCGAGGCCGATGATTTGATTGCTTCTTTGGTCAAAGAGGCACGTGGGCGAAATTTCAAAGTCGTGATGGTCAGCGCAGACAAAGATTTGCTGCAGCTCGTCGATAACAACGTCTGCATGTACGACTCCATGCGAGAAAGGGTGTTAGGGCCTCAAGAAGTCAATGCCAAGCTAGGTGTCAGGCCTGAGCAGGTGATTGATTACCTGGCGTTGACCGGAGACAGCTCCGATAACATTCCAGGAGTTGCTTCGGTCGGTCCCAAAACAGCGGTGGCATTGTTAACCGAGTGGGGAAGCTTAGACGGCATTTATGCCAACCTCGATCGTATTTCACGCGCTTCACTCAAGGCGAAACTCAAGGCCCACAAAGAGGATGCATTTTTATCCCGACGTTTAGTCGAGTTGAACGAGAGCATTCCCTTGGATGTTGACTGGGAAACGTTAGCTTACCATGGGCCCGACCAGGAGGCGTTAACTGCTCTTTTAGGAGAGTTGGAATTTGGAAGGCCTGTGTTTCAAGCAGCCGATGCCCGCCAAGTGCCCAAGGCGTCTTTAAAGAGCATCACTACCACCTCAGAGTTTCAGGCTATGTGTGAGCAACTTAACCATGCCAAAGAGCTTGTGATCGCCACAGCTGCTCACGTCGGTGTGCCGTCAGTATTGTATGGGATCGCACTAGCGAGTCGAACCGATGGAACCCTTAGTCCAATTGCATGGATACCCATTCAGCCTGAGCTTGACTCTGCCATGGGTGTTAAAGACATTGTTCAAGGCTTGGCGCCCGTGTTGTCTAACCCACACATCACCAAGCTAAGCGCGGATGTCAAGCACGACACCATGGCGTTCGCCTCTGTGGGTATGGCTGTAAACGGATGGGGTTTTGATGCCATGCTTGCAAGCTATGTGCTAGAGCCTGAACGTCGCGGTCACGATTTGCCGTTGCTAGCAGAGCGGCATCTGGGACGTTCGCTGACGGATCAGCAAGCTGCATTGGAGCCGTTATACCAAGAGAGGCAACCCACATTGGATGCCAAGAGCATCGATCTCAAGCCTATTCAGGACATGCTGCTTGAGCGCATCGTGGCCATTCATGAACTTGAACAGTTGTTCATGAAACAACTCGCACAGCATAAGCTTGTCGAGTTGTTACGGGAGCTTGAAATTCCTTTGGCCAAGGTGCTGGCTGACATGGAGCTGACAGGCATTGAGCTTGATACGTCTTATCTTGCGACACTGTCTATGCAGGTGCGAACTCAGCTCGCCGCGTTAGAAAAGCAATGTTTTGACCTTGCGGGCCAAGAGTTCAATGTCAATGCGCCGCGCAAGCTCGAAGCGATTTTATTCGACCATCTTGGTCTTCCGGTGATCAAGCGCACAAAAACAGCACGCTCCACCGATCACGATGTCTTGGAACAACTCGCATTACAGCATCCACTTCCTGCGACTATCTTGGAATATCGGACACTTGCAAAATTGCAGAGCACCTACCTTGAAGCATTGCCCAAACAGGTCAACCCTGTGACGCGCCGCATTCACACCTGCTTCAATCAGGCGATTGCCGCAACAGGTCGACTTTCTTCAAGCGATCCCAACTTGCAAAACATACCTATTCGCAACGAGCTTGGACGTCAGATTCGTGACGCGTTTATTCCCAGGGCTGGCTGGTGGCTTCTTTCTGCGGACTATTCTCAAATTGAGCTACGCATTCTGGCGCATCTGAGCCATGACCCGGCGTTGCTTGAGGCCTTTCAAAAAGAAGAAGATGTACACACGCTTACTGCACAGGCGTTGTTTCAGGTGCCTGCGGAGAAAGTCAGCCGCCAGATGCGCGGACAGGCGAAGACGGTCAACTTTGCCGTGATTTATGGCCAAACTGATTTTGCGCTCTCGCGTAACTTAAAGATTTCTCGTGCCGAGGCCAAACAGTACATTGAAGCGTTTTTCACAAAATACGCAGGGGTGCGTCGTTTTATGGATCAAGTCATTGAGGAAGCGCGAGCGCATGGCTATGTGTACACGTTGCTTGGTCGTCGCCGACACATTCCCGATATCGCGAGCACGAACCGTAACCTACGGATGCAAGCTGAGCGAATAGCGTCCAACACACCCATTCAGGGCAGTGCTGCGGATGTGATGAAACTGGCCATGCTTCGAATTCACGAAGCGCTGCATCAACAACGCATGGAAAGCCGCATGCTTTTGACGGTGCATGACGAGCTGGTGTTGGAAGTGCCCGAGCCCGAAAAAGCGCCTGTGGCGACGTTGGTCAAAGACATCATGGAACATGCCACGGGACTTAGCGTGCCGTTACGCGTCGAAGTTGGCTACGGCCATACATGGGGGCAAGCTCACTAAGGGCTATTTGAGCTTACGATAGACTCCAACGACCACTCCCAGGATGCGTGTGGAACGCCATTCATTTTTGTGAATGAGGATGGGAGCCATCTGGCTGTTGGCGGGCTCCAGCCGCACATGATCCCGCTCGGGATAGTAGTATTTGCACGTCGCCTCATCTCCCACGAGCGCTACAATAATTTCGCCTCGGTTGGCTTCGAGCTGCTTACGCACAAAGACATAATCCCCGTCGTGAATGCCGGCTTCGATCATGGAATCGCCGCGGACCCGCAGCCCGAAGATTTCCCGGGCTCCATCGATCATCATCCGATCGACGTGCACGGTGTCTTCCACGTTTTCAATGGCTTCAAGCGGCTGTCCTGCCGCCACCCGTCCAAGAATAGGTATTTCGACGATGTCGGTGAAATCAGGGCCCGCATCGGCCAGGGTAGGCCGTGGGAAGGCGGCAGGCGTGAGTTTGAGCGTCCGAGACTTCATGTCCATGCGGGTGAGGTAGCCCTTGCGCTCCAAGGCCCGTAGATGGTCGTTGACGCCATTGGTGCTGCGAATGCCAAGCTGGTTGCCGATTTCACGCAAGGTGGGTGGATACCCCTGTTGCCGGATGGAATCTCTTATGAAATCAAGCACTTTCTGTTGACGTTCCGTTAGCCTGTCCATGATAGACCCCTCCACGCTGCACAGATGTTAGGCACTGTGCATCTGGATAGTAGTCGTTTGGAGGCTAGCTTGTCAATTTAGTGAGGCCGGATCGACAAAAGCCGCTTCAAATCCGCCTGTTAGCTCGATTTGAACCTCGGTCCGTTCGCCATCTTCGAGCGAGAGGCCGCAAATGACGCTGGATTGCACGCTGGCGCCTTGAAAGGCCACGTGGACCAGGGCGGCTTCACTCAAGAGCCGAACGGGCTGTCCTGAGCTATTCAAAAACGTCACCTCAAAGCTTAGTTGCGTCAATACCGAGCCGGTATCCTGAGCGGCGTTGCACAAGGTCAGATGGGGATAGTAGTCGTATTCGGGTTGTGCAAACGTTGTATTGACGGCTTCAAGCAATATGGCGGTATCGAGCCAGCCCAGGCCCCGGACCGTGTAGCTTTGTGTGGTCTCGTCGAACGCAACGGTGTCGAAGGTGCCTTTGACGGGAGTAGCCACAAGCTCAAACGAAATCATTTCTTCAAGCGGATTGGTTTCAACGTTGATTTCAGTCCCAGAGGGTAGCTCAAGGGAGACGTTCTCCGTGGGAGCGCTCGCGCCAATGATGGCGTCGACTGGACGGTTGATGTCACGCATGGTGAGCTGAACTTGGGAGGGTTGCTCGGAGTGTCCGAGGAATGCGACCCGGCTAGTGCTTTCGGCGGCTTCTGAGGTTTCGGTGGCACAGGCGGATAACACACACAAGGCAACCAAGACTGGGCAGCCCAGCACCGAGATGCGTGGGGGGGGGGGGGGAGCAACTGGGTTGCTGGGCTGCCTTGATGTCTTAGTTGGTTGTGATGTGGGCATGTCTATTGACCACGATTCCTACAGGGGTCACATGCAACCTCCATGCCAGAGACGAAGCGTTGAAATGATTGAGGTTTAATAAGGTTTTTGGGGCGTTTCGCTACAACCGTAGACAATAGACCCCACCTCTATGGGGTGTAACCCAACCCACATGGGGTCACTGAACGCGATAACCGTCTAACGTCCCGCGGTCCACTTGACTGCGGCATCCCATAAAGCCCAACCTTTGCTACCGGCTTGCATGCCATTGATCGCGCTTTCGGTGGTGAAGAGCCCTGTGCGCCGAGCAGGCGCAATGAACCCGCCCACCATCGCAGTACCGCTTTCGTAACCAAATGAAGCCGCATGGTCAGGTTCGCCGACGATTGTCGCAGCAACGACTGCGTTCGCCGAAGGCAGGCCCCCCCAGCCAAAATCCGCAGCCTTGCGTGTCACTCGAACAGAACGCCCACGCAAACCACCGGCCAGAGGGTGATCGGGACTTACAATTGTGAGTTTCGATTGCTTTGCTTTCGTTCCAGCCTGCGTTCCCCATGCACGGCCTGTTAGACCGTGATCGTTGAACAGCTGTGCGTTAAGACAAAGCACGCCGACTGCAACCCTTCGAAATTTCGTCGTTACGGCGCTCTGCGGTGCAGAAGGCGAAATAATTACAAGTTGCTTTCCTTGGGCATCAGCTGCCTTTGCCTTGCGCGCAGCAACCGTTGTAACGGCTGCACCGTGCTCAGCGGCTAACCGAGCCTTGATGGCTTGCTCGGCAGGCGTTAGCGTTTCTGCACCGGAAACCAACAGCACCGACCATGCGGCGCTGTTATTGACCCACAGCGGCACTGGAGCAGAGAATCCGGTGTTGCTCTCGGCATCGATAGCACGCGCGACCAACGTGTGTTTTCCGTTTGGCCATACCGAGCTATCCCAGACAAAGTTGTAGGGTTTTTTCGTACGACTACTGACAAGCGTGCCATCGACCAGCAGCTCGACTCGGACAATCTTTTCTTCGCCAGATGCCGTGGCTTGAACAGGGACACTTCCTGAAACAGTAGCCTCAGGCGCCGGCTGCAAAATGGTGACGTCGGGGGCCCAGTCATTTGCGGTATTCTGAAACACCACATCAACACTGGCAGTGGCGCGGTTATCTGCGGTATCCCACACCGCAAGCGTAAGGACGTGAGGCCCATCGGCGTATGCTTCGATGTTGATATCGATGACAACATCGCTCTGTGCAGGAGCCTGCTCGTACCACTGGTAGTGCGTAACGTGCACACCATCGATATAAAGATCCCAGCCTCCTAACACAGTGTCATCTGTGGCTGTGGCATGGAAGGGAATCGTATCAGTGAATGTTGATCCAGAGGTAGGTGATTGAATGGCAATCGAAGGGGGTTGAGTGTCCCGCACAACCACGACCTCGTACTCGATGCCATCGTCGTTTGACTTACCCGATGTATCCACCGCACGTGTTGTTATCACATGCGTTCCGGGAGTTTCCGTGCGTGTATCCCAAACGTATGGTCTATACGGATCGGTCCAGCGCAGCGTGCCGTCAATCCAAAGTTCCGATTCCGTGATGCCACGTGCATCATCGCCGTTCACAAAGAGATCGATTACCCCTGCTGCCTGAGTGGTGTCGGGCGAAATGCCGGAAAGCCCCGAAAAAGGCATTTCGCGGTCATCGTTATGGCGCTTTTCTTCAAGCCGTAAACGCATCTGGTGTGCGCACACGGGGCACCACTCTGCGTGCGTAGCGCGCATTTTGCATTCCGCAGCGGGCCGGTACATGCATTGCGGATACCACGCGCCTTCAACCGGCGCCGGTTGCGTTGACGGATCGGCATAGGCTCTACCAAATTTTCGGCCCTCGGCATCTATCGCCAAATTTGGCCAGAACGCGAGTTGGAGTTCACTGCCTGAATAGCACCCTGTGGAATCAGCGTATTCATCCCCAAGCCGAAAGATGGCGTGGCCAAGTTCATGGCTTAGTAGGTGGGCTCCTGCAGCCGCGGGCATAACCAGATGCCCACCGGAGATATGTGATGTCGGTGTGGTCGCATTCGCTCTGCCAGCATCGGCGTTCACCAATAAAACGACGGTGTCTACATCTGGCGCATTCTGCGCAGCGGCAAAGAGCAACGCTGTGCTATTGTAATAAATCGGCTCGCCCGTGACCGCCTTCGCGCTAAACGCTGTGTCGGCGAAGTCGTCATTGGCCAGATTGCTTGTTGCGGATGTGACATCGACGCGATGGTAGTTAAATAAGGTGGGATCAAGTCCGACTGAGGCATGGCCGCCAGACAACGATTTGAGTTCATTGACTAAACGATTTACGTCCTCGGCGAACTTCGATTGCTGAGATGCCGTGTAACCATCACCTAAAAACACCACATCCTGCGCTTGCGCGAGATTGGGGGTTTGGATCTCGCTCGCCACAGGCCGTTCGCACAAATCAGGGCGATTGGTACAGTTGAAGAACTGCGCTTGAACAGCCGAAGCTGCAAACACGCTTAGTCCTAGAACGCTGAGCTGTAATAAACGGTTCATCGTGCCACCTCCGCCAATTCGGCTTTGAGGGTAACGGGGGTGTCGCTTTCAGGATCTTGCGCTGTCAGCGAAAGCGTTTCATCGCCACTCACGTAGGGCACTTTCACCAACACCGTGGCTTCATGTTCACGCTTCACATCGCCTTCATAGTGCGCTTCGGTCGCTGGACAGTCGCAAAGATCAGGGATTTTGGCGCTCCCCACGCCGATGACCGCAGCTGTACGCGGATCTTTGGCTTCAATGCGAAGGTCACCTTGGCCCCGCTCGGCAAAAAACGGTGTGTTTTTCCTGGAAGCAAAGGCAATGGCGATTTCACGGTTCCTGCCCACGTGGACACCGACAATCGCGGTCTTTAATGACGCATTTCCAGCCGCAAGATCAGCCTGCGTTGCGTGAATGGGGGAAGCATTCTCCTCGTCGTCAGCGCTTTGGCATCCTAAAGCAACGATGCCGATAGCACAGAGAGCACCTCGGCCCAACAAGCGTAAAAAAGAGGAGTTTCTACGGGATAAAGTCAACATGCCGCAAACATAGCATGTTAAAACTAATGCGCTCGTGTCACCGTGAAAATTTGTCTCGCGTTAGGAGCAGGGGGTAAGAACGTGAATGGGGCCTTTGCCGGTGGGTTGGCGGGGGGCGGTGTAAAATGCCTTGCTGGGACACTCATTTAACTGTCCACAAAACAGGAACTGGGATCCTGGAACCACACGAAGATCGATCCAGCTGTTCTTGTCAATCCACGTGTCATAGGCTTTCTTGCCTGAAGGATCTTTGATCACAATGTGATAGCTATAGCTGCAATGGGATTGAAGCCGTACAGCCATCGCGCCATGCCCATTCGGAGCGGACGCCAAGGCTGCATTGCTGCCTTGTAAGTTGAGCCCCGGAGGAGGGTTGGTTTCCCCCGTGTCATCCCAGTCAGAGAGATCCATGCCTGTGGATTCAGAACCTTTCCACTGCTCGTCTGACTCCGAATCTCCGCATGCCGCAAAGATGGTAAGCATCCAAACTAAACTAAGCCAACGCATAACCGTGAAAACTAGCAAAGGCTGGCACGATTGCAAAGAGTGGGCCCATACGATGGCGTCGAGGGGACGCTAGGGACAGGTGGCAGCCATCTGAAACGTGCGCGAGGTGTCGTTGTAGGGGCCAGGAACAAGGACATCTTTGGCATCCAATAACTCTAGGCGTATCTGATGCGTTCCTTCGCTGAGGTTATGGACATAAAACGGCTTCCATTCTGTCAGGGTACCTGTGACAGAGTTGTCGAAGGTATACCGAACGTGAAATCCCTGTGCAGATAACGCAGGCACGTTGGTAAGGTAGAAGTCAAGAAGTAGAGGGTCTGCCACCTTGTTGCAGCCTTTGGGCCTGCTGTACGTCAGCAAGGGAGCCTTGCCATCAAAGGCTGAGCCATCGGTTTTTTTCTTGTAATGAAATAACGTCCATGCAAAGGCGTGTTCTTCTTTAACGGACTCGTGATGACCGCGGCTTGGGAAGCTTCGCAAAAGGTGCGTGCCTTCGGAAAGTTCGACGCCGAGCTCTTGTTGCATGAGCTTGCCCAGATCCTCGATCGGCTTAGAGACATCGCGCAGGGCAATGTAAGGATGGTTGTCCACGATAAGGTGCACGTGGTTTCCCGTGGGCGATAGCTCCCAATGTTTGAGAGCAAACCGTACCGTCACTTTGTCAGTGCGTACCATCGCGTTATTGCGTGGGGCCACGATACGAAGAGTGGGGGAAGGCCCTTGAATGGGGGTATGGTCTTTGGCTTTGACCGTCACCTGGGGCAAAGGCGCAGCGTGAGTTTCCTTGGCTGAGGAGGAAGTGTGTGGTTCAAGGCTTGCGGTTTGTGATTGATCGAGAGGAGGATACTCCGGGGGAGGGGTGGATTCATGGGCACATTGCCATAACCCTGCCACGCTCAGCACTCCAAGAAACATTCGCCACGTCATGCCTGTCCTCCTCGGTGTATCGCCAAGTGTGGTTGTATCGAGACTAGGCAAAGAAGCAAGCCCCGTGCTTAGCAAGCAAGCATGCGTTTATTCGGAAGGCGGGTCGAATGCGGTTTGGGGTAAGACCAGCCGACTGACCGTTCCGCCGGTCTCAAGTGCATCCAGAATGTCAGGGACATCCTTGAGGGTGACATGGCCGTAGAACACATGATCAGGCATGACGGCAATGGCGGGGCCAGCCCAACACAAATCCAAACAGCTTGAGGTGCAGACGCGGACGTCATCACGCAAATGCCGCTCTGCGATGCCTTTCTTCAGAGCTTCGTGAATCGCACGGCTCTGTCCCAGTGCGCATGATCCTTTAGGATGCGAGGCAGGCCTTTCATTTTCGCATACCCAGAGATAGTGTCTACGTTTCGGCATTGTGTGAAAGCTAACTCAGTTAGGTGTAGAGATCACGCTGTAGTCACCGGAGGCGTTATGAAGAGAGTCGAAGCCATTATCAAGCCTTTCAAATTGGATGAAGTCAAAGAGGCATTGTCCGAAGTTGGGGTCGAAGGCATGACCGTGACAGAGGTCAAGGGGTTTGGTCGAACGGGCGGTAAAAAGGAAGTGTACCGAGGATCCGCATATGTTGTTGATTTTGTTCCAAAAATAAAGCTTGAGCTGGTGGTGCCCGATGCCTTGGTGCCCCAAGTCCTCGAAACGATTGAGGCTACTGCAAAAACAGGCCGTGTCGGAGATGGGAAGGTGTTTGTCTCGTCGATTGAAGAGGCGTTGCGGATACGCACAGGAGAACGCGGGGAAGATGCCATTTAGCCATGGTGGTGCACGCCTTTTTACCTGTTTGAAACATTCCAGAAACATAGGTCGGCTATAAGCCGCCCCATGACGAAAGAAAGCCTTTCCCCCAAACAGGTTGTCGAGTTTGCCCGTAAGCACAAAGCCGTGATGGCAGATCTGCGTTTTGTGGATATGCCAGGTATTTGGCAGCATACCAGTGTACCGATTGAGCGGATTACAGAGTCCTCCTTCGAAGAAGGATTTGGATTTGATGGCTCTTCAATCCGAGGCTACCAACCCATCAACGCTTCCGACATGTTGATTGTGCCGGATCCCAGCACGGCAGTGATGGATCCGTTTACGGCACATCCCACGCTGGTGTTGACGTGCGATATCCAACATCCGGTGACACGTGAGCCCTATGCGCGTGACCCGCGCTACATCGCCCGTAAAGCCGAAGCCTATCTCAAGCAAACGGGTTTGGCAGACACGGTCTACATTGGGCCGGAAGCAGAGTTCTTTGTGTTTGATGATGTGCGTTACGATCAAACAGCGAATGAAGGGTATTACCGCGTTGATTCAAGCGAGGCGATTTGGAACTCCGGGCGCGAGGAAAGCCCCAACCTTGGGTATAAGCTCCGTCATAAGGCAGGCTACTTCCCCGTAGCACCTTCGGATACGTTGATGGATCTGCGCACCGAGATGGTCATGATGCTTCAGTCGGTGGGGATGACGGTGGAGGTCAGCCATCATGAAGTGGCTACCGCAGGGCAGTGTGAAATTGACATCGAATACCGGCCGCTAGTGGCCATGGCCGATTCGCTCATGTGGTTTAAATACATCATCAAGAATACGGCTCGAAAGGCAGGCAAAACAGTCACGTTCATGCCCAAGCCGGTCTTTGGCGACAATGGCAGCGGCATGCACTGCCATCAATCGCTTTGGAAGAATGAAAAACCGCTCTTTTCGGGGGATGGTTATGCGGGCCTAAGCGAGATGGCACTGCATTACATCGGCGGCGTGTTAGCGCACGCGCCTGCATTGTGTGCCTTGACCAATCCGACGACGAGCAGTTACCGACGGCTGGTGCCTGGGTATGAAGCGCCCGTCAACCTTGCATACAGTTCTGCAAATCGATCGGCAGCGATTCGTATTCCGTCGTATTCACCCTCGCCGAAGGCACGGCGAATCGAAGTGCGTTTCCCAGATGCTTCAGGGAATCCTTACCTGGCATTTAGTGCATTGCTGATGGCAGGCTTGGATGGCATTCAGCGCAGGCTCGATCCAGGAGGGCCGCTTGATAAAGATATCTACGCCCTGAAGCCGGAAGAGATGAAAGACGTACCCAAAGTGCCTGGTTCGCTGGATGCGAGTTTGGAAGCGTTGGAGCGCGATCATGAGTTTTTGCTCAAAGGGGATGTGTTTACTCCTGAAGTGTTAAAGGAGTGGATTGCCTTCAAGCGGGAGCACGAAGTCGATCCGGTAAGGCTGCGTCCCACGCCCTATGAATTCGCCCTATACTACGACGTTTAATGCCTTACATCCCTTGAAAGAGGGTGGAGAAACAGCATTCTGCTGTCACTGGAATTCCGTTGTGTTTGACTGTTTGGCATTGCGTCAGTTACCTTTAAATAGATGAATTCGATTGGCTCGCTGCTGGGGCGTATTCCACAAGAGACATTGAGTCGTGTCATGGGTCGTCTTTCGGAGCAGCGAGTTCCGCCAGCGTTGTTAGCACCCGTGGTGCATGCCTATAGCAAACTTTACCGTGTGAACGTGTCCGAGGCTCAAGCGCCCGAAGGCGGGTATGCATCGTTTGATGAGTTTTTTACACGCAGTCTCAAGCCAGGGCTTCGGCCGATTGATGCAGATAGCCAAGCTTTTGTTTCCCCATCGGATGGACGTCTGCAAGCGAGTGGTACGGTCGATCCGCAGGGCTCGTTTCATATCAAAGGCAGTGATTATACGCTCAACGAGTTGCTGGGTGAGGATGCAGAGGTGGAGTCTTTGCGTGGCGGGCTGTATGGCGTGGTGTATCTTCATCCGCGCGACTATCATCAGGTACACAGTCCTCTCGATGCCATTGTCACCCGTTGGACGCACATTCCTGGCGAGCGATTTCCAGTGAATGCGCTGGGGACGCGTTTTGTGCCCAAGCTCTTTGCTCGCAATGAACGCGTGGTGGTTCATGCCAAGACAGATGGGTTTGGCGACTTTGTGGTGGTGTTGGTCGGGGCGGCGGGTGTGGGACGGATCGAGTTGGCGTTTGCAGATGTCACACTAGGGCAGGCGGTGTATGGAGAGCATGGGCCCATCCTTTCCAAAGGTGATAAGCTTGGGGTGTTTCATCTGGGCTCGACCGTAGTTTATCTGACGAGCGCCGAGGCAAGGTTGGAGCCTTTGGTAGCCTTGGGGGGGCGTGTGCGCATGGGTCAGGCGCTGGCGCGCAAGGAAGGGGTATGAGCACCGACGAATCACGCTTGGGATTGCTCGATACATCGGAAAGCGCAGAGGAGCCATCTGGTACCAAACCAGCCGCGGACAAACCTGCACGGCCGAGGCGCAAGCGTGGGGGTGGCCGTTCACGCAAAGCCCGTGCCGCAGAGACCGTCAAAGTGCCTGTCGTTGAGGAGCCAGTGGACACCGAGTTGCCCGAAACCAAACTGGTTCTGGAGCTAGATATCGCGTCTATAAACGCTGAGCCAATGCTTTCGATAGACACCGTGTTTTCGGAGAGTCAACAGGTGTTTTCCGCATCGGAAGTCACGGCCGAGATTGAGCCTGTAGAGGAGCATGTCCCCCAGGTTGAATCTGTGACGGAAAATGTAGACGAAACCATTGCACTTGATGAGCCTGACGAACTTTTGGACGAGGTGGTCTCTGAGCCGCAGCAGGCGTCTGTGCCCTCGCGTGGCGTGACGCCGCCGCCGCACCCACATAAAAACCCTCCACAGCAGCCTTCTCCGATAAGTTCTCCAGGGGCTCAGTATTGGTGGGAGCGCTTCTTCAATGACGATTATTTACGCTCGGTGCGTCCGCTGACGCAAAAGCAGGTCAGGCGGCAAAGTGATTTCATTGAGTCACGGTTGTCTCTAAAGCCACATGCAAGCATTTTGGATGTGGGATGTGGGCTTGGATCACATGCCGTGGAGCTGGCATCACGAGGCTATTCGGTGGTGGGGCTCGACATCTCCTTGCCCATGTTATCTCGGGCTTCGGAAGAAGCTCAAGATCGTGAACAACGCTTGAATTTTTTGCATGCGGATATGCGCGAACTGAGTTTCGAGTCTGCGTTTGATGCTGTGCTCTGCTGGGGAACAAGCTTTGGCTATTTTGATGATGAAACAAATCGGCAAGTGATCGAACGGCTATACCGCACACTTAAGCCTCGAGGCAGGATGATGCTGGGGATTGTCAACCGGGATTTTGTTGTACGCAGTCAGCCCAATGTGGTTTGGTTTGAGGGCGATGGCTGTTTGTGCATGGAGGAGACCAGTTTCGATTACATCGGTTCTCGTCTGAACGTAAAACGAACGCTTCTCATGGAAGATGGGCGGCAGCGGGAGAGTGGGTATTCCGTACGGCTTTACACCCTGCAAGAGATTGGCCAGCTACTACATCATCAGGGGTTTCGTGTAGAGGAAGTCAGTGGATCGGAGGCCATACCAGGGGTGTTTTTCGGAGCTGACTCTCCGCAAATGCTGATTTTGGCAGAGCGTCGAGCCAATACTTCCTTTCCAAACAATGGAGTGGATCCTGACTGGGAAGACGACACGTTTTCCCCTTCTCGTCCCACGTTAGTAGACCCAACTCCCCGCTTTGACGAGGAAGATGAAGTGACTCGTGTCGAAAGGGAAGTTTAAACGCGAGCTACTGACGTGCCGCTGGAGCTTCAATTGTGGGGGCAGGCAGGGGCAAATCAGCGCTAGGCGGCACGACAGCCCCATGGATTAGTTTGCCGTGAATGACTCTGGCAGGGGGAGGGCGTTTGCCGAACACAGCTTCCGGGTCGCTAAGGCACAGGGCTTCCATAAGGACTTCGTCCATATGCTCTACGAGTATGATAGTACTTGCATTGATCACCCGCTTAGGAATGTCTCGCAGGTCTTTGTAGTTATCCTTTGGGATGATGATGGTATGAATGCCAGCACGGTGTGCTGCTAACATTTTTTCCTTTAACCCCCCAATGGGAATGACCTTTCCACGCAACGTAATTTCACCTGTCATGGCTACGGATTTTTTAACGGGGATTTTCGAAAACGCACTTGTGATGCTGGTTGCCATCGTGATGCCTGCACTAGGGCCATCTTTGGGAACAAATTCCGGAAAGTGAATGTGAATGTCTGCCTGCTGGTAGAAGTCTTCATCCAATCCAAAGATACGGTGGCGCGAACGGACATAACTCAAGGCGGCATGCGCGGATTCTTGCATCCCCTTTTCTAAAAGACCGGTGATGACCAGTTTGCCTTTGCCGGCGATGACAGCCACCTCGCACTCCAGGATGGCGCCGCCATAGCTCGTATAGGCGAGGCCATTGGCCACACCGATTTCATCGTGCTCATTCGCTTTTTCGCCCCGAAATTTGGGAACACCAAGGTATTGGGTCAAGTGTTTTGCGGTAATGCGATACGACGCGCGTGGTTTTTTCTCGCTAACGACGTGTCGAGCGATTTTTCGAAAGAGGCTACCAATCTCACGTTCCAGATTTCGTACACCAGATTCTTTCGTGTAATGGTGAATGATGTGATGCAGTGCGCCTTCTTTGATTTCAATGGAGATGTCGTGCAGTCCCGCTTCTTCTTTTTGACGAGGAATGAGATAGCGGGTAGCAATGTTGAGCTTTTCAAATTCGGTGTAACTCGAAAGTTGAATAATCTCCATGCGGTCTTGCAAGGGCAGAGGAATCCCGTGAAGAGAGTTTGCCGTGGTGATGAACATCACGTCGGAAAGATCGTAGTCTAAATCAAGATAGTGGTCGTTGAAGCTATGGTTTTGTTCCGGGTCGAGCACTTCAAGCAGTGCTGCCGCAGGATCGCCACGAAAGTCTGCTGACATTTTATCGACTTCGTCCAGCAGGAATACAGGGTTGTTTGTCTCGGCTTTGCGTAGCGATTGAATGATGCGTCCTGGCATCGCCCCAATATACGTGCGGCGATGCCCTCGGATTTCAGCTTCATCTCGGACCCCCCCCAGAGATAGCCGCACAAACCGTCTGCCGGTGGCTCGTGCGATGGAGCGGGCTAACGAGGTTTTGCCGACGCCTGGAGGCCCCACCAAGCATAACACGGGGCCACGGTTTTTCTTGACGAGGCTACGTACCGCGAGATGCTCTAAAATGCGTTCTTTGACGCGCTTGAGGCCGTAATGATCTTCTTCCAATATGGCATCAGCTGCATCTAAATCGTATAATTCTTCGCTCTTTTCCGCCCAAGGAAGCGCAAGTGCCCAATCGATGTAATTGCGGATGACGGTAGCCTCCGCACTCATGGGCTGCATCATCTTGAGCTTTTTGATTTCGCGTTTGATTTTGGTTTGTGCTTCATTCGGCAAGCCTTTGGCTTGAAGTTTCTCATCGAGCTCTTCAAGCTCGCTTCGGAATTCATCGCGCTCGCCGAGCTCTTTCTGGATCGCTTGCATTTGCTCGTTGAGATAGTATTCCTTCTGCGTTTTCTCCATTTGCCGTTTAACACGGGAACGAATCTTCTTTTCGACTTGGAGGATTTCGATTTCAGCAGTGAGTAATTGAAATACTTGCTCTAGCCGTTTGCAGACATCCAACGTTTCCAAAATAGCCTGACGCTGGTGGAGCTTGATACTGTGAAGGTGAATGGCGACCGAATCGGCGAGTTTGGAAGGGTCTTCGATAGCTTGGACGTTCAGGAGCACTTCGGCAGGGATACGCTTATTGAGGCGCAGATAGTTGTCGAAGGAGCTATGAATGGATCGCATAAGCGCAGCGGTTTCCAGTGACGGCTCAGTGACTTCCTGGATATTTTCCACTTCGCAGAGAAAGAATGTCTCATTCGACACAAAGCGACGAATGGCAACGCGTCTTTTCCCTTCGACTAACACTTTGACAGTGCCGTCTGGCAGTCGAAGCAATTGGACAATGGTCCCCGCTGTTCCAACTTCGAAAATTTCATCAGGAGAAGGGTCGTTAATTTTTGCTTTTTTCTGTGCCGCAAACACGACTTCTTTGGTTCCATTCATGGCATGTTCGAGCGCGTGAATGGATTTTTCTCTGCCGACAAACAACGGGACCACCATGTGTGGGAACACAATGATGTCACGCAGCGGCAATAGTGGCAGCAGGACAGCAGGGTCTCCCTGATTGTCGTTTTTATTGAAAAACATTGATGTTAAGCGAGTTCAGCTTCTTTTTCGTAAACAACGAGTGGCTTTTCGCCTTTGAGGATGACTTCTTCATTGACGACGACTTCGCGAATCCCAGCTTGAGACGGGATGTCGAACATCGTATCTAAAAGAGCGTTTTCAAGAATGGCACGCAATCCGCGTGCGCCTGCACTGCGTTTGAGCGATTCTCTGGCGACTGAGCGCAATGCACCCTTGGTAAACTTGAGCTTGACGCCATCCATCTCAAACAGCTTACTGAACTGTTTAACCAACGCGTTTTTGGGGGTAGTGAGAATATCGATAAGAGCGTCTTCACTAAGCTCATGCAGGGTCGCTACAACGGGCAACCGGCCAATAAACTCTGGAATCAGTCCAATGCGCAGGAGATCCTCAGGCTGTACCCGTTCGAGCAATTCGCCTACGGGCCTGTCTTGTTTGGACGGGATATCTGCTCCAAAGCCCATGGATTTTTTACCAATGCGTCGCTCGATGATTTTTTCAAGACCCACGAACGCGCCACCACAGATGAACAAAATGTTCGTGGTGTCGATTTGCAAAAAGTCTTGTTGAGGGTGTTTCCGCCCGCCCTTGGGTGGCACGTTGGCGATGGTCCCTTCAATAATTTTCAAAAGCGCTTGTTGTACGCCTTCACCGCTTACATCGCGGGTAATGGAGGGGTTATCGCCCTTGCGAGCTACTTTATCGATTTCATCGATGTAAACGATGCCACGTTGGGCACGCTCTACGTCGTGGTCGGCATTTTGCAGAAGCTGAACGATGATATTTTCAACATCTTCACCTACATAACCGGCTTCGGTAAGTGTCGTCGCATCTGCGATGGCGAATGGCACGTTAAGCACTCTGGCAAGGGTTTGTGCCAGGAGCGTTTTGCCCGAGCCAGTGGGGCCAAGTAACAGGATGTTAGACTTCTGCAGCTCGACGTCTTCCGTGACACGGGATTCGATGCGTTTATAATGATTGTGGACTGCGACCGAGAGGATTTTCTTAGCGCGCTCCTGTCCGACAACATACTCATCAAGCACTTTCTTGATCTCGCTTGGCTTGGGCAGCGGAGTGGAGCTGGTTAGCGAATCTTCTCGGCCCACTTCTTCTGCGATGATGTCATTGCAAAGCCCAATGCATTCATCACAGATATAAACGGTCGGTCCCGCGATGAGTTTTTTTACCTCTTTTTGGGACTTGCCACAAAAGGAACACTGCAAATTACCCTGTCCATCATCACGACGTCGATCCACGGAGCCCTCACTTGGTTCTTGGTAAGAGTGTAGCGTTGTGTATTCGAAGCGGCAAGCGAATGACAAACGCCCAAAGGCTGCAATTTTCGCCTTTTTTCTGCATGCTGCTATCCTTTTAAGAGGGCCTAGGCTTACTTAGATGCCTTGGTGTCCCGCTTGGTTGCTTTGCGGTGCTCGATGACTTCGTCAATGATTCCGTATGCAGCAGCCTCTTCGGCGGATAAGTACCGATCTCGTTCGGTATCTTCTTTAATTTTTTTAGGGGACTGGCCGGTATGGTGGGCAAGGATGTCGTTCATTTTGGAGCGAAGCTGAATAATTTCACGGGCGTGAATTTCGATATCGGAAGCCTGGCCTCGAAAACCACCTAGAGGCTGGTGGATCATAATGCGGCTATTGGGCAGCGCCTTACGCTGGCCTTTGTCTCCTGCCGCCAGAATCCAAGCTCCCATAGAGGCTGCTTGCCCAAGGCATACGGTTGAGACGGGACATTTGACGTGCTGCATAGTGTCGTAGATGGCAAGCCCTGCCGTGATGACGCCGCCTGGACTATTGATATACAAAATGATTTCTTTATCGGGATCTTCGCTTTCAAGAAAAAGCATCTGGGCGATGACGATATTGGCAACGTCGTCATTGATTTCTGTGCCCAGGAAGATGATGCGATCTTTAAGCAGCCTGCTGTAAATGTCCCAGCTCCGTTCTCCACGGTGAGTGGTCTCAACCACCTGGGGATAAGGAATGAATGCTTTGGGTGTCTTGGGACGGCTCATGACTCTTTGTCTCCGCTTGGCGTAGGGGTAGGGATAGCAATGGTAGCCTGCTTTTTCAGATACTCAAAGATTCGTTCCTCGGTGAGTTGAGACATGAGTCTATCTCGTTCATGTCCGTGATATCTCGCTTTGATTTTATTCACGTTCTCGCCTGTGTGTGTGGCAATTTCCTGGAACTTTTCATCCAGATCGCTGGCACTGATTTCCAGGCTCTGCTGTTTGATTAAGGCTCCAAATAACAAAGCGGTGCGTACCTTACGCTCGGCACGGCGGTGGAGATCGGCTTGCATCTCTTCTGTCCATTGGAACCCCGTGCCTAAGGCTTGGGAGAGCTCGGCAAGCTCTTTTGCCATGGTGGCTTGTTGTTGCGTTACCAAACTGGGAGGCACGGCAATGGGATTTTTTTCGACAAGCTGATCGATCAAACGCTCCCGTAGCGTGGATTCAGCTTCGCGCTCCGCGTTAGCGCGGAGCTGTTTGTCGATTTCTCCTTTTAGCGCATCAAGAGTCTCAAAGTTTCCACAATCTTTGGCAAACTCATCGTCGAGTTCAGGCAGGCGTTTTTGTCGCAATTCAGTGATGCTAATTTGAAAGCTTGCTTTTTTCCCTCGGAACTCAGGTTGTCCTTGATCACTGGGTAGCGTGAGTTCGATGGACTTGGTTTCCCCTGGCTTCATGCCAATAATGGCAGTTTCGAGGTCTGGCAGGACTCGGCCTGAACCAAGTTCCCAGCTTCGGTTTTGGGTGCTGAGTTCTGGATGAGGGGTTCCATCGATGGCTACGGTATAATCGAGCGTAACAACATCGTTTTGTTGGGCGGCACGTTCTGTCTCCGGAGCCACCAATTCTGCGTGTTGGTGCCGTAGACGCTCAAGCTCTTGATCCATTTCCTCAGAAGCAGCACGAACTTCGGGGCGTTCGACCTTAATGGAAGACGTGTCGACAGAATCCACTTTGGGTTGAACTTCGAGTGTTGTCGTGAAGGCGAGCGGTTCGCCTTCTTTGATGTGGGGGGGATGAACATTTGCGGCGGCCACGGGAGCCAGCCCATGCTCTTGAACGACACTGAGCAGCCCTTGTTCGACAAGCGTTGCAGACACCTGCTCGCGAACACGGTCACCGTAAAGTTGTTGTAGCACGTGTTTGGGGGCTTTGCCTTTGCGGAATCCCCGCACCGTCGCGCTGCGTTGAAGTTGCTGATAGGTGCGATCGAGGTCCTTTTGGACGTCTTGCCATGTGTATTCGACTTTAATTTCGACTTCGACGGGACTGATGTGCTGAACGTGTGACTGCATGGGAGCCTTATAAGTTATTGGTTTTGTTATGTTCTCGAGCGTCGATGAGCTCAATGCTTAGACGCTCTGCAGTTTCAAAAATACGGTTATCACGATAAAATTTGCCAAATACGATGCGGTTGATCCCAGCGTTGGCCAAGCTTTTGAAACAAGGCCAACAGGGCGACGCGGTGACGTAGATCATGGATTGGTCAATGCTTACTCCATGTTTGGCTGCTTGGATGATGGCATTGGCTTCTGCATGCAGGGTGCGTACGCAGTGGCCGTCCTCCATTAAGTGTCCAACGTCATCGCAGTGATCGAGCCCACGCACTGAGCCGTTATAGCCCGTGGAAAGGATGATGCGATCGCGTACGATCACGGCGCCGACATGTTTCCGGTCACACGTTGAGCGGGTGGCCACTTCCCGGGCAATATTCATGAAGTACTGGTCCCACGACACACGGCTTGCCTGCATAGCGCCCTTCGGTAGCATGCCTAAGGGGATGAAACAACCTGCATGTTCAAGGGGATAGAGGCAATCGACTTCTCACTGCAGCAGCGTGCGTTCAAGCACATGCTGGGCGGCCTCAGGGATGGCATGGGAGACCATGATGAGCTCGCCCTTGTTGCGCACATGGTTCAAGGGGCGACACTGTTGTGGCTGGCTTTGTTCGTGTATCGCTGCCACGACGTTCCCAACGTTTTGGGCTTGGCTCGGGTGAGCCCACTGCCCAAGCCATACGGCACTGAGCCTGCCTCCAGGCCCTTGATAGACGCCAATACGGTCTGCAGTCCAGTGGTGAGAAAGGCGCGCAGCTTCGCGTTCCTGGAGGGCTTGGCTTGCGTAGACGCGCCAGGTTAGTTCTCCAAGAGAATCCGTATAGACCAAGGTGTAGTTGCCGGGAAGTTTTTTAGGGAAGGACGGCAGGGAGTGCAGCGGTGTGTTGCGAGAATGCAGAAATTGCTCCGGGTGCAGAATCTGCGACGTTGTTGTGGGCAGGTTGTGGTAGGCAGCATTAAGTGCTTGCCAGCCACCTTCCCGATACAAGCTTGCTGCAAATACGAGCCCGTCTGTGTAAGGGGAGAGGAGAAGAGATTTCAGAATTTGGGGTGAGTTATCCAGTTTTTCCGAAGGGAAGTTGCTCATCGGAGCATTCGCCATAATGGCACGCAGTGCATCGACGTTTTGAGTAAACTGTTGCAACGATACGCCTACGCGCTCTCCCATGTAGGAGAGCATCGCCATGGTGGCATCGCCTTCGACCAAGGATTGAAAAGCACCATCGGCATCGGACGTGCGTTCTTGTTTGTGCAGGATACCGAGAGACAAATGCTGATCCTGTAGAGCATGTACAATTTCGTGGATCAACACGGCATGGGCTTCGCCTGTTTCAGCGGTGTCTGATTTGAAGAGCCCCGAGAGCACGTCGTCACGAACTACGAGATAATGATGTTCCGGGTCGTAATATCCAACCACTTGCTCACTAAGGACTTCTAATAACAATGCGCCCAGTTCAGAAGCGTCGTTAAGCAGTCCGAGCGAGCCGTACACAGCATTGGCTTCTTTTAAATCGGATTCTTTGATTTGAGAATTCAAGTAGTAGCGAATTGCAGCCTGATTCTGCACGCGTATGGTAAGTGATTTCTTTAGTGATAGTTCGCGAATGCGCGAGGCTGTGCGAATCAATGGGCGCATCATGCGTGATTCCATGGCGGTAGGCTCTCGATTGACGTGCGAAGCATCGCGAGAGAGGGAGATTTTCTGTACGCCGGTGGCGAGAAAGCCGCAGGGTAAGGTCGATGCCTGAAGGTCAGGAGCATCGGTTGAGGCGTGTTGACTGGGTGGGGTGCTCTGGGCTGCACATCCACTTCCAAGGACAGTCCACACGATCAGGAGCCGGAGCATCATGGTTGGTGGACTATGGCATAAGTTTGGGGGCGCTGCCCTAATCTCTGCTGAAAGAAGCGGCGAAGTGCACTTCGTGCAACGGTTTTCAACGTTTCTGGATCCGTATCATCCTTGGAGCGGATGGCTTTTAGGAGTGCTTGACGGACGAAGGCACTCGCCGCATCGAGTGTTTCGGAGGACTCGTCTTCGATGAGGATGCCGCGGGTCAGTACCTGAGGGGAGCCTAAGAGTTCTCCATGCGTGTTAAGGACGAAGGTGGTGATTGCGATGCCTACTCTGCCGAGCAATTCCCGATCCGTGATGACTCTCGGGTGGATCGCACGTTTTGCTTGGATGGCTACTCTGTCCGTGGGAGTTTGCCCGACGACGTGGCAGGTGTTTGTATCCAGTTCGACGATCGTGCCGTTTTCAATCACCAGCGTTTCTTTGACACCTAGTGTTTGGGCCAACTTCGCATGTTTCTGCAGGTGGTGATAGGTGCCATGGACAGGAATAAACGTCTGAGGTTGTACCAGTTGAATCATCGCCGTTTGTTCTTGTTGGCATCCATGTCCGCTCACGTGTAGCTCGGGATCGTCGTGTCTGGTTAATACAATCACTTGGCGTCGCTCAAGTTCATTGAGCATGTGGAACACAGCGCGTTCGTTACCCGGAATGATCCGAGAAGAAAGTACAACCGTATCACCAGGCGAGAGCGTTAAGTAGGGATGATCGTCAATGGCAAGCCTTTGTAAGGCGGAGCCTGCTTCGGCCTGTGTTCCTGTAGCGACGATAAGCGCCGAGCTTCGAGGAACGTCTTGGATGTCTTTCGGATCTACCAATACGTCTGAGAATGATTCTACGAGTCCGAGCTCTTTGGCGATGTTGACATGGGTCTGTGTGGAGCGTCCAAGTAGGCAGACTTTTTTATGGAGTTGTCGGGCCACCTCAAGCAATGCCTTGACGCGTTGGATGTGAGAGGAAAAGAGGGCAACCACAACGCGACCCTTGGCAGTTCGGACATGGTTTTCGAGCGCACGAATGACTGTGGCCTCGGAGCCTGAGTGTCCGGGGTTATCGACATTGGTGGAGTCACTGAGCAGCAAGCGCACTCCAGCCCGACCCAATCCCGCAAACGCTTCTTTATCAAAATATTCACCGTCTGGAGGTGTGGGATCGATATTGAAGTCACCCGTGTGAACAATCATTCCTGCCGGCGTTTCGATGGCAAGGGAAGTGGCATCGGTGATGGAATGGGTGACTCGAAGGTGAGTGATTCGGAAAGGCCCTACGTCGTAGGGCTGATGCAACCGGGTCTGGACAAGGTCAGAAGGGGCATCCAATGCATGCTCTGAGAGGCGCCGTTCAATCAATGCGGTGGCATAGGCTGGAGCGTAGACCGGGGCACTCCGTTTGGCCAAAAGGTAAGGTAGGGCGCCGATATGGTCTTCATGGCCGTGGGTCACCACCACACCGCACAGCTCACGTTCCGGAGCGAGAAGATAAGCGAAGTCGGGGTGGAGCACTTCAATGCCATTGTCACGCTCGGGAAATGTAATGCCGCAATCAATCGCGATGGCTTGGCCTTGGTGTTCCAAGACCAGGCAATTCATGCCGACCTCGCCAAGGCCTCCCAAAGGCACCACACGTACGGAAGCTGACATGAACGCCTGCTAGGCCCAAAGATGCAAGGAGTCAAGCGTTGACCCTGGGATTGCTGGCGTGCTAATCGGGCCTCAGCATGCGAGGTGTGTTGAAAAAAAGCGCGTTATTATGGTGTGTTTTCGGATTGCTGCTGCCTGTTATGGCGCTTGCTCAGGCCAAACCTCGCAAAGAAACTCAGAAACAAACGCGGAAAGCGGCACAGAAAGCCGCACCAGAGGCTTCTGAGCCTAGCATTGAGTCCAGCAAGGCTCCTGCGGCAAATGAGGATGAAGCTCCCGAGGAGCCAGCCCAGGCTTCCGGTGATGATTCTGCGCTCCAGCTGAAAGCTCCTACCATAGGGATGCCCGGCCAGGATGCGTCATCCACTAGCACTGAAGAGGAGGCTGCGCCTTTAGCTGAAGACGACGAAGCAGAGGTATCGGCCGATATTCCAACGCCGGGTGAGGCCGTGGATCGCCTTATTCGCGAGGGAACCGTCAGCTCGGATAGCAATCCTCTTTCTGAGCAGGTATGGACGCAACCTCAGCCAATTTTTACCTTGCATGGTTATTTTCGGACGCGAGGCGAGCTGTTTGATGGTTTTTGGTTGGGTCGATCTGCTGTGCCTGGCAGCGTTAACGGAGATCCGCCTTTTGATCGGTTTCGCCCGATTGAAAGTCGTGACGATGCAGATGTTCAAGGTGGTTGCGGCGGTAGTGCTGGAAGCTCAAGTCAATGTGATTCAGGATCGGTGTCGTTTGCCAACATGCGTTTGCGTTTGATGCCTGAGTTCAACCTCAGTGAGGACGTGCGTGTGAAGGCGTGGTTCGATGTGCTGGACAATGTGGTGCTAGGTTCAACGCCTCAGGGGTATGCGGGCGGGAGCACCGGGATGCCTTACACGGACATCGAAGCCACCTCCAACACTCAACTTCCTCCGCAATCGGGACGAAACTCATTGCAGGACAGTATTGTTGCGCGACGGGTCTGGGCGGAGGTTCGTAATCGCGCTTTAGGCGAGTTGCGGTTTGGGCGCATGGGGTTTCATTGGGGCCTTGGCCTTGTCAACAATGGTGGCGAAGGATTGGATTCCGACTACTCCACTGAGGTCGATCGCGTGATGGCCATGACCAAGCTGGCGGGCTTTTACTTTATGGCAGCGTACGATTTTGCGGCGGAAGGCTACATCAACCAGACGCAAAACGGTGACTTAAGGGGCTTGCCATTTGATGCAGGACAAGAAGACGATGTCGATCAGATTGTCTTTGCTGTGGCGCGTCGCATGGATGAGGCAGAACAAAAAGAGGCACTTGCGCGAGGTGAGTTTGTCCTAAATGCGGGCTTATTGTTTACGTATCGCAATCAGTTTCTCTCTTCAGAAGGCAGCAGTAACTCACTTACCGACGTGGAGCCTTTACCAGCGCCAACGTTAGTACGCCGGGATTGGGAAAGCTTTAATCCGGATATATGGGTGCAATTTCTTTATGACAAGTTGCGATTAGAGTTTGAAGCTTCGCTTGTGTTGGGTTCTGTGGAGAACACCCGTAGCGACAGCTTTGCAGAAGAAGACTACAACATTCGAGAGTTGGGATTCGCGTTTGAATCAGAATATCGCTTACTCGATGACAAGCTTGGCCTTTTCTTTAATATGGGATTTGCCAGTGGCGATTCCGATGTGGAGGGGCTTGCGCTTACTTCAGGCTCTCCTGAACAACAAAGCACCCCTGAAGGTACGGATGATACGATTTCAACATTTCGGTTTCATCCCAATTACCGCATCGATGTGATTTTGTGGCGTAATATTATGCAGCAAGTGGCAGGGGCCTACTACTTCAAGCCTGGCATCGGTTACGATTTTATTAAAGATCCCTTTGGCCAACTCTTGGGAGCCCGTGTGGATGTGGTTTGGTCCCGCGCATCTTCTCCAGTGCAAACATGGGGTAACGATCCAGATCTGGGTGTCGAGCTGGATGCGACGGTTTACTATCGCAGCGATGACGGTCCGGAAATATTGGATGGGTTTTATGCCATGGCGCAGTATGCGTTGTTGTTTCCTCTTGCAGGGTTAGGGTATTTACCAGGGCAGTTTCCATCCGGGGCGCCCGATTTAGACAATGCCTTTGCGCTTAGGCTTCTTTTAGGTGTCATGTTCTAGTGCGGT
This sequence comes from uncultured Polyangiales bacterium, assembly GCA_964640175.1. Lineage (GTDB taxonomy): Bacteria > Myxococcota_A > Polyangia > Polyangiales > JACKDX01. The sequence goes on along the minus strand of CAZXFW010000003.1, from coordinate 23,531 downwards.
TTTTACGTATGACTTCTAGCATGTGCTTTTGCTGACCCTGCATGAATACAAAAGCGCAAAAGACGATTTTTCTTTGTCGGGAATGTGGAGCTTCTTCCCCCAAGTGGCTAGGGAGATGTCCTTCGTGTGGCGAGTGGAGCAGCTTGGTGGAGCAATCTGCTGCCAAGCATGCAGCGAACCTTGAGGTGCGTACGGGGCTAGCTGGTGCAGGGGGTGGACGACAGCGCTTAGGGGCGATCGAGACCGATCAAGCGCCTCGCGCAAAAAGTGGTATGCCGGAACTTGATCGTGTCCTTGGCGGAGGCCTTGTCCACGGGAGCGTCGTGCTGGTGGGGGGGGAGCCGGGGATTGGTAAATCGACCCTGTTTTTACAAGCGCTTGCGGGATTTTGTGGACAGGGATTGTCCACATTGTACGTGAGTGCCGAAGAGTCTGCGGCTCAAATTGCGTTACGAGGCCAGCGGTTGATGGCAGAGACTGCGGCCAATGTTGAGGTGCTTGCAACGACGCTTCTTGAAGACGTTGAACGTGCAGTGGTTGAGCGGATGCCTGCCGTACTCGTCGTGGATTCTGTTCAAACCATCCACAGTGATGCCGTGGACTCGGTGGTTGGAAGTGTGACCCAGCTACGTGAAGTCACTGCACGTGTGGTAGAGATGGCAAAAACACGTGGGGTATCGGTATTTTTGATTGGCCATGTGACGAAAGACGGGGCCTTGGCGGGTCCAAAGCTGCTTGAGCACCTTGTGGATACGGTGCTGAGTTTTGAAGGCCACCGTAGCCATAATTATCGAATGATCCGAGCGCAGAAAAACCGTTTCGGAGCTTCAGGAGAGCTTGCTGTTTATGAGATGGGTGCACAGGGATTGGTTGAAGTTGCCGATCCCAGCGCGATGTTTCTGGCAGAACGCTCTCAGGATTCTGTGGGGGCTGTAATTGTGCCTACGGCCGAAGGCTCACGCGCTATGCTCATGGAAGTGCAGGCTTTGATTGTGCCTGCGGCTTATGGCTCGGTTCGTCGTATTGCCACCGGCTTGGATGCCAACCGTTTGGCTATTTTGCTTGCGGTGCTTGAACGCAAAGCCGGCATACAGGTTCTCGATCAAGATGTGTTTGCAAGTGTGGTGGGAGGGGCGCGCATTGAGGAAACGGCGTTGGATTTAGGACTGTGTGCCGCCGTGGTCTCGAGCTTGCGCAATCGTCCTTTGGTGCATGATATGGTGGTGTTTGGTGAAATTGGGCTTACGGGTGAGCTTCGAAGTGTACCACGTGCCATACAACGCTTAACGGCTGCGTATCAGCTCGGATTCCGCCGTGCCATCGTACCGAAAAACACCGTAGAAGCGCTTGGCGCTGAGTCTGGCATCGGAATGGAGCTTAGGGGCGTACGCACGCTTTCAGAAGCGTTGGATCATTTTTTTGATTAAGAGGAGCTAGAGGATGTCTTCGCGCGGGCTTCGCGTAAGAGTTTTTCCGCCATTTTGGCCATGCGAGGTCGGCGCGAGAGTTCGGCATAGACGATGCTGCGAAGCCGTGCTTGAGCTTGTTCGAGGTCGTCATTGACGATCAAATAATCAAACAACCCATAGTGCTCTATTTCAAGCTGTGCGGCGGCAAATCGGCGCTCAATGGCGGCAGGTTCATCGGACGCTCGTCCAAGCAAGCGTCGATGTAATTCCTGCATGTTGGGGGGAAGGACAAACACCGTCACTGAGGAGGGCAGCTTGGCTTTGATCTGACGTGCTCCTTGATAATCGATATCGAAAACCATGCCGTGCTTGCCTTGCCGTTTGGCACGCTCCAACTCGGCTGATCCAGTTCCATATAACCGATCATGAACACGCGCCCACTCAAGAAAGGCGTTGGCAGTAATCATGTGCTTAAATTCGTCATCGGTGACAAAGTAATAATCGCGTCCATCCACTTCAGCTTGACGCATTTTTCGGGTGGTATGTGAGACAGAAAACGTGAGTTCTGGAAACGTGCGTAATAGCTCACGCGTCAGGGTGGTTTTCCCAGCCCCCGAGGGTGATGAGATGATAAGGAGCAAAAGGTCGTCTTGATCAGCGGTCATACGATGTTTTGTACTTGTTCTCGCATGCGCTCGACAAGGCTTTTGAGATCGACCACATGCCGAGCTAGGGCGGCATCCTGAGCTTTAGAGCCCATGGTGTTGACTTCACGGGCCAATTCCTGCAGCAGAAAATCCAGGCGTTTTCCCACAGCCTCGGTTCCTGGAGTCATCCATTGGCTCAATTGGTCAACGTGAGAAAGCGCGCGCGTGATTTCTTCAGCAATATCCGATCGTTGCACGAGGTGTGCGATTTCCTGCTCTAGTCGGTTTTTATCGAGGGTGTATGTGGGAGCAAGAAGCGCCTGGATGCGTTCTTGAAGCATGTGACGATGCCGCTCGACGCTGGCATCTCGCTCGATACGGACTTGGGCGATTCCTCGTTGCAATGCTTGGAGATCGGCCATGAGCGAGGTTTGTAAGGAAGCTCCTTCCGTCAGGCGCATGTCTTCAAGCGCTGTGCAGGCAGCTGCGGTAGCTTGGATGACCGCTTGCTCCAACATGTCTGTTTTTAGGGTGCGTGGAGTTACAAAAAGATCGGGTATGCTGGCGAGCAGTTCCAAAGGCAATGGTGTATTAGGAGCGATTTCATCGCGTAACGCTTCAAGTTCTTTCCACGCCTGTGTGGCGCGCTTGATATCAATGCTTGGTATTTCGATTGAGCTTCCTTGTGTAGTGAGGTGTACATCAACATGGCCACGCACAAGCCGCTGTTTGATGACACGCTCAATCACATGCTGAACCATGCCAAAGCGCGAAGATGCTTTGACACGGATATCAAGAAAGCGGTGGTTTACAGCTCTAAGGTCGACACATACAGTGACTTCCCCTAAGGGAGCTGTTCCCTGCCCGAACCCCGTCATGCTTAACATGGGCATTGTCCTTTCTAGGGGGGAGCGTTCTTCAGGGTGGAACGCAGGTAGGCAATGGTTTGTTCTAGTCCTTGGTGCACATCAACCCGTGGCGTATAGCTCAAGGCGTCACGTGCCAGCGTGATATCGGCAAGCGAATGCCGAATGTCTCCGGGCACCGGGGCATCGTAGGTGGGTTGAAACTGGCTACCCAGAATACGATTAAGCATCTGGACAAGCTGATTGAGTGACGTGCTTTTTCCCGTCCCAATGTTAATAGACTGGCCTACCGCAGCCGGGCTTTGTAGCGCGCGCAAGTTGGCATCCACGACATTTTCGACAAAACAAAAGTCGCGGGTCTGTTCACCATCTCCAAAAATAACGGGCGCATTGTTTCGCAGCATGGTGTCAATGAATTTAGGAATCACCGCAGCATATTGGCTATTAGGGCTTTGGCGCGGCCCAAACACATTGAAATACCGCAGGGCGACTGTTTCCAATTGATAAAGGTGAAGAAACATTTTCAAATAGATCTCATCACAGGCTTTGCTCGCCGCATAGCCCGACAGTGCCTGAATGGGCGCAGTCTCAACTTTGGGTTGTATGGGATCCTCGCCATAGACGGCTGCCGAGGAGGCAAGCACAAGCCTGCGCACGCCCAGGCGCCGAGCCATGTCTAGCAATTTGACGGTGCCATGAACGTTGACCTCATCGCAGTGAACAGGGTCTTGAACGGAATGCACGACAGAGATCACTGCGGCCAGGTGAATGACACTCGAAACGTTGGCAAGTGCGCGTTGAAGATCGTTTTCTGAACAGACGCTGCCTTTGATGAATTCAAGGTCACCTTGAAGATGACTTAAGTTTTGCTCATTCCCCGTTGAAAGGTCATCCAGTACGGTGACGGCTTTCCCATGGCTTAAAAGTGCCTGCACCGTGTGAGAGCCGATAAAGCCTGCTCCTCCCGTAACCAACACGCGTCTCATTACAAGGCCTATATCAAGCCGCGCTTGCGCTTGATCTGTTCCATGACCTTTTGATATTCGACTTCAAACGAAACCGTACCTTCTTCGAGGTTCTTGATCTTGTCGCGTACTTCTTTTTCCACATCGGCATCGACGTTCATATGCTTGCGTAGTATCGGAGTCACAACTTCGCGCAGCTCTACGTCAGACGCAAAAACTTCGGCAACATTGCTGCTGTAAAATAACATTTCGAGGAGCTGTTGTACCAAGTAAGGCAGAATCTCATCGGCAGGAGGCAGATGCTTTTCTTTGGCAAGCTGGTTTCTGACTTTTCCGAGCGCCGAGTATCCCAAGCCGCCTGCATCCATGCGATTTTTGGCTTCTTCGGTCACGTTACGCTCCATCCGGAGGTACTCTTTCATCACCGATTCGAAATCAAGCAGTACTTCATCGCGGTTTTCGACTTCAATGGCGTTATGTTGGATCAATACATCCAACAATTCAGATGCAATTGTAGGAATTTTACCAGAATACAGTTTCATAGAGATGCTCAGTATTAACTTAAACTAGGTCAGTTTCACCTTTGCGTAATTGGGGATCCACATCGTGGATTTGATGCGTTGACGTAGAGTGGCTTCGTCCGCCGGAGCGGCGACTCCCTCGCCGACCGCAGCTTGAGCAACCGCGAGGGCAATGCTTGCACAAATAGCCGTGAGTTCGCGCATCGGAGGAAACAGCAATCCCGCTTCCAGATCGGAAGGCGTGACGAATTTAGCCAGGCTAAGCGCGGCTGCTTTAAGCATTCCGTCTGTGACGACACGGGCTTCGGACACAATGGCTCCTAACCCAACACCGGGGAAAATATACACGTTGTTACCCTGAGAGATGCGAAAGGTCTTGCCGGCGTAATTGACGGGATCAAAAGGACTTCCTGTCGCGATCAATGCTTTGCCATGAGTCCACTGGATCAGATCTTCCGGTTTGCCTTCACACATGCTGTTGGGGTTGGAAAAGGGAAAAATTGCGGGCCGTTCAACATGCTCCGCCATGGCGCGAACGATGTCTTCGGTGAACGTATTGGGCTGTCCCGAGGTGCCGATCAGCACGGTGGGCTTGAGCGCTTTAACACACGCAAGGAGGTTATTAGGCTGCTGAAGCGAGAGGCCCTTGGCTTCCACCAGTGCTTGCGGCCAGGCAAACTCTTCCTTGTACGTGTCATCGATGGGACGGCCGTGGTGCAAAAGCCCACCGCTGTCTGTGACCGCAATGGCTTCGATGAGCGCATCGCCCTCGACACCTTCGCTTGCCAATGCTTCGCGAAGTTGTCGAGCGATTCCAATCCCCGCTGCGCCTCCGCCAACAATGAGTACACGCTGTTTGCTAAGAGGCGTGTTGGAGATGCGCCCTGCGGCCATGACTCCTGCGAGTGCTACGCCTGCGGTGCCTTGGATGTCATCGTTGAATGAACACAGGCGTTCTCGGTAGCGATCCAACAATGCAAACGCATTGGACTTACGAAAATCTTCCCACTGAAGGACGACGTTAGGAAAGCACGTTTTAATGGCGGTGACGACTTCTTCGAGCAAGGAGTCGTAATCTGCGCCTTTGAGGCGTGGATGCCTCCAGCCGATGTACATCGGGTCGTTGAGCAACTCTTCGTTATCGGTCCCGACATCCAAGCTGATAGGCAGCGTTTGGGTAGGGTGGATTCCGGCTCCGACCGTGTATAACGCGAGCTTTCCAACGGGAATGCCCATGCCGCCTGCGCCCTGATCGCCCAAGCCCAGAATGCTTTGATTGTCTGTGATGACAATAAGTCGCACATCGGTCCAGGGGGCGTTTCTAAGAACACTCTCGACGTGACCTCGATGTTCAGGTGTGATCCACACACCTCGTCCACGCCGGAAGATGTGGCTGAATTGTTGGCAGGCTTGTCCGACCGTAGGCGTATAGACCACTGGCATGAACTCTTCGAGGTGGTCGTAGACCAAACGGTAGAACAGCACGGCGTTGCGAGCCTCTAATTCTTGCAGGGCTACAAAGCGTTCCAGAGGCTCCTGGTGTCGACAGATATAGCCATAGGCGCGCTTGGCCTGATCTTCAATGCTGAGAACCTGGTGTGGCAAAAGCCCCACCAATCCTAGCGCTTCGCGCTCTTCAGGGCTGAATGCACTGCCGCGATTGTACATGTTGTGTGACAGAACGGCCCGCCCCCGATAGGGGATCGTGAGCCATTGTGTACCGTTTGCATCTGTAGTGAGAGGGAAAGCGTCCATGATTAGCCGTAGTTAGAGCCCGGAAATCTGGCATAGATACGCCCTTTGGGGCAATAGGCAATGTGTTTAGTTCAAATCTCGGCCTTGTTATCCAAACGGTTCTTCATGCGGTGGATGAGTTCATTCCATCCATGTTTTAGGACAATACGCCCAAACTGGTTGCGATAATTGCGTACCATGCTGACGCCGTCGGTGGTGACATCGTAGATTTTCCACCCATTCCCGACAGAATGCATCGTGTATTCAAGGGTAATGGCCGGGGCACGGTTTTTAGCTTTGGATTTTGCAGTAGCGCTGACGATTACGCCGTTTTCTTCTTTACGTGAGTTAAGGTAGCGGATCGTATAATCAAGGGTATCTGTCAGGTTTTGTTCGTAATTGCGTTGAACAAGCTGCTTTAGCAGTTCGGTAAATTCTTTTTGTTCTTTCGGTTTGCGTTCGTTCCAATGGCTTCCGAGCGATTGCTTAGCAAGTTCGTCGTAGTCGAGTAGTTCATTAAGTGCTTCTTTAAGTTCGGCGTTGTTTTTGGCGTCTTTTTGTTTGCCTTTGGAGGTTTTGAGGATCTTCTCCACGTGAGCGTGCTTGGTTTTGAGGAATTCCATAGCGGCAGTCGTATCATCTTGGGCCTGAGCTACACTTGCCCCGATGCTCATTAGGCATGCCACTATGTTCACTCCAATGTACCGACCCATGGTTGCTCCTTTAAATACCTTGTTCTTTTAGGCTGTTTCAGGGCTGCTAGCATAGTTCAGACGAACCAAGCTGCAAGCCTATTCACACGACTTTTCCCACTGATCCAACGGCATCAGTGGAGTGCCTACCACGCGTTCTAAATTAGCCGCGGCACTGTTGAAATCACGGATGGCGTTCATATGGTTAAAACGTGCGGTAAAATAGGCACGTAGGGCATCGACGAGGTCGCGAGGCTCGATGGTTCCGATTTGATAGGCTTGGGCTGCCGCGAGAAACCACGCACGTGTGTCGCGGTGTCCTTTGCCCCATGCTTGTTCCCGTGAAATGGCACTTTGGAGTTCATGATACACGGAACTGACTTCCAAGATCACGCCCCGTAGAGCCTCTTCGCTTTGAGAGCGGGTTTGTAACAGTTGTGCATCGGCTTGCTCTTCCCGATAGGCATTCCCCCACAAGTCCAGCGACCAACGCGCGACCAGTCCGGCGGTAAGCATGCGGAGGTTGCCGCGATCTAAGACAAACGGGTTATTTTGGTCGTCGATGCCCGGCGAATAACCATAGGCGGCGGAGACCGCCAATCCTAGATCGGGAAAATAACCTGCTTCTGCCAGATCCACTTGGGCTTGCCGCGCCGCAAGGCCAGCCTGAAGCATGAGAAGTTCTGGTCGATTGATGCGAGCGGCCTGATGGTACCAGCCCAGCGGTTTGGGCTGAAAATCGATGGCGGTTCCGGGGCAGTCGAGTTCGTGGATTTCCCGAAGTCCAGTAAGGATGCGCAAGGCTTGTCTTGAAACAGCTTCGAGTTGTCGTGCGTCTGCGGTGCGGCCTTCAATTTCGGCTTCCGTGGAGGATAACCGCCAGCGGTCCAATTCACTGGTATCCGGATCTCCTTCTTCGACACGCTTTTCGAGGTGTTTGACCGCGGTATGCAAGCGTCCACGGCTTTCGGAAACCATTTGCAGAGAATCAAGTGCCAGCTGTAGGGAATAATATGCGCGCTTGACGTCGTAGTAGAGTTTAAATCGAACTTGACGCTCTTCGTGCTTGCTGGCTTTGACGCCTGCTTCCGCGGCGTTCCGTGCAGCGCCAAGCTTGCCGAAGGTCCAGAGAGGAACAGCACCTTCCACGCCGATGCGGGATACGGGAGCCCAACTGTTGCCAAGAGGTAGCTCGGAGTTTGGGCTGAATACGGGCGTGCCCTGAGCTTCGGGTGACATGCCGAGGGCGCCAGTGACTTGGAACTGAAAATAAGGAGAAACCCACGCCTCTCCAAGCTTTGCTTCTGCTGCAGCGATCTTGTAGTGAGCTGCCTCCAGTCCCGGATAGTTACTTTCTGCCGCATGAAGGAGGGCTATTAGGCCTTTCACCACCTTAGGAGGTGCTGAGCCAATGGCGACACCGGTGCGCATAGACAGCGTGCCCAGGCCCAGCAAGATGACCACGACGGCCTTTTGCCACATTGGCTCTCGCATACCCAACCCGCAGCACCATACCTATTTTAAGCGTTTACGACAGTAGGGCGGTGCAGCTTCGATTATTTTTTAGGTTTAGCTTTGGGTGTTGTACCCTTGGCGGCGGCTTTGGAGGTGGTTTTACCTTCACCCTCACGCCCTTCACCCTTGTTGTAGCGTTGGATGACCTCGTTAGTCAGGTCGAGTTGGGTTGGCATGTAAACCACGCCACCTTCGTTGCGTTCAAGAATCAGAGAGTAGCCTTGTTGCTGCCCTAGTGTACGCAAAATGCGTTCCATACGAGCCACGATGACTTTGGTGAGCTCGCCTTCTTTGGCTGCAAGTTCTTTTTGATAGTCTACGTATTTTGACTGAAGATCGACGAAGTTTTTCTGGTACTCCTCAAGCTTTTTTTGCAGCACATCCCGCGCAAGCACGTCTTTTTTCTTTTCAAGCTCTTCCTTCATGGCCTTGAGCTTGTTCTGAGCATCGTCGAGGCTTTTTTGACGTTGGTCGAAAACTTTTTTCAGGCGAGCTTTGGCTTGTTGGCCGTCCTGGGTTTCGTTGATGGCGCGTTGCAAATCCACCACGGCAATTTTGGCGTCCGCAAACGCTGGGGTGCTCAAGCCAAGCGAGCAGATCAACACAGAAGCCAAGCCAAAAATGGGACGCAATTGTATCATAATTCCTCGTTATTCAGTAGGGAGGGGCTAGTACACGTTCCTCTGACATGCGTCAAGCCGCCTTTAAAATGAGTTACCAAAGCTAAATTCAAACACGAAATCACGTTCATAGCTTCGACGGTTAATGGGGAATCCCCATTCAAAGCGAAGCGGCGGAAGGACTTGAGATATCCAACGTACGCCAAATCCCCACGAGGTACGGATCCGCCAGAGGTCTGCTTTACAAGGGTTTGTGGTGTTATCCATTAAGGCGGCTTGTGGAGCTTGGCACAACGCGTCTTCTAAGTTCCACGTGTTTCCACCGTCGGTGAAGACCACGCCTCGAATGCCCACCGCCTTAACAAGTGGAAACTCCAGCTCCAGATTGTAGAACGCTTGGAGGTTTCCTCCGATCACTACGCCTGACTCGGGTGTGGAAGCATTGGGGTCCGTCGAACGGGGCACGCCGACTCGAGGACCTAAGGTGCGCAAGTAATACCCACGCACATCCATGATGCCACCTAGATAATATCGTTCAAAGACGGGAACGCCTTGCGGTTTGCGTGAGGTGATGAGACCCATTTCGGTATTGAGTTTTAAAACCACGCCCTCGATCACAGGGTAGTAAAATCGTGCAAACGCTTGGTGTCGAGCATAGGTGTTGTCCGAGCCGAGAAAAGAGTCGGCGATTTCAGAAGAAATGGACGCGTACACACCTTCGCTTGGAAACATTCGATTGTTTCGGGAGTCCCAAGCCAGTGTTAATGTGAATGAACTGGTGATGCCATCGAGGAACAGGTTGGCCAGTGGCAGCTGCTGGAAAACATTAAATCCGCGTGCCGATGAGTTGCCGAAGATGCCTAAGGTACGGGAGCTGATGTCGATGTATTCAAGGGTATATTGACCAAAGAGTCTGAGGTTTTCATGAAGAATAGGGTGTCCCAGAGCAAGACGGCCTCCGGTACGGTCCTGGTTGAAATCCTGAAACTGCCGAATGGTTTTGTAGGCGTCTACGGCTAAGGTCCATTCCGTATCCATGAAATAGGGCTCAACAAAACGCAGCTGTGCAAGTTGACGGATGCCTGAAAGTTGTAGCTGCAAAGACAACGATTGCCCTGTGCCGAAGATATTTTGCTGCTGCACCTGGGCAGTCAAAATAAAGCTTTCAATGGATGAAAACCCTGCGCCTACTTGAAACGTGCCTGTGGAGCGTTCAGCCACTTCAAAGGTCAGTGCCATACTGTCAGGACGGCTTCCTGGGCTTTCTGCCACATCTACCCGATCAAAATAACCAAGTTGGGTAATGCGGGCTTTGGAATGTTCAATTTCTGTTTGGCTGTAAAGTTGGCCTTCGAGAATGCGCATTTCACGACGGATGACTTTGTCTGCTGTGCGTGAGTTGCCGCGAATGTCGATACGTTCGATGCGAATGGGAGGTCCGCGCTCGATGGCAACGCGAATGTCAACGATCCGTTTGCTTTCTTGCAGGCTTGTCTCCGGACGCACGGAGACTTTGGCGTAGCCTTTGTCGCGATACGTTCGTGTGATCTCAAGCAAGTCTTTTTGAATGGTAGTGCTGCTAAACCAGTCACCTTGTTCAAGGGTTACCATCCCAAGGAGCGCGTTTTTCCCGCCAAGCGGCTCAACTTCCTGACCATTGGGATCGAGTTCCTGAACTTCGATGCGTCCTACTTTGTAACGGGGACCTTCTTCGAGCGGAATGGTGATGTCGATAAAATCGCGATCGGCTGTTAACTCTACGCGCGGCTCGCCGACCTGCGAGTTAAGGTATCCTTGATCGTAGTAATAGGCTTGAAGACGATTCATGTCCTCTTCGAAGAAATTTTTCTGAAAGGTGTCATTCGAAGACAAGAACGAAAAAAAGCCTGTCTCACTGGTTTGCATAATGCCGCGGAGCTGGTCATCGCTCAGGTGATGGTTGCCTGCAAAGCGAATTCGTCGCACAGCGACTTTGTTGCCTTCATCGATGTTAAACACGACACGCACTTCATTGTTTTTAATCCGTTTGAGTTCATAATCGATGCGGGCGAGGTAATGTCCTTCCTCGGCGTATTTGTCGCGTATCTTCGTGATTTGCTCTTTGATCTTCGGCGCCGACAAAATTTCTCCAGGCCTTAACGCCACCACTTCGCCGAGCTCTTCGTCATCCAGCGCGTCATTGCCTTCATAGACAATGGCTCCGATGGCAGGTCGCTCCTTCACGATATACGTTAATGTGATGAGATCCCCTGACGCTTGTCCTTGGACGACGATGTCTTCGAAATACCCCATGTCCCAAAGCGCTCGTGCGTCTTTGGCGATGAGGGCATCCGTGCAGGGCATGCCCCTCCTTGAGCGGATGGTGGCGGCCATGTCTTGCCGTGCGACGCGGTAGTTCCCATGCACACGGAGCCGACGGATGCGTTTGCCTTCGCACATCGTCTGAGGCACTTGAATGCTAGGCTCTTGAGCGAGTTCGTACGTGCCTTGATCGGGTTCGGTGCTGCTATCGCCCTCGGGCGCTGAAGGCTCGGTAGTGTCAGGCGAGGGGGTAGAGGGCGGCTTGGGTGAAGGCGCAGGCCCGCCTGGGTCCTGGGCCAGAGCCGTACCCACCCACGACAGGCTTACACCTATCATTAACCATACCGGGACCCATAATCGCATGTGACCTAGGACCCGCCGGGCTATACCTGTGCCCGTACACCGGGGTCAAGCATATCAGCTAAGTAACGCATAGATTAGGCGCCTTTGCCTTATTATCTGCGGATGCAGGCCGCTGGTTCATTGATTGAGACCTAATGGCTATGCCATCCTGTGGAAGCGTATATTGTATCAAACCGATAAAACACTCGTGTTCACGCGGTTTGGGTGCGGCGGTGGTCTTCTTCGATGAGGCCATCGCGCATGCGCACCATGCGAGGCATGCGTGCTGCGAGTTCGCGGTTGTGGGTGACCACTAAGAATGTGGTTTGATGAAGACGGTTGAGTTCAAATAAGAGGTCATGCACCGCTTTACTGGTTGCGCTATCAAGATTACCGGTGGGTTCATCGGCAAAGATCACTTTTGGTTGCATGGTAAGCGCGCGGGCAAGAGCGACGCGTTGTTGTTCTCCGCCAGAGAGTTCACCGGGCCGATGTCGTAAACGGTGACTAAGGCCGACTTCGTCAAGTAACCGGGTGGCGCGGGTTTTGAGGGAGCCTCGTGGCAGGCCACCAATCAGACCTGGCATCATGACATTTTCGAGCGCGGTAAATTCAGGTAACAAGTGATGAAATTGGAACACAAACCCAATCGTTTGATTACGAAATTCGGCAAGTTTGGCGCTGGATAAGCGGGTCACGTCCTGGCCCTGATACAAAATGCGGCCGTGGGTTGGTAGATCCAATGTTCCCATCAGATGAAGGAGGGTGCTTTTCCCGGCGCCTGAGGGCCCAATTACTGCCAGCATTTCGCCTGGTTGAACTTCAAGATCGATGCCTCTTAAGACTTGCAGCTGCTGTCCTTCGTGAATGAAGTGTTTTTGAAGACGTTCGACTTTCAGTAAAGGTGAGTGGGGTGTCATGACGGTAAGGGGTGATTACTGGTCGCGCAGTGCATCTACGGGCTGGATGCGGCTTGCAAGCAAGGCCGGGTAAATGGTGACGATAACACAAAGCACGATAGACGATATGCCTACGAGCACAAACTCAATGGGGTCCATGTTTACTGGCAGCCGGTCTAAATAATAGACCTCCGTCAAGTTGACTTGCATCCAGCCAAACGCTTGCATCGCAGGCAGTACAAAGTGTTCTGCTAAAAAGCACATGCTATAGCCAAGGGCGAGGCCGAGGATGGCTCCAAAGAGGCCGATGAATGCGCCTGTTAATACAAACACGGTGACGATGCTACGGTCGCTTGCTCCCATGGTTTTTAGAACGGCCACTCCTCTGCCTTTTTCCTGCACCATCAGGCTAAGCAGGCTGATGACGCAAAAGCTGGCAACCAAAATGGCGATGCCTAGAGTAATGAACATGGCCAGCTTCTCAAGTGCTAAGGCACCAAAGAGGTTTTTGTTAAGTTCACGCCAGTCACGTACCGTGAGCGCAGGCGTGTGTTTGAGGACGTGACGCAGGCGCGTCGCGATGGTGGAGGCGTTTTCCAGGTGGCTCACACGACCTTCGATGCCTGAAATGCTGTCACCCACCCCAAGGAATGCCTGCGCATCATGCAGCGTCATATACACGTGCTTCATGTCGTATTCATACATGCCGCTATAGAAAATGCCGGCGACACGAAATGGCCGAGATTTTGGTAAAGGGCCACTTGGTCCTAAATCGCCATGAGGTGACACGATATTGACTTCGTCGCTGATAAACAAACGAAGGGATCGTGCCAGTTCTTGGCCGATGATGATCCCAGGCAGCACTTCCTTGGGCTCTTCGATGGGTTGAGGCACCGCCATGGTGTCTATCACGTCGCCTACAAAGTCTTCGGGTAACGAAGGCTCGATGGCCAGTCGGGTATCGGGTGTTTTGTCTTTGGAAGGAGCGTCGGCTTTGTGCTCTGGCGTACCTGAAGTGGGTTTGGAAGGCTTGGAGCTATCGCCGCGGCGCTCTTCAGGGCTGAGGTTAAGAAGTTTTTCAGGGTGTTCTAAGTATTCAAGTTTGCCTGAGCGGATGTGTTTGGCTAACGCCGTGGTGTCTTTGAATGACGAGACGGGCATGCCTTTGAGTACGGCGCCTGCCAGGTTGGTGGCGCTGGAGATCATGACCTCTGCGGTTAGGTAGGGCGCGGCATGCCGGATGCCAGGCGTCTTCTGGACACGATGAAGCGTCGGCTCCCAGCCTTCAAAGACGGCATGCTCCGGGGCAATGACAATGTGAGGCGTGTTGCCCAGGATTTTCCGTTTAAGGTCCGTACGAAACCCGCCCATGACAGACAGTGTCGTGGTCAAGGCGCATGAAGACACGGTGACCGCCAAGAGTGCTAAGGCCGTGATGGCTCCCAGAAAGCCACTTTTTTTAGCGCGTAGGAATCGCGAGGCAACAAGGACCCGCAGATTGATTTGTTCGGTGGCGTTGAGGAGGTGAGGCAAGCCTCGGGCGATAAGGCGGATCAAGCAAAGCACGGTGAAACTGACGCGAGTTAGCGCTTCATAGACGGCTTGGGGTTTATCTCCCGCCGGATGGAGCGGAAATTTGAGGGTGGCAATTATAAAGCCAATGATTAGAAGGATATCGACGATAAACCATGCCGTGCGCTTAAGTTTTATGCCGTGCATGGACATGCCTCAGATCGCTTCGGGCTTGAGTAAGGGAAAGAGCAGCACGTCTCGAATGGAGGCTTGGGCGCAAAGCGACATCACCAGGCGGTCTACGCCGATGCCAAAGCCTGCCGCAGGTGGCATGCCATAGCTTAGGGCGCGGACATAGTCCGCATCGTAGTCCATGGCTTCTTCATCCCCTGCCTCACGTAGCTCGAGCTGACGTTTGAAGCGAGCGGCTTGTTCGTCGGGATTATTAAGTTCACTAAAGGCGTTGGCCACTTCACGCCCGTCTATGTAGAGTTCGAAGCGGTCTACCCACCGAGGGTCATCGTCGTTGCGTCGGGCGAGGGGCGACGTTTCAAAAGGGTACTCTTTCAGAAAGACGGGAAGGGAGCGGCTGCCGTCTTTGGATCGGTACAACGAGGTGAGATGAGGCTCAGCCAAGTATTCGAATAGAAAGAAGATTTGCTCGCCATAGCTTTGAGATTGCTTGAGATTTTTCTGCACGGCTTCAGGTAAACGCCCGCACATGGTTTCGCACGCCGTGCGGACTTTACCTTCGTCCATGATGTCTTCGGGACCAAGGAGGGTGTTCCATGGGAGCACGGTGCTGTCAGTACACTGCGCGAGGGTATGTGCAATGGCCTCGCGTAAGGTGACTTCGGGCCATGCTTCTTGGATCTCAAACGTGCGCCCTTCGAGGAGGGAAGGGAAGGCCGCTTTGAGCGCAGTGTCAATGCTCAGCAGCATCTCGCGGGTAAAAGGAATAAGGTGCTCGTAGGTCGCATAAGCCATATAGCACTCCATGATGGTGAACTCAGGATTGTGCCGGGTGCTGATGCCTTCATTGCGAAAACAGCGTCCAAGTTCGTAGACGCGCTCTAATCCTCCTACCAGTAAACGTTTGAGATAAAGCTCTGGAGCGATTCGCAGAAACAAGTCCATGTCCAAGGCGTTGTGGTGGGTGTGAAAGGGTTTAGCCGTTGCGCCACCGCGGACCGAATGAAGCAAAGGGGTTTCAACCTCCAAGAAATCCCAACGTTTGAGAAAACGGTGCAGTTCAGAAACAATCAGACTGCGGGCGCGGAACAGCTCGGCAACTTCGGGATTGGCGAACAAGTCTACATAGCGCTCTCGATAGCGTTTTTCGACATCGGTCAGGCCATGCCATTTCTCAGGCGGCGGAAACAATGCTTTGCTGAGATGTTGATAGTGCTGGGCTCGAATCGCCACATCCCCGGTGCGTGTGCGCATCAGTGGTCCTTTGACGGCAACGTGATCCGCAAGGTCTACTGCGGCAAGCTGGGCAGCTTCGTTGGCGCAAAGCACATCTTTGCGTACCAGCGTTTGCATGTCCCCATGGCGGGTCCGAAGCACTAAAAACGGGCCACGCTTGGCGATGACTCGCCCATAAAGAGGGTAGGACGGAGCATCGGGCGGAAGCTCGCTTTCCGGGGGAAGGGCCTCGCGCTTGGCGGCATCGTGCAGCACGTCAAATGCCGCACGGCGTGCGTTGTCGTCGCTTTCAAAGCGATTGGTGTAAGGAAGGGTGCCGGCTTCTTCCAGCTTGCCAGCATGCTGGCGTCGGGCTTCTGTCAGATCATCGGATTTAGCCACGGGGGTTCTCCACGCGTTAAGTATCAGACTTGGTTTCAGTGTTTCGGGTTGCTGCAGCCATCAGATACATTTCGATAAAATCGTCGAGATCACCGTCCAATACGGCATCGACGTTGCTCGCTTTATGCTCTGTGCGCTCATCTTTGACCAGGCGATAAGGCGCCAGGGTGTAACTTCGTACTTGGGAGCCAAATCCAATGTCCATCTTATGGCTCGCGTAGGTTTGGGCAAACGCAGCCTCGCGTTCTTGGCGGGTTTTTTCATACAGGCGGCCTCTTAGCATCTTCATCGCTGTGGATCGATTCTTATGTTGAGAGCGTTCGGCTTGGCATTGAACGACAATGCCTGATGGAATATGCGTGATCCGAATGGCGGACTCTGTTCGATTAACGTGCTGACCGCCGGCGCCGCTTGCGCGAAAAGTGTCTACGCGCAGGTCTTCTGGCTTAATCTCGATGTCGCCTACGTCTTCTTCAAGGTCAGGGACGACAAACACTGCCGCAAACGAAGTGTGCCGCCGTGCGTTGGAGTCGTAGGGGCTAATGCGAATTAAACGATGGACTCCGCTTTCTGCACGAAGGTATCCATAGGCATAAGGGCCTTGCACCAAAAAAGAGGCGCCTTTGATGCCGGCCTCATCGCCAGGCTGCAGATCGACGGTTTCGGTGCGAAAACCGCGTCGTTCACACCAGCGTACATACATACGCATCAGCATTTCCGCCCAATCTTGGGCTTCGGTGCCACCTGCGCCAGGATGAATCGTGACAATCGCATCGGAACCGTCTTCAGGGCCGCTGAGCATCCGAGCGACCTCCATACTACGGAGTAAGCGCTCAAGTGCAGGAACCTGCTCCTCGATTTGTTGATGCACGTGGGTATCGTTTTCGGAGGCCGCGAGCTCAAGTAACTCTTGAGCTTCTTTAATCTCGTTTTTTAGCTTGTTAAACTTTGTCAGGGTTTCTTCGAGGCTGGCGCGTTCGCGAAGGACGCCTTGGGCGGCATCTTGGTCATCCCAAAACCCTTCCGCGCTGGTTTGAGAGTCTATATGCTCAATGCGCGTACTGAGCGCTGGCAAGTCAAAGAAACCTCCCCAGCGCGTCGAGGCGCTGTACGAGCCCCAAAAGGGCTTGGCGAGTTTCTCCATACGTGACGGCCATGGTCGGTCCCCGGACTTAACGTGCTCATGGCACGGTGTCAACGCATGAAGGAACTGGTTTTAATGAAAAGCTATTCGATGGAAGATAGGTGCCTGCCCACCAGGTGCTCATAAAGGACAGGACCCAAGCTATTGACCATCAGCCGTTCGACTCTTGCGATCAAGCGTTGTCGGTCAAGCTCCGACGTATAGACGAATCCGATGCCCATCCCTGGCTCTTGTCCCGGCTTGCATTGCTTTGGATACAGGTTCCACTGAACACGGCCATGCAGTTTAATGGGCGCTTCGAGTTCAGGAACTCGCAGCACAAAGTCAAACCGTGTCCCGATGTCAAACGGTTGTTCGGTACGCACGAACGTTCCGCCTTGGCCGATATTTTGGACGTAATCCGAGAAAAATCGATTGAGCTGACCGTATTCTATGATGAGTTCAACGGGTGAATTCGACGGCAAAGCTTGGTGGGTAGTGGCTGCATGGTGAATGTCAGGATGTGTTCCCATCGCGAAAGGAGTGTAGGCCAGCTCAGAAGAGGTATCCAGTTCCCAGGACGGAGCCCATTGGGAAAAAGCTGGCGGGGGGGAACGGCTTTGGAATGGTAGAGTTTTGCTGAGTTTGCAGTTCCTCTTGAAACTGGTATAGCGCCAGCAATAAGAGCTTGGGGCTGCAGCATGGATCACACAGAGCCAGAACAACTCAGTGAAAACGTTGAAAGTACAAGTACGAGCGACTCTGCCGAACCTGTGCGCGCGGAACCCTCGTTGGCAGAGCCAGCGCATGATGAGCCTGAGGCTGCTGAATCTCTGCCCATTGAGGCTGCTCCTGCGGACTCTGTAACCACGCACTCTGTCACTACGGAAGCCGAAACGGAACCATCTGAGACAGGGACGGCTCAACCCAAGCGCAAACGTAAACGCAAGCGTGCTTCTGAAGCCGTGGTCGACCAGACGTCAAGTGCACCGTTTTGGCCACTCATCAGGGCTGCCAAAACACGTCATGTGTTTAGTCGCGGTGAGATCGTTGCAGGTAAAGTCCTGCATTTAACAGAAGGTGCGGTGGTCGTTGACCTGTTTGGTAAAGCCCAGGCCATTGCAGACGCACACGACCCTCGGTCTCCGGTGCCCCCCACTTCACAAGCTTCTGAGAATCCAACCGAAACAACGGAAGAAGCTGCGCCTGTGACGGCGGCGCCTGTGGCAGAAGAACCACTGAACGAGGGCGATATCTTTCGTGGGTGTGTCGCTGCGATTTCGGAAAGTGGTCACATCGGTTTGTATAACCGTGTGTTGGATGAAGAGGGTGTCAAACAACGGCTCCAGCATGCTCGGGAGACACACACTCCAATAGAAGGGGTGGTGTACGGCTTTAACCGAGGCGGATTCGATGTGCTGATTGATGGAGTTCGGGCGTTTTGTCCTGCAAGGGGCATGTCGCTTCAAGTGATCACCAATCCTCACATGTATCTTGGTCACAAATACCCATTCATGGTCAGCGCTTCCAAAGAGCGTCAAGACGCTGTCATTGTGACTCGCCGGCCCATGTTAGAGAGCGAAGCGCTTGAGCGTGCCAAAGAAGTGATTGGTCATCTGACGGTGGGTGAGGTGATCAAGGGCAAAGTCACTGAAGTGCGGGAGTTTGGTCTTTTTGTCGACATTGGGGGAGTCCAAGGGTTGGTTCATGCCACTGAACTCTCGTTTGATCGAACCAAACGGCCGCAAGATGTGGCCCAGGTGGGAGATGAACTCGACGTCAAGGTGCTTGAAGTATTGGAACCGCAGCGCAAGAAGGAAAAGCATGAGCGTGTTTCCCTCTCTCTCAAAGCGTTGCAGTCCGATCCGTGGCAAGAGCACCGTGAATGGCTACACGAAGGCGCGGTACGCCAGGGTAAAGTTACCAAACTCGCAGAGTTTGGGGCTTTCATAGAGTTGGCGCCTGCCATCGAAGGCTTGCTTCATATCTCTGAGCTTGGCGCCTCTGGCGCGCAGCCACTTCAAGTGAACGATGAACTGGAAGTCGTGCTGGAGCGAGTGGACGCCAACACGCGTCGCATCTCCCTTTCTCGCCTTACGCCAGACGATGCAAAAGCCATTGCAGAAGCCAAAGAACAAGGGCTTGAGCCCGTGCGTCCGCGTTCGCTCAAGCCAGGAAGTCGGATTGAGGTGCGTGTGGTCCGTACAAGCCGCCAGGGGGCTGAGGTGCACGTGGTTGGAATGATAGGCAAGCGCGGTCGTGGGTTTGTTCCAATTCGTGAAATGGGTGCCAAAGAGGGGACAGGCCGTGAGAAGCTGTGGGAATCGGGAAATCAGGTGATGGTGAAGGTGGTGCGGATCGATCGCGATGGCACGCTTCAGTGTTCGCACAAAGCATACCTGTCTGATGAAGAAAAACGCGCCGTTAAAGACTATCGCAAAGAAGCTTCGAAGCAGACCCTCGGTACGCTGGGTGATTTGCTACGGCAAAAACTGGGCCAGTAATAAAAGCCGCCCGTTGGGGTGTCTTGCGTACGGACTTTGGTCTTGTTACAACGCCACTCGTTTTCTGGGGCGATTAACTCAGGGGTAGAGTGCCATCTTCACACGGTGGAAGTCGTTGGTTCAAATCCAACATCGCCCACCCCTTTTTCGTTCACGCACCAATGTAGGACTTGAGACATCAGTCCCTTGGAAGCGCCGTGGCCAAGGTCCATCCGGGTTGGAAAATTAACGTGCCCTCCGATGGACACGATGCGTGCATCAAGCAATGTGCAAGCGGATGCAAGCCATGGTGTAATCGTCTTGATCGGAACGATAGGGTCTAATGTGCTGTGTATCAGCAGGGATGGTACGAGTAGCTTTGATAACAAAGGGCCAACGCTCATCGTATGATAATAGTCGTCCACGGTGTTGAACCCAAATCGAGGGACTAGGACTAAACTGTCCCAATGCCGAACCGTGTGCGCACGTCGCACTTCATCAAGTGGAACAGGTACGCTACGGCGCTTTGCAATCGCAGCATAGATTTGTGTCACAGCATAAAGCAGATACTTGCGATATATCCATAACGGGGCGCTATCAAGGTGGTGAGCCACCTGGTCGAGTTCAAGGGGTGAACTTATGGAAACCACGCCTCGGACCCGCGTGTCATGAGGTTCAGTGGCAAAACGTAACGCCATGTGGCCACCCAGTGAAAATCCGATGATCCATACATTTCGGAACCGTTTTAATTGTGGATCTAAAAGCGTGGCATGAAGATCTGCAGTGAGTCCGGAGTGATACATGTCTTCGCCGCTGCGATCGGCTCCGCGCAGGCTCAAGCGCAAACAGGCGAGTCCTTGTTGTTCGACATGCTGCGAGGCATGGCGTAAATAGGCGCTGTTTGCGTGACCACCCATGCCATGGATGAGAATTACCAAGTTCTCATCGAGTAGATGGCCACTTAGTGCGCCGCTTAACCGGATGGAACCCATCGTAGTGTCGGAGACAGTGGTATTCCAAAGGCATTGCTCTGTGGCACTACGCTTGTAGTGCCAAGGCTGCGCCAAGGTCCAGAAGTGGCCTGACAGAGGCGAAAGCGCGTGAGACAAATACTTGAACATGTGCTCGATAGCGTAACTTGAGATTCCAATGCAATCTAGGTATGTCTGAGCGGGTGGATGAGCTGGTCAAAGGAATCCTGGAAGGGCAGCAACGGGCCGTAGCGCGCGCGATACGGCTAATTGACGATCGGGTAAAAGGGTATCGTGAGCTGTGCGCTAGGCTTTTCCCGCATACAGGTCGAGCCTATGTGCTGGGTGTGACAGGAAGCCCAGGTTCAGGCAAAAGCTCATTGGTCGATGCGCTCGTTGGATACTATCGAAAACACGATCTCCGGGTTGGCGTCGTTGCCGTCGATCCAAGCAGCCCCTATTCAGGCGGGGCGATACTTGGTGATCGCATTCGCATGCAACGCCATTTCTTAGATGAAGGTGTGTTTATTCGATCCATAGCGACACGAGGCACACTTGGAGGGCTCTCGCAATCGGCCACAGAAGTCACGCGAGTCCTCGATGCCTATGGTTGTGATGTGGTGATTGTGGAGACGGTGGGTGTGGGGCAAGACGAGCTGGACATTGCAGGGCTGGCACATACGACTGTGGTAGTGACTGCGCCTGGTTTGGGTGACGATATCCAAGCTGTCAAAGCCGGTATTTTAGAGATTGCCGATGTGTTTGTCGTAAACAAAGCGGACAGAGCTGGAGCGGATGCAGCGGTCGCGGATCTCGAACACATGATTGGCTTGGGCAAGGAAACCATGAGCGTGGATGTGTCAGGTCACGGCCATGGCCACGGGCTGCCACCACAACCGCTCGATGCAGCATCCGAGGATACGTGGACGCCTCAGGTGATTAAAACCTGTGCCACCCAAGGGATGGGTATCGAGGCGCTTGCGGATGCATGCCAGCAGCATCGGCAGTACTTAAAAGAGACAGGCCAGGGGCAAGCTCAGCAAGCCATTCGATTGGAGCGCGAGTGTTTAGGCGTTTTTCGGGAAACCGTGTTGATCCATGCTCAAAATGTCCTTGGCCAAGCGCTTGAAGCAGGGCTAGAGCGTGTGCGTACGTTTCAGGAAGATCCATATACCGTTGCCGAACGTTTGGCGCAGATGGCAAGTGGGGATAACATCTGAGCCATGTCCAAAGAAATTTTTATCGTAGGTGCAGCACGCACCCCTATCGGCTCGTTGCTGGGGGTGTTATCAGAGGTAAGTGCACCTCAACTTGGTGCAGCTGCTATCCAAGCAGCACTTGAGCGTGCGGCTTTAGCGGCGGACGCCGTGGATGAAACCTACATGGGCAATGTGTTAACTGCGGGGGTAGGGCAGGCGCCTGCTCGCCAGGCGGCCAAAGCTGCTGGGATTCCCAATAAAACACCGGCTACCACCATTAACAAGGTATGCGGTTCGGGGCTTCAGTCAATTCTACTAGGCGCAAAAGCCATCGCATTGGGTGATGCGGGTATTGTCGCTGCAGGGGGTATGGAGTCCATGAGCGCGGCTCCCTATCTGTTGCCCAAAGCACGGTCTGGGTATCGCATGGGCCATGCTCAAGTGCTTGATTCCATGATCCACGATGGCCTATGGGATCCCTATTCTAACACACACATGGGGCATGCTGGAGAGCTTTGTGCGCGTGAATATCATTTTACACGAGAGCAACAGGATGCGTTTGCAAAGGAGTCATATCAACGCGCACTTAACGCTCAAAAAGGGGGCGTGTTTGCGAAAGAAATTACGCCAATCACCATCAAGGCCACCAAGGCAGACTCCGTAATTTCTCACGATGAAGAGCCAGGACGCGCCAATCTTGAAAAGATGTCCAAGCTCCGTCCTGTGTTTGACGCGCAAGGAACTATCACGGCGGCGAATGCATCTTCCATTAATGATGGCGGCGCTGCGGTGATATTGGCGGGGGGTGCAGAGGTCGCGGCACATCGTCTTAAGCCGCTTGCCCGACTCGTGGCATATGCAGGGCATGCCCAAGCTCCTGAATGGTTTACCACAGCGCCTGTAGGGGCCATGCAAGCTGTGCTTGGGCGCGCTGGGCTTACCGTGGATGATATCGACTTGATAGAAATCAATGAGGCTTTTGCGGTTGTGCCAATGGCATGCATGAAGCACCTTGGGCTCGATCATGAAAAGACAAATGTGCATGGTGGCGCGGTTGCGTTAGGTCATCCTATTGGAGCTTCCGGTGCGCGAGTTTTGGTTACGCTTCTTTATGCACTTCAGACGCATTCCAAACGGTATGGAATGGCAAGCATTTGCATCGGTGGAGGCGAAGCATTGGCCGTGGTGATTGAGCGATTATAAAAGGATATTCAAGATGAATGACATTAAGACAGTGGCAGTCATTGGTGCAGGTCAAATGGGGCGCGGTATCGCGCAGGTTTCGGCACACGCGGGCATGGAGGTGTTATTGCTGGATATGGATCTGGCGCATGCTCAAGCGGGCATGGACCGGTTGAAGAAAGATTTGGCAAAGCTAGCTGAGAAAGGCAAACTGACTGCCCAAGAAAAAGATGCAATTGTCAGCAAAATTACGCCTCAAGGAGACATGTCTGGCCTTGGTCGTGCGGACTTTGTGATCGAAGCAGCGACGGAGCAGCATGCGCTTAAAGACCGCATCTTACGTGATGCCGATGCGGCCATGAAACCCAATGCCATACTGGCCAGCAATACGTCGTCGATTTCATTGACGAAGCTTGCCGCAAGCACAAAGCGTCCTGAAGCCGTAATTGGTATGCACTTTATGAATCCCGTACCTGTGATGCAGCTCGTGGAGATCATTCGCGCTGTGCAGACTTCCGATGCGACTTATATGGCGACCAAACAATTGGCGGAGCGTCTTAACAAGATTGTGATTTCATCGAAAGATTCTCCTGGGTTTGTCGTGAATCGTATGTTGATCCCCTTTCTCAATGAAGCATGTTTTGTGTTGCAGGAAGGGTTGGCTACGCCTGAAGACATTGATCAAGGCGCTCGACTAGGGCTCAACCATCCCATGGGGCCACTGGAACTTGCAGATTTTGT
>CAZXFW010000002.1:283092-380737 GCA_964640175.1 uncultured Polyangiales bacterium | reverse complement strand
GTGTTGTGAGTCGTCCAGCTAGGCTCCTCTTCTTGAGGAACAGTGGCGTCTAGGTTGATGTTGCTGATGTGATAGGTGTGTTGATTCCAAATCGGGCGTGCGCCAACCCAGGTATCATCGCCGCTTGACCAGATTTCAATACCAGGAATTCGCTCTGCGCCATTCCCTGTGTAGTCGTCGCCGGCAAAGCTGGCTTCATTGCTGGCCACAAATACAATTTCTGCATTGCCGTCGTTATCGACGTCAGCGACCACAGGTTGCTCTGTGCGTGTACGGGAAGGATTGAGATTGGAGTACACTTCTGAACCATCTTCACCGTTGAAGACGAAGAAGCGCTGCTCGTCGTTGTAGATCACTTCGGCTTTGCCATCACCGTTGAAGTCAAACACCGTGGACGACGTCACATTTGAAGAGCTGTCGTCGGTGGTGTGTTTCCAAAGGATACTTGTTTCGGGGCTTGGACTCGCGCATTTTTCAGAATTTCCGGGGCACGCCTTGTCAAACACGGCATAGCATGTTCCACCGGCCACGCCGATTTCCATCCAGCCATCACCGTCGAAATCCGCCACCGTGGGTGCACCGCCCGCGCCTGCGCCACCCCCGCATGAGGGAATGGAAACCATCCACAATACGGGCCAGTTGCTACCGCTGTGTTGGGTATTATGGACATACACCTTGCCATCCGCCACTCGGATGACTTCAGGCAGTCCATCCCGACCTGCATTCCCGGTGGTATTGTCAAGCACATCGGCTACTGCGCAAAAGCCGTCTACAGTTCCACCTTCTTCTACACCGGTGGCCCGCCAAAGTATTGCACCTGTGCTGGAGTACACGGTGTTGCCGGCGATGACCTCAAGGCCAGGCGAGTCACTTTTAACGTCGGCGACACAGCTAAGTGGTCCTTGAGAGTTATCACCGCGGCCTTGTGTTCCGGTCCAAAGGGCTGTGCCATCGATACCTTTACGGACTGTTCGACCGATAATGATTTCTACGTTCCCGTCTTGATTCAAGTCGGCAATCGCAATGGATCCGTTGCGGGTTTCATTGTCACTGACGCTTACGCTCCAGAACTCGGTGCCATCGTTTTTGAACGCAACTAGCCCGCCATTTTGCTTGACGGCAACAATTTCGGGAATGCCATCGCCATCTAGATCACCGGCCGAAGGATGAGCGTCAAACAGTAGTGAAGGAGTGCCAGTGCCATCGTTGGCGTTTTTGCCATCGCCTGTAAATGTCATCAGGGTGTCGTAGGGCGCTTTACCCGAAATGATGCGCAATACACCCGTGCCTCTGCCGCCAGAATAACTCTGGTAGCTTACAAACACGACCTCTGGAGTCGGGTTATCCGGATCGGGATCGATGAAGTCGACGACGACAGGCGAGACAATAGACTGTTCGTATTCTGGGAAGAGGAGATCATCTCCTCGCCAATGAAGTTCGGTCGAAGGGTCTTCAAAAGGTTCGGCCGCGGGCGTGACACTGCACTGGCCAGGTTCATAACCGCTAATCTTATCTCCCGGTTTGTAGGGTGAGGGAGGCTGTCCCCCATCGATGTCGACATCAGCATCGACGCCTGCATCTCCTGTGGGATTGTTGTTGGAGCTTCCACAACCTGCACTGACAAGCAAAACAACAAAGCAATAGCGATTAATATTCATAAGACTCCCTTTGGGACTATCCTTTAATATAGACTATAGTTTTACGCTGTCAACATAAAATTATTTTGCTACGGTAAGGTTGCTGCCAATTAAAACGTAATTTAGGTGATTTCCCGATGTTGGAGCAACCATTGATAGGCTTCGGCACGAGGTAATCCTATGGCAGCCGCAAGGTTTTTGGCAAGCAATGCGGTGCGGGGTAGAGGGCGGGGCTGAGCGCTGAGCCACTCGGTGGCAAGCGCGGCCTTGTCTTTTTCGTTGGCGAGAGGGGTGAGATTAAGGTCGGGGTTCGCTTCAAGCACCAGAGTGATTTCCCCTTGGATGGTCTCGCGTGTCTCAAGTATGGCAAGTACATCGGCAGGCGTCCCTCGAAGGACTTCTTCATGGAGTTTGGTGAGTTCTCGGCAGAGTGCGATGCGGCGATCATCGCAATGGGTTTGCAGGGCTTTAAGTGTTGCCTTGATGCGTTGAGGTGATTCAAAAAACACAGCTGCCTCTGGAGCGGTGGCCATGCGTTCCAGAATGGCTTTGCGGCGGGGGCCGCTTCGAGGAAGGAACCCTAGAAAGAGCACTCTATCACAATGCAGCCCGCAAACGGCGATGGCCGCCGTGAGCGCGCTTGGGCCAGGAATAATCTCCACACGCAGGTTATGCTCGCGTGCATCGTTAATAAGCAATGTACCTGGATCGCTTAAGCATGGCGTTCCTGCGTCCGTAGTGAGCGCAAACATTCTGCCTTGGTGGAGGTGCTCTAGGAGTTTATTCCGTTTGTGTTCCGTGGAGTGGCTGTGGAAGGATTCCAAGGGAGTGGTGATTCCGTGCCGCATGCAAAGCTGGCGTGTCCTTCGGGTATCTTCAGCAAGGATGGTGTCGACGTCGCGCAGCGTCTGCAGTGCTCGTAACGTGATGTCACCAAGGTTGCCGATGGGAGTAGCCACCACGTACAGCACTCCGGGGGTTGTGCTGTTAGTAGCCAGCTTCGACAAGATTTTCGCCTAACATGTCTTGAATATGTTGTTTGAGTTTCTTTTGAAGGCGTTGTTCAAGCTGCCGTACCCGTTCGCGGCTGATGCCAAACTCATCGCCCAGTTGTTGTAGGGTGAGCGGTTCATCGGAAAGAAGGCGTTTTCTGAAAATGATAGCTTCTTTATCTTTGAGAATTTTTCCGAATGCTTGAATGGATTCTTTGAGCTTTTCTCCCATTTCCAAATCCGCAAGAATCTCATCAACGCTGTTGCCTTGAGCGGGTATGAGATCAATGCGACTTTGTGAACCTCCGTCAACCGAGTTAACGGGAGCGTCTAACGAAACGTCGCCCGCGGCTAATCGACGCTCCATTTGGATGACATCTTGCTCGCGTACACCAAACTGCTTGGCAAGATCTTCAGTGGAAGGATCAATGCCTTGTGCAGCTAGTCTGGATTTTTCTTTGTTAAGATTGAAAAATAACTTCCGTTGAGCTTGGGTAGTGCCTAACTTAACCAGGCGGGAATTGTTGAGAATGAACCGAAGGATATACGCGCGTATCCACCAAGCTGCATAGGTTGATAATTTTACCCCACGATAGGGGTCAAACTTCTTGACGGCCTGCATGAGCCCGATGTTGCCCTCCTGAATCAGATCGAGGATGTTTCGGTAAGCTCTGCGGTATTCGTAAGCCACTTTGATGACAAGTCGGAGATTGGCAGTAATCAATTGTGCGGCGGCATCAAGATCACCCGATTCGAGATAACGAATCGCCAAGGCGTGCTGTTCGGTATGACTGAGGACCGGATATTTGGAAACCTCACGGATGTAGGCTTGTAAACTGTCGTAGCGTTCAAGTCCGGTGGAAGACGGCGCGATAGCCGTGGATTTTGATTTGGGTTGGGTCTGGCTTGAATCGCGGCTGGCTTCATCAAGAGAGGTGTGAGTGGAGGTATCCTTCATGGGTGGAATAGTTGTTTTTCTAACCAAAGGTGTGTGGCTAAGAGCGCCGGGGGCGTGCGCGTCCGTCTGGGCGGTGCTGTACGCGATTGAGTGTACCGCGGAGACGGTATTGCAGCCACCCGTCGTCGCTGCGTGCCCGTCGGATGTTCGGATCGTTGTCTAGCAGCATAAAAAGCCCAATATTCATGTCACTGCGAGTGCGGTACTCCTCGCTAAACTTAAAACGGATTAATACATCAAGGCCTGTTTGTCCAAGAGGGTTACGCGGCCGAATTTCACCCCAGCCTTCGAGTTCCAAATCTTTGCCTTTGGCTTTGAGCTCTTCGACTTTGCCCACGCCTTTGGTGACAGTGATTTTGGCAGTGAGGTCTCCCGCGGCGATACGTTCGATCGTCATGCCTGTTGGCATCAATTTGGTTTTGAATTTTGCTTTACCATCACCGATGCTTAGCCCTTTGATAGATAGGTCGACCGTTCCCTCGGTGTTTTCGGCTTCTGTGGCTACCTGGAGTTCGATCTGGCCGTTGAGCATGCCTTTGGCCGGAAGGCCAATCAGGCTTTGCAATATTTTAAGTTCATGCAGGTCAACGTCTTCGAGGTCTGCTTCGAAAGCGACTTCTTCTTCGTCGGAAGCATAATTGCCGTCAATGTTTCCGGCGCCCACTTCGGCTGCAAACGAGACGTCGTACTTGCCACGCACCAACCCAAAGAGAGAGGGTCGTAATGTTAGATTGTCGAAATAAAATTCCAAGGCCTCTTCAGGAGCAGCGTCGTTACGCTGGGTGATGCGCAGGCCTTCAAGGTTTACGCCGGTAAACCAGTGAGGACGTAGTTCTTGCAATTCGATGTCGTAGGCACTTTGTTTACGGGTGCCATCGGGTGCTTTGGGATACCGTAGTTCTTGTAAAACGTACTCTTTGAGATAGTCGTAAGGGAAGAATAAATATCCAAACAATAGACAAAGGCCTAGGTACGCTGCAATGAGTGCAATCCATCCCCTTGTTTTGGTTTTAGGGCGCCATTTTTCAAGGCGTTTATAGAACAGCACCAGGGGTTGAAGGTATTTATTCGCCACGGAGGCTCCTCTTGCCAGTGAGCTTACGATCAAACGCAACGACGCTCAGCCGTAAGTTGAAACGGTCTTCTCCAATCTGCGGATGAGAGATTTGTATTGCTTCAACTGTTACTGGATACTGACTGTTTTCCACCGCGGTCAGTAACTCCATGCAAGGACGCAAAGAGATGTTGGGTAAATCGACGCTAACACTACGACGTGTAAAACTGCCAATCTCGGCGTCAGGTTGTGGTTGAGTTCGGGCAACTGTGAGGCCGACCTGTTGGCCTTGCTCTTCAACAAAGGCACTCAAGTCTGGAGCACGTTGAGCATAGCGTTGCTGTGCTGCCAGACGGGCTTGTGCGCGTTCCTGTAGTTTTTCCTTAGAACGACTGATCTGATCCAAAATGCTTTGAATCTGTTCATTTTCATCTGCAAGGGCAGAAGAGGCTTGGATCGCTAAAATTAGAGGTATGCCGATTAACAAAACCGCAAAAACTCCGCCTAAAATCAATGCCAGTCGTCGCTCGCGATCACTAAGGTTTTGCCAACTCCGTCGTGCAGGCTCTATCAAATTATTCCACTCCATGGGTGTCCTTTTCTGTGCGAGACTTCTTTTTCGCGGAACTTTGGCCTGGGCATTCCAAAGTGGCTTCTATCTCATAACGCAATCTGCCATCTCCAGCGGGCGAGGTGCCTGCTTCTTTGAGATCTTTAATACATGCATGTTGGCGTAGATTGTTGGCTACTTGGGCACGCTCGCTGTTGTTGGATAAAACGCCCTCAAGGTCTAATCGGCCTCGATCTTCACCGAGGCCAATTTCAATTCGAAGTTCTCGGGTGTCATGCACGATGCTTTGAGGCACTGCGGCCGATACGGCTTCAAGAATGTCGTATGCGCTGACTTTTGGCATAGGATCATCTTCTCCCTCTTTGCCGTCTAGAAGTGCTCGCGCTAGAGTTGGATCGGTAGTCTCTTGACCAAAGACCTCTTGAGTGACTTTGGCAAGTCGGGTTTCTAGCGCTTCATGTTGTTTGCCTAGAATTTGATATCGACCGTAGGTGGATATAAGGAATGCAACAAAAACTGCTGCACCGCACCATGCAAAAAGCTTGGACTTCTCGCGTAACGAGCTCAGTGTGTGGGTAGGTGCAAAATCTCCAGAACGCAGATTAAGGCGCTTACCGCGTGTAAGTGTCCGGCTTGCCAGTGCTAGGGCACGAGAAAACTTAGAAGCATGTTCGGGCAACACGCCTGGCAGTTCAGGAAGCTCAAGAACATCCACATCCAAATGCAAAAGATTGGACATCCAGCTTGTGGCACCCTGTGACATACTGCCATCACCCATCAAGAACACGGCAGAGGGAGCTTCACCTCCACTTGCCCGATGCGCTGCAAGCGTTTGAGAAATTTCACGGCCTAGTGTTGACGCATTGTCTGGTAATCCAGCGACGCCTGTGGAAAGCGTACGTACAGTGTCGCATGTGCCGTTTTTCAGAATGCAGATATCTGTAGACTCAAGGTCTAGATTGATTAACATGACTGGCCCGGGCTTCTTAAGGCTAGGAATGATATTGGGAAGCGCATCGAAAACGGCTGCTCCTGCGGCAAGCTCTTGTAGCTCAATGCCAGCATCGCTGAGTCGTCGAAGCGTTTCTGCGATTAAGGGGCGAGGGGCGGAGGCAGTTAAGATACGTAGGGCCTGCGTGTTCTGCGAAACGATTTGATAATCAAAAAGTACGTCGTCCAGATCAAACGGCAAGAGTGACTCGAGTTCGTTGGGAATAATTTGCTGCAAGTGTCTCGTGGCCGCACGCGGCAATTGTAAGAGCCGCAGCGAAACCTGCTGACCTCCCAGATGTGCGATGGCAATGTCATAAGACTGACCAAGCATATCTTGTACGGTGCGAATACCTTCAGATAAAGCATTGGGACTATCCGTGGCAAGAGTGGTTTCCACACAGCGAAGCACTTCAGTTTTACGTAAATTCGCTTGTACGAGAACTGCTCTTACGGATGATTGACTGATGTCGATGCCTAGGATTTTTGCCATTAGTTAAACCGCCAATAGTGAAGAACTCCGATAGCAGGCATGGTGCCTGCGTTTGGGGGAGGGGGTGACCAACGGTTGTGAAAATTGACGACGCTTCGGATTTTGACTTCTGCTTTCCCAACTTTAGCAGCAGATTGAATCGTGAGCATATGGGATTCCACTGTAAACTGTTTCTCTAACGCATCCCGGTTCGCTTCAGGAATTGTCACTGGAGTAAATAAAAGCGCAGGATCACCGCCCATGAAAAGGGTTAGCAATGGAAACAAGTCATTTTCGCCTCCTTTCCCTTGCAAGAAATCCAAGAAGTCTGTCCCGCGGGTGAACCATGGAACAGGAAACATGGAACGTACTGTGTTAAGGATCTGAACAAAACGAGCACCTTCCATAGGATCGGTACACAAAGGTTGATCGGACAAGGAAGCACAGGTTTTTGCTAAAAGTGATTCAGGCTTGGCCATGTTGGGATTTAACGCATCGGTACCATATACAGTGATAAGATCTTCACATGCATTCGTGGGATCCGGTCGGATAAATGTAGCCCAAAACTCATCGGTGACTCCACGGATCAATCGGAGCTCTTCCAAAGAATCAAAGGGAGCATTCTTTGGTGTATAGGGATCATCAAACTGTTGATAGACGTTGTATTCACTCCCTGTATTCGTTACGGTGCGTGCCCCGGGATCAAAATACGTTGCAGTTTGATCGAAATCCCACCAATCGATCAGGGCTGAAACAATATCTGCGCGTGAGCTGATTTGCCCATCGGCATCACGGCTGGAAAATAGCGCATCGTAAGCGCTTGGAGATTGATACCCTCCAAGCAAAGTAAAAACTGGAACAGCCACGCTCAGCCGTGCGTTATCCCCTTGCAAAGATAAGGGCTTGCTTACATTGAGTTTGATGCTTTCTGAGCAGGCTGTGATCTCGAATGTTCCATTAAGATTGCCAAGGCCTTCAGCTTGAGAAAAATCGAGCCCAAGCGCTGCTCCTTGTGTTTTGACTGTGTCGATGTTGGCAAAGGGCGCCAGAGCCTCATTGGCAAATTCCCATACGGGAAGTTGAGCAGGAGCTTTTTGCACGATGGTTTGAAGCAGAGGGCCGACAGCTTGTCGTATCATGGGTTCGTTGGCTACTAAAAGACGCGTGAGATTGATGCCGCTGATTGCTAGGAACTCTGCTTGAAGTTCATCGCGCTTGGCGCTGGCGGTTTCATAGGAAGTGCGTACGTTGTCATGCATGTCTGCAACCATGACCGCCAGCACAGCAATGGCTGATAACGTGACAATTAGCGCAACGCCTTGCTGACGTTGATTATGCGGGGGCTTATGAGGATGAAAGGGCGCGGTCATGGATTGTAGGCCGAGTGGTTGAGAGCATAACGCAAGGGTAAGGATGCTCGGGTGGCAAGCTTAAATTCTCGTGAGGGGCCGTTTTCGCCGCCAACAATAACCGTCAGGATAATTTTAACTTGTGCAGGCAGACGGTTGAGTTGACCACTGGCTTGTGTGGTATCCCAACTGCGAAGCCACTCGTTGGTGAGAGGATCCAGATATTCCAATTCAAAGCTAACCACATCATCGACGAGGATCATGGATTGGCCTCCTTCTTTAGGATGGTCATCGATTCGTCTTTGCTGGCGTCGCGCAAGCACCTTTCGTTCAGAATGCTGAGGGTGCCTCGTCACAAAAAAAGAAACTTCTTCCGCATCGGATTCATGGGCATTTTGATAAAGACGCTGATGAGAAAACGATGCTATGTCGAGTCGATCTGTGTCGCCTTTGTCCGTTCCGATGAACACAGTCTGCATGGCTTGCAAACTAGGACTAGGGTTGACATGTACAGAAACAAAAGCCGTGGAGAGATCACGAACGATTCGTTCTAACGCAATTGACAGGACATGATAGGTGTCTGCGGATTCTTCAACGCGACGTTTGTTGCGCGAAGTTTGGGAGAATCCGGCCCATATCATCGTTGTAACCAAGCCAAGGATGGCAATGCCTACCAAGACTTCGATGAGAGTCATGCCTTGTGTCCTACGGCTTTGCATTATCGTTGGAGTCTCCTTCCGGTGTGGAAGTGGCATCTTGAAGTTGTTGAAGAGAGACAGGAACGGCATTTGGAGATACTAAATATTGGACCACGTTGAATGATTTGGGTCGATCTCCTTCTTGCCATTGAATGGTGACATCCACGCGTCGCACCTGTTCTTCAATCGTTGGTTGAAGGAGTGGATAAACGTACTGCAAAGCCAATTGGGTGATGTCCCCAGCAGCAAACGTCTGCGGATCGAGAATGGAACTTGAACTATTCTTTTCAGAGGAGGGTTCGTCTTGAGGCTGGTCGTCTTTTGAAGAGGATGAATCAGAGGCCTGTTTTTCGACCGCTTCTTCCAGAGGATTTTCAGATTCATCAAGGGTTGAATCAGGAAGTTGAATCCGGCTTACTTTCCATTGGCATGTGTAGTCGCGAAGATTGGCATCTTCGCAACAATTGTCGCTGCCTTCCTCTAAAATAGCAGGCATACCTTCTTTAGCGAGCTGTTCTTCGACTTCGCCCATTTTACAGCGTGCAAGTACAACGGCTACTGCGGTTTTGTTGGCCCGATTGGCCATGCGAATGGCCCCTGCTTCACTTGAAAAAATGGCAGTGAGTGATATTCCGAGAATGGCTATGGCAATCATGATTTCTAAAATTGAAAAGCCACCTTGTGCATGGAGCTGAAGATTTGTGGTCATCCTTCATCCTCCACATCTAAGGAGGTGTCTTCATCTTCAGACCATTCGTAATCAGGCTCAAATGCGCCTTGATGAATGGTGCCGCGTCCGGTAAGCGGATGGATCTCAACGGAATATGTGTAACTTCCATCATCGTCGGAAACTTGTACTACGGCATGTTCCGTTTGGCCGTTGGGGAAAAAGTAAATTGCTCCTTTATTGTCTGTGATAGGTGAGGGTGCGTGTGGCACAAAGAGTTTGCGCATAGTAATTCGTTTAGAGCCTAGGCGCTGAGCGGCGAAGCGCTTAATCGGGGTGCCGTCCACTCCTACAATGGCTCCAAACGGGTCGCTGGCTTGCCGCGGCTCAAATGTATTGGCGAGACGCTCTTTGGCAGCTGCCCATGGATCAATGGCTCCTGTGGCAGAAGGCGTTTTGGAATTAGAGGCACCGCGCTCTAGCACGATTTCTCCCTCAGCTTCTTGAAGCGCAAAACTGTGAGATTTAAAATCCAATAGGATTCGTACTGTTTTGCGTTGAGAAATGGAGCGTGTATAGGCAAAGCGAGAAGCTGCAATGAGTCGTACACATGCCGAGCGCAATTGACTGCGTGTATTAGCCCCTACGGCAAAAGTGACGGTAGTGGCAGCAGCAGCCAAAAGCACAAGTACAATGAGTATTTCTATAAGGGTCATTCCTTGAAGGATGTGCTCCCTATGAACTTCTCGCTGAGTCATTTACTTAAGGTCATCCTCTGTACCCATTTCGCCATCTGGACCACCCGATGTCACGGTGATGTCTTCACCATCACATTCAAGTTGAAAGGCGTTGCCCCAGGCATCGACGGTGCGGGCATCCTTGTCGAGGAAGCGGTTGTCCACGAGCTCTTGTGTGGTCGGGCATCCGGAATTATCTGAGAGCCATAAAATCGCGGCAGAACGCACAGTTTGAATATCGGCGGTGGTCTGTTTGATCTTGGCTCTGTTAAATTGTGGAATGAGGGCAAACCCCACACCCGCAGCAACCAATGCGATAATTGCCATGACGATCATGATTTCTACCAGCGTCATACCTTCACGCGTTTTGCGTACGGCTTGGATTGTATTAAGTGCCTTTTTCACAGGAATCTCCTTTAATAAATGTTGTCATTACCAAAAAACGAGCCATCAGGGCCCGCTGAAAACACTTCCGCACCCAAAGGGTCGCGCGGACTTGGGCAAATTATCTGCAACTCATGTCCCCAACCATCAACGGGTATTCCAAAATATTCCCGTCCCGTCGTATGTTCGCTGTCAAACAAAGCGACTAAAGAATTTGGGCATGTGTTGTGCAGGATCTGATACGTGTAGATGGTCTGCTTAACTTTGTAGATGGCCGCATACGTAGCACGTGTTCGTGCTTGACGATCCAATACACGGTACACTGTAAAAACAACAACCATGCTTAGACCTATGGCAAGCAACACCTTCCAGCGTCTTCCGCTTAAGGCTTCGCGTACGAATCCCAGTTTGCCTTCCCAAGGCAAAGGAATGTTTCTTTTAGTTCGTCGACGTAGCATAGCTATCCTATGAACTCGTTTAGTTTCATGAGGGGCATTAAGATAGAGAACGCAATTCCTCCAACGATACCCCCCATGATGACAATCATGATGGGCTCAAGTAGCGCTGTCATCGTAATAAGCCTGTTTTCAACTTGGGTATCGTAAGCAGAGGCTACGTTTTCAAGCATTTCTTCGAGTTGTCCGGAGCGTTCACCAATGGCGATCATGTGGGTGACGATGGGGGGGAAGCGTCCACTTCGGCGGATGGGATCAGCAATGCTTTCGCCTTCTCGAACAGAAGCGCGAGCATCTTCAATGACCTTCATCAAGACGGTGTTTCCAAGTACTCTTCGACTAATTTCCATGGCGCTCAGCATGGGAACGCCACTCGAAAGCATGGTTGCAAGTGTTCGAGTAAATCGTGTCACTGCAATCATAACAACCAGCTGTTTAACTTGAGGCACCCGAAGGATAAACAGATCCCATTTTTCGCGCCCTTCTGGCGTGTTTTTCCAACGTCGAAAGGCGTAAATGCCTCCACCAGTGAGGAGTATCAAAGCCCACCAATAGCCAGAGATTAAATTGCTTATGCCAATGAGCAATTGTGTATACCAAGGTAGCGCTTGATTAAAATCTTGGAAGATAGACGTCACCTTGGGGACAACGACGACCATCATTAGCCCAACTACGCCAAAGCCCATGATAGCCATGAAGGCGGGATAGGCCATGGCGCTCACAACTTTGTTTTTCAATCGCGCTTGTGCTTCAAGAAAATCTGCTAGCCGCGCCAAAACGGCTTCTAAGGTTCCCGAACTTTCGCCCGCAGCTACCATGCTTACGTAAAGCTCACCGAAGTATTTAGGATGTTCGCCAAGAGCATCTGCAAGGCTAATTCCTTCATTGACTTTGGCTCGTGTTTGAGTAAAGGCAGAGCTGAGTTCGGGTTTTTCAATTTGTTCGATAAGCGCGTTTAAAGCGTCGACGAGAGGAATGCCACTCTTTAAAAGGGTAGCGAGTTGCCGTGTGGCAAGCGCAAGATCTGCTGTCGACACTCGATTTAACAGGCGTTTGAGGCTAATCGTCCGACTGTTTGCTGCTTCGTGAGAAACTTGTTCCTGGATACGTGTGACAAGAATCCCATCACGGCGAAGGACTTGCTTCAGAGCCTTCTGGCTTTCGGCGTCATGGACACCTTTAATGACTTTCCCTTGATTACTTACGCCTTGCCACACGAAAACTGTCATAAGATCACTCCAGTTCTCCCGCTTGGGTGGCTGCTAGAACTTCTTCGATACTGGTTTGTCCTGCGAGGACTTGTCGGCCGCCATCTTCTCGCAAGGAGCGCATTCCTCGTTGGACAGCGATACGATGAATCGCTTTTGAATCACTACTGCTGTTGATTTCGCGTCGGATGGCCTCGTCTACTACTAAGAGTTCATAGATACCGAGTCGACCACGGTATCCTGTGCCCGCACACGATTCGCATCCCACAGCCTTATAGAAAGTAGCTCCTTCGGCGGAGGGTCGCACCCGTGATGTGATGGATTCGGCGTGGAGAGAGGAGAGGTTAATGGAGGGATTGGTTTCAGTTGCAACAAGATCGGGATTGATTCCCAATGCACGTACTTCTTCGCTGCTTGGGCGGTAAAGCTGGCGGCATTGAAGGCAAAGACGTCGCACGAGCCGTTGTGCCAACACTGCAAGTAATGTGGAAGAAATATGGAAAGACTGCACGCCCATCTCTGCCAAGCGTGTCACCGCACCTGCTGCATCGTTGGTATGCAGAGTGGAAAGCACTAGATGGCCCGTCAGTGACGCATGGATGGCAATTTCTGCTGTCTCATGATCACGGATCTCGCCTACCATGATCACATCCGGGTCTTGACGTAAAAAACTACGTAGACCGGACGCAAAAGTCAGTCCAATCTTTGGCTGAATTTGCATTTGACCAATGCCACGGAGTTCGTATTCGACGGGATCCTCGACGGTGAGGAGATTAACTCCCGGTCGATTCAGTTTGTTGAGACATGCATAAAGGGTTGTGGTTTTTCCAGATCCTGTGGGACCTGTGACTAAGATAATGCCATCGGGTCGATCGATGAGTGACTCCGTCAATGACAATTGAGCTGGATCAAACCCAAGATCTGGTAAATCGAGTAAGACTTGTGCTTTATCAAGCAAACGCATGACGATGCGTTCGCCTCGTGAGGTGGGAATGGTAGACACACGGACATCCACAAGCTTGCCTGCAATTTTTTTAGTGATGCGTCCGTCTTGAGGGAGACGCTTTTCAGCAATATTGAGCCCTGCTTCAATCTTCACGCGGCTTACAATGGAGGAAAGGAAGCCTTTGTGTGCACTTCGTACAGGGTAAAGCTGACCGTCAATTCGATAGCGTACAACGACTTCGTTGTCAGACGGCTCGATGTGAATGTCAGATACACGATCACGCACTGCGTGATAAAACACGTTGTTTACCCAACGTATGACCGGCGCTTCATCGGTCATGTCAATCAAATCTTGTAGTTCTTCCTCCCGCTCTTTCCCGTCTTTGGCTTCCGCAAGCGCTGTCTCGTCTTTGCGTTCATAAACGCGGTTGATGGCATCGATGATAGTATCGTGCAGTGCGGCAACGGACAGGGTGGGCTTGCCTAGTAACACACGCAGATCATCAAGGGGCGCGAGCTCCGTGGGGTTGGCCATTGCAACATGCACCACGCCTTCACGTTCGTAGATGGGCAGAAGACGGTGCTGACGAGCAAAAGCGATGGGAATAGATTTGATTAAGTCCGCGGGAATCTCTTCAATTTTGATCTGTTCGATCACAGGTATCCCTAATTCCATTGCCAGAATTTCAAGGAGCTGCTTTTCATCCATGAGTCGACTGTCGATCAGGATATCAGCAAGAGGACTGCCTTTTTTTTCTGCAATTAGGGCAGCTTCTTGAAGCCGGTCTGCAGAAATAGCACCCCGGCGTAGTAGCAGCTCACTGAGAAACTCCGGCATTGCTTTCCTCGGTAGGTGGTGGTGCGGGCGGAGGTGGTGCGGATGATCCCTCCGAACTGTTTTGGCGTAAGAGTGGAACGATGGGTGGTGGCGTGGGCTCTCCCGTGGGACTTTGAGGTTCACTTAAAGGCGAACCGCTGGGACGAGACTCTTCTGCTTCAGGGCTTAGTTCTTCTCCTTCAGGCCCAATCACAAATGTACTGTGGGATTCCTGAGAAGAAGAAGGTTCTGCCGCTCCTAACGGTGAACGGGGCGTATGTTCGAGCTGTGGCTTGGTGGTGGCCTCCTTATAGAGGCGATGTTCTTCTTCAATGGCGGTAATTTCATTGATCATTTGAGCAAACAGTCCGCGCGTACGGGAGTAGTCAATCGGCGGGGTGTAGTCTTCTTCGTTAAAGACGACATAGCGATCCAAAAACTCCTGCCGCTCCCGCATTTTTCGCTCAAAGATGGCGCGCAAGTCAGAAGGCTGACGTACGACGTAAGGCGTAAGAAACAGAAGTAGGTTGGACTTGCGGGTTTGCCTCTTGGTGTCTCGAAACAGCGCTCCGAGTAGAGGAATATCGCCTAAAATCGGTATCTTTGTTTCTGAGGTCGCCATCGTGTCTCGCATGAGACCCCCAATCACCACAGTTTCCTGATCGCGTACAGCAAGCTGCGTCTTTGCAGTGCGCTTGGTGATGGAGCGTACTCCCAAGCTGCCTTCTGTAGAGGCTCCAGCTTCGGAGATTTCTTCTTGGATCTCCAACCGAATTTCATTGTCATCGTTGATGTGTGGTGTAATGCGAACAGTCGTTCCAACATCCTGCCGAGGCGCAGCTCCAAATGACATGCCGCCAAGTCCACCAAGCGGTAGGCTACCTGTAGCGCTCTGTTGGCTTCCGGCGGCGCCTAGCAATGCAGCGGTATTCAGCCCACTGAAACCCGACGTTTGCAAAGGTACGTTTTCGCCAATACTGATTTCGGCTTCTTCATTATCCATGGCAATTAAATGTGGTGTGGCGAGAATATTGGCGTCGGAAGAAGTGGCCATTGCATTCAACGCAACACCAAATGCTGGAAGGTTCATGCCAAGCGCCTGGGCAGTAGGGACTTCTTGTCCGCGCACACCTACCGCAAGCCCTGTCAAAAGCGTAGGGTCAAAGGTAACCGTTTTGGTGGCTTGCCAACCCAGGATGCTTACCGAGCCATCGGTGGGTTGGTTTTCAATGCCTCCATGAAAAGCAACTCCGAGCTGGCGTGAACGATCAATCGTCAAATCCATGATCACAGCTTCGATGAACACCTGTCGGCGTCGTTGATCTAATTTTTCAATAATAGGGCGAAGCGTCACATAGTCGTGCATCGACGCCGTGATGACTAATGCATTGTTGGCGGGATGAGCTGTTACTCGAATTTGCCCTTCAAATTCCGCTGAAGTAGCAGGCGCTCCTCCACCCGATGCATCGCCACCTTTGCTGCCGCGTGCGGGTCTGCCGCCACTGCCTGCAAGTTCGCTCAATGTTTTTGCAATCTGTTCTGCATCTCCATGTTGCAACTGATGGATGTGAATGCGTCCCTCACCCTCAAAAGACTTATCGAGCTCGCGGATGATTTCCAACATACGCATGTAGGCTTGTTCTGTTGCTACGATGATGAGAGAATTTGAGCGTTCATCCGCGAGAATTTTCGTCACGCGTGTCTCTCCTGCGCGTGAGCCAATGGTTGTTGGACCTGACTCTCCCGTCGTGCGGGTGGATCGTGTGCCGAGTGAGCCAGTAGGTGCAGCACTGGAACTTGGGGTAGGGCTTCGCGCGCTGGTGGTTTGCCCTGCGGGAAACATCTCGTTCAGCGTCGCTGCAAGATCCGAGGCGTTGGCATAAAATACAGGCTCGATCCAGATTTGTTCGCCGGTTCTTGGGACATCGATGTTTTCCAAGATACTCATCATGCGTCGGATGTTGGATCCGGTATCTGTGATAATCAGCGTGTTCGTGGGAGCGTACGCAGTGATGCTACCTTCGCTTGAACTAAACCGTCCCAAAAGCTGCGCGGTGTCCTCCGCAGATACGTTTTCAAGACGATGCATGCGCGTGATGTAGCGATCATCGGCAGGCGTGGCTTCACCTGGCACGTAGGTCCTGAGAGGTTGCTTTTCGATGCCTGCGGTCTCTACAATCTTGAGATAGCGGCCAGCAGGGACGATCGATAAGCCGTTGATCTCTAAGATCGAAAGGAATGCTTGATAGGCTTCTGCGGCGGTGACTTGTGTAGGAGCAAACACGGTTGCTTTGATCTCCCGTGTTTTGCTAGGCAGAATAAATCGGCGTCCGGTGATTTGAGAAATGAGGCGTACGAGCTCGGTCAGTCCAGCATCCTCCAGATTAAAGGTGATGCGCGTTCCTGGGGGGGTGGCTTTGAATTCAATTCCGGTTTCAAACGGTTTGATTTCTGTAGGAATGTTGGCAGGTGTTTGGGGCCTGTCAGTAGGAGCCGCGGATGGAGGTGGCGCGGATGGAGGTGGCGCGGGTGCGGCAGAGGACGGTGGGACTGAAGGGGGTGCTTTCGGTACAGATGGGCTAGACGGCGTAAAGGGGCGTTGTGGAAGTGGTATGGGTATACGTTGAGTCGGAATACGGCGGCGAGAAGACGGGGGTGGTGTTTCCTCAGGTTGAGCCTCTGGCTTTGGTTGAGTCCAGGCGATCGGAGTATAAACAAGTGAGAGAGCCAACCAACTACATGTCGCTCGGATCAGCAGTGACTTGGCTTGCATACGTGGTGTTGTACCAGGCGTGGATTCGGAACTCTGTGAAACTAAAAGGTTATCCCTGGGCATAATGCTATCGAATGTTATAAGTTAAAGTGACTGGCGCACCGTTACGCAAGATAGAAACTGTGAGGTTGCTTTCATTTCGTAGTCGCGCATAGGCTTGAAGCGCGGCGCTTGGGTCAGCCATGTCAAAGCCGTTAATGGTGCGAAGTACGTCGCCATTTGTTAGCCCAATTGTGGAAAGCAATGTGTTAGGCCGGATCGACGACAATTTAACTCCACTGACCCGGTCTCCTTCTTTGATAGGGGTGATTCGTGCGGCTCGCATCAGAGCAGATTGATTTTCTAAAAGTTTGTCCACCAGGCTACGATTGATGTTGTAAGAGGTATCGCTCAGTTTTTCTATCCCTTGCTGAAGATCCATGGCGGCAATATCTGAACCACTTGCGTTGAGTGATCTATCGACTCCGAGTCCAGCGCTAGGAGGGATGGCGCTTGTGACCATGCTAGGGGAATGGCCCCCTTGAGTGGATGCAAACATCGATAAAGAGCATAGCCCGCCACTTCCTTTGCTTAGGTATACCGCTTCCGGAGTGATTTCAGCGACGATACGTCCATCAATCGACATGCCTTGGCGGTATAGAAGGCCACTTCCGCCACTGCTAATGGCTGCAAATGAGTATTCAGGCAATTTGGGAATGGCATAGGCACCCACAAGCTTTAGGCCCCCATCGCATGGCGGGGGGGGAGCATTAGGATCGATTGCAGCAGCTTCGTCCATCCAGGCGTCCACAGGGGCTTGATCCATCGGGCCTAGCACGGAATCAAAGATATTACGCTTGAGGACAACCTTGGGATCTTTGGGCGCTTCGGCACCGGCTGAAAGCTGGCGTGACCGGAGTGCAGCACGTAACGTAGGGCGGGCTGCTTGAATGGCGGGATCGAGGGTGATCACTTGAGCCGCAAGAATACGTGTACAGCCATGGGCAAATAGCATCGCGCTGAGCACGAAGCTCAGGGCCACGATTGCAAAAACGACGTGTTGTTGATGTAAATGAAAACGCA
Organism: uncultured Polyangiales bacterium; assembly: GCA_964640175.1. GTDB lineage: Bacteria > Myxococcota_A > Polyangia > Polyangiales > JACKDX01. The sequence continues at coordinate 362,968 of CAZXFW010000002.1, read as the reverse complement.
CGATTCACTTGCTGGTTCTTATAAGAGGATAGCAATGGTCGTGCCAAAGTTTCTTTGCCTTCTAAAGAGAGCCGGCGGGCGCAGAACTCAGAAAGGGCTTGTTCATATAATTCAGTAAAAACAATATGTTACAATGGTAAACTCGCTGTGTTCTCAAAAGCTCAGCCCACGCATGAAATGGCCCCCTATCTCCGAGAAAAGACAAGGTGGCAGATCTCTTTGATGGCTGCGGTAGAAATTGACAAAATGGCACACGACCTTACAGCTTGAGCTTTGGCTCAGTCTGCGTACGGAATGGCTTCGCAGGGCACGTTTCTTCCGAACCACCGCATGAGGCTTGTACGAGGGTGCCCTTCATCGTCGTATTCAATGATGGCGTAGGTCAATCCGCTGTTTTGTCCAAGGTGTTGTAGGTCGATGTTGATCATTCGGATCCATGTGCCGGTATTTACAAGAACCTTGCCTTGGGGCAACGAAAGAAAACGTGGGCCATGGCTGTGTCCGACAATTAACGTGTGTACTCCCCGAAGTTGCTGAAGGACGTTAATGGCAGATTCATCGTAAGTCCCGATGGAGAAGATTTCTTCACGAAGAATCTTCGTAAAGTTACGTAGGCGTTCTTTCCATACATGAATGGTAAAGATTCGATGGCGGATGAAATGCACCGTTGATGAAAACAAAAACCGAAGTGCGAATCTACTGTCGAAAAGTAGCCCTCCCATGAGAAAACGCCGGAAGGGCTGCACACGATCAATATGACTGCGCTGTTCTTTGGCGGGATTCATCACTTCAAGAATCCAAATGCTTCCCCATGGTAAGTTGAGGACTTCGGTGCCGTCTTTGGTTTTGCGTATCATATGGGCATAATCCACGCGGTGGATGCGCTCAAGTTGATGTCCGTGACGGATCTGAATGCCTTCAGGTAGATAATACGTATCGTTTTCAGTGATGAAGCGCACTCGAGCTGCTTTTTCACCAGGGGCGATATAGCGCAGGAAAAGTTCTTGAGGCGCGGTAAACCACATGTCCAAGTCATGATTGCCTGGCAGATACACGAGGCGCCGATTGTCCTTGGCTAAAAAATCCCTCAGCGCTCGGACGAAACGAGGATGCCCATCCAGACATTTGCGCAGTTTTTCTGCTGCGATTTGGGGCGTTACTTCAATCGGCCACGTGTTACCTATCTTCACTTTGAGGAGATCAAAAATGTCGCCGTTCAAAATTAACTCAATGGTGGTTTCTGTGCCGGCAAGTTCGTCGTAGTAGTGTAATAAGTCGGCAAAACGATCGTCATGAACAAAATCTTCAAGAGGATTAAGTTCGCCACGACGAATGCCTGTGCTCAAATGAAGGTCGCTCAACACTAAGCGCAGTAGCTTCATGATTTTGACTCCGAGGGGACTTCAACCTTGCGGCTTTCTAGACCAGCAGCTGTCAGTAGTGCATTCCATAGGTTAAGACGCCCCACAGCCGTTACGGCGCTGTAGCCAAACACCTGTACCTTGGTTTTTTTTTGAATGGCCGTCAGGGCTGCCGACTGACGTGAAGGGGCTAGCTTGTCCATTTTGGTTGCGATGAGCACAAGATTCTTTTGATGACGGTGGCAGTGAGAAAGAATTTGCTGCTCTTCGGCTTGCATTTCACGCCTTATGTCAACCACCAATGCAACGGCGCGTAGGCTACTTCGGGTAAACATAAAATCACGCATCACCTCTGCCCAAGCCTGTCGTTCGGTTTTACTCCGCTTCGCGTAGCCGTATCCTGGAAGATCGACAAAATCCATAGTGCCTTGAATTGTCTGAACACGGTAGAAATTGAGGGTGCGTGTATGGCCGGGGCGAGAGCTGGTTCGTGCAAGATTCCGTCGTACCACGAGGCTATTGATAAGGCTGGATTTTCCAACATTGGAACGTCCGGCAAACGCGACCTCTGCGTAAAGAGGAGGAGGCATGTTAAGGAGCGAAGTGGATGCGGCAATGAATTCCGCGCTGAGCACAGGTTCTTTCATGGGGTTGTGGTGTTTCGACGCTGGAAAACGCTCGTGAACTCTCTTAGCTCACGGCTTTTGATGAGCCAACTTGAGAGCACATAGACGCCACATGCGGTAAGAGAGCAAATTACGAACATGGCGATTTTCCATGGATCGTTTCCCGCGTTGGCCCAAGGGATACGGTGTGCGGCTAAAAGCAGAAGGCACGCCATCAGCACGCTTGCCACGACCATTTTAAATACACTGTGGCCCATATCGCGAAAAGCATCTTTCATGGGGTGGTTGCGTAGGAAAAAGAGCAGTGTTCCGAGTTGGGCAATGCCTGCCAGGCTGATAGCCAGGGCAATGCCTGCATGGCTCATGGATTTCATGAAATAAAGTGCAGAACCAATAAACACAACCAAGTTGACGATACTTCCTGCAACAGGAGAGCGGGTGTCATTGTGAGAGTGGAATGCAGGAACAATAGTGCGTATCGTGGCGATCGACCAAATACCGGTGGCTTGCCAAAACAAAGCCCGTGCAGTTTGTTCGACATACACAGGGTCAAAATGGCCACGGCCTAACAACACGCTTACCGTGGGATATGCAAACGCCATAAAAAATACCGTTGCAGGCAACGTGAGAAACAAGCACAGGCGTAGCGCGTGTGACAATGTGGCTGCTGCTTCCTGATGTTCGCCTCGACTGCGTTGAGCCGCTAGTGTGGGCAATGCAGCCGAACTGATGGCTAAAGCAATCATGCCTTGTGGAATTTCCACAAGCCGTTGGCTGTAATAAAGAAAGCTTTGAGCGCCTTCTTCAAGGAATGAAGCAAGCAGTCGTGAGCCCATGACATTGAGTTGATAGACGCCTAATCCGGCCAATAAAGGCACAAGAAGCTTGAAGGCTTTGCGTACGGCAGGATCTCTTGCATTAAAGCTTGGGACGCCCAGGAGCTTTTGCCGATGCAGCCAAGGCAGTTGACTTACCACCTGAAGGATACCGCCCACCAGGACGCCTATTGCGAGCGCGAAGATGACCGGAATATCCCAGTAGCCTAAGCAGGATGGTAGCGCCAGTGCACTGACAATGAGGGCCACGTTGAGCCATATGGGCGCCAATGAAGGTACGGCAAACTTGCCAAGTGTGTTAAGGCTGGCGGTGACAAGTGCACTGAGCCCTACCAACGAGATGTATGGAAACACCCACCGAGTGAGCGTGACCGTCAATTGAAACTGAGGAGGATCATCCAAATAACCAGCGGCATAGAGAGTGACGATTTCAGGAGCAAACACCACACCACATACAGTGGTTGCAGTAAGTACAAGCAGCATGATTCCCGCTAAGGCGTTAAAGACGCGACTGTAATCCGCGTGGCGGGTCTCACGTACTTCGCTCAATACAGGCACAAATGCAGCCGAAACCGCTCCTTCACCCAAGAGGACGCGTAAGGAATTGGGGATGGTAAATGCAATGAAAAAGGCATCCGTGGCTTTTACTGTGAACAGGGCAGCAATCACGGCATCTCTGAGTGCGCCTAAAATGCGGGAGGCTAATGTTCCTAGGCCAACAACGGCTGCCGATTTAGATACGGATTGCATGGGTGCGATGAGGTAAGCCGAAACCTTCCGACTTTGCAACCAAGCCTTGCTTAGTCAAAGCGATGAAAGTCTGCGGGTGGAGGTGACGTGTTTTGAGGAGGCGGGGAGGTGCGTGAAGGAGGCTCTTTGCGCCGTGCGCGGGTTTCTATGCGAGGTAGCACGATATACATCTGTTGGTCGTTGCCTGCGGTAAACTGTTTAGTCACCGATTTATGCCCTTTATGGGAAAGAAGGAGTGTACGGACATCTGTATTCTGCTCGACTGAAATTGCCAAAGGTGTGCGTCCATAGTTCTGGCCGTCTAAGGAAACCTCTGCGCCTTGAGGTATACTGTCAATACCAATGCTTACCATGTGGGGGGTAGGCACTCTGGGTGCAGGCTCGGGAAGGTCAAGGCCTCTCGATGTCTTTGTGTTGGAAGAAGTGCCTAGGGCAGGTGCAAGCATATCACCAGAATGCGAGTTGTACTTTGCTTGTTGCGAACGAAAGAGGCTAGGGGCGACAAAGGCTCCTGCCGCTAACAGTAAAACAACAGGGATCGTGGCCCATAGCCAACGCCTTGAGCCTCTCTGTTGAGAAACAGAGAAGGTGTCATCTATGGCATGAATGCCGCTGGTCTTCTCGCCGTCCGAGTGCAGGTTCTGTTTGCGAACTGCGAGGCTCATTTCGGAAGTGACTTCAGGAGAAGGAATGTGCGAAAGCGTAGAGCCGCTACGCACTCTGCTAAGCATTTCTCTTTTTTCTTCAATGCGGTCTGCAAACGCCTCGGCCATTTGATTGGCCAATACCTCTTCGGGAATGCCTTGGAATCCTAGGCTTTTCGTGACTTCGACAAGTTCACGGCGCATGTCGGCCGCAGTGGCATAACGTTTGTCTGGGTCACGATCGAGAGCTTTGAGGCAGATGCGTTCAAGTTCAGCAGGGTAGTTGTCGAAGTAGGTGGATGGCGCTGGAATGACATCGTAACAAATGGCTTCCAGGGTTTTCATGGCTGTGGCACGAGCAAACAGTCGGTGACCCGTGGTCAGTTCGTAAAGCACTACGCCAAGGGCGAAGATATCGGTGCGGCGATCAACCTCATGTCCTTTACACTGCTCTGGGGACATGTAGGCAAACTTCCCTTTTAGCTGTCCAGCTTCGGTGGTTGTAAAACGATCTGCCGCTTTTGCAATTCCAAAGTCGAGCACTTTGGTGGTGCCATCATAGGTTACAAAAATATTCTGTGGCGAAATGTCGCGATGAACGATGTTAAGGGGTTCGCTATTAATATTCCGAAGCTCGTGAGTCGCATGCAAGCCGGCACAGGCCTCAGAGATGACATGGGCGCAGAGTGCATATTCCAAGCGTTCATTGAGCGTCCGGTAGCGCGTAATGATGCCGGCGATGTTTTCTCCGGCCAAATACTCCATGACGAGGTAGAGTTCGTGGTTGTCATGAACCAGTTCCTGAACTTGGACCACGTTGGGATGACGAATCGCGGCAATGATGCGCGCTTCGTCAAGGAACATGGTCACAAACTCCGAGCGCGTTGCTAGGTTCGGCAGGATACGCTTAATGATGACGGGCCGTTCAAATCCGCTTGGCCCGATAAGCTTGGCAAGCAATACTTCAGCCATTCCTCCTGAAGCCAAGTGTCCAAGGATGTGGTAGCGCCCTAGGTTGTGTGGTAGCTGATGTGGCGCGCTTGTGGGGTTGGGGGAGGACACTAAAGGGGCTCCTCTAAGGAGAGCTAAACACCCAATATAGTATAACAATTGCACGGTGGCATCAATTGCAGCGTGGTTCCAGCTTGACATAGCTGAGTTCAGAGGCTATTTGGCTATCCCTTATCGCAATTTGAGTGGGTTTGATCTGTGGCAGAACATAAATCAGCATTAAAACGACATCGGCAGAGTGAGCGTCGTCGAGCACGCAATCGGCATGTGCTATCAACCGTAAGGACCCTTGCAAAGAGCCTGCGCAGTGCCGTCGAAGCTGGTGATGTCAAAGCGGCTCAAGAGACCCTGCGCGTAGTCATGCAGCGCATCGACCAAGCAGTGGCAAAAGGCGTGTATCATCGCCAAACAGGCTCTCGTTACATTGCGCGTTTAAGCTCTCGCATCCAGGCTGCACAGCAGAAGTAACCTCATCGCTGTCAGGTGGCCGGAGCAGAGAGGCGCAACACAGCTTGTTGCAGCAGCACTTCAGGCGGGCAGCGGCTGGATTTGAGCGCCTGATCAAGACCTGCCAGCTCCTTAAACGCCAACCGGAGCCGGGCGTTTGCAAGCTTTCGGGATGCGGCTGCAAGCTCTGCGGCCTTAAAAGGGGGAGCGCCCGCGTGACGTGCCGCAGTCAAAGGATCGGTATGGTTGGAAAGCGCGTCTTTCATACGCGCCAGAATACGAAATTGCCGTGCGAGCATCGCCACAATACGTAAGGGCGGCTCGCGTAAGCGCTCTAAGGCACAGAGTGCAGTCAACGCCCGATGTTGATCCAACGCACTCACGCCATCGACCAGGTCCCAGATCGTGGCAAGGGGCAAATATACCACCACAGCTTCAATCGCTTCCGCGGTGATGGGTTCATGGGGGCCCACATACAATGAGAGACGCTCAAGCGCATCGTCGATGGCTAAAAGATCTACGCCCAAGATTTCCATGAGTATTAATGACTCATTCGCTCCAAGGGCATGACCACGCCGTTTCGCTTCTGACATGATAAAGGTGGATAAGCCTTTGGCCCGTGGCGGTTGGACGTCTATCCAATACTCTTTTTGCTTCACCAAGCGTGCAAAACGGCTTCGTCCATCCAGTTTTTGAGCCATGAGAATGAGGCAGGTGGTGGGAACTGGATGCTCGATCAGCGGGCTAAGGTGTTCAAGATCTTCGGCAGAAAAAAGTTCGGCTTCTTTGACCACGATAAACCGCTGGCCGGCCAACATGGGGAGGGTTTTAACTGCTTCTACAATGCGTTGCGGTTGAGTGTCCTTGGCGTGGAAGACATCGTGATTAAACGCCAAGGTGGCTTCGTCGGTATGGTGGTTTCGTAACGCTGCAAGTGCACGGTCACGGAGCAGGGCTTCTTCGCCCACGAGAACATAGACACTTTGGGACGGTTTTGGTGTAGCGGAAGAAGCCCCCGAGGACTTGGTTGCTCCAGGTTTTTCGAGCTTTTGCAGCAGTTCGATGACGTTCATGTCAGAAGGTTCTACCCTTAGAGCTTCTGGGCTGTCCATGCCATCCGAGGGCGCTTTGGCCGTAAAGACCTCTGAAGCCTTGGAATTCTTTGCGGAAAATTTGGTAATGCCGCGTATCAAAGGTATCCGAACAGATCATGGGAACCAAAAACCGGGAGCTGCCTGCGCTCTTGGGACAAGCTTCGCGTGCCGCTAAACGTCGTGCCCAAAGCATGTCCACAGCACATGTGTTGCTTGCGATTGTTCAGCATGGAGGGCCGGCGTGCCGTGTGCTTGCTGAAGAAGGCGTCAGCGAGGCGGCGATATCGGCTGCTATCAAGCAGCACCAGGAGGAGTCGAGCAGTTGTTTAGAGCTTTGTGTGCAGCGCGCTGAGCGGATTGCTAAAACGCTCGGTACGATAGCGCCTTCTGAGCTGCATTTGCTGCTCGCATTGATCCGAGAGCCCAGGTCGGCGGCCTATCGGTGTTTAAAGGACATGGGCAAGAACACGACCGTGGTTCAACAGCAAGCCATGGCGATGCTTGGGAAAACCGTATTAAAGCAAGGCGCTGCTACGCCAGCCGTTCACAGGCGCACCACCCATTGGCTAGGCAAAGACCGAGTCGCCACCTTGCTGGATCACACCTCTTCGGCGCCAGTGAGCTCTCCTTCGACACAAGAGTCTGTCGTTGATAAGCCGACGCGCAGGACACTCATCCAGGCGCGCGGAGGGTTGAATCACTCTAAAAAGACACCTTCTGTGACAGTGCCACGTGCTGAGCATGGACAGGGGGTGGAACTCGATCCGGCGCAGTATCCCATGCTGTGCAAGCTCGGACGCAATCTGAGCGCGGAGGCTGCTTCGGGTCGATTGGAGCCTGTCATTGGTCGGGATCCTGAGATTGAACAGCTTCTCGATGTGCTTGCGCGACGTCGAGCCAATAACCCCGTGTTGGTGGGGCCTGCAGGAGTGGGTAAGACAGCAATTGTTGAGGGACTCGCTTTGCGTCTTAAAGAGGCGGAGATTTCAGGGACTGCGCGCCAGATTATTGAGGTTTCCGTGGGAAGCCTTTTGTCGGGGACGGGTGTGCGTGGTGCATTGACGGAGCGGGTGCGAGCCATTATCGATGAGCTTATCTCCGCGCAGGGAACGCTGATCCTCTTCATTGATGAGATTCACGGCATTCTAGGCGGCCTTGAGGGGGTAGAGGAAGTGGCCACCGAGTTAAAGACGGCGCTCGGAAGAGCACGGTTTCCTTGCATTGGCACCACCACGGAACGAGAGTTTTGCCGTCATATCGAGCGAGATCCTGCGCTCATGCGGCGCTTTCAGAGAGTGTATGTGCAAGAGCCCTCCGAGCAGGCCAGTGTGGAGATATTACGCGGAGCGGTCAGTCATTATGAGGCGTATCATACCGTAAGCTATGAGCCGAACACGATTGACGATGCGGTGTCGTTATCGGCACGGTTCATCCATGAGCGGCATCTGCCGGATAAAGCCATTAGCGTGCTTGATATGGCTGGAGCGCGTGCCAAGCGAGCAGGCAACCCGCATGTGCGCCGCAGTGACATCGCGCAAGTGATCAGCGAACAAACCAAAATTCCCGTAGAGCGGCTGTTGAGCACAGACGCTGAACTTTTGTTAAATCTGGAGACTCATTTGCAGCGTCGTATTGTGGGGCAAGACGATGCCGTTGCGTCTGTGTCTAGCGCACTGCGTAAAAGTGCGGCGGGCTTTCATCACAAAGGTCCTCTGGGTGTTTTCCTTGCGCTAGGCCCGACGGGCGTTGGCAAGACAGCGCTTGCAAAGGCTGTCAGTGAGCTTCTTTTTCCAGGATCTGAGACAACCCGCTTTGACATGAGTGAGTTCAGTGAAGCTCATGCGATTGCGCGTCTGCTGGGTGCTCCTCCAGGGTATATCGGGCATGAAGATGGCGGTCAGCTTACGGAAGCTGTTCGGCAAAGGCCGTACCAGCTTATTCTGTTAGATGAAGTCGATAAAGCGCATCGGGACGTTCTTTTGGCATTGTTGCCTTTGTTGGATGAGGGCCGGCTGACCGATGCCCGCGGACGCACTGTAGATTTTACCCATACAATCGTCATGATGACGTCTAATTTTGGAGCCGATGTTTTCTTAACTGAACGTTCGATTGGCTTTAATGGAAATTCGAAAAAAGAACAGACTTCCATTCAGGAACGCGTGATTCAAGCCACACGACGGGCGTTGCCTCCGGAGCTTTGGAACCGCATTGACGAGCCGTTGGTGTTTACTCCGCTTGGGCGTAACGACGTCGGCGAAATCGCCCGCCGTAGTCTTGAGTACTTTAAGGGGCTATTGGCAGGGCAGCATGGCATTCAGGTCGAGTTTGATCCGAGCGTAATTCAGTTTCTGTTGGATGCCGGAGGCTATGACGCTGCACTTGGAGCACGGCCACTTGAGCGTGCCATCAGCCGTATGGTGCATGCTCCCTTGGCGGAAGCCATGTTGTCCAAGAGCATATTACGAGGAGCGCGGATTAAGGTGCGCTCCAAAGACAGTAAGTTGCGGATCGACAACGCTGCCGAGAAAACTTCATTAAGTGCTTAATTAAGCGGCTCTGCGAGCAGTTGAATTATAGGGAAGATTCACCCAAATATAGCCCGTGACGTTCGATATACGTGAGCACGGCTTTGGGAAGCAGTCCTTCCAGGCTTTGACGGGTTCGAAGTTGTTCCCGAATTTCGGTCGAGCTGATGCCAGGAATCCCAAAAGGGTTTTTGTGGTTGGGAAACGCCCTTGGAATCACCAAGGGGGTGGCAAGCTCCGAAATCCGATCAAAGCGATACCAGCGGGTGGTTTCTTGGATAAGGTCGGAGCCAAGAATAAGCCTTAGGTTTTTGTCGGGGTAGCGTGCGTGCAGGGCTTCAACGGTGCGAAGGGTTCGGCTTTCGCCACCGAGCTGACCTTCGATGCCGGAGACCTCGATACGGCGTAAGTCGGCAAATGCAAGCTCGCACATCGCCAATCGATGAGTGTAGGAGGCAAGTTCTTTTCCAAAAGGATGCAGGAAGGTAGGTATGACTTGGACATGGTCGACGTCGGTGGAAGAAAGCACGTAAGCGACCACGAGCACGTGTGCAAGGTGAGGCGGATCAAAGCTTCCGCCAAAAATTCCAATCGTTTCCTTTGATGAATCCATGATTGCTAGCCTTGTACCCTATCCATGATGCGGCGTCGTGCCTCAAAATGTTCGTCAGAAATTGCAAAATTAAGCAGCGATGCAATTTCGGAAAAACGCCGGATGGCGCTTAGCCGAAGGGCGAGATTGGCGTTGGGTTCTGCGATGCCGTTAAGCTTGAGCAAGGCGTTGACCGCGGCAGGGGCAGACCCTGTGGCGACAAGTGCATAGCGGCTTCCCAATTGAAAGGCCAACGCTCCCAGTGCTCCTGGATCAAATCCTTCCATTGCAGCAATGACACGCGTGTGTGGGTGGAGTTCTTGAAGAACACGCTTTGAAAGATTCTTGCGCAATTGTTGTGAATAATCGACGAGCACGGCTGGGTCGATGCCTGGGGGATAAAACTCAGGATCACCACAGTGAACCACCGCAGCCAACGCGACTGCAATATCATAGGGACTGGTGCGTGCGGTGATAGAGAGACAACTGCTTGAGACTTTGAGTGACCGAGCTATGAGAAAAATTTGTTCGTGATCGGTGGTAGCGGTTAAGAGGTCTTGGCTAATGAGAACGGAAGGCGGTGAATTGGTAAGAGGCGCGCAGAGCCGGGATGTGGCATCCGTGACATAGACCTGGGGAGTGGGTAGAGAGAGCCAATTGGCTACGGTGTGTGCTGTCATTCGAATGGGATCGCGTTTAGAGACACGGGTGGCATGAAATACTTTAAGATTGAGAGGAAACAGTTTTTCCATCACTCGATCGGTTAGCGCGAAAATCATGCGCACTGCCGGGGAGAGCATGGGAGGAGCTAGCAATTGATCAAGAGCATCTTCGGGTGTTTTAGAAGGTGTGATGAGCGCTGCTCCTTCGGGGGATAGCAGTCGCGAGAGTTCGATATCCACGACGCCTGCTGCAAGAGCAGCAGAAGCGCAGGTCCGAGCTGCATCGAAACAGCTGCGTCGCTGCAACACTTTAACAAGGCCATGCCACGCAGCAGCATCGCTGAGATCGTTGCGAATGGCTTGGCGGAAGTCGTCTGTCGCACGATTGAGGTGCATAACATAAGCGCTTTGGGCTTGTTGCCGTTCATAAAATGTAGCTAGCGTTTCCATGACCACGAGGTCTGCTGGGGAATTTTTTCGTGCAAGTTCAAGCGTGTGTTCCGCTTCGCGAATATTTCCATGGCGTTCAAAAGCTTCGGCAAGGCGGAGTCGGTGTTGGCGGTTGCGATCGGGTTCCAAATCCATGTCTATGAGTTTTTGGAATGTGACAATGGCCCGTTCCAAATCGTTTTCACGCATGTAAATGTCTGCTAGCCGTTGAGTGGCGAGCATGTCATTAGGAGAAAGTTTGATGACTCTGCGAAATGCGGCTTCAGAACGCTTAAGGTCTGTGATGTGTTGATCGTAAATATTGCCTAGCTCAAAGAAGATTCGATGGAGCTCATTGTGATCGCGTGAAAGCCGGGCAATGCGGATGTAGGTGTCGGTGGCGTCTTTCCATTCTTGGCCTGTCACATACAGTTCACCTAGGTTTCGTAATGCATTAAGGTGGTCAGGCTCCAAAGCAAGGGCTGTTTCAAGCTGTGTTTTCGCTTCAATGGGCTTGCCAAGACGTCGATACAGATCCGCAAGTTGCACATGCAGTTCAACTAGTGTTTTGGGATTTCCTCCTGCAGAAAGACGTGCGAGTGTGAGTTCGGCTAGGTCTTTGAGTTCACCATGGTCGTCAAGTAGTCGCCGTAGGCGATTAAATACATCGGCATAACTGATGTCGATGGCTGCTGCTTTCCCCAACGCATGGATGGCTTTGGGCTGATCTCCAACTTCATCGTGCCAGAGCATGCCTGCGCGATGCCATAGAGCGAGTGCATGGCGGGGAACACGTGCAAGCAGGGCAGCGGATTCGTAGTAGCGTGCTGCGGATTTGGCCTCCTTAGCTTGCATGCAAAGTCTTGCCAACTCTTCAAAGGCAACGTTGTGTGAACACTCTCCTTGCAGTGCCTTTTCGAGATAATTGGCGGCTTGAGGTAGGTTGTCGGTTTGTTCCATCATCCATGCAGCTCGCAAGGAAAAAGCTGCGCGTTCCAACGCATGTGACATCGTGGGGGCAAGATGTTGGTAGGCAATCGCTGAAAGTTCGAGCCGTTTCGTGTACATGGCGCTTGCTGTTGTCCGGCGTGCAATCCATGGATCAATTAGTGCTGTTTTTGGCAAACTGAATAGAAGCTTGTCAGCGGCGCTTGGCCGGGCTGAGCTTGCGGAGAGCAAAAGCCGCGATCCCAATCGAGCTGTGGCTGCTTGATCAGAAGGGGATGTCAGGGCCATAGAGAATTTTGTGAGTATGGTTGCTTCTGCATCGGGTCGGTTTATCTGTGAATAAAAACGATGGAGCGTGCGAAGCGTAGGAATATGGTTTGGCTGATGCTCGATAAAGCGCTGTAGTGACTCGAACGTTTCTACAGGCAGGTTGAGGTTTTGAAGTTCAAGGGCTGTCAATCGATCCAGCAGTAATGTCGTGGCGTCTTCTTGTGTCCGCTCCAAGCCGTGGAGGCAATTTTCAAGTGCAATGTTTGGATCTTCGGCATAGTCCAGTATTCGTGATATGAAAATATCATTGTCATGCACTATGGAACGCAATGTTTCAAAGAAAGGTCTTGCTTCTTTCAAAAGTGAGGCGTCTTGAAGTGTCCACGTGGCACGTAAGTACTGTGCTTGAGCAAAAATTGCGGGATAGTCCTCCGTATGTTGCACCATGAGAGAAGCTTTGGTGTTTGCAGAGACACCTTCATGCCGTATGGCGATGTCTCTGAGAATGGGGTCTGAAGGAACCCTTGCGAGAGCTTGTTCGATCAGGTGTGTGATCTGCGGAGATTTTGCGTCGCGGTGTCTTAGGATGGCATTAAACAAGTAATGAAGGTTTTGTTGAGGATCGCTCGTGTGCGTGAGTAACGTTTCATAGAGCCGTGCAAGGTTCGCATAATCATTGCGATTTAAAGCAATGCGTTCAAAACACCACACCGCAGGCTCATAGGAAGGCACTGCTTTGAATGCCAAGTGTAATGCATCGATGGCTCGGATGGGCTGATTACTGCTTTCAAAAAGTCGAGCTGCCATAGTGGCGGCAAACGCGGCGCAAGGGCCTTCTGTGGCGAGCGCTTCTTTCAGCCATAGTTCGGCCGCTGCATGAGGTCCTTTGGCATGCTTAAGACGACCCAATGGTCTCAAGACAACGGGTTGATCTTGGGCGATATCACGCGCTTGTTCTAGAAATTCTTCCGCGCGTTCATGATCGGCGGATCTAGCTGCAAGTTCGGAAAGGGCTAGCAATACACCTACTCTGCGGTGGGGAGGTGTTCTGAGGGCTTGGTTTTCTAGCCCAACGGCGATGCTTTGTTCATCGTGCATACAGCAAGCCACATCCAGCAGCAGCACATCGGCACAAAGTGCATCTTCGTCATCTTGCGCTGCACGTTTGAGCCAATAGAGTTCCTCAGAAAAACCTCGGGGGTCTTGAACAAAATGCGCTGCACGTCGGATGGGAGACTCAGAGCTTGTCTCTGAGGCATGAAGTCTAGGCTCCTTTTCAAGTAACTCGGTAGAGACGCCGTATTTCTGTACCGCGAGCTCACGAATGGCACGAATGCTTCCAATGGCGCCGTCTGCCAGTGCCGCTTCTTTGAGGAGCTGAAGCGTTTCCTCAAGCTTGCCTTCCTTTAGACGGTTTAGGGCGAGTTCTGCTAGAGCAAGTGCCCGTTCGGTGCTTCCAGTGAACTCTATCCATGCTTTCAGTGCGGGGAGACCATGGTGCAGGTCGCCTTTGGCAAGTAACCCATCTGCTGTCGTTCGAACGGTTAGCGGGTGCTGGGAGCCTGCTACTGCACGTAGCGCTTCTTCGGGCCGTGCTGCCACTAGGTGTAGCCAACGGGATCGTAACCATTTTAAAGGCGCCTTGAGTTCTTCAGGCACAATGGCCTCGGCATTGTGAAGCGCTTCGATCGCTCGGTTGATATCGGACGTAGCCCGTGCAGTTCGAACAATGCCAAACAACACCTCTAATGCAGTCGGAACAAGTGTTAATGCCGACTCATAGGATTGACGTGCTTGTTTCACATTGCCTTGTCGTTCTGCAAAACGGGCGCAATCAGTAAACAAAACGGCTTGTACGGCTTTATCATGCCAATGGTATGCAACGTCATTGATGACAGCATAGGCATCGTGTTCCTGGCCTTGAGTGATATAGAGATTAAAAAGTAAAAGTCCGGCAGCGACACTTTGAGGCCGCAACGCTAGCGCTTGTTTGGCGGCACTTATAGCGGCTTGGGGATTATCCAGTTTTTGCCATTGCAGTTCTGCTAGAAACACCAAGGCAAGTGCACGTTCTTCTGCGTTGAGCGGCAGGGAAGCTTCCGATTCTAGAAGTTGGGCAGCTTCCGTCCATGACTTACGCATCAGGGCATCACGCCGCAAGGCACGCAATGCGAGAATATTGAAAGGAGCAGCACTAAGCGCCTCTTTGTAGAGTGCTCTCGCTTGAGTGGCATCGCCTACTTGTTCACAAAGTTCAGCTGCGGAAACCAAGAGGCCAGCCCGTACATTCCCCTTTTGGGACTTTGAGAGATCCTTTAATAGAGCTATCCGTTCTGAAAGGTGCAGTGTATTCAGTGCGGCCGCAGGGCGTTTCGCGCTGCTTTCAATGCGAAGCGATTCGAGCGCAGCTGTGGCTCCTTTGTCGTTGGGTGATGCCGTAATCTCAATTTTTTGACTGTCATCAGTGGGTAGAGGTGGAAGATCAGAAGCCAAAAACAATGTACGAGGCTTACTGGGGTAGGTTGGCTTGTCAGGTAATGTAGCGCGATCGCGTTGAGAGGGAATGGATGGCTGGTCAGAGAGCGAGGCCAAGGGAACAACGACAGAGGCCTGATCGTCATTGAACCTTTCCAGATCTGTCAGTAGCGAATCCAACTCAGCGTCTGTAACGTCTGAAAATGCCGCTGTGTTTTCTTGTGCAATAGAGGCGTTGACCCGCGTTGGTTCCGATGCCAACGACACCTGCGTACGGCGGTCGAGCAACTGGCCGGTCTCATCTTCAAACTCGTCAAACCGCTCAGTCATCGTGCAATGCCCAGTTGTTTACGTAGTAAAGAAGCCTCGTCTGAAATCCAAAATCTTACGAGATCTGTTGCTAACTCGGAGGCTACAATGTGTGCAGAGTCCAATAAAGGACCCACCACGAACCGCAAAACAGCATCCAGGTCGTTGGCAAGCAAAAGGCCAGTTCGCATGGCTGAGCGTTCCAGGGCGTGACATCGATCCACAATTGGCTGTCCAGAAAGTTCAATTTGAGGCCAAAGAGCGTCAAGCGTGCGACGTGCTTTGCTCGTCAAATTTTGCATAATTCCAGGAGCCAAATGTTCTTGATCAAAATAGCTGACACTTTGAGGAAACATAAACTGCATTGCTTCCGCCACATCGAACATGATCGCCGCAACTTGGTTACTTTGTCGCCGCATAAGCGGCACAAGCCCTGTTTTCAATCCATAGAGTAGTTGGCCAACAGCGAAACGGCTAATGGGTGTAAGAGGTGATGTGATTTCAGTACCGATAACCCAAGTGCAGGACTTGCTGTCTCCCAGGGCTGCAATGCCTTCACGCGTGTGCCCACCTAAGTAGACCTCGGATACATTAACCTGAAATGCTGAGCAAAGCATAAGAAGTTCATCGCGTTGATTGCAGGGTGTTTTGTTTTTGATACGGTGGCTTCGTTCTACGCCCAATCGCTTCAGTTCGTGCGAAGGTTTGTTTCCTAGTGTTTGAGCGAGGATTTTGAGAACAGAGTCTGCGGGTCCGGATGCTGGCAGTGCCGTGATGTGTTGAACCATGTCATTGTCAAACATCCCTTCAAGCACATGCGATGATTGTGGACGAAGCTCGGACCACTGGTTGTGTTCTTCATCGGAAGCAAGTCCAAGAATGACAAGCACGTCCAGGATAGCTTGCTGCCTGTCGAGATCCTTTGCCCACACGGCAGCACGTAAAAGTTTGCGTAGTGCTGTGGGTTCAAGGGGATTGGGATCAAGCATGCGGTAAAGATGTTGACGAACATCAAAAATGAGCTGATGGACAACTTGAGGATTCAAGGTGTGATTAATTAATTCCTCACATGCTTCGGTGTCTGCAGGGTTTGACTGCAAGGCCGCTTGGTATGCTTGCATCGCTTTGGCTTGGTTATGGAGATTATGAGCATAGATGCGTGCAATCCGCTTTTGGTATGCGGCGCGGTCTATTCCCGAAGTGCGGTGGGAGAGTTGTTCCCATTTCGTAATGGCATACGGGTAGTCTCCAATGCGTTCAGCAATTTGAGCTGAACGCATAAGCAGTTCATCATCAATGCCATTGCTTTGTTCCAAAAGGGCTAATTCTGTAAGAGCAGCTTTGGGGTCATTTTTTTTGCGTTCCAGTATGTTTGCTACTGTAAGCCTGGAAAGGCGCCGTTGGGAGACAGGAACTTCTGCATCCGCAAGCTGACGTAACACAGTGACAGCGGTATCCCATTGTTCAAGCATCGTCGAAGTTTCTGCCAAAAGCGCCAGGGCGCCAACATGCTTTGGATCGCTGGCGAGTATGTGTTTGACAGACTGATTGCATTCATCAAGATTGCCGATGGAACGAAAAAGAATCGCCTGTTCATAGTATAAGCGGCAGCGTTCTTTAGTGTCGGACACTACGCCAAGACGTCCTCGCAAGAGATCAAGAAGTCCTAGGGTATCGTTTCGTTTGCGTAAAAGACGGTAATAATGATCGTAGGCAAGTCGCAAAGAAGGATCGAGTTCCAAAGCATGTTTTAATCGTGGTTCCGCTTCTGCCTCGTTACGCACCTCATTTAACCAAATAAGTGCAGACTCTTCGAGTAAGGATGCTTTAAGAGAAGCAGATCCATGGTTACTTAACATGTCACATGCACGCGCAGCCATTTCCCACTTGCCTGTTTGCCGTGCGACGAAGCGTAATGCTTCCCACGAAGCCAAGTCTTCGTTGTCTTGTGTGAGGACTTCACTAAGTACGCGAGTGGCATCTTCATAGCGACCTGCTGTGGCCAATGTTCGCCCAAGAGCGGCTCTGGCGTTCATGCTCCATGTGGGACCGACATGCTGCATCCAGATCTCAAAGGCTTTGGTGCGCATCTCTGGATCGTCGCCACCGGATAAGGTTTCATCAAAGGCGGTAGCTGTAATGAGAGGGTCTGCTTGAGGTGCAATGTCATGGGCATAGATGACAGCATCTCCTTGAGCGTCGTTTGCATCCGAAAGCATTTTTGTTCGTATGGCATGAAGCATCAGATCGCTTGAGGCATGTTGATCTGCAGTGGTTTTGGCTGCTTTCATCAGTAGTTCAGAGCGCTGGTCCGCATCGCCGGAGGGATTGGTTAGAAGACGCAGTTTGCTCCAATGGCCCATAAAATCTTTCGGGTTTGTATGGAGCAGGTCGTCAATGATGGTGCCAGGCGTTCCTACGTTTTTCTCTGTCGAGGGTTGGAAGGCCAGGGCAACATAGTCGCGTTGCAGGGCCCAGTAGGCAGGGCTTGGCTCTCCTCGCGACAATCGCTGCAATGCTGCTTGAGTGTAGTCAATGTTCGATGCAGTTAGCGGTTGGGTAAGCAGCATGAGAGCGGCAGCGGCACCCATATCCGGATGATGTAGCAAGGAATACAGGGTGGACTGAGAGGATGTTGGGTCGGCCTTTACAAGGTCTTTAAGCGCGGCAAGTTCAAGTACTGCAAACCCCGGGCGTCGGGTTGCTTCTTCGCGAGAGGCGAGCCCTTGCAATGCTTGTTCCAATAGATCTTTTCTTCCAAGGCGTAATGCAAGGCGACGCAAATGCCAGCTTGCAGCGACTGCATTTGGATTTAACTGATACAGTTGTTGGTAAGTTTGTATGGCGGTTGCAAAGTCTTGGTTTACTTCCGCTTCAAACGCTGTTGCCAACAAGGAGGACTCCAGGCCACTAGGCTCGGAGCTGTGTAGGGACGCTTGTCTGTACAGGGCAATGAGCTCAGAAGAGCGCTCTCCGGATTGTACTAAGTATTGCAATAGCGATGCCGCATACGCGTGGTGCGGCACCAGTGACAGAACACGTTCAAGAGATAATGACGCCGCCGCATAGCTTTTTGCTCTTACATGAGAACGTGCGGCTGCGCAGAAATGCGCGGCTGCCAGTCTGGCATCAGAACATTGTTCGCCAAGTGTGTCATGGGCTTCGCCACACAGCGAAGCATGATCATTCATGGCTGCAAAGATCCGTGCAGCATCAGGCGCCCACGCCAAGGCTGCAGGTACGTGCAGCGCTTCTTTGAGGAGTTCCTGAGTGGCGTCCAAATCTCCAAAGACATCTCGAAGCAGTTCGTATTGATCACGGAGCAGTGCGCTGCGTTCTGAGTTTTCGAGATATCCTGCTAATAATGTGGAGCCTATCTCTCTGGCCGCGTACAAGTCTCCGAGCTTGAGGAGATTTCCGTACAACTCTCGAAGAATTGTAGTGGGTTGGTCGGTACCGAGTGCTGCGCTTTGATAAAGCGTCCGTGCCTTGGACGCATCATTGAGTTCATCGGCTGCAATTTGCGCTGCCTCCCATCGCAGGTTAAGTGCCTGGCTAGGGTTACGTGCGCTCCATTCCAACAAAATTTCGATCCGTGCATCAGGTGGATACGCACGTCTTACATGATCGTAAAAAAGCAGATGAGCAATAGAAGACTGTGGGCAGGCCGCAATGGCCTTTTGAAATGCGCCTCGCGCATGGTCTGATTGACCATTCGACTGAAGGATTTCTGCTTCAAGTATGTGTAATGTTCCAAGTAAGGAAGGGGGAGGAACCTTTTCTATGAGGGCATGGATGCAGGCAAGAGCGTCTTGCGTGTATGGAGTTTTGGCGATGTGAACGCACATGTCCATCAACAGGGCGATGTTGTCAGGTGCGGCGGCGATAGCACGTTGATACGACTGAAGGGCCAACTGAGCATCATTGTCATGATGAATCCGCAGCCGAGCGACTTCAGCCCATAGCGCAGCAGCGTAACGTTGTGCCGTAGGACTTTGAGGCTGTAGCGGAACGCCTGCATTCTCATGTGGCGTGTTCAGGAGTAGGGCGCGTTGCTCTAGCGCATCGATCAACACATGGTGCCTGCGATGCTTACGCGCAATGTATTCAAGCTGTTGAAGGTAAAGCCACGCCTCGCTACCCTGTTTGATACAGCTACGTAGCAACTTGATGGCTTCATCGATTCTGCCACGTTCTGAAAGCGCAATTGCCGACTCTGCATTTAAGACGGCTTTCCATTGAGGATCTTCCACATGGTCTGCAAGCATCGCGACGCCGCGCTCTGCGGCTTCGTGATCTCCCGCCCTTCGCGCAGAACGCTCTAACATGAGCCATGTCACTTGCAGCGAAGGATCCAAGAGGGCCGCTTCTTCCAACATCGAGCGTCCAAGGTCGATTTGTTCAAGATGGTCTTCCAGCAGTGTTCCACTGTCGACGAGTGCAGAGGCTTTTTCTCGGGCAGTCCCTGCCGCATTGGCTTCGGCTTCATAGAGCTTAACCAAGTTCTTAAACGACCGACGCCGTTCAAATATGCGAATCAGTGCGTAAAGAGAAGGTCGGAACTGCGGCGCAAGATTAAACGCTGCAAGGTAATCACGAATGGCGAGACTTTCATTGCCTTGCCGTTCTTCGATAAGGGTTCCAATTTCACAAAGAAGGGCTGCGCGCTGCATGGCATCATCGCAGGCTTGCTCCTCCGCGCGTAGCAGAGCAATTTGTCGATCAAGCCCTTGCTCCGCAAGCAAGCCTTCTAAGGCTGCTGAATGCAGCAATGTCATCGGCACCCCCGTGTCAGAGGATGTAGCGATGGCATAGCCCCCAAGGACAATCCGACCATCCGAGTATGGTATCTAATAGTGGTGAGGAAATCACTTGGCTAAACGAGCTTTCGTGCCAAGAGGTTTACCGCTGGGCAAGGTTAGATGCCCATAGACGTTCTCGCCATTGCTGGCGCCGATCCACATGAAAAGGCTCCCGGGTGGCTTTTCGACGCATGGCAGCACCCACCGTTCCGTAGTTTGATGCCGGATGCCAGAATAAATAGCCATCGGCCCCGCCCACGCGAGCTGCCACGACTTGCTCGCTGATGAACCCTGCGTTAAAATAGTCAGCTCCGGCACTGAACGCCTGAAGGTAGGGGCGTATGACGGGCCCGGGTCCGAGGCGTTGGCGTAAGCGGCTGATGCCCGCGTTCACCAATGCGTAGGCGCGTCCCTCATCAACATTTCTGTTCCAGGATTTCATATTGTTGAGGTAGAGCATGGGTGAAAAGATTTCGACATGCTCGGTCCAGTCTTCCAAGGACTGTCCGAGTCCCGTGGGGTCGCCCACACGAAATGCCGTCAGGCCAAAAACATCCACGCTAAGAGGCACGGAGATGGCGGCATCGATTTTACGTAACATGTCTTTAATCACGTAACGGCGAGGCTCAGAGGTTTGATGAGGGAAGGCTGCAAAGCGCGTGCCTGGGTCGACGGGAAAGCGAATGTAGTCAAGTTGAATCTCATCGACCCCTAACGCAGCGATTTCTTTGGCCATGGATACGATAAGGTCGTGGTTTTCAGGGTTGTAGGGATCAAGCCATGTGTTGCCATTGCCCCAGGACACCCAAGGTGCTTTGTGTTTGTGAGGACGGGTATCGAGCACGGCACGTGAAGGGGATTTTGTGGGCAATACGGGATCGTTAAAACACACCAGTCGTCCAATGGTGTACACGCCAGCTTCCTTAAAACGACGCACCAGTTGCGGCATGTGTTGATAGGGGCGGCTTCGCTGGGAGCGTAGTTCAGGGACCGAGGTGTCAAAAAATATCCGGCCTTGATCGTCTTTCATATCAATGACGACGGCATTTGAATGTGTGCGTTTCAGTTGACGTAATATCGCCTGGAGGTTTTTCATCCGGCGCATCGAAGGACCCGTCAGATAAAGCCCCCGGGCAGTTTGGCCTTCGAAGGTGACCGGGTCGATGAAATGGTCATTAAGGGGCGACGTGACGGCGAGACGTTGTGTGCCGCTGCCTTGAGGTGGCTTAGCTGTAGGCGGCAGTAGCGTATGCTGGTTTGCTTGGCTGCTTTGTGGAGCGGGAGTATGGCTTTGAGAAGTCGCGCACTGGACGCCTAACAGGCCGAGACATGCCAAGCCTATAGAAGAACGCCTCTGCAACGTTTTGCCCACCTCGAAAGTGTTGAGGACAGAACGAGGGTCGTCAAATTTTCCCAGTCGTTATAGAGGGTTATGTGGTGAGATGTGTGAAAGGCGGCGTGGGGCTGTTCGCCTAGAGTTGGTGTTTACTGTGATTCCTGTGTGATACTTACGAGGGGTTTTTACAACGATGATTCGAGGCAAACACATTCTCATTACGGGAGGGGCAGGCTTTATTGGCTCAGCCCTATGTCAGCGTTTAGTCGAACATAACTCGGTACGTGTGTTCGATAACTTAAGGCGAAACGCTTTGGCTAAAACTGGCTTAACCGAACATCCCAATCTGGAGCTTGTGGTCGGTGATGTATGTGATGCGCAGGCGGTCAGGCAAGCAACCCAGGGTGTGCATTATGTGGTGCATATGGCATCCATTGCAGGGGTAGATACCGTGCTGAACAATCCGGTCACTACCATGGAGGTGTCGCTGGAGGGAACGCTCAATGCATTACGTGCGGCGCGTGAACAACCTCAGCTTTTGCGTTTCATCGACTTTTCTACAAGTGAAGTGTTCGGCACGTATGCATTTCGTGTACGAGAAGCAGATGTGACCAGTTTAGGTGCCGTTGGAGAGGCTCGGTGGACGTATGCTGTATCCAAGTTGGCTACGGAACATCTCGCGCACAATTATTGGAAACAATACAAAGTGCCAGCGTGTTCCATCCGACCTTTTAATATTTATGGACCTGGCCAAGTGGGGGAGGGCGCCATTCATGCCTTTGTCACTCGTGCGATTCGGAATGAACCAATTGATATTCATAACGAAGGCGATCAAATTCGATCGTGGTGTTACATTGATGATATTGTAGACGGGATTCTCCTGGCCTTGGAAAAAGACGACGCTGTGGGAGAATCGTTTAATATTGGCAATGCAAGGAGTACCGTAACGATTTATCAACTGGCTCGTACAGTGGTGAGTTTGGCTCGGAGTCAGTCTTCCATTCGTTTTGTCGATTGGGATTTTGCGGATGTGGCCTTAAGGATTCCTGATACCCGAAAAGCTGAAAAACTCCTTGGTTTTCGGGCACAGGTCGAGCTCGAAGACGGCCTATTACGTACGATACAATGGTATCGCAACCGAATGTGACGTAAACTCTGGCGATAATCATGGAGGATTTTCCCGAAGTCATTCGTTTGGACACGGCCTTTCCCAAGGACTGGTTTCCGCGAGCGCTTGCAGCGAATCCTGGGTTGCAACAGCTGGGCGATTTGTTGGGCCAACGGTTTGTGGCGTTGTGTATCGTGTGTGGTGTTCGGGTGACTTCGTTGACGGTGGATCGCGATTTTTTGGATGCGTCTTTGGTCGAGTTTGTGATTGGAGAGCAGACCGATACGCAGCAGATGGCGATGGGAGAGTTTCGTGCAAGGCTTGTGGCATCGTTGGTATCCACTTCAGACAGTGTTGTTGAGCTTCCGCAGACTCCCAGTTTGGAAGACATTCAACGCCATATCGGTGTGCCCTTTTTATTGTTGGCGCCTGTATTTGGCATGGAGCTCAAAGAGCTTTTGGTCAAGAAAAATCCGCCGTTGTTGCGAATCGAGATGGATGGTGTTCGAGAAGACCTTACATGCAAAGAGTTTCGCGATGCGTTATGCCATTCGTTGAAGCTGAGCTTAGACCAACAGTCAGCTCCAAGTTTTACGATTGATCTCGATCTGGTGGACGAAGCGCAGGTTGCTTTTGACAACCAGCAAAATGAAAAAGTTATCGAGCTCTTAGGTGCATGGCCTGCTCCGTTATCGCGCCTGTTTCGGATGCCTGGAGGAAGCGCGTTAAGTGCAGAGCAACGGGAAGGCATTGCACGGGGGCTATGGCTTTTGAGCCGAGCGTTTGGGTTACAAGAGCAACACGCCTGGTCTCAAGAGATCATTCGATTGGCCATTCAATGGGCGCATGGCCTGCCTATTGAAGGAAAGCTATTTCAAGCCTTAGCCGAGCTATCCATGGTACAGGGCGACTATGGACAGGCTATCGGCCTTTTGCGTCGTGCGGTTCGTCAAGGAGAAACTCAACCGAGTGTCTTGGTTTCGCTGGCAGAGTGTTATGCCGAACGTGGAAGATATGTGGCGGCGATGGTGTGTATAGAACAAGCAGAAAAGGCAGGGGCAAGTAATAAGCACTTACAGAAGGTCAAATCACGCGTTCATGCCGTTGTGGGTAGTGCATTTGACAACTTCAGAGAAAAAGTTCCTGCTTAAGTTAAATGAGCTATCGCTACATTATTGCTATTGATCAGGGCACAACAGGCTCAACCGTTTTAATCCTTTCACAGCAAGGCGAAGTGCTTGCGACTGCAGGAAACGACTTCCCACAATATTACCCGCAGTCAGGATGGGTGGAGCATGATGCGAAGGAGATTTGGCAAAGTGTACTTGATGCGCTGAAAGAGGCGATTGTGTTGGCGGGTGTCTCGTCTTCGGACTGCGCAGGCATTGGCATTACGAACCAACGTGAGACCACGGTGTTATGGGACAGGGGTACAGGTCAGCCGGTGCATCCTGCAATCGTCTGGCAAGATCGGCGTACGGCCGAGCTATGTCAAACTCTCAAAGACAAGGGATTGGAACCTTTGTTTCGTGAGCGTACGGGTTTGTTGCTGGATCCCTATTTCAGCGGCACCAAGATTGTATGGCTGCTTGAGAACATTGCTGGACTCAAGGAATGTGCCCAGCAAGGTGAAGTGTTATTTGGCACAATGGATAGCTTTTTGGTGCACTGTCTTTCAGGGGGCAAGAACCACGTGACGGATGCCACCAATGCATCACGTACGCTTTTATATAACTTGCACCAAGGGAAATGGGATGAAGACCTGGCTGCCCATCTGGGTGTTCCTTTGACCATGTTGCCTCAGGTGTGTGGGAACTCAGAAATCGTGGCGTATACACAAGGCGTGCCTGGGCTTAAGGACGGGATTCCAATCGCAGGCATGGCAGGAGATCAGCAAGCGGCCCTATTTGGCCAAACATGTTTTGATGTGGGTGATGCCAAATGCACCTACGGCACAGGCGCATTTTTGTTGATCAACACCGGACAAACCCCAGTGCTGTCACAGCACAAGATGCTGACCACGGTAGCTTGGCAGATTCGCGGACGCAGAACCTATGCATTGGAAGGCAGTGCTTTTATTGCCGGCGCTGCAGTGCAATGGTTACGCGATGGACTCTGCTTCATTAAGGAGGCTTCGGAGATAGACGCCTTGGCGCGTTCCGTCAAAGACTCAGGTGGCGTGGTGTTCGTCCCAGCGCTGACTGGACTTGGAGCGCCTTATTGGAATCCGCATGCGCGTGGCATGTTGTCTGGCATGACACGGGACACGTCTAAAGCTCATATCGCACGGGCAACACTTGAAGGGATTGCTTTTCAGATTGTTGATTTAGCTGAGGCCATGCAAAAGGAAGCCAACCAGAGCATGACGCGGCTTCGAGTGGATGGTGGGGCAAGCATGAGTGCTTTGTTAATGCAGTTTCAAGCGGACATGCTGGGTCTCAGTATCGAACGCCCGACATGCGTTGAGACCACAGCATTGGGCGCTGCCTACCTGGCAGGGTTAGCCACAGGCGTTTTCCCTTCGCTTGAAGCAATTCGCCAGACGCATCGAATCGATACGGAATTTCATGCTTCGATGGAGGATGCCCAGGTGGAGACGCATCGGAAACGCTGGAAAAAAGCGATCGAACGTGTGATGCTTGCCTAAGCATTCTGTGATACAATGCTACACTCCTCTTTTCCCTTACTTTGGAAGTGATTGTGTCTATTGCTAAACTAAAGGTTGAAGTTGCCTGGGAGGCTCTGGAAGATGCCTTCGAAAATAATGCACATGAAGTGCATAGCTATTTGCACGTCACCACAGGTGAGGTGACACGGCTTGTCGATGGAGTGGCGGACCCTGCGCTTCACGCGAGGGTGGCTGCTGACATGAACTATCGACGCATTGATCCCGTGTCCTCGCGTGAGCAATACCGTTGGATGGAGAGATTTATCGAGACCGTTGAAGAGGTGGAGCTCAAGGCGCGGCTCAATGCTTCGATTGATGGGAAGGGGGCGTTCCGTCGTTTTAAAGATGCCTTGATGAATTTTCAAACAGAACGAGAGCGCTGGTTTGTATTTCGTTCAGAACGCCTACGCGTGTGCATTGAAGGGTGGCTACAGACGCAAGGCTTGGAGGCGGTTCGTCGTCCCAAATGGGAAGTGCCGATAGTCCAAGGCTCCGATGCCGAGCCTAACTTAACCGCAGACGAGGCACGATCATTACGACTACATGGCGCGGAGACAACACGACGGATGCTTCATGCGCTTGTCGAACGCGTGCCATCTCGTAACATGGCAGGAGCAATTGCGTTTTTAGAGTTTTTAGTTTACCGCCATTCGGCCACGTCAAGCAGCGATGGCTTAAAGGATGCAACGCAAGGTGTTTCTGAGCATACCGAAGCAGTTGCAATCCCAGTATCCATTGATGTTAAAAGTTCCTAAGCTGCGATGTCCATCCGTGTGATGGCTTTACACGATGTCGTAGAAGTGCATGCGATTGCGCAACAAACGTTCCCGCATGCATGGTCTATCAAGCAATTTGAAGCGGAACTCACACACCCGCATGCACACCATTGGGTGCTAACCCAGGATGAAAAGGTGCAGGCATTTCTATGCACACGAATTTTTGCGCCAGACGCTGAGATAGTGTCCGTAGCGACGCACCCTGAGCATCAGCGTCGAGGGTGGGCCAGGCGCCTTTTGGAGCACTTTATTCAAGTAGCCAAGGTGCAAGGGGTGAGTAACGTCTACCTCGAAGTTCGGGTATCCAATGGTCCGGCCCAAGCCTTGTATCACGCCCTTGGATTTAAGCCGTTGGCGGTTCGGCGGGGCTATTATGCGGATAATGGGGAAGATGCTCAGGTTTTTTCCGTCATGCTGGGAACTTCGGCGACTCTTTAGGGCCTAAGGATATCTAAAAGACAGCCATTTCATTGCAGTTTTTCCAGGTTTCCTTGTAAACTAGAGAGCCAATGGCTTCTGTTCCAAGTCATGTGCGGTATGGTGTGCTGTGCGGGTTGATGCTTAGCAGTGTCGCTCATATGGCCAACGCCGAGGAGCGCGTTGCCACTGAGACAGTGGGCGCAACGCCAGATGCATTGCCGGGCCTATTGCGCGTGGGCACACCCGCTCCCGGAGTTCGCAATGTGACATTGGCAGCGTCTGCAGGGTATGGCTACACGGAAGAGGTATTAAACGACAATGATTCGCACCAACGGCTCTCGGGGCGTCTTGCTGCTTCTGTACGTTTGATTCCGTGGCTTACATTGGCTGGGAGTTTGGATGGTCGGTGGGATATGCACTCCAGCGATAGCGGTGACGATAGTGGTCTGGTCGGAGATCCGAGGTTGCGCATTCGAGCGGGGACCGAAATTGCTCCAGGGTTTAGCTTAGGTGCTCAAGTGAGTGTGTGGTTGCCAGGGGCGTCGGCTCCCTCCATTGAGTTTGATGCCACCACGATCGATGGGGTCGTGATGTCCAGCTACGACATCGGTGTGGTTACGTTAGCTGCTCAAGCAGGGTTCCGCTGGGATAACTCTGCCAACGCTGTGGACGATGCGGATGAACTTAGTTTGAACGATCGGCTTTCTTTGGGTCTCAGTGATTTTAACTCGGTGTTAACCGGTTTGGGTATTGTGGGCAGAATAGACACCGTGGAGTTATTGGCAGAAGGCAGTTGGGAGCCATGGGTTGGATCAGGGGCGCCGTCGTTAGGCAATGCCCCTTTGCGAGTGGCTGCGGGCGCACGCTGGCAGCCGATCACAGACACTCCTCTAAAGTTGCATCTTATGGCAGAAGGGTTAGTGAGTTCTCGGCCAGAAGTGGGGGTGGGTTCGCCTCTGGTTCCCATTGAGCCGCGGTTCACCGCGTGGCTTGGGGTGAGTTACATGATTCCACTGGAGAAATCCGAGGTGAAAGAAGCGCCACCTCCTGTGGCTCCTGTTGTTGTCCAAGCCAAGCCTGCTCCGCCTGTGTTAGGTAAAGTTAACGTTAACGTCAAAGACGAGAATGGTAATCCGTTAGCAGCCATGGTTCGCTGGCAGCAAACAGAGCAAATGCGCGAGCTGCAAACAGACGTTACTGGTCAAGGGGAAATTACCGCGCTACCGCCAGGAATCCTCAAAGTGACTATCGAAGCAGAAGGTTACAAGCCGCGCGAAGAGACTGCTCAAGTCAAAGCGGGAGAAACAGCACAGTTAACTGTTTCACTCGAGCGTGCATTGCCTGTGGGCCAAATACGTGGATATGTCCGTTCCTACAAAGGCTCAGGGCTTGCTGCCAACGTCCGAATTGAACCCATTGGGGTAGAGCTTCGTGCAGGTGAAGATGGTGGCTTTGAAGCAGACGTGCCTCCAGGACGTTATGAAGTGGTGATCACCATGCCTGGGTTCCGCAATCAAAAGCGACGGGTACAGGTTCAAGAACGTGGCGTTACGGTGTTGAATGTGGATCTGCGGGAAGCCAAGGCTTCAGAAGGCAGGTAAGCAGTTCATGAATGCACCCAAGTATCGATGGCTGTGGTTGAGCGTGTGGGCCATCCTGGCACTTGGTGGATGTGAGGATTGTTCCGGGTGCGGAGATGAAAAAATAGCGGAATTGGTTGCTGTAAAACGCAGCGTAGAGCGGGATTATGCTAAGCAACAGAATGCGTGGAAGCATGCCGAGGTGGGCACAGGGTTTGCTTTAAATGATGGTGTGCGTACGTCTTCTCATGCTTCTGCCAAAATCAGTCTTTTAGGCCACGGCGGCATCGAGCTTGGCCCAAATACCGTGATTCGGTTTTTGGAAAAGGCTCCTGGTCAAGGCGAGCATCGACTTAACGTGCAGGCGGGTGAAGTCACGTTAAGTTCCAAGGATCAAACGATTCAGTTCAATACGCATATGGGTGTGGCATACCTTCGACCGAATGCCAGTGTGCAGATCACCTCAAACAAAGACAGCATGGGATTACAAGTGATGATTGGCCATGTCACGATAGAGGGCACAGACACTGTTGAGCTGAAGCAGGGAGAAAAACTTACCCTTAGTATCGGTGGGGCGATTCTTGAAGGCGTTGGAAGCGCTCCCAAACACGCAGGGCCTATAGAGGAAATAAACCCTGCTGAGCGTAGCATTGTGGTGAGTGTTGAGGGCAAAGGCTCGCGTTTTCGAAGTAGCCCTGAGGCACGCTGGGAGCCGCTTAACCCAGGGCAGAGCACAGTCGTTGCAGGAACAGAAGTAGAGCTTTCCCGAAGTGCGTCCATGGATGTCAGCCGTGGTTCGGAGTCGGCATCGGTCCAAGGGGCTGCGCAGGTGATCATAGTTCCTGACGATATGCACTTGTTGCAAGTTCGACGAGGCAAAGTCCAATTTGAATCTAAACAGAGCGACGTTCAAATGCTTTTGCCCGGGGGGTCCATTGCAGGCAAGGGCAGCGTAGCGCCTTCGATACTGCGGGTGGATGTGGGTAAGCGTTTATCGACCATCAATACAGACAGCGGCCATGGAGACATTGTTAGTAAAGACGCACACGCATCGCTTAGTGCGGGGGAATCGGCTGCGCTTTATCACACGGGCGTGATTGAGATGATCAATCTTATTCCTAAATTTGCTGATTTGACACTGCCTGCAGGGGAGACAGCCACGATACACGATGCCTCAGCACCTACCGCTGTGCGCATACGGTTTGGCACGCAGTGTCCCGACGAGGGCGCGGTAGAGGTTAGTCTTTCCAATTCGTTTGCAAAGCTTAGCATGAGCTCCCGAGGCAAAGGGGCTGCCATCATTTCGGTGATTCCGGGTAACAACCGTTACCGGGTACGATGTGTGAAAGGGGGTACCGCTTCTGGGAATGCGGTGGCTTCTGGGCAGTTATGGGTTCGAAAAGATACGGGGGCACAACAGCTTCCTCGCAGAGCTCCGGTAAACACAGTGGAATCGGATGGCCGACATTATACAGTGATGTTTCAAAATCTTTTGCCGGAACTTACATTTGTCTGGCCGGGCATGGACAAAGGAGCAGGCGATTATACGTTGGTGCTTGAGCCAACTCGGGGCGGAAAAGCTCAGCGCATTGCGACACGAGGACCGCGGCTCACGTTGGAATCTGGTCAAGTGACTGAAGGGATGTACCGGTGGTGGTTTGAACTTGGCCAACCCAACAAGCGTTCGTCAGTGACGACATTGCAGTTGCTGTTCGATAACGCTGCGCAGGCTGCCTACGTCAAAGAGCCCGAAGGAGCCATTGCTGCAGGTCTGTCCCAAGTAGCTGTCTCAGGGACTGCTGTCGATGAAGCCACCATTAGTGTGGGAGGAGCAGCACTTCAAACGGATGCCCAATACCGTTTCAAGGGTATGGTTGCGGTGCCAAAGGAGGATCATGCGCTTGCTATCCGTATTGCGCAACCTCAATATGGTATACACTACTACCTTCGTGCCATAACGCGATAAAGCCTGTGAAACACCCTCCGGACGAGTTTGTAGGAAAGTTAGTGCTAGGGCGCTACCGCATCGTTGATGTGTTAGCAAAGGGCGGAATGGGCGTTATTTATCTGGCGCGTAGTGAAGGCGCGGCTGGATTTGTTAAGCCTGTGGTTATCAAACGTATCTTGTCTGACATGGACGAAGACAACGCAATGGTGAACATGTTCAAGCGTGAGGCACGGATCATGTCGAATCTTCATCATCCAGGCATTGTGGGTGTTGTGGATTTCGGGCGCGATATGCAGTCCTATTTCATGGTTTTAGACTATGTGCATGGGTTTCATCTGGGTCGTTGGAAACGATTTGTCAATACGGTGCACGGCCCATTCCCAGCCCAGATTGCCTTGCATATCGTGATCCAGGTGCTGGATGCCCTCCATTATGCTCACACGCTGCTTGCTCCTGATGGAAGTCCGCTGCAAGTCGTGCATCGTGATGTCACCCCCTCCAATGTGCTGATTGACGTTGAGGGGCATGTGAAGCTTGCTGATTTTGGTATCGCGCGTACGCGTATGGACGCTACCGAAGTGGGTCAGGGCGAAGCAATGATCAAGGGGAAATTTCCTTACCTTGCGCCAGAGCTTTTGCATGGCTCTCCGCCTTCACCGGTGTCGGATGTTTATGGTTGTGGAGTCGTGCTTCATGAGGTCTTGTCAGGGACCAATGTCTTTCGCGGGCCGAGTCTGTCCATCACCGTCTCGCGTGTCATGAATCACATTCCTGAACCGCTCGATTTAGTGCGACCGGATATTACTCCGACGTTTAGCGCAGTGGTTGCTAAGGCTTTGCATAAAGACCCTCGTCAGCGGTTTCAGTCTGCTTTGGAGTTTGCACAGACACTTCGTCACTTGCGGGCGGATTCTACAGAAAGCGCTCAAGCGAAGCTTGCGGCAGCAGTGGCGCGCGACTTTTTTGATCCGAAGATGGCGGAATTTCTCAACGTGGATGATCTTGCATCGCTCGACCGCTCGTGGCGAAAAGCACCTTCTGCAACGAACGCGAGCTTTCAGCCTGCGGCGTATGTTTCCTCGATGCCACCGCAGAAAACGGATTCGAGCATTCCGTTGGATATTTCGGAAGTCATTGACGTCGAAAAAGAGACAAACCGTCCCACGCCTCGCCGTGGCATCGGGATGAAAGTGTTTATCGGCATGGTGGGTTTTATAGCGTTTGTGGCTCTTGCTGTGGGTGTCCTCGCTTGGTACACGAATGTCCACGCGGCTCGGAGCAGGCCAAAGGAGTTTGTCTACGTCGAAAGTGGGCGTGTGGCGAGTGACGACGAATTGGGTCAATCGCGTCCTCTGCCTGACACGACGCATCCACCCGAACAGCATGCTCCAACAGAACTCTCTGCCAACGCTCCCTCAGAAAGAGAGGGTTCGCAAGCGGTTCCAAAGGAAGCGCTCAAGCCGCGTGCGCCGCGTCAAGGACTGCCAGCGCTTAAAGGTCCCGATGTGCGTCAACTTTCGGCGACGGTACAAAAGCGTAGTAGCCAATTCACCAACTGCTTTAAGACACATCTTCAGGGTCAATCGTCCGTTAAGGTGACTCTGGGTTTTAGCGTGGCGAAAGAGGGCCATGTGACTCAGGTGGATGTCCGGCCGGCGGAGGTAGCCCGTGGTCCCCTTGGCCAGTGTCTGCGTTCTGTGGCTGGCTCGATCGCTTTTGGTCCCCAATCGGATGAGCTGGTTTTCAGTGTACCTATCAGTACTCAGCTGGAATAGCGATTTTTGGGCGGATCTCCGCTCAATTTGCGTTGCAAACTCACACGAGCAGTGCTACGTCAGGCCAAATGGTGGACAGCGTTTCTGCCAGGTAGTCCATGCGCATCAAGCGACTCGAAATTTGTGGCTTCAAGTCTTTTGTCGATAGGACCGTCTTTCGGTTCGATGAAGACATTATTGGCGTGGTAGGCCCCAACGGTTGCGGCAAGTCTAATATTGTCGATGCCATCCGCTGGGTGATGGGGGAACAGTCTGCCAAACATCTCCGTGGCAGCTCCATGGAAGATGTTATTTTTACAGGGTCCGAAGACCGTGGCCCTCACGGTTTTGCAGAAGTGGCGCTTACGTTTGATAACTCACAAGGCATTGCGCCTGCGGAGTACAGTGATTATACAGAAATCACGGTAATGCGGCGGGTCGATCGTAGTGCCGAAAGTGAGTATTTCATCAATAAAGTTCCGGTGCGGCTCATGGACGTGACCAACCTCTTTTTGGGGACGGGAGTCGGTACCAAAGCCTATTCCATCATTGAGCAAGGGCGTGTCGGGCTTATTGTCTCTGCTAAACCGAAAGACCGTCGGCATTTTATCGAAGAAGCTGCAGGTGTCACAAAGTTTAAAGCACGTAAGCGCGCAGCTGAACGCAAGATGGACTACACCCGACAAAATCTTTTGCGGGTGAAGGATGTTGTTACCGAATTAGAAAAAAACTTGGCTTCCCTGAAGCGTCAGGCCCAGAAAGCAGAAAAATACCGGCAGTATCGGACAGAGCTCAAAGACTTGGAGCTTCATGCGGCGGCTCACCGCTGGCTGGAACTTACTGTGACGGAAAAATCGGTTGCGGGAAACTTGTTGTCTGCCGAAACTCAACTGGGTGAAGTCCGTGCCCAAGTAAAGTCTCATGAAGCAGAGCTCGAAACGAAGCGTCAAACATTGCTTGAGGGAGAGCGCCACGTTGAAAAATCTCAGGTCTCTGCGTTTGAGTCTGAAAATGCGGTGCACCTTCTTGAGAGCCAAATTGCGCATTATCTCGATCAAATTGGGGTGCTGCGTGAACGCGAGACTGCGCTGGAACGCGAGTTTGCGGCGCTTGATGCTGAGCAGCAATTGGTGTCTCATGAACACGAAGAGCTTGAGGTTGAGCTAGCCCGTGCGTTGGAGATTGAACAGAACGCAAGTGATGAGCTAAAGCGTACGACGGAGGAATTTGAACATAAACGGAATGCATCGAGTGACGCAGCTTCCGTCATGGAAGTGCACCGTACGGCCTTGGAAGAAAATCGTACGCTGATGGCCAGTCTGCAGCTTCAAATTGAGTCCAATGCTGCTCGACGCAGTGAAGCGACGGCGCGCCTTACGAAGGTGCGGCAGGATTATCAGTCACTTGAGGCAGCGCAAAAAGACGATCAACGTGCGATTGAAGAACTCCGTGCGCGGTTAGGCGGGCTACAGGGCGGCAGGTCCCAAAGCACAGACAAACGCAAGGCGCTTGAAGGAGAACTTTCGGAGCTGCGGCAGCGTTTTGTCGAAGCTGAGCATCGAATGCAAGAGGTTCGAGGCCAACTGGTTCAAAAGCGTTCACGTTTGAGTTCCTTGGAAGAGATCCAACGCAAATTCGAAGGAATGGAAGCAGGTACCCGAGCCATCATGACGCGCTATGTGCGTGAACAGGGTGGGGAATCCAGCGCGCATGTGGTGGGTTTGGTCGCAGATCGTATCGGCTGTCCTGAGCCGTTGACGGCAGCACTTGCCGCAGCTTTGGGCGAGCGGCTGCAAGTGGTAGTTGTCGAAGATTTAAAGACGAGTGCGCAGGCGGTATCTTATCTCAGCCAAGGGAAGCATGGTCGGGCAAGTTTCATGGCCAGGACATGGGAAAAATCACAGAGGGAGGAGCTTCCTTCAGATTCTGCTGTGGTGGGGTGGCTGGTGGATCAGCTCAGCTTCTCTGAGGAAGACAGTGCGCTGGTTGCACATCTATTAGGCAACGTGGTTGTGGTGGAGTCTCTGGAGGCTGCAGTCCGATTGCATACGTTTTGCGGCTCGAAGCTTGGCTTTGTGACCCGTGCCGGAGAATTCCTTTCGTCTGAAGGGGTGCTTACGGGTGGGTCTGAAGAGCAACGCGGCACGCATGTGTTGGAATTCAAGCGCGAAATTCGCCGTTTGAAAGATGCCGTCGTCGAGCAAACCGCCAAGTTGACGGAAATCGAAGAGGAGTGTTCGCGGTTGCGTCAGGGTGTGGCAGAGCAAGAGGCAGCAGATGAGGCCGCGCGGGCGGAAGCACACGAAGCGGAGCTTTCGGTGGTCGAGGCACAAACGGCACTGAGACACATGGAAGACGTATGTGCGAGCAAGGGACAGCAGCTTCAGGCATTTCACACGGACGAAGCTACGCTAACGCTCGGCATGGAGGAGTTCGACCAACAGGAGATACATCTTACGTCCGAGCTTACGCGAACACGCCAATCCTACGATGGGTTGGAACAAGAGCTTAAAGCCGCCACTGAGCTTTTTGCTGAACGTAAAGAGAGTGAAGAGCAACAAGCCGCTGCTGTGACCGAAGAGCGTGTTAAAGTTGCTAAGGCTCAGCAAAAACGCATGAGCGATGAGACTGCACGCGAGAGGTTAAGCCGCACGCTCTTTGAGATGCGGGAGCGCCACAAGCGTTTTGCAGAGGAGCAACGAGAAGGACAGCAGAAGCAAGAAGATTTCTCCGTCAAGGTGGTGCAGACCAAGGAAAAACTTTCCCAACGTAAGGCCCAGCTTGAGACTGAAAAAGGTGGGCTTCAAAAATTGCGAGAGCAATGTGAACAGATGCGCCAAGATAGCGCGGCCACCGAGCAAAATTTACGTGAGCTGCGCGATGCGATTGACCAGCAAAACAGCCTGACCACTGAGCTTGCGCTTGAGCGTCGTGAAAAAGTTTTGGCTATCGAGCACCTCATTGAACACGTGCAGGAGAAGTACCAAATCGATGTGCGTGATACACTGATGGACTATCACGGGCGGCGCACGCCAGAAGCTGAGTCAGATGCGCGTGTGGAGGAGCTCAACCGGCTGATCAGTCGTATGGGTGAAGTTAATCTGTTGGCGATTCAGGAATTTGAAGAACAGTCTCAGCGTTATGAAGATCTGACAAAACAGCAGCTTGATTTGGAATCTGCACTTGAGCAGTTGGATAAGGCGATTCGTAAAATGAACCGAGAAAGCCGTAAGCTTTTCAAAGAGGCTTTCGATGCGGTTAACCAGCGGTTTCAGCAGATCTTTCCTGCGATGTTTGGTGGCGGCAAAGGGGAGCTTTCGCTCACAGATCCCGAGGACATGTTGGAAACAGGCGTGGAGATTATCGCCAGGCCTCCAGGCAAGCGGATCAATACTTTGGATTTGATGAGCGGTGGTGAAAAGGCGCTTACCGCGGTGTCTCTTATTTTTGCGATTTTTCAATACAAACCCAGTCCGTTTTGCTTGCTGGACGAAGTGGATGCGCCTTTGGATGAAGCCAATATTGACCGTTTTGGCGAAGCGGTTCGCTCAATGTCACGTGACTCTCAGTTCATCGTCATCACGCATTCCCGTCGCACGATGGAGCTTGCCGATCGATTGTACGGTGTGACCATGGAAGTGCCTGGAGTTTCCAAGGTGGTTAGCGTGCAGCTGCGTCGAGACGAAGAGGGTGCTCAAGCGCCTCGCAAGCGCGCCGTGGTAGAAAATGCTCCAGCCACCGCTTAGCGGTTGAGTGTCGTTTAGCGTACCAAGCTACTCTGAAGAGCCGCCTCGGGGATCTAGCTCAGAAGACTTTTGTTCACGTTGTGAATTGGCGTCCGCTTCGGGAAGAGGGTCTTTTTGCTGATTGATGTTAGGCCAGGTGTTAAATTCTGGAGCTTGCACCGCTTGAATAAGGTGCTCAGGCCAATCAGTAGTATCTGCATTGTCGATGGTTTTGGCACCGGACAAGACGGCGTTGATTTCAACAAAGGGCTTCCATTTGGCTGGCAAGGAAGAGTCGTCAAAAATGGCTTTGGTTGGACATTCTGGCTCGCATGCCCCACAATCGATGCATTCGTCTGGGTTGATGACAAGAGAGTTTATCCCTTCGTAAAAACAATCTACCGGGCAGACAGCGACACAGTCGGTGTACTTACATTTGATGCAAGGTTCGGCCACAACGTAGGGCATGATTCATCCTCCGAAACAAGACTCCAGCGTTTTAGCTTTCCTGGCTAAAAAGGCAAGTCCTTTAGTAGGGCGGTAAGTGGGGTTGGTTGGAGGACCGCGATATGCTTGCTCAGGACAATTTAGCCAACAAGCAATCGCAATGTTTGTACATGGCAACCCATTACAAATGCATAGGCGCTAAGTGCGGCAAGGCCGCCGATGGTGGCCATGGGCCTGCGTCGTAAACGCCACAACAAAGCCACGCCCAATGATACGAGACCGAGCTTTGTCATTACAAAAGGAACGGATCCAAGTGAAAGGATAGCAGCCATAAACGGGTTTGCTTCAACAGCAATGCCCACATGTACTGCTGCGAGAGTCAATGTGGCGTCCAGCAGATTGAAAATCAACACCAGCGCCAGCACGTGCCACAACCATGTATACCGTGAATGCATCACTGTTTGTAAGTCATGGAGGTGCATGAACATACATAAATGCAAGTTAGATGCCAGTTTATGGATAATGAAAACATCAATGTTAACCGTTGATGTGGCGCTTGAAGTGCGCCGACCCCTGATATTTCATGCATGTATGGAAATGCCGCGGCTCTCCCGACCCCATATCTGGGGTCAACTGACATCATTTGCCGGCGCGTCTACCTTGCAACAGGCCATAGCGTAGGGTCAATGGAACGCTTTGTCCCGCGAAATAGGTTTCCAGGGTGTTTTGAACTTGGCTAAGCAACTGTTCAGGTTGAGGACTGGCTTGACTGATCCACTCCCATTCTTTGAAGACAATATAATGCACTAGAGGGTCAGAAAAAACGTCACTTCCTGTAGGAAAACTCAGTGAGAATTCCATGCTCTCAACAGTGACCTCATCAAATCCAAGGTGTTCAAAAAACGCCGCGTAAGTTTTTTCTTCGACATAACGCTCGTGAATGGTTGCAATACGTTGCAGTACCTTTTCTTCATGATGCGCGAAGGCCACTTCTTTGAACATGTCGAGCACTTCCTGAAAGCTTCCGCGCAATAGGCGTGTGATAAGCAAACGTCCGCCAGGTGTTAAAACACGAGGAATGCCTTTGAGTGTGGTTTCCGAATCCACAAGCTCGTCGAAGGCTAAGTTGCCTATCACTGAAGTAAAAACTTCATCTTCGAAATGCCACTGGTCTATGGGAGTCGAAGTTGCAAAGAAGATGCGTTTGCCAGCTTCTTGGCGCACTTTAGTTCTTGCCAGATTAAGCATTTCTGGGTCGTTGTCTAAGGCGATTATACGACCTTTGGGTCCCAACCGATGGAGGAGTTCTACCGTAACGTTGCCAGTACGGCAGGCAAGGTCTAAAATTGTTTCATTTGCACCATGGTTAAATTTCTCGACGAAGGACTTTCCAATCCGTCCTGTATAACGGGGAGCGATGACGGATTCATAGGTGCTGGGGTCCATGCGGATTGCAATTGATGAAGCAACACTAGTTAGGGGATGGGGTAGACAAAGCATCTATGGCTTCAGCAGCCAAATCAGCGAGACTTACGGTGAGCGTTTCTTGCTCATCATGCAAGGTGACGGTTCGTGAGTCGTTGAGCAGGGGCTTTAATGAAGATTGGGCTGAAGGGTCACCTACGACGACCAGGGCTTCAATGGCTGCTGCAACAGCATCGGCATCGTTAAGCTGAAGAAAAGCGGAAATCAGTGACACTGCACTGGGCTCAGCTACTTCGGCGACGATAAACGGAAGCTCACTCATGGATGGGCCTTGATGGGATTGTTCCACTAGGCGCTTTACTGTCCGTGCGAACTCTGCATAGCGTTCATAGGCTAGGTCAAGAAGGGCTTCTCCGGCATTGAGTCGAGAGGTTGCATCTTCACTGTCTAAGATTGCGATCAGGTTATCAATCATTTCGGGACCTGGAATTTGCGCACTCAGATCAGCAAGTCTGCGCAGCTGCCGTGTACGCTCTACAGGTTCATCGAGGCTAAGTGCAGAAGTTGTTGCTTGGCAGATGAGCTCAATGAGCTGAACTGGCGTTGTTTGAAGCAACGTTACTTCCGCGGCGTCGGCAGAGCGATCGGCCTCAAAGATGTGTTCCAAGAGTTTGTCAGGCGTCATGATACGGTGCACTCTGCACGTCTCTTTGCTCAGATGCAATGAAAAGTGGCGAATATGCCAATTTCTACTGTATAAGTAGTCATTTGTTCTCTAAATTGTGCTAAAATCATAAACCATATGTCCGAGCCTGAAGTTCGTAAAACCCTCCAAACGGGGACGTTTCGTGGAACCCAAGTGCGGGATGATGGCAAGGGGCCTGTGCTTGTCTCACACCGGCAGCGAGTGGTTGTGGTTGAGGGGCCAGACAAGGGCTTAGAAGCTGAAGTTGCTGCACCACGGCTTACCATTGGATCAGGGTCGAACAATAACCTCGTGCTCACCGACGCTGCAGTCAGTCGCCATCATTGCGAGATCACTGTGCGTGACGATCGATATCTGCTTCGTGATTTAGGGTCGACCAACGGGACGCGTGTAGGAGACACGCCAGTGCTTGAGGCATTTCTTTCACCCGGCTCTCGAATTCAACTTGGCTATACGGAAATTCTGTTTGAGCCTCGTAAGAAATGGGTGCGTGTACAAGAACCTGATGAGGATCATTACGGGGGGCTGTATGGGACATCGCATAAGATGCGTGCCATTTTTGGATTACTAGCCAAGGTGGCTCCGACGGATTTGTCTGTTGTGATTATTGGAGAAACAGGTACGGGCAAAGAATTGGCAGCGCGTGCCGTTCATGAGCACAGCAAGCGTTCATCGGGTCCGTTTATTGTAGTGGATTGCGGAGCAATGAGCGCGAACCTTGTGGAGTCTGAGCTTTTTGGTCACGAAAGAGGTGCGTTTACGGGGGCCGATCGTTCGCGAGTTGGTGCGTTTGAGCTTGCCCATGGTGGAACCATCTTTTTAGATGAGGTGGGAGAGCTTCCCATGGATCTGCAGCCGAAACTGCTACGTGTTCTGGAACGGCGCGAAATCAAGCGGCTGGGAGCCAGCAAGCCGGTGGAAGTAAATGTTCGGGTCATCACTGCAACACACCGCGATTTGGCCAATATGATTCGGGTGGGGCGTTTTCGGGAGGACATTTACTACCGGTTGGCAGAAGTGATTGTTGAGATGCCTGCACTACGTGAGCGCAGTGAAGATATTCCTCTTCTTGTCAAACAGCTTTTACGTGAAAACGTCGATAAATGGGGCGGGGTTCGAGATATCGATGAGGAAGCTCTGGCTTATCTGACGGAACGTCCTTGGTCTGGAAATGTTCGGGAGCTTCGGAACATTATTCGTCGTGCGGCGACGCTGGCCTCCGGAAACATGCTTCGGCGTAACGATTTGTCAGCTCCTCCTGGCGCACGGAGCAGTACAGTTCGTCCTTTAGGAGGCCCTGGGAGTATGCGACCTTCTTCACGCGGTTCGATTTTTCCTGCCCCTGGAGAGGCAATTCCACGTGGTGTGGCTTTGAGTCCACCGCCTCTGCCGCAAGATTTAGGGGATGGGCTACCGATTAAGGAAGCTCGTGAGCGATGGCTTGCTCCGATGGAGCGTGAGTACTTGATTCGTCTTGTTCAAGGATGCAGCGGTGACCTTGATCGTGCTGCCCAAGAGGCGGGGTTGCATCGTAAGTCGCTTGAGCGCTTACTACGGCAACGTGGCATCAAAGCGGCCGACCTTCGACGTAAATAACATGGCTTCGAATGTATCGGTCGATTCATTCGTCCATCGCACCTTGCGTACCTGGGCCGCGCTCAATGTAAGCCATGCTTTCATTATGGCTAGTGTGGCACTTTGGATAATCCCTTGGAAGACTGCATGGGTGAATGCAGTGCTTGGCGTCGTTGCGTTGCTTCAGATGGCTGCAGGATATGGGCTTTGGAGATCTCGGCGTTGGGCATGGCGTTTGGCCATGGCAGTGTCATGGTTCTTGCTGCTTGCGGGGTTGGCCGTTGTGGTGGGATTAGTCATGTCCTGGGCTTATTTGAAAGGCATCTATGGTGATTTTGGCTATGGAACTGCCATCGCTTGCCTAGGAATTGCGATGCTTGTGTTTCAAGTCTTGGGGATTTTTTCTGCGCTCCAACTTCGTGCGCTTTTAAGGAGAGAGCTGCGTCAGCATTTTCAAGTGAGGCAATCTCCAAGTTGGGCTTGGTGGGTTTCAGTTAGCGTGCTGCTCTTAAGTGTGATGTGGGTTTATGCAGGGGCGAGGATGCCCACGCAGCCAGGGCTTTCGCGAGGGGCTCGTCAGGCGAGTGCTGAGTTTATTCGCGCTTCATTGCAAGGCGAATCACCATTGCTAAAGTTTTCAAGCAAACTGGGATCTACTCCTCTTGGCCGACGAACACTGTATTTGACTGTGTGGCATCAAGGAGTGCCGTTGGCACGATTCAGTGCAACGTCTTACACCCTGGGCGAAGCGTTGGGCGTCCTGAGCCGGAAGATTCGTGCTCGCCGCCACAGCATCCCTCATGAGGAAAACGTTACTCTCAAGTTTGATTTTATTGTGGGTCGACGCCAAATAAGGACGTTTTCTAAGCCAATGTTTGCGCTTTCACTTCGACCAGGCATTGACGGCTTGCGTGTTTCACATGCGCATTCTGAGCGTGCCATTTTACCTGATGATTTTATCCGTGCAGATGTATATGGCGTG
This sequence comes from uncultured Polyangiales bacterium, assembly GCA_964640175.1. Lineage (GTDB taxonomy): Bacteria > Myxococcota_A > Polyangia > Polyangiales > JACKDX01. The sequence goes on along the minus strand of CAZXFW010000002.1, from coordinate 322,737 downwards.
GCTTCCGTTGTGCCAGGGATTGCGGAACTGCGTCTTGGGGTTGATTCGGATTGGGCACTTCGTCAACTGAAGCTAAAGCCAAATGAACAACTGGAGCGCATACGATTACAAAGCTGGACGATAAGTAGTACAGGCACATACTTGCTCAGTCGGGGAAATTCCCATGGTCCTCATCCCTCAGCAGAGGCGTTTCGTAAGGCAGCGCTCAAGGGAGGAGAATTTGTGCTTCGGCAGATTACGCCAGAGCATACGTTCCACTACGTTTATTTACCGTATGAAGATCAATATCCTTCGGCAGCAGGATACAGCATCGCACGCCATGCAGGAACGGTGTACAGCCTTCTTCTACTTTACCAGCATAGTCAGCAAAAACGCTTTCGTCAGGGAGCTTACGGCACGCTTAGTTGGCTTATGTCCATAGTGCATACACCCTGCCTTGTGGCTCAGGGTGCGTGTGTTCCTGAGTACGGGGTGGCTTCGTTGGGGTCGGCTGCGTTAAGCGCCATTGCAGCATTGGAGTACCAACGCAGCACTCATGATGTGCAATTTGAGAAACAAGCGCATGCCTTGCTGGAGTTTATTTTAACAATGCAAACACGTGACGGAGATTTTCGTCACTTTTTTTTCCCTCAGGATCAGCGCGTTGATCCTCTGGGAAAGACGATGTTTTACAGCGAAGAAGCTGCGTTAGCGCTTGTGCTTGGTTATAAAGTATTCAGAAACCCGATCTATTTAAAGGCGGCCGAACGCGCTTTGGATTTTCTGACACGAGACAAATATCGGTTTTTTTTGGGGTGGTTCATATATGGTGCGGACCACTGGACATGCATTGCTGCACAAGAAGCCTGGCCTGAACTAAAGGAGCCTCACTATTTGGAATTTTGTCGAGGCTATGCGGCGTTTCTCAGAAAACTTCAGTATGAACCTGGAGAATGGGATCGAGATTTTGTGGGCCACTATGGATTTAGTGCGCTTTTGGTTCCACAAGCGGGGGCGGCAGCAGGGTTTACAGAAGCGTTAATATCCACGTATGAGCTTGGCCGATATCATGGTGTCCATGATGCAGGGTTATTCCGGCAAATTGAGCTTGGGCTTAGCGCATTGTTGCGTGAGCAGCTGAGGCCTGACAACAGCTACCTGGTAAAAGTGCCGGAGCGGGCTTTGGGAGGCTTCCGTCGCTCGTTGGTTGAATCGGATATCCGGATTGACTTTACGCAACACGCCATGAGCGCACTTATTCGTGGCGCACAACTATCTTACAATAATGAGGCAATATAGAATCGTTAGTCGCGAAGGGTGCGGAGACTGATAAGCTCATTTAGAACTTCATCAGCCAGATCAAGAGTATTTCGTGTCAGGACTTCTTCTTCGTCAAACCGGCGTGTTAGTTTCATGTCGGGTGTGATTTCCCAAGGGCTTACAACTTGGCTTATTAATTGGGTAACACGCACGGCGTCGAGCGGAGTATCCTTGCTAAGATGAAGGGTGACACGTCGCTGGTTCGCTTCAAGACCAAGGGCTTGTAATTTGCGAAGGCGAGGCTTGAGCGCCATCACTCGCACGCACTGTTGTGCCAGCATGGGAAGAGGCCCGAAGCGCTCTTCCATCTCCTTGGCGATATCTGTAATAGCATCTTCATCCTCGGCAGAGGCAAGGCGTTGGTATAGCGACAGGCGTACTCCGATGTCCTCAATATAGTCATCGGGTAGACGTTGTTCGATATCCAATGTGAGTTCAGGATCGATGTTAGAGGTTAGGGGCTGACCACGAAGTTGGGCGACTGCCTCTTCAAGCATGTGAACGAAAAGATCAAAGCCAACTGCAGCAATGTGGCCGCTTTGTTCTGCACCCAGAAGATCGCCTGCTCCTCGCTGGTCCATGTCGAGTGATGCAATATGAAATCCTGCTCCAAGATGGGAAAAACGTTCCAATGCTTCTATTCGGGCCTTTGCGTCATCGCTGAGTTTGGAAGGAGGGGGAACCACAAGGTAGCAGTAAGCACGTTCTTTCGAGCGTCCAACACGACCACGGAGTTGATACAGTTGACTTAATCCAAGGAGCTCTGCGCCGTCAATGATAATGGTGTTGGCACGAGGAATGTCCAATCCGCTTTCTACGATAGCGGTCGAGCACAGAATATCGTAATGGCCATTGACGAAATCTGTCATAATCGTCTCAAGAAGAGTTTCTTTCATTTGTGCATGAGCCACTGCGACGCGTGCTTCTGGAGCGAGTTCTTGAATCCGTTGAGCGCGTTCGTAAAGACCTTCAACGCGGTTATAAACCATAAAGGCTTGTCCTCCACGTGTCAGCTCTCTATGTAGCGCTTCACGGAGTATATGATCATTCCACTGAGTAACAAACGTTCTTACTGCTCGTCTGTCAACAGGTGGAGTCGTGATTAGTGATAAGTCTCGCAATCCTCCGATGGCCATTTGCAAGGTGCGAGGGATCGGAGTCGCGGTAAGCGTGAGCACATCGACATCCGCGCGAAGCTGCTTAATTCGCTCTTTATGCGTGACTCCAAACCGTTGTTCTTCGTCTACGATTAAGAGTCCCAGGTTTTTGAAATGAACGTCCCTGGAAAGAATGCGATGTGTACCAATAACAATGTCACACTGGCCGTTTTTGAGTTTGGCTAAAATTTCAGGATGGTGTGGTTTGGGAACAAATCGAGATAACACTGCTACTTCAGTCGGATAGGTTTGAAACCGTTCTTTGAAATTAAGGAAATGTTGCTGTGCAAGCACCGTCGTGGGACAAAGCAGGGCGACTTGCCTTCCTGACATGGCGGTACGAAAAGCAGCTCGCAAAGCAACTTCTGTTTTCCCGAAGCCTACATCGCCACAGATGACACGATCCATAGGCGTTGATTTTTCCAAGTCGTGCAAAACGTCGTGAATGGCACGGTTTTGGTCAGATGTTTCTTCAAAGGGAAACGACGCTTCAAATGTTTCATACGCAGTATCTGCAGGCGGAAGTGGTGATTTTTCTCGTGCCGCACGCTGGGCATATAAAGCCAGCAATTGATCTGCCAATTGCCGTATGGATTGCCGGACTTTTGATTTGGTGCGACTAAAAGATTGTCCCCCTAGCCGATCGAGTTTAGGTTTGGCACCTTCTTTGCCCGAGAATTTCTGAATCTGATTTAAGCGTGTAACGGGGAGAAACAGTTTTGCCCCTTCGGCATACTCGACAACCAACACTTCAAGGCTTGCAGGTACGACTCCACGGAGTTGGTCGAGCTTGCTCAGTGGCAATGTTTTGCGCTCGAGGCCTATATATTGTCCAATGCCATGTTCCAGGTGCACTACATAGTCGCCAACGGATAGCGAGCGCAAATCTTGGATAAAGGCATGTCTGGAAGATTTGCGAACCGGATGATGGTGCCGGCGTGACCCGAAAATTTCCTCTTCTGTCAGGCATACCAAGGCCTCCGATGCAGATACGAAGCCGTTAGCCAGTTCTCCAACAGAAAGGGCTATTTCAGATGACTTAAGTTGCTGAATCAGCTGAGCCGTTGATGTTCGGTAATTGGTTTTAGTTTCGACTTGGTGGCTTTTAAGTAGATGGTGTAACCGATCTGCTTGTACTGCGGTGCGACTACTAAGCAGTATGCGGAATCCCTCGTTACGCCAGCGAGTAATTTCCTGGACGACTGGCGCGAGCATATCGTGTTTGCCACGAGTTTCGCGATGTGCGTTTAGCATGGCTTTAAGTAGCCGATGGTCTGTGCATCCTAAGCGTAAAACGTTGTTAGACGTGGTCAGGAAGTTAGTGGCGTCTGTGTCATTGCCACTCATGGTAATGTCATGAATCACAATGTGAGGCTGATTGTTAATGGAATTTAAAATTGTATCACGAGTTAGGTAGACATCGCTTAGGGCATAGACGGGTTGGTTATCTTCGGTTTTTGCATTGTGGTCTGTGGTTGCGTGATCCAGCTCTTCGTTGAGCGCCTTAAAAACGTTAGGGGGATCAAGAATTACGACACGGCTTTTGGCAGGTAAATAATCAAAGACACTTTGAAGTTCATCGTAGTAGGCAGGGAGAAATCCCTCGATTCCAGGAAAAAACCGTCCGCTTTGAATACGATCCAGTAGGTGTCTCGTCTGACTTGTTGGAAGGTCAATGGCCTCGCAACGTTCGCGAATGGAGCGAGAGGCTTTCGCTAAAATGTCGTGATTTGTGATTATTTCCCGTGCAGGATGGACGCGCAGTTCGTGCAACGGTTCCATGGAGCGTTGGGTTTCGGGATCAAAATGTTTGAGAGATAAAACAAGATAGTCATCAAGTTCGATGCGGGCGGGGTAGTGATAAGAAGGGCTGAAAACGTCAATGAGCGTTCCGCGAACGCTATAAGTTCCTGGATCTTCCACAACGGGAACACGGCTGTAACCGCTGTCATTCAGTAACTGTAGAAATATTTCACGGTTGAGTTCGCCTTCTGCCACAACGGTATAAGACATCTCCTGCAGTATGTGAGCAGGTGGAATTCGGCGCAGTAGAGCTTGGGCAGAAAGCACCACATGCTGCCAAGGCAGATTGCAAGCAAGCGCACTTAACGTACTTAACCTTTGCATTGCTGCAGTGCGGCTTGAGAGCATATCGACGAAAGGCGTGATCTCAGGCGCAGGATAGCTTAGTATACGAGAAGCCGAAGATGAGTTTGATGTGAAAAATCTCAGGCTTTGTCGGCATTGCTCTGCCGATTTTTCGTTCGGTACAATCCATAGAAGAGGCGTGTCTAAACGGCTCAATAACCATGTCGCGGCGCCTAAGGGAAGTTCAGACAGATCCGTCCGGTTGAGGGTTTGGATGCTTTTAAGTGCTTGATCAAACGTTGTTTTGCCCTCTTGCAAGCCAAGCTCAAGCTCTGGGTACGGTGTGTGCTGCGGATAAAGAGTCGTCATTTCTGGCCCGCTGCCATGTAGCCTATGGGCTTGCGTGGGGCAAATTCAGAGGCGTTTGACGATAAATGCTTCGCGACGTAGCTGTTCTAGAAGAATCCGTTCTTGTTTAGCCATGGTCTCTTCCAGAAGCTCCCGATAAAGTTGTTCCCGTACGGCTGCGTAAGAAACTTCGGCACTGCGTTCTTTTTCACGTAAAAAGAAAATATGGAATCCCCCTCGTCCAGGCATGGGTTGACTAATGTCACCAGCCTCCATGGCTGATAATACATTAACCACTTCTTCTGAGAGGTCTTGCTGCTCAATCCAGCCCAAGTCTTGGCCATTATACTGTTCCATGTAACTTTCAAAATTTTCCTTGGTGACCTGTTCACGTATGGAAGAAGCTGTTTCAAAAGCTTCTTTGGCTTGGGCCTCTGTAGCACCTTCAGGAACAGGGAAAAACAGATGTGTAAGTTGGAAGCGAAATTGGTGCCCACGTTCTTCGGCTTGTTCTTGGTAGCGCCTCTGAATGTCTTCCTCTGAGATACGTACGCGCCCTCGAAGTCGCTGATTAATTACCTTTAATCGTAAAAGTTGCCGTCGTACGTCAGATCGATACTGCTCTCTTTTCATTCCTTGCTGGGCTACAGCTGCCCAAAAATCAGCATCGGTAAGATTACTTTGTTGCCGGACGTTGTCGATGGCCCGATCGACATCTGCGTCAGAAATTTCGATCTGCATTTGCTTGGCGAGCTGCTCGATTAGCATTTCATTAATCATATGATCGAGCACTTGGCTGTAGATGCGCTCCATCAATGCGCGGCGTTGATCATCGGAAGATGCTTGAAACGCTTGCTTCATAAATGGCAGCGATCGCATGCGGACTTCAGATAAAAAGATAGGCTGCTCATTGATGACAGCGACCACTCGCTCAAGAACTTCAGCGTGAGCCGGCATGGCTAAACAGCTTAGTGCTGCAATCAGGCTAGCTTGCTTGAGCATCAAGGTGCACGTCCTTAAGTCGTTCGAGATTCTCTTGAATTTTAGCCTTGGAGCGTAAGTCATCAACAAGAGCTTTTACCAATTGTTCGCGACGTTGTTGAAGAAGTAGATTTTGTATGGGTCTGCGTACTTCTTCTAAGCTACGCTTAAGTGCCTCGCGTTTAGCGGTGAGACGAAGCACATGATATCCCTCGGGTGTTTCTATCACGTGGGGATAGATATCTCCGATGTTTTTTAATTTGAATGCAGCGCTGACCAGAGGGCCTGGCAATGTGGGTTCGGATGGCATTCGATCCTTTGTCTGGGAAATGAAATTTAAGTCACCGTCCTGATTGCGATTCCGTTCGTCCAACGAAAATTGTTTTGCCATGCGATTGAAATAAGTGTCGTCGTTTTGGTTGGCTAGAATGTTGCGCAATAGTTGTGCGGCCGTTTGTTTGTCGGCGAGTAGTATATGACTCACGCGAACTTGGGCAGGTTTGTTATATTCTTGAGAATGATCTCGGTAGTACTCTTCAACTGCCTTGTCACTGATGCTTTCTAAACGCAATTTGGCATCAATGGTGTCCTTGAGAAAGGCATCAATCATAAGTTGTGCTTCAATTCGGGTAATATCGGGGTCGCGATGATAGCCTCGTTTCGTGGCCTCCAAGGCTAAGAGCTCAAAGTTCACCATATTGTCGAGCAATTCACGACGCCGCTCCGGACTGCGGTAGTGGTTACGTAAATAAGGTGACTGCTCATCCAAGAATTGTGCGAAATCACCTGCAGTGATGGTTCTATCTCCGACGCGAGCTAATACTTTTTGGGCTTGTTTCTGATTTAATCCTTGGGAGGAGGACTTTGGGGAGCGTTCCTCCTTTGGGGAGGCCTTGCATCCAGAACTCAATGCTCCACCTAGGATAAACGCCAAGGCTCCTGAGCGAAAGATGACTGAACGCCAGGGCCTGAGGGCTTTAGAAGCTTGCCGCGACATAGGCGCTGGAGCATAGGCCAGCACGTCTTATAGCGCAATCACATAGGTAAAGTGCAAGTGCTAGTGGCGTTTTCGTGTTCGTGCTCGACGCTTGGATGATGGAGAAGAGCGCCGGCTCTCTTTTACTTGGCTGGGTGTCGTGCTGACGGCTTCATCCTGTATCGTGGGGTCGATTTCTTCGCTGTCGTCCCTTTCTTTCGAGGTAGGCGAATCCGATGCTGAGGAAGCGCTTGGGGTGGGGGGGGGAGCTTTGTCCAGCTCTCGTAGCATCGAGCCTGTAAGTTTTGATGGCGTGCTTGTGTTCTTATCGGGTGGAGTTAGGCGGGATGGCGAGTTTAGAAGTACCCATCCACCTATGGTGAGCAAAAGCATGGCAAGCAATAAGGCCAGCGACATGCTGAACTTAGATCCGCTTTTTTGTGATTGGGCTTTGGGCACGGATGCAGCCCAGTCTACGTCTTCCACAAGGGCGGTTTCTCCTTCCGTGAACTCCGAAGCTTGGCTGGCTACCATGGTTTGTGCTTCTTCCCAGGATGACGCTGAGTACTCATAAGTGACAAGAGGTAATTCCCGAAGAATCTGCATGTTGTTTGCTGAAATGCGTTGAGTGCTTTCCTCGGCTTCGGTCTCTTCAATCAGTGCCACCATGCCTTCTGCTGAAGTTGTGGCCGTTCCTTCAAGTGGTGACGAAAATGCGGGATCAAGAGACGCAGGCCTAATGCTCACTAGCGATTTAACCGGGGCATGGCCCTCTGTATCTTGCACGAAATGACGGACAAGGTTTCCAATGGCTGCCATGGAGGCGCAGTGTCCAAGGAGCAGTTGCTCTTCGGTGATTAGTTTGACTAACGCATTCATGTCTTCAGGGCGTCCCTCTGGATGAGGCGCTAGACAGCTTGCAATCAGTTTGTCTAACGATTTTGGAATTTCGGGGGATGCTTTGCGTGGTCGCACATAGCGTGCGTTAAGGATGCGCTCCAAGAGGTTAGGTTCGTCGCTGATATCAAAAGGATGGGTGCCTACGCACATCTCATACAAGATGACTCCCATGGCAAAGACGTCCACGCGGTGATCCACCGATGCACCACGTGCCAGTTGCTCTGGAGCAATGTATCCGTACGTGCCTTTAATGACGCCAGTGCGTGTCTCGTACACCTTAGAAGCGGCTTTGGCGATGCCAAAGTCAATCAGTTTTACAGCTCCGTCATAACTTACGATGATGTTAGCAGGCTTAAGATCGCGATGGACGATTCGAAGTGGGCGACCTAACTCATCGCGCCTAGAATGGACATAGGCTAGCGCTTCAGCAATGCCGAGGCCGATGCCAAGGGCAATGCTTAAAGGAAAACTCTTATGGCCATGTTTAGACGTTGCATGTAAAAGAGTATTAAGTGTTGGCCCGCGCACGTACTCCATGACGAGATGATAGGAGCCTTCCATTTGTCCTAGATCAAAGACTTGAGCAATATTAGGGTGTGATAACGCAGCCATGAGGCGTGCTTCATCCAGAAACATAGTCCGAAATTCTTCGTCCTTGCTTAGTCCTTGCCGAATCCGTTTAATAACGACTTGCCGTTCTAAGCCCTCGATGCCTATATGTCGCGCTAGAAATACCTCGGACATGCCTCCGACAGCCAACCGCCGAACGATATGATACGGACCGAAGTTCATGGCTGAATTCGGGCTTTTCGCAGACATGCCACAAGTGTACCACGCTCGGTGTTAATCTTTCGCTTTTTGAGGATAGGCATTTACAGTTCCACGAAGGCTTGTAAAAGAGTTATCCTATCCAGTATGGCAAGTGACTCGTCAAAGGATGGTATGAGCATCTGGCACGATGTAGGCAAGGGTAAGCATGATGTTGATGAAAAGAAAGACTGGTCCAGTCAGGAAGAATTGGAAGCCGAAGCTACCCAAATTGAAAACGACAATATCTTAGCGGAGCAGCCGACTCACATCGTCCATGAACGTCCCAGCCCTCCGCAGTTACTGGTGGAACAGGGCCGCGATAAAGGCAAAACCTATGTCCTTAATCCTGGCGAAACAAGCATAGGGCGTGGCATCGACAATGAAGTAATTTTAACTGACGTTACGGTGTCCCGAAAACATCTGAAGATCTTGCATGTGGATGGCGTATTAACGTTGAAAGATCTTGGTAGTGGCAATGGAACTTTAGTGAATGGGCGCTCCCAATATGAAATGGTTCTTGGCTTCAATGACAAGATTCGGATTGGAGACACGACTCTTACGGTAGTTGATGGTTCGGCTTCGAGTCGGGCAGATGCGCCTACGGCATTAGTGCCACATGTTTCTCGATCTAGATCAGATCAGGCCGTTCCTGGGATAACACCGAATCATCCATCTGAAACAGCACGGCCAGTCATGTACGGTGAGAGTCAAGGCACGGACAAGAGTAAAGGCTCTGTCGTAGTTCCGAAAAGCTGGTTTCTGAGCATCACGGTTGTGGGAGGGCTTCTTCTATTAAGCCTGGCTGTTACGGTTATTTCTCTCTGGTTCAGTCAGCGCGATAACATACGAATGAGTTCTACACTCGAACAGGGCCAGACGATTGAACTTCTCGATCAAGGAGAAACTGCCCTAAAGGCAGGCCGACTAGACGAAGCTGAAAAATACATTAGTCAGGTATTGTTGGAGAATCCTGAAAATGCGCGTGCGGTTGCCCTGATGAAGCAGATTCAAGACATTCGTCATAAAACTCCATAATGGCGTTTTCAGATTTTGCCGACATTTTTAGCGTGCATCCAGCCGCGACGCCCATCGGTAAAACTAACTAGATAGTATTCTCCTTCTTTATTTAAAACCAAGGTATGCTCGCCTTCCAGTGCTTGGCCATGTTCGGTTGCTTTGCTTGTAGGTCCTTGTCTGAGGCTTGCTTGATCGTGAAGTACAATAGCTTCGTCATGTCCTCCAATTCCCAATTTGGCTAGGATCAATGCTCCTGTGATGAAAAGGCCAAGCGCTGTTGTGCCGCTTCCTACTGTAGCAATAAGGTTTAGTGTTTCTCGTTGAAAGATGCGCTTTATGATGAGCAATCCAAAACAAACTATATTGAGACATAAGCTAAGGATGCCTAAAAAAGTGAGTGTCATGCGTCGCAATAACGAGTGAAGGAAAGGCGGTTGATATTGAACGAGGGTCCCTTCACTTGATTGAGTGTGGCGCTCTGCCAGCATCTGATTTGCGAGAGCAATGGCTTTTTCGATGCGTGTGTCGCTTGGATTGAGGCGAAAGGCACGTTCCAAAGCACGAATGGCATGTCCGTACTTTTCGAGTTTTGCATAAGCTGTGCCTAAATTAAAGTATACGTCGGGGTCTTGAACGCCAAGCGCGATAAGCCGCTGATAGTCTTTTGCAGCGTTAGTGTAGTGGCCAAGATTGTAAGCCGTGTTGGCTCGATGAAATATCGCCTCCAAAGACTCTGGTTGCCTGTGAGCGGGCCCTTGGGCCGCGCGAACGTATGCAGAATGGTGAGCGGGCCCTCGGGCCGCGCGAACATAGGTCGAATAGTACGCGGACGCCGTGAAAATGCCAAGCAACGATGCGATAAGCACCCAGGGTTTCATAGGATTTCCTTGTGAGGATTTTTCTTGAGATTAAGAAACCCAACAAGTTGTTTAAAAGTTTCCAATTGAATTTGCATTTGTGTGCGGTCTGCAATTGTAGATCCAAATCGGGCGGCGTCAGCGTGATCCATCAGAGACAGCCATTGGTGAAGAATATGTGGTGGCATGTCTTGAGCTTGAAGTTTCTCCGAAAGTTCACTTCGAGTGAGATTGCCTGTATGGATTCCCAAATGTGTTTCAAGGGTACTCTGAAGGACACGAGCCATTTCAGTGTAAAAGGCTTGTGGATTATTCCAACTCTCAGTGGATTCCAATTGTTTGAGGCGATCTTGTAGCCAAAGGGCTGATTTTTTATCGATGTTACGGTGTCGTTTTTGTTTTCTCGGTTCGTTAGATCGAGTGGTGACGTATACAAAAAGTGTTCCTAATGCAGGCAAAACCATGAGTGCGAGATACCACGGATTCTGGACGAATGGCGGCGCGTCACGGGTTAGCTTGCTATGAAGGCGGATCGGGCCAAACGTTGGAGATGCAATAGAGTCAGGTGCAATCGCATCGGTTCCTGGAGCAACTCCTTTGCCTGTCGAACGTAAACTGATTGGTTCTGAATGGGTTAGCGTGAAGGTTCGCGTTTGAGGGTTCCAAACATGTGCAGTAATAGCAGGGATTGTATAATTTCCTGGTTGTTGGGGAATCACTAACCATTCCATGGTACGTGTGCCACTGACAACGCCATCTACGGCCCGAACCTCATCGTGAGTCTCAGGTGCGAGTAGTTGCAATCCGGGAATAGCAGGCAATTGAAAGTTAAGCCCCGCTAGGTTGCCTGTGCCTTGTGCGATTATACGAAACTTGACGGCATCCAGTGTTGCAATATCTGTTCGATCAATAGCTGCAGTCAATGCTATGCTGCCGATGTGTACGGGAGCGTCGTTGGGTGGACCATGGGATGGCAGTGGTTTAATGGATAATACGATGTCGTTGCTTGCTCTTTCGAGGTCTCTAGGGAGGGAGCCGTTAAATACATCAAAAATAGAGCCAGTTGGGATATTCACTCGCATGGCTCCAACGCTTGTTTTACCAGCATCGAGCGCAAACGCTGCAATGCGACGTAGAAGGTAGACGCGAAAAGGCTGTCCGTTTACGAGTTGAACTGTTGGCTCTAAGGCTCGAGCAGAGCCGAGCAAATCGTGTGTCCAAAACCCCTGCATCGTGGGTTCTTGCGTTACCACAGGCGATGCTCGCAATGTGCCGTCGAGATAGAGGAAAAAGGATACCGTGACTTGCTCGCCAACGTACGGTGTTTTGTTATCGATGACAGTTCTGATGAAGGCTTTGCTGTCGTAGTGGGCGCCAGTCAGCTCTCCTTCGGGAGGTATGGCTCTTGTCGGGTCCATTGTGCTGTTAGGGTGTGTGCTGCCAACACCAGCAACAGTGACCGTGACAACATTGCTGGTAAATGCCTTGCCTTTAAGTCTTAAAAGGGCGGGGCCGATGCTATGGCGGCCTTGCGACGTTGGTGCTCGCAGTTTGAAGCGGTGTATGACCGTGGAACGCATGGTGCGCACGGCTCCTCGAAAACCAAAGCTAAAACTGAATTGCATCGGCGTAGATACGTCATGCCCCAAAACTTCAAACGCATCCAAATTGGGCAGCTTTAGATTATCCGTATCACCGTTTTCAACATCGGCGCGTATCTCAAGAAGAAATACCTGTCCAGGAGTAAGTTGCTCTGTTTCTGCTTCGATCGATAAAGTAGCGGTCTGCGCAGACACCACAGTTGTGATGCTGGACGCAAGCAAAACACCCATTGGAAAGTAAAGCCTCTGACCCATAGATTACCAATCTTTTAAAGGTCGACGGTTTTCTTGGAGGGACCGTAGACGGGCTTTGTGACGCTCCAGGTTTTCTTCGCGCTTTTGTAAGGTGTCGAGCACTTGCTCAGCTTCAGAGGGTAAGGGTTGCGTTTGGGTTGAAGGGCTGTCCTTGGGCTTGGTTGGTTCTGGTTGTGAAGGAGTAGCGTCTTTTGGCTTCGATTCCGAAGGCTGCTTATTCTGTTCCTGAGGCTGCTGAGGAGATGGATTCTCTTTGTTTTTGTCTTGTGGGTCCTTGGACGAGTCTTGGCTTTTTTCGTCCTGTTCCTTTTTTTCGTTTTCTTGCTGTTGTTGCTTTTGCTGAGCGTCTTGAAGCTGCAAAAGTGCTAGCTCAAGATTCCATGCTGCCTTCTGGTGTCCAGGCGCAAGGCGAAGTGCTTGTTTAAAGGCTTCGACGGCGTCTTTGAATCCTTGTTGGGCTTGGGTGTAGTCTTTCTGTGTAAGCAATTTTTCGGCGTGTTGGTAGACGCCGATACCCAGGTTGTAAAAGGCTTCTGCGCGGATTTTCCGGCTGCCATTCAATTCCGACGCAGTACGGAAAGCCTGCTGGGCTAAGTCTTCTTTGCCGAGGGCCCGCAACGCTAGTCCTCTATTCAGGTGTACTCCAGGTTCAGATGGCAGCGTTTTGATGGCCTTATCATAGTGGGACAGGGCAGCGTTAACATTTCCTTGTCCGATGGCACGGTTGCCAGCTTCTACCGACCGATTCTTCGAGCGCAGTGGATCCCACCCATTAAGGACGGACAGCCATGCGGTCACACCTAAAACTATCAGACATGCACTCCCCAGGAGCATGGTCTTTCGGTGGGTGGGCAGCCATCTGAGTATGCTACTGGTCTTCATGACACGGCTTCCTTGCGTCGGCGTGTGCGTGTGAGCGGTCCTTTGGGTCGCGTGAACGTATGCGTCTGCCTTCGCGACCTCAGCCATGCCTCAGGCAGTAACCCCTCAAGTACAAGCAATAGGAATGCCGGGATGAGAACAACTATATAACGATCTTCGTGTTGAGTAACTCGCCGATGATCACGGTCTGACTGTTTCATGCGGTGGATCTGTTGGCGAATTTTATGGATGCCTGCGCTACCATGTCCAGCGCGGAAATACGTGCCACCGGTTGCTTTGGCAAGTTGTTTCAACTGCGTTTCATTGTGTGAGGTAAGGGAGGTAGTTACAGGCTTGCCCTCTTCATCGTTGAGATATCCTGCCCATGAGCCATCGGGCGCAAGCAATGGGATGCGCTCTGGAGTGCGCGAGCCAATGCCAACCACGAAAAGTTTTGCTCCCATTGAATGAAGTGCTTTTGCGGCTTCAAGAGGCTCTCCTGCGTGGTCTTCTCCGTCCGTGATGAGAATAACTGCTTGATCAGGTTGCGAGGTTTTTTTTGTGGCTTCTCGAGACTGTTCGAGCATGTGCTGTGCGGCTGTGAGCGCGCGACCAATCGCGGTACCACCGACAGGCATGTCAAAGGGATTGAGATCCCGAAAAAACAGTCGAATGGCGGTGTAGTCGGTGGTCATTGGAAACTCAATCGTATCGCCAGCAAAGGCCACGATGCCTACCCGATCCCCGCCAAGTTCCTCAATGAGCTGCATGACCTCTGCTTTGGCACGTTCAATGCGACTGGGACGCACATCCTGAGCCAACATGCTTTTTGAAAAATCCAATGCAATGACAATATCAATTCCGCGCTTGCGAAGTAAAAGAGAGCGACTTCCATATTGGGGACGAGCCAAGGCAAGCACTGTCAGTGCTAATCCTGTTAGGACAAGGATGCCTTTGGCAATACGCCAGCGGGTAGGGTTCCCGGATTGAAGGTGTTCAAGATGAGCACGTCGCCCAAAGTCCTTTGCAACGCGCATGCGTGCGCGCCACGACCAAAGGCCTGCAATGAATCCCAGGCCTACCACGGGCAATAGCCACAACCACTGAGGAGCGCCTAAGATCATGGCCACCTCCGGAACACCAAGGTCATGGCAAACAATTCGAGAAATAACAGTGCCAATGCCGGGATAAGCATTGCCATGAATAGCTCGCTATACATGACACCCGCATCCTGAATATCGGTTTTTTCAAGCTCATCAAGGATCGAATGAAAACTACGTTCTAACCCTTCACGATCTGTGACCTGAAAATATTGTCCGCCAGTTTTTTGAGCCATTTCTTGCAACAGCTCGGGATTGATGGGGAAATTGCCGCGATCCATAAGTGCCATGCCAAATGCGCCACGTTTCTGAGAGGCGAGCGCTTCATCCGATGCTCCCATCAAGACTGTGTAAACTTTAACGCCCATGGCTTGTGCATACCCTGCGGCTTGTTCAGGTGAGATGTTTCCCGAATTAGAGTTGCCGTCAGTAAGGAGAATGATGGCTTTGCTTTTGGCTTTTGATTGACGCAGCCGATTGAGTGCGACGCCCACTGCGTTGCCGATGGCCGTGCCTTTGCCGTCAATCATGCCCAGTTCTGATTCGATGACAGAAGATATCAGTGCGGTATGGTCTGTGGTGAGTGGTAAAAGCGTGTAGGCATCGCGCCCGAAGACAACCGCTCCGATACGATCTTGCGGACGTCGTTCCACAAACTCTGCGACCACTTGCTTAGAGGCAATGAACCTGTTTGGCCGAATGTCCTCAGCTTGCATCGACAAGGACAGATCCAGTGTTAAAACGAGATCAATGCCTTGCACCTGGGTGGTTCCCCGCGCATGAATGCTCTGAGGGCCCATGATAGCAAATACCATAAGCACCAACGCACTCAGTCGCAGGCCAGCTAATACGGGCCTCAGCCATGCACGAAAGCTAGATCCTGCTTCAGCGATGTTGGCTGCTAGGGAAACCTTTAAACGAGGGCTATAGCGATGCTGGAATAACCCCCGTGTAAACCACACAAGCACAGGTCCTAACAACAGCCATGCCGCGAAAGGTCTCTTGAAGCGAATGCTTCCGATGCGGAGCGGAACTTCATAATGTTGATGAATGATAGCAAGCACAAAAACGATGCTCAGTGCGCACAAGACACATGTCCATACGAAAGACCGCCAACCATACAACGTGGATTTATGCATGAGGAGGTGCTCCGTCGGTTGAGGAAGAGACGTGAGGCTGTGGTGTGGTTACTGTAATAACATGTTGAATTTCCTTAAATAACTCTTCTGTTCGCTGGCGCTGAGCATCGGCTTTCGCAAATTTCACCAGATCACATTCGGACAGTGTCATCGCAAGTGTTTCAAGTGATAGTCGTGTCGGCCGCAGGCGCCGCATACGTGAAAGCACCTCATCGGTGGTGCTTTCCAGTCCTTCGAAATCGTAGCGAAGGCCCAAATACTCGCGAACGATGTCGCTCAATCGATCCACGAGTTCCGCACCTCGATTCTGTTCAAACAATGGTTCACGTTCTTGCCAAAGTGTTTCGAGTTTTTCTTGAGCGATGTCCCATGGAGGGCGGGGGGGAGAGGGAGGCGTTAAAGTGCGTTGACGTGCTTTCCAAAATCGATGCAATGCCAAAGCCAATAATCCTGCCAACAAGAGAGCCAATAGGCCACCGCCAACCCATACAAGTGTGTAATCGTCTTGCCACACGCTGACAGGTTTACTGATGTCATGTTTGGCGACACCTTTGAGCTTTGCTTGAGGTTCATTGGCAAGCCAGGCTTGCACCTGAATCGTTTGCGCTGAAGTCTGAATGGATCCAACGTTTCCTGAAGCGCTGAGCACTTGGATCTCAATGGATGGGATCGAAAAAAATCCTGGTGCCAAGGGTAACAAGTCGAATCTAAATTCATGCTTTATCCGGTTATCCGCTTTGGTGTGAGTGTGTGTTTTGGCGTGCACTTCTAACGGTGTAAATTGCGGAGGAATCGCTACGAGGCGATCGTTAGGCTGGGCCATCACATGGACGCTGACGTGCACAAGTTGGCCCGTTTTAACACCCTTTGCGGGTGTTATCGTAAGCTTAGGTGTGGGCAGGTGGCTTTCAGGCAAAGCCTGTACGCTTGATGAAAGGGCTAACCCTGCCAGTGTTCCACCGATGATGAAGGCCAGCAGTGACCAAAGTCTGTTCATGCTGCGCCTCGGGCTCGTTTTTGCCGTCTTCGAAACAGCTCAACAATGGGTGTGACGTAAGGCCGATCGGAGGATACCGCGACGTAGTCTAATCGCAAACGCCTAAAGAACTGATGTCGGTCAGCGGATGTCTTGGCCAACGCGAGTCGATAGCGTTCTCTTACCGTTGGGTTCTGAGTATCGACTTCGACGAGTTCGCCTGTCTCAAGGTCTTGTACGAGGGCAATGCCAAGCCGAGGTAGCTCCGTTTCCTTAGGATCGCTGATCTCAATGGGAATCACGTCATGACGCCGAGCAGCTATTTGCAGTGCGCGTTCATAGTCAGTTGCAATGAAGTCGCTAAGCACAAAGGTGACGGAGCGACGGGTTGTGACTTGGCCCAGCAATTCCAATGCGCAGGTCAAATCAGTTCCGTCCGAGCTTGGCTTCGCATTCAAAATTTCGGTCACGACGCGCATTACATGTCCGCGGCCTTTTTTAGGAGGCACAAAACGCTCCACTTTATCGGTAAAGAGGATGAGCCCAACGCGATCGTTGTTTTTGATGGCACTGAACGCAAGCAATGCTGAGAGTTCGGCAACGACATCCAGTTTCGAAGGTCCCACCGATCCAAACTGTTCGCTGGCTGAGAGGTCAACCAAGAGCATGACGGTCATTTCACGCTCTTCTGTAAACAGTTTCATGTATACGTCATTCATGCGTGCGCTTACGTTCCAATCAATGAAGCGCACGTCGTCCCCTGCCTGGTATTTGCGCACTTCGCTAAATGCCATGCCGCGCCCCTTGAATACGGACTGGTAACTTCCCGCAAGCTGCTCGTTGGCCAAACGGGAGGTGTGGATTTCAATCTTACGGAGTTTCTTGATGAGATCTTTGGAGATCACGGAACTTCCACAGTATCCAATACACGGCGCACAATCGCTTCGCTCGAGATTTCTTCTGCTTCGGCTTCATAGGTACGAAGCACACGGTGTCGCAGCACATCTGGGGCGATGGCCTTAATATCTTCAGGCGTGACATAGCCACGATGGCGAAGAAAGGCATGCCCTCGCGCTGCAAGATTTAATGCGATCGTTGCTCTGGGAGACGCTCCATGTGCGATCATGGCTTTAAGTTCTTGGAGCCCTACGGTTTCAGGTGTGCGGGTCGCTAGAATGATATTGACGATGTAGTCCTTGATTTTGGGATCCATGTAAATCTCAGCAATCGTGCGCCGTGCATCCAGCAACGTCTTTGGGTCCACCACAGCATTGGCTTTAAACATAGGGTTTGAGGCCGAGCCTGCGCCCGTGTGGCTCTGTCGCAGCAACGCATCACTGACCCGTTCCATAATTTGCCGTTCATGGTCACGCTCAGGGTAGCTCACGCGCACATGCAACATGAAACGGTCCACTTGTGCTTCTGGTAGCGGATACGTGCCTTCTTGTTCGATCGGGTTTTGCGTAGCCATCACCATGAACGGTTGCTCAAGTGGATAGGTCGTATCTCCAATCGTGACTTGAAGTTCTTGCATGGCTTCTAACAGAGCACTTTGTACTTTGGCGGGGGCGCGGTTGATTTCATCGGCCAACACGAGATTGGCAAAGATGGGGCCTTTTTTTGCTGAAAACTCCCCGCGTTGCTGATTGTAAATCACCGTGCCCACCAAATCGGCAGGAAGCAGGTCTGGCGTGAACTGCACACGGCTGAACTTGGCAGAAATCGTATCGCACAGTGTTTTAACGGTAAGTGTTTTTGCCAAGCCAGGCACGCCTTCCACCAGCACATGCCCGCCTGTTAAGAGCCCAATGAGCAAACGTTCGATCATCGCATCTTGCCCAACAATCGTTTTGCGTAGTTCGAACATTAAAGGTTCTACAAAAGCGCTTTCGCGTTGTACTAGCTCATTAATCACGCGTACGTCGTTCATGGACAAAGCTCCTTAAGTTTCTTTATTCACATGCGTTCGCATAGCCCCATGCATCCTACGTTCGAGTAGCCCAGGGGGCTCTCTCTCAAGGGCTCGCTCACCAGTCGGCATCGCTTAACATGCTGGACTATCCGTAGCAACCTCCATGCGCGATCCCGACTAACGCACCCGTTGACCCTTTCTCAGAAGCCATGCTAGGAAAAATCACCTCTCGGATGGGGGAAGTGCCAGCGCAAGGGCGCTTCCATACACTCGATTATCAAAAGGATTTTATGCCGCTTATCGGGCCGGACAGCCTTAAACAATTAAAAGCGGCCATGCGCGTGGGTGCCGTGGGCATCGAGTTGGCCTTATCCATTGCGGTAGGCTACTTTGGGGGACGCTGGCTGGATAACGCGCTTGGAACCAGTCCTTATCTCAAGATTGCTGGCTTGGTGCTGGGGGCGATTGCAGGGTTTCACTCCCTTTACCGCCTTAGCCGCACTGTCAATCTGGACAAGCTATGACGCGCATCTCAGTCGCCCGCTCCTGGCTTTACGATCGTGTCATGTGGTGGATGCTTGGCCTCGGAACAGTGCTGGGCGTGGCAGGCATGCTCTGGGGATCTCACAAACTTGTCCTAGGTGTTGTCGTAGGATGTCTAGTGGCAGTGGCCAATTGGCGCGCTCTTCAGTGGATAACCCACCGCATGGTAGCCCAGCCGTTGCAAGTAAATTCAGCTATGCTGTATGTTTTCAAGTTCATTGTACTCGCTGGCGTCATTGTTTTGTTGCTTTATCGAGGGCGAATCGATGCATTAGGGTTTGCTTTGGGTCTGAGCACAATGGTGGTTGGCATTCTGGCGGGGAACCTGATACATAGCCGCCCCGCAGACTGAATTACTGGGAATCACTGACGGATGCCGCACGGACAGACATGGTTTCATTTTCTGCCTTTTTACCACGGGGCTGAGCATGCGGCTCAGGGCCTTGGTCCAACGTGGCTTGCCCATGGAAACATCCATCTCCAACACGTGTTTGCCGCCTTGTTGGTATTTCTTCTTCTGACGGTGCTTGGGCTCTCCACGTACCGAAAAGTAGCTACGGTTTCTGACGCATTGGTGCCCGAGGCGCGCCTTACGCCTGCGGTTTTCATGGAGCTTGTGGTGCAAGGTGTTTACGGCATGATGCGCGACATCATGGGCGCCAAGGCAGCGCGGTTTTTTTTGCCGCTCATTGGCACATGTGCGCTGTTTATCTTGTTTTCAAATGCCTTGGGTCTTCTTCCCGGTTTTGTTCCGGCGACGGACACACTCAATACCACCCTCGCATGCGCCATCATTATCTTCTTCTCAACGCATGTGTTCGGCGTGAAGGAGCATGGCCTTGCATATTTCAAACACTTTTTCGGCCCTATTATTAAATGGTACGCGCTGCCATTGATGTTGATCATGTTCATTATTGAAACCATCAGCCATATCGTGCGCCCGTTGTCTTTGGCAGTACGTCTGATGGGAAACATGTTTGTGGATCATACGTTGCTTACTGTGATTATCGGCCTGATTGTTGGGCTATTTGGGATTGTGGGTGTGTTTCTGCCCATTCCCCTTTTTGTGATGATTTTAGGGTCACTCGTCGTTGTGGTGCAGACGGTAGTGTTTTGTTTGCTCTCAACAGTGTATATCGCGCTGGCGGTACAACATGAGGAACATTGAATTGAGCGGGTGTTTGGCTCGCACATATGTAAACTAGAAGGAGCGTCAATGAAGAAACTAGTCAAACAAGGGGTTGCTTTCATGGCAACAATCGGTTGGGCGTTGCCAGCATTCGCACAAGAAGCTGCCGCGGCCAATGAATTTACTCAACAATCCATGGCCTATTTGGCAGCTGGGTTGAGCATCGGCCTTGCTGCGTTTGGAGGGGCCTTGGGCCAGAGCAAAGCCGCAGCAGCAGCATTGGACGGCATTGCACGTAACCCCAATGCTTCTGGCAAGATATTTACGCCTATGTTGCTCGGCTTGGCATTGATCGAATCGTTGGTGCTTTATGCCCTTCTGATTGCGCTCAAGCTTGCGGGCTTCTTTTGATCCACTAAGTCAACGACATTCCTCGACATAGTACGACATGTTGGGAAGGTACGCCGTTCTTTGGTTCGCCAGGGAACGGCGTTCTGGTATTTGCTGATAGATGTTCTATAATTCGCTACGTGTCTGAGATTCATTCTACGCTTCCTCCAAGCGATACTTCCGAAGAGCTCATCGACGAAACGCCTTCGGGTGGATTGCCCCCATGGCTTAAGATAGGCGTTGTGTTTGTATTGCTGGGAGGGGCTGTCGCGTTTTTGCTGTTTGGCAGCCAAGCCTCGGATGCATTCGTGTATTCCAAGCTTGTTAATGAAGTGATGGCAAATCCTTCCAAGCATACAGGCCGTGAACTCCGTGTGGAAGGTGAGCTCAAACAAGGCTCGATTCTGTTTCGTGAACATCCGTGTGAATGGCGTTTTGTCTTGTCAAAGCGTGGGAAGGATATGCCGGTTGAGTTTGCTCAGTGTGTGGTGCCTGACACCTTCCGTGATGGCATGGGGATCAGTGTCACGGTGCAAGGACGCATTCAGCCAGATGGTGTCTTTAGCGCCAACCAGGTGATTCCGCGCTGTCCCTCAAAATACGAGATGAACCAACGTGCCGCCAAAGGGGAGGCCATGCCTCATGCACCTACGGTTCCATCGACTGCACCTGCCACAGGACTCTAATAGGTAAGGAGTGGCTGCTTTTGAGCCTGTCTTGAGGTTCTGTTAGCGAAATGTCCAGAGGTGCTTGATTCTTGGTCGTGCTCAGCCTAGATCACGGCCTTGGTGAGTCAGCAAGGCCAAGTCATCATGGGTTCCGAAGAGGTCGCACGCAATGTCGACCGTATCGCAAACGCCGTGATTGAGCACACCAGGGATGCCCATGACATCCGCTTTGTGGGGATTCGCCGTGGGGGCGTCGTTTTTGCTGAGCGAATCATTGACGCTATTCGATTGCATCATGGGATCGAAGTGCCATTGGGCACGGTCGACATTGCGCTTTACCGCGATGATGCTGCGACGACCTTACCCAGCCCTAAGATTGGTCCTAGCCATGTTCCTTTTCCCATCGATGGCAAGGACGTGGTGTTGGTAGACGATGTATTGCATACCGGGCGCACCGTGCGCGCGGCCATCGAATGTTTATTGGATTATGGGCGGCCTCGCAGGGTTTGGCTGGCTGTCTTATGCGATCGTGGCGAACGTGAACTCCCGATCGCGCCTGACTTTGTGGGCCGTGTGCTTGAGGTCCCTCAAGGATTTTCCATCGAAGCTCGTTTTGACCAGCCTTCCAAAGACTCGGTGATCGTAATGCCCAAGGTGCACCCATGACGATGCCTGAGCCTCAAGCGTTTGGTCACCGTCATCTGCTGGATATCGAACAGCTTCATAAATCGGATGTCGAAGCGGTGCTACAAACCGCCAAGGCGTTTTTCGAAGTTTCACGACGTGCGGTGCGCAAGGTGCCGACATTGCGTGGCAAAACCATCATTAATGGGTTTTTTGAGCCTTCCACCCGGACGCGAACTTCTTTTGAGATTGCAGGCAAGCGTTTGTCTGCAGATGTCATCAATGTCTCAGGTTCAAGCTCCAGCGTGACAAAGGGTGAATCACTGCTTGATACGTGTAAAACGTTGCAAGCCATGCACCCGGATGTCATCGTGATTCGGCATGCGGCTTCCGGAGCAGCCGAGTTTGTCGCACGTCATACCGAGGCCAGTGTGATCAACGCTGGCGATGGGATGCATGAGCATCCCACTCAGGCGCTTTTGGATGCGTTTACCTTGCTCGAAGCGCGAGGGACGCTCAAAGATCTCGTGGTCACGATTTGTGGGGACATTGCACATTCACGTGTCGCACGTTCCAACATTCATCTCTTTCGGATGTTTGGATCCCGTGTGCGTGTGGTAGGTCCAAGGTCTCTTTTGCCCGCACACCTCGACCGTTTTGGGGTCGACGTCTATGATCGCATGAAGCCTGCGCTCGAAGGCGCGGATGTGGTGATGGTGCTTCGGATTCAACGTGAGCGCTTACACAATGCCGGGGTCCCCACATTGCGGGAATATTCCCGTGTCTACGGCATCAACACTGCCCGCCTCGCGCTAGCCAAGCCGGATGCCCTGGTGATGCACCCCGGTCCAATGAACCGTGGTGTTGAAATTACACCGGAGGTGGCGGATGGCGCCCGAAGCCTCATCTTGAATCAAGTCGAATCCGGCGTCGCCGTGCGCATGGCCATTCTCTATCTGCTTGCCGCAGAGCGTGCTTAACTACTGCTCAAAGCATACCAGGCGTCGTGTGCCATTACAGACATCATCTCCACCGGCACTCCAGGCATTGGCCACTCCAAACCCACCTTGATTAGGACTAGCTGAATTTGACCAATTCAGGCACGTTTGTGACTTTAAGGTTCCATCGCAATAGTGGCCGTTCCAAAAATATAAAGTGGTTCCAGTGTTATCTAAAACGGTACCATTTTCAGTCATGTTAATAGATTGGGAAAGATTGGTACATGCTATCAACTCGTCTCGAGTGTTAGCCACCAACGTGCTCTCATTTACCAGATACCAGGGCCCAACGTCTTGTACCCGATTTTTGGCGAGATTGCCTAAAGAGGAAAGCCACGCTTTCCAAGTGCCGCCAAGCTCTGCATTGTTTGCCAATGCGGTGCATTTCGCATCTGCTCCAGCAACTCCACCTAAGTTTCCACTGTAGGTGGCACTGCTGATGAATACACGTTTTTTGGATGGAGGAGCAACATCGATGGGTACGTCATTTGAAGATACATCATTCAAAGACCCATCATCCTCCGCGTCGTCTGTGTCGAGATCGGCATCGAGCGCTCGCACACACGTGTCGTTGATAGGGTCACAGACAAACCCTTCCACACATGGGCATTGTTTGCTTGATAAATCAATGCTTCGTGCACAGCCTGTCATGTGCATCAGGCTTACAAAGCCCATAACAAATACATTCAGAGAGGTTCCCACCCGATAATAGTATGCAATAAGAAAGTCCTTCGCGCTACTAACGAGCACGAATGCTTTTCCCTACTCAAAACTACATTCCCTAACCGCTATCAATGCAAGCGGCTGCGACGTTCAAGGTGACGCTTGAGGTAGTGGGGCACGCGAAGCAATTTGGATTGCAAGTAAGGCCTGGCCCAGCTTTGGATGCTGCCCGAACCAATGTCACCCATGACGCCATAACAAAGGACAGACTCGTGTGGTCCTAGTGAGATGACTGTCATAAATCCCCACAGCGCTTTGATCATGTCATGCTCACTCGACAGTAGCCGAAAGCGCAGATCACGGGCTTGGGGCTGAACAGTAAACTCCAGTGTGTAACGGACATCAAATGGGCCGTGCTGATGGTGCATGGCGACCGTGTGCACGTGTTCGTTCCGTGAAAGGATTTCCGCAGATATCAATTTGGGAAACAAGGAGGGGTAGACGCTGACATCGAGAACCGTTTGCCAAAAAGGATCGATAGCACATGCCCTTGGGACGTTAGAGCGCCATCACGCATTCATTGGTCAGGTGGCATGCACATACACTCCGAACGTTGCGGGCAAGCACGCACGGCCGTCGACAGTTTGACCCTTTGCCCGTCCATGGCGTAAAGGGTGAGCGAGCCCCTGGGCTGCGCGAACGTATGTAAATGGAAGAATAGCGAGCCCCTGGGCTGCGCGAACGTATGTAGGGCACTATGCTATCCAAGCAAACCATTCGGCGTGTCATACTTTTCCTGGTGTCGTTTGGCTTCAGTGCCACTGCGCTCTACTTTGTATTCCGTGATGTGTCATGGGCACAAATTTGGCAAGAGCGTCACCGCGTAAGGCTTGATATTTACGTTTGGACGTACGCTGTCTCTTCTGTGGCATTTTTAAGCTTGGCTTGGCGGATTCGAATCTTGGCCAGCAGCCAAACTAAGTTGTCATTGCTGACGGCCTTGCAAGCCGTGCTTGCAGGGTATCTGGGCAATGTTGCTTTGCCTGCTCGCGTGGGTGAGGTGATCAAATCGGCTTACCTTGCCCGTCATACAAAGCTTCCCTTTAGCAGTGTGCTGGCGTGGATTGCAGTGGAACGTTTGGTGGACTTGTGTTGCGTTCTTTTGTGTGCGCTTTGGATCATTCCATGGGTGATGGGACGTTCTGCTCTGGGTCACAGTGTGGTCGTGTTTGTGGCATTCGCGGCAGTGGGGTTTGTGTTTGTGATCGTCGCGACTCTGCGTCCAAAATGGCTCGAATGGGTTATTGAACGGTTGCTCCGCGTGCTGAATCAACGTATGGCGACGTGGCTGCGTCCCAAAGCTCAACATTTCGTAAAGGGCCTTGCCGCGCTTGCCGCGCCGCGTCGTGCACTGGGAATGTTGGTGTGCACGCTTGTTTATTGGTTGTGCACCTTGTTGGTCATGCAGCTCTGGATGTTGGCGTTCCAGCTCAAGACACCCTGGTATGGAAGCGTCTTGCTGTTGGCGTTTTTGTCGCTTGGGACTGCGCTTCCAGCCGCTGCCGCCTACATCGGCACCTACCATTTTGCGGTAGTTGCAGCGTTAAGTGTGTTAGGCGTCGCCCGAGAAACGAGTACGGCTCTTGCCGTGTTTGTCCATGTAGCTGGCATGGTGCCATGGGTCATCGTATCTTTGCTCGTGTTGTTGCCAGTCATATTACGCGGCGAGCTCATGAATCAACGAACATGACAGGGTCGTTTCCTCTAAAACAGGAATTGATCGGAACGTTCTACCATCCGCTGTAGGTTGCAGGAGCTAGTTTCAGCGGATGACCCTCGGCGTCTAGGAATTGGATTCCATGAGCCGCAGGCATAATTTCGCCAATGCATGTACCCACCTCGGCAGGGATGCCTTCTTGATCGGCGCTCGTGTACAAGAGTTCGTAATCTTCGCCGCCATGAACTGCCATGGAAGTGCTATCGAGGCCAAGGTGTTGGCTGAGTTCGTGATGGCCTTTGCTGAGCGGTAGCTTAGCGCTATCAATTTTAGCACCGACTCCAGATGACTGACACACGCGCTTTAAGTCGATGTATAAGCCGTCGGAGAGATCGATCGCCGATGAAGCCGATGCACAAAGCGACAGCCCTTCTTGAATGCGCGCTTGAGGAAAGCGCCAGCGCTTGATGAAAGGCGTTGCCTGGGATGTCGTGATGCCGTGTTCTAAACAGTAAAGCCCAAGTGCTGCTGCGCCCAATGTGCCTGTAACATAAATACGATGGCCGGGTTTGGCGCCGTCGCGTTGTATGGCGTGGCCCTCTACGGTGCCCATGACAGTCATGGTCAGCGATAGCAATGAACCTGTGCTCAAATTTCCACCGATGATCGGTGCGCCGATGTCTGTTGCAGCGTCTGCCATACCGCTACACAGCTCGTCGAACATGGTGTCGTCGATACTTAGGGGCAGTGTGAGCGCTGCAAGTGCGACATGGGGCTTCGCCCCCATGGCTGCGAGATCACTTGCGCTGACCATGTAAGCGCGTCGTCCTAAGGTATGCCAGTCTAAATAGCCATGTCGGAAGTGCACATCTTGCACTTGAGCATCAACCGAGAGGACCAACGAGTGTGTACAAGGGCTAAGCACCGCCGCATCGTCACCAATGCCGCGCAGTACGTATGCAAGCGGGTGGGGTTGAGTGAAGCGTTTTTGAAGCAACGCCAAAAGACGTGCCTCACGGTTTTCGGAGGAGGTCATTGCAATGTTCCGCGAAAGGCCCACATGGCCCAACCTACCATGCCTAAAAATATGCCAATGGAAATCAGGGTGAGTGTGTGATGGCGGCGTGTCGAAGGTTCTTTACGATTGGCGGTCATGGCGGCAAGTGCAAGTGCGGTAATGGCACGAAGGTGAGCTTGGGCGTCTGCATGTCGAAGAGGATCTGTGGGGAGAATCTGTCGGTACCGCTTGGCCGCTTCGGACAGTTGCCCTGTCGCTTGACAGAATGCGATGAAACGGCGGTGAACCTGCTCATCTGACCAGGTGGCAAGAACATTCTGCCAAATTTGCTCTACGTTGTCGGAATGCTCATGCGGCCCAAGGGCCCGTTGTTCATCAACGTGTGAAGAACTGCTCGCGTGTTCATCTGTCATTGGTCATGTCTACACGGTGTGGTGGCTTGGACGTTACCTCGTTACTGAACGCACGGATAGACCTTCAGGTAGGACAGGGGGCCTTCGTTAGAACTTGTACCATTCACATGCAATTGTTCTAAAAAAGAAGTTGACGGCCGCTAGGGAACTCCGTAGCTTCGTGAGACTTGTGGTAAAAAGTGGTAGTTAGTGCCAATCCAGGGATGATTGGTACACTTGGTGACAAAGGCGGCAAGGCACAGTGTTTCGAGGGCGTTATGAGCATGCAGTCGATGCCAAAGGACGTACGTCTTTGCCTGCACGCTTTCGCGATGTGTTGGCAGGCAGTGGTGAGACACGCTTGATTTTAACCACGGGGTTAGACGCGTGCGCGGTGGCGTATCCTTTATGTGAGTGGTTAGCATTTGAAGAACGCCTTGCTGCGCTGCCGAAGTTCGATGCGAGCTTGGCGATGTTGCGACGCATTTATGTCTCTGGGGCAGTGGAATGTGAGATCGACAAGTTGGGTCGCTTGCTCGTGCCTGCGACAGTGCGAGACCACGCCAAGCTCAAGCGAGAAGCGTTATGGGTGGGAATGGGAAAGCACATTGAGCTCTGGTCGAAGCGAGAGTTTGACCAGATGAACCGTGCTGTCTTGGACGACGATCAAACACGGCAGGCCATGGCGGCGCGTTTAGCGGAGTTGGGGTTATAGCGGGAGACTATGCAGTCGCACGAGCACATATCGGTGATGGTCAAAGAAAGCCTTGAGCTGCTTGCGCCTACCTCAGAAGGTATCTACGCAGACGTCACCGTCGGGTTGGGTGGACATACGGCTGCTATGTTAGACGCCACTCTGCCAGATGGGCGTGTGATCGGGCTAGATCGAGATCCACAGGCTTTGGCGTTAGCCCGAGAACGTCTGGCGAGTTATGGCAAGCGTCTGACACTTGTGGAGGCAGAGTTTTCCAGATTGCCTCAGGTGCTTAAGTCGTTAGGCATTGAAAAAGTGCAAGGTGTCATTGCTGATCTTGGGCTAAGCTCGTTGCAGCTCGATTCCCAAGAGCGAGGCTTTGCGTTTCGCTACGACGCTCCGCTGGACATGCGGATGAACCCCAATGAAGGACAAACGGCTGAAGAAGTATTGCACTCGTTGTCTGAGAAAGAGCTTGCGGATATGTTGTGGCAGTATGGCGAAGAGCGACGCTCACGCGCCATTGCTCGGGCCATCGTGCGTGCCAAAGAGAGCGGAAAGCTTTCTACCACGACAGACCTTGCCTCTGTGGTGTTGAAAGTTATGGGGAGTTCTGCGCGCAGGTCCATTCATCCTGCAACGCGGACGTTTCAAGCCTTACGCATCTATGTCAACCAAGAGCTGCAACAGCTTGAGCACTTGTTAGAGGCGTTGCCTCACGTTCTCAGTGCAGGTGGTGTGGTGGTGATTCTGAGTTTTCACTCGTTAGAAGACAGATTGGTCAAGCGCGCGTTTCGTAACCCTGAAATATGGCGCATTCTCACAAAAAAGCCCCTGACCGCATCGTTAGAAGAGGTGCGCATTAATCCGCGGGCTCGAAGTGCCAAGTTGAGAGCTGCGCACCGTGTTCCCTCACACGAAGGATGTGTCCCATGAAAGCACGGTTTGTGGCATTGTGGTCCGTTGCCGTCATAGCGACAGCCATTGCGTTCGTGATGCATCTGGCCCTGCGCTTTGAAACGGTGCAGTTGGGGTACGCGGTAAGTGAGGCACGCTCAGAGCAGCGTCGATTAATGGAGGCGCGTCGTTTGTTGTCACTGGAAGCGGCGACGTTGCGACAAAATGGCCGCATCGAACATGTGGCGCGTGATGTACTTGGTATGGACGTCCCAAGTCATCAACGTATTGTTCCCATGTTTCGAGAGCGCATGGCTGCAAACACAAGAGGCGCACGGTGAAATCAACACAAGACCGTCGCGTGCGTTGGATTCGTGTTCGGGTTGGAATGTTGACGACGTTGTTGTTGGTAGGTGTTGGCATTGTGGTGCACCGTGCATGGGAGCTTCAGGTCCACGGAGCGCAACGCCTGGCTCAAATGGCAAAAGAGCAACACGAGCGGAGCTTGCGACTTGCGCCCAAGCGAGGAACCATTTTTGATCGCAATGGTGCGGAATTGGCAGTGAGCGTTGAAGTTGACAGTGTTTCGGCCAATCCTCAGGTGGTAAAAAAAGCACGGCTTCATCCGGTCACCGTTGCTCAGTATTTGGCTTCGGTATTGCCGGGGCTTGATGTTCCGAAAATTGCCCGACGCCTCGCTTCTGACCGTCGTTTCGTGTGGGTACAGCGCCATGTCACGCCACGGCAGGCATATGCTGTAAAAGCACTTCGAATACCTGGAATCGAGATGTCCAGAGAGGCCAGGCGCTACTATCCCAATCGAGAGCTTGCGGCACATGTGCTTGGGTTTGCCAATGTGGATGGTCGTGGCATCGACGGTTTGGAGTTAGCGTTGGATGAGCGCCTTAGAGGGCGTATCGAAACCATGCCGGCTACGCGGGATCGTCGCGGCTCGATCGTGTTTTCAGAACAGTTTCTCGACGACCGTGCCACACAAGGCGAAGACGTGGTGCTCACCATTGATAAAACCATCCAGCACCGTGCCGAACAAGAGTTGGTTGCGGCCGTTGAGCAGTCACGTGCCAAAGCGGGCAGTTTGGTTGTGATGGATCCCCACACCGGCGAAGTGTTGGCCATGGCTAATTATCCAAGCTTTAATCCCAACGATCCAAGCACATTTCCGGTTGCTTCGCGACGTAATCGTGCAGTGACCGACAGGTTCGAGCCGGGATCAACCATCAAGATGTTTACGATGGCCAGTGCCTTAAGTTTAGGAACGGTTTCACCCAATCAACGGATCGATTGTGGCAATGGCTCTTTTCAAATTGGGGAGTTTGTCATTCATGATTCGGAGCGTTGGGGTCGGCTCTTGCCAGCTGAAATTTTAGCGTATTCCAGTAACGTGGGTATCTCACGCATTGGCATGGCGATGGGCAAGGCGCGCATGTTTCGTTCGTTGAGGCAGTTTGGGTTTGGTGAATCCACCGAAGTCGGGTTCCCGGGTGAAGCAAGTGGCATCCTCCGCCATTACAGCAAATGGTATGATATGGATGCTGCCACTGTTCCATGGGGGCAGGGGATGAGTGTGACGGCGCTTCAGTTGGCTGTTGCTACGAGTGCGCTGGCCAATGGCGGCAAACTGCTTAAGCCTGTGCTGATCAGGCGTTTGCAAAATTCTCATGGCGAAGTGACTGCAGAATATCCTGTTGCTCAGGTACGCCGACAAGCCGTGGCGGCATGGGCTGCACGCCGCGTAGTTCCCATGCTGACGCATGTGACCGCACCCGATGGGACCGGCAAAGAGGCTGCGATTGAAGGCTATAGTGTCGCAGGGAAAACCGGGACTGCACAGAAAGCCGATTATATTACAGGTGGCTATGCACGAGATACGTGGCTCGCTTCATTTGCGGGGTTCGTTCCCGCAGACAAGCCGCGGCTTACCATTGTGACCATCATTGACGAGCCGACGGCTGATCATGCAGGCGGCATTGTGGCTGCTCCTGTATTTCGACGGGTTGGATTGGCAGCGTTGCGTCATCTGGGTGTTCCTGCTCAAGCTCCAAGTACGGCACTGGCAGAAGCCCATAAAGAGCGGCGTCTTGAAGAAGCTAGTTCACCTCGAGAAACTTCTGAACAAGAGATGCCAGGGATTGTGCCGGCCTCGTATGTCAATGCACGGGTTCATGTGCACGGAGGAGAACCGGATGGACAGGTGGAGGTGCCTTACTTAGTTGGAAAAAGCGCACGTTCTGCACTGGTCATGGCCTACATGAAACAACTCGAAGTTCGACTGACGGGATCTGGGGTGGTGGTTGCACAACGACCTGAGCCAGGAGCGTATGTCATGCCAGGTAGTCGACTTATGCTGCAGCTTGAGACACCTTTGGCGACACCGCATCAAGGAGGCAGTTAATGAGCGAGCCAATGCCTCCGCACACGGCGTTTCGATCCGCTCCAAGCGCAGTGACATTGCACATGTTGCGTAGCCAAGGGCTAATCCATGCGATTGAGGGTGATCCACAAACCACCATTCGTGGTGTGCAACATGATTCTCGAAAAGTGCAGCCTGGCGATATGTTTGTGGCTATTGGGGGCACGCTGCACGAGGGGGCAAATTTTGTTGAAGAAGCAATCCTTCGGGGTGCCGTTGCTGTGCTTAGCGAGCATCGCTTGAACACCACGCTTGCCCAGGCCATTGCATCACAACCACGTTTGGCACTGGGGCAAGTGGCAGCCATGGTCTATGGGTATCCCACCCATGCCCTTCAGGTGACCGGAATCACAGGCACCAATGGCAAAACCACGGTGAGTTACCTGCTTGAAGCGGCGATTGCCGCAGCAGGTGGTGTTCCCGCTGTGATGGGAACGATCAATCAGCGAGGCCCCGACTATGCCAAGGTTTCGTCGCACACCACCCCCGAAGGGGATGACATCGCTCGTTTTGCCCGTGCCATGGTGGATAAAGGAGCGACGCATTTGGTGATGGAGGTTTCCAGCCACGCGCTTTCATTGCACCGGGTCGATGCGGTGGATTTCCAGGTGGCGGCGTTTACCAATCTTAGTCAAGACCATCTGGATTTTCACGGCCAGCAAGAGGCGTATTTTGAGGCCAAGGAGCGCTTATTTAAGTGCTTAACTCCAAGAGCCAGTGTGATCAATGTGGATGATGTGTTTGGGCAGCGCTTGTTGAGCACCGTTCAAGGAAGTCTTGTGCGGTGCACGTTGAGTTCAGCGATGCGTGAGTCAGAGTTTTCGGTAATCGATCACGTCCTGAGCCTTAATGGAATTGAGGCACGGCTTGCCACTCCTAAGGGTGAGCTGTTGGTTAAAAGCTCTCTTATCGGGTTACACAATCTGCAGAACATGGTGGTGGCGTTCGGATGTGTGTTTGCGTTGGGGTTGGATCTTAGCCGTGCAGCTCAAGGGATTGGTGGCCTTAAAGGAGTTCCTGGAAGGCTTCAGCGTGTGACTGGTTCACAGGGACCTGTGGTATTTGTGGATTATGCACATACGCCCGCTGCTTTAGAGGCGGCGCTTCAAACACTAAGTTCACTTTGCACAGGTCGAATCATTGCCGTGTTTGGGTGTGGAGGTGACCGCGACAAAGATAAGCGTTACCACATGGGACGCGTGGCAGGGCATCGAGCCGACGTCGTCGTACTCACCAATGACAATCCCCGCAGCGAATCGCCGGCACACATTCTCGATGCGATTGAGCAAGGAGTGCGTCTCGAACGTACTGATCGCATGACGGCAGAAGAGCTCTATGGAGCTTCGCGAGGCTATACCGTGATTGAAGACCGACGCCAGGCTATCGAGTGCGCCATAAGGAGTGCGCACGCGGAAGATGTCGTGCTCATTGCGGGTAAGGGGCATGAAAACTACCAGATCCTAGGAACCCAGAAACTCCCCTTTGATGATTACAAGACTGCAAACGAGGTTTTGCGACAGGGGGGAGGGCCGTTATGGTAACGCCTATTCCGCGCAATCAAGCGGCATGGACTACGACAGAGATTGCACAGATTACTGGTGGAGAACTCACAAACGAACACCAGAGCACGGTGCAGGGCGTGAGCACAGATACGCGCACTTTGATTGCGGGCAATCTTTTCATTGCGCTTGATGGCACATCCACCGATGGACACGAGCATCTCAAAACTGCCGCAAAGGCCGGTGCCCATGCGGTCCTTGTCAAACGAGGGGCCAAGGTTCCTCGTGGGATTACTGTGATTGAAGTTGACGATACGCTAAGGGCATTGGGCGATCTTGCGTCTGCCCATCGAAAACAGTGGGGCGGCTATGTCGTGGCCATCACAGGCTCTGTAGGAAAGACAATGGCCAAAGAGCTTACGGCTCCGGTGCTTCAGATCATGTACCGGCACGTCCTGCACAGCCAGGGAAATCTCAATAATTTGATAGGACTTCCCATGAGTTTGTTGCAATTGCGCCCCGAACATCGCGTGGCTGTGATGGAGCTTGGCATTAGTAACCCTGGTGAAATGGCGCGATTGGCCGAGATTGCCAAACCCGATGCCGCAGTGGTGACTCGCGTCGCAGTAGCGCATGTGGAAGGCTTGGGCGATGTCGAGCACGTTGCGCACGAAAAAGCTCAGCTTCTGGCTGCGCTTTCAAGTAAAGGATTAGCGGTCGTCAATGCAGACGATCCCATGACGCCACTCTTGCTAAGCCATGTGACTACCAAACGCATCATGCAATTTGGACGTCGTGCAGAAGCCGATGTGCAACTGTTAGAGCATCACATCGATGGTAACCTCCGTAACAGTTGCACGTTGCATCTGAAGGAATTTACCGAACCGCTTCGTTTACACATGCGAATTCTTGGCGAGGGCGTGGCCATGGCAGCGGCTTCGGTCATTGCATTGGTGCTCGGCATGCTCAAAGCTAGCCAACCGGCAGCTGTCGTTAATGCATTACGAGCCGCACTTCGTGTGCTCAACGAATTGCCTGGGCTATCGCAAAGGCTTCAGCTTAAGCGTGGCATTCATGAATCGTTGGTGATTGACGACACCTACAACGCTAACCCCGCTTCCATGAGCATGGGGCTGGATACTGCCGCTGAAGTGGCACGCGTATTAGGTGGACGTTTATTGGTTGTGCTTGGTGACATGAAAGAGCTGGGTGCTGTTTCTCGAGATGAGCATCGCCAACTTGGCAGGCACGTCGTAGCGTTAGGTACTGTTTTGTTTGTTGGGTGCGGTCCGGAGATGGCCTATGCCGTTGAAGCCGCTTCGGAAACCACAAGTTTGGGACTGCCCACGGCGGGTATTCACGTAAAGCTTCCTAAAGATGCCGTCAGTCATGTGGTTCAGTTCATCCAGCCCAACGATGTCGTTTTCGTTAAAGGATCCCGTTCGATGGCGATGGAGCAGGTGGTGGATGCTCTGCTTGCTCCTTTGGAGGCAGCCTAGATGTTGTATTACTTACTTTATCCATTGCATCAGCATGAGACGCTGTCGTTTCTTAACGTGCTTCGGTATGTGCCTTTTCGTGTCCTTGCAGCGACGATGACTTCTCTTGTCCTAGCGTTTGGTTTGTATCCTTGGTTCATTCGAACCCTGCAATCCAAGCAGATTGGTCAAGTCATTCGGGACGATGGCCCGAGCAGCCACTTTCCTAAAGCGGGAACGCCCACCATGGGTGGCGCGTTGGTGTTGTTTATTTTGGTGATTTCAACCATGTTATGGGCGGATCCCATGAACTTCATGGTCTGGGTCGTGATGGCAGTCACTGTGTGCTATGGGTGCATTGGCTACGTCGATGACATGCTTAAAATCCGACGTCGCAACAGCAAGGGGCTCAGTGCACGGGCGAAACTACTGCTGCAGTGTGTGGTGGCTTTTGGCCTGGCTGGCTACCTTTGGTACGGCTCCGCAGGATTGCCCGAGGACTGGTTATTATTGCGTAACCGTGTAGCGATGCCCTTTGTCGCTTTTGCGCGGTATCCCATTGAGATCCCCAGTTGGCTTTATGTAGCACTTGCAGGAATCGTAATCGTCGGCACATCCAATGCAGTCAATCTTACGGATGGCCTCGATGGACTTGCGATTGGCCCTGTCATGATCAACGCCGGGACGTACATGGTCCTTGCCTACCTTGCGGGTGCCACATTTTTCAAAGTTACCCTTGCTCGCTATTTGGATATTGCATCGCTTCATAGTGCAAGCGAGTTATCGGTGTATTGCGGGGCGATGATCGGGGCTGGAGTCGGCTTTCTTTGGTACAATACCTATCCTGCTCAAGTTTTTATGGGCGATGTCGGTTCGCTTTCTTTAGGCGGTGGGCTTGGCGCGCTTGCATTGCTCACTAAAAACGAATTTTTATCACTCATCTTGGGCGGCATCTTTGTGGTCGAAGCCATCAGTGTCATTGGTCAGGTCGCATCCTTTCGATTGACGGGCAAGCGCATTTTTCTGATGGCTCCCATTCATCATCACTTTGAGAAAAAAGGGTGGGCTGAGCCCAAGGTTATCGTCCGCTTTTGGATCATCAGTATCATGCTAGCGCTTGCTAGCTTAGCTACGCTGAAGTTGAGGTAAGAAGTGCGAGTCAACGGTGCCAAAGCAGTGGTCATTGGATTGGGTGTCAGCGGGATGGCAGCCACTCGATTTCTATTGCGTAAAGGTGCGAGTGTGACGGCCAGTGATCAAAGTGTTGAGTGTGTTTCGCGCCCCGAAGTTCAAGCGCTTGAAGCGCAAGGCGCTAACCTCGTGGTTGGCATGGACGCGAATACATTATTTCGGGATGCGGATCTTGTGGTGATCTCTCCAGGAGTTCCACCCATGGCTGAGCTCGATGCCCTTGCGCGCTCGGGTATTCCTGTGGTCAGTGAGGTGGAGCTTGCAAGTTGGTACATCAAAGCTCCCATGGTTGCGGTGACAGGTACCAACGGCAAAAGTACAGTGACGACGTTGGTAGGGCAGATGTGCGCTTCGTTGGGAAACCGCGTATTCGTTGGGGGTAATCTTGGCACGCCCGCGATCGATGTGGTGGATACCGAAGCGGCAGAAGCAGATGGTCTAGTGGTGTTGGAGCTCTCGAGTTTTCAACTTGAGCGGATTCAGACGTTTCGGCCTAAAGTCGCAGCTCTCTTAAATGTTAGTCCCGATCATTTGGATCGGTATTCAAGTTATCAAGCCTATCGAGCGGCCAAAGCGCGGATATTTGAAAACCAAACATCTCACGATGTGGCCGTCGTCCCCGCAGGAGATCCAGAATGCGTGAGCTTGGCGTCTGAATCGCGCGCGCGGCTTTGCACCTTTGGGGATCCCGACGGCGAAGTGCGAATCGTCTCAGGCATGCTGCATGACGACGTAAGTGGTCTCACCGTGCCATTGAACGAAATTGGCATAAAAAGTGCCAATAACATGTCAAATGCGGCATGTTCGTGCCTCATTTCAAGACATGTTGGTGTGTCTCCGGACGCCATCCGTCAGGTGTTGAAGGAGTTTCGGGGGCTCCCACATCGCATGCAGTTTGTAAGCGAGATAGGCCGCGTCCAATTTTACGATGACAGCAAAGCCACCAATGTGGGTGCAGCAGTTGCCGCATTGGACGGAATGGGTCCAACTCATGAACGTGTTGTCATCATTGTAGGAGGAAAAGACAAAGGCGGATCGTATGATCCACTCGTCCAGCGTATCAAGCAACGCTGCCGAGCGGTTGTATTGATGGGCGAAACGACTCCTTTGCTTAAAGCCGCATTGGCGCCTACGGGCGTCATGCTTGAATGCGTAGAGTCGATGCAGGAGGCGGTGCAAAAAGCTTACAGCCTTGCACACCCTGGAGATGCTGTTCTTCTCGCGCCTGCATGCTCAAGTTACGACATGTTTCAATCGTACGTTCATCGAGGCCAAGCGTTTCAAGCTGCGGTAAATGCGCTTACGCAAAAAGAGCATTCTCACAAGGAGGCCTGTTAATGCGTGCAATGGCAGGACATCTTAACACCAAGTCTGTGGCGCCTGAAGCAACTCCTTCCGTACCGCCTTCGCGTGTAGATGCCATGGATGGAATCCTGCTTGGCACATTTATCGCACTGATCGCATTTGGCGTGGTCATGGTGTATAGCGCGAGTGCGGTATTTGCTGCGCAGCGCTATGGCAGTGGACAGACGTTTCTGATTCGTCAAACCATCTATGCGGCGGTTGGCATAAGCATCCTGCTGTTTATGGCACAGCTGAACTATCAGCGATTGCGTCTGATGACGTATCCAGCGCTGATAAGCGCCTCCATACTCCTTGTTTTGGTTAACATTGGATTGGGCCGCAGTGCTGGCGGTGCATCGCGTTGGATTACTCTTGGTCCCATCAATCTGCAGCCTTCTGAATTGGCCAAATTGGCGCTCGTGCTTTGGTTGGCGTATTCGCTTTCAAAGAAAGCCGAGCACATTAAGACGTTTTCAGTGGGATTTTTGCCCCACGTCCTTGTCGCAGGACTGTTCATGCTTTTGTGTTTGAAACAGCCTGACTTTGGCGGTGCGATCATGTTGGGGCTGCTGACCTTTGTGTTGCTTTTTGCTGCAGGAGCTAAGCTTGGCTACATTCTTGGAGCGGGGCTTTTAGCTCTACCGATTGCGTACATGCTGATCGTCGGTTCCGAATATCGCATGCGGCGTATTCAGGCATTTCTTGCGCCCTTTGAGCATCGGTACGATGCGGGCTATCAAATTGCCGAATCATTGATGGGGTTTGGCGCCGGAGGTGTCAGTGGCGTTGGTATTGGGGATGGCAAACAAAAGTTATTTTTCCTTCCAGAAGCGCATACGGACTTCATCAGTGCCATCATCGGAGAAGAGCTTGGATTTATAGGCATTTGTGCTCTAATCCTGGCGTTTTTAGTCGTGGTGTGGCGAGGGCTTCGCATCGCATATCGCTCGCAAGACGACTACGGAATGTATCTGGCGACAGGCATCACACTGTTGCTTGGCATTCAAGCGTTTACCAACTTAGCCGTAGCCATGGGCCTTTTGCCAACCAAAGGGTTGACGTTGCCGTTTATCAGTTACGGCGGTTCGTCCTTGGTGGTGAGTTGTATCTGTGCAGGAATTTTATTGAGCATTTCGCGGGGGAGTCAAGAGAGTCGCAAGCGACACATACGGGGAGGGCAGGATGATTGAACGCGTGATGATTGCGGGAGGCGGTACGGGAGGCCACCTCTTTCCAGGGGTTGCAGTGGTGGAAGAGCTTAGACGCCGTAACCCAACTGTCGAAGTGGTTTTTGTCGGAACTGCAAGAGGCGTTGAAAATCGTGTGCTCTCAAAATTAGGCGAACGCCTTGAGCACGTCGAAGTATGGCCGCTCAAGGGGCGTACATGGTTTGGACGTATACGCGCATTATTTCGTCTACCCTTGGCATGCCTTCAGGCGTTTCGTTTGTTACGTCGTTATCGTCCCGAGGTTGTGATTGGGGTAGGGGGGTATGCGGCTGGTCCAGTTGTCCTGATGGCGGCTTTTTTGCGGATCCCGACTGCGCTCCTTGAACAGAACGCGACCATTGGTTTGACAAACCGTCTTCTCGGTAACGTTGTCAAACGTGCCTACATCGCATTTCCAGAAACCACCGCGGTGTTTGGCGAACATCGTGCGCGTGTGGTGGGTAATCCCGTTCGGCGTGGGTTTGTCGAGGCTGCACGTTTAGCGCATGCCGATCCGGATCGGTTTCAGTCGGAATGTACCGAGCTACTCGTGCTTGGAGGCTCACAAGGCGCACAAGTGCTCAATCGCGTTGTCCCAGAAGCGCTCGGCATTTTGAAAGACCGAGGCATTCTTGGTAATTTTAAGGTCGTTCACCAGAGTGGCGAGGGCATGAAAGAAGAAGTACAGCACGCGTATCAGCGAGCAAGGGTGAACGCAGACGTGGTTGGTTTCATTGACGATGTGGCACGGGCCTACATTGGTGCATCGTTGGTCATTGCACGGGCAGGTGCCACAACGTTAGCGGAGTTGTGTGCCATTGGCCGTGCCTCGGTGTTGGTGCCGTATCCTTATGCTTCGGACAACCATCAGTTTGTGAATGCTAAGGCGCTTGAGAAAGCAGGCGCTTCGCTGACACTGGTACAAGCAGAGCTGACGGCTGAGCGCCTTGCATCAAGACTGTGTGCGTTGCTCACAAGCTCTGCGGAGCGGCGGCGCATGGCCAATGCGGCGCGTGTGTTGGGTAAACCCGACGCAGCGGCAGCTATTGTTGACGATCTTTTGTCTTGGGTTCCCTCCTGCTCGCTCACCTCGCAGCCGCCCCGGGTGGCAGAAAAAAAAGACGATAAATTACATAGAGTTAGCCGTGTTTCGGTGGCAGATCCCAGCCCCGCATGGCAGGAGTTATGCCATCTGAGCTACCGCTGTGGGGGAGCTGGCAATCACGTTCGGTTGGAGCGCTAGCACCTCCTTGGCCAAGGATGTGCTATGGGGTGAGCCGTGTTTGGCGGTAGAGTAAAACGCATCCACTTAGTGGGCATTGGTGGTTCCGGCATGTGTGGTATTGCCGAAGTACTGCTAGGCCATGATTTTGCGGTGAGTGGTTCTGATATGCGATCGAGTGATGTGACGGCATATCTACAAAACAAAGGTGCGCACGTTTTTATCGGTCACCAAGCAGAGCAAGTGCAAGGGGCCGATGTCGTCGTGTTTTCGTCTGCAGTGGCGCACACCAATCCAGAGCTTGAACATGCGCGCGCTTTGTCCATCCCTGTGATTCCTCGGGCCGAAATGCTTGCTGAGTTAATGCGCCTCAAAGAGGGCATTGCCATTGCGGGCTCCCACGGCAAAACCACCACCACGTCGTTGATTGCTACAGTGTTGCGCGCTGCACAATTAGATCCGACGGTGATTATTGGCGGCCGGTTGAATGCGCTTGGTTCCAGTGCCAATTGTGGAGCCGGTACCATCATGGTGGCTGAGGCAGACGAATCCGACGGATCGTTTCTGCGGCTCTCGCCCAGTGTGGCTGTGATCACCAACATCGATCCCGAGCACTTGGATTATTATCAGGACTACGCCAAGGTAAAACAGGCATTTGCGCGATTCGCCAAAGGCGTGCCTTTTTATGGAACGGTGGTGGCTTGCTTGGATCATCCTGGAGTTCAGTCAATTCTTCCAGACATCGATAAGCGTGTAGCGACCTATGGCCTAACTGCACAGGCGGAGTATCGAGCACGCTTGCCTCAGGCTCAAGGACTGTCGATGCGGTTTGAGTTGGTCCGCCACGGACAAAACCTTGGTGAATACAGCGTGTGTATGCCGGGTATCCACAATGTCTTGAATGCACTTGCCACCATTGCCGTGGCAGATGTCGTCGGGGTAGAGCACGCGACGGTCAAAGAAGCGTTGTCCACGTTTTCTGGAGTGGCACGCCGTTTTACTGTCGTCGGTGAAGTCAATGGCATAACGATCGTCGATGATTATGGGCATCACCCTGCAGAGATTCAAGCCACGCTAGAGGCTGCGCAACGTGCGTATGGACGTCGGCTGCTTGTGGTGTTTCAGCCGCACCGTTACACCCGGACGCGCGACGTGTTTAACGAGCTCACGCAGGCGTTTAATGCGGCAGATGTGCTTTGGGTGACAGATATTTATTCCGCAGGTGAACCGCCCATCGAAGGGGTGAGTTCAGAAGGTTTGGT
>CAZXFW010000002.1:0-282992 GCA_964640175.1 uncultured Polyangiales bacterium | reverse complement strand
GCTTCGACATTGTTGCGTGTATTGGCGTTGTTCCAGGATTATCGGGATGCTGGGTTGTGGCAACGTGAGCCCATTGCAGAAGTCCATGTCATGGAGGATGACGAGCTTTCGGTGTACGTGGGTAAAGGGGTGACCTATGTTAAGTTGGGACGTAGCCCTTACGACACAAAGCTCAAGCAACTTAAGGGCATCTTGGATCGCTTGAATGCTCAGTATCTTCAAGCCAGTTATGTGTATCTAGACAATGTGCGCCGTCCAGACCGGGCAGTGGTCAAATTGCGCTGAATTCAAGCAATCTCGACTTTGCCTGAGGTTTGAAGGCAATAATTTGGTGCCCGATCTTTAGGCGTGTATTTCTCAGCGAAAGGGGAGTGCTTTCGCTATGGCTGTTTCAGAAATTATTGCGGGGCTTGATGTCGGGACGACCAAGGTCAGCTGCATTGTGGCGGAACAAACCGATGAGGGAATCGACATCATTGGTATCGGCTCGGTTCCCTCCAAAGGGCTGAAAAAAGGGGTAGTTGTTAATATCGAGGCCACGGTTCAGGCAATGCGCACGGCCATCGAACAAGCAGAGACCATGGCCGGCTGTGAAATTGGGACCGTGTATGCTGGTGTAGGGGGAAGTCACATACGTGGTCTGAACAAACAAGGTGTAGCGGCGGTGGCAGAACGCGAAGTGCATCCGTCTGATGTGGCGCGTGTGTTGGATCAAGCCAAAGCCATCCCGTTGCCGAGTGATCGGCAAGTCATCCATGTGTTGCCCCAAGAATATGTCGTCGACGATCAAGACGGCATTAAGGAGCCCATTGGGATGAGCGGCGTGCGCCTTGAAGCTCGCGTGCATTTAGTAACCGCTGCGACCACCAGTGTTCAAAACATCATCAAGTGTGCAGAGCGTTGTGGGCAATATGTTGCGGAAGTGGTGCTGGAGCCATTGGCAAGCGCCGATGCCGTGCTTTCCGAAGACGAAAAAGAAATTGGCGTGGCGTTGATTGATGTGGGTGGAGGAACTTCTGACATCATCGTGTATTGTGATGGTGCGGTAGTGCATACGAGCGTGATTCCTGTAGGCGGCATTAATCTTACCAGCGATGTGGCTACCGGATTACGTACGCCGATTGCAGAAGCGGAGCGGATCAAAATCAAATACGGCTGTGCCACCAGTAAAATGGTTGATGATGAAGAGACCATCGAAGTGCCTTCAGTAGGCGGCCGTGCACCACGCGTACTGCCACGTCGTGTGCTTTGCGATATCATAGAGCCACGCGTCGAAGAGATTTTTTCGGCAGTGCGACATGTGATTGAAGAAACCGGCTACTACGATTTGTTAGGTGCCGGTGTTGTCCTCACAGGCGGAACCACCATTCTTGATGGAATGCCTGAACTTGCCGAACAAGTCTTGGGTCTTCCGGCACGTCGCGGTGCCCCTACGGGTGTAGGTGGACTTGCCGATGTGGTTCGGAGCCCTGCTTATTCCACGGGGGTAGGTTTGGTTAAGCACGGGGCTCGTAAGCTTCGTGAAGTGCCCGAAATGGCAGAGTACACCATGGCATCCAAACGGCCGTCGTTTAGTGGACGTTTGGGCGATTGGTTTAGAGAGGTTTTTTAGCGTTGTAAGTCACGTTACACGGTTTGAGGCAACAAACTATTTAGTCAATTAGAAACACAGTGAATTAGTTCCGGGAGGAAGAAGAAACATGGCAATCTCAATCGACTTTGCAGAAGACATCGAACATCACGCCCAGATCAAAGTGATTGGCGTGGGAGGCGCAGGAGGCAATGCGCTCACCACAATGATTGCCGATGGTTTGGATGGCGTGGATTTCATCGTTGCGAACACAGACACGCAAGCCTTAGAGAATCATCTTGCAACTACGCGTTTGCAACTTGGTCCCGGCTTGACCAAGGGGCTTGGAGCAGGCGCTGATCCTGAAGTTGGGCGCAAGGCCGCCTTGGAAGACGTTCAGCGCATTGCAGAGTCGCTTCATGGTGCCGATATGGTTTTTGTGACGGCAGGCATGGGTGGCGGCACTGGGACAGGCGCTGCGCCGATCATCGCTCAAGTGGCTCGGGATCAGGGGGCACTTACCGTAGGGGTTGTGACGAGGCCGTTTACGTTCGAAGGCCGCCGTCGTGCCAAAAATGCCGAACGCGGCATTGCCGAGCTTACCGAGGCAGTGGACACCATCATCACCATTCCGAATGAGAGGCTGCTCAATCTTGCGGACGAGGAAATGTCTCTTTTAGATGCGTTTCGGCGTGCGGATGATGTGCTGTTACAAGCGGTGCGCGGCATCAGTGATTTGATCATCAGTTCCGGCATGATCAATGTGGACTTTGCCGATGTGCGTACCATCATGAGCAGTACAGGAAGAGCGCTCATGGGAACAGGTGTTGCAAAGGGCGAGCGCCGTGCCGTGGATGCTGCGGATATGGCCATCAACTCTCCGCTGCTGGATGATGTGTCCATTCAAGGATCGACGGGTATTCTTCTCAATTTTACTGCCGGGCCCGACATTCGACTTAAAGAAATCAACGAAGCTGCCAGCTATGTACAACAGGCAGCACATGAAGATGCCAACATCATTTTTGGCGTGGTGACCGATCCCAACATGATTGATGTTGTGAAGGTGACCGTCATTGCCACTGGCTTCGATCAGCATCACGCCACCGAAGCAGAGCAGCGGTATCCAGGCCGGTTGAGCAGGCCCATGGGTGCGCCAGCACAAACGTCGTTTGCTGCAACGGGAGCTCATTCGGAGCGCTCGCCGGTACGCGCAACCCGGCAGACGCATCCGATGATGCCTGTGATGGCTGCCAACGAGCAGCGGCATGTGCGGGCCTTTGGAGCAGACGCGTTGCTGGATGAAGCGCTGCTTGAGATCCCTGCCTACATGCGCCGCGCCAAATAAGCGGCGAGAGTCAAGGCAATAGCCCTGACATGCGCTATACAGTGTATGTCAGGGCTATTGTTTAAGTTCAGCGTGGGTACGTAAAAGCCAAGCGACATAGACCTCGGAACTTTGGTTGGGTTCAAGCTCGCCGCGGTCCACAGCTTCTTGTACCCATTGCTTGATGTCTCCGATGTGCTTGGAGGGCTTGAGATTAAACGCCGTCATGATGGCGCTGCCAAGCCCTTTCGGCAAAGACGGTACCTTTGCATCCTCGATTTGAAGCGTTTCGATGCGTTTGGCAAGCTCGCTAATTTGCCGTAGCCCGTGTTTTCGCTTTTCGGGGCGCTTGGTGGTGATGTCTGCGCGGCTCAATGCGAGCAAATCATCCAGTCCGGGGCCCATGTGTTTGGTGAACCGACGCACCGCCGAATCCGTCCAGCTTCCGTCGTATTGGCTTGCGCGTAAGTGGTAGAGAATCAAAAAATGAATGCGTTTGTATAACGCGCCTTCAAAGCCAAATCGGCGCGCTACCCGTTTGCGAAACATGGCTGCACCCACCTCGCTGTGTCCAAAGAAGTGCACATTGCCTTTTTCATCAATCGAGCGTGTGGTGATTTTACCGATGTCGTGCAAAAGCGCGCCCCATCGCACTTCCAAACGCCTCACTGACTGCCACACCACCTGTTTGGTGTGTTTCCACACATCTTTATGGCGCCATTCGCCATCGCCAAACCCCACCATGGCCGAGATTTCTGGCAGCCACACCTCTAAAAAACCAACCTCAAGCAGAGCGTCCAAGCCTTGATCCGGGTGCCGGCCCAATAGGAGCTGGTCCAGGTATTCCCGAACAGACTCGCGCGACAGTGCTTCAAACTCTGCACGCTCCGCACGCTCAGGCACAGGGCCTGCATTCTCTCGCCCCTCGACTGCCACGTTCACAGCCCATTGCAGGCCCTGAAGGCTCGGTAACAAAGAACCGCGCTCTTGGTTTTCTGTGGAGATACCGTTGGTTAAAGCCGGGGACGTCATGAAGTGGGGGACTCTAGCCTCCCTGCCACCATCAGGCAAGCTTCAATAATTTCAATCAGTTAGATTAAAGATTTCGTGATAGGCCTGATAGCACGCCCAAGGCCATTGCGTCCTTGTACCAGGTGCGTTAGCTAGCCGACACATGCCGGCTCGCACCGAGTATTCCTGGCGCATTTGGTTGATGCCCTTAGTCGTTTTGGCAGGGGTAGGCCTGGCCTTATTTGTCTTTACCCTTTGGCTGGATGCCTCTACGGCCATGAATCCTGCGCGGGCGCTGATGCTGCTGTTTCATCCTAACCCGGATTCTGCGGCAGCCACGTTGAGCAATGCAGCCGAAGTCGTGGCGTCCGTGCTTGCCATTGCCATTACGGTGGTGGCCATCGTGGTGGAGCTTTCGGCCAACCGCTACACCCATCGCATCACCGAACTGTTTGTCAGTGAGCCCATTAACTTTGCAGTGATGGGCTTGTTCGTGATCACGGCCTTGCAAGCTGTTTGGTTTAGTTTGGTCTTTGATAGCGCCGAGCATTTTCAGCACTTCATTCCCTACGCAGGCATCACCGTCACGATGTTGCTTTTGACCACATGCCTGTTGATTCTATTGCCATATTTTGCCTTCGTATTTGCATTTTTGGATCCTCTTCGCATCGTGGAACGCATCCGGGTTCATTCGCTGCGCGCCATCAATCGTAAGCCTGGCCAAAATGTCCCTTCGCGCCAGCACGAAGCGGTTCGAGGGATAGAGCAACTGACCGATGTCGCTCTTAACGCGATGCAGCACAAAGACAAACGCATCTCCATGGCGAGCATCGACGCTCTGAAAGATTTGGTCGTTGACTAC
Organism: uncultured Polyangiales bacterium; assembly: GCA_964640175.1. Classification (GTDB taxonomy): domain Bacteria; phylum Myxococcota_A; class Polyangia; order Polyangiales; genus JACKDX01. The sequence goes on along the minus strand of CAZXFW010000002.1, from coordinate 278,225 downwards.
CAAACCAGTCGTCACCAGCTGTCGCACACATGGTTTCAAGTGGAAGGCGAGCTGGCGCATAATCCTGATTTTGTTTCTCTTGCGCCACACATGGTTGCCGACATCAGTGCCCGCCGTGTATGGCTTGAGATGAAGGTGCTAAGGCAGTACCAGACGCTTTTCAACAACGGCCTCGTGGTCATGCGTGACATCGACTACCTTGTTGCCATCAACACGCGCTTGATTGGCGAGCAGGCCGTACGTGATAGCCATGACGAGCTCATGGATGTGTGCATGCGGTTTTTTAACACGTACATGCGCGCCACGATCAACAAGCCCGACGTTCGCACGGCCTATAACGTGCTCAACCAATACCGTTTACTGGCCGAAGCCATGCTTCGTGCAGGGGATAACGAGCGTGTCGTCGAGATTGCACGGTATTTTAAGTATTACGGCCAGACATCGTTTAGCCATCAGTTGCCCTTTGTGCTCGAAACCGTGGCGTATGATCTATGCACGCTCAGCGAGCTTGCCTTTGAGCTTGGCTCGCCAGCACGTGAAAGCCTGGTGCGTATCTTGCTTGAAGTCGACAGCGAAAGTGAAACCAAGGTGCAAGAAGTCAGTTTGCGAGGCGTGCGTAAAGCCCAAGTTAAACTTGCCACGTATTTTCTTTTTCAGAACGAAGAGCGCTGGGCACGACGAATCTACGAAGACATGTCTGGGGAGCCCCGAGAGCGGCTTGCTTCGATTCGTGACGAGCTGCTTCGTGCGGATACCTCCGAGTTTTGGGAGGTTTCCGATCGCGGGGTAAACTTCGATTATCTTGTGCCTGAGCGCCGTGCCAAGCTTGGCGAGTTTTTTGCTTGGTTTGGAGAGCTGCGTCCACCGCGTCAAACCATTGCGCTGCGGATGATCGACCCTGCTGCACGTCCCCACCAACCCAAACCATAAAATGGTGTATAGTGATCCCGGTGTTTAAGGTACCTCGAGTGTTATCAGAGGGCGGAAGGCTGGCGGTCGTTGCGCCAGCAGGCCCGATTCAAGAAGCCGCGTTGTTTCATGTGGGGCTGAAGCGGCTGCGTTCGAGGTATCACGTCGTTTACAGTCCAGAATTGTTCTCACGTCGTGGTTACCTTGCAGGCGACGATCAACGCCGCAGCCAAGAGTTAATGGGAGCGCTTGCCGATCCTGCAGTCGATGCCATTTTAGCGGCGCGAGGCGGCTACGGATCCATGCGGCTCCTTGACATGGTCGGTGTTGAACGTGTGAGGGCTGCCAACAAACTGCTGATTGGTTTTAGTGATGTTTCAGCACTTCATGCCCTGTGGGCGCATGCAGGGCTACAATCTGTGCATGCACCGATGGTGGCGGCGTTTGCCACCATCGACGAGATAAACTGGCAGCGCTGGATTGCGGTTGTAGAATCGGGCGATCCGCTTCAGCTTCATGGGTTGGATGTGTGGGCAAAGGGCAAGGCCACAGGGCCCTTGCTTGGCGGCAATTTGGCGACTGTGCATGCACTGCTTGGCACACCGTATGCCCTTCCTCTCAAGGGAGCCGTGTTGTTTCTTGAAGACGTTGGTGAAGCGCCCTACCGCATCGATCGCATGCTCAGCACGTTACGGCTTAATGGGGCGTTTGATCGGGTTGCTGGGATTCTTGTCGGAGGGTTTACCGATGCCGACCCCGGTCTTCACACCACGACTGCCGAAGAAGTGCTAAAAGAACACTTGGGGAGTTTGCCGATACCCGTATTAGCAGGCGTACCCGCAGGCCATGTCCCAAACAATACGCCTCTTCGCTTGGGTGCCACGGTCACAATAGACACCGCCACCGGCTCCGTCATACAGCCGATGCAGGCATAGCCTTAGTTAGTGGGCAGCCCAAAGAATGTCGACATCGTACTGACGTAATTGTGGATCAGCAGTTACAAGTTGGAGATTGTCTGTGCGCGCTTGACTGATGAGAAGTCGGTCAAACGGATCACGGTGGTGTAGAGGCAATTCCGTTGTCCCGAGGGCGTGCCTGTGATGCATCGGTAAGGGTGTCATTCCGTGCTTTTCGAGTTTCTTGGGAATGTATGTCACAGGTGGCTCAGGCAGCTTGAGCTTGCCTAAGCGGTGTTTGATAGCGATTTCCCATGAGCTTACCGCAGAAAAAAACAAGACGGAGGTACTTACAGCCATTGCTTCTTTGGCAACGTTGTTCAGTTTTTCTGGAGCCAAGAACCACCAGAGCCAACAGTGCGTGTCAATCAGTAGCCTCATGCTTCAAAATCCCGCAATACTTCGTCGGGAAGTGGCGCATCAAAATCCTCCGAAACCCATCCTTGTCCCACATCTTCTCCTGGCACCCGTCGGGGCGCTGCAGGGTTCACCGGAACAATATGAGCCACCGGCCGACCTGATTTAGCGATGCTTACGGTTTCTCCAGCGATAACTCTCTGAATTATTTTGGAAAAATTAGTTTTCGCTTCGTGAATATTTACTTGGATTCCAGGGCCTGGATCGGACTTAGCCATGACTTAGTCAACCACGCGAACGTGCATGTGTCAAGCTCTCTGGGGCTCTCCTCTCAGTCGCTTTACTGGGTTGGTTCGCAGTACTCTTTGGAGTAGACGCCGCAGGTTAACCCATTGGCTTCGCTATAGGGGCACTTGCTAATGTCACCCAGGCTCGGAGCCCAGTCGCCACATTGATAACCATTCGGATTACTTTGAATGACTTTGTATGTCTGCCACTGCCAGGTAGTAAGAGGCTCTGAGTTGGCACGTGCAATGGTGATCCCCGTGCAAACCTGCGCCACCGTTCCAATGCCGGGGTACCACGCAGCCCGGTAGTGTGTACCTGCCGGCATGCCTTCGCCAGCGCCTGGCACAAAGCGGTGCTTATAATAAGAACCGCAGTCGGAGTAGGGAGCCATCGTGCTGGGATCAACCTGGCACTTGATAGCGCAGTCTTTGCTGTCGCCATCATGGCTTACAGGAAGATTGTGCGGATTGTCTGCCTGAGGATCGAAGGTCGAAACCTCTTCTGGCTGCTCGCCACTTCCTCCAATATTAAGTTCTTCACGCAGGCTTTCTATCCGTCCGCGCACGCCGGCAAGTTGTTCTCCAGATAAAAGTCCCGAGGAGAGTAGTTGCTGATACGCGTTTTCCAGTGCGCTTCCCAGATCCTGGAGATCGCCGGAGTTCAAATTAGTGGCGAGCTCGTCAAGATTGGCATTGCCGAGCAATACGCCTTGGGCTAGTCCTTCCAGTTCTTGGCCAGGCGCAATGTTGGTCAAGTGTAGCTTATCTAAAAGGGTGTTTACCGTATCTGGATCCAGATCAATCCCAAACTGCTCAGCGAGCGGTGCCACCGCTTCCAGAGCTCCAGCGGCGGTGCTCAAGGCATTTCCGCTGAGTGTTTCATCCGATGGGCGGTTACGAATCCGATAGCTTTCAGGATTGCTGGTCGAGATTCCACTGATCTGTACCTGAACTTGTTGCAGGCTTGCTTGCACGCCTTCGGCTAAACGCACTTCATTGGCCAAACGTGTTTCTTCGCGTTTGGCCAGTACCAAGTTCAAGAACTTCGTATTGGCCAGGCCACCACTCTGATAGGTAAAGGTTACTAAGGTATCTTCACAGGTGGATTCTCCTGCTTTTTGCAGGGGCAGCCGCGCCTCAAGCTCGACCACGAAGGCAGAGTCTTCCAAGGTCTTTCCCAATTTCAGGGTTGGCTCAATCAAGGTGTGGATGGCGGAGTAATCCGCGTCTGGGCAACGGTCGTATCCCCCTCCGCCTGACCATCCCATCACATAAGGCGTAAAATCATAAGCAACATTGTAGACGGTTGTGTAGACGCCGTCTGTGGGCTCGAGGTTAACCCATTCCACCTGTGCTGGATTATTCGAAGTCACTGTCACGCAGGGGCCGGTGTTGCACACGTTGCCGTCACACGTGGGCACCGTATTGACGGCTTGGGGCGCGCCGCTTGCGACAAGCGGCTTGATGCCGTTGGAGAGTAACGCGAGATTGATCAAGTCCGGTTTATCACTCACTCGGATGGCGCTTCCACCAGGAGGAGGTTCTCCTGTAACCACCGCTTTGGTTTTGAACGTCCATCCCGGCAGAGGGATGGCTGTGTCCTTGATTTTCACGTCGTAATTAAACTCGATGTTGTAAGCCTCGGAAGCGGCAGTCCACAAATCCTGCTCAAACGCACACAGCGAAGCCACATACGTCTGGTAGTGTCCGCCGTTGGCGGGAACCGCAGAGCATGCAACCGCACCCATGACTACAGCCACTAGACTTGCCACTCGGATGTACACGTTGCCTCCTCCCGTTTTAGACCCTAAGGACAATCATTCACCGATGGTGCGATACTAGCACCTCCAGAACAACTTACCCAGCCGCGTGCGCTAAGTACGCTAATCCAAGCATCTTCGGTGCTAAGCGCGCCTCCACAGACTTGCGCGGTTGTGTCTTGAGCGGCACACAAGGAGTTTGCATTTTTGGTGCCTGCTTGGACATCCTTGAACTCACCACAGGCCACACCGCATATCGCCGCCGCAGTATCACCATAGCTCGTGCTCAAAGCCCCAGTACACGCACCCATGCACTTATCTTCACAACGGGTTTCATCCGAGCATGTCGTGTACTCCACCAGGGGACCGTCTTCAGCGCCTTCTTGTGCGCCATCGGTTTCATCAGATTCTTCCTCAGGATTCACGCACTCAAGCGGCCCTTCACAAAGATTCCTGGTCCAATCTGCTCCGCTCCCTTGCGCTGAGAACCAACTCCATAGATAACTTGTTGCCAAAGTTGACGCGCCTGCAGTGATTCCCGATACGGCCAAATCATATCCCTCAAACGGATTCGCCCCGCACGTCCAAGTTTTGTTTACAATCCTATTCGCAAGTCGCCCAATGGTTTTCGCTCCACCGGACTGCAATAAGTTAAACAGCCGGCGCCTCAAAACCAGTGCCGTGACAGCCACCGCACCAGTGGCTACAACTGCCCCATCAAGGCGTTCCCTACACGTTGAGCAGTCTTCTGCATTGAGTCGACCGTACGCAATAGCGCCTACTACAAAGGGTGCTGCTGTTGCTAGTATTGTTCCGACCTTATTGCATAAATCCTTCGGCGGAGGTTGGTTGCTTGTGTGAAGTTCGTCCGCAATTCTACCTAGTTGGCGGGCTTGTTCGTAAATAGCATCGGCCACTGTATTGCCAGCACTTTCTGTGGCCGCGGCTTGCCTCTCGCCAGCTTGCCGTATTGCCTCGGCGATGTCTTCTAGCCCAGCAGCAATGTCAGCATTACCTGTTGTATTTACCTCAGTAGTGGGGTCATTGCTCGCTGTGTCATCAGCGCTGGTTACAGTCACCTCTTGTGGTTGTCCATCGGTATTGGCCAGCAGCACGTTGGCCACCACCACCGGAGCTTGGGCCGCCAAGAGGGCGTTGGTGGCTGGGATCCAAAGGGTTACTGGTGAAGCGGCACACCCCGAGACTTCGCAAGTGGTAGGCAGAGTAATTTCGTACACACCCTCGTAACCTGCTTGCGCACCTAAACCATTCACGAGATGAATCGTCGCGGACTGAAGCGATCGCGACACTGTGACGCCGTAGGTGGCGAGTTGGGCAATGACATTTTCGACATTGGCTCGGAACACAGGTGCTGCGTCCGTCGCACTGGACGACGAAGCCAAGAGTTGTTGGAACACTGCGGTGTGTCCAGCAATGACAGGAGAATACTTCACGATGTTCTGTGCGGCCAAGTAGCTGTGCATGCGCGTTCGGGCTTCGATTACCGTCGCAGGCAGCGTGTGACTCAGCACAAGAGGGGTTGTGTTGTACGCGGTGACAGCACGCTGGGTCAGCGTCACAATGCCGGCTGCGAAAGGAATTACCCCAAGGCCAGCCGCCCCTAATGCTACCTTGAACTTCTCGATGATGCGTGCCTGAAGGTTAGCCACCTGAAGCAGCTCTGAGGAGGTGATGCCATCGCGATCGCGATAGAAGTCCACGAGTAGCTCAACGAGTTCGACGGCAATCGGATAGGCTGCGACTGCGCGGTCTGCTAGGTAAACAATCGACACCAACGCGGCGAGCACAATGGCTGTAGGGACCGCTGCCGCTGCCAATAGAGCGCCAAGCCCTAATCCTCCAATGGTGCCTCCTCCTTCAATAGCGAGCACAGAACCAACACCTAGCCCTGCTATCCCGAGGCGTGCTTGCTGGGCCTTGATCAGGGCCACCACGCCACCTAAGCCGTGCAACACTCCGCTGATGGCTTTGGTCATAATAGGATATTCTTGCTTGGCAGCGTTAAGATTCGCTTTGAACGCGGCGGCATACTCAGCCTTGAACTGAGCCACATCCTCAGTGCCGCGTTGCACGGCATCGCACACTCTATTCTCTAGGTCAGAGAGAGTCTTTTGGGTTAGCACGTTGCGATCAAGGCAGCGGGGCCCAAACACATGTTCCAAGAGCCAGTTGAGGGTTTCCTCGGTTTGAATCTCTTGGACACGTTGGGAGGCAGCGAGGTTGCGATCGCTGTCGGTGCCATAGGAGGCGTCCCCATTGGGGCTACATGCGGTGCTGGTGGAAAGCAGCACTCCAACGAGCAGTACACTGAGGCATTGGATTCTAAAACACAGCGGCTTCATAGGGGTCCTTTGTCAAAGGTCTTTTAACAGCTATCCGTACAAAACCTACAGCAATATTCATTCCAGAGTTTGAGGCATTGAAATGGTTGAGGATTTCGCAAGTAAGCGGAGGTAAATGAAGGTCTACGCGCCCCAGACAGGCCCTTAGATGGGGACAGTTGACCCCACATAGGCACTTCTGGACCCCATCTACGGATAGCAACCCACCTTGTAAGCTAACGCTGGATGTTATGTAATTTCAATGGGTTGGGGATTTGCGGGAGGCAGGTTGGGTTGCGGAACGACATTTGCATAGCTTTATCGCGAGAGCTTTAAAGTCTCTGTATCCGATGGCAGCAGGAATAATGTATAAGGACTTGAAATGACCAATGTTCAAATACAGTTGCGTGACCGTAGCCTGCTTTTAGCGAGGTCGGGATGGATCCGTGGCGTAGGAGGAGTGTGGCTGTGCCTGTATGCCACGCTCATGATGTCGTGTGCCGAGAACCAGGGCTCCAGCAATCGCCGAGGATCCAACCCACCCACGAATGAAACCTGCGGTGATGACGAAGGCGAGATGCTGTGTAACGACCGCTGTGTTGATACCCGTTACAGTGGTGCGCATTGCGGCGGCTGTGCAGGTGAAGGCGGACAAGTGTGCTCTGGAAATACGGTGTGTAGCGACGGACGTTGCCAAGCCAATTGCACCCAAGCCACGCAAACCCGGTGCGGTAACTCCTGTTCGGACTTGGAAAACGATCGCCAAAACTGTGGCGCGTGTGGGTTGGCGTGTGGCGCTGGGCTTAGCTGTGTGGGAGGCGTATGCGCGTGTCCTGAGCCCCTGGTGATGTGCGGAACCGAATGCGTGGATGTCAACACGGATAAAAATCACTGCGGCGGGTGTTTTAACCGTGTCAGTCAGTGCAACATGTCTTCAAACACCGATCCGTGTGATGACGTCAAAGCACGGTGCTCCGGCACACTTTGCTATTGCGACGATCCATTGTGCTCCAATCGAACGGAATGCCGGACAAGTACGTTTTCGCAGCAGTGTCCTTTGCCTGCGCCGACAGACCGCTGCGTGCCGGAATGTTCGGACGTGGCTGTCTACCGAGGCGTTTGTTCGAGGCTCAATGGCACAAGCGCATCAGGCGGTGGTGCTGTAGCCGATGGTGGTTCAAACAACTCAGGAGGGAGTGGCGGCAGCGGTGGCAGCAGCGGCAGCAATCCGGTGTTGTCCCCAATCATTTCGGCTGCTCAGGATCTCATTGGTGAGAATGGCAACACGTCCTCTTCGTCGGTTACCAACCCTGATGAGCTTCCTGTTTCAGATGAATGTGCGGCCACACATTCGTTCGGTGACAACACGTGCGATCTTAAAAGCTGCACGCAGATTCTTTCGGGCGGGTTGATGACCGTGGATCCCAACGTGGAAATCGTAGGTTCGTTGTCACGGCCGGGAGATGAGGCCGATTGTTTTACGTTCTATGGCAAAGACGACACTCAGGGGTTGTCAGAAGTTGCTGGCGGCGAAAGCATCCAAATTAATTTTACGAGCATACCAGTAGGGCATCAATACGAAGCCAAAATGTATTTCATCAAAGACTATGATGTGTCGAGTTCGAAGACAGAACCTTCTTCTGCATGTGGCGGTAACAAGTATGTGAATGAAAGAGAGCTGTCTAAAACGGGCGATGCCTCATGGGCTTACACGCCGGGAGTAACGGCAGGCGATGCCACGGGTCAGTACTTTGTGCTGATCAGTCGTAAGCCTGGGGTAGGCAGCGATTGCGGTGGTGAATATCGTTTGGTCATCAATGGGTTGAGGTAAAAGATGGAGGCTCTAATCACTATGAGAACCTGCTTTGTTAGAACTGCCTGGGCTTTGTTGGGCATGAGTGTACTGATGACCGCGTGTTCGGTCGACACTAAACCCACGAGTTCTACCGCAGGGCTAGTGCCTGCTCAGGTGAATGCGCTGAGCACGTACGAGGCGTCGTTGGGGACTGTCATTGAGGTTATGGGCAAAGACTATCCCGCTCCAGGGACGGCGTACTTACAACTGGTGTTCAAAGGCGACTTCATTGCCGATAATGGAGCCAGTTGGGCTGTGCCTGAGGTTGCCATCAATCTTGAAGTGCTTAGCGCGACGAAAGCGGCATGGGATAAGTTTGGGCCATTTTATAATCCCTTTGATCGTGAAAATAACAGCACAGGGTATTTTGAAGGCGAAATGTTTGCTCGTGTGATTGCGCGCAATGGGAGCGGCAACGATGGGGCAACAGTAGACCAGACGACAGAGCCTGTGCAGGTCAGTTTCAAGGTGGCTCCGTCGATTCGCGTTAGGCAGTTTTTGCCGATCACATTGCCGGAGGATGCCTGTGGTGGCGTGGCGGTGCAGCGCGCCATTAACAAGCTGCCGTATGTGTTGCGGGTCGAAGCGCTTGGGTTTAATCCCGTTAAATTTGAATACACCATTACTGCGCCTGGGCTCGATACTCTGTTGGGCGATGGTTATGCTCCGATGCATTTCGAGGAGCCTGTGCAGGGCCGGTTTGGAACACTGGGCTTGGATCAGGAAAACCGGTTTGCCTTGTGGGATGTCCCGGGCTCGCGGGTGAGCTATACCGCCATCATAGACATCGCGGCGTACGATGCGCAGGGAAACTTGTATCGCAACACCTTTGGGGTGGGCGTGCACCGTCCTTTAGAAGCCATCTACAACGGCAACTTGAAGGTGGCAGAATACCTTGCGCCCGTGGCTGCAATAGGCTGCGTGTATGGGGGTGATGCAGGCTCAGGCGCTGCGTTGGTGCTAACGGAGTCCCATGCAGACACCCGGTCCATTGCGGAAGCGGTGAACTGGAGTGATTCGTGGATTACCTCGCATACGGTGAGCACCCAAGAACAAGTCGGGCAGGTGCAAACGGCGACCGATGGATTTTCTCTGGCCACAGTGAACGGCAACGAGTTTTTGTGGGAGCTATCCGCGGGAGGAGAGATCGGTGGCGGAGGGAGCGTTACCGTGGGGGGCAAGGTGGATTTGCTAGCGCTTGAGGGGAGCGGGGCTACTTCGCTCAACGGAAGCGCAAAGGCGGCGTTCGGAGGCCATATCAACAACAAAGATATCAACAGCACCACTGCAACTGGCAGCAATATCGATTCACTTTCGACGTCCGAGTTTACGACGCGTGCGGAGGCTGATTCGGAAGGCCGCTCCAGGCAAGATGGAGGCGCGATTGCAGACTCGATAAGCTCGACAGATGTCTTGGGTAAAGGGATTGCGTATACGGTAGTGCCACAATTATGGGGCATGATTTTGCAGCAGCCGATTCGCTTGTTGCGAGAAGCCCAAGTTGTGGAGTATAGCCAGTGCGGAGCTCCGTCCATTCGTGGCGACTATACCTTAGACGATTGGACGTGGCAGGTGACGTTGGCACTGGGTGCAACATGTTTTGATGCTGAATCTGGTGAAATGATGCAAAGCAATTTGCATGAGCCTGAATGTGTCGTCGAGCGAGATCAATGCAAATATCAGTAAGAAATCTTAGTTGGCTTAGCTTAGTTGGAATCATGATGGGTTGCGGCGCAAGCGTCGACCGCGACATGACTCCATCGTTTTTAAAAAACGATGGTGGCGTTCAAGATCCTGATTTGGCTGCTCCTGTTGTGGATCACATTTTTGGGGTGATTCCCAAGGCTTCTACGCCGACGGTGATTCCGTACGATGTCGTGAGCCTCAAGGGCAGTGTGCCGGGAGCGTCTGAATTGCATGTCGAGGGTGTAGGAAACCCACTGGTCGTGCCGGTGTACAGCGACGGCTCTTTTTGTGTGGATGTTGATGGCTTAACCCAGGGCAGCTACAGCATTGTGCTTTATGGCCAAAGCTCAGCGGGCTATTCGCCAGAAACGACCGTATTGGTGGATGTCGATTCTGAGGCACCGCAGCCTACGCCTGTGGTGACCGATGATGTGTTGACTTGTGGAGGGCGGCATCCGTTCTCTTGTGATGGCGTTCCAGAGATTTGTAACAATGGCACAAGTGACGATTGTGACTCTTTGGTCGATAAGGAAGATCCCGAGTGTTCGAGCTGTGTGGATGATGCTTACGATCAAGGCGGGGCGATTCAAGCCAATGACGCCTTTGATACGGCTCCCGGGATTGCTCAAAGCTTTCAAGACAATTTGCAAGTGTGCCCAAGGGATGAAGACTATTACAAGATAGCGGTTTCTCCAGGGCAGACATTGAGTGTGCGTGTGAGCTTGAGCTATTCGTCACCCCATCTTTACGCACAGATTATGCCGAGCAACCTCAGCGGCACGGCGGTGGTGTCCAAAGAGGTGAGTGATACGGGGCAAGGCACCTTGCTGAAGTATTGCGTGCCCTCTGGGCAAGGCGGTGATTTCCGCATCCGTGTGTTTGGGCTCAATGGGGAGAGCAACGGCTATAGCTTGCTGATAAACATTGAAGACACGGGCGGCTGCGCCCCGTTATAATCCCTGTGGATCTTGCGGCCTGGCTAGGGTGGTTAAAAGCGCATGAAGGGCCTGCTGGATATGGATTTTTAGGGCTTTCAGCGGCGCTGGAGTACGTGGTGCCACCGTTTCCAGGGGATACGGTCACCCTGTTTGGTGTGTTTTTGGCGGTGACGGCGGGCTACCGCATTGCGCTGGTGTATGCCGTGCTGACGCTTGGCTCAGTCTTGGGTGGGATACTGAGCTATGGAGTGGGCCTTTGGTTGGGGGCCGAAGAAGGCCGGCTGGGGCATTGGGTAAAGAGCCCTCGGTTGCATCGAGCGCTCAGCGTGGTGCGGACGCGGTTTGAAAAGCACGGCGCGGTGTATTTGGCGCTTAACCGATTTATACCGGTGTTACGTGGTGTGTTTTTCATTGCGGCAGGCGTGGCCAGAATGCGGCTTTGGCAGGTGGTGGCGTATGGTCTGATTTCGGCTTTGGCTTGGAACGGGTTGATTGTGGCCATGGGCTACAGCGTGGGCGCCAACTGGCACAAACTCCAAACGCTCTACCATCACTACACGCTTCTGTTGCTTCTAGGCCTTGGGGTCCTCATGCTCGGCTGGTGGCTTAGAACACGAAGGGGCCGCTAAAGCAGCGGATGGTGGTTTCGATGCGGAACTGAGAAGCACAGGTGTGCCGCTCTGCATGAAAAACATCCAGAGAATACGTATTGCCAGGAGTGATGCCAAGCTCCGATTCCATCTCCTTGAAGTCAATCGTGCCCTCCAACTTAACATGAAGTCCACCTAGATCCAATGCAAGCTTTCCATTAACGAACACCCACACATCGTCATCGCCACGAAACGTAAATACTTCATCGCCACCGTAGGCAAAGGTTGTATGAATCTCAGTGGTAAAATGAAAGTTGTGGGCAACTTCACCTTCGCCCACGCCGTCGCATTCGCCGACTTCTACAAAATTGCCAAAGCCTTTATTATCGATGGGGAAAAAAGCTGTGCTGTCATAGACATACGCTCCGCTCTCTTCTTTGGTGAGCTCAAGCGTGGACTTAAATTCCATGTTCACGTCTTCAACAGTTTCGTACCACTGTGCAAATTCTTCCGGCCCGGTGGTGATCGGCGGTTCACGTTCTGCGAATACAGGGTTGCCGTCGTCACCCAGATCATTTTCAACAGCACCGAGTTTAGCGACCCCGGAGGAAGGTGAAGAAAAAGCAATCTTTTGAAAATCAGGATGAGTGGTGGGCGTGAAGTCGCGAAACGTGACCGCCAACGTGTTGCTGCATTCTTCGTCCCCAGTATCGCCACGTGGGATAAAACCATCCGTATCCACTCCTGTATCGCCGCTACCTGTCTCAGAGTTGTTTTTGCCGCAGCCTACGCAGAGCAGTGTGAGTAACACCAAGGAAAGACCGGTTCGTAAACGCATGCACACTCCTTTGTACGATTGTATTAAAGCATGACTGCTTTCATAACGCACATAAAAGTAAGCACGTGGGTCAACAGTACACAGCAGCATACATCAGCGCTGTGTTTCTGAAGTCAGCTCATCCCTTGAAAAAATAGTGCTAAGTGGCGGTTTTGTTCAGAGTGGGCCCGAGGGTAGCAGCGCAGAGAAATTCGCGGTTCATTCGCGCAATCCAGTTGACGCTGATTTGTTTAGGGCAGGCCGCTTCGCACTCGCCGTGGTTGGTGCAGTTACCGAACACTTCGGAGTCGTGTTGAAGGAGCATGCGCCTTACGCGGTCATGGCGTTCCACTTGGCCTTGAGGCAATAGACCGAGGTGAGCTACTTTGGCTGCGACAAAGAGGTGGGCGGAGGCGTTGGGGCAGGCTGCGACACAAGCGCCACACCCAATGCAACTTGCCGCGTCCATGGAGGCTTCGGCGTTGGGTTTTTCAACGAGGATTTGGTTGGCTTCGGTGGCGCTGCCTGTACGGATGGAAACATAGCCGCCTGCGGTGATGATGCGATCGAATGCACTGCGATCGACCACAAGGTCTTTGATCACGGGAAAAGCCGAAGCGCGCCACGGCTCAATCCAAAGCTCTTGGCCATCTTTGAAGTGGCGCATGTGAAGTTGGCAGGCGGTCGTGGCCGCCTGAGGCCCATGAGGCACGCCGTTGATTACCATGCCGCAGGCGCCGCAAATGCCTTCACGGCAGTCGTGTTCGAACGCAATGGGATCTTGGCCCGCTTCTATAAGTTCTTCGTTAACCACATCGAGCATCTCAAGAAAGGACATGTGCGCATTGACGTGGTTAGCCTGGTAGGTTTCAAAGTGGCCAGGCTCTTTGTTGTTAGGCTGTCGCCATACGTGAAGCGTCAGTTTCATGGCACTCACTTGTAACTCCGTTGGCTGGGTGTGACGAACTCAAAGGTTAACGGCTCACGGTGCAGGGTAGGATACGCGAGATTGCCCGAATATTGCCATGCTGCAGCATAGGTAAAGTTGGCGTCGTTGCGCTTGGCTTCGCCTTCGGGGGTTTGGTGCTCTTCACGGAAGTGGCCTCCACAGGACTCTTCCCGGTGAAGCGCGTCGATGCACATGAGTTCGCCCAGTTCGAGAAAGTCAGCCACACGACTGGCACGTTCAAGGGCTTGGTTCATGCCATGGGGATCGGCAGGGATTTTGATTTCATTCCAGAACTGGTCGCGTAAGGGAGGGATTTCTTTGAGCGCCTGGCGAAGGCCAGTGGCGGTGCGACCCATGCCGCAGTGTTCCCAAAGGATGATGCCGAGCTTGCGATGAAACCAGTCGGGGGTATGACGGGGATAGGGCGCATGAAGCAGTTTGTGAATGCCTGCTTGGACTTCTTTTAATGCCCGCTGTGCTTCGGGGTGATCTTCAGAGACCGGGCGAAGTTCGGTAGAAGCCAGATAATGGGGAAGTGTGTAGGGTAGAATAAAGTAGCCATCTGCCAGGCCTTGCATCAAAGCGCTTGCACCCAGGCGGTTGGCGCCGTGGTCGGAAAAATTGGCTTCTCCTATGGCAAACAGGCCATGGATGGTGGTCATCAGGTTGTAATCCACCCATAAGCCGCCCATGGTGTAGTGCACGGCAGGGTAAATACGCATGGGGACTTCGTAGGGGTCTTCGCCGGTGATGCGTTCATACATTTGAAAGAGGTTGCCGTAGCGTTCTTCAACGGCGGTATGGCCAAGGCGCCGGATGGCATCGGAGAAGTCGAGGTAGACGCCTCGACGTTGACCGGCGATGCTAGGGCCTACGCCGCGGTTTTCATCGCATACGGCTTTGGACGCGCGGGAGGCGATGTCGCGAGGCACGAGATTGCCAAAGGCGGGATATTTACGCTCCAAGTAGTAGTCGCGGGCTTCTTCAGGGATCTGGCGAGGATCTTTGTCGCAATCCGCTGCGCTCTTAGGCACCCACACGCGGCCGTCGTTGCGCAACGATTCGCTCATCAGTGTGAGTTTGCTTTGGTATTCGCCGCTTTGAGGGATGCAGGTGGGGTGGATTTGAGTGAAGCATGGGTTGGCAAACAATGCGCCGTGACGGTAAGCGCGTAAGATAGAAGTGCAGTTGGAGCCTTTGGCATTGGTAGATAGATAAAACACGTTGCCGTATCCACCCGTTCCAAGCACCACACAATCAGCGACATGGGCTTCGAGGCGCCCGGTGACAAGATCACGGCTGATGATGCCGCGCGCTTTACCGTCAATGAGGATGAGGTCAAGCATTTCCGTGCGGGCGTACATGCGTACGGTGCCGGCATCGATTTGGCGGCACAATGCTTGATAGGCACCAAGCAATAGTTGCTGGCCTGTTTGGCCGCGTGCGTAGAATGTACGCGAAACCTGAGCACCTCCAAAGGAGCGGTTGGCCAGGGTGCCTCCGTATTCGCGCGCAAAGGGGACGCCTTGGGCCACGGCTTGATCGATGATGTCCGCGCTGACTTCGGCAAGGCGATAGACGTTGGACTCTCGGGCGCGAAAATCGCCGCCCTTGATGGTGTCATAAAAGAGGCGCCAGACACTGTCGTTGTCGTTTTGGTAGTTTTTGGCAGCATTGATGCCACCTTGAGCGGCGATGCTGTGGGCACGCCGGGGGCTATCTTGGAAGCAGAAACATTTGACATTGTAGCCCATTTCCCCGAGGGAGGCGGCCGCGGAAGCGCCTGCAAGGCCGCTTCCAACGATAATGATGTCGTGCTTGCGCCGGTTGGCAGGCGCCACCATGCGAATGGCTGCTTTGTGTTTTGTCCAACGGCTTTCAAGAGGCCCGGTGGGCGCTTTGGCATCAAGGTGAATCGTCATGGGTTCGAACTCACTGAAGAGACATCGGAAGAGTCTGCCGGTTGAACGACGCCTGCCAACACCATCAGCGGAAAGGAGATGTTTCCGGCGACGATAAACGCGGCAAGCGTACTTGCGGCAAAACGTCGCCACTGGTTGTACCGTGGATGGTTGATGCCCAGTGTTTGCAAAAAGCTCCATGCGCCATGGTACAGATGAAGTCCCAGTGCCAGGTTACCTAGGATGTAGATGGCTGCAATCCACCAAATCTGGAAGCCATAGACGACGTTGTTGTACACATTGCCAGGTTCAAAGCGGTAGGCGCCTGCGGTTTTGCCAAACGTCAGGTGAGCCAAGTGGTAAAGGACAAACAACAGCAAAATGAGGCCGCCCCAACGCATGGTGCGGGCAGCGTAACTTGTGGCAAGGTATTCTTTGTGGTGATAGGCAACCGGCCTTGCCCGTCGTGAGAGCGTCCATAGTTTTAATGCCGAGACGATATGGGCACTAAAGGCAAAAAGCAGAAACACTCGCGTGCCCCACAACAAGGGCTTATGGGCATGGAGCCACGCGGCATAGGCATTGATGGCTTCTGGACCCACGTAGAGCTGCAAATTGCCAAACAGGTGGGCAATCGAATAACCCAGCAAAATCATTCCGCTAAGCGCCATGATGGCTTTCATAGCGACGGTATTTTGCTTCAATGCGACAAGTTGAGACATGGAAACCAAGCCCAATGGCCTTTTACTGTATAGACTCCACGGGATCAACGTATTCCACGATCTCACCTCGAAAGGTGATAAGTGCAGTGCGGCCCGGGGCCTTGGCGTGGATATAATTGGGCAAAAGAGGCACTTTGCCTTTGCCGCCAGGTGTATCCACAATGAACTTGGGCAGCGCGATGCCGCTTAGCCTGCCTTGTAATTGCTGCATGAGTGATAATCCCTGGGCAAGAGGGGTGCGCAGATGACCGGTGCCGCGCACAGGATCGGCTTGAAGCAGGTAGTAAGGCCGCACTCGCATACGCACCAATCCACGGAAGAGTTGCTCTAGGGTGGCAGCGTTGTCGTTGATGCCTTTGAGTAACACGGTGTGGTTCATCACTGGCAGTCCGTGGTTTACAAGCAATGCGCAGGCGTTGGCAGACTCTGGAGTGAGCTCTTTGGGGTGATTGAAGTGGGTCATGATCCAAGAAGCCGGGTGCGTGCGCAGGGCACGACAGACCTCGGGGCTGATGCGTTGTGGCAAGGTGACGGGTGTGCGGGTGGCAATGCGGAGGTTACCCAGGCTTTCGATGTGGCTTAGTGTGCTGAGCAGTTCCTGAAGGCGTTCCGTGCTCATGATTAAAGGATCGCCACCAGAGATAATTACTTCCTGAATCTCTGGATGTTGCCTTAGATAGTTGAAAGCGGGCTCAAGGCGTTTTAATGACACCGTGCCTTCTCCCGTGCCCACCATACGCGAGCGTGTGCAAAAGCGGCAATACACGCCGCATCGGTCGGTTACCAAAAGAAGCGCTCGATCGGGATAGCGTTGCACAAGATGGGGAGCGACTTCGTGAGCGGCTTCACCCAACGGATCTGCCAGATCGCCTGCCATGGTGAAAGCTTCGGCAGCACGAGGGACACATTGCATGCGGATAGGGCAAGTGGGATCCACGGGATCGCATAGCGAGAGGTAATAAGGCGTGATGGCCAAAGGCATCCCTTCTTGCAGTGCCCGTTCGATGCCGCGACGTTCATCGTCTGTGAGCGTTAAATGGGCTTCGAGCGCTTCGAGCGTACGAACGGTGTGCTGTGCTTGCCAGCGCCAGTCGTCGTGGGATGTCTCAAGGACACGATGGGAAAGTGAGGTTATCATGAGCTCAATTGACAATACCATGCATTAAAAATAGACACAGACAACGGTTGTTCCGCTGTGATCAAGTATATTGGATCCAAAAGGCTATTGGTTACACAGATCCTGCGGGCGGTTCAAAGCTTTCCGAGCGTAAGGCGCGTGGCCGACTTGTTTTCTGGGACGGCACGGGTGGGGCATGCGCTGAAGCGTGCCGGCTATGAGGTGATTGCCAATGATCACAATGCGTATGCGCATACCTTAGCGCGCTGTTACGTGGCGGCTGATCGTGACAAGGTAGAGCGTGACGCGGTGCGGTTGATTAAAGAGTTTCAGGCACTAAGGCCCAAAGAGGGCTATTTTACTGAAACTTTTTGTATCCAATCGCGGTTTTTCCATCCCAAAAATGGCGCACGCGTGGATGCGATACGGGATGCTATTTTTGCCAAGGGGCTAGAGCCTCATGTGGAAGCTGTGGTGTTGGTGTCGTTGATGGAGGCTGCCGATCGTGTGGATTCCACGACGGGGGTACAGATGGCATATCTCAAGAGTTGGGCACCGCGTGCACTCAATGATCTTGAGTTGCGAATGCCTGAAGTGGTTTCCGGGCCGGGCGAAGCATGGGGGCTTGATGTGCTCGATGCGGCTCATAAACTCAACGATCAACAAGTGGATGTGGTCTATCTGGATCCGCCCTACAATCAGCACAGCTATCTGGGTAATTACCACGTGTGGGAGAGTTTGGTGCGATGGGATAAGCCAGAGGTGTATGGCAAGGCATGCAAACGTGTGGATTGCCGTACGTATAAAAGCCGCTTTAACTCCAAGCGCAAGCTACGTGACGCGTTTGCAGAGGTAATACGTGCACTGCGTGCAAAGCACTTGATTGTTTCGTTCAACAATGAAGGCTATCTCACTCGAGAAGACATTGAGAGTTTACTTGGGAATTATGGTCATGTACGTGTGCTAGAGGTGGATTTTAAACGTTATGTGGGGGCGCAGATTGGGGTGTACAATCCCAAGGGCGAAAAGGTAGGCAACGTCAGCCATCTTCGCAACAAGGAGTATCTTTTCATGGTCTCTCAACATGTTTCGGTAACGCGTGGCAGGGAGCAGGCGCTTATAACAAGCTGAGTTGTCGTTTAGGGCGTTTAAACGTGCTTGGAGGCTCGGCGCTTTTGGTGAACTTGCCATTGAGACCAAGGCGCTGGCATTGGTTTTGAAATAAATCGGAGATAGCGTCCCAGCGATTCCCTTGACCTTGCATGCGCGAGCCAAAACGCGAATCGTTGAGTTTGCCTTGGCGTACTTCGGTCAACGCATGCCGGACTTTTTCGCTGCGTAAGGGGAGTTCTGCATCGAGGCGGTTTAAAAACACCTCGCGGACCGGTCCTGGCAAACGAAGTAAGGTCATGAAGGCATAGGTTGCCCCTGCGTCTTTCGCTTTTTGGAGAACACTTGGGATCATGGCGTCGTTGATGCCTGGGATCACTGGGGCCACAGCGACACCTGTGCGGATGCCTTCGAGAGAGAGCCGTTCAAGGGTGCGAAACCGTTTGCTTGAGAGACTGGCAAACGGCTCGAAGATGCGAGCAGTCGTGTCGTCGGAAAATGGAATGCTTAGAAACACAGTGGCTTCGGTGCGCCGTGTAAGATCAGCGAGCACGTCTGTGTCACGGACAATGACACTGGCGCCTTTGGTAATGATGCCTATCGGGTTTTTGTATTCCAAACAGACTTCAAGACATCGACGGGTGAGTTGGTAAGAAGCTTCTAGCGGCTGGTAGCAGTCGGTGACGCCGGAAAACACGATGCGTTCACCTTGCCACGAGGGCTTAGCGAAGTAATGGCGGAGGAGCTCTGGGGCATTGAGCTTGACGACAATCTTGCGTTCGAAGTCTGTGCCAGCTCCCCAGTCCAAGTAATGATGGTAAGGCCGTGCATAGCAGTAGCTGCAGCCGTGATAGCAGCCACGGTAGGGGTTGAGCGACCAACGAAAGCCAATGTCTGGACTGTCGTTGGAGGAAAGAATGTCACGGGCGTGTTCTTCGTAGACTTGGAGTTTGACGGAGGGAGGTTCACCTTCCCAGTCGATGTCCGTATGGTGAAAAGGATTGGGTGGGTTATTAATAGGCCTGAGCATGGGTTTGAGAGCATATAACTGAACATTTGTTCAGTCTACCTCAAAAATGCGATTCAATCTGGACCCTACAGGATTGGAGTGGCACAAGGAGCCACATGGGGAAACAAGACAGAACGAGCCAGCCGCCTACCGCGTTTCGGAGAGTACCCCGCACGGGGGTGATTTACGTGACCGCCGAAGCCGAACGCCGTGGTTTTACCCCCGAGAGCTCGGAGTGGTGCAATCTGGGGCAAGGCCAGCCAGAGACGGGGCCACTTCCTGGAGCGCCCGAACGGGTGCAAAACATCCCAATCGGGCTGGATCAGGACTATGCCCCTGTGGGTGGGCTATGGGAGCTGCGTGAAGCTGTGGCTTCGATGTACAACGCGCTTTATCGTAAAGGAAAAGCTTCCCAGTATTCGGCAGAGAATGTTGCGATATGTGGGGGTGGCCGGGTGGGATTGATGCGTGTGGCGGCATCGATAGCGCCGGTGCATCTTGGGCATTTTTTGCCGGACTACACTGCGTATGCCGAAGTGTTGGATATCTTCCGTCGGTTTAACCCCATTCCCATTTTGCTCGAACCTGAACGTGCGTATGAATTTAGCGCAGAGGATCTGGCACATGAGATTCAAGGCAGGGGCTTAGGTGCGCTCTTGATGAGTAATCCATGCAATCCCACAGGCAAGGTGGTGTATGGCGAAGAACTGGCTGCATGGGTCAACACCTCGCGGGAACTTAACTGCACCTTAATTCTCGATGAGTTTTACTCACATTATATCTGGGTTAAAGGCAAGGAAACTGTCAGCGCTGCAGAGCATGTAAACGATGTCGAGCGGGATCCGGTGGTGATTCTGGATGGCTTGACCAAGAACTGGCGTTATCCAGGCTGGCGAGTCACGTGGATACTTGGGCCACAAGAGATCATCGAAGGCTGCATCAGTGCTGGCTCGTTCCTGGATGGAGGCGGTTCAAGACCCATGCAACGGGCTGCGCTTGAGTTGGTAAACACTCGGCATGCGCTTCTTGAAACGCAAGCGATTCGCAGTGCATTTTTGCCTAAGCGCAATCGCATGATCGATGGCTTGCGTGCTTTGGGAATACAGCCCGATCTTGAGCCGCAGGGGACATTTTACGTGTGGGGAGACTTGTCGCAGCTTCCAGAGTCGATGCGTGATGGTCAGATGTTTTTTCAAAAGGCATTGGACGAAAAAGTGATTGTTGTGCCTGGCGAATTTTTCGATGTGGATCCCGGTCGCAAGCGCATGGGAAGGCCATCACGGTTTCGTCACCATGCGCGTTTTTCGTTTGGTCCTTCGATGGACGTCCTTGAACGGGCGCTTGAGCGTCTATCCAAGCTGGTTGGCTAGTTGGTGATCCACGGTTTCGGCCCAGTTCGCGTTGGCCAGGGGGCTGGCGGGGCTGGGATGCAAGATACGTCCGATGCGTAGGGGGATGCCCTTGAGTGCCAGGCGTGCACGTTTTTCTGCGAAGGCGCCCACCCCGATGACATGTTCTGGTTTCAATAAGTGAACAACGTCTAACAGTGCCTGATCGCAACACTTAAACAGGGTTTGTGTGCTGGCGGGGCTGAGTTTGTCGGGTGTTAAATTCTTTCCTGAGACTTCCATGAATGCCAGGGGGCAATAGTTGTGAACAAAGAACTGGCTGAAGAAGTGCTGAGGCGTGCCAAAGCGTGTTTTGGCCCAACTCCATAGACGATGGCCACTGACTTCGGAGCGCGTGCAGGCAAAACCCATCACCGGCCGCTTAGGATGCATGTGCTTGGGAGTGCGCACAGGGGCTTCGATCCCGAGCCATTCCTTGACCATGGACACATCTCCAAAAGGTATTCCCGTTTGCACCATGCCCCATGGACCTGGATTCATGCCTATCAGAAGTACTTTTTTTGGTCCCGTGCCATACCTTTCAAGATACTGTGTATGAGGTGCTATGGCGTAGTCCAATGGGTTATAGACGCAGTCGACGGCTTGGGTGTCGAACGAGAGGCGATTGACCTGCCGAGAGAGTGCACGGCTGACGTCACGTAGGTCCATGGGATAATCCTGTTAGAGGGCTAAGCTGGTTTTCCTGTTCCTGCAATGCATGACAAAGCTGTTGCACATCACACGTGTCTGCCATGGAATTGGTATGAACAAAATGTGCTTCGGAACATGCTTGGCGAAATCCGATAGAGGGATGCATGGAATCGCGTAGCGCATGGATCCATTTGAGTGTTTGAAATGCATCAAAGTGAATGTGTGCTTTAGGATGGGAGCCCAGGCGGGCCAAATGCTCGCGGAGCTTGTCGAAAATGGTAGGGTGGTAGACGTTGGGCTCGTTCGGGCGATTTTCTAGGCGTCGAACGGCAGGGCCAGTCCCAAAAGGCACACGGTCTGAAGCGCGTCCGCTCAGGATCAAAGGAGCGCCCTTTAAGCGCAGAATACGTCCTACTTTGGCGAGCTTATTAAGGAGATAATAATCCTCTGCGGCTTGTCGCTTTGGAAAACCACGAACTTGTGTGTAATGGGCCATCGATAATGCAAAGGTGCTGCCCACGGTATGGTGCGCATAGGGCGAGCCTGCATGGGCAAGGCCCAGCACAAAGTACCGAAGGCTGGCTTCATACCGAAGCGCGGCTTCGCTGTCGTGTGTAAAAGGGTAACACACCGCTGCAATATCAGAAGGCATCTTTTTGAGCCGTGAGAAGTAGTCCGTGGGCAGCTGAGCGTCTGCGTCGGTGCAGTGAATCCACGAGGCGTGAAGGGTTCCTTGAACGTTCAAGGCCACGGCAAGGTCGCAGCCAAGTTTGCGGGCCAGGCCCACGCCTGCTTTGGGAGGCAGGCTCCAAGGAGGTTGCCAGTGTTCCAGGAGCAAAAGTGAGCCTGTGGGAAGCTCAAATTCTGTCCAATGAGGCGGCTTTCCCAATGTGCTTCGAGCGCGGTAGGCGGCATGCAAGGCATCGACTGTGGTGTGGTTTTTACGCTGGTGAACAGAGGATGCATCCCTAGGTGCGTCAAGAACGCAGATCACAAGCACCTGGTGTGCTTGGGTGGCTATTAACGACTCAAGCAGCGTCATGAGCGTTTCGCCTTCGGCAAAACAAGGAATTACCAACACGTGCTGGTAGTTGCCTTTGAGTGTGCTTGCCCACTGGATGCTCGGTTCGGCGTAATGCGCGAGGTATTTCCGTGTGGCTTTGTCCATCGCGCTTTAATGAAGCGTGGCCCGGATAGGAGACTGAAGCATGAGAGCGCTCTCAGCCTCCAGGAGCTCGTCTTGCCTTTGTTCCACTTGGCTTGCGGAAAAGTAGCGTTTGGCCAGGCGCACAAAGAGTCCTGCATGGCGAGCTTCGGAGCGGGTGATTTCAAGATAGAAGTCTTTAAGCTCACCTAAAGGGAGGGCCTGGCCAATTAACCCAAACCGTTCGCATCCGCGTGCCTCGATGATGCCTGCAATAAGGAGTCGATCCATCAGGTACTCTTCATGGCTTGAGCGGGCGAGACTGCGCAGCGATCGAACATAACGGTCTTTTTCGTCGTGACGTAAAATGAGCTTGCGTTTGGCTAGGATTCTGCAGACTTGAGCAAAATGGCTTAGCTCTTCTTGAGCAAGATCGGTCATGGCCTCAACCAGTTCAGAGCGGTCGGGATAATGAGCGAGTAGGGATAGAGCGGTGGCTGAAGCTTTGCGTTCTGCAGAGGCGTGATCCAAGAGAAAAGCGTCGAAGTTAGCGAGCACGGTGCTTGTCCATTGTGTAGGGGTAGAAGAACGGAGCTTCATGACAAGAGTCTTAGCCGACACGGGTTTCTTTTTCCATGCGAACAGGGAAGATTCCTGTTTGCGAAGCAAACAGCGTTGGGCTACATTGGCGATGTGCAAGACCGTCGTAAAACCGATCGGCATCGGGCGTATTTCCCCATCGCCATGGATTCGAGAAATCGCAAAGATCGCATTGCAATGAGTCGGAATGCGAGTTCGCGTGGAGTTTTGCTGGGAAGCCCAAGCCGTTTCGAGGTCGGAGAGCGCTTGGTGATGACCTTTCGGATCATGCCGGATGGCCCTCAATATGCGGGTGTCGTAGGCAAAGTGGTGCGGGTGGATGAGTCGGCCACGGCAGAAGATCCCATGTGGCGCCATGTGATGGCCATTGAGTTTGAAAGCCCTTTGGATGAGAAGGTGGTCGAAGTGCTCCGAACCGCTGCTGAGCATACCGTCTACCTTGATCTTGAGTGAACGGTTTTTGTAGCGAGCGGGTTAGATCCTGGAGATGCGGTCGATGCGGCGCAAAAGAGAGCCGGTCGCAGTGCCTTCCCCTAGCGATAGCGTGCTGACGGTCACACGATGAACGCGCATCCGCGTCACTCCGTGAGACGGAGAGTCACAGGCTTGTGTGTACTCAGTAAACGCATGGATCACCATGGGGATGTTGCGATGATCGCGTCCTAGATAAAGCGCAACATGTCCAGGCATGTGCAAGAGTACAATGCCTTGATGATGTGCGTGATCGATTAAAGCCAAGCGCTCACTGTCAGTGGCGGTATGGGGTACGTCAACACTATAGGGTAAGGCCCGTGCTTGATGCCCACTGTGCCGTGGCAAAAGCAATCCATAGGGCTTGAACACTTCCATCACGAAGCTTGAGCAATCCAGGCCACCATGCTCCCCGCCCCAACCGTAGGGGTGGTTCATAAGTTCGAAGGCACGCGTTAACCAACGGCGCCGACTAAGTGATAGCGTAGGCCTTGAAGCGATGTCTTGCACAAGGCTTGGATCTGCAGGGATCATGGGTGCATGGGGTGAAATCCAACCGAGTACGTAATACGTACGAGCAAGGAGCATGCCGTTGGGCCACTTTCCAAGTACTTGAAGTGTTTCGCCTGGCCCGGCTGTGCTACAGAGGTTGCGATTCAATTGTTGAGGATCTTTCGTTTTAAGGATGCGATGCTGGATCGGGAAGCAATGGAGCGTGACAAGTCCTGTGCTTGTGAAGAATGTGGGCGAAATTTGTGTGAGCCAATCATCTGGCAAAGAAAGAGCTGGCATTTCACGAAGAGGAAGCGGAAATATGTATTGCTTGCTGAGAAGTTGTTTTTCGAGATAGTTAAGTCGCCGTTGAACGGCGATTTTTATAACAGTTGGATCAATGTTCTGAAGATCAAACAAAGGCACACCACTTTGAGGGCTGGCTAAATACCGGTTCCAGTGTTGTATGGCCGTTTGATCCAGCCACACACGGTCCACATCGGTTGAGCGGGCTATCCAATACTGTGCATTGAGCTGCTCGGGTAACACGTGGGGCAACCGTTGTCCTGCAATGGAGGTTCGTGCACAGGGGCCTGGCGGCGCAGTCGGTGTAGGGTGTGTACACTGAAGTATGCCAAACGTGCAGGCCATGGTGATGAAATAGGCCGTTTTCACTGCCTACATAGTGTCATCATGTGGGCTTATCTGTCGATACAGAGATCTTTTGATTGAATTGAATTTTTCGTGTAGCCTAGAGCAGTTACATGCCTGGCTACCGCGTTATCGTGCAGGACTTAAGTTATTTAGTTCCGCCAGGGGAAACGCTTGTGGGTCGAAGCGACGCATGTGGGATTGTGGTCAAGCATAACTCAGTATCTCGTCTTCATGCCGCGCTGCGGTTGACGGACGATGGCTTGCAGATTGAAGACCTTGGCAGCCGGAACGGCACTGCGGTTAATGGCAAGCGTATCCAAGGTGTGGTGGCTATCAAACCTGGCGATATGGTTATTTTAGGCCAGATGGTTATCGACGTTGTGGAAGGTGATCCATCCGTACGTTCCATTGCGCCTGCGCGGCAAGAGGTGCTCTCGGATATGCTGGATCAAGAGCCGAGCACTGAGAAGGTGACCGCCAGTGCTATTCAGCAAGTGCTTGCAGAAATTGATGCGAATAAAAAGGCACAGCAGGATAAGTGAGCTGAACTTAGACCACAGGGCGGAGGCTGTCAGGGATAAGAACATTCGCTCCAGTGGCATCCTGGACATCTTGGGGGCTGACATCCGGTGCGCATTCGACAAGGACGAACCCTTGCGCAGTGATATCCAGAACTGCAAGTTCGGTGATCACACGATTGACGACGCCTCGTGCTGTAAGCGGATAAGTGCATTGCTTGAGCAGCTTGGCTTCGTTGTTTTTCGTTTGGTGTGACATCATGACCAGAATGCGACGGACTCCGCTTGCTAAGTCCATTGCGCCACCAATGCCGATAACTTTCCCTTCGGGGATAGACCAGTTGGCAAGGTCGCCGTTTTCGGCGACTTGCATGCCTCCAAGGATGGCAAAGTCGATATGGCCACCGCGGATCATTGCAAATGAGGTGGCAGAGTCAAAACACGAGCCTCCTCGGACAATGGTCACTGTTTGTTTGCCGGCATTGATGATGTGGGGATCTTCTTCGCCTTCGAGGGGGAAGGGGCCCATGCCGAGGATGCCGTTTTCGGTATGAAGCCATACATTGGCATCGTTGGGGATGTAGTCGGCGACCAACGTAGGCAACCCAATGCCCAGATTGACGATGCTGCCAGGGAGGATTTCCTTGGCGGCACGTTGGGCCATTTGTACTTTGTCGAACGGCATAATTAGGGCTTTCTGTTTATTTTATACTCAAAGGGATCTTGGTGTGTGCCGACTTCTACAATGCGATGGACGAAGATGCCTGGTAAATGCACATCGTCGGGATCGATCCCGCCTAAAGGGAGTAGATGATCTGTTTCAACAATCGTTGTCGTGGCTGCGGTGGCCATGGCAGGGGCAAAATTCCGAGCAGTGCGTCGGAAGCGTACGTTGCCAAAACTGTCGCATTGGTGCGCGCGGATAAGCGCGAAGTCTGCAGAAAGTGCATGTTCTAGAAGATAGTCGCGTCCGTTAAAGGTGCGAACTTCTTTGGATTCGGCAACCACGGTGCCTACGCCAGTCGGTGTGTAAAACGCAGGTATGCCTGCGCCTGCCGCACGCATACGTTCCACAAAGGTGCCTTGGGGTACAATGTCTACGCGGACGCTTCCATCGGCCATGGCACGATGCAAGTCGTCATTGGTGCCCACATAGGTGCAGATGATGTTGCTGACGATGCCGGCGCGAAGCCAGCTTGTCAGTCCCATGCCCAGGTTGCCTGCGTTGTTGCTGATGAGGGTTAAGTCGCGGATGCCGAGCTGAGCCACTTCGGCAATTAATGCTTCGGCATTACCGCACAGGCCAAAGCCACCCACCATGATGCGTGCGCCGTCTGTGAGCCCTTCCAAGGCTTCCTTAGGAGAAGTTCTTACTTTGTTGCCATGTCTGCCCATTACTGAAATGTTTCTCGGAATGCGGCTTCGATAAGGTCAAGGCCTTGATCAAGCTCGGGTTGGCTGATGCACAAGGGTGGTGCAAGAATCAACGTACCAGGGTCGGTACGTAGATGCACGTGGATGCGGTGGTGTTTAAAGGCTACGCGTAGTTGCTTGAGCTGCGCTGGGGAAGCAGCGAGATCCAGCGCTGCCAAAAGGCCAATGACGCGTGTGCGTTTTACTTGGTTGGGATAGTTGGCAACAAATCCATCCAAGGCCTGTTTGAACACGGGTTCAAGTGCACGCACATGATCGTTGATACCGTCGTTCTGGAAACACTCGATGGCTTTAAGGGCCGCGGCGATGCCGAGGGGATGGGCATACTGGGTTAATCCGCAATACAAGGTTTCGTTTTCGAAATGTTGCGCGATGCGATCGTGCACCAACACCGCTCCGAGGGGTGCATAGCCTGCGGTGATGGCTTTGCCGAGCACGATGATGTCGGGTGAAACGCCGTCAAAATGCTCAAAGGCAAAGGTGCGTCCAGTCCGACCAAACCCTGTGAGAACTTCGTCGCACACCAAGAACGCGCCGTGTCGATCACAGGCCTCGCGTACGGTGCTAAGATAGCCAGCGGGTGGAATGATTACCCCATTGGCGCCAGCGACAGTTTCTAAGAAAACCGCGGCAATGGTATGGCCGCCTTCGAGCTCCATGACTCTGGGGATGTGGCTCAGGGGTGGGTGAGTGCATTGAGCGGACCGCGTGTTTCCTGGGCAAAGAGCGCATTCTGTGTCAAGCACATGAACTACGCCGACGACATTGCTTCCCAAAGGAGGTCTGCGATAATCGCCAGACAACTCCAGTGCACCCATGGTGGCGCCATGGTAGGAGCGGTAGCGGCTGATCACTTTCGAGCGCCCCGATGCCAGTTTGACGATTTTCAGGGCGTTTTCATTGGCCTCGGCCCCACCAAGGGTGAAGAACACTTTGCTGAACCCTTGAGGCGCAAGATTAAGAAGTGTTTGGGCCAGCGCGACTTTCTCTGGATACACTGCATTTGGCATGCTCAAACACAGCCGTTGAGCCTGGCTGCTGATGGCGTTGATCATCCCTTGATGCCCGTGTCCCAGTGAAGCTTGGTAGCTCAATGAGCCCATGTCGAACCAACGTTCGTTGCCAGTGCTAAAAAACCAAACACCGCTTCCTCCCGTAAGCTCTACCGGTTCGGCGTTGCCTTGAGAGGCCCAAGTCATAAAAAAAGGATAGGAAGTCACGTGGTTATTCCGCAATGAATTCAAATGAATGGGGCCAGGCACGGTGAATGCATCCACTTGCTGCGTGGATGTACTTGGCGCTTAAGTCCATAGCGATGCCGCCGCAGGTTCGGGAGGCATGAGGGCGGTCGACGGAAGCGAGATGGCTACAAATGCTGCGAGGGTAGCTGCTGTGTGAACCAAGATGCGCCCACATGTCTTTGAAATTGCGGATGGGAGCGTGCATGAGGTGTCGAACCAATAAATCGTAACGCTCGTGAGAAGTGCTTTCAAAGGCTTGAGTGGTGTGTTGGGCCACTTCGGCATCCAGGCAATGGTTGGTGTGCACGTAATGTTCTGCTTCTCCGCTGAACACAATGCGTTTGAGTGTGCCAGAGGTTTCAATCGCGTAACAAAACTGCTCGGAAGCTATTAAATAATGATGCCCCGAACCTACAGGGTTATCTAAAATCACATCGCGCGCTTCGATGACCGAAGGCTTTTCAAGAACGGCGCGCACCAGTGCGGGCCATATCAGGCCAATACGTGCATCCGTACTACGTAGATTGTTGATGGTAATGCCGATGCCCTTGGCATTCATGCCAGCAAGGCCCAGGCACCCTGTGATTGATAAGCACCATGCTTCTGGAGCTTCGTCGTGTGCGGGGATATGTAGCATCAAGACATAAGGCGCTGCAGAGCCATGCATGTCCCACGTTTGTCCAAGAAACACGCCTTCATTGGATTGTGCATACAGGGCGGTGCAATCCTCTTCGGTAGGAATAGCGGAGAAATTGATTTTATGGGTGTGTTCGGGAGGCAACGATTCGGAACTTAGGTGTGCATCAAGTTGCTGAGGATCCAAATCGCGAAGGTCTGTGTAGTGATTCAAGACAATGACCTGTTCGATGGAAAGTCCGGAGCCTTCAGCGATGCCTGTCATTTCATCGAGAAGCTCGGGCAGCAAGGTTTGCATGAGAGGTATGTGCCGTGCGGCCACAAGGTCGAGCCCGTCGGGAGTCTCAAAGCGACCCAGTGTTAAAGCCAGTTCAGTGCGAATGTCAGCAATTTCGCGGATGAGCGGACGAAACGTTTCGCCGTGGATCTGTCCCCTTTGTCGGGGAGAAGCGTTAACGGGAAGTTCTAAGACTCGCATGGTGAATAGTGACTCAGAGTTTTTTCCAAAGCCAAAAGGGTGGCTTCGGAAATATCCATCGAGGGAGCAACGGGAACGTATTGGTTGGCAAAGCATCGTGCTTGCCAGCCTTGGGCCTGTAAGTACTCACACAACGCGTTGGCTTCATTGGTGGCTTCGATCATGCGATACATGCCAGTGCCTCGGAGTTTAAAAGGTGATGATAGCGTGTTTTTGAGTAGTTCGTCCATTGTTGCGATGCGGGTTGTTGTATCCATGTGACGTAAAGTGCGTAACTGATGATGCACGCGAATGAGACTCAGTTCATCGCCATCCCAGGTGGATATCATGGTCAGAGGTGTTGAAATACGGTAGCGGGGAGCCAGATGGATAAACCCAAGTTGGCCTCCGGCCCACCATAGCATGGCATCCGGTTTCAGCGACCATGTGCTGCTGTAAAAGGGTCCACGCCCTGAACGGTAAAGAGAAGATGCCGTTTCGACAAGCACCAGGGGCACATTCAGACGTTGGCAGTGCTGATGGAGCGCTTGCCAGGTGGAATCATCCATCACTCGGCCCGTACGTTCTTGAACAGCTTCAAGAAAAAGACCAAAGACATGCTGGCCGCCGCCTGCATGTGCGACGCAGGCTTCGAGATGCGCCAAGGTGTGTTCAATGCCGGAGGTTTGTGGATGAGGAAGCAGGGGCCATGCCTCAAAATATGCGGGGCCGCCGCGATGCACGGCAGCATCGCTTAACGAGCGGGCTGCTGCGGTGGTATGCCCCACATACCCTCCTTGCAATCCTAATGCGATGTGTGCTTTGGGTCGGTGAAAACGCATGCATCGCAAGGTTTTATCAACGCATTCATCGCGTGATGAGGTTAAGAATAGATGAGGCAGTTCAGGGCATAACGCGCTTACCCATTCCACTGCACGAATCACGGCAGGAGTGACGTAGTTACTGAGCGTGAGTTTGTTAAGGGCGGGATGACAAAGACTTCCGTTGCGCAACGCCTGAGAGAGTGTGGCGGGTGGTGTGAGCAAGGGTCGTGAAATTCCGCTACACAGATCACGCGCTTGGTCTGAAGTCGGGGAGCTGGAGGGGGATAGTCCAAACCCCCGAAGATGAATGCGGTAGTAGGAGGCTTGCGCATCCGGATCGCCATATTGACCCTGGAATCGCTGAACTTCATACGCTCCAAGGCTTTGGTTCAACTGAGAGACGGCTTGGGTGTGCCCAAT
The DNA here is from genome assembly GCA_964640175.1 of uncultured Polyangiales bacterium. Classification (GTDB taxonomy): domain Bacteria; phylum Myxococcota_A; class Polyangia; order Polyangiales; genus JACKDX01. The sequence continues at coordinate 247,990 of CAZXFW010000002.1, read as the reverse complement.
ACGGTTTCGTCCCGTTTGAAACAAATAGCGCGGGACGCCTGCCGCAGTGACAAGGGCTTTGCTTTGGTGTAAAATGCATAACTTCAATTCACGACCAAGACCACGGCCATGGTAACGGGGATCGACTGCTAGCGTCTGTATGTACAGCGTGTTGTGTTGGCCCAGCATCGGGTCGTGGTTGGGCCCGTCGATATGAGCTACCACTTCGAGAGGCACACCAAGACACACCCCCACGAGAGTACGTCCTGATGGGGCGTGTTGTTCTGCCACGACGACAACGCCGTCGGGGTGTTCAAACGCGTGCGCGAGCATCGCGCGAGAATCACGTCGTGCAGGTTCGTACATACGCGCTTCAAGATTCATGATCGCATCAAGCAGCGTGTCGGCTTCGGTAGATTCTGCAAGACGTATAGTCACCGGCTGAGCGCTTGGCGTGTGAGTGCGAAGCGAGTGGTGTTTCAGATGTGTGGCAAGAGCGGCGGGGTTGCCAGAAGAGTGGTCCAGCAAACGTAAGCTGGCTTCGATGGCATTAAACAGGGTGTTGAGTTCCGTATCCGCGAAGGCAGTGGATAAGCGATAGCGGACAGTGCGGTCGCCCGCACCAAATACCATAACGCCATGGGACATGCGTTGTGCGAGGTATTGCTCCAGGTGTTTCGGTGTGGGCAAATCAAACGCAAGGGCATAGCCTGTGACTCGCGGATGGAGCATGAGCGAGGGGAATTGAGTGTGCAAAGTCTCAAGGCGTGCACTTACGTGTGCTTGAAGTGGTTTTACATAGGTGTCTTTGGCCAGGAGTTCGGCATGCAGACGACCGCGGACCAACGAGGCTCCATGGCTTGTGCTGGGTTCCGAATCTTCAACATGGGCTAAGACCACGCCGACTTGGGCACGCTTGGCAAAGGTGACGCAGTCGGGCAAATCCGGCGTCCCATCGTATTGCATGAAGGTGAACTGTTGATGCCAACAGAAGCTTCCGCCGAGGCCAAACCCGGTTTGAACTTCGTCCATGATAAGCGGCACGTGGTACTTTCGGGTGAGCACGCGCACTGCTTGAAAGAAGCGCGTGCTGGCATAGCGGTCTCCGCCCTCGCTTTGCATGGGTTCAAGGATGCATGCAAAGCATTCGCCAGCTTTAAGGAGTGTTTCGAGTGTTTGCAGGGCATCTATATCAGTGGCAAGCTGAGTGTCTTTACTACGATCCACTGCGTGAGCGAGGTGCGCTACGCCATGGTGATAAAGGTCAGCCAGCCACGAGGCTGATGCACGAATCGTCGATGCGTGATGTGGATTACATACAGGGAAGGGAGCAAACTGTGCTTCGTATCCAGCCAGTTCATAGGGGCCTCGTTTGCTTGGATTGGCGGTGGCATGCAGTGCAAGTAGCGTCCGGCCGTGAAAGGCACCTTCAAAGGCAAGTACTCGTCGTTGCGTAGGGTGTGTGCGGTGTGCCCAGCATAGGCCAAGCGCTTTTTCGTTGGCTTCAGCGCCACTGTTGACAAAGCACACGGTGCGAAATCCAGGGAGCAAGGACTGCAGCGTGGATGCAAATGAACGCGCAGCAGGATGAGGCATGACGCTGATGTCCTCGGCACTAAGAATCGTATCGCCAAACACACCATCGAGATAGGCTTGGAGCAAGCGGGTATCGCCAAACCCAAAGGGAAGGGTGGCGGTTTGGCTCATCCCATCGAGCAGACAAAGTGGCGGCTGGTCGATGGAGGCCATCCATGCGCCGTAAGAACGCAAAGGGTCCAGCACAAACGGCTTTTTGTCGCGAGGCATGCGCTCAGAGGCATACAATCGCTCAAGCCACGCTTCGGATTCCGAAAGCCCATGCGTAGGAGTCTGGACCTTTCCAATTCGAGGGTGGTCCAACAGGCTTGAGGAGGCGTCGGTAGCCTCTTCGTCTTCATGGCGCTTTTCTAAATAATCGAGAGGATCCAGAGTCATCCTCTTTAACCTAAAGTACAATTACCGAAAGAATCAATCCAAGAGGCTGATAGGGAAAGGAACAATGTGGGACGACCACCATTTACGGCAGCCCCAATTCTCTTGAGAAAGTTGCGATGGGCAACACGCGCGTGTCCGTGTCTTGATTGCCGAAGTCCTGGGTTGCGCGGTGCACTTGGAAAAACTGGGGTATCGATGTTCGTTCTCGAAAATAGCGGGTATGCGAGCTGATGCAGCGCTCGCCTGATTTACATTCCACGGCAAACAAAGGCTTTCCCTCTTTGAGTACGACAAAATCGACTTCGCGGCCGTCCCGATCCCGAATGAAGCGCAAATCCATGCGATAACCTTCGGTGTCTTCGATAAAATGGCAATACTTCAGCAAATGTGAGGCAATCATGTTCTCAAAACGAGCGCCCATGTCAGGCACCATGGACCAATCCCAAAAGTATAGCTTACGTTCTTTCTTAACAGCGCGTATTTTCGGTGCACCATAAGGTGAGATACGGAAACAGACGTACAAGCGTTCAAGCATCTCAATCCAGCGATCAATTGTACGAAACGCCACCGAAAGGTCTTCTGCCAAGCTCTGTATCGAAAGTGGCGAACCGACGCGGCTCGGTAGTGCATCAACCAAATGCTCCAAGAGGCTAAGCTCACGTACTTTTTCCAGATCACGCAAGTCTTCGTACACAACGCGCTCAATGCGGGCGTTTTGCCATCTGCGTAGCGTACGCTCACTGCCTGAAAAGAATGGCTCTGGAAAACCGCCGAGTTGCATGAGCTTATCTACGGCTCCTTCACCCACCTCGCCGATAGAAAGAGGATGGAGTCGGAAATAGTGATAGCGACCCTGTAGCGAATCGCCGCCCTTGCGGTAGTAATCCAAGCGCGCCGAACCGGTGACAATGATGCGTACTTTGGATTTATGCGTGTCATAAAGGCCTTTGATCAGGTTTCTCCAACGGGCATATTTATGAATCTCATCGTAGATGACGGTTGGCTGATGGGACGGCAGATGTTGTTGGCGAATCGCCTTGCGGTTGGAAATTGCATCCCAGTTGAGATAGGCGGGATGTGTCTCCGTGGCATCGGGGCCAAGTAGGCTTAATGCGAGCGTTGTTTTTCCGACTTGTCGCGGCCCCCCCAGAAACACCATCTTTTGATTTTCCAAGTCTTTCTGGATAGGTGATGCAAGATATCGGGGCCGAAATTGCATGTGGCTAATATAGCAAAATTGACGTCTATGTCAATTTTGTCACGTCAATTTTGACATTAGTGTGAATTTAGTCGTGACGCGGGCATGGGATCCAACGATGCCAGGACCGCAGTCGCGCTATCAGTGGGATCGACCTTTATCTGCCTTTATCGAGGCCCAACATCATCCTCAAGCATCAATCGAAGAGGCTGATAGGGTAAGGAACAATGTTCCAGGTGATCAGTGCCTTGGGATTGGGCCGACGAAGCAATGTCTCGCGATGACGCTTTCCATGTTCCCATGTATATTGACGCAGCTCGCCTTGTTCATCGGCCGCGACGTAGAGCTCAGAGCGGCCGTTTTCATCGAGATCGGCAAAGATAGCAGCGTGTTCAAATCCAGAGGATTCGTGTTCGATATTTTCGACGCTCCAGGGCGCCTTGGGATCCTTGTTTGGCCGTAGCAGCCATAACCCACTGCGGTAGGCTGCGGCTACCATTTCACGCTGTCCGTCGCCGTCGATGTCGCCCACGGTAAGAAACCGGCAAAGCCGATCGGGTATCGTCGCTACGATTTTGCCAGAGGTGGGAGCTGTGCCGTAATCAAAGCGGCGGATTTCGACAGGTTCCACGATGGTTACGCCTTGATCGGTTTGTTTCGTGAGGGCTTCTACGGCGACGTACAGTTCATCGCGGTGGTCTCCGTCAACGTCGCCGACATAGATTTCTTTCGCGTGTCGATTTCCCAAATTGGCGACAAGTTGACGCCCTTGTTTCTGTTTGGGGACGTAGCGCACCACACTGCCTTGTTGGCTTCCGCCGCCTAGCTTGTTGGGCTCACTTGGCGTGGCGTAGATTTCCAAGGTGCCATCGTTGTCTAAGTCTCCGACTTCGATTTCATGGATGAAGGTGTTGGCCTCTTTGTCGATGGTGTGCACTTCGATCTGACCTGTTTTGGAAGGCTGTAAGACAGCAACGACGCCTTGATCATGGGTGCCTACAACGATTGCAGGAATGGAAGTGCCATAGATATCTGCGATTTCAGCATCTCTCATCCGATCGAATTTGCCGCCGAATTGGGCTTGCCACAGGATATTGGCTTGATAGCCGTTTGGATGGTGATGCCATAGCTTGACGATGGCTTTGGTGCCGCCCAGTGTTAAAATGCCCGGTTTCTGCCCTGGTAAACTGAAAACCATGGCTTTGTGAAACACATTGCTATCGGCATCTTCAATGACGTCCACGTGCCATTTGCCTTGTTGTTTTCGGAGAATCTCCAAGCGCGCAGGGCCTGGCTCCGAAGTTACGTTGCCATTGGGGCCTATGCGGAATTGGGCATAGCTAAGGAGAAGGCCGTTTTTGAGATCGTTCGCTTTCAAAGGAGCCGTGGCAGAAGCAGGCTGTGCGGGTTCGGCGACTGTGTCTTGTGTACGTTTGCGGCTACAGCCACCATGGAGCAGCGTGAGTAGCCCCAGCACTCCGAGGATGGTGTGCAAGCGGGTCATCGATTGCGAACCGCCAAGACAGGGCACGGTGCCATCCGTACGGCGCGTTCGGTCACACTGCCGATAAGCAATTCGTTGAGGGCCGTTTGTCCTAACGTCCCCATGACAATGGCGTCGATGTTGAGTTCTTGGGCAAGTGTTCGAATCGCCATGGGTGGGCGGCCTAGCGCCACATGGCATTGAAACAAAATGCCACTGTTGGCGTAATGTTGTGCCGCTTCTTCCATGGACTGTTTAACTTGATCTGAAAGTTGGTGTGCCATGTCATTGGAGCCCGGACCCATCCAAAAAGGCACCCGATAACTGTGCATAATGTGGACAGTGGCATTAGAGGCTTGGGCAAGGTGTACGGCTCGGCCTAACGCAAGCCGTGAGCATTCCGAAAAGTCTATTGGACACAAAATGTGTTGCAGTTTTTTAGGCGCTGGAGATGTGGGTAAGTGTTCGAGGTCAAGAGGCGCGTCACTTTGCTCCGATTCAGTGGGCCTGACAGTCAGTACGTCACAGTGGGCGAGTTTCATGACGCGTGTGGCGACGGTGCCGAGTACCAACTCACTCAGTCCTGCATGACCATGGGTTCCTAGTACCACGACATCGGCTTGAGAGTGCTTCGCCTTTTCACAAATGGCTTGGGCGATTGCATGGTTGTCGAAAGGCTTGGTCAGCTCGCTCCACCACGCTTGTTCATTCAGTTCGATGAGGGAAGCTTCTGCTGTTATGCCTGTAAAAATCTTTTCCTGCAATAATTTCAGCTGGGTGTTTGCCCACTCGCGAAGTTGTTCTCCTTGATTGGTAGTGCGCTTTCCTTTGTCCAACACGGACAATGGATCCACCACAAAGACAAGCTGGACGGCATAGTCCAGGGTGGCAGCGAGCCAAGCAGCCTGTTTAAGGGCTGGCAGCGAGTTACGCGACAGATCAGTGCATGCGATAAGCGTGCGGCGGGCAGATGAAGTGGCCATAGCGAGTCAAGGTGCCTATAGCATACCTTTGAAGCGGGTTCTAATAGGCAATGGGCTCCCAATACGTCATCTTAATGTTGCCAAGATCCAGCTTGAGATCCGTGGGGCTGATCTGTGCACTCAGGTAGACGGGGCGGAAGGTCATCTTGTAACCCGCGATGGGAAGGTCCTTTCCATGAGGAAGGTTGCGGATTTGAAACCGTCCGTTGCGATCGGTGCGCGCTTGACCAAGGAGCTGGGTTTGTAATTCACTGCGGCTGACTTCACCTCTTAAAAACCGCCCGATGAGCTTTTCCATGTTTGTGCCGGGATAGCCTATGCTCACCACGGCGTCTTTAAGAGGTTCGCCCGTAACCGCATGTACCATGCGGCCACTTACGATTCCTTTGCCTGCAGCGACCATGGTGGTTTTTGTGGCGTCTTTGCTCGGAATGGTTCCTGGTGAACCGGTGCGCACACTGTAAGCGAGCGCATGCTTGAGGCTCTGGGATACGTCGACTTCAATGACAGCAAGTTGAGGATCTTGGCTACGCACGGTGAGGGTGCCACTGCCTTTGTTAAGAACTTTGCCGTCTGTACCGAGCAGTGTGAGTGGAAGTGGAGGGGTGACGGTGACAGCGACTGGACGACGGTTTGGAGCTTTAAAAAAGTGACTCTGTTCTCGGGAAGGGCTATCACCTTCTGCCAGATCGTGAAGCTCGCCGCCGTCTGCAAGCGGCTTAAAGCCATCGATGCGTGTGTCGTGGATGTGACCACGACGCAGGGCATCCAACCAGTCGGTGCTGATTCGTTCAACAGGGCGGGCACGTTCGATGGTGGAGCCTTTCGAGGTGTCGAGAGTTGCGGTAGGTATGGCCACCATGTTGACCATGGAATCGAGCAACACTCCGCCTGTGAACTCCTTGTCCACACCAGGTTTGAAAAAAATCCAGGACAAGCGACTGAGTTGGCTGCGTTGAATGTCACGCACGGTGACGTGTGTAAGAACGGGCTTGGACGACGCTCCCTTGTATCCAAGAGCCCATAACACGGAATTGCGTCCCACATTTTGGGTAGAGCCAAGCGCGATGCTGCTAAAATGATCACGGTTTTGTTCTGGGCCCATGGGTGCCATTAAACGCAAAAGTGCGAGGTCGGCACGAATGTCACCGCGTACGACACGCGCCACCCATACCGAGGGTTCATCGGAGCTAGGATCAGGAAGCTCAAGTTCATAGCGGTTGGAAGCACTGAACAACGTTCCTGGTACGCCTTTGGCCGCATCGATGTATCCCACTGCATGAAAGTTGGTGATCACATAGCCACGGCGATCAATGACGATACCTGTGGCGGGTGCCGGTACGCCGCGGACCGCCCGAATCCGGACCGCGGCAGGAGCCGCACGTTCTAACATCGTGCGGCTCGGATCTTGTGCATGCAGAGAAGGCGCGCTTAGCGTAAACGTAAGCACAGCAGCCAGCCACCAGGTTGTTTGGATGAAGCGTTTCATTGGTGAAATTCTATACTGTCAAGGACGGTTAAAAGCTCACTATGAGAAGCTTCTAAATCTGCGGCTGGAGCCGCAGCGTGAATGTGGTAAATCGTTCCATGGGCATCAAGCACCAAAATCTCATAGCCAGCAATTACAATGGGCAGTTCCGTGGATCCTCCAAATCCCATAAGATCTGGCTCTTGGACTCTGCCAACATAAGCCCATACAGAAGGGCGTCCTCCAAAGGCGCGTTTGGTTTCTTGATGAATGACGCGGAAGCTAGGATCGGCGTCTTGCCGTTCTTCAGTGATTGCTTCAAGTTCGCTTGAGAGCAAGGAGGCAGAGGCCGGCGCACTTGCGGGCAGTGTTTGAATGCGTATTTGAGGGCTGAATTCGCTCATGGAACTCGCTTCGGCGTTGTAGCTGTCGTTTTGTTGCTTTCCTGTCCATCCAAAAGGCAAATGTAGCTGGACATTCCCTCCAAACACGCGGATGTCTTTTTCAGGAGCGACGACATAGTCACGAAATCCCACGGTTGCGAGCAAAGGGATGACTACGACGACCCATATCTGTGGGTCCACCAACGTAGGTGACACAAAGCTTGCATAGTTGCTTTTAGGGTAAGGGCGACCATCGTGACGAATCCCTGAAAAGCTTTCGACACTTAGGCGTGCCGTGATGATGTCAATGCTCACTAGAATCAATGCGGCTGCGCCGCCAGCCACTGCGAGGGTGAGCCACGGTTCATAGTCGCCGCCATGAATACCTGCCAGCATGGCGAGTTGTTTGCCGCCGCCATTAATGAGTGCAGAAAGTAGGAAGCAGCCGCAGGCCCAAAGGGTTCGGTGTTTGGTCCAAAAGCGCGCGCGTGCCATGCCGTAGCCCAGCACCGTGGCGGCTGCGACATGGATTAACGAATGGGACGCCATGGCAACCGCGGCGTTAAAGGGCACGATGGCATCGACCGAAAGGGCAAACTCGACATTGGATACGGTTGCAATGCCTAAGCCGGCTGCAGCCGAATACACCACGGCATCCAGAGGTTCATCGAGCTCGCGTGTAAAATACACGCTGTAGCGCATGGCAAGGTAGTTACATAGCTGTTGTACCACGCCGACGACACCAACGGTTGCAACCCAAGGTGCATACGGTGGGATGTGTCTCCATGTATCAATACGAAACAACTGATGAATGATGGGGTCGCCTATGGCTTTGGCAATGAGACCGCCGAGGATCAACACGCCAAAGACAAGAGGAAGAGGTTCAGGCTCCACACGATCGAGCCGATAGATGTACCGCATCCACAATAGAGTAAGTACACCAGCCACACTCATGGTGAGCGGCCAGCTCAAGCGGGTGGGCTCGGTGCCACCAAACCACGTCAGCGCAGCCGCGCATAACGCAATAAAGCCAATCTCGATTAACCCCGTCCGACTCCAACGCGAGCCAATATTATGGAATGCGCTCTGATGGTGTCGCTCACAAAAAAAGCGACCGCCGAGTTCGCGAGCGTCGTCGTCACTGAGGGGCTTATTGCATACACAACAAAGTTTATCGTGGGTCATGAGAGGTGAGGAAGTATTCCCGCTCTCGAAACGAGAAGCAAGCCCTGAACGCGCGCAGGGCGATTTCGTATATCCAATAATTTTCGTGGGTTAGCTTGCCGATTTGAAGGAAAAGTAAGCGTGATGGCTTTACCTCGCGCGGATCGCTCGATACAAGGCACCTTGTTTATGGCACTTACCGTCAAGAAAAAACTAATCTTAGCCGTTAAAGTTGGGTTTTCTGTGGCCATGCTCTGGGTGATTTTCCACAAAGTCACCGAGCAACACGGGGCCGATGCATTGTGGCAGCGCTTGGGTGGGCTTTCTTTTGGCTGGTTTGCGCTTGCCGTGGTGATGATGCTGTGTGCGGTCGTTTGCAGCGTGGTGCGCTGGGGCTGGCTGTTAAAGGGACAAGGCATTCACGCGTCGTGGGGATTTTTAGGTGCGTCATTTTTGATTGCACGGTTTTGGGGCGCCTTTACGCCTGGCGGGTTTACGGGCCATGGCGGTTGGCGCATTTACGACATTGCAAAACATACCGGAAAGACGGCTCGTGCCACGGCGACGATCGGTGTCGAGATGGTGTTGGGCCAACTTGCGTTTGGCGTCGTCGTGATGCTGGCCTCGCTTTACGGTGTACGGTTTATTGGGATTCGAGGGGTGTTGCTGGTTAACGCGATGTTTGCGGGCATCATGGTGGTGGGAATCACACTGCTTGCTCGTCCCCAAGTGTTTCGGTGGCTTGCACGTAAACTCCCTCACGGTGTTCAGGCAAAAGTAGCAAGCTTGGTGGAAGCGGTGTGTGCGTACCAAGGCAAGATGCGCCTTTTGATTCAAGCGGCGCTTTTAGGCATTGGGACACATGCCTTTAACAACTTGGTCTTTGTGTGTGCAGCTCGCGCTCTGGATGTGAAGCTTGGCGTGGGAGAAGTGTTTTTTGGCTCTTCGTTGCAAATCTTGGCGACGTTGCTTCCTGCGTCTATCAACGGCATTGGATTACGTGAAGCCGCTGCGGTGGCGCTTTACACGCGACTTGGCATACCTGCGACAGAGGCCGTGTTGATTCCTATCGTGGGGTTTGCTGCAGAGATGCTTGTTTCCGCATCGGGCGGGGTTTTGTTTATGTTGAGAAAGCCCACGTACCGTCCGGATATTCACGTGGATGAATCCGATGAGGTGCATTCCGATGTGGTGGAGAGTTCACGTGAGCCTGGGCGAACGCCTTTGTTACCGTGGCATGAGGTTCTAAGGCGTTCGGTGGCTTCGGGGGCATGGGCAGGCATATTCATCGGTGTGCTGGAGGCTCTTGTCGTGAGCATGTCGGGCGATCATGCGCAACATCGCGTGCTCTTTTATGGTCCAGTGGCTTATGGCGTACTGGGGGCGTGTCTTGGTGGGGCAGGGAGTGTGGTTGTGGTTGTTTTGCAGCGGTGGCGTTCCAGAGGCCTTTTGAGCCCGGAGCGACTCACGTCGCTGATGTTTAGCAGTGTCTTTGGGGTGCTTTGTTTAGGGCTTGGTGCGTTTCGTATACGACGTGATGTGTTTCACGAGCAGCTTCACTGGCGTGGCCCCAAAGGCGCGATGGTGGCTCTGGGATGCGTATTAGGCACAATTGTGCTAACATATATAGTTTTAACCCTGTGGAACGTAATGCGCCGTGCGTTTGGCCCTGCCATCCAAACATTTTGGCTTTCGGCGGTGGTGATGGCGGGGTGCGTGCTTGGGTTGTGGGTCACGCAGGCGCACTCTGCTTCGAGTGCGGTTAAGGGGACGTTGAACGGGGGGCAGTCTGGTCAAGGGAGTGCGACAAAAAGCAATGTGCTTTTCATCGTGGTGGACACCTTGAGAGCAGACCATTTGCCGCTTTACGGATACGGCGAGGTTCGTACGCCTCATTTAGATGCGTTTGCCAAAGATGCGGTGCGATTTGATCAAGCCTTTGTGAATGCGTCATGGACACGGCCTAGCTTTGCGTCACTTCTGACTGGGCGGTTGCCATCCAGCCATGGGGTCATGGCTAAGAACGATGCCTTGCCTGATGCGCTTCAGACGTTACCGGAAGTGCTCCAACACAGTGGTTTTTCGACGTTGGGTGTAGTCACGAACTACAACGTCGCACCCTATTTTAATTTTCAGCAAGGGTTTGATGAATACCATTACCTCGAGCCAAATTTTGTGTTGGGAGCAGACGATGTGTCGGCCAAGTTGCTTTTGGTGCAATTTCTCAAACAAAAGATTGAAAGTTGGCGCGCCAAGCAAGGGCGAGTTGAGCCAGGTACCGCGTATCAGGATGCGCGCGCCGTTAACCAAACCGTGTTTCAATGGCTAACGCGTGCGCCTCAGAAGCCTTGGTTTATGTTTGTGGGGTACATGGACCCTCACGATCCGTATTTTGAGCATCCTTACAATGGCACGGGGTATGCGCGCGCGGCGCATCTCAAGCCTGAGCTAAACGAAGCTCAGCGTTTGCGCGACCTTTACGATGGTGAAATTGGATACTGGGATACGCAGTTTGGCGCGCTTATCCATCGCCTCAAGGCGGATAAGCTATATGACGACATGGTGATTGTTGTCACATCGGATCATGGTGAAGAGTTTGGCGAGCATGGGGGGTTTTGGCACGGCACGACGTTGTATGACGAGCAGTTGCGGGTGCCGCTTTTGATCAAGCTGCCGCGCAATCAGCGCGGCTCTGAGGTGGTGTCGCATTGGGTGCAAAGCATCGATATCATGCCAACGTTGCTTTTAAAGCTTGGGCTTGAGGTTCCTAAGGGCGTGCAAGGCGGAGATGTGTTTGAGGGGACGGATTTGGTGTATGCCGAAGAAAACCACGAAGGCAATGTGCTAGAGGCCGTGCGTGAGCGCAAAGATTCCGGTGCATACAAACTGATCCGGGCCAATGAAGGCAATCCACGTGGGCTTAACGCTACGGAACTCTATGAAGTTGGAATGGATCCGAAGGAAAAAGATGATCTAGCAAGCAAACAGCCTCAGGTGGTGCAGGATGTTGATAAGACACTCATCAAGGCGAGTAAAATGGCGCGGCATGCAGCGGTACGTCGTAAGCCCATTAATATTGAACACGATGAGGATGCGGCTGCGAAACTCAAAGCGCTCGGGTATATGGGTGATCGTTAGAAGTTATGTGCGGGCCATCTGTCGACGTGTATCGACGATGTAGATGAGCAACGCTATCCATATGGATGCAAAGGTGAGAAGTTGGACGAGACCGAGCGACTCGCGGAACACTAAAATTGCCAGCACAAACTGACAGCTTGGGGCAAGGTATTGAAACAGTCCCAAGGTGCTAAAGCGCAAGCGACGTGCCCCGTATGTAAACCATATCAACGGAAGTGCGGTCGCGAGTCCCGTGAAGGCAAGCAACGTGTTGGTATAAGAGGTGGTTCCAAATGCGCCGTTGCCCTCTACGTGCGCAATCGTGACATGCACGGCAGCAAAGGGCGCCAAAAGCAGCATTTCCACTGCCAATGCAGTAACAGGTGGAATGGGTGAGATTTTTTTAAGAAGGCCGTAAACACTAAACGTGAGTGCAAGGCTCAATGCGACCCATGGAATAGTATTAACATGCACGCATTCGTTGAGCACTCCGATGCATGCAATGATCACGGAGACCCATTGCCATGGCCTGAGACGTTCGCGCAAGAAGACGGTGCCGAGTGCGACGTTGGCTAACGGTGTGATAAAGTAACCGAGGCTAGTTTCTAACACCCGATCAACTTGAATGGCCCAAATGTAGACGAACCAGTTGGAGGCTAAGAGAAGAGCCGTGAGTGTGACCAAGCCGAGGCGGCGCAGATCACGTGCCACCGCTCGCACCTCTGGGAGTTTGGAAGTTACTGCGAGCCAGACACACGTCAGCGCCGCAGACCATAGGATGCGGTGGTCGAGGACTTGAGCCGCAGGGACGCGATCAAAAAGCTTCCAATAGAGGGGCAACAGGCCCCAGGCGATGTAGGCGCTGATGGCAGCAATGGCTCCGAAGGTTTGTGGTGTTTCGCTCTCTTTTGCTGCAGAGAGCCATCGGACCTGGGAAGCAAAGCGCATAGTCAGGGGACGTAAACCATTAAATGGTCGGGGTGTTAAGCGATTTCGAGGTATCTTAAAACAAGGGTTTCGTTTGGCTACCTGAGGTGGTATGAAGGCGGGCGTCGCCTAGTTAGAGGTGGCCGTGAGGAGAAAGAAACCCGTCTGTTGGGTGAGGCTCAACATGACGCATGTCGGGAGGAAGGTATGCTTGGAGGGAACATGAACGATTGGCGGAAGGCTTGGTTGGTGCTGTGTGCAGTGATTGGGCTCTGTTTTGCGGCCCCGGCATTGGCACATGACGACCACGATGCTGGCGATGATGATGCAAGCTACGATGATGCAAGTCTTGATGCGGGCAGTCAGCCTGATGTCAAAACCGATTCGGGCTCGGGCCATTCTTCAGGGGTCGCAGGAAGCGGTTGCGCGGTGACGACGGCAGCCAGTTCGGCCATGGGAATGGAGTTAGCTATTGCAGGCATGGGGCTTGTGTGGCTTATGACCCGTCGCCGTTCGCGACAAGCGCTCTAAAAAGGCTTTCTCTCGATGTCAGGGCACGTGCCATTTGATCTGGATATCATCGGTGGGACACGTGCGCTGAACTCGCTTATCCATGAGGTGTTGGCTGCAGGTGAGGACGCGCTTCAGCTATACCGAGCGACAAGCCGTCAGGGCTTGCGCTTTAAAGCAGATAAAAGCCCAGTCACCGAAGCTGACCATGCGGTGGAGGCACGGCTTAGCGGCTTCATTGCTAAGCATTATCCGGAGGCAGGCTTTCTTGGTGAAGAAAGCGGTGTGCATGGCCAAGAAGCAGGGATGCGTTTTGTCGTTGATCCCATCGACGGGACGCGTGCTTTTGTCCGGCGGTTGCCTACGTGGTCTATATTGCTTGGCATGGAATACGCCGGCGAGGCGGTGCTTGGCATTGCGTATCAACCTGCGCAAGACCAATTGTTTGTTGCAGTGAAAGGCCATGGGGCGTACGGGAATGGCAAACCGCTTTGCGTTTCAGGTGTTGCCAGCGCGGCGGAAGCCACCGTCGCGCATGGCACGCTTGGGCAGTTTGCAGAGTCCGGCCAGGGCGGGTGGCTTAATGTGCTTGCCGTCCAAACGCATAGTCAGCGTGGGCTGCATGACTTTGAGGGGTACCGAGCGCTTTTATTAGGAAGTGTGGATGCGGTGGTCGATCCTGGGACTCAGCCGTGGGATCTGTGTGCGCCTGCGGTTCTTGTGCGAGAGGCAGGGGGTATCCTGACGGCGTTTGACGGGACAGAAACTCTGTACGGCTATGGTGCGTTGGCGTCCAATGGCAAGGTACATGGCGAGCTTCTGGCCGTATTAAAAGGGGCATCCACGGGGGGAGCCGATAGCCGTTGAACCGCGACGCATGTCCTAGTACAACCCCAGGCCAACGACATCACCGCGAGTATGAAGCGTGCAAGACACCAACTACAATCCTGAAACACTACCAGAGGTGCACGACGAGGCAGCACCGACACCCCGTTGGGTGCCCATCTTGGGCGTTGTGCTGGTATGTGTGGGATTGGTTGCCGTGGCTATCTGTGCGTCACATAGCCGCAATCGTTTAGAAACACCTAACATAGGAAGTCATGCCGATGGGAACTAAAAGCTACGATGCGATCGTAATTGGAGGCGGCCCTGGCGGGTACGTTGCAGCAATCCGCTTAGGCCAGCTCAAACAAAAAACATTGGTCATCGAAAAAGGAACGATGGGTGGCGTGTGTTTGAACTGGGGATGCATTCCTTCCAAAGCCCTTATTTCTGCTGCTGGTTTGGTTTCACAGCTTCAGCATGCAGAAGCGATTGGCATTGTAGCCAAAGAGCTGAGTGTCGATGTTAAGAAAGTACAAGCGTGGAAAGATGGCATCGTTAAAAAACTTACCGGCGGCGTGCAGAGCCTCGTCAAAGGCAATGGCGCAGATATCGTGTCGGGAACGGCCACCCTTACCAGCAAAAACACCGTAGATGTCCGTGATGCTGACGGAAAGGTGACGAGCTACGAAGCCAAAAAAGGCATCATCCTTGCCACGGGAGCCACTCCCATCAAACTGCCTGGATTCGCGGTGGATGGAAAAACGGTGATCACGGCAGAAGAAGCTGTGAGCTTAACCGAAGTGCCTAAAGCCATGGTGCTCATTGGTGGCGGTATCATCGGGCTTGAGCTTGGCATGGTGTACCAAAAGCTTGGTGCCAAGGTGACGGTGGTCGAAATGATGACACAACTTTTGCCTGGCGTGGATGCCGACCTGGTTAAGGTGGTTGAACGGCGTTTTCTCAAAGCTGGCGGCGAAGTGCTTTACGGAGCCAAGGCCAAAGAGTGTACGATCAAAGCAGGCAAAGCGACGGTGACGGTGGAACATGAGGGCAAGTCCAAAACGTTGGAAGGGGACAAGGTATTGGTTGCTGTGGGTTTCCGCCCCAACTCGGAAGGCCTAGGCTTGGATAAAGTAGGCGTCAACCTCGATGCGCGAGGCCATATCCAAGTCAACCAGCGTCTTGAAACCAATGTGGCGGGTGTGTTTGCGATTGGAGATGTTTCGGGGCCGCCTTACCTGGCACATAAGGCCTCCAAAGAAGGTGAAATCGTTGCGGAAGTCATTGCAGGGAAGAAAACCATTCGTGATTGGCGTGCCATGCCAGCCGCGATTTTTACAGATCCTGAGGTAGCCACGGTGGGGCTTAGTGAAGCCGAAGCCAAAGCACAAAACCGCAAAGTCAAAATCGGGAAGTTTCCGTTTTCAGTGTCGGGGCGCGCGATGGCGGTGCGTGAGACCGAAGGGTTTATCAAGGTTTTGGTGGATGCTGACACTGGTGAAGTGTTGGGTGTGGGGATTGTTGGTCCCGAAGCCAGCGATTTGATCAGTGAAGCGGCTTTAAGTATCGAGATGTGTGCATACGCCGAAGATGTTGCTCTGACAGTACATCCACATCCTACATTAGGCGAAGGCATGATGGAGGCATTCAAGCATGCGGTGGGTGAGGCCGTTCACATCATGAACAAGTGAGAGAGTTAACCCTCACGCGTCTTGGACGCATGGCCTACGCGGATGCGTTAGCCCTTCAGGAGCGCCTTCATCAGGCGCGGATCGAGGGGACGATAGGTGATACGCTGGTATTGGTCGAGCATGACCCAGTGATTACGCTAGGCAGGGCAGGCAAAAAGACCAACGTGCGTACCGGCATGGGTGATTTGCTGGGCATGGGCATTGAGGTATTTGAGACGGGTCGCGGAGGCGATGTCACGTACCATGGTCCTGGCCAGCTTGTGGCGTATCCGATTGTCGACCTTAAGCCAGATCGATGTGACGTTCGCCGCTATGTTCGAGACTTGGAAGAAAGCATGTTGCGGACGGCGGCCAGTTACGGGCTTCAAGCCCAACGACGAGAGGGCCTTAATGGGGCCTGGATAGGTGAACGAAAACTGGGATCGGTGGGAGTTCGGATTAGTCGTTGGGTAACCATGCATGGCGTGGCCTTGAACGTAACTACAGACCTCGACTATTTTAATCACATCGTACCTTGCGGTATTGCCAATTGTGAAATGACGTCGCTACAGCGTGAACTTGGGCATGCAGTAGCTATGTCGGAGGTTGAACAGGTGTTTGCGCGCCATCTGGCAACGATTTTTGATGCGCAGTTGAATGGGGATACGATAGGGGAGGATGTGTGAGCGGATGGCTTAACGATCTACGCGAATGCTGTGCGCCAGTATTTCCGGTAGCTGAGCGTTTTACTTCCACGTATGCGATGTGTTCTTTGGATGCCTTCGCGCATGGTGAACAAGGAGCGCGTGCACTTGGTGAACTATTGGTAGCATTTGCGGAGCGGGAGGACGTTTCCGATCATCAAGAATGGGAGTTCGTCGAAGGAGCCGGGGCACTTTTAGCGCTTCTTTTAGCCAAACACATTTCGGTAGGGCGGATTGTTTCACGCAAAGGTGTGTGTCGATTGCATTTAGGAAAGCATGGATGGTTTGACCCATTTGCAGCCATCGAGCAGTCTTTGCAAGCACAAGACGTCCAAAAAGCATTTGCACGGCAGTTGGCTTTGGCGGAAGCGGAAGGTGCTGGCAAAGGAGCCGTTGCGCGTGTATTGGCGGAATTTTCCAGCCAACTTAATCAGGCGTTTCCGACACTTGCAATTGGGGATGTGTTTGAGTGTGATGTTGTGTTGAGCAACGGCGTAGAGGTGGGGCTACAACGGGTTGTAGAGGCAACGCGTTCAGCGGGGATGACAGAAGTACGCAAGGCCGTGCAGAAAATAGTAAGTCTATTAGGAGAGAATGTAGGCGAAAAGGAAGCGCTGCCATGGCAGGAGGCACAAGGACAGATTTTTCCGCGATTGGTGTCACGGGATTTCCTTCAAGAATTAGATGCTTCGCTCAATGAGCAAAGTTGCCTCTATCGACGCGAGCTTGGTGGTGATGTGTGTGTTACGATGATTCTTCGTTACGCGAATCGAGTGAAATATTTAAGTACAAATGCTCTGGAACGATGGGACGTGACGGAGGATGAAGCATACGAGATCGCTATAGCCAATTTGGCGCTCAATTCGGCGTATGCCAAATTTTCACGGATAGATACACTGCATGGGCCTTTAATTATGGCACATAGTGGAGATGGGTTAGATGCCACACGCCTCCTTCTTCCGAGTTTGTATAATGTTCTGTCGAACGAACTTGGTGCAGAGTGTGTGGTTGGCGTGCCCCACCGGGATACGTTGCTTGCTTGTGCGAGTGCGCCTTCTGAATTGATCCGTGAGTTGCAAATGCGCGTTGAAGATGCAGCGAGGCGGGCGCCACATCGAATTTCCACACACCTTTGGCGTTTGGACTCGCAGGGACCACCCTGCCTGGTCAATAACGCGGTATCCTAGGAGGATTATGGCATGAAGGTCTGCTTGGCGTTTTTTGTGTGCGGTTTGCTGATAGCGTTATCAGATTCGGCGGAGGCACAGCATGTTGATCCTTCGTGTGCAAACTGTAACAAGGTTGCTCGAGCACTTGGCTTTTTGACACCTAGATCGGACGTGGATGCAGTGGTGTCTCACATGCCCGACTCTGAAAAAGCCGCCTATGTTAGCCGTCAAGCTCGGGCACAACTCTTATGTGAGATGATTGAAGAGCACATGCTTGCGGAAGAAGCACGCCGTCGCGGGATTGCAGATCAATTACCCGTGAAGCGAGAGGTGGACCGTATTTTGGCGAATGCACTCATGCGCCGTGTCTTGAGGGAAGTGGATAGACGACCTATCACGGACGCTCAGATCGAACGGTATTACGGAGAGCACCCGACAGATTTTATTCGGCCTGCACGTGTGCGTCTCGCCATGATCGTGACGGAGTCTGAGCGGGATGCGCGAAGCGTTCAACAACGGGCGTCTCGTTTGAACGAACGTAGGTTTGGGAAATTGGCCAAGAAAGTGTCTATGGATGACTACACGCGCATACGTGGAGGTAAAACGCCCTGGATCTATCAAGACGCTGAAACCGACCATGATCTTCAACTGGTACAGGCAGCCTTTGAGATGAAGACTTCCGGCAAGCTTAGCCCGCTTCGCATGGTTAAAGGAGACGATGAAAAATACTATGTGTTCCGGCTCCTTGTGCGTGAAGAAGCGCAGGAAATCCCGATCAGCCAAGTAAAAAGCAGCATTCAGAGTCGTATCCGTTATGAACGGCGTGAGGCGACAAAGCTTAGGTACCTTCAAAATTTGGCGAGGAGTTATACTGCTTCCAAGAACCCCTTGGCGGAAACGCACAAAAATGACAAGGTAAGTTCCCCATCGGGGCGCCCACGGCAGGAGTGAAACAACTATGACATTTCAAGGAGCCATTACGGCACTCGTTACCCCGTTTAAAGATGAACATATTGATGAAAAAGCATTGCGGGAGTTGGTGGAGTGGCAAATTAGCCAAGGTATTAATGGGTTAGCGCCTTGCGGGACCACCGGAGAGAGCGTGACGCTTAGTGCCGAAGAGCATGCTCGGGTGCTTACCATTGTAGCAGAACAGACCAAAGGCCGTGTGCCGGTGCTTGCCGGAGCTGGCACGGTGTCGACTCGTCATACCATTGAATTGTGCCGCGCCGCACGCGAAGCCAAAGTCGATGGCGTTTTACTCGTGACGCCTTATTATAATCGTCCCACAGCCGCTGGACTTGTTGCGCATTTCGAAACTGTACTGCGTGAAGTTCCATTGCCCACAGTGCTTTACAACATTCCGAAGCGTACGGGCGTGGATTTGGACGTGAGTGTTTTAGAACGTCTGTCGGCGTTAAAGCACATTGTCGGTATCAAGGAGGCCACAGGAGACATTCTTCGCAGTCAAAGTATTGTTGCAACGTTTGGTTCACGCTTTATCGTGTTAAGCGGCGATGATGGGATTGTACTGGGCACCTTGGCGGTAGGAGGGCAAGGGGTTATCAGTGTAACCTCAAACGTCGCTCCAGATCGTGTTTCTAAGGTTGTGGCTCTATGGCAAGAGGGTAAGATTGAAGAAGCAAGAAAACTTCATTTCAGTTTACTTCCACTGCATGAAGCGTTGTTTCTGGAAAGCAATCCTGGTCCCGTCAAAGCTGCATTGGGGCAGCTTGGTAAAATTTTTTCGGAGGTGCGGTTGCCGCTTGTTCAGCCTAGTCCTGAAACTCAAGAGCGGATTCGGATGGCATTGGGGA
This sequence comes from uncultured Polyangiales bacterium, assembly GCA_964640175.1. Lineage (GTDB taxonomy): Bacteria > Myxococcota_A > Polyangia > Polyangiales > JACKDX01. The sequence continues at coordinate 228,619 of CAZXFW010000002.1, read as the reverse complement.
AGGTTGGTTATCGGGTATGACCGCTTCGCGTATACGATTGGCTGTGTGTGGTGCGGCTGGCAGGATGGGCCGTGCCGTTGTGCAAGTGGCGGCTAGTGATGAGAAGATAGAACTTGTAAGTGCCGTGGACGCTCCAGGCTGTCAGGGATTAGGGCGGGACATCGGTGTTCTTTCTGGAATTGACGAGCAAGGCATTGTTCTCGGCGATGATATTGCAGTCTCTCTCGCTCATGCACAGGCGGTGATTGACTTCAGTACACCAACCTCTACTGCGTCGCTGCTAAAGGAGTGCATTCGATTAAAGATGCCTACAGTGATTGGAACCACAGGTCTTCGGGACACTATGAACTATGTCCACGAACTTGCTGGCGTTGCTCCCGTGGTCCATGCGCCCAATTTCAGCCAAGGCGTGACTGTGATGTTTTACCTGGCGGAGATGGCTGCGCGGTTGCTTGGTGATGCATACGATGCGGAAATTATTGAGATGCACCATCGACACAAAATGGATGCTCCAAGCGGGACAGCGTTACGCCTTGCCGAAGGTGTCGCGCGGGCACGGGATGTGACGTCGGATGCATTTGTTTACGGCAGAGAAGGTCAAGTGGGACAACGACGCAACACGGAAATTGGCGTCCTTGCGTTGCGGGGCGGAGGTGTGGTCGGAGATCACACGTTGATCTTGGCAGATCCCAGCGAACGATTGGAACTTGTGCATCGTGCTCAAGACCGCGCGGTGTTTGCTCGAGGCGCAGTCCGAGCAGCGCATTGGGTCGTGGAACAACCTCCTGGTCTCTATGACATGTTTGATGTGCTTGGAATCCAAAAGGATGCTCACTGAGTGTTTTGGTTCTGTAGACACGCACGTATCGGTTTAGTTGCCGAGGTTATACACATGACCTCTTGCTTGAATGGATAAGAGCGTATGGGATTATCATCAAGCAGAGTTATTTTAGAAGCTGCTCCAATCACTAAAAGGACAAGTGCCACGGGAAGAAATGATTCGGTTTTGGGTCGATATTCCTGCGGTATTGAATGAGGGAAGGCTTGGTGAACCACCACAAATGCCAAGAAACTTGTTGTAATGCTCAGCGCGTTCCAGCGTTCAAAATCCCAACCTATGCCATGCAAAGCGAGGGGTGTGAGTGCACTGGCAGCCGTCAATAACCAAAAGAGTTTGAGTTTGCAATAGTAACTTAATCGTCGAATTGCCAGGGTTGTGAAAAATAAGGTTGGAGGCAAAGTGGCCGCAAGAGACCAGCCCATATCTTTCCATCGTATCGGATCATGCCACCATGCCCTCATGACGGCAGCATTGTTTTGCACGTTTTGAGAAAGAACCCAGAAGAAAATATCATTGGGCGTAAAGTCTGTTTGTGTTCGCACCTGCTGGTAAAGTGCGCCGGCGTGTTCGGCAGAAATCGTTGCTCCGGACATGATTCCTGTCAGCACTACGAGAACCACCGAAAGGGTTACGAGGCCAAGGTATACTGACTTAACGGGGTGTTGCTCATGGTTAAGAAGTACCGATATGCAGAGAAGTGGGTAAAACATGAGTGCAAGAGCTTCATGGATCAATATGGCGATTCCAAACGCGATGCCAATGAACCACAGGCGACGATGGATGCCGTTGATGTGTAAAGCAATTAAGCTAAGAAGCAGTCCGAGATGATCCCAGTAGCCTACTGTAGCAGCAAGAAATAAGATGCCGAGGCTTGAAGCGTATACAAACGAAGATGCGATAGCGTCAGGATTCTTGCTATATAGCAAGTTGCGTATGATGGCGATGAATAACCCGAGGCTGACGGCAAAAATGGCCAAGCTTAAGATCGCGAAGAAACTGAAATCGTACCTGTAAGGGATGTTTAGAAATTTGAGTAAGGCACCGAGTAACCCACGTTTGACGAATCCATGGTCGTAGTTCACCAACATATGTGTTGTAGACCAAGTATTCGGAAGCTGTATTCCGCGTAGAACAGAAAAAACTAACAGGACTACGCTCGCCGCGAACAGATTGCGAGATGAGCAACGGGTTTCGGAAGGCACGCCGTCTTTGTATGCTACCTGAGGGAAAATGGGCAATTCTTTCAGATAGCCAAGACCAAGAAAGAGTCTTTTTGCCTGCGCAAACGAGACGAAATTAGGACTTGCATGATAAGCTAGCGCGCCATGGCCTCGGTGCTTCAGATATGTCCTGGTTGCGGATCTAGCCTGGATCTGGATTCTCGCTTTTGTGGTGTATGTGGCAATGAACTGGTGGGGCGCCTTTCAGAGCAAAACCCTCCAGGTACATTAGGGCAAGAGGGCGCGTTGGCTGTGTCTCCGACGGAATCCCCAAGCGAGTTGCCTTCCTATCGAGCGCAGCTAGATTCGTCTGTAGTTGAGAATTCTGAAAGGGACATGATCCCTGAGAATGCTGCATTGCAAACCCAAGCGCCACGTTCGCGACGCTGGTATGGCGTGTTACTCGTTGGGCTTGTGCTGTTATCACTTGGTGCTGGCTATGGAGGGTTTCTGTGGTGGCAAAAACAGACGCATAAGGTGGATGTAATTGTTGAGCAAACAGATTTGGGCCAAATGCTCTTCATTAAGCCGTATCCACATGCCATCGGGATGCGCGTGCGTTTTGGTGGGCGCGAGCTTTTACTAGGTCCAGAAGGCGTACGTTTTGCGTTGGATGTCGATTCCATGAAGGTGGGGGCGAATCATGTTGTGTTATTCCTGATCGACCGACATGGTCGGGGCAAGCTTTTGAATGCAACCATTTTAATTCCTTATCGAGTCCACTTTGATCGCCAGGGACTTAATCAGATTCCCATGACGTTGGATTTCGTGATCGATGTGTTGCCTCACAGCAATGTTTCAGTAGATGGACAGCCCTTGGTTGTGGATGCTCACGGTAAAGGTACCAAACGGTATGTAATTCAGGTTCCGGAGGATAGCGAAACCTCGTACGAACATGTGGTGCATTATAGTATTGAACCTAAAGATTCGCGTCCGATTGAGGGAGTACTACGGGCCCACATTCAGCCATCGGCATTGCGGGTCGATGCCCCTATAGATATGGCTGTGACTCAAGGAAAAAGCATCGATGTTGCAGGGGCCGTTCACGCCCAAGCAAAGCTTACGATCAATGGTCAGCCAATTGCAGTACGTGATGGCCTTTTCCAACATATCGAGCCACTTGCCGAGCTAGGAATGAGTTCGATCGAGATAGTGGCTCACGAGCCAATGCGACTGCCTAGGCGCATAGTGCGTCGAGTGTACAGGGTCGCTAACCTCAAGCACGAAGCAACGCGTTTTCGAGCAGATCCAAGAATCACGTACCGTTTGATTGCCGAGGATCCCATCAAGTATCGAGGCCAACATATCCGTATTGTTGGGCGGGTCTTCAATGTTGACGTTGAAAATGGTCAAAACATGCTGCAAATGCAGGCTCGCGAGTGCGACCACACGCCATGTCCTTTGTGGGTTACGTTGCCTACGTTAATGCAGTTTGAGCCAGGCAGCATGATTACGGTCCTTGGAGTTGTTACTGGGACACAGACTTTTAGGACCTACTCCGGTAAAGTCAGCAAAATCCCGAGAATAGATGCTATTTTGGCTGTTCCTCTGTAAAGGCTGTTTTCTCGATACATGATGTAACCATGGATAGTTCTGAGCTTGATTACGTATTACCTCCTGAACGAATTGCCCAGTCTCCTTTACCCAATCGACTGGCCGCCAGGCTGCTATCAGTCAACACCAGTAACGGAGTGGTAAGCAATGAGTGCGTGGCTAACCTTCCTAGGTTGGTCGTGCCAGCACTCTTTGTGGTGAACAACACGCGTGTATTACAGGCGAGACTTTTTGGGCATAAAACGCTCACTGGAGGAAAGGTTGAGCTTTTATTGCTTGAGAGGCTTGGTCCTGAAGGCTCTGAAGAAGACTGGCTGGCGATAGGCAAGTCTTCTCAGGGGTTTGCTCAAGGCATGCAGCTTTCGTTTCCCTCCGAACTGGGTGCCCAAGTAATGCAGATCAACGAAGATGGCACAGTCCATGTTCGGCTAAATTCATTTCAGCCCATTCTGAAAACTCTTGAGTTGGTGGGCCAATTGCCATTGCCTTCCTACATTCATCGTACGGCTACGGTGCATGACATGGAACGTTATCAAACCGTGTTTGCGCGGGAGCCCGGTGCTGTGGCAGCTCCTACTGCGGGATTGCATTTTGAAGCAGAACTTCTTCAGTCGCTTGCGCAGCATGACCATCATGTGGTTGAGATTACATTGCATGTTGGTATCGGTACATTTACGCCTTTGCGGACTTCTCGCTTACAAGATCACCGGATGCATAAAGAGCGTCTTTCTGTTTCTTCAGAAGCAGCCGACAGCATCCGTCAAGCCAAGGCAAGCGGGCGACCAGTCGTTGCCGTGGGAACCACCGTTGCCCGTGCGCTGGAAAGCGTCACATCGCCCGAAGGAGAGGTTTCTTCTTTTTCAGGGCACACCGACTTGTTTATCTATCCACCCTACCGGTTTCGGTGCGTTGATGTGCTGATGACCAATTTTCACTTGCCAAAATCCACGTTGCTCGCAATGGTGATGGCATTTGGTGGCGTTGATTTAGTCAAATCAGCTTACGCACATGCAGTCAAAGAAGAATACCGATTTTTTAGTTATGGGGATGCCATGCTGTTAGCGCCAGACAACTATCTAAGAAGGTAATTATCATGACCCAGCACTTCCATTTTGAAGTTAAGAGCGTGGACGGTCATGCCAGGTTAGGGCGCCTACGGACGTCTCATGCGGTCGTGGAAACTCCTATCTTCATGCCTGTAGGCACGTTGGCGGCCGTTAAATCGCAAACTCCTTCTGAAGTCACCGAAACAGGTGCACACGTTATTCTTGCCAACACCTATCATCTTTGGCTGCGGCCTGGGGCTGAGCGTGTTGCGGCATTGGGTGGTATCCAACGGTTCATGGCTTGGCCGCATGCGGTGCTCACCGACAGTGGAGGCTACCAAGTGTTCTCGTTGGCCAAACTTCGTGACATCAACGATGAGGGCGTGAGTTTCCGCTCACATCTCGATGGCGAGTTAAAGTTTCTGACGCCAGAAAAAGCACTTGAAATACAGGGGCTGCTGGGGTCGGACATTGCGATGGTGCTCGATGAGTGCCCGCCCGCCAATGCAGAGCGTTTCGTGATCGAGGCTGCAATGCAGCGTACTACAGCGTGGGCACGCCGTAGTCTGCAGGTAGCCGAAAGAGAAGGGCAGGTGCGTTTTGGGATTGTGCAAGGTGGAACTCATTGTGATCTGCGACTTGCGCATTTAAATGACATCGCTGCCATGCCGTTTGCTGGAATTGCATTGGGTGGTTTCAGCGTGGGGGAACCGCCGGAAAAGATGCACGAACTCTTGGTGGAAATTGGGCCATGCATGCCAAAAGATCGGCCGCGTTACTTAATGGGAGTGGGTACGCCACGGGATTTGTTGATTGCAATAGGTGCTGGCATTGACATGTTTGATTGTGTGTTGCCTACGCGCAACGGTCGTAATGCCCAAGCATTTACATGGAACGGTACCTTGAATCTTAATAACGCCCGTCATCGCGAGGATTCATCTCCATTGGACAGTAGGTGTGCCTGTCCCGTATGCCAAACCTATAGCCGTGCCTATTTGAGGCATTTATTTAATGTGGGTGAGATGCTGGGTCCGCGGCTAGTCACGCAACACAATCTTCATTTTTATGGCGCACTTATGAAAGGTGCCCGTGAAGCGATTGCGGCAGGAGTGTATGCTGAGTACATGAAAAACAGCTTGGCGTCTTTGGAAATTGGCGAAATTTGAACGGTTTCAAATTTCCCTTTTTCTTCCAACTGACAACACGTGCCCGAGCTGCTATGGAACCACTCCAACGTGACAAAACTTCATGCGATTCGTCAACGAGTGCTGTTTCAATCCATTTTTGGTGGGATGATCTTTTGTGGAGTGTGGTTTGTCTTTTGCACTTCAGCTCACGCACAAGCCCCGCAGCAGATTCTAGGTATCCTGAGCTATATCGAAGGGGATTACCGCGTTGCAGTTAACGATCAAGGGCAGCTTCTGAATCAAGGAGAGTATGAAGAACAGAAGTTCTTGCTGGAGCAAGCCATGGGTTTGTTGCCAGGTGAAGCGAGTGATCTTCAGCCCCGATTTCTGGAATTGAAAAAAGCGATTGAGCTTAAAGCTCCGCCTTCCACGATACAGGAGGGCTGTCGTGCCATCAAAGCGGTACTCATGCAGCGTTTTGCACTTACGTTGACTCCTCCACGGCCCAGCGATTGGAAACGTGCCGCTGAGTTGTTCCGTACGCAAGGATGCACTGCGTGCCATGGCTCGACCGGTAAAGCGGATGGACCTCAATCTGCCAGTTTTAAGCCGCCACCTGCCAATTTTCATGATCCAAAGGTCATGCAAGATATTTCTCCGCTTCGTGCGTATCATGCCATCACGCATGGCATCGCTGGAACGGCCATGGTGGGTTTTACGCAATTGTCCGAAGCGGATCGGTGGGCATTGGCACGCTACATTGTTGCATGGCGTCATACGCCAAAAGATGCTGCCAAAGGAGCAGCGCTTGTTGCACGTGAACCGAATGTATTGATGGCTCACAAAAGTCCTGTGTATCAGAGTGACACGGAGTTGCTTGGTGAACTTAGGGCGAACGTTAACGATGCAGCGACCCAACGGCAAGTGGTTGCATACATACGTCGCGTGGTTGAATTTAACACAGGCAACACGGATTTTGCGGTATTGCGTTCACGCATTGGCGCAGGCCTAAAAGCTTATAATAATCACGATTTCATTCAGGCCAAAACACATTTTATCGCAGCTTATCTGGATGGGTTTGAACCGTACGAGAGTTCCTTGAAGCTTGCTGAGCCAGCAAAAGTTCAACGCGTTGAACGGGCAATGTTGCGATTGCAACAGCTTGCTGCTCAAGAGGGAAAATATTCGGAGCTGGTGAGGACCACTTCTGAGGTAGAGCGTATTGTGAGTGAGATGGCGCAGGCTCCCTCCAGCCGCAACACCTCTTTTTTCGCTGCGCTGCTGATAGCATTGCGTGAGGGGGTAGAGGGTGTGCTCTTGATTGCGGTTTTGCTCGGGATGGCACGCAAGCGTGAAGAGCCTGCATTGCAGTATTGGATTCATGGAGGTTGGCTTAGCGCTCTTGTGTGTGGTTTGATTACCTGGTTTGTGCTTGCGGACATCTTAAGTGGTATGGCACGCGAGCTTGCTGAAGGCATTGTCGCGCTACTTGCCGCAGTGATGTTGCTTGGAGTCACCCACTGGATGTTAGGCCAGCTCACGGCTAAACGTTGGGTGGGATTGTTAATGCGCTGGTGGGAGCAGTCGACTGACAATGTGAGTTCTAAAGCTGCGATTTTTGTGTTGTCTTTTATTTCTGTATATCGGGAAGCCTTTGAAGTGGTGCTGTTCTTTAAGGCGCTTGTGCTTGAGGCAGGTAACCATCAACAATGGGTGTGGATGGGTGCACTATCTGGTATTCTTGCTCTTGGTGTAATTGCGATGGTCATGCGAGCCATTAGCCAACGCCTGCCTCTTCGACAATTTATGCTGGCATCGAGTAGTTTGCTTGCGCTTCTTACTGTAGTGCTCGTGGGCAACGGGGTTCATTCACTTCAGGAAGCTGGCGTGATTTCCTATACGTCGATTGCGTGTCCTGAAATCCCAGCAATGGGGGTGTATGCAAGTCTGGAGTCGCTAGGAGCTCAAGCTGCGATGACCTTTGTCGTGGCTTTAGTGGCATGCTTGCCGTTGTACTACCGCTGGCGTGATGCCAATTCTACTGCTCGTACTCTTCCAGGAACTTGAACATGTCACATGCGTAGATGGGTCCGCATTCCAGTGGAACGGCGGCATGGGGTGGATTAATGCCTACGTCATTACAGTCTGTGCTTTCCATGAGCGTGCGGAACATATCCGCAGTTGCTTGGATACACGCTGTAAGGTCGTGGATGCCTGCCTGGCAACCGCTGTCCAGGGCTTTGATTTCTTTGGAGCAGCGGTTTTTGGCATCGATCAACGGATCGATGACTTCGAATTCTTCACGGCAATCTGCGACATACACATTGCACTCTGAGGAAGAATCAATGTCTCCCTGGGATAGAGCAATGACTTCACAGAGATTTTGCGCAGTGAAAATGTCTGACGAATTATCTGCAATGGTTGCGACTTCGGCACATGCGGCACTAATCCCAGCCGCATCCAACGTCACAAGGGGAGTATTGTCAGGATTAAAGGTATCCTGGAGGGGGCCGTCGCTGAGCGTGCCATCTGTGCCTGCATCCTCTAGAGAACTGGGCGGATCATTGTTACCGCATGCGACGATACAGCCTACACACACTAGCCATCCAACAAGAGCTTCCCGAAGCGCCATCCAGGCAGTTTACCAAGCTGCTATGGGAGCTGCCATGAAAGATGTGCGTCTGTATCTAGGGTAGGTTGAATTTGCCCCACGCATACGTCCAACTGGAGACAGTTAACCCTACTAATCCACTCAAATTATTAGAAATTTTGCTGGCATGTAATTTGCTTGGATGCCGCTTCATGCGTATTTGGATTCAGGTATCTCCCTACATGTGTGCCTTTATCGTAGCGGCATGCTCTCTTAATGCTTCTGAAACCGCATCCAAAGGCGGTCTAGAGCAGGCCCAAGCTTTGTTTCCGGGATATCGAGTTGAAAAACTCACCTTTGACAGCAACACGTCGTTTGGCGTCCCTGCGCTCACGCTATGTGGTCCGTTTGAAGACTTTGTTCAAAACCAAAACCTTACAGAAATTTTTGGTGATCCGCTCGACAACGCGTCTGTCATGGATTCCGAGGAACACACCTATTTTCAGCCATTTGAACATTTTGCATTGAAGTGGACTGCTTCAACCAATCAAGTCACCGTTGCTTCAATAGGGGAGTCAGCATGTGCGAAGCTGAGTGGCCAGGCCTGTCTAAAACGCACGACGCCCGTAGGTAACGAATCTACGATTGGTGGAGTAACATATGCACATGGATTTGCTGCCTATCTGCAAGCCAATCCCACTGTGGTGTCTTTGCTTGGCCCGGCCTACGGCGGCGCCTTCTTGTACAATCAACGCGGCATCCTTCGGCAACATTTCCAACATGGAGCGCTGGAGTTTAATATCTCGGAACAGCGTCTTGATGTGGCACCCTTAGGTAGGGAGGATTGGCAGTCAAAAGGGTTTCAACGCTCTGCCGTGCCGGGATTGTGCTTTCAAGATAGCACGGGGGCTCGGCAGACTGACTTTGCCGTGTACGAATGGGACGATACGCACCCAGCTGTGCCGGGAGTGGACGTGTTTGCCGTTGGCACCCTCATGAATCCGTCAACGTCGGCAGGGCTGTGTTCGAATGCGCTAGGGATAGTCTTATGTGGTGGAGTGGCGATCGTAGGGGTTGTCCTTGCGGGCTATGCCCTGATTGCTAAGCTTACAGCAGATTCCCCGTCTAAAACGGCTTCATCGTCTTCCCAGGTGTATCTCACAGACGACGTTCGCTTATGGCGCATGCTTGTCAGTGTCTATGCAGGTGTCAATGCCCGTACGGTAACGCCCCTAAGCTTCATCTATTCACCTGCGATAACGCCTGTGTACCAGCCACCGATTGCATTTCATTCTGACCGAGGAGACCTTATTTTTGGTCAACCTTTACCGCGACACATGATTCCTTCCGGAGAAACGCTGGATGATCAAACTCTGCGTGACGCATTGTATGGCCATATCTCAGGCGCTGCCTTCCCCGCGGCTAACATAGCCGCGGATATCGATAGCGTTTTAGCGCAACTTTCCGAGCAAGAACGCAAGTATCGTGAAATGGCTTACCACTTAGACCAAGGTGCGCTTCCCTGGCTTGATGAGGTTTCTGCATTAACCGATGACGAACTTGCTGAATTCGAAGAACAGCTTGGGATGTCGGTTGAAGAGCTTCGCGCATGGATGGAGCAGGCCAAGGTTTGGGTCAAAGAAGAAAATCGGCAAGCCAGTCAGACGGCCGAAGCGTTTGCGGATGTTCTAGATCATATACGAGGTGCTGCGACGGTGGCTACCGCAGCCTACGAGGCTTCAGAAAATGGTGGGAATGTTGAAGCCGCTGTTGAAAACATGGCACAGGAATTTGTCGATACGCTGACCTCCCAAACCACATCACCACAGGCCCTCGATGAAGCCTTGACACGGTTGGAGAGCCTTCTTGATGGCAGCCAATTTCCCGAACAATACGAAGAAATTTGTCGCCGAGCTATTGAGCTTGCACGACAACGGCTCGGACTATGAGGAGCTTACCGTCGTGCAACCACTTTGGCGTACTTCGTAGAAAAAAACCTGCTCGATGAGTCACCAAGCTCGGCTACCGATGAGCCGCGTTGCGAGAGGGTAGTGCCAACGGGCGCTAACTAAGCTAATACCGAAAGAAACGCCGGGCTTCGAGATAGATGCTGCGATCCATCACCCCTGAATGCCATACTCTAAAGATGCGTTTGGCAGCATCCAGGGTGGGCGCTGCCCACATGAAATGATCGAGCCCGGTGGAGTAGCGTGGGTTCAACCCAAAGATCTGATAAGCCTGAAGCATCACTTGGTAAAAGAGTCCCCAGTTGATGCGTGGAAAGGGTAAAAGACCAGAGGCAACATAGGCATACTCTGCAAGCAGGTCCATCACAGCTTCGCTGGGGTGTGGGTTCGTGCGCGCCAAGGCACGCAGCTCATTGGTGACATCAGCCAACGCGGTCCAACCTGCGGTCGGAATGACGGGGTCGACGTAGAGCCCCACATAGTGATTGGGATAATAGTTATGGAGAAAAATGGGGGTCCCTGAGCCGTCACGAAAGACACGCCTGAGATATAGATCTTCCCTGGAAACACCATTCGCAAGGTCTTGCGTAAAGGTGTCTAATACGTTCGGCAGTTGATGTTGATGTAAAATGTCGTTGGCGGCGCCAAAAGCTTCCGGAAAGCTATAGAAGCCTGATTGAGTCATCAAGAATTTGTAATCTCCCAGCTCATAGCGTGCTTGGATCATAATTTTTCTTAATTGCATCGCAGACAGGTCATCGCTGGCTTTCCAAATGTCACGATAGAGGTGGCCTGCCGACAAAGGAATCTGATCCCAATAATCTGGGGTCTCCGATCGAGCCCATTCTTTAATAAATTCGCGAATGTCCCCACGTAGTCCAGGATCCCGAATCATGACAGTGGCATTGGCCCCGTTGCTGGATAATCGGATGAGCTCCGCTCCGTGTTCGGTAAGCTCACTCGCCATAGGTGCCATCTGCAAAGGCCCACCATGGAGCAAATGCCGAGCATAGCTTTGCTCCCACGCTTGGGCTAACCGTGACACGGCTTTAGGAGCCGTGTGTTCGAGGGCATCTAGCAGTTCAGGCACGCCTCGGCTGATGTCCGTGACATCAATGCTGGCACCCATCACGTCAAGGCCGACAAAGAACACTGACCATTTGAAACGGTTTGTGATGTCATCCAAGGTAAGGATAGAAGCATAGGCGCTTTTCATGCCGAAAAATGCCAATGTTTGAAGGTTGCCAAGCACCTGTGCAAGTGCTTGTGCCTCTTGAATGCCGTGGTAAGCGCTGATGGAACACAGCACAGCGCCTCCTACTTTGGCGCCTGCCATGGGTGCGCCCAGGGCAAACCCCGCAGCTGCACCTCCCACAATGCCAAGGGCGCATAATCCTAAGTCAGACCACATCTGTCGTTGGGCTACGTCGAGTTCGTTTTGGATTTGCAAGAGCAACTGTTGGTGAATGCCAGAAAAGGCTGCGTACTCGGGCATGTGAAGTATGCCCGTGGCTTCGATGAAAGGAGTGAGCTTCCATGTGTCGGCATCGCTATAACCGCCTTGAAAATGAAGCTTTTGATACAAGAATTCGTTGATGGCCATGGACTGCGCCACCGCTTGCTTGAACGCTCCTTCAAAGTACCGTTGCCAAGGTTCGAGCGGGATATCTTCGTCGGCAGGCATGTTTTGCTGTGCTTGGCGAATGGCGTACCATTCACCACTGGCCCATTGTCCAAGAGTGAATGTAAAGGCGTCGTTGACTTCGTAGGATTCCGGTGGGGTGTCAGGGTGAATCGGAGTGATGCTGATAGGCATTTCTACGATGCCAAATCCGCGGAGTGCCTCATCAAGCAGTTGTATCAAAAGTACATAGTCTGCCTGGACGGAAGCAAACAATGAATCGATGCGATGGCGCAACGTATGCATTCGGTTGATGCCCTCTGCGCCTTTGGGATTAATTCCGGTGGCTAGGGCGTAGCGCACTAGCATACGTTCCTGATCCAGGCGTTCTTTGAAATTAGTGGGCCATAAAGGATACTCTGAAAGCGCCATGGCGTCTTTCATGAGCACGCTCAAACGATCAAGGGCTTCAAGGCATGCATGGACGTTGCTGTCGCTGGCATGGGTTGTGCCAGAAAACGGATGGCTCTTCAGGGTCAAGCCACAGTCTTCCAACATGCTGACACCAGCGGTGCCATCGTCATGCCGTGTGAACAATGGTTTATCCGGCATGAAGTTAAAGAGACGCCCGAGAGCGGCTTTGAGTTTTTTGTTTTGATTGTATTTGGCCGCGTAAAGCGCGCGATAAGCTTCGTATTTGTAGCCTGGGGATGGGGCGGCATCGGGTTGGGCACTACCCCTGTCAATGAACGCTTGAACTTCTTGGAGTCCTACGCGATCGCGAAGCACCAAAGGCTTGAGCATATTCTCAGCGATATGTCGGTAGCTTTGAAGGGAGATGTCGCTAGGGGCTTCGGGCAGGTCGTTTGCAAGACGGTCGAGTGTTTCTGAATCGTGATCGGTGGTTTGAATAAAACGTTCTAATGAAGTTGCCACGGGCTCTACTTCATACGTTGCCTCGGTGAGAGACATGCAACGGTTGCCAGATTGGGTAAGCACACATGTCTCCGTACCATCCGCAGCACAGTCGCGCGGATAGTAGCATGCATGTGTAATCGCACCTTGACCTTCGCTATCTCCGGAAGCATCCAAGCCAGGTAAAAGCGTGCATCCCGAAAGTGACGTGATTGCTATGACTGTAGCCAATGAAGGCCAACGTAAACATGTATCCCACACGTGCATGGTTATGCTCGGCATTTATGCAAAAAACATGCTAGAACAACGCTTGCCAAATGCTTCTCAAGTTACCACAGTTGCTGAACAATTTTTGAAGAGAGGGTGCTTACGTACGGGGTGTAAAGACCCCAGCGTGAGGGCTAAGTGTGTTTAACGCATTCTAGTGCCGGGAAGACGCCTGACAAATTAGAATGCTTCTTGCGTACGCTAATCAGCGAGCTTGCTGCGTCCGAAGAGTAATTTGGCGTTTGGCAGTCTGGGTCTTGGTTGACCCGTGACAGTTCAGGGAGTATCAGCGTGCCAGCAAGTCAGTTACAAGGGGATGGAGGCATGCATCACATACGTCGGGCGTTAATTTCAGTATCCGATAAACAGGGGTTGGTGGAGCTGGCCCAGGGGCTGGTGTCGTTGGATATCGAAATTCTGTCCACCGGGGGGACTGCCGAGGCATTGCGTAAGGCCGGGCTGCGTGTTGTTGACGTGGCAGAGTACACCGGTTCGCCAGAGATTATGGAAGGACGGGTCAAGACACTGCATCCGCGTGTTCATGGAGGAATACTGATGCGTGAGCGCGCTGATGATCTTGAACAACTTTCTAGTATTGGCGGGAAACCTATTGATCTTGTTGTTGTAAATTTATACCCATTTGCCCGGACGGTGGCTCGCAAGGCGCCTCATGAGGAGATCCTCGAAAACATCGATATTGGCGGGCCTTCCATGCTGCGGAGCGCGGCTAAGAGCTACCCTCGGGTCACGGTGTTGGTGAACCCTGAAGACTACCAGCCCGTGTTGGCGGCCTTGCGTAAGGAAGGGGGCACAACGCTTGCGTTGCGTGAAGAGTTGGCTGCCAAGGCGTTTGCGCACACGGCCCGCTATGACAAAGAGATAGCGGAATATTTCGCCAGCAAGCTTCAAGGCACACGTTCCGAGGATGGGTTTCAGGAGACGCTCACGCTGACGCTTACCAAGGCGTACGGCTTACGCTATGGCGAAAATCCCCATCAATCCGGTGCGTTTTATCTGGAGCGGGAAGCTCCTTTGGGCAGCCTTGCTCAGTCGGAGTCTTTGGGCCAAGGGGCCAAGGAGCTGTCTTTTAATAATCTGGTGGATGTCGATGCGGCGCTCGATGCGGTGCGTGAGTTTAGTGAACCTGCTGCGGTGATCGTCAAACATACCAATCCATGTGGGGTGGCGCAGGCATCTCGGCTGGCAGATGCGTATTTACGTGCGCGTCAAGCAGACGAGGTAAGCGCGTTCGGTGGCATTGTCGCGTTGAATCGTTCTGTCGATCTGGCTACAGCCGAACTTTTAAAGGAGACATTTCTTGAGTGCATCATTGCTCCGGCATTTAGCGCTGAAGCGCTGGCGTTGCTACGCACGAAAAGCAGTCTTCGTTTGTTAGCGACGGGGCAGTGGCTTGATGCGGGTCATCAGGCGATGCAGGTCAAGCGGGTTAGTGGTGGTTTTGTGGTTCAGGATCGGGATGCCACGGCAGCGAACGAGGTGGCAGACGCGAAGGTGGTGAGTAAGCGGCCTCCGACAGCGCAGGAACTTGCAGCGCTCGATTTTGCATGGAAAGTGTGTAAGCACGTTAAGTCCAATGCGATTGTGCTGGCTAAGGACAGCCCTGTACTGCGCACCGTAGGGGTGGGCGCAGGTCAGATGTCACGTGTGGTCAGCGTGCAGCTGGCTGTCGAAAAAGCTGGCCCTGAGGCTCAAGGCAGCGTGATGGCTTCGGATGCGTTTTTTCCGTTTCCTGATGGTGTCGAGCGTGCGGCTGAGGCGGGCATCACAGCGGTGGTTCAGCCCGGTGGTTCTAAAAAAGACGCCGACGTTATCGATGCAGCGAACCGTGCCGGCATGGCGATGCTACTGACAGGCGTGCGGCACTTTAGGCATTAATGCGCATGGCGGATCAACGACGGGTCATGGTGTTGGGTGCGGGCGCAAGAGAGCATGCGCTTTGTTGGCGTCTTTCAACGTCGCCGCATGTTGGCAAGCTTTGGTGTGCTCCCGGAAACGCAGGCACCGAAGCAATAGCCACCTCGGTTCCTCTGGATATTCTGGACATCGACGCGGTTAAAGCGTGTGTGCGCGAGCTATCAGTCGATTTTGTCGTGGTAGGGCCTGAAGCCCCGTTGGTCCAGGGGGTGGTTGATGCGCTTGGCGATGTGGGGGTGACAGCGTTTGGCCCAAGCAAAGCTGCAGCCAGGCTGGAGGGCTCCAAAGTGTTTGCTAAGCAGTTTATGCAACGCTGGAAGATTCCCACGGCGTCGTTTGAGGTGTTTGAAGATGCGTCTGAAGCACTTCGGTACGTGCGTGCAGAACGCCGACCTTTGGTGATTAAAGCGGATGGCCTTGCGGCGGGCAAAGGAGTTGTGGTGGCCAGTAACCAGCAAGAAGCCGAGGAAGCGGTACATTACATCATGGAAGCACGCGCGTTTGGTGAGGCTGGGAACGCAATTGTGATTGAAGAACGGTTGTGCGGGCCGGAAGTCAGCTACCATGTAATTTCTGATGGCGAGTGCGCAGTTCCTTTGGCCGCTGCACAGGATCACAAACGTTTGTTGGAGGGTGATCGCGGTCCGAACACCGGGGGCATGGGCGCGTATTCCCCCACTCCGGTGGTGACGTTGGCCATGGAAGAAACGATTCGCACCCATGTGGTGGAGCCCACCTTAAAGGGGATGAAAGCGGAAGGCCAACCGTTTCGGGGGGCGCTGTTTGTGGGGCTTATGATTGTGGAGGGTAAGCCCATGGTGTTGGAGTACAACGTGCGTTTGGGTGACCCAGAAACTGAGGTGCTTTTAGCACGGTATCAAGGTGATCTGTTGTCTTTGTTGGAGAAGGCTGCGTGCGGAAGCTTGGCGCATGAAGTGCCTCAATGGGAAGCTCCGGCTGCATTGTGTGTGGTGCTGGCTTCGGGCGGATACCCTGGCGCAGGACCTCAAGGGCTACCCATCACTGGTTTTGAGGACGCATGCAAGGTGCCGGGTGTGCAGGTGTTTCATGCGGGCACACGCAAAGAGCATGGGCGTATCGTCACAGCAGGAGGGCGTGTGCTGACGGTCACCGCAGTGGGCGAGACCATGGAAAGCGCTGCAGATCGGGCCTATCGTGCAGCATCGGAACTCCAGTTTGAAGGGGCACAGTTTCGTCGTGATATTGGCGCAGGCGTATTAGGCCCGTTGTGAGTTTAATGGACTACATAGCCGTTCTAAACAACGGTGGTGTGATTGCCTGTCCGACGGAGACGTTAGTGGGGTTGTTGGCAGATGCACGGCAGCATAAAGCCGTGGACCGTGTGATCGCGATTAAGGGGCGAGGCCCTAATGAGCCGATCGCGTTATTGATTCCAGATCTGGCATCGGTCGAACGTTGGATTCAACCGTTCACTGCCCAAGCTCTTGCGCTAGCCGAGCGGTACTGGCCTGGGCCACTCACGTTGGTGGTCCGGACGCGTGAGGTGATCCACCCTGCACTGGTCAAAGATGGCAAAGTGGGCATACGTATCCCAGGCGCGAGTCCCGCGTTGGATGTGGTCAATGCGTTTGGTGGGCCATTGACGGCAACCAGTGCCAATCTAAGTGGCCATTCGGCGGTGGGCGCAACAAAAACGCTTGATCCTGCCGTGCGTTCTGCAGTGGACGCCGTAGTAGAAGGAGACAGCGCCTCCAGCCAGCCTTCCACGGTCGTGGATGTCAGTGGTGCGGTGCCAGTGGTGCTGCGCCAGGGTGCCATTGTGCTTTAGCGGTGGCCTTGCGCGAATCCCTGGCCTTGAATGGCCTTTTTAGGCTAGGTTCTACCTAGATGCACGACGAGCAGCATAGATCCGCAGCAGCCCCTATACGCGCGCTCGATGCACGACTGTTGCGTTTTCGTTCCAAGCGGGGCGAAAGCGCAAGCGCGCTTGCATCCGAGCTACTTGCCGCGCATCGTTATCACGATGCCGCAGATGTGCTTGAGCTTGCGATTAGCGAGTCAGGAAATAGCGACACGCACTTGACCTTGATGTTAGCCAAAGCATGGCTGATGGCAGGAGAGCTCGATAAGTCTCAAGCGCTTTTGGTGCAAACGGCACGCACACAACCGAATCATAAAGATGTCTTTCGATGGTTGGGCGCGCTTTTGCTAAAGCGAGGGGATCCAGAACGTGCGCTTAAAGTGCTCGATAGGGCAGTGTTTTTGGACAAGCATGACCCCGACATCCAAGCGCTCCATGCACGTGCCAAGCGGCTGCTTACGTTGGCGGATAGCGTGGTGCCGGTACAGCCACAAGAGGATAACAGTGCAGTAGCTGCGCCTGTCTCTTTGGTATCAGAAGAAGTGAGTGTGGTTGAGCCTTTGGATGAGTCCCTGCTAGAGCCCATTGACGATACAGACGGCGATGCAGAGTTTGAGCCTGAAGCGGAAACGCTTTTTTACGGTTCTCAAGTAGAAGCACAGCTCAAAGCTTCTTCAGCCGGTGAGTGGGACGAAGAGTTGGTGACTGGCGTTCGTGAAGACGACGTTTCTGAACCGAAACGTGCACCTCAAGCCTTTCGGCCAGTGGGCACTGGGACGATCCGTGGGATGCCAGGAGTCAGCGAGTCCGGTCGGCCTATCGCGATCACGGACTCCAACGTTTCTCCTGAAGCGGCGCCTCCTCTTGCTTCCTCACGGGAAGCCCCCCCACGAGACGCTACAGACACCGGATCTCTTTTGGGACAATTGGTGCGAGAGGTGTTGGATAGCCAACGGCCTGAACCACTGCACAAGCGTCCTAGTACACGTCCGAACATATCGCTTAAGGAGCACGCATCACCGTCAGAGCCTGTGTCATCCGAAGAGCAGCTCTCTCACGCTCAGACAGGGCTTTTTGAACAAAGTGTCAGTGGTCCCTTGGAATTGCATCCACCGTCTTCTCAGTTTGAGTTAACGCCGGCCGAGGTGGACACCTTTGAGTCCACGGCCATGCTGGATAAGGAAACCACTGAGGCGTTGCGTTCGCGCACGCTAGGGGATGGTGTGCGCACTCTGCGTGAAAACGAACCGCCCCCTGCAGCCAAGGACCATGCGCAGCATTTGGCGGCATGGCCGGATCCTGGTTCAATGCAGAGCAATGCCTTGCCATTTGTGGCCTCTCAAGTAGAGACAGCGCGACGTTCTTTGCATGCGTCTTTGGCGGATTCCGAAAAGCGAAGCCAGGCCAAGCGTTCCATGCAGAAGCGCCGGCGTACGTCGAACAAGCGACAGGGTACGAAGAGCACGTTGGGGTGGTGGCTTGGCTTTTTTGCGCTCATTGCGATCGGGTTTGGAGGATATGTAGGGTGGTCCTATTGGCAACGCCAAAAGCAGCAACAGGCTGATTTGATTGTTGCTCGTGTGCGAGTTCTTGCGCTTCGAGGCGATGCGGTCTCGCTTCGTCATGCCGAAGACGAGCTACATAAGGCATTGGCACTTTCGCCTGATAGGGCTTCCAGTGGCAACTTGCTCTTGTTCGTGCAAATGCAACGGGCTTTAGAAGAAGGATTTTATGACACCAATGCCTTGAGATTGAGTGTGCAAACACTCAGTCGTCGGACTGCCAATACATCCTACCGCGATGCATCGTTTGCCGTACTTCATGCGCTTGCTTCCGATCAGACAGATGCCACCCAATACCTCCACAAGATACTTGGCTTTACAAAAACGGATCCTGCATTGGCGTATGTCGTGGGAAGGTTGAAACAACGGTTCGGCGAATCCGATGCCGAACAATTTCTTCGACAGGCTGCAGAGGGCGCACCAAGTTTTTCCGCAGCAGAGCTTGCGTTTGTGCCGTTGTTTTTGGATCGGGGAGCCATAAGCATTGCAGAGCAAATACCCGCTCGAGTGCTTCAAGCCTATCCTGGGCATCTTCGCGCTCTGCTTTGGTCGATGCTTATTCGCGTGAACAACGTTAAGCCCAGAGAGATGTTAAAAGATCTGGAAGATCAACAAAGGAATAAGAGCGCGTTTGCGCCTACCGATCGGTTCCTGACAGAACTCATTCAACTCCGCATGCATGCCTTACTGGATGACCGGTCGGGGGCATTGGATGCCATGAACCGCGCTTCGGATATCGTATTGCATGATCCAGTGTTATCGGGGCTATTGGCGAAGTGGGCACAGCGGCTCGGAGCTTTGACGGAAGCAGAACGGACGATTACCCAAGCATTGGTCGTAACGCCTGGCAATCCTACGCTCAAGCGAATGTTAGTCGAGCTTCGGGTACAGCAAGGTAAACCCATTGAGGGGCTGATAGCTGCTTCTGGTGTGT
This sequence comes from uncultured Polyangiales bacterium, assembly GCA_964640175.1. Taxonomy (GTDB): domain Bacteria; phylum Myxococcota_A; class Polyangia; order Polyangiales; genus JACKDX01. The sequence goes on along the minus strand of CAZXFW010000002.1, from coordinate 209,197 downwards.
CGCTTGATGATCTCGAAGGCGTGCGCTTACGTGTGCATGCGGCGCTGCTTTCAGGCGCTCCTGAAGAGCTTGAAAGGGCGCATAACGTGCTCGAGAGTTATGTCACTTCTGAGGCCATGGCACGCATCGAGATCAACGCATTAAAGATTCGCGTTGCGCTTGCGCTCAACCAGCCTGCTGAGCCACTGCTTGAGGAAGCCAAACGCTTGGAGGGGCAATCCTCCAATAGCAGAGAAGTGGCGGTGAGTTTAATAGAGACTGGATTAGCCTTGCGGGATATGGAAGCGGCTAAAAGAGGCGAAATTATACTAAAAAAAGTTGCTCCTGACAATGCACAAACCTATTTTTTGAAGGCTCGCGTGCTACAGGCAAGTGGGCAGTCTCGGGATGCCGAGCAAGCCTTACGCGATGCACTTAAACTTTTGCCCGGATACCATCCTGCACGCAAAGAGCTGATCGAATTGCTCATGGAAAGTGGCCGATGGGCTGAAGCAGAAAGCTGGCTTAATGAATTGCCCAAGGGCACAACGTCTGAGGCAAACTTAGACGATACACTTACGCGAGTCCGCATTGCGGCCGGTTTGAAGAAGTTCAAAGAAGCGGATCAATTGCTGGATGCACTCACCCCTGAAGAGAGGAATACAGGGCGTGCACGGTTGCTTGTGGCACACATCGCACTGGCGCAAGGGAAACTTCCCGAAGGATTAGAGGCTATTAGTGGATTGGCCGAGCAACCCGAAGCGAGCGCTCCTCTTTTAGCAACCTATGGAGACTTATTGCTCGCATCGGGTTGGATGGGGCGGGCTTCGGCAGCGTATCGCGGTGCATTGGGGAAGCAAGCCGATTTACCAGAGGCATTGCTTGGTCAGGCCGAAGTTGAGCTGCGTGCCAGTCGTGCCAGCATTGCGCTGGGATTATTGGAGCAAGCGCAGACGGCATTGCAGGTGCAGTTACGACCAGCAGCCATGGTTGCCAAGCTTTGGTTGCTCAAGGGGCGTGCCTATCTCATGCAAGTGCCACCAAAACGCGATGATGCCATTTCAGCATTTCGCAAAGCCACTGACATGTCTGACGCGGTGCCAGAGGGATATTTTTGGTTGGGTGAGGCATTGTCAGCGCAATCTGTGGCCGATGCTGGGGTGGCCTATCGTCGTTACTTAGAGCTTGATCCCAAGGGAAGTTATGCAGAGCGTGCGACTGCTGCACTTGGCAATGCACCATGACGCGTGGAACATGCAACGCTTACTATGCATCACGCTAAGGAGTAACTGACGCTTATGGACATGTCTTTGAGTGAAGAGCAACGGCTTATTCAACACACTGCACGCGAGTTTGCAGAGCGTGAAGTTAGCCCGGTGGCACGTGCATTGGATGCTGAATCACGTTGGCCTCACGCGTTGGTTACGCGACTTGGGGAGCTTGGGATGATGGGAGTGGCCATTCCGGAAGCTTACGGAGGGGTAGGCGCAGACTACGTCAGTTATGCGTTGGCCATCGAAGAGATCAGTGCTGCGTGCGCTTCGCTGGGGGTTATCATGTCCGTTAATAACTCGTTGGCATGTGCGCCTTTGTTGCATTATGGCACTGAGGATCAGAAGCAGCAGTACCTTCGTCCGATGGCGGCAGGGGTGTTGCTCGGGTGTTTTGGGCTTACGGAGCCTGCCAGTGGTTCGGATGCGAGCCACATGGAAACCGTTGCGGAACAAGAAGGCGATGCTTGGAGAATCAATGGATCCAAGAATTGGATCACCAATGGGCCTCATGCAGATGTGATGGTCATGTTTGCGGCGACCGATCGTCAGCTTGGCGCACGCGGCGTCACTGCGTTTATAGTTCCCAAAGACACTCCGGGTTTTAGCCGCCACGCGCCCGATGCCAAGCTTGGTATTCATGCGGCGCATTCGTGTACCGTGTTTTTCGATAACTGCCGCATTCCCAAAGCGTGCCAGCTGGGAAAAGAGGGGGAGGGATTCAAAATTGCGATGGCCACGTTGGATGCCGGGCGTATTGGCATTGCAGCTCAAGCGGTGGGTATCGCGCGGGCCGCTTTTGAAAAAGCGCGAGATTATGCCAAAGAACGTAACGCGTTTGGGGAGCCCATCGCTCAGAAGCAAGCGATACAGTTCATGTTGGCCGACATGGCGGTGGAAATTGATGCAGCAAGGCTTCTTGTTCACCGTGCGGCCTGGCTTGAAGATCAAGGAAAGCGCCATACCTCAGAGTCCGCGGTTGCAAAACTTTTTGCTTCCGAAATGGCCAACCGTGTATGTCATAAAGCCTTGCAGATCCACGGAGGCTACGGCTATTCCAAAGACTATGACATGGAACGCCATTACCGTGATGCACGCATCACCGAGATTTACGAAGGCACCAGTGAGATCATGCGTGTGGTGATTGCCAGCCATGCGTTGCGTGAGTAGCGATGGACGTTTCGCTCAATGAAACACAGCAGTTGATTCAGCGAAGCGCTCGCGAATTTTCCGAGCGTCGACTGAGCCCATGTTCGGCCCAGTTTGAAGCGGCCGAGCAGGTCCCCGCCGAAGTGCTTAACGCTATGGCGCGATTGGGTTTGATGGGCGTGACGGTTCCTGAAGCCCTGGGCGGTTCCGAAGCAGGAGCTCTCTCATTGGCATTGGCGTTGGCGGAGGTTTCAAGCGGTTGTGCATCGACGGCTGTCATGATGGCTGTTACCAACATGGTTGCTGAGATTATCGTCAATTTTGGAACCGAAGCTCAAAAAGCCATGCACGTTTCTCGGATTGCTTCAGGGGCGTATCTTACGGCAGCGTTTGCACTTAGCGAGCCGGGTGCAGGAAGCGATCCTGCAGCGATGACAACAGTGGCACACAAACACAATGGGCACTGGCAGATTAACGGCAACAAGCAGTGGATTAGCAACGGAACGACGGCGGGGGTGTTTGTGGTTTGGGCGCGGACAGGGGCCGAGGCGGCTCACCGTGGAATCAGTTGCTTTTTGGTGCCGGCGAACCATCCTGGGCTTGTCGTCGGTTCGAAAGAGGACAAGATGGGACTGCGTGCTTCCGACACAGTTACCTTGGCGTTTGATGGATGCACGGTAGACGAGGCAAGTTTATTAGGAAAAGAGGGAGACGGCTTTCGCATTGCGATGGCCGCACTCGATGGTGGGAGGATCAACATTGCGGCGCAATGCCTTGGAATCGCGCGTGCTGCCTATCAAGCGATGTGCCGCTATGCCAAGGAACGCACACAGTTTGGTAAAAAGCTTGCTGATTTTCAGGCCATCCAGTGGATGATTGCCGATAGTAAAAAAGAGCTCGATGCCATGATGCTGTTAGGCTATAGGGCCGCACATCTCAAAGAAACGGGCTTGCCGTATAACAAAGAGGCATCCATGGCAAAACTCTATGCTTCGGAAGCTGCCTGGAGGATTTGCAATCGTGCGGTGCAAGTTCACGGAGGGTATGGCTATAGCCGGGAATACCCCGTGGAGCGGCATTTGCGTGATGTTCGGGCTACGCAGATTTATGAGGGCACCAGCGAGATTCAGCGGCTGGTGATTGCTCGGTCACTGCTGCGCTAGAATGCATTCTTATGCTATGCTGTACGTATGGCTGAATCGTATATACCCCCTGAAGCTCGATGGGACGCTGTGCAAGAAGCTGTGGAACTTTTGCGCGAGGGCGAGCGCGATGCTGCGATGGCCGAGCTCTTGCGTGTGCTTGAAAAAGACGCTGAGAATGAATACGGCTATTATTATTTAGGTGTGGCTTACTTCGAACAGGGTGAGTTTGTTCAAGCGATGAAAGCCTATCTTAAAGCCGTCGAGCTTGCCCCTGGCTATCTAGGTGCCATGCTCGGGCTTGGGCATACATTGCGTATGCTGGGGCGTTACGAAGAAGCCATCCGGGTGGGTAAGCAAGTGCTCAGTCAAGAGCTGGAAGATCCCGATGCATTACACTTGCTGGGCCTAGTGCATTTTGCGCGAGGCGATCAAGCAGAGGCCCGTGATTACCTGCAGCGATTTCTCAACACACGTCCCGAGCTTGAAGTATCCATGGAAGTAGAAGGCATCTTGCAAGTGTTAGGTGGTAATGTCGTACCGCTACATTCGGATATTCATTCTCTGAACTGAGGTGGTTTTGACGAAAGAACGGTTTACCGCAGAAGGGCAAGAGCACGGGTTGGATGTAGCGACACTTGCTCAGCTCCGCAAAGAGCGGGATGCCTGGCGTAGAACCTTTCACCACGATGTTTCTGGCACAGCATCGGCCGAGGCTCCGATTCCAACCACCATGAGTGGGATCCCCGTGCCTGATCTTGCAACCCCGTTGGATGTGTCAAGCGATTATCTCTCATCGCTTGGCTTTCCTGGGCAGTATCCGTTCACGCGAGGCGTCTACCCCACCATGCATCGGGGGCGTTTATGGACCATGCGCATGTTTGCAGGGTTTGGTACGGCTGAGCAAACCAACGCACGCTTTCGTTACTTACTCGAGCATGGACAAACAGGATTAAGCACGGCGTTCGATTTCCCTACGCTGATGGGTTACGACAGCGACTCGTCACGGGCACTTGGCGAAGTGGGAATGTGTGGTGTAGCCATAGACACCCTCAAAGACATGGAAGTGCTGTTCGATGGCATTCCTTTGGATCAGGTTACGACGTCGATGACCATCAATGGCCCTGCCATTGTACTTTTGGCTTTTTACGTTGCACTTGCGGACCAGCGTGGAATTCCCCGAACAGCGCTTGGCGGCACGATTCAAAACGATTGTTTAAAGGAATTCATTGCACAACATGCCTGGGTGGTACCGCCGCGGCCTGCCATGCGCATTGTCACTGACATGATCGAATTTTCCGCCGAAGAATTGCCTCGGTGGCATCCAGTAAGTATTAGCGGCTACCACATTCGCGAAGCGGGTGCGACAGCGGTTCAGGAGCTTGGCTTTACATTGGCAGATGGAATCGCGTACGTCGATGCCTGTGTGGAACGCGGGCTGGCCGTGGATAGTTTCGCGCCGCGTTTAAGTTTTTTCTTTGATGTGCACAGTGATTTCCTTGAGGAGATTGCCAAGTTTCGCGCTGCACGGCGTATGTGGGCTAAAATCATGAAGCATCGGTTCGGGGCCACTGATCCGCGATCGCTACGGCAGCGTACCCATGCTCAAACAGCAGGTGTCTCGTTAACTGCGCAACAGCCTTTCAACAACATAGCGCGTGTGGCCATGCAGGCACTTGCTGCGGTCATGGGAGGTGTACAGTCACTGCACACGAACGCATACGATGAAACCTATGCCCTGCCTACCCAAGAGTCTGTGACACTGGCATTGAGAACACAACAACTGATTGCGTATGAGACAGGCGTGGCACAAACGATCGATCCGTTGGGCGGCAGCTATTACATCGAGTGGCTTACCGATCAGCTTGAAGCACAGGCGACTGAGTATATTCAAAAGATCGATGCCATGGGCGGCATGTTAGAAGCCGTTGAACGTGGATACCCTCAGCGAGAGATCGCGGCCAGTGCCTATCGCCGGCAACGCCAAGTGGAGGCTAACGAAAAAATTAGCGTCGGCGTTAATAAATATCGGCACGGTCACAAAGACAAAATTCCCACTCTCAAGATTGATGAAGAAGCTCAACAAGCTCAGGTACGCTCATTGACGGAGCTCAAACGCACGCGGGACCAAGCAGCCGTCCAACGGGCGATTGACGCGGTGCGTCAAGCTGCTCTTAATGGCACAAATCTGATGCCTGTCATGATCGAGGCGGCCAAGGCCTATTGCACGGAACAAGAGCTTTGCGACGTGTTGCGAGAGGTGTTTGGTACCCATTCCGACCGGCCGGAGATCTGAGCACGTTTCCTTGAAGCGGTGATGTTAACGTTCGGCGTTATCCAGCGCGTGTTGGAGTTTTTGCTTGGCTTCTTTGTTCATTGCGCGAAACGCAAGGCCTGCTCCGTGCGCACTTACATGCACGATGCCAGCGTTGAGTTCCAGAGGGCCGGAAGGAAATTGAAGTACGACGGTGACTCCAGTGTTAACGGTATGTGGACAGTCTGGCCACTCCACAAACACGCCGCTTAGACTGACGTCTCGGGATTTCAATGTGACACCGCTGACGTGCACGTCGATCGTCAGCGCTTTGCGCGAAGCACGGCGCCAACCACGCTTGCCTGTATGCAAGAAAGGCGCAAACACATCACGGCGCAAGAAGTAGATCATGAGTGAAGTGCCAAACAAGGCACCCCCAAGTGCTTGCGTGTTGAAGGACGAAGGATTGACGTAGATGGCGTACAGATTGTGCAGCACCAAGAGCGGGGCGTACACGAGAAACAACCACCAAGCCCAACGGCGAACAAGGAGAATGCCGATAGCCAATGGCACAGGTAACGTAATCAAAAGCTTGCTGATAAATGAAAGGTGACTAAAAACTTCGCCAACGGCTGTGACAGATAAGCCGTAGTAGCGAGCAATGGCTATGTAATTAGCGATGGGCGAGACAAGCAGCGCAAGCCCAAACACCCACAAGCTCCACGGCCGATCGTACCGGCGACGTCGAGGGGAATGTTGCGTGCCAGCCCCCTGAATGCTCATCAAACAACCCTACCATGGCTTGGTTTATCTGAGTAATTAGTTGAATCCCGACACTATACACCCACGAGTTTAAGCTGGCGCTTATGTGTGGGGTTAGGGTGCTGTAGGGGCACTGGGTACTCCCCGGTAAAGCACGCGTCACAAAATCCTCGGTTGCCTACAGCGCTATGCAATCCTGCGATGCTGAGATAGCCGAGGGAGTCTGCAGTAATGTACTTTGCCACTTCTTCCGAACTATGTTGCGCGGCAATCAGCTCATCTTGCCGAGGGGTATCAATCCCATAGTAACAAGGCCAGCGTGTCGGTGGTGAGCTGATCCGAAGGTGAACCTCTCGCGCTCCTGCCTCCCGGATCATTCGCACGATTTTTCGACTCGTCGTGCCCCGTACGATCGAATCATCCACGACGACAACACGTTTTTTATTGAGGACCGAACGCATCGGGCTGAGCTTGAGACGCACTCCAAAAAGGCGAATCGATTGCTGCGGTTCGATGAAGGTGCGTCCAACGTAGTGACTGCGAATCAGCCCAAGCTCGAAAGGCAACTGCGCTGCTTCGGCGTAGCCCAGTGCAGCAGGCAGTCCGCTGTCTGGGACAGGAATCACGACATCGGCATCCGCGGGGCATTCGTGTGCCAATGCTTGACCGAGGCGCTTTCGTGCTTGATAGACACTGATTCCCTCCAGAGCAGAGTCGGGCCTGGCAAAGTACACATATTCGAAGATACACATGTGTTCACTGGCTTTGGGGAAAGGGCGCAGGCTTTGCATGCCTTGCTTGTTAATGACGATCATTTCGCCAGGCTCGACATCACGCAAATACTCTGCAGCAATCAACTCAAACGCTGGCGGCTCTGAAGCAAAGACGTACGCTCCATTGAGTTTACCTAAGCAAAGAGGCCGAAATCCATGCGGGTCTCGCACCGCCACAAGTTCCGTAGGTGTGAGGATCACCATGGAATAAGCGCCTTGTATTTGCTGCAACGCATCGGCAATGCGATCCACGTTGGTTTGTCCCCGCGAACGAGCAATCAAATGCACGACGACTTCGGTATCTCCTGTTGAGCGAAAGATTGATCCCGCATGTTCCAACTCTGAACGCAGTGCTTCAGCATTGGTAAGATTGCCATTGTGTGCCAGGGCAATCGATCCATGGGCATAATCAACCGCTACCGGTTGAGCGTTTTTGACATGACTTCCACCTGCGGTGGAGTAGCGTACATGGCCGATGGCGCAATTCCCTGGAAGATGGGAAAGCGTGTCTCCTGTAAAAACATCATTGACCAGCCCAAGGGCCCGATGGATGTAAAGCTGCTCGCCATCGGTGCTAGCGATGCCAGCGCTTTCTTGGCCACGGTGTTGCAACGCATGTAATCCCAGGCATGCTAACTTGCTGGCCTCAGAGGCACTGTAGATGCCAAACACGCCGCACTCATCGTGAAAGCCATCTCCCGGTTCTCGATGGCTTAGTGACATTAATGGCTTCCTCCAACTTCACGGACAATTTTCTTCAGCGCTTGCCGATGAGGAAGTGTTGTTTCGGGCGCTTTGGCAGGTGGTTTTGAAGCTTCAGTGTTGGGGTTGACCTGCGGCTTCGAAGCTTGAGGCTCCTTGGAATTGCTTGGTGCGCGTTTAATAACTTCACTGGCTTGTTCTTCAGTAAGCCCAATGGTTTTCGCAGGTTGCGCTTGTGGCTCGTGCGAGGTTTCGGCGCATCCCATAACCATGCACCATGCGATGAGGCTAAAATAGGCACACGATTCTAACCAATAAACCATGGAAGCTCTTTAGCGCTCTTGGTGTCCCTTGTCACCCTCAAGATGACCTTGCCTAGGAGCTGGTTGACTTTTTCTCTTTACCCAATCTAGATTGCGCCCCTCAACGTTGTCATAGCGAGCCTAAAACCATGAATAGTCACCGAAGTGTTTGTTGTTTTCACGCCATCTTTTTGAGCCTAGTGGCAAGCCTTGGTGTGGGCAGTCTAAGTTCCGATGCCCATGCACAGGATGCCGTTGCTCCAACGGCTGCCCCTGCGCCAGCTACCACGGTGGCAGAAAAACCTATCGCTGAGCATGCTCAGGGAATCACGGTTCCTCCCGCCGAATTTTACAGAGAAACGCTGTTTGTTCTGTCAGGCGGTGCAACACTTAATACAGGTAACGCACGTTCCTTTGCCGCCAACGTGGGCTCTCGGTTCAGTCTCAAGCGCGATCGGCACCAACTGACACTCGAAGCGCAATTTATCTATGGTATCGCAAGTTTACGAGACGAAAATGATGCAGACGGCGATGGCAACCTCAACGAATTCAACGATTACGATCTAAACACGCGACGTTTGGGTGGCTTGGCACGGTATGATTTGTTCCTCACGCAAGACGATGCAATCTTCGCTGCGATGGCACCCTTATGGGATACGTTTGCAGGATTGGATTTCCGTTTGCAGAACCAAATTGGTTACATGCGAAACTTCTTTAACGTGGAAGGTGCTCACCGGGGCTGGGGTGAAATCGGTTACGACCTTACGTACGACAATTGGACCAACGGCGCTGACCAAACCAACCACTCGGTTCGTGCTTTTCTAGGATATGACAACCACATCAACGAAATGGTGACGTTTCTTACCGGGGTGGAAGGTCTGTTTAACGTTGAACGCTCCAAGGACGTTCGTGTTGCCTGGAGTGCTCAGCTAACGTCTAAATTGATGGATAGCTTTCAGGCAGGCGTGCGGTTTGCGCTGCGTTACGATAATCAGCCGGTGCCCGGTGCAGAGAAACTAGATACCATCACCACGATGAACTTGATGTACGCCATGGACTTTGAAGAACCGGTTAAAGAAGAGCCAGTGGCCGATTGTGAGGCGCAAACGGCCAAGGCTGTCAGCGATGCTGTTGCTCGCTGCAAAGCAGTTCAGCCTGTCGTTACACCAGCCCCGCCTGTAGCGGAAGAACCAGCTCCACCTCCCGCAGAAGATTCGGCTGCACCTGCGGCAACCGAGCCGGATAGCGATTAGCTTTGAGGAGCAGCCTCGGGGCTTTCCTCAAAGCGGCATGCCGTTAAGGGTGTTCCACGTCTCGCTACATACGTAGTTTCCGCTATCGTCCCGTTGAATGCGGGCCAAAGCGACGTGAGTGTCGTGTGTGAAAAATAGTCTTCCCTGGCGCTCTGATAAGTAGCTTAGCAACTTTTGTTTTTCGTCGATGAGCAATTCGGGATAACGATCGTAGCCCATCGTGATAGGCAAATGCACCCACGCTTGGCCGGGGATCAAATCGCTGGCGAACACGATGGGGCCTTGATCGCTGGCAAGCTCGGTAAGAAGTAGCCCAGGCGTATGGCCGTGAGTGAGGTGGAAGGTGTAGCCGCTGCCCAATAACGAACTTTCTGGAGTGTCTACCAAATCCAGCCTTCCTGATCGCGTCAGCAGCTCTGGCAGCTCTGCGATAAACGAGGCCCGATCACGTCGGTGAGGCTGGCACGCACGCTCCCATGCCATGCGGCTCACGACAAAGCGTGCATGAGGAAATAACAGGCGTGCAGGTTGGTCAGGTTCCCAACGCGCTAACAAGCCTCCCGCGTGGTCAAAATGCAGATGAGATAATACGACCACATCGATGTTACTTTCACTCAGACCAAGGGCTGAAAGGCTATTTAATAAGACATGCTCTTCTTCAACGACCCCAAAGCGATCCTTAAGTTTGGGTGAAAAAAAAGCACCAATGCCTGTTTCAAGCAACACATGGCGGCCGTTGGGTTCTCGAATGAGTAAGGCTCTGCAGTTTAGTGCGATGCGATTGTATTCATCACAGTCAACCCAGCGCGACCACATGGCTTTGGGGACATTTCCAAACATCGCTCCGCCATCCAGTCGTTGAGAGTTGCCCAATAGAGCCCACAAGGTGCTTGCGGTGTGTGTCATGATTCCTCCCAAGTTGGTTTCGAGTGGCCGCGTCTTTTAAGCAGCATATCCCGTGCTCGAAGGTGTCCGTAATAGGCTCCAAACCGCGCGAGATTCAGAGGCGCTTCGGTGGCAAGCATGCTGAGCAATTGCCACGCACGTGTGGCTTTCTGTGGGCGCGCTCTCCCTGTGTGTTCCATGTCGAGAAGCAGGCCTAACACCATGTGACGCATTTTGCCGGGACGTAGTTCGGCCATGACTTCAGAAGGAATGATGGTCCCCCATTGGCGGATGCTCGCATGAAGGCTAATGTATAGTGCTAACGTCATCTGCCATTGTTTGGCACGTGTGATCACCGTATTCCAGTTTGGTTTCCAGACTTCAATGATACGCTTGATGTCTTGAGCGGAGCGCCCGTCAATAATGAAGGAATGCATGGCCTCATGCAGTGAGGCATGAAGCAAGCTGTCTTCGGGGCTAAGCGTAGGGATCACTCGATCGCCGCACCGATACACCACATGGCGTTTCCATAAAGCGTCATAGTCGATGCCGTAACGCTGTGTTTGGCAAAAGCCGCGATGCACTTCGAAGGTGAAAGGGAAGGGTTTGTCCCTCAAATACACCCATTCAAAGTGCTCCTCGTACGTGGCCGGGCGATGCAGGGGCCCCGAACGGCGAAAGCCAAGGCCTTTCAGGATTTGTGCGGCCGCGTGTTGTTGTCTCGCTGGAACGAGCACATCGATATCACACATGGGGCGTTCACCCAGATCGGGATAAAGTGTGTCTAAGAAGGCAGCTCCTTTAAGATAAAGCAGAGGAATGCCGCGAGCGAGAAGGGTTTTACGCACCTCTTCTGCGGCGGAAAGCCGGAGCATATTGGCTGCGAGGATTTTGCACCGGGTGCTATCCACGAGGCTCCTTGACATTTGTTCCTTCCTGCTTCAAGATTCCGTTCCTTATTTAAGAGAAGATTCATGAACCACGATATCGATCATACTCCTTCGTTTGCCGATTTCGACAATGGAAGCAAGGGCTTTCTGGGTCGCGGTGTCATTAAAAAGGTGGCAGGCAGGCTCGGGCTTAAACCGGATTATACGTTCGACTACCGTGACCCCCAAATGCTCAAGAACTTTTTGACGGAGCGGGGCCGTATTCTTCCAAGGCGTTTGACTGGATTAACTGCAAAACAGCAACGACAGCTCACTCGCTGCATTAAGCGTTCAAGGCAGCTTGCGCTGCTTCCCTACGTGGGCAACGCCTAAGCAAATAAGCGCCTCGTGGCGATCGGGCGTAATCCGTACGATTCAAGCAGTTTTGGCCTGATCGTTGGTTCAGTTTAATGCTCTTTATGGTGCGTGGGTACTGAGTCACGTATGCCGGCCGAAGCGAGGCATTCGGCGAAGCGACCCATTTCCCGTCATTTATGGGATTGACAAAGTGCGGGTGGACAGCGGATTATCCGCCCAACTTGGGAGGTGTGCGTATGTCGCGAACACGCGTAGTGTTTGTGACGTTCGCATACATGACCATCCCAGTCGTGACTGGGATGTAAGAGATTGGAGTGAAAGAGAGCCATGAGACACCTTTGTAAAATGCCGAGCAAAACCGGTGTAATCCATTTTGCAGCGGTTGCATTAGGCGGATTGCTAGCTGCGATGATCTCTGGAGTCATGGCAACTTCGGCGCATGCTCAGACCGTCAACATCAACCATTTCCGTCCGGCGGAGCGTGCTCGCGATGGTTTCGTGATCAGTCGTCCCGACGATCAGGGCCATCTGAAGTTTGGCGCGCAGTTGCACCTTGAATACGCCAATGACCCATTGGTCTTTTTGAGGAATACCTCAGACAGCGATACCGAAGCCTATGCGCTGGTTCAAGATCAATTGGCAGCCCATTTGACATTGTCTCTTGGCCTCTGGGATCGCTTGGTATTGTTTGCAGGTCTTCCCGTTAACCTCATCATGGAGGAAAGCGATAACAGTCCCGTGAACGGGGATGGCTTAGGGATCGGAGACGCCTACTTTGGTGCACGTCTGCGCCTGGTGGGTGAGCGCAAGGATGCGGGTGCACTGGCCTTACAGGTGACAGGAACGTTCCCCACGGCTGATCTAGCCGATGATGACCAGCTGTTCTCGGGTGACGATTCACCGATGATCCACTCCGAGTTGTTGGCGGAAGTGCGTGCGGGTGGTGTGCGGCTTACGGGTAATGCAGGTGTGTTGTTCCGAGAGGAACGCCCACTTGGCACCACGGCGAGTATCAACGATGAGCTAACCTACGGGTTGGGCCTAACCATTCCAATCGTACGCGATACCTTTGATATCATGGGTGAAGCGTGGGGCTCCACAGGGATTTCGTCGGATACGTTTGCTAAGCGTGTCAACTCACCCCTTGAGGCGCTTGGTGGCTTTAAGTTTTACACCAAGGGTGGTTTTACGATCGGTGCTGCAGGTGGTGCAGGTATCCTTGGTGGTTATGGCGCGCCGGACTACCGCGTGACGGCCATGCTCGGTCTTGGCGAGCCCCTTGCTGAAGAAAAGGCTGCTGAGCCAACCCCAGAAGATCGCGATGGCGATGGTCTGATGGACGATCAGGATCAGTGTCCTGACGATGCCGAAGACCTCGATGGCTTCGAAGATGAAGACGGCTGTCCCGATTCAGACAACGATCAAGACGGCGTGCTTGACGTAGGCGATGGTTGTCAGACACAGCCTGAAGACATGGATGGCTTCGAAGATGAAGACGGCTGTCCTGATCCAGACAATGACCAAGATGGTGCATTGGATGGTGACGACTCTTGTCCCACCGAGGCCGAAGACAAAGACGGCTTCGAGGATGAAGACGGCTGTCCCGATCCAGACAATGACCAAGATGGTGTGCTCGATGCTGAAGACAAGTGTCCTACGGCACCAGGCACAGTTGAAGATCAAGGCTGCCCCAAGTCGGTTCGCATGGGCGAGGGACAGATCATTATTCTTGAACGCGTCGAGTTTGCCTCAGGCAAGGATCGCATCTTGAAGAAGAGCCATGCCTTGCTTCAGGAAGTGTACAACACGATCAAGGTCAATCCGCAAATCAAGCGAATTCGGATTGAGGGTCATACCGATGATCGCGGCGCTGACAAGAAGAACATGAAGTTGTCACAGCGTCGTGCACGTAGCGTCATGACTTGGTTGGTCCAGGCGGGCGCGGATCCAGGGCGAATCGAAGCATATGGCTGCGGTGAAGCCCGTCCGATCGATACCAATAAGACCAATGACGGTCGCCAGGCCAACCGACGTGTGGAGTTCCACATTGTTGACCCGGCACCTGCAGCGGGCGCACGGTCATCGGAGGGCTGTGAGGTAGTTGAGGATCTCAACTAACTCATTGGACAGAGTGTAGGCGTGGCCATTATGGCCATGCCTCACTAGAGCAGGGACGGATTTGAGAGGTCAGTTGGAATCTCAAGCCCGTCCCTTCGCTCGTTTAAGGGCTCCTTAAAGCGAGGGTGAATCATGGCACACACTTTGTCCGTCAATGCGGATTACTGTGCGACTGAGCCTCGTGTGCTTTACAGGGATGAAGACCTTCTTATCTTAAGCAAGCCCGCGGGCATGCTTACCACCGGCATCGATACATCGAGCACATTGGCGGAAGCTGCGCACCAACTTGACCCCAAGGCTTTGCGGCTTCATCCAACCTCGCGACTCGACCGACAAGTCAGTGGAATTGTGACCTTTGCCCGTACGCCGGAAAGTAACCATCTTGTGCTCCAAGCACGACGCGAAGGTAAGTATCAACGATGGTATCTGGGGCTATGTTTAGGGGAGTTAACGCCTGAGGCGGGCGACTGGACGTGGTCTATTGGAATTGACCCCGTGGATCCGAAACGACGTAAAGCGGTGACAGAAAGTGACGGCACTGCTCGTGCGCCCAAACCAGCCAGGACAACGTATCGCGTGATGGCTCAAAGCCCTTACATGGCTGCGTGCGTGCTCAAGCCTCAGACCGGGCGTACACACCAGCTTCGGGTTCATGCCGCGACAGCAGGCGTGCCGTTAATGGGAGATGCGCTATACCATGCCTCCAAAGACGTTGTGTTATCAGACGGTCGGGTGTGTTGGGCGCCTCGGGTCATGTTGCACTGTGCCAGGATTCATGTGGTGTTGCGTAACGGCCGCGATTTAACCGTAGCGCTCGGTATTCCAGAGGATATTCAACGCGTTTGGGGATTAACGGACACACGCCGCTTATCGCCAGAGCATGTGCTCTAGAGCATCCCGGGCAACTAGGCCGGGTTAGCTGGTTCGCTCGGAGTTAGGTTGAGTTCTTGCTGTAGACATTGGGCAATGTCGTTTTCGATTTGGCTTGCGCCTTGTGCGATGCGTTCGATATTGCGTTGGTAGATGAACACGCGATTGACAGGTGAGTCACTCTTTTTAGTTTCCGTCGATCGCTCAAGTAAGATGCCGGTACGCGGGTCGACTCCTTCTGCCACGACTTCCGCACCAGGCAAATCGGCTATGATCAAGGCTGCTTTGCCAATTAGTGTTTTTTCTTTGGCAGATAAATGTTCGATGGCAGCGTGTGCATGTGTTTTGAAGATGTCTTCCTTCAAAGACCATGGCCAAGGCTCGCTTCGTTGATCTGCCTCACGGGAGGCAAGAAACCATGTACGCGCTTCGGCATGCTTATCCTGGCTCGCTAGCAAAAGCGCCCAGTGGTATGCCACGTCACTGTTGGCAGGGTCGTCTTGTACCGCCGCATGAAGCAAGGGTTCAGCGCCGCTGATATCACCCACCTCAAACTTTGCTCGGCCTACTAGAAATCCAAGGCCGCTCGTCTCGAACGGGCCAGTGGGCAGTGCTTTAGCGACACGGCACGCTGTGGTCATGTCACCTTGGTGCAGTAGCGCATCGATTTTAAGTAACATGGCTTCGGCGATTTCGTCTGACTCGCGAGCGACATCCAAGGCTTCGTCTGCAAGATCAATGGCTTCTTCAAAATGATGAAGCGGATGGATGAGTACTTCGGCAGCATTGAGTTTAGCTTCGATAAGGCTGTCATCCAAGTCGATGGCATGGCGGTAATGTTCAAGTGCGTTTTCGACATCACCTTGAGCGGCGCGGATATACCCCAAAAGATTGTGGGCCTCTGCGCACTGATCGTTGAGCTCAAGAATTTTTTGCGCGGATGTCCATGCGCCGTCAAAATCACCGCGGCTTACGAGATCCCAGCCCCGATCCAGGTGTGCAGAAAGTTGGTCCATGGCGTATCGAACCGCTTTCATTCACGATATTCTTTCCAAGGTCAAGGTGATGCCTGTGTTCTGCCCGAAACCTCCGTTGAAGGCCTTGGTATGGCTAGGATATGCCCTGGTCGGGGGCTGTTTACTTCCACCGTTGGCTCCTGAGGCTTCGGGTTCTTTGGGGACGCCGTCACAGGGGGTGCTGTTAAAAGGGGCATCTTTGCCGGATCAAGGCGAAGGGTTCGTGCGTGCACGGCCCGATGACCCCACACGGTGGGCAACACCTCGCCTCGTACACGCATTGGAGCGTGCGGCGGCCGTGGTTGCACAAGATTTTGTGCTGACTGCGCCTGTGCGAGTGGGCGATCTTTCATCCGTGTCTGGGGGGATGCATCCTCGGCACGGGAGTCACCGCTCGGGGCGGGATGTGGATGTGATATTTTACCTTACCGATGCACAAGGGCGGTCGGTGCATGGCAGAGGATGGCTTGCGTTTAGCCGGTTTGGTCTTGTCAAAGAGCGCAGGGGTTCTCGACGGGCATCCGGCAGTGGCGATTGGTTTTTTTTCGATGATGCACGCAATTGGCATCTGGTTCGGACATTGTTGCTTGATCCGACGATTGAGGTGCAGTGGATTTTTTGCTCGTATGGGCTGAAGCAGCGCTTGTTAAACTATGCGATTCTTCATGAGCCCAATAAAGAGGTGATCTTCCGTGCCACGTGGGTGTTGCACCGCCCCTCGCGTGCACGTGCACACGACGATCATTTTCACGTTCGTATTATGTGTTCAGCAGAAGAACGCGTGTTGGGATGTGTGGATCAGGCCCCTCTCTGGCCATGGCTGAGACGCAAGCCGGATACACTTAACTGGCGAGCGGAACCGGTGCTTGGTGATAAAGAACTTGTTGACGAGCTTATGCAAGGCTTAGGCCCTTCCTCACTTTAGCCCAAAGAGTTGCTTGTGGAGGCATATCAGAGGGAGCCAGGGCCGGCATCGAGGAGGCAGTCGCATAGCTCGGCGATTTGATCCACGGTGTGGTCCTCTGGGATTCGAAGCCAGTCTTTGCTTTTACTCCAAAGGACATGCGCCTGTTCTTTGCTGACGAGACTTGTCCGCCACAACAATACATGGGCGTGTTCAGGAAGTTCTGGGCCCAGTGCCGCTATGGTGGCCGCACTGATGGGAGACATCTGACCATCAATGATCACCACAAGTGAGCGATCTTTGGCGTTATGGACTTCTTCCATAAGTAAAAATAAGTCGTCCAACGCTTGCACGCTGGCGATGCCTTCCAGGCATGCTGCAAGTTGCTGTGAGGTCGAAACATCCGTGGTGGCGATCAATACAGCGGGAGGTAATCCCTGACTGACAGGCATTGTATGGCGGGCCTCGTGCTGAGCGAGGCGTTTGGCGCCTCTTTGGTCGCTTTTTTCGCGTTTGACAGGGCCGGATGAGCCTGTCCGTACAGGAGGAACGGACAGCTCGCTGATGCGGCGAATTTCGCTGCTACCATCGGCGAAATCATCGTGAATGCCCATCAGACGGTGTACTTCGTTCACGGCTGCAAGCGCCGTTTTTTTTCCAACCACGCGTTCAAGGCTTGCGTGGACTGGACGTCTTACAAAATCCAGAAATGCGCCTTGGTGTACGGGTGGACTATCCAGTCCTTCTGCACGCAGTGCTCTTTGGATGACCTCATCTCGCACTTCGGGCGCTACAACGCTATCAAGCGCTTCACGCAGCGCTTGTGCGTAAAGATGGGTGTTCGACGAGCTCTTGTCCGACAACGAACCTCCCACATGCAGGAAGCAATAATCTAGCCTAACTAGGCCAGCTCCCGCAAGCATGTGGTGATTGTGGTATGGAGAGAGTGATGCGAGTGGTGGGTGTCGATGAAAACGGCTTAGGACCGCGCCTTGGGCCTTTGCTTGCGACTGCTGTAGGGATTGAGACAGAGGTGTATGACAACAAGGCGCTTCGTGCCTTAGGTATGGAGCTTGGGATTGATGACAGTAAGCGCGTTTCAGGGTTTGGACGCATGGCTCATGCAGAAGGTCTTGCCTTGGCTATCGTGGAATCGCTTGTGGGTCAGCTGCCACAAACCTCGGATGAGATGTTTGCGGCTCTTAGTCTCGACAGCGTAGAGTCCTTGCAAGCGCCCTGTCCAACCGAGGCGTTTGCGCAATGTTGGCGACAAAGCACGATGCTGGCGTTGCCCGCATTTGGAGGCAACGTTGATAACGGGCGCAGCATGCTGGGTGCCCTTCACGACAAAGGGATCACGTTATGGAGTTGTCGCTCCGTGGTCGTTTGTGCGGGTGTTCTGAACCGGCATGCGCTTCAAGGAAACAATCGACTCCGTGTGAACTTGACGATGTTTGAGAGGCTTCTTCAGCAAGCGCGTCATGAATCAAACACTGATCTTCACGCGATCTGCGGCATGGTAGGCGGCATTCGATGCTATCCTAACTACGTTCGGCATTTTGATCGTGCAGAGTTATGGCCACTCTCGATGGTCAAAGGCCACAGTAGCTACCAGATACCAGGGTTTGGGGAGCTTCATTTCAAGGTGGATGCGGATCGTGATCATCTGCCAGTGGCGCTGGCTTCCATGGTGGGTAAGTATTTGCGTGAGCTTAGCATGCTGCGATTGCAACGTTTTTATGCGGAGCATGACCCGAGTCTCCCTGTGGTCAGTGGTTATCATGACCCTCGCACCGCGGAATTCGTTCAACGGACGGCTTCATTACGAGAGCGTTTAAAGATTGTGTCGCAGTGTTTTGAACGCTAAAACGCTTCCATGCTTGGTTCTTCTCGTGATGCCGAAGGATTATCTACAGAGATCCTCACAGGCCGTGCGGATGCTGCGACTCCAGCGGTGGGATGGCAGATCGTACGCTGGGTGACTGGATGGGTTCTTCTGGTAGGGGTGCTACGGATCGTGGGCTGTTTGCTTGGGTATCGCCATGAGATGCGTATGCATGTGGAAAAAGCGCAGCTTGTTGTCTCGCAGAGCCGTTATGTGCTGGGCCAGCTATTGGTCAAACGCCAGAGTCGCTATGCATTGGAGAGCCTTAGGATGGTGGCCATCGTGACGCGGTTTTCCCGAGGCTATCTGTATCTCGGTGCGTTGTGCTTGTCGCTTGGTGCGTGGTTGGGAGGCCGATGGATGGTGCATGCCGCACGGACTGTCGACGGCACATTGTTAATTCTGGGTGCTTTCGTGCTGGGATTGGGTGTGCTTTTAGACTTTGGATTGCAGGCGGCGGCGTTTGGTGGTCGTAAACAGGTGGGGGTAGAGGTTTACACCACACACGCTCCACGCTTACGCATCCTCGGCGTTTCGGAAGCTCACGCCATGGCGTTCTCTAAGGAACTTGCCGAGCGCGGCATACGCACGTGCTAAGCGTACTTCCGTAGAAGGAAACGGGCTTCGTGGTGATTAACGTGGCTTGCGAGCAGCAGGCTGACGTATGGTGTCAAGCACTGCCGTAAGGCCGCGTTTTTCAATGTTACGAATACCGGAGGTGCTGACTCGCAAGGTGATCCAGCGCTCTTCCGTAGGATGCCAAAAGCGCTTGGTTTGGAGATTGGGCAAAAGCCGACGGGGGGTTTTGATGTTGGAATGGGATACCCGATTACCACGTACGGGTTTCTTTCCAGTGACCTGACATTGACGCGCCACAATGGCCTCCTACCGATTTCCGGGGGCACATTTTACGCGAATGGCCCTAAAAAGCAAGCCTAAAAAAAAGAAGCCCCAACAGCGTAGCCGCGATAGCTACATTGTCGGGGCTGAAAGCACGCTTTAATCGTTGCTATCGTCGGTCTCGGCCTGGGTTGCGGCGCGAGGCGCTTCGGCGATCTTATTGGCTTGAGTCGCTTGCGCAGGGGCTACAGCTACGGCCGTGGATTGCTGTTTCAGCGCTTTGATCATGCTGCGCAGCTCTTGGGTTTCAGCAGTGGATTGCCGGCTGACGGCATCGATGCGAGCTCGGATGGCTTCGCCTTCTGCTGAGATATTTTGGGCCAGCATGTAAGTAGCGCCAATCAATACGGCTACCATTGCCACGAAAACCACCAAGCCCATGGGATCCGTACGCTTGGAACTAGAAGTATGTTCATTCATGTCATTCGCTCCTATCGGGGTGAATACTAACTATTCGGCCGGTACACTAACGCTGTCTTTCCGAATTCACAAGATTTTCAGATAGTTCAAGGAGTCTTTGACCCAGTTCCGCCTTCAGCGTAACTTAGCTCCATGTTAAGCCCGTTTGCGCGTTGGGCCCTTATTTTTGCGGGCCTTTCGTTCGTTGTCTTCATGGTGATCAAGGTTTGGGTGCCCTTTAGGCTGTCTTCCCGGAAGCTGCGCCCGGCAAGGCTGCGGGTCCAACAGGCAAAGCAGCGCGCGGTTCAGGCCCACGATCCACGCCTCAAGGCAGAAGCGTGGCGCGAAGCGGCGCTTGTGGTGTTGGAAGAGCTTCACAATCCTTCCTTAGCCAGTCGCTTTGCCAGACGTGCCGAGCGTGCCGATCCCGGAAATCTGGAGACCCTTAGCCTGGTTTCGCAGAGCTTACGCCGCGCCAAACGCTTTGGGGCGCTTGAACGATTCTTATGGAAGCGCCTGGCCGAAGGGCATGCGGAGCAAAGCGCTGTCTATGATCGTGTGTTTGACGAGCTGGTGGCGCTTTATGAAGGTCCCATGCATTATGAGGAGCGTGCCAAAGCACTGCGCCAGCTACGAGGCTCAGGCAGACTTACGGCCTGAGGCTTTAGGATCCAGTTTGGCCCATTCGGGCACCGTTGGCTCTGGCCGAGTGTACACGAGGTACATCAGCCAAATTCCAAGCGCTAATAAGCCGATGGAGGCCCATTGGCCGGGCGTTAAGTCGAAATAGCGGATATCGCCTCGACCGGGGGCTTGCTCAGGCTTCACCCGCAAGAAGTCCAAAAAGAAACGCACCGGAGCGTATACGATGGGCAAAAGCGCATAATAGAACCCTTTGCGTCGTGGCTTGCGATCAAGGAATGTAAACAGTCCGACCGTGGCCATCGCCCACAACGCTTCGTAAAGGCCGAGATCATGCCGTGGTTGCCAGGGAGGCTCTCCCACCTGATAATTTTCCACGGCTAAGAAAAAGGTGCTCACCGTGCCGGGATGATCATGTGCGGTAAAACAGCCAAGTCTGCCAAAGACCCAGCCAAACAAAAATCCATAGGCCAAGATCTCACCCATGAGCATCATGGAGATCTTACGTCGCCGGCACCACAGCCACAGCCCCAACACGCCGCCAATGAAGCCGCCATAGGAAGATAAGCCTTGCCAGAACTTTACAAGCAACAAAGGATCTTCGGCGATGCGCTGCGGATGATAAAACACCACGTCAAGCACGTGGGCGACAATGAATCCGAGGATGACCACCCACGAGACAGCATCTGCGGTGACTGTAGGTGAGATGCCAGCTTTATAGGCACGCCAGTCGGCAACTTTGGCCCCTACCAACACACCGGTGGCGACTAAAATGCCAAAGGCATGGATCGGAAGCGAGTTACCTCCGGGAAGAGGAATGTTCCATGGGCCAAGTTGAATCCAGGGGATGTACAGCGTAAGCACGGTGGCAAGCCTAGACGAGGTTGGAAGACTTTTCCACTAGAACCCACCGTCTCATGGCTAATAAATAGGGTGTGAGGGGTTTGCGAAGACGGGTTCTATGCCATGCTCTGCGTAACGCCATGCCTCGATCCGCCGTGTTTAAGCCCGACAAAGCACATGCCAAACGTATCCACGTGCGCTTGGCCACCATGCTGCCTCATCCGCGCTGTGAGCTTGATTTTAACTCACCGTGGCAGCTTGTGGTGGCAACGATTTTGAGTGCGCAAAGCACGGATAAAGGCGTTAATAAAGTGACACCTGAACTCTTTCGCCGTTGGCCAACCCCTGAGGCATTGGCGCGCGCGCCTCGCGACGAAGTTGAACAGGTGATTCACCCCACAGGGTTTTATCGGAACAAGACAAAGTCTATCTGTGGTGCGGCAGAAATTGTTGCGGGCCGTTATCAAGGTCAGGTTCCTAACGACATGGCTAAGTTGTGCACGTTACCCGGAGTCGCGCGAAAGACAGCCAATGTCGTGCTGGGGACAGCGTTTGGGATCTCTTCAGGGATGGCGGTGGATACGCATGTCAGCCGTGTGGCCAAACGTCTGGAGCTGACCATTCACGACGACCCCGGGAAAATAGAGCAGGATTTATGCGCCGTGTTTCCAAAGCATACTTGGACCGCGTCGAGTCACCGGCTTGTGCTTCATGGGCGGTACGTATGCCTCGCGCGTAAACCACGGTGCAGTGCGTGTCCACTCAACGAGCTTTGTCCGTCTGCTACGGCGAAACCGCAAGGCACGTGGAAAGTCCGCGCGAACGCGGCCTTTGAAACCATGCAAATGCAGCGGCTTGTTACGCAGAGTGCCACCTAGTGTGACATTCGCGTTTCTTGCAGGGTTAGGGTCATTGAAAAACCTTGTAGGGCGGTCTATAGCGCCTGCGAGCCTCATTATCTTACGCACGTTCGCGCAGCCCGAGCGCTCGCTCACCAAAAGGAGACACCGTCATGACCACGCTTAGCCAACTTCATGCCCGAGAAATCCTGGATTCGCGAGGCAATCCCACGGTGGAAGTGGAGGCCAAGCTAAGCACGGGGCTTCGGGCGACGGCTGCCGTGCCTTCGGGCGCTTCGACCGGAGAACACGAAGCGGTGGAACTGCGTGATGGGGATGCCAAGCGCTATTTGGGCAAAGGCGTGCTTTCGGCCGTTAAGAACGTCAACACGGTACTTAATGAAGCACTTAAAGGCATGTCTGTCGAAGACCAACGGGGCATCGATACGGCGATGCTTAAGCTGGATGGCACTGCCAATAAGGCCAAGCTGGGAGCCAACGCCATGCTCGGCGTCTCCATGGCGGTGGCCCGCGCCGCGGCACAGGCACAAGAAAAGGCGTTGTGGCAATACCTTGGCAAGGACGAAAAGCCCCTGCTTCCTACCCCCATGATGAACATTGTGAATGGAGGCGTGCACGCCGACAGTGGGCTTGAGATTCAAGAGTTTATGATCATGCCTGTGGGTGCCCCTAGCTTTAAAGAAGCCCTGCGCGCAGGGACAGAGGTCTTTCATCGGCTTAAGGCGCTTCTTAAGGCAAGAGAGCTTGCGACGAGCGTGGGTGATGAAGGCGGGTTTGCGCCTCGGTTGGCAAACAACGCGCAGGCCTTAGAGGTGATTGCAGAGGCGGTCGTTCAGGCAGGGTATGTCCTCGGCAAGGACATCGCGCTTGCGCTCGATTGTGCGGCAAGCGAGTTTTACGATGCTTCAAGCCGGACATACCGCTTTGATGGAAAACCACGCAGTGTGAACGAGCTGATTGAAATCTACGTTAAGTTAGCAAAAGACTTTCCCATTGTTTCGATTGAAGATGGCTGCTCCGAAGACGATTGGGAGGGTTGGAAGGCACTGACGGAAAAGCTCGGCACACACACGCAACTTGTAGGCGATGATTTGTTTGTCACCAACGTCGCGAGGTTACAGCAAGGCATTGAAAAGCACATTGCTAACTCCGTGCTCGTGAAGGTCAACCAAATTGGTACCGTGACGGAGACGCTGGATACCATGGCCTTAGCCAAGGCCCATCGTTATAGTGCGGTGATTTCCCATCGAAGCGGCGAAACGGAAGACACGTTCATCGCGGATCTTGCGGTAGGTACGGGCGCAGGACAGATCAAAACGGGATCTCTGTCGCGTTCCGAACGTGTGGCCAAGTACAATCAGCTCTTGCGCATTGAAGAAGCGCTTGGCACCGCTGCTCGCTATGCGGGCCGTAGTTCCCTGGCGCCGCTTACGTCTTAGTCACGGCCATGCGTTAAGCGGTGATCAGGCGCTTTACCAGCGTGGTGTCATATTGCCCTGCGCGAAATGCATGATCAGCCAACACGGTGCGCAAAAACTCCAGATTGGTTTGCAAAGGCTGCACCATGCTGCCTCCAAGGGCGCGGTCTAATAGCAGCAGCGCTTGGTGCCGTGTCGGCCCATAGGCAATCACTTTAGCGACCAAAGAATCGTAATGGGGGCTGACTTCGGTGCCAATGGCAATGCCGGCATCGACACGCACCGTGCCAATGGGAAGGGGAGGCCAGCGTAAGTCCTCGATGCGACCTGGGCTGGGCGCGAAATGTTTCGCAGGGTTTTCAGCGCAAATCCTGGCTTCGATGGCATGTCCTGAAGGCAGTTTGTTTTCAAGTTCTTCAGAGAGCGGTTCTCCGGCCGCTATCCGAAGCTGGAGCTCTACCAGATCAAGCCCCCAGCACATCTCGGTGACCGGATGCTCTACCTGTAAGCGTGCATTCACTTCGAGGAAGTAGAAACGGCCTTCTGCGTCAATCAGAAACTCGCATGTGCCGACGTTCTGATAACCGACTTCACTGAAAATGCTCACCGCGGCAGCCACCATTTGTTCACGAAGCGTTTCGCCGTCATGGAGGTTGGTAAAGACTGGCGCAGGAGATTCTTCAATCAGCTTTTGGTGACGGCGCTGCACGCTGCACTCGCGGTCTCCAAGTGCAAGAACTTTTCCGGTGCTGTCGGCAATGAGCTGCACTTCGACATGACGAGGGCGCTCAATGGCGCGCTCCACATAGACTCGGCCATCTCCAAAGGCCTGTTCTGAGCGGCGTTGACAGCGTTCGATGGCCTGGCTGAGGCTTTCTGCTTCATCCACGCGCTCCATGCCTAGGCCACCTCCACCCGCGACGGCTTTGACCAGCAATGGGTAGCCCACTTCCTCCGCTTGCCGATGGATATCGGCGCCTTCAAGGAGAGGCCCGCTCGAAGCATGGCAGCGCACGCCTGCCTCATGGGCCACTTGCCGAGCACGAAGCTTGTCGCCAAACAATGAAAGCACCTCAGGGCTTGGCCCTATAAACACCAGGCCGGCCTCGTGTACGGCCTTGGCGAAGTCAGGGTTTTCGCTTAGCAAGCCATAACCAGGATGGATGGCCTGTGCGTTTGTAGACGTGGCAGCATGTAAAATCGCCTCAGCATTGAGGTAAGAATCACGCACAGAAGCCGCTCCGACACAGACAGCCTCATCGCAGGCTTGTACATGCACGCTGTCTTTGTCGATGTCGCTATAAATGGCGACGGTTTCGATGCCCATTCGCTTGCATGTCCTTGCGATTCGAGCCGCAATTTCACCTCGGTTTGCTATGAGAATTTTGCTAAACATAGGATGCTGTTCCGAGGAGACTAACGCGTGATGCGTTCCAAAGCTACGAAAAGCAAACGCCCATTAAAGAACACGGTCACGGTGCATTTGAGCATCAAGGGCGTTAGGCCCGCAGCCACGTTTCGTATCGAGCTCATGGTTCGGGCACGCCGCATGCTCAAAGCACTGGGCGTACAGGCTCCCGAGCTTTCGGTACTCTTGTGTGGCGATCCGTTCATTCAAGGGCTCAATCGCAGCTACCGGGGGAAAGACAAACCCACGGATGTGCTCGCTTTCCCCATGGATGCGAGGGTGCAAGCGGGTACGTCGTTGCTGTTGGGCGATGTGGTGATTTCCCTTCCGACAGCGCGGCGGCAGGCGTATGCGAAAGGGCATGCACTGATGGAAGAGGTGACCTTTCTCCTCGCGCACGGCCTGCTGCATCTGCTTGGAATGGACCATCGCGATCCGCACGAAGAAAAAGCCATGACAGCCTATACCCACATGCTTTGGGCGGCTGCCAAGGGGCTTCGGCACAGTGTGGATAAGCCCTTGACTGGCAACTGAATTAGCCGCTCGTGTAGGGAGCCTGGTTTGGTCAATTTCAAAATTCTTCCATTAATTACAACAGGATACAGATCGTTTCTCAAATAGTCTCGAATTTTTCTAGGTCTACCTATCGTGCTGTGGACAGGGTGTGGATAGGCCTGTTTCTGCTGTAAGGCTCCTAGTAAGTATGGAAGAAAACGCCCCGCGTTCGAAGCGCCGTGTGCGAGACCCTTTCCGAGTGGAACGTGTTTTTTCGATAGATCAGCAGAATTCTCTTGTCAGGGGTGACGGTGGCGTGCATAGATGGCGGCAATTATTTCGTGTGGGGCAAGGGCCCGCGCGTGCAAGTGAGAAGGAGGACAGCCCATGGCAACCGGTAAGCGTATGACAAAAGCGCAAATCATCGGAGAGCTCTCAGACAAATCGGGCCTAACGAAAAAAGAGGTCTCAACGATTTTTAACGGACTACAGGACCTTGTTAAGCGTGAGCTTGGCAAGCGTGGACCTGGCGAGTTCGTGATTCCTGATATGCTCAAGTTGAAGATACGTAACATTCCCGCGCGTAAAGAGCGTAAGGGGTTGGATCCGTTCACGAAACAAGAGCGCGTATTCCCAGCCAAGCCCGCTACCAAGAAGGTGCGTGCAACGGCGCTCAAGAAGCTCAAAGACTTGGTGGCATAGTCTCCAAGTTTTGTTTGAGTATGTTAGCGGGGTGGGCAAGACGATTGCTCGCCCCGTTTTCGTTTAAAGGTGTCTAAATTCTTTCGCCTTGCGTGCGGCCTACAGTCAGGCCGTGGCCCTATGCCAAATGAGTGGCGGGACACCGGGAGAAATCATAGATTCCAACTGTCCGTATGGTATGTAGCGGGGTCTGCCGCTCGCTCCTAAGGGACGCCGTCTCTGTTTGGATACCTGTAGCTCGACCTCGATTTCGACGCTGGGCCATACAGCCCGGGAAGCTTCTATATGCAATAAAATCAATGTGTTAGAAAAAACGCCGCGTCTGAGTTTGACACGCGGCCGTATTGGTGTATTACGTATCTAATACACAGTGCTGAGCGGCTTTCCCATCTTCATCGTTCCAAGCTCCGGGGTACCGATCTACCGCCAGATCATTGAGCAGGTACAAGTCAAAATAGCGAGCGGTCATATGGCAGTTGGGCAGTTCCTTCCATCGGTACGGGAAACAGCCGCCGCGCTGCAGGTGAATCCGATGACGGTATCAAAAGCATACGCTTTATTGGAGCAGCTTGGTGCCGTGGATCACGTTCGAGGCAAGGGCATGCGCATCCGTGCGATCAAGCCTATGGATGACGCCACAAAGAGCCTCGACCAAGTGCGCTCGCTGTTTGAGCACGCGATTGCTCGTTCGCATCAACTCGCACTTACGAGGAAGGATGTCTTGGAGTTGATCGATCCACTTTTGGATCAGCTCGATTGTAACCATGAACCGAAAGGATGAAATTATGTCCGCATGCGTCTTAAAGGCTACCAATGTCCACAAAAGCTACAATAAAACCTCGGTGCTTTGCGGCGTGGATCTTTCAATCCCACCCGGCAGTGTGATGGGGTTGCTTGGGAAAAACGGCGCCGGGAAAACCACCTTGATCAAATGCGCTCTAGGGATGCTAGGAACAAACGCAGGCCACATTGAGGTGCTCGGAGAAGATGCTTGGAAGCTTAGCGCACAGGCCAAGACACGCATAGGTTACGTGCCGCAGACCTTTCACGGCTACCGGTGGCTGAATGTCAAACAACTCGTTGCTTATGTTGCTGCTTTTTATCCCATTTGGGATGTGGAGTTATGCGAATCGCTTTTGCGTATTTTTGATCTCAATGCCAAAGCAAGGGTTGGCAAACTATCCGTTGGCGAAAGGCAATCGCTGGCGTTCGTTCTGGCGATTTGCCATAAACCAGACTTCCTGGTTTTGGATGAGCCAGCAGCGAGTCTCGATCTGGAAGCGCGACGTCACTTTCTCACCACGGTCCTTCGCCATGTAGCAAATCACGAAGGTAGCGTGCTTTTTTCCACTCACATTACCTCTGACGTTGAGCGGATTGCAGACAGTGTAGCTATCCTGAAATCCGGAAAGATTTATTATCAAGGCAGCATCGATCGGCTCAAAGAGTCGATAAAACGGGTACACCTACGTAGCAACACTCCGCTCCCACAATTTGTGAGGATGCCAGGTATCTTGCGTCAAGAAGTCCAGGGTCATGAAGCTATGCTTACCATCGACGCGGAAGAGCGTGGACTGATGGCGCAACTGCACACACAGTTTGGCGCCATGATCACGGTTCAGGACTTAAATATCGAAGATATTTTTTTGGAGCTTCACCATGATTAGACAGATTGCGTTGAGCTATTTGCGGCACTGGTGGATTGTCCTGGCAGTGCTTGGTTCTCTGCTGCTTTCGATCCTTCTGCGAGAATCTCGCATGTCGCTATTGGTACTCGTGCCGATGGTTGCGATTGTGGTGGGGCTTAACCTCCGAGAGCAGTTGGATCATTCGACTGCACCGATAATTCCTCGCTACAGATCTCTTCATGTGCAGTTTGCGTTTTTGGTGTGCTTGCTATTTTTCGCCGTGGTCCCCCTAGCATTTATCTACAGGACATCGGGAATCAACGGTTGGGTTCGCCTCATGCCTGGTTCCTTATTACTTGGAACGCTTAGCTTGTACATGAGTTACTACTTAGGCACGTTGGCTTTGGCAATTGTGCCTTGGCTGGTCATCTGGATAGCGCTACGCCTAGAAGTGTTTTTCGCTAAGGTGTCTAACACACATAGTGATCTGACTATACAAGGGCTGACTGCAACGACGGCGATTCTCTTGTTGGCGTATCTCTACTATCAAGCACGGATGTCCACGGGCACGATATGGAAGCTCGGAGATTCAAACCCCACGTTTCTGCTAGGCGATAAGCTTGGAGCGATTAGAGATCGGTTTCTTTCGAAACATGATGCCGGCTACGAAATACCACGGAGTTCGTTCCACAAGCTCAAGCTCGATAGCGCATGGTCTCTGGCCTTTAGGATGATAGTGACAATCTATGCCACTCCGGGATTTCTTGTTCTCTTTTTAGTAATCGTAACCGTGCGTGTACTCTGGCTAGGCTGGATGCCTTCAGAGTGGCTCGGCCTCGCGGGCGCTTTGGGTTTCGCTATGTCCTATAGAGATCTCGGCTACGAACTCGCACGCAGCGTCTCTCGCAAAACCCTCGTACGAGCCATAGTGCTGGGCCTACTAGGTTCGAGTTTGCTTGTGGATCTGTTTCTGCTTGGTACAATTCTGCTGGCGGCGTTCATTAATCCAGAGGTAATGACTCACTTTGATTTTACGAAGGCGCGATATGATATCGCCGTGAGTTGTGGACTTAGTCCCGTCTTGGGGCTTGTCATGGCGAGATCAACGACAAGGTGGACGATTGATTGGTCCCGCATACTAGCTCTCTATCTCGGATGCGGCTTGTTACTCGCCTTTAGTGCACTAATAGGACGCTTTTTGCCGTGGTGGTCTGATTATTACGGGCTGGCCTTTATTGCAGCAGCGTGTGTCTTGAGTGCGTACCGCACCCTTCTTCACGCTGACTTCACCTGAAGCGCGGCGATGACGACGGATCAATGCCTCGATGCTTGGGGGGACTTTTGTTCCCACACCCACTTTTTTGTCTCTTTAGACCCCAGGAGCTCAACGGTTACGTATGCGCCGTAGTTCTACCTTTCCATGCGTTGGCACACGTACACGCTTGAGCGAAAATTCCCCATAAACGGGCTGTTTTTGTGCACCGCCTTGAGGGCCAAGCCCAGACACACCTTTTAGGTACTGATTTTGCATGTCATTCATCGAATGGGTTGTTTGGGGGACAATGTGGCTCGGTCGTTGGCGGTGGGAATGCTAGTCCCCGTGCTGTCTAGCTGTGGTGTATTGGCAAGCAGCTCGGCCGACGGTGACTCCTCCGGGCAGAACTATGGGGCTTGCCCCTCGGGAACCCATTTGGAATGCTTAGCTGTTTCTTCGCGTGACGATGTGGTGTGTGATGCGACGACGCTGCGTTGTCGAACAGGCGCGGTCAGCATCGATCAACGTCCGCGGCTTCCTGGTTATATCGGTCGACCTCTGCACCCCGTGGCGCGAGATCAACACATGGCTGAAGGCCAGAATGAAGAGACTCCTACCAGTGAGCTCAGTCCCAAGCCGTATTACCTGGATGACATTCATGCCATCAACGCCGATGCCGAGAGCGGAAACATTGACGGAGATACTTGGGAGGCACGCGCCACAGTGGCCTATCGTCATCTTCTTGCCGATCAATTTGCGCTTCCACTGATTCAATTGCTAAGTGCAGAGATAGCAACCACCCAGACGGAGCTAGAAAACAACAGTAACTCGCAGAGCTATTTGCAGGATCTCGCAACGGCGGTTTCTTCACAGTACCAGCGTCTTGAGCAACAAGATCAGAAACTTGAGCCGCTCAGAACGGTGATGGCTCAAATCGATGGCTCTGTGCTGAGTCTCAAGACCTGCATGGAAGTGTTTCAACGAGATGACACCGGGATTGCGTTGGCAGATCCTGTGGTGGAAACATGTGTGAGGACATACCTTCAGTTGATACCGGAGTTTCGGAGGTTAAACGCTCAAGACTTGGTGGATCCTTCCTGGCTAGATGCGCTAGAGAAGTTTGTGTATGGGCTAGCCATGCGTGCCGGCAGTGTTCAGGTCTCAGAGGGATGGGTGTCACGGCAGGCTGAAGCCATTACGTATGCACAGGTTCAGGAGCTTCCCATCACCATGCTGGCGCTTTATGACACCTTGGTCACGCCCGAGATTGAAGCTCAAGCGTTGTTTCCGCATTTGCGGATGCCGATAGACTTGGAGGTGAAAGGCGTTGACGGAATTGAAACACGTGTGGCGATTCCGTTGGGACAGTGGGCACGTGTTGCCCTGCAAGGCGTGCCAGGAATTACCGTAACCCCACAAGAGCAACTTGGGTGGTTTTATCAAGCGTTTAAAAAGGCGCTGCAGCAGCTGTTGGATAATCAACAAACGGCGATTGAAATACTTACAGACGGCAGTATTGAAGCTTCTGATCTTTGGCAGTTGGCTTTAATGATGGAGCAAAGCGGGTTAATGGAGCTTTATGGGGGCTATGATTCAACCACCACCGCTCCAACGGGATTTCAGCGCATTCACGATACGTTAATGGCACGCATCGAGAAGCAGAAGCTTAAGCATGAGGGCCTGAGTCTGGGCTTTTCGGTACTGTGCGTTGCTTCCGCATTGGCGCTATCGCCAGTCAATTTTGTGACGGCCGCGGCGTGTGGGATGGGAACGGCGTTCAGTGTCGATACGGCGTTTCAGTTGGGAGGATTGGCTGCCATGGCGGAAACACTGACCTATGTCGGCATTAGTGACAGTTTGGTGCCTCGCGTAGAGTCCATGCGTATCCGTCGAGATGCCAATGTGATGGCGTTGTTGGCGATTCTCGATGTGGTATTTGGTGCAGTGGATATGCTTGGCTCGGCACAAAATCATGTCTATATAGTGCGTGAGGCTGTCGATGGCGTAAGGATGCGATGGCGTCCATTTCATCTTGCGCAGGGCACGAGGGGAGTCCGCATTCTGGACAACACCGATGATGTGCTGCATGCACTGCGTGCAGATGACCGCGTATTCGAGATGCTTGTGGGTAATAGAGTTGTGCGTTTGTATCCAAGTAGCGGAAGCGTTCATCGTGTCGATGCACTTGAAGCGGTGTTTGAGGAGCCTACGGTAGGCTCTTTGATGGCGGAGTCGGTGCGCCGTTGGGGCATGCCGCATTTTGGATTTCGGAGAGCGATGCCGTTTAATCGAGAATTTGAAATAACTGGCAGAGGAAGTTTTTTCGAGTTCGGAATATATGAGATTAAGAATGGTATCGTTAGCCATACACCATCCGCGCCTAGCTTTATCACGTTATCTGATCATAACGTGGTGCCATCTATGTCATCTTATGACGTTACTCTTCAAGAAGAGTTGCTTCATTATTTGGATAGCATTATGGGACCCACGCAAAGCACATTGCTGTTACGTGGCATTCAAACAGAAGGTAAAGCTCCTCTTTTGCCCGAGTCCGCACTGCCGATTATCGAGGAGCTTGCCACAAAATATGGAATCGATTCTTCTATGTTATATGCGAGTGCTAAAGCATTTTTGACGGAGGTGAGAGCCGACCGTGTGGTACGCGTCACAGCTCCGTTTGGATCTGAGGCCCTCGAGGTGCGGGAAGCTGTAGCGGTAGCTCCCGAGTGGCTGGTGCGCCACATACGAAGCCTTCGCGTTAACATGGCTGGTAGCTACAAAAACATCCCTTATGTGAATGTATGGATAAGCTTGCTTGACGCACCGAACAGAAATGAGCTTTTAAATGGATTGTTCCCATCGTATTTATGGCAAGATATCAGCAAACGCGTGTTTTGGGGTCTGCCTGAATGACATCCGTCACCATGAGCCACGGTAACCCATCATCTCGCGGATGGCATCCAAGGCTGCACCTGTAATTTCCCCTTCTTCTTGCAGACGCTCAATGCATTCTTCGCATACCTTTTGACGCTTGCCTCCAGCAGTCACTGCATAAAGCTCATCGGCATCCTGTTCGCAACGTTTGCATCGCATGTGTAGAACTCCTTACTCCAACGCTTCAGCAGTATAGCGGCTTTTATGGCATGCGGCTTGCTCATTATTCCTCAATGAGAAAATTTTCACTATGTTTTGTCCGCTTTTTAGAGCAGGTTACGTCTCACGTCTCATCGTTGCATCCTTTGAATTGGGCCTACTCGGAGAGAAAACCTAGTGCTTGGTTCTAGGTTGGTTCATAAACGATGCGGGTTGGGGTCCAATTGCGGCTTCGACGTGCGTGGCGTTCTTCTTTGGTTTCTGCATCGAAGTCCTTGGAACCAGATGGTTCGTTGAGCTGTTCAAAATCATCAAGGGATCGAACATTCAAAACCGAATAACGTTGTTCCGAGTCTTGCCACGTGGCTGCCACGAAGACCCCGCAGTGTATACAGCTCAGAAAGTCCGCGGTACCTAACCCAAAACGATATGGGTTGAGGGCAGCTTCATTCGTTAGATAGATTTCAAGTTGACCATTGGGATCGGAGGTGTATTGAGCGCCTTGCCGCGTGCAAAAGGTGCATTCGCATTCGCGTATCGCAAGTTCCTTGACCGATTTAGAGGTTCTAAAAAGCACCCGAATCATTTTGCAGTGACATGTTCCGCGTAATTCGTTCATAGCTTGTGTATACCATGCTTGGAAAAAACACCGAACAGCCGCAGTCGTCCTAAAGGTTGCATGAAAAGGAACTCAATTATTACCCAAATGCGATTCGCCGCCGATACGGGACATGCGAGCAGTCGTGGCACTGTCGCCACCGTAAAAATGCGCGCCTCAATGTTGTTGACACATGGCCTATGAAGAAGGTGGGTTTTTTTGTTGCCAGTGTTTGAGTTGGTCTTGCGCCAGTCCCAAGAGCACCCTCACTTGAGAATGGGTCAGTTGAAACTCTACGTTAACTTGTTTGCGGCGTGCCACGATCGTTCCATTGGCAAGTGGCGTGGCCATGCCCAGGCTGAACATACCCATGCTTTTTAAATGGGCCGCATAACGGTTTTTCGTGGCTTCCCAGAACGCTTTGGCGCTCTCGGCTGTCTGGTTGGACTCGTAATGTCCATGGATTACGATGGTTACCATTCCTTCTTTGGTTTCTACGATGTTTAACGTTATCCGTAAGGGCACATGTTCTGAAAATCCTTTTGCAAACAGGCGTGCGTTTTCGACTTCAAGCGAGACCACCGCAGAAGTGTCCATGGCCAACAGGCCTTCCATGTCCCACTGCTTCTGCGTGTCTGTATGCGCATCACGCTGTTGCGCTCGCAGTTGGGCCGCCGCCAAAACTTTGGGAAGGTCTGCAATTCGAGTAATCGTGAATTGCCTCGGGTCAAACAGTGCAATAACGCGAGGCGTTTCATCTTGGTTGGCCCATGTGCTGACTTCAACGCCAAGCTCCTTGTGCCAGTTGGATGAAGCGCCTTGTGACTGTGCGATGCGTTCAGTGGCTTGGCGGATGTGGTCCATGGTTTCGCGGTGTTCGCCCGCAATGACGAGCTTGGAGCGCTGAAGGTTGGGTGACGCAATTAAAAGCCGGTCCAAATCTTCAACCGGCTTGACTCCTGATCCTTCCAAAAGCAGTTGCCAATCCGGAATGCTATCCAAGAACAAAGCAACGTCGGGCCCCAAAGGCGAGCTACGCACCCGCTGCATGTTCACGCGCAAGGCAAGTTGGGCTCCTTCGGGTAGGGATGCTTTGTTGTCCTTACCGGCGGCGTTAGCGTTCGTGGGCTGCTCAAGGGATGGTGCCGTTTTAGGATGCTTGGGCTGCTTATCCTTTTTGTGATCAGCAGAAGGCTTATCTGTTGCAGGAACGTCTCCTTGCCCGGTGGCGTTTGAAGCACTTTCTTCTTGAGGCGTGGTGGGCGAGGCGGATGCCGAAGGAAGGCTAACTTCGGTTCCTTCGACAACTCCGAACTCCACTTCGGACGGGAGCTCAAACTCAATGCCGAGTTTGGGCATCGTCACGGTCCATACTAACCAAGCTACGATTGCGGCGTGTGCCATTAAAGACACAGCAAGTGCAAGGAAGGTTCGGAGGTTAGGATGGTTAAGCATCGAGCGGCCTAATCACAGTGTAACAGAGTGCTTAACGATTTTCGGCATGGAGGACCAGGGTGCGCGGGGGATCCATTGCAACAACGCATGGGGCTCAGTAGGTTAGCTGACATGAAGCAGGATGTAAGTACCAACCATTTAACGAATGAAAGTAGTCCTTATTTACGCCAACATGCGTCTAATCCCGTCCATTGGTACCCATGGGGACCTCCAGCGTTTGAGCGGGCGAAGCAGCTTAAGCGACCCATTCTTTTGTCTGTGGGGTATTCGACATGCCACTGGTGCCATGTGATGGCGCATGAGTCGTTTGAGGATAAAGAGATCGCAGAGGTGCTTAACGCACACTATGTCGCCATTAAAGTGGATCGAGAAGAGCGCCCTGATGTGGATGCGATTTACATGAGTGCGGTGCAAGCCATGAGTGGGCATGGTGGATGGCCAATGACGGTGTGGCTTACACCTGAGGGCACTCCGTTTTTTGCAGGCACGTATTTCCCGGCGCGCGATGGTGATCGGGGTGCACGTTATGGGTTTCTGACACTCCTAAAGGAGATTGCGATTCGTTATCACGAAAATCCCGTGCAGTTTCACAACACAGGCCAAGAGGTGGCGCGTGTGATTCAGCAGCATATGAGGCCACTCTGTGGTGCGGTGCCTGACAGGGCTGTGCTCGATGAAGCGATGGCGTACTACAAAGCACGGTATGATGAGCGCTTTGGTGGGGTTAAGCCTGCTCCCAAGTTTCCGAGTGGTTTGCCGGTGCGTTTTTTGCTGCAGCAACATCGTTCGTTGGGCGACACCTCGGCGCTCGACATGGCGTTACACACGTTGCGGCAGATGGCGCAAGGAGGCATGTATGATCATGTGGCTGGAGGCTTTCACCGGTATTCCACAGATGAACGTTGGCTTGTGCCGCATTTCGAAAAGATGCTCTACGACAATGCGTTGTTGGTGTTGAGTTATTTGGATGCCTTTCAAGCCACAGGGGATGCCGGCTTTGCCACGGTGGTGAACGAAACACTGGCATACATCCAACGCGAGATGACTGCGCCCGAGGGCGGGTTTTACTCTGCTACCGATGCCGACAGTCTAACGCCCGACGGTACGCATGACGAAGGATGGTATTTCACATGGACGCCAAAAGAACTTCATGACGTATTGGGCCATGCGCAAGGGGATCTCGTCGCGCACTACTATGGAGTAACTTCCGACGGAAACTTTGAAGGCCGCACGGTGCTCCATGTGACGCAATCGATGGAACAACTGGCACATGCACTGGGGCAATCCGCGGAACAGGTACAGAACGAGCTTGAAGATGCCAAAGCCTTGCTGCGGCAAGCCCGCAACCAGCGTCCAACGCCGTCCCTAGATGATAAAATACTTTTGGCTTGGAACGGATTGATGATTCAGGCGTTTGCAAGGGCAGCACGGATACTGGGCGATGCCACCTACCAAGCTTCGGCGATTGCTGCCGCGGAGTTTGTATTGAGCCACATGGCTCAAGAAGGGCGGTTGCTTCGCAGCTATTGCCACACACAGGCTCGTCACAGTGCATATCTCGATGATTATGCGTTTTTGATCGCAGGACTGCTTGAGCTCTTCGAGCTTACGAGTGACCCTCGTTGGCTAGAGCACGCCATGTCGCTGGATCAGGTTTTGGAACGTCATTACGAAGACACCAAAGACGGCGGGTTTTTCATGACAAGCCACGATCATGAAGTGCTTATCGCACGTGAAAAGCCGGCCTATGATGGAGCCGAGCCTTCCGGAAACTCCATGCATGCCATGAATCTCCTTCGGCTTCATGCACTCACGTTAAACGATCGCTATCGCAAGCGGCTTTTTGCCACGCTGCAAGCATTTGGTCCACGCTTGCAAACGGCCCCGATGGCCATGTCTGAAATGCTGCTTGTGCTTGATGCGTATCAACGCGGCTCCAAAGAGGTGGTCATTGTGACTTCACGCACGCATCAAGAAGCGGATGCGTTCATGCGCGTTTGGCAACGGTGTTTTGCGCCCCAGACGATGATGTTGGTAATCACCGAGTCAGAGTTAACAAAGCTCAAAGACCTCGTTCCTTGGTTAGAGGGTAAACAAGCCATCGAAGGCAAGCCCACGGCGTATGTGTGCACCCTCGGCGCCTGTAAGCTGCCCACGACAGATCCTAGCCTGTTTGCGGCTCAGATCACTCATGGCTACCCACATTCCGGCTAGGGCAGGTCGGCGCGCCTGGTAATTCTCTAGTAATTGAAGCATGTTGCAGCAGTGATTTTGACATTCGTGCGTATTCGAATAATTATTCGAGTATAGATGATGGTAGATGTGTTTAGAGTCGATTATGCGCAGTGCAGGGAGTTGCTGTCTCGTCGATTGGCGGAGCCTGCTCCGGGACGAATTCAACTGATCACAGGCCCACGGCAGGTGGGCAAGACCACACTTTTGCTGGAAATGTTGCGAGACTTCGCCGACTGCGCTCATTACGCAGCAGTGGATAGCCCCGAAGCAGCACTATCCGGATATTGGGACCGTCTTTGGAGCCGAGGAGCAGAGATCGCTCAAAGGAGTGGGAGCGCCATTCTTCTTATCGACGAGATTCAGCATAGTGAAGGATGGGCTGAGCGACTCAAGGCAGAGTGGGATCGGCTGCGGCGCTTGCGTCTGAAGATACACGTTGTCGTGACAGGTTCGTCTGCGCTTGGGCTAACCAGTGGCTCAAAGGAAAGTCTTGCGGGCCGGTTCGAACGTTTAATACTTACGCACTGGTCAGCCGCAGCGCTCAGTCAAGTCTTTCACTTGGATCCTGAGTTAGCTGCCGACGTGATCGTTAGCAAAGGAGGCTACCCGGGGGCCTTCGAGCTTCGAGAAGACCTCTCTCGTTGGAGTGCTTACGTCCGCGATGCCATCGTGGAGCCGGCGATCGGCACGGATATTCTTGGGACCACCGCTGTGCGTCGCCCCGCGCTCTTGCGCCAAGTTTTTGCGATGGCAGTGGCATTGCCCGCGCAAATCGTATCTTTGCAAAAGCTTCAGGGCGAACTGCAAGATCGGGGCGCTTTGGAGACGATTGCTCACTACCTTCATGTGTTGCAAGAGGCTTATCTCATCGCAGCCCTAGAAAAACATGCGTCCAAACCATTACGACGCCGCGCAGCTCCTCCGAAGTTGGTCACCCTCAACAATGCATTGTGTGCCGTGGTTGATCCACGGGGGATACCAGATCCGCAAGACGATCCTGAACGTTTCGGTACCTGGGTAGAAAATGCTTGTCTGGCGTTTGCTTGGAACTCCGGCCAGCGGGTTGCTTATTGGCGGGAGGAATCCTTCGAGGTGGATGGCGTGATTGATGGAAGTTGGGGTTCTTGGGCGATTGAAGTAAAGACGGGTTCTTATACAGCGACAGATCTTCGTGGCCTCTTTGAGTTCACGACCCGATTTCCAGGCTATCGACCTCTTGTGGTGTGCGATCCAAGTGACGTGTCCTTGGCGAGACGTTATGGAGCTCAAGCCATGGGCTGGAAGGAATTTCTGCTAAGCGGTCCTCCCAATCCATCGACGTGATTTTAGTCGTAGTATTCGTTTCCTAAATGGGTGATGAGCGATTCGCCTTTAAGCCATCGAAGGGTGTTTTTCAGTTTCATGGACTGAACAAAGAGATCGTTTTCAGGATAGACGTTGGCGGCGGCCATGGGGCTTTTGTAATAGAACGAGAGCCATTCTTGGATACCGTGCATGCCGGCGCGCTGCGCCAAGTCGCTAAAGAGCGCAAGGTCGAGCACGATGGGAGCTGCCAAGATGGAGTCGCGGCAAAGGAAATTAAGCTTGATTTGCATCGGGTAACCAAGCCATCCAAAGATGTCTAGATTGTCCCAACCTTCTTTTTCATCACCGCGGGGTTTGTAGTATTCAATGCGCACCTTGTGGTGCAGCTCGCCGTACAACGCTGGATGAAGCTCGGGTTGAAGAATGGTTTCAAGGACACCCAGTTTGGAGACTTCTTTGGACCGGAAACTGTCTGGATCATCCAACACCTCGCCATCACGGTTACCAAGAATGTTGGTCGAAAACCATCCGTGGATACCCAACATGCGGGCACGTAACCCAGGGGCAATGATGGTCTTCATCAAGGTCTGTCCGGTTTTGAAATCTTTGCCAGAAACAGGCACGCGCCGTTCTTTGGCTAGTTCTAAAAGCGCTGGGATTTCTACTGTTAAATTGGGCGCTCCATTGGCATAAGAAACATTTTCCTGCAGGCAGGCGTAGGCGTAGATCATCGACGGGCTGATGGAAGGATCGTTCTCTGCCAGTCCCTTTTCAAATGCGGCCAACGATTGGTGCGTCTTCGAAGGCTCGTGATGCACTTCGGTAGAGCCGCACCACACGGCCACGCAGCGCTCGAGTTGGTGACGCTTTTTAAAATCACGAATGTCTTGGCGAGCAGCTTCTGCGAGATCGCGTTTGCTGGTTTCTGTTTTGATATTTTCGCCGCGTAGACGTTTCACGTACTCCGGAAAGAACACGGCTTTCATGGGCTTGATGCCTTCGAGCTCGTCTTGGATGGCGCCAAGATGACTGCTGTCCAACACCTTGGCCTGAACGGCAGCTTGGTAGGCGTTATCTCCGAAAAGATCCCAGCCTCCAAAGACAAGATCATTAAGCGATGCGAGCGGCACAAACTCATGAATGCGTGGGCAGCGGTTTTCGTTGCGCTTGCCTAAGCGGATGCTTCCCATTTGCGTCAGTGAGCCAATGGGTTGGGCCAGGCCTTTGCGGGCTAGCAGGCAACCTGCGATGAAGGTGGTGGCGACTGCACCCATGCCAGGTAAAAGCACGCCGAGTTTGCCGGAAGCAGGTTGGATGGATTGGGGTTGTTTCATGAGAGGCCTTTCGCGTTAGGAGGCTTGCGTCAGCAAAGGCCTCTAGCAAAAGGCATGCTCAGTTGCAATTGGTATGCCTTTTGCTAGAGGGAACCGAATCCTATGGTAATTATGCGAAATTCAGGTAAGGTCCCGCCGATTGCATGCGGTGACCTGTGCCGATTTTGCCCAAGCGTTGCAAAAAAATCACACAAAATGGCTACAATTATCCACATAAGAGGACACGTATGACCACGCAGCGTGCGGTGATCTTAGCAGCTGGGCGAGGCTCTCGGTTGGGGTTGGACCAAGCGCTTCCCAAGCCTCTTCAGCCAGTAGGCGGCGTGCCTCTGATTGTCCGCATCTTACGCAAACTGGAACGGGCTGGAATCACCGATGTGGGTGTGGTGGTGGGTTACCAGGGTAACCAATTGAGTCATGCGCTTTCAAAAGCGCGTTTTG
Source organism: uncultured Polyangiales bacterium (assembly GCA_964640175.1). Lineage (GTDB taxonomy): Bacteria > Myxococcota_A > Polyangia > Polyangiales > JACKDX01. The sequence continues at coordinate 169,674 of CAZXFW010000002.1, read as the reverse complement.
ACATGCGTGTTCGCAGCATCGTCAACTCGGAATGGCAAAAGCCCAATGGCACATCGCTTCTTGCGGCGCGTGATTTTATTGATGGTCCAACGTTGGTGCTCATGAGCGATCATTTGTTTTCGTTGCCTTTGGTACAGCGCGTTCAAGCGTATCCCTTGGCGATGGACGAAGTCGTGTTGGGAGTCGACTACAATCCTAGCCGTTGTTTTGACATTGACGACGCTACCAAGGTGAAGCTCAACGGAAATCAGATCACGGACATCGGAAAAACGCTGACCCACTATGATGCCCTGGATACCGGAGTGTTCAAGGTGACTCCTGCGTTGATACGGGCGCTTGATCAGGTGAATGGGCCTGAGGGATGTTCGTTGTCCGAGGGCATCGCTGTGCTTGCCTCTAAGGGTAAAATGCGAGCGGTCGACATTGGCAATGCGGCATGGATTGATGTGGATACGCCACAGGCCAAGCGTCACGCGGAAAAAACGCTTTTCCGTTATGATGAGCGGTCGATTGAGCGGCCTGCGGCTGTTCGTACGGCTCTGCCCTTGTCGGCATAACCCGGAAGCGGAAATCCAGTCAGGATTGTGTTAAGCTTTCCTGATGAGCCGATGGGCGCTTAGTGCATTGACGCTGCTCGTGTTTGTGACATCAGCACATGCGGATGAGCGCTGGACGCACCCATACCCAGGCGTTCGACACCTGCGCAAACGCGCCTATCAACTGGATGCCCAGGCGGTCTTGATTGATTTAGGCTCGGCGCATGCTTCTGTGGTCGCCACACGTCCTGCGGATCGCGGGATCAATGTGCGCGAATTTGCCAAGCGGTACAATGCCGACATTGCCATCAATGCCAACTACTACGACGTGGGGATTCGACCGTGTGGGCTGACGGCGGGTGATGGCATGGTGTGGCCGGATGCTTATCGTGAAAACTGTGTGATGAGTGTTGGCTTTGGTGACTTAAATGAAGCCGAGGCATTTGATTCACGCGAAATGCTTCGTGGGCCATTGCCTGCCGATTGGATGAAGCATGTGGTGAGCGGTAAACCGTGGTTGGTGCGTAAAGGCGTGGTGCAAGGAGGATGGTACGATCCACCACACATCCACGGCTCCCATCCCCGCACTGCCATAGGCCTCAGTCAGGATCGCAACACCTTAATCCTTGTGGTGGCAGATGGTCGTCGGCCTGGCATTCCTGGGGTGGATGGGCAAACGCTTGCGACACTGCTTTTGGAACTCGGTGCTTACGATGCGCTCAACTTGGATGGTGGTGGATCCACGGCCTTGTTCATCAAGGCGGAAGGGGGCATTCAAAACCGTCCTTCGGATCCCCTACTACGTGAGGTGGGAAATCACTTAGGCGTGCGCATCAACACCAACGCAACGTGGTACGGCGCGGAGCTTGAGGCGATGTCTTCGGCGCCGTTGCTTCGTCCGGGAGATACTGGAAAGTTGTGGGTGCGCTATCGAAACACGGGACGCTTTAGTTGGCAGCCGGAAGGCAAACATGCCGTTGTGCTTTCCTCGACTTCCATGCAACCCAATCCATTTTATCTTCCAGGGTGGGCGTCTATTACTGCACCGGTCGGCTTGATGCATGAGGTGCGTTCAGGTGAAACGGCGACATTTGAGTTTAGCGTGGGTGCACCGGCCATGATCGGCAATTTTTCGCTCGACCTTGTGCCAACGATTGCGGGGGTTGAGACGATGGCTCCTGTGCCTGTCCGTTGGTTATTGGCGGTAGAAGATTCACGGGCCGGGCTCGAAGATGAGGTTATTGCGGAAGCAACGCATCCGGTGACATCGACCAAAGAGGCCAACGCTGCTGTGCTAGCCACTGCAGGAGAAATCCCTGATCTGTGGTCGAATGGATTGGTGTGGTTTATCCTGAGTGTGAGTGCGTTAGGCGTGCTCTTTTTAAGCCGGTTGCGGCACCCCTAGGCATCCATGGCACACCGGTTGCTTAAGGAACACACTGGTTAATTCAACGTCTAGGCGAACCAAGGTTCCGCGAATGCGGAGTTTGGAAGCAGTCGTGATAGACTGCGCCCCGGAGGCCTTGGATGGAGCTTTTGTCTTGTCTTTCGTGGGGAATTAGCGCGCTGGTTCTGTTAGGCGGATTGCTGTTTTTGGGCCATGCCTACTTTGCCGTGTGGTGTGCCGGCGCATGGCTGCTTTTGGCAGGAGTGCTCAAGGGGCATTCATGCGCTCCATGGTTTATCGCATGTGCGGTGATGTACGCGCTTTGGGCCGTAGTGTTTGGCGTGCCTGTCATTCGACGGATGGTGATTTCGTCATGGGTGATGAAGATCATGCGTAACGTGCTTCCCAAAATGGGAGATACAGAACGGATTGCTCTGGATGCGGGCACGGTGTGGTGGGATGGTGACTTGTTTTCGGGAGCACCCAACTGGCGCAAGCTGATGGCGTTTAAAAAGCGCAATTTGTCAGAAAAGGAACAAGCGTTTCTGGATGGGCCAGTACAGACGCTTTGCACCATGCTTGATGAATGGAACATTCGTCAAAGCGGTGACCTGCCAAAAGAGGTGTGGGACTACATCAAAGCGCAACGTTTTTTCGGGATGATTATTCCCGAGGAGTACGGCGGTCTTGGGTTTTCAGCCATTGCACATTCAGCCGTAGTGACAAAGCTTTCGAGTCGCAGCGTGACAGCTGCCGTCACTGTAATGGTGCCAAACTCACTTGGTCCAGCAGAGCTCTTGTTGCATTACGGTACCGATGCGCAAAAACAGCATTATTTACCGCGCCTTGCATCGGGACAGGAGATCCCCTGTTTTGCGTTGACCGGTCCAGAGGCGGGCAGTGATGCCGCAGCGACGCAAAGCATCGGCGAAGTATGCCGCGGACAGTACGAGGGCAAGGAAGTGTTGGGCATGCGTCTTAACTGGCGCAAGCGGTACATTACGCTTGGTCCTATCTCCACGGTGATAGGGTTAGCGTTTCGCTTAAAAGACCCTCACGGATTGCTTGGCAGCAAAAAAGATTTGGGCATCACCTGTGCGTTGGTTCCGTCGCATCTGCCCGGCATTAACATTGGCGAACGTCACGATCCCATGGGCGTGCCTTTTCTGAATGGTCCTAACACGGGCAAAGATGTGTTTGTGCCACTGGATTTTATTATCGGTGGTCCTGACATGGCGGGACAGGGCTGGCGCATGCTGATGGAATGCCTGGCGGCGGGGCGCTCCATTTCGCTTCCAGCGCTGTCGGTGGGAGCGATTCAGCTTTCTGCGCGGGTGACTGGGGCTTATGCCACGGTGCGCGAACAGTTTGATACGCCGATTGGCCGGTTTGAAGGCATCGAAGAGCCGCTGGCACGGATTGCGGGGACGGCCTATTGGGCGGATGCGGTGCGCACGCTGACGGCGTCGTCCGTGGACGCTGGCGAAAAACCTGCGGTAATTTCTGCGATTGCCAAGTGCTACCTCACAGATGCGATGCGCTCGGTGGTTAACGATGCCATGGACATTCGTGCAGGGGCAGGCATTTGCCGTGGGCCGCGCAATATGTTGGCGCATGCCTATGTGGCGGCGCCGATTGGTATCACGGTGGAAGGTGCAAACATTTTGACGCGCTCGATGATCATCTATGGCCAGGGCGCGATTCGGTGTCATCCTTTTGTGCGCGATGAAATGCTTTCGGTGCCTCTTCGAGATTTGCCGAAGTTCGACCGGGCCTTTTTTGGTCATCTTGCATTTGTCGCAACCAATACGGCGCGTGCATTGATTCTTGGGCTTACGGGGGGATGGCTTGCGCCTGTAGGCGTAGGTGGAAACATGCGGCCGTGGCTTCGTCAGCTTTCGCGGATGAGTGCGGCGTTTGCCTTGGTTTCCGATGTGGCGATGGGCACGTTGGGTGGTTCACTGAAACGTCGGGAAAAAATTAGCGGAAGACTGGCCGACGCACTGGCGTGGCTTTACATCGGCACAGCGACTCTCAAGCGTTACTACGACGAAGGCGAACGACAGGAGTATAAACCGCTGATGCAGTGGTGTTCGATGCATGCGCGGTATCAGATTCAAGAAGCGCTGCTGGGAGTGCTTGATAACTTACCGATGCGACCTGCGGCTTGGTTGATCAAGGGTCTCATTTTTCCGTGGGGTCCAAGTTACACAAAGCCTAGTGATGCGGTAGGATCTTCGGTGGCGCGTGCCTTGCTTGAGGACAAAAAAGAGCGCGAAGAACTTACCAAAGATATCTACATTCCTCCTGCCACGGAGTCAGGCTTAGGAAGGCTTGAAGCCGCGTTGGACAAAGCCGTGGAAGCGCTTAGGGTGGAAGCGCGTATTCGTGATGCGATTCGTGCGGGTAAGATTGATAAGGCGCCGGGCGATGCGTTGGTACAGAATGCACGGCGAGCTGGGATCATTACAGACGCCGAAGTAGAGGTACTTCATTTGGCGGACGAAGCCCGCGAGGAGGTCATTCAAGTGGATGCCTTTCCTGCCCACTCGCCTGTGAGCCCTAGCTTGTTGCCCCCGTTATCCAAGCGCGTTCCCACGTTACGTCCTCCGCCGCGAGGGGTGTAGTTGGTTATAATTGGAGCGTTTTGTGCATATAAAATTACATCGTTACTGTAATTTTGCCAGTTGACCTTGTTTAGGAGCGTGCTATAAGGGCGTTCACAATTAGGTTTGCCTTGAGGCGGGCCGTAGACGGTCTGCCTTTTTTTTTGGTGCGCGTATGCATGTAGCCTCTGACCTAGAACAACGCCTCGAAGTTCTCATAGCGCCGATATGTCGGACGCATGGCGTTGAGTGCATTCAGGTGAAATACGGCAGGGAGCCTGGCGGAGGGTTGGTACGCATTATGATTGAGCGCCCCGAGCAACAGGATCAAGGCACGCAGGGCGGGATTCGGCTTGAGGATTGCGTTGCGGTAAGCCGTGATGTGTCCGTTGCGTTGGATGCGCACGATGTCGTGCCGGGTCGTTACCGTTTGGAAGTGACTTCTCCGGGGTTAGAGCGTCCGTTGTTGGGTGCGCCCGATTTTGAGCGGTTCAAAGGCCACGAAGTTAAATTGCAAACACTTTCGCCGGTTGAAAAGCGACGTCGGTTTCAAGGCGTGCTCCGAGGGCTTGCGGGTAGGGATGTGCAGCTTGAGCAAGACGGACAGGTGATTGCAATCGCCTTAGACAATGTAAGCAAAGCCAATTTGGTTTATCACTTTGACAAGCATAGTGGACATAAAGGAGAGCGTCATGCCGAAAGGTGAGATAGCACCACAGAGCTCAGTGTCTCTGGATGGGATCATTGAACAAGTAAGCCGGGATAAGGGAATTGATTCGAAGATCCTGGTAGAAACCATGGAGCAAGCCATTCTCACGGCGGCCAAGCGAACGTTTGGCGTCAATCGTGAGCTCGAAGCGCGTTACAATCCGGAATCCGGCGCGGTTGACCTGTTTCAGTACATGACGATTGTGGAAGAAGTCGATAACCCTGAGCGTCAGATTTCAGCCAAAGATGCTAAGCATCATGGTTTCGATGCGGAGCTTGGGGAAGAGCTGGGTTTTCAGGTTTTCTATCTGCAAGAGGATGCAAAAAAGGCCAAGCAACAGGACAAAGAGTTCGGTGACTTGTTGCAGCTGAAACAGCATCGACAAGGGTTTGGGCGCATTGCCGCACAGACAGCCAAGCAGGTGATCATTCAGCGCGTGCGTGATGCAGAGCGCGATATCATTTTCAATGAGTTCAAAGACCGTAAAGGCGAGGTCCTCAACGGCATTGTGCGTCGGTTTGAGCGAGGTCAAAATATCATTGCGGATTTAGGTAACACCGAGGCGCTTTTGCCAAAACGCGAACAGACGCCACGCGAAACGTACCGTCCTGGGGACCGCATTGTGGCCTATCTCAAAAACATCGATCGTGAGGCTCGTGGTCCCCAGCTTATCTTGTCGCGCACCGATGTGGGTTTGTTGGTGAAGTTATTCGAAATGGAAGTGCCGGAGATTTATGAAGGCATTGTGCGTATCGTGGCGGCAGCACGCGAGCCGGGAGCGCGTTCCAAGATTGCAGTCAGCAGCCGTGATTCAGATGTCGATCCGGTGGGTGCTTGCGTGGGCATGAAAGGCTCACGGGTGCAGGCCGTCGTACAAGAGTTACGAGGCGAGAAGATCGACATCGTACCGTGGGATCGTGATCCAGCGCGGTTTGTATGCAATGCGATTGCTCCGGCGGATGTGGCACGTGTCATCATTGATGAAAGTGGTCATGCCATGGAATTGGTGGTTCCCGATGACAAGTTGTCGTTAGCCATTGGACGTCGTGGCCAGAACGTGCGACTTGCTTCGCAGCTTACGGGTTGGAAGCTCGATATTATCAGTGAAGAGAAGTTCCGCCGTATGGAAGAAGAGTCGATGGCTGCGCTTTCCTTGATTGAAGGGGTAAGCGAAGAGCTTCCGCGGGCTATGTATAAGCATGGTTTCCGAAGCTTGGATGAGATTATCAGCGCCAGTGACGATGAGCTGACAACCATTGCGGGTATTTCGGGAAGCGACGCGTTGGCTGATTTCCGACGCCGAGCCGCCGATGCGATGGAAAAGTACCGCCATCAAAGTTTGGAAAAAGCGGCCTCGCAGGCACAGCCTTTGGATGAAGTGGGGCGTCTTTTACTGGTACGTGGTATCAGCCAGTCCGTGATCGAGCTTTTGCTCAAAGGTGGTTACCGTAGCGTCGAAGATGTGCAGCGTGAGACAGATGCTGATCGTTTGGCCATTAAGACCAGGCTCGATACCAAACGAGCCCATGCTATTAAAGAAGCCGTGGACCAGTTTTTGGCCAACGAATGGCCAGAGATTCATCAAAAACAACAGGAGGCGATGGCCAAGGAAGCTGCCCAAGCGGCTTTGGCAGCGGCCACTGAGCAGGCGAGTGAATCGAATGTTCAGGAGCCATTGCAAGAGAATGGAAGCGTAAGTTAACCTACTAAGACACCGCTCTTTGAGAGAGAGGTCGGAAATGGCGTCGAAGGTGCGAGTTTACGAAATTGCGAAAGAACTTGATGTAGATAACCGCGAGCTTGTGAGTCGAGTTGCCGCGTTAGGCATACCTGTGCGTAATCACATGAGTGTGCTTGATGCTGCGGATGTCGAGCGTGTTAAGCGTGCTTTTGAAAAGGGCAAGACTCAGAAAGTAATTGAAGAGCGCATTCGTCCCACCGTGGTGCGTCGTCGCGCGGTCGAGCGTGGGCAAACTCCGGCGCCAAGCGTAGAGGAGACGGTTTCAGTATCCGCGTCGAAGTCGACGACTTCGGCCGTTTCAGAGAGCGTTGAGCAGGCAAAGCCGCAGGAGCGAAGTCGTGACGAGCTAAGCGCATCGCACCATGAGGTGGATTCCAATGCGTTTTCGCGTAACGATTCCGCGGAGTCTTCATCGGTGACTCTGCAGCACAAAGCTTCGACGCCTGCATCGGTAAGGCTTGGTCATGTTAATTTGCCTCCTGGTGTGGTTGCGCGCGGCAATACAGTGGTTCCGGGTGTTAATGCGCCGTCGCCAGACACCGTCTCGCGTATCGTATCGCAAAATGCGGCAACTTCCCGGGTAGGCGAGGGGCCGCGTCGACGTGAGTTAGGGCGGGCGGCACTTGGACCAAGCGGGCGGCAGACGCAAGGCCGGCCGATGCGCCGCAAGCAAACTGCTGGCAAAAAGGGCCAGAAAACAGAAATCACGACACCCAGTGCACAAAAGCGTGTGATTCGCATTGAGGGCGAAGTCGGGCTTCAGACACTTGCGCAGCGTATGAGTCTTAAAGCGACGGATGTTTTGATGAAGCTGATGCAGCTTGGCATGACCAATGTCAACATCAATACCACGTTGGATCCAGACACTGCCAAGATCATTGCCAATGAGTTTGGCTACGAAGTCGAGAATCTTGCAAAGAGTGAGACGGATTTGATCACGGCAGCCAGAGGCGACTTCCAGGACAAGGAACAAGACTGGGTGCCGCGTCCTCCGGTGATTACGGTCATGGGGCATGTCGATCACGGTAAAACGTCACTGCTGGATAAGATTCGTTCGACCGATGTTGCCGCGAAAGAAGCAGGGGGCATTACTCAGCATATCGGAGCTTACCGGGTGGAGACAAAGCACGGTGCTGTCGTGTTTTTGGACACTCCGGGTCACGAAGCGTTTACCGCAATGCGGGCGCGTGGTGCACAAGCCACCGATGTCGTTATTCTGGTGTGTGCAGCAGATGATGGGGTGATGCCTCAAACGCGTGAGGCTGCGAACCATGCGAAAGATGCCAAAGTTCCTATCGTGGTGGCTGTTAACAAAATGGACCGACCGGACGCGCGGCCAGAGGTGGTGAAAAATGAATTGGCCGCCGAAGGACTGCAGCCCGAAGACTGGGGCGGTGATGTGCAGTATATCGAAGTGTCTGCCAAAACAGGCGCGGGGATTGAAGCGCTGTTGGATTCCGTATTGTTGCAGGCCGAGATACTAGAACTCAAGGCAAACCCTGGCGTGCCGGCACACGGTACGGTGCTCGAAGCGTATCTGGATCGTGGACGAGGGCCTGTGGCCAATGTGTTGGTACAAAACGGGACCTTGCGCACCGGTGATGTGGTGGTTGTCGGCAATGCATGGGGCAAAATCCGAGCGATGACGGATGACCGTGGCAAGGCGTGTTCTGAAGCGGGCCCTGCAACGCCGGTGGAAGTGCTTGGGCTTTCGGAGATGCCGAATGCGGGCGATGCCCTTCACGTTGTCACCAATAGCAAAAAAGCACAGGAGATTGCTGATTCGAGAAAGGTGCAGTCTACCGGCAAGTCACCAGTCGCCAAGATTGGTTTGGATAAGTTGCATGAGATGATGCTAAGCGGCGATGCCTTAGAGCTAAAGCTGGTGGTCAAAGCCGATGTGCAAGGGTCTATCGAAGCGTTGGAAAAAGCATTGACAGATCTTTCCTCTGAGAAAGTTAAAGTGAATGTGATTCATACCGGCGTTGGCGGAATCACTGAGAACGATGTGATTTTGGCAAGTGCTTCCAATGCCATTGTGCTTGGATTTAACGTTCGCCCAGCGGGAAATGCCGGACAGATTGCCAAGAAAGAAGACGTGGATGTTCGCTTGTACAGCGTTATCTACGAAGCCGTGGATGAAGTGAAAAAGGCCATGACAGGGTTGCTCAAGCCCACCTATACGGAGAAGTCATTGGGCCGGGCGGAAGTCAGGCAGACATTTAGCATTCCCAAGATAGGAACCGTTGCGGGCTGTTTTGCACTGGATGGCAAGATGGCGCGTGGTGCCAAAGTGCGGGTCATTCGAGATTCCGTCAATGTGTGGGAAGGCCAGATGCGCTCGTTGCGTCGCTTCAAGGACGATGTCCGAGAAGTTGCGGCGGGTTATGAGTGCGGTATCGGTCTTGAAGGCTTCAATGATATCAAAGTCAATGACATCTTGGAGTGCTACGAGATGCAAGAAGTCGCTGGCGTTTTGTGAGTTCACCAGAGTCCGTTAGCCGGTCCCAGCGCGTTGCCGAACGGGTACGTGAAGAGCTGGTGCGAATGCTATTAGGTGGTGAGGTGCGAGACCCAGGCGTTCATGGCACCTATGTGTCGGCTGTTCAAATGTCGCCTGATCTGAAGTTGGCTAAAGTATATGTGTGTATGGATCCTGCGGCTTCCCTGACAGTTGTGCCGAGTGAGCACCATGGAAAAGAGATGCTTGCTGCATTGGCACGAGCATCGGGATTTTTAAGAACGACCCTCGCAAAGAGGTTAGGACTGCGTTATGTGCCTGCGTTGCGGTTTTATATAGATACCCATACGGATCAAGTGGAACGGGTAGAGCGAATTTTTGAAGAAATGCATGCTTCAAGCACAGACACTTCCGAGTAGCAGTTCGATAAGCCACGTCCTTTTGGTCGATAAAGCGCAAGGCATGAGTTCTCACGATGTCGTGCGTTTGTTACGGCGCGCCTTGCATCTTCGCAGCATTGGGCATGCTGGGACGCTCGATCCGATGGCGACCGGTTTGTTGGTCATGGGAATCGGCCAGGGCACCAAGCTGCTACCTTATCTGATGGCGCAAGTGAAGGCGTACACCGCGACGGTGCGCCTAGGCGTAGAAACGGATACGTTGGATGCTGAAGGCACTATCATACGAACCGCGCCTGTGCCCTCGTTGAGCGAGGCGGATGTCAAGGCAGCGACACGTGGGTTTTTGGGGAAAATTTCGCAAACATCTCCGGTGTTTAGCGCGATCAAGCAGGATGGAATCGCTTTGTATAAACGTGCGCGGCGGGGCGAACATGTAGAGGCGCCGTCACGACAGGTTGACGTCTTTGAGGTGCAGGCTCGATACGTGGATGCCGTGACGTTGGAGTTTCAATTGGTGGTGGGCAAAGGGTTTTACGTGCGGTCATTTGCTCGGGATATCGCTCATGCACTTGGTACGTGCGGCCATCTTATTCAGCTTCGGAGGTTAGAAAGCGGGGGGTTTAGTGTTGACCGATCCGTGAAGACGGCTTTGATAGAACGGATGATTGCGGGGGATGTAAACGCAGCTCAGGAGGTTCACGCACGATTGCTTACGCTTGTGGAGGCATGCAGGGATTGGCCAACCTTAGAGTTGACGCATGAGGGCTATCAAGCGGTGCGGCACGGCAAGGTGTTGATGACGAGTGCATTCGAACATACGTGCTGGGAAACCATTCCAGCGGGTGAGCCTCTGGCATTGATTTCGTCCACGTACGGGCTTGCGGCCATTGGCGTGCGGAACGGTGACGTGATCCGTGTTCAACGCGGCTTCAACCCAGAATAAAACACGTGTCTATGCCAGACTGGCTGGATCTATCAGGGTTCTTGCATCCAGACGTAAGGTTATTTGACGCTGGGACGTTTGGTGACGGCAGAAGAGTCAATGCGTGGTAATGGATAGGCAGGACGAGCTAAGTAATAGCCCTGAGCATAGTGAGCTCCGGATGCCATGACAGCGTCGAGCTCTTCTGCTGTTTCGATGCCTTCTGCAACCACGCGTGCACCAAGCTCATCGCACAAGTTGACAAGCGAGCGTACCAAATTAAACAGCCGGCTTGATTGCGTGAGTCCCATGATTAATGAGCGATCAAGTTTAACAATTTCTGGCGTGAGATCCGCGATATAGCGAAGGTTGGAATAGCCTGCTCCCAGATCATCCACGGCCACATGCACGCCTTTGCTTCGAATTTCTCGAAGCATGCCATGGCAGAATGCAAAATGTGTGATTGGCACCGATTCGGTGATTTCAAGAAACACGGGTGCTTCATGTAAAAAGATGGGGTCGTCAGGTCGTACCAGCCATCCCTCGTCGAGTTCGTTGGGATGGATATTAAGAAATACAGGCCAACCGGAGCATGACTTTACAGCGATTTCTCGTATTTTGCGCCCTAGTTCACCACAACGGCGTTCTTTGATGGCTTCGGTAAACAACGCATGCGGGTTGGAAAAGCGGGTGTCCTTGCAGCGGACCAAAGCCTCGTACGCAAATACTTTGCCTGCTGGAAGCTCGACAATGGGTTGAAAAACGACATGAAGCTGGTTGGAATTAAGAACTTCCTCCAGTGCGGTCGGCTGCTGCATCTAAACGAAGTGTACCACTTTAGTTCAGTGAGGTAGCAATAACGCGTGATCCAGGCCGATGCGTGCAGTTGCAGGTGTAATTTGCACGGTGAGGGTATGGCTGCCGGGGGTAAATTCGGAGGAAGGCACCCGCCAGTGATATTCCTTCCAACTCTTGTCGATGGAAACAGGTTTGAGAGCTTGGCTTCCCAGTCGTAACGTCAGAGTTAGGGGAAGATTGTCATCGAGCCTGCGGGCTCGAATCACTAATGTCAGCGATGTGGCTTTGGTAAATGCGGTGGTTGGTAAAGGAAGTTTTAGGCTAAATTGTGCTTCGTTGGTTTCGCAAAACGTGCGTTGGCTGTAATTCCAGTCACTGTAAAACGGGCTGTTGTGGCAGTGCGCAAACGGTGGCGTGGCTAAGGATGGCTTGTCCAGATCCACACCACCGATGAGGCCTTTCGGAACAGCATTCAGGCGTACCAGGCTTTCCGTTGCATATTTCAGCGACGGTTCACGGGTTGCGGTATGAAGCAATGGTCCAAGTGCTTCCGGGGCACGTAACAAGCCAAGTGCCCGCACGAGATTGTCGCGGATGCTTGTGCTGGACTCGGTTTCAAGCCGCTCAAGAAGTGGCTCAAGTGCACGGCGATTGCCAATCTGACCGAGTGCAATGGCGACATAGGAACGAAGTTGCAAATCTTCAAGCACCTCAAGCAGGGGCTCTACGGCTTGCTGAGCACGCAGTCGGCCAAGCCAACGAATGGTTTCAATGCGGTCTGCTTCACTGACAGAGGTTTCCAGGCCTTCTATCAACGCCGGAATGGCAGCTGGTTCACGAAGCCTGCCAAGGGAAACGGCAGCTCTGGCACGCAGCTTAGGATCTTCGCTGGAGAGTAAACGAATGAGTTTGGTCTTAGCTTGGGGTTGATACAAGCGTCCAAGTGCAATCGCCGATTCAGCTGCAACGTTTGGATCAGGATCCGTTAATGTTTGGCTCAACGCGGGAATGGCGCGTTTGTCAGCAAGGTTTCCAAGCAGTTCAGCAGCTTCGCGCCGCTGAGAGGAGGGTGTGGTGGACGTATGAAGCATCTGAATCAGTGTTTCAATGGCTTCACGGTTGCCTAGATGGCCACGTGCTAAAGCGAGCTCATAAGGATTGCTTGGGCCATGATGTCCTGGGGGCTGTGAAACGGTATCGAGCCATGCATGAATCTCTCCTCGGAGTTCGGTCAATTTCTCCGGTGCAGAGTCAGCAAGGTTGCGTCGTTCTTTTGGATCGCGACTGAGATCAAAAAGTTCATGGGTGTTGTAGCGTAAGTCTGCGATGAGCTTATAGGGCCACTGTACGACCATGTGTTGGTAACTCACCGCGGAAAACACAGGCCTACTCGTGTCAGCGGTTTCATTGGGGTCTTGTGCAAACCCTCGGAGGTCAATGCCGCGCATTGAACGTGCAGAGTTCAAGCCCACCAAGGAAAGGAGGGTGGGCGTAAGGTCAATCAATTCCACGGGACCAGGAACCCGGCATGGGTGAGTATGAGGAACATGAATAATAAGTGGGATGCGCACTTGTTCGTCGTAGAGAGTGGACCCATGATAAACGCCGCCGTGATCTCGGAACTCTTCTCCGTGGTCAGCCGTGATAACAATGAGCACTTCGCGTGAAAACCGACGGCGTGCGTGCGCAATCAACTTGGCAATCGCTGTGTCGACTTCGAGGATTTCGCTGTCGTAACGGGATGAATCACTGCTACCGAAGGTGGTTGCATGGTAAGGCTCATGAGCATCGAAATAATGGGCCCACATAAGGCTTGGTGGCTCTCCGGCATCGACGATGCGGTCAATTTCTTCCATGACCCGGTGGGTTAAGTCATCGGCCTCGCGTGTTTCGTGATCGTGCAATTTAAAACCAAAGGCATTGTCTTGGTAAAATTGTAAGCGCTGTCCTTGGGTATGGAAGATTCCTAGCGTGTAAAAAGCGGCCGTATAGTAACCGGCATCATTTAATGTGGAGGCCAAGGTGGCTTCGGGCATGGGATGGTTCAAATCCGCCACTTGGTAGAGATACTCCGAAGCCATTACGGAAGAGATGGCAAAGCTTGAATGGGGCGCCTGGGTATATGCACGTTCAAAGACCCACGATGTGTTAGCCAGGGCATCCAAAGAGGGAGAGGTGCGGCGTTTATACCCGTAGGCACCTAAACGGTCTGGGCGTAACGCATCCACCGTGATCAGTAAGATGTGCGCGGCGGGCAGTACTTTCAGCGGCTGCGTGCGGGTGCCTTTTTTGGCTGGGCGGCGTCGAAGCAAGGCGGCACGTCGTGCGGCTTTGGCATACGCAGCTCCCACGTTGGGGTTCACGAGCACAGGCCGTAGTGCCTTCATAAGGGAGCGAGAGGATGCGGCACGTGAGTCCAACAAAGCCGCCCGAACGTTTTGGTTGCGGTCCAATGTAAACGCAAAGCCTGCAAAGACGAACAGCGCAAGGATGGCGAGTGCCACACCATGCCATGGGCGTAGTTCGTCCATGTGCCGTTTTACATGTTGATGGCCTAGCACACACCAAATCCCGAGCCCCGCGACAAGCCATGTCAGTAGACTTAATGTGTGGTGAAGATATCCGTAGAGATTGGGAAAGACGTATTGATTAATTTTGGTGAGTGCACCTTGGAATACCAAGATGCTCACTGCAGTCAGCCAAGCTCGGCGCTTTGCCCCTTGATGCGCCCATAGAATGATGCATCGACTTGCTTTGAGAGCCGCGATGGCCAGGGCTATCAGCACGACACTACTCAAGGCAGACCAAAGTCCGCGCAAGGGTAGGCGTGACATGCTGCCGCCTGAAAAGAGCAGCACGCCAAGCACGATGGCTAAAGGTACAATCCACACCAAAAGAGGGATGGGCCAGTAGCGATGTTCAAGCTGCGTTGCGTTGGAGGAGTAATGTCGCCTGACAAGCGCGCGGCCAGCCTGTAAGAGCACCGCTGATCCGAGGGCGATGGCTGCTCCAAGGAGAGCCCCCATGCTTAGATGCAGTGCCAGAATGCGCCATGCAAACGCGGCGCGATCGGACCATGCATACAGCCAAAACCACGTTCCGGAAAAATCCTGGAACGCGTTGATGCATCCTGCGAGCGCACCTACGACGGTGCCGTACACGATTGCTATACGGATGCTTTTAAAGCCTGCCATCGGTGATCAATCATGGAAAGTGAAGCCAGGAGAGGCGCCGACCGGATTCGAACCGGTGAATAATGGTTTTGCAAACCACTGCCTTACCACTTGGCTACGGCGCCAGACTGCAAAGAGCGCCGCTTAACTAGCGCATCCCACGCGGGAACACCAGCCCAGGTGCCCATTCGGCTTCTTGTCGGGGGGCACTGGCCTTTGGCCTCAAAAGCTGTCATAATTCGCTCCCATGACTTCGACGCAGCAAGAAATTGAAGTGGGTTACGACGTTTCTAACGAGTTTTTTCGCCTTTGGCTCGATGAAAAGATGCATTATACCTCAGCGAGCTATCTGTCTGGGGATGAAACACTAGAGCAAGCTCAGATCCAGAAAGCCAAGATTCTTTACGACTATGCTGAGATGACTCCGGACAAATTGGTGCTGGATATCGGATGCGGATGGGGTGCCAATCTGGAATATCATGTAATGCGTGGCACCAAGCGTGCGCATGGCATCACGCTTTCCAGTGCCCAGCAGCAAGAGATTACCCGTCGCAACTTACCAGGTGTAACTGCCCTGTTGTGCGACTACAAAGATTACGAACCCAAAGAAAAATACGATGCACTCCAGTCGATTGAGATGATCGATCATTTGTGTTCACCGGCACAGGCGACGCAAGGATTGGGAGTGGATCTTTACCGGGAATACTTTCGCAAGTGTGCCCAGTGGGTGAAACCAGGATCGTATTTCGGGTTTCAGGCCATCTTGCGTAATCGGGTGCCTCGTTCCCGCAAGGATCTTGAAGACCTGGCCTTTACTGCCGATGTGATATTTCCAGGAGGGCTCAATCCGCGGTTGGAGGAGCTTATCTGTGCAGTTAACCCTTATTGGGAAATCGTAGAGATGCGTACTCAACGCGAAAGCTATGGGCGGACTACTGCGGAATGGCTCAAGCGGATGAAGGCGCATGAAGCCGCGATTCGGGAGCGTTGGGGCGATAAAGTGTATGACGAGTATGATCGTTATCTGAGCACTTGCGTGCGTGCATTTGCGAATCATTGGTCAAGTGATGTGCAGATGAAACTCAGGCACATCCAAAGCTGAGATGGTGGTGCGCCTGGTACGGGGCTTAGGGGTGTGCATGGGAATCGGAGGAGTGTTCCTTTGCGGTTGTAACAATGGCTCGACCTCCGAGAAGTCAGATGCCAGCTTCGATGCCAGTGCGGATGTGCAAACAACGGACGCTGAAGATCTCGATGCTGCGATGGATGCGAGTTCGGATGCCAGCGACGACGCGGACGTGGGTGGATGCACTCCGGATGCATCGCTTGAGGAGCCTATTCCAAACTGTGCGCCGCTTCCTGCGCCTGATACGGGCAACTTAAAGCAAGATTGTGTGAGCCGTATTAATCAACTTCGCGGGCAGTGCCAATGCTTACCGCCCCTGGCTCGCTGGACCGGTGGCGAGGCCTGTGCCGATCAGCATGCCGAATACGATTCAACGCATGGGGCCCATGCAGGGACGATCGCAGGAATTTGCTCCCCCGGAGGGTGGGCTCAAAACGAGTGTCCTGGATGGGGCTCAAACAGCGCAGTAATTACAAACTGTCTTCAAATGATGTGGAATGAGGGCCCTGGTGAGCCGTACAGTGAACATGGCCATTACATTAATATGACCAATCCGAGCTATACCAAAGTTGCCTGTGGATTTTATACGACAGGCTCAGGGACCGTGTGGTCTGTGCAAAATTTTTCGGACTAGGTCTAAACTACTTCCTCGTGTCCGGGTGTGTTAGAAACAGCGTATGGGCATGCAACACGATAGTTTCGGATGCCGAGCCAAGATCAGCGTAGGGGATCGCCTCGTTGAGATTTGCCGGTTGGATGTTTTGGAAAAGGCTGGGATAGGGCACGTTAATCGGTTGCCTTTTTCTATCCGTGTGCTTTTAGAAAATCTACTGCGTTATGAAGACGGTAAAACTGTACGTCGCGAAGACATCGTAGCGCTGGCATCCTGGGATGCCAAAGCCGCCCCTGATAAGGAAATTGCTTACCGCCCTGCGCGTGTGTTGCTCCAAGATTTCACGGGGGTGCCTGCGGTGGTGGACTTGGCGGCGATGCGAGAGGCGTTTGTTCGCTTGGGAGGAAACCCTGAAAGCATTACGCCTCTTCAGCCTGCAGATTTAGTTATCGACCACAGCGTGCAAGTCGATTACTACGGCACGCCTCGCTCGTTTGAACAAAACGTCCAGCTTGAGGTTACACGTAATCGTGAGCGATACCAATTTCTCAAATGGGGACAGCAAGCATTTAATAGCTTGTGTGTGGTGCCACCCGGCACAGGAATCGTGCACCAGGTTAATCTGGAGTACTTGGCCCAAGTGGTCTTTGTGGCGTCTTCAGGTGGCACACTTAGCGCGTATCCAGACACGTTGGTGGGGACAGATTCGCACACCACGATGGTTAACGGTTTGGGTGTGGTAGGCTGGGGCGTAGGCGGCATCGAAGCGGAAGCTGCAATGTTAGGCCAACCTGTCTCGATGCTGGTGCCCCAAGTGGTGGGGTTTCGGCTCAGTGGGCGGCCACGCGAAGGAGTGACAGCCACCGATGTTGTCTTGACGGTGACGCAGATGTTGCGCGCACACAATGTGGTTGGGAAGTTTGTCGAATTTTATGGGCCAGGGCTGGATGCGATGTCGCTTCCGGATCGCGCAACCATTGCCAACATGGCGCCAGAATATGGAGCCACCATTGGGTTTTTTCCCGTGGACCATGAGACGGTAGAGTACCTCCGTTTTACCGGACGCGATGAAGCGCAAGCGCAGCTTGTCGAACATTATTGTAAAGCGCAGGGGTTATGGCGGCAGGCGGAAGCGTCGGATCCTGAGTTTTCTGAGACGCTTTCGTTGGATCTTGGCGATGTGGAAGCATCGATTGCTGGGCCTAAACGGCCTCAAGATCGCATTGCGCTAAGCCAGTCCAAGCCGGCGTGGAAAGCTGCGCTTGGTGGGTTCAAGAAAGGTGCATCCACACCGGAAATCGCAAGTCGCAAGGTAACAGTCGGTCAGCAGTCGTTTGAAATTGCGGATGGAAGTGTAGCCATCGCTGCGATCACCAGTTGTACCAACACGTCCAATCCGGCAGTGCTCATGGCAGCGGGGCTTGTGGCAAAGAATGCCGTGGCTCGAGGCTTAAGTTCGAAACCGTGGGTCAAAACCAGCCTTGCGCCTGGATCCCAAGTAGTCACTGACTATCTCGTTAAGGCGGGATTGATGACGCCACTTGAACAGCTCGGCTTTCACTTGGTGGGATATGGTTGCACCACGTGTATCGGAAACTCGGGCCCACTTGCAGAACCGATTGCTGCCACGAGCAAAGAGTTAGTGCTTTGTGCAGTGCTTTCAGGCAACCGTAACTTCGAAGGGCGGATTAATCCGGCGGTTCGTGCCAATTATCTGGCTTCACCACCCTTGGTGGTCGCGTATGCATTGGCCGGGACGATGGACATTGATTTTGAAAACGAACCCTTGGGAACGGACGGCGGAGGTAATCCCGTGTTTTTGCGCGACGTATGGCCTAAGAACCAAGAAATTATGGATACCATTCGTCAGACAGTTCGAAGTGACATGTTTCAAGCACGGTATGCTCAGCTAGAGGGCGATGCCCAATGGCAAAACATCAAAGCACCCAAAGGGGAATTCTTTGAGTGGGATGTGAATTCCACGTACATTCGCAAACCGCCCTTTTTCAGCGCTTTGGAAACAGGGAAACCACCAGACCCTCCTTCGGATATTCACGGTGCACGCGTTCTGGTTATGTTGGGAGATTCTGTCACCACGGATCACATTTCTCCAGCGGGATCGATTGCGGCAGACAGCCCGGCAGGTGTTTACCTGATTTCACAGGGGGTGAGTGTTTCAGATTTCAACTCGTACGGCGCGCGACGAGGCAACCATGAAGTGATGGTGCGCGGCACGTTTGCCAATATACGGCTTCGCAATGAACTTGCTCCTGGAACAGAAGGCGGCGTAACGCGTCATCTGCCCGATGGCACTAAGATGAGTATTTATGAAGCCGCCATGCAATACATCGCACAAGGAGTGCCGCTTGTGGTGATAGCTGGCAAAGAGTATGGCACGGGCTCATCCCGTGACTGGGCGGCAAAAGGCACCATGCTTTTGGGTGTTAAAGCAGTGATCGCAGAAAGCTATGAGCGTATCCATCGATCGAATCTTATTGGGATGGGCATTTTGCCTTTGCAATTCGAGCCGGGCACCAGCCGAAAGACGTTGAATCTGACGGGTGAAGAGGTGTTTGATATCGAAGGCATCACTCAAGGGCTCGAACCCAATCAGTGGCTTGAAGTACGTGCAGGGAAAACGCGGTTTAAGGTCAACGTACGTATCGATACGCCGCAAGAGCTTGAGTACTATCAGCAAGGTGGCATTTTGCTGTATGTCTTAAGACAGCTGCTTCAGGGCAATCAACCTGCGTGAGTCGCGTTTTAGTCCCGTAACAACACGTCACAGTAGTAGCGCACTTTTTTAACGACTTTGCCAAGGGGACGGTTGTGAATGTCTTTGCGAAGCGCCAAAAAGATGCGTCTTTGAAGGGTGTGGCTGTTGAATAAAGGTGGCTTGGACTTTGTCAAAGCATGTCCTTTATGTGCGGCTAGTGGATCGAAGATATGGTCTTTGGGATATCCCCATGTCATCAGATCAGAAGGGTCGAGCGCATCGATGATGTGACGGGCCAATGCAAGTGTGTCAGCATCGGCGTTAAGTTCTGCAGCCCATGTATGCACGGAGGTTTCCACGGGGCGGCTATGTTGGCTCACTGAGATGGGATCACCAGGCCCTGCCTTCGATTGGAAGTGATCACCGTAGTTGACCGCCTGAGGTTGATGCTCTAGGCCGAGAAACTCAAAAATATTCCGCAGATTCTTTTCGGGATGCGCGACAAGGTCTTCATAGGACACGTGAATAAGTGGTGCAGGCTTTTCGCGTAGAAAGCGGGCCATGGCTGGAACATAACGATTGAGAATGGGGTTGAATGCTTGGGCCTCTTGCCAGTTTCCTTGAAAGAAACTGTTGGCATACGAACTCATAATGGCCAGAGGGTGACGCGTCAGTACAATGTAACGTGCGTTAGGATAAAGCTTGGCCAAAAATGGCAGCACCAAAGCATAGGCAGGCGTCTTATCGAGGAAGCGACCACGTCCACTCGTCGCAAGCATTCGTCCATACAACGTGTCTGCATACGCGCGCAGAGCGTCTAAATAATCCTCTTCTCCGTGTGGTAGTCCGCTGACAAACAAGCGCATGGCTTCGCCAGAGTTGATATGGTCAAAGGGCGCCTTATCTACCGTGTCGTAGTAGCCAAGGTAGGCTAAAGGCGTGATCAAATGTGGCTCTGGGTGGGTGAAAATGTCCGAATGGGACCCGACCATGCGCTGAAGCAGCGTCGAGCCGCTACGCGGAGGGGATACGATAAAGATTAGGTTTTCTTGCACAGCGGCGCATCCTTGCATTGTCTTTCCTGCACGTCGAGCCTGTTTTTCGCTTTTATGTGCTTCCATGGTAAATTTACTGGTCTATGGAAAAGCGGCCTCCGATGCGTTTGGTTCAGTTCAACGAAGAGGAAAGTGTTCCTAGGACACAGCGTGTCTCGGTGCCACCTGAGATGTTCCGTCATACGGAACTGCTAGGCGGAGACTTTTGGAGGCGCATTCCAGCGTATGCGTCTCTAAGCCAAAGTGACTTCATGAGCCATCTGTGGCAGTCACGCCATACAATCACGAAGCTTTCCACGTTGCTGGATGCCCTTCAAGGACTTGCGAGCACGGAGTTTTTGGAAGATGCCGAAGGAGGCTTTGCTGCGGCTCCGATGACAGTTCGTGTCTCGCCTTATTTACTCAGCTTGATTGATTGGCAACGCCCCTATGTGGATCCGCTACGCAGACAGTTTATTCCTTTGAAATCAGAGCGGCTACAGGATCATCCCAAACTCGGATTGGATACACTTGCAGAACAGGTGGATTCTCCTGTTCCTGGGCTGACGCATCGCTACCCCGATAAAGCACTCTTTTTAGTGCTCGATACGTGCCCTGTCTATTGTCGGTTTTGCACGCGTTCGTATGCCATTGGTCCTGACAGTGAGGAAGTGGAAAAAATTAGCCTCAAAGTTAATTTGGCTCGCTGGCAAACGGTATTTGACTATATCGCTTCTCAGCCCACGCTTGAGGATATCGTTGTGAGCGGTGGAGACATGTACAATCTCAAACCCGATCAGCTTCGGTACATCGGCGAGACTTTGCTTAAGATGGATCATATTCGCCGTATGCGTTTTGCAACCAAAGGTCCGGCTGTGATGCCGCAGAAATTGTTGAGCGATGATGAGTGGTATCGCGCGCTGGTCGACACGGTGGACATGGGGCGCAAGATGCACAAAGAGGTGGTGTTACATACGCACTTCAATCATCCGAATGAGATTACGGAAATCACAAAACAAGCCATGGATCGGTTATTCGAAGCTGGCGTGACCGTACGCAATCAAAGTGTGCTTCAGCGAGGCGTCAACGATACTATTGATACGATGAAACTCTTGGTCAAACGCTTGAGTTACCTCAACGTTCATCCTTATTACGTGTATCAACACGATATGGTCCGCGGCGTTGAAGACTTGCGCACCACCGTGCAAACCGCGATTGATTTGGAAAAAAACCTTCGTGGGACAACGGCAGGGTTTAATACGCCTATGTGGGTGATGGATGCGCCTGGTGGCGGCGGCAAACGCGATGTGCATTCTTTTGAGTATTACGATCGTGTGACAGGCATTTCGGTGTATACGGCTCCTTCGGTTAAGCCGGGTCAATATTTTCTGTATTTCGATCCGATTCATCTTTTGCCAGAGGCTGGTCAGATGCGGTGGCAAAATCCGGCAGAACACTCCAAGATGGTACAAGAAGCGCTGGATAAGGCGCGCACATTTTAATGCGTGTTTGTAGGCTTTAGCCTAGCAGAAGCTTAGGGATAGGTGCTAACCAGCGTGTTTTCTAAGCTCCAAAAGTGTGTGTGCACACTCTGCAAACCCTAGCCCTCGATCGGCCATCGTGATGTAGCGAGGTGGCGTGGGAAGCGTTGGCAAAAAGGGCTCGATGTTTGCCACCCCCACGCTCAGAGGGAAAAAATCAAACGCTGCTGCGTCATTTGAACTATCACCGATGAATAACCAACGGGATTTTTCAGCATTCATATCGATATGGAAAATTTCCTTTGCGACGTGACAGACGCCTTGTGCTTTATCCCAGTTGCCGAATTGGGCATGCAAATGCACCGTAGAGCGAACAGAGATGGCCCCATGGGCTTCGATGATGTCTTTTAGCCGCTGAATGTCTTTTTCTGGGAGCTTGATGTATTCGCCAATATCAAACGCCAAGTCATATCGACGTAACGGGTGATCGTGTGCCACCGACACCTGAGGCAATTGGGTTTTTATGTCGTGTTGAAGTTGTTCGAGCTTACGTTGTGTGTGTGCATTGTTGGATGAAAGTGTTCCCTCCAATAACGTATGCCCAGAGCGGGCAATCCAGCAGGCGCCATTTTCCGCGACTGCAGCGTCGATAGGCCAGTGTTGTGCAATGACGTGCGCCACGCCCCAGGGACGCCCGGTAACTGCGACTAAACGGAGTTTGTGTTGATGAAGTTTCCATAATGCGTCGTACCCAATGGCTTCGAGACGTCCATCCCGGGTCAATGTATCATCGATGTCAAACGCGATGCCTTGCAAGCGTTGACACTCTTCGAGCGAGAGGTTGGATAAGGCAACTGGCATGGTTACTCTACCTTCATAAGAACATACTTTAGATAGCGTCCTTCAGGGAATGCAGGCAGGGTGGGATGGTCGGGCCCTTGGATGCCTAACTTCAACACCTGAACATTGCGTGAGGCTTCTTTGGCAGAAAGCGCCATCACACGCAATAAGTCGTTCATGCCTAACGCCGCTGAGCATGAACAGCTTAGTAAAAGGCCTTCGGTATCAAGAAGGCGTAGCGCAGCCGTATTAATTTTTTGGTAAGCACGGCGTCCTTGAGCTAAATGTTTGATGGAGGGAATCAATTTAGGCGGATCCACAATTATAAAATCATACTTCTGGTTACGATCACGCAGTGCCGGAAACGAGGTTCGGACATCCGCGCGAACAAATTCCACCTGGCCACCATAGCCATTCGTTTCAACAATGGATGCGGCTGTGGCGAGTACAGAGGCGGAAGAATCGATCGCTGTGGTGTGTCGGGCGCCTCCTTTAAGGGCCGCCAGGGAAAAAGATCCGAGGTAGCAAAATGCATCTAGGACGCGTTTGTCATGGGCAAGAGTTTGTACCAGCGTTCGTGTTTCTCGTTGGTCGAAGTAGAACCCGGTTTTCTGGCCAACGTCCAATGGAATGGAATAGTGAATGCCTGCTTCTTTAAAACTAAGCGCGTCAATGGATGGCCCTCGCACGACTTGCGTGGTTGCTTCGAATCCTTCCAGGCGCTGAGTGTTGGAACGCGCAATTTCAACAACGGTTTTTGCGTGGGTGATGCGCTGAACGCTTGCAACGATGTCATCCTCACGCTGTTTCATGCCAATGGTTGAAAATTGTACAGCTGCTACATCGCCGTACATGTCGACAGTCAGTCCTCCCAAATGGTCCCCTTCGGAATGAATAAGGCGATAACCATTGGTGTGCTCGTTAGGTAATCCCAATATGCCAGTCCGTAGTCGATACGCTTTTTCAATGCGGTGGTGTAAAAAGCCCGCGTCCAAGGTTTCGCTTGGATCATGGCTGAGAATACGTACCGGGATTGCAGAATGGGGGGAATAGAATCCTTGTCCGAGAAACCTCCCGGTTTCATTGGTCACTCGTACGATGTCACCATCCGTGGGTGCGCCTTCGATGGTTTTGATTGCCTGAGCAAACACCCAGGGGTGCCCGGCCCAGACGGGCTTAACATGGCCATTACGTAGGATGATTGTGCTCATTGTGGGATGTTCCTGCCTCAAGACTTGCCCATGCACGTCTCAAGGCGTAAGCTTAACCAGACTATGTATCGCGTCTTGTCCTAGGAGGATAGCACTGTGCCCAACATTGGTTTTCCCGAAATATTGTTGATTCTAGTGATTGCGGTGCTTATTTTTGGCGCAAACCGCTTGCCTCAGATTGGCGAGGGTTTCGGAAAAGCCATTAAAAACTTCAAACGTGGCCTCCATAGCGAAGATGAAATTAAAGTCACTCCTGCGGATAAGCAAATGCCTTCCGATACCCGTGCCCCGCGGGTTGAGCATCATGTGTCTGACGCTGAAGACGCACACGTGCTTCATAAAAAGCCCGGTTCATCCGAGCCGAGTTAACTTAACCAAGGGCAATCGTCTTGGAGCATGACAAACCACTGCATTCCGACGTCTCGGATGGCACAGCGCGTGCAGATGCGCCCAAGCGGGTTATCAAGCGCTATGCGAATCGCAAGCTCTACGATACCGTCGAGAGCCGTTACATCACCCTTTCGCAGGTAGCAGACTATGTGCGTGCTGGCGAGGATGTGCAGATCATCGATAACGCCACCAAAGAAGATCTTACTCGGGTGACGTTGGCACAGATCATCTATTACGAAGAAGAACGTCGAGGCCATTCAGACGATAAAGGTGCTCACGGGACAGGTTCGCTTCGTTCTTTAATTCAACAAGGCGGCGAGCGTTTGGTGGCGACGATTCGGGACAAGACCAAGCAACGTTTTGCCGTGGCTAGGTCTGAGTCCTCGACTGACCAAGCCGGGCAAGCTGAAAGCTCACGACGAAACATGATGTCGTATCCCAAGGAAATTTTTGAAGAGGTTCATCGACTGGTAGACGAGCGTATGCGCTCCATTGTGGGTGGCGCTATTGCTCCGCTACACCAAATGCAGTCTGAAGTTAAAAGGTTGGCCAGTCGCATCGAAGAGCTAGAGGCCAAGCTTAAGGCTGTCGCCCAAGGGGGGAGTGCTGGAGGCTCTGGGGAGGATGCCGGGGGGCCAAAGGCTGCTCAACCTGTCCAGAAAGGCTCCTCGGAATAAAAGTCCGGTTTTGCGTGTTTTAATCAAAGAAAGCTCTGAAAATGCGTAAAAAACGGGACGATTCCGACATGTTTCAAGATTTGGTGTTCCCCCATATGGACGTGCTTTATGGGATGGCACTCAATTTAACCCGCAATATGGCGGATGCCGAGGACCTCGTTCAGGAAACGATGCTCAAGGCCTATCGGTTTCGGGAACAATTCAATCCAGGGACCAACGCGAAAGCCTGGTTATTACGCATTCTTATCAATTCGCATTTTAATCACTATCGAAAGCATCGGAAAGCGGCTGATCTAGAGGCAGAGGAAACGACCGCTTTGGTGACGGAAAACCTGGTGAATCGAGAGGCTTTGGAATGGTTTCGAGACCCCATTGATGCGGTACACCGCGCCATTGTGGATCGGGAAATCCAAGAAGCTGTCAATCGTCTGCCTGAGGACTACCGCATCGTTTTGTTATTGGCGGATGTGGAGGAGCTTTCCTATCGAGAGATAGCGTCTGTTACGAATTGTCCCATCGGTACGGTGATGTCACGTCTCTATCGTGCAAGGCGCACGGTACAAGCACACTTGATGGAACAGGCCAAAGCGCATGGGATTCAGAGCGATATGGCAGAGAAAGCGGCGTCCAATACGATTCAACTCGATGCATATCGCCGAACGAAGGAGCATTCAACATGAAGTGCAGTTTGCTTCGCGAGCGTATTGATACGTATTTGGACGGAGAAGCCAGTCCAAGCACGTGTATTGTGTTTGAAGATCACCTTCAAAAGTGTGGGGCCTGTCGAGAGTTGGTGGAAGCATTTTCAGTGCAAACCCGATGTGTCAAACGGGCGTTTAAAGATGTTGGGATGTCGGCCGAAGCCAAAGAACGCCTTCAGCAAGAAATCCTAGAGGAGGCAAAGAGGCTTGATGCCGAGAAGGATGCCGATCGACCATTGATTCGCTGGGTGCCGATGCCGTGGAAATATGTGGCACCTGCGGCTGTGCTTGGCGTCGTGCTTTTTTCGGTCTTACGGGTTGCCGATGATTCCATGTCTCAGAAAGTCTCCGCGGGAGCCTTGGGGCTGTATGGTGAGGTGCAGCAGCTTCATGCGCGTCAGTTGCCTATGGATATCGAGGACGCTGAGGCGTTGCCGACCTATTTTCAAGATAAAGTGCCGGTGCCCGTTTATCCGGTGATTTTTCAAAATACGGGAATTCGATTCTCTGGGGCTAGATTTGCTCAGATCCAACAAAAGCCAGTGGCCACTCTGTATTACGTATCAGGGCACCGACGCATTATGGTCGTTGTCTCAGAGTCGTATCCCGACACGTGGCGTCAAGGTGACAAGGTCAATTTTGGAGGCCGGGAAATCTACTATTACCGTATTGCAGGGCGTACGATTTCAGCGTTTGAAGACAATGGGGTGCTCTATACATTCGCCGGCGATCTTCCGCCGCATCAGATGCTAAGGCTGGTTGCATCGATGAGCGTGAAATAACTAAGCCGTGTTTTCTCGGTTGTTGGTGATGGATTTTGACATGCGGCAACATGGGGCGGTATTCTTAAGAACCGGGCCTATGGGGCTTGTATGGAGCGTATCCTACTACTCGACAGTGATCCGAAGTTCTCACAGGTAATCCGGGATGGATTCGAGCGTTTAGGTATACACGTCGATGTTGTAGACGACGGGCACCAAGCGTTAGCGTCTGCAAAGATGTTGGCTCCTGATTTAATTTTGCTTTCAGTGGAGTTACACAATCTCAATGGCTGGGTGGTATGCAAGAAAATCCGCACATCGTCAGAACTCAAAGACATACCGCTCTTTGTGCTTTCCAGTGAAGCGACGGAAGATATTTTTGAGCAACATCGCCGTCTTAGCGCGCGAGCCGATGACTACATTCACAAGCCTGTGTCCTTTGAGGAATTGTTGGAACGGGTTCGCCATGTCTTGCCCTTGAACGAGATGGTGGCGGATGATTTGAGCGGGGCCATCAGTGTTGATAGCACGGGCATGTACGTTGAAGAGGTGTCGCAAGAGGCCCCTGGAGATGAGGGAGCGGGGGTGGATTCGGAGATTGAAGAATTTGCCGAGTCTGCTTTTGGTTCATTGATCCTCAATGAGCAGGACAATGCGACGTCTTCCGCGCGGTATATGGATCAGACAGACGTCAACGTGATTGCGCCCATGGGAGCTATGGCTGAAGCCATGCCGTTAAGGTCTACTGAAGACGAGGCTGAGATGGCACTGCTGCGTGAGGAGTTATCGGCCGCACGTGAGGAAATCCAAGAGTTAATGGACACGGCAAAGCGTCGTGCTGCGGAAGCCGACAAATTGCAACATGAAGCCGAAACGTTGCGAAAGAAAGCAACACAAGAAAAGAGTGTTGCTGCAGTGTCTGGTCGAGAACTTTTGGACCTTCGGGAATCACTTAATCGCAAAGATAAGGAAATTCTCGACCTTCGTGACCAGGTGACAAGTCGAGACCGGCAGTTGATCGAAGCCAGCGACAATGCGCTTAAAGCTGAACGGGAGCTGACGGATTTGCGTGAGCAGATTGCCGCTTTGGAAAAAGATCTGGAGGCAGGCAGGGAGCAAAATACGGGGCTTGTTGCCGACAAGGCAAAGCTTTCCCAGCGTCTTGGGGAAACCCGTGAACGAGCGGAAGCTGCTGAGGCTCAGGCACAACGTGGGGAAGAGGCTTTGGCAGCTGCTAACCAAGCGCATGAAAATGCCATGGCTGAGTTTAAAGCAATGTCGGCTGCAGAACGTGAGGCATTGCGTAAAGAACTGGAAGCGGACGCAGAACAGCGCATGGTTGAGAGCGAGAGGGCGAAACAGCAGGCCTTGGAACGAGCTTCCCAAGAGCATGAAGACGCTATCGTAGCGCTTCGGGACAAACTGCAGCAAAAGCATGACACTGAAATTCGGCATCAGCAGTCTAAGCACGCCGAAGAGCTCGCGCTCTTAGGTCGTCGGTTGGCTAACATTGAATCTCAATTAGAAGAAACACAGGAATCTTTACGCCAGGCGGAATCTGACGCGGGGCACATGAAAGAAGCACTTTCTGCCACGATTCAAACGCTTGAGGCTCAGCTTGAGGGGTTGCAGAAAGAGCATCAGGCCACGGTGGGGGATTTGCGTGCTGCACGGGAACACATCGGATCGCTTCAGAATGACAAAGCTCAGGACGCTGCACGGATCAGTGCAATGGAGGCAACGCAGGTTGATTTGCAAGAAAAGCTCGAAGCCGCTGTCAATAAGATGACCGTAGACGAAGAATTCTTGCAGCGTGCGCGTAAAGCAATCGCAATTACTGCGACGTTGCTGGACGAGCAGAAGAACAATCGGCTCTCTTAAGCTAACGCGAGCCGGGATTTCCTAGGATGGCTTGGGGATAGCTGCAAAGGCGGCCTGCAAAGATTCCAGCGGGGCGGTGGTTTCCGCTCGATTTAATGCCTCCAAAGGGTAGACGGCTGCTCGCACCGGCCGTGGAGCGGTTAAAGTGCACGATGCCTACCTCAAGCTCGTCGGCGCAGTAATTGAACGTGGCTGTAGAGCGTGTGAACACAGCGGCAACTAATCCAAAAGGAGTCCGATTGGCGAGTTCAATCGCACTGTCGATATCGTGTGCTGTGTAGACAGCGAGATCGGGACCAAACAATTCGGTGTCGGAATAGCCTGGAATATGAAGGTTAGAAGAAGGAATTTTTAAAAGAGAGGGCGAAAGATACCATCCTGGATGTCCAGGGACATCAACCACTTGGCCTTTAACGAGGACTTCGCATCCTGAGTCGTGTGCATGCTTTTGCGCATCTAATATTGAATTACGCGTTGTGCTTGAAATCACAGGGCCCATAAAGACGTTTGCATCAAAAGGGTAGCCTATGATGAGTTGTTGGGTTTTTTTGATGAGTTTGGAACAAAATGCATCTGCGATTTTTTCAGAAACAATGACGCGTGAAGTTGATGTGCAACGTTGTCCCGAGGTGGCATACGCTGCAAAGGCGACTTGTTCGACAGCGTGATCGAGATCGGCATCATCGAACACAATGGAGGCGTTTTTTCCGCCGAGTTCAAGGGCAATCAGTCGGTCTACGCGCTCGACGTTGGCTTTAAGAATGGCTTTTCCGACCGCAAGCGATCCTGTAAACAAAATGCCTGCAATTTCATCATGTTGAACGAGTTTTTGAGCCACGGTGGCTTGTCCCTGAACGAGATTAAACACCCCTTTAGGAAACCCTGCTTCGTGAATGCATTGGGCAATCCAAGCGCCAGTCCCAGGCGCTTTTTCACTGGGCTTAAAGACAACGGTGTTGCCGGCAGCAAGGGCAGGGACAATTTGTCCGTTGGGTAAGTGGCCGGGAAAATTAAATGGGCCGATGACAGTAAGCACACCGAGTGGTCGATGTCGGATTTCGCCAGGCAAGTCGTTCAATACGGTGTCCGGGGTCCACTGGCGTCCTTCGCTCAGACTGAGATCGATTTTGCTGATCATCGCGGTGACTTCGCCGCGAGCTTCAGACAGGGGTTTGCCCACTTCGCGAGTAATGGTAATCGCAATGTCTTCGGCATGTTGGCGCAACGCGGCTTGATAGCGACGAAGACAAGCGTCTCGTTCATCATTCGCGGTGCGCCGCCAGGGACGAAATGCACGCTGAGCGGCATCTATAGCAGAGTCGACGTGACGTAGTGCGAACAGGTGAGTGGCGATGAGGTCATTCGTATCTGCGGGACTATGCAGGGTAATTTCCCCATCTGGAGTTAACGGCTTGGTCCATTGACCAGCGATATAATCACCTAGGGGAAGAGGGAATGATGGCATGGCGTCTTAATATTAACCCTAGCAGTGGTGTTGGTGATTAGACAAGGAATTCGATAAGATAGTAGAGTTTAGAATTCCATCTAAGTGAAGGAGCTAGCCGATGCGGATTTCTGTATGCTCGGATGAGGCGTATCCGGTTCATGGGGTTATCATACGGGATTTGGAACAACGTGGGCACGAGGTAGTGCGCTATGGCTCGTTTCAAAAGCACGAATCTGCTCAGCCTTGGGCACTGGTTGCAGAAGAAGCAGCGCAGGCTGTTGCAAGTGGCATGTGTGAGCAGGGCATCTTTTTTTGTTGGACGGGCACAGGCATCAGTATAGCTGCAAACAAGGTGGCGGGAATTCGCGCTGCGCTGTGTGTGGATGCTGGCACGGCCAAAGGGGCGAGAATATGGAATCATGCCAACGTGTTATGTTTATCGAACCGCTTGCTGTCAGAAGATATCGCTAAAGAAATTTTGCAAGCATGGTTTCAAACGCCCGAAGATGAGAGGGGTCGAGAAGGCGTATCCTTCCTGGAAACCGTTGAGAGAAGGCACCGAGCTTCGTGAAAAGGTTTAGTGCGTAGGAGTGTTTTTCAGCTTATCAAGACTCGCTGTCAGGCGTTCCTGAGTAGAGCTCAGCTCTTTCAGTCTTGCCCGCTCACGCTCTACGAGTTCTTGTGGAGCTCGTTCGGCAAAGGTTGGGTTGGCGAGCTTATTGGAAATCGCGTTGAGGTCTTTGATGACTTTGTTTAACTCCCGCTGAAGGCGTTCCTGCTCCTTTGCGGTATCGATCAACCCTGCAAGTGGGACGAGCACCATCATGCCCTGCACGTTGGCCACCGCGGTTTCAGAAGGCGTGTTTGTGTCGTTGGATGTTTCAAAGGAAAGCTCTGCCTTGCAGAGGCTTTCGATCATGTGCTGTTCGCGCTTCAGTAGTGCATGATGCCCAGAGTCAGTGATTCGCACGATGACCGGTAAGACACGGCTTCGAGGAATTTCATGCTCTGCGCGAATGGTACGTGCGGCTGTCACAATGGCTTGCAATAGCGCCATTTCCGTTTCGGCGTGGCTGTCGGGCTTGCCAGCGGATGGGTCTGGATAAGATGCCAGCATCAAGCTGCGAGGTGCGGAAGAAGACTTGGGCATCCGCTGCCAAAGTTCCTCGGTAATGAATGGCATCATGGGATGGAGCAGGCGAAAAAGATGTTCGAGCACGTAGAGTAGCGTTGCCTGTGTTTCGGCGGCAGAAGAAGCATTGGCCAATAAAGGCTTGGAAAGCTCAAGGTACCAATCACAGAACTCGTCCCACACAAAATGATACAGGCTTTGAGAGGATTCATCGAGGCGGTAGTGATCCAACCCTTGGCGTGCTTCGGCGATGACTTGACTCAGTCGGGATAATACCCAGCGGTTAGCCAACGCTTGGCAGCTTGGGGCCTCTTCGCTAACGCTGACATCCTGGCCTTGAAGGTTTGTCAGTGTGTAACGCGCTGCATTCCATAACTTGTTGCAAAAGTTACGGTATCCTTCAATACGCTTGATGGATACGGGAATCTTGCGCGTTTGTGGGGAGTAGCTGAGCAGGGTGAACCGAAGTGCATCTGCGCCGTACGGCAAGAATCCATCTGGATAGGTGCGTTTGAGATAACTGATGCCTGAAGGTGAGGCGCCTCCTTGAGTCGCTTCTTCGATAAGGAGAGATCCGCTGATGCCTTTAATGACGTGGATAGGATCAATGACATTGCCTTTGACCTTGGACATTTTTTCGCCGCGTTCATCGGTGATCATGCCTGCCAAAAGCACGCGACGAAAGGGCACTTCACCCATGAAGTACAAACCAAGCATCATCATGCGTGCGACCCAGAAAAACAAAATGTCATAGGCAGTTTCCAAGTCGGAGGTGGGGTAGAAGCGTTTAAGGTCGACGGTTTGCTCTGGCCAGCCAAGGGTGGAAAAAGGCCATAGTCCAGAGCTAAACCATGTGTCCAATACGTCCGGGTCTTGAATCACCGAAGTGCTGTGACATTGAGTACACGTCGTGACTACGGTGCGACTCACGTGAACGTGTTCGCACGCCTGGCAGTGGTAGGCGGGAATCTGATGGCCCCACCAAAGTTGTCGAGAAATGCACCAGTCTTCGATGTGATTGAGCCAGTGAAAATAGGTCTTGGCCCAATCTGAAGGAATGATTTGGGTTTTGCCTTCGCGCACTGCTTCCAACGCGGGAGTCGCCAAGGGTTTCATTTTGACGAACCACTGCGTTGAGATCATCGGCTCTACGATGCTTCCTGAGCGTTGAGAGCGGGGGAGTGTCATCAGGTGCTTGCGGCTTGCACGGGCAAGGCCTTTTTCTTCGAGTGCGGCTTTAACTGCTTTGCGTGCTTTGAAGCGGTCCATGCCTGTAAATGGCCCGCCATGTTCATTGAGTGACCCATCTTTGTTAAAGATGTTGATGATTTCTAAATGGTGTCGCTGAGAGGTGGCAAAGTCGTTGGGATCATGAGCAGGTGTTACCTTGACCACACCCGTTCCAAACGCAGGATCGACCAATTCGGCATCGGTAATGATAGGGATGGTTCTGTCTACAAAAGGGTGCCGGACGTATTTGCCATGCAAATGCGTGTATCGGGCATCTTCAGGATGCACGGCAACGGCGGTATCGCCTAACATGGTCTCTGGACGTGTGGTGGAAACCACAATTTCACCACCGCCATGTTCGGGTGGGATGGGATACGCAAAATCAAACAACTCGCCTTCGACGTTTTCTTGCGCTTCTACTTCGAGATCAGAGAGTACCGTCTGGGTTTCGACGTCCCAGTTGACGAGGCGGCTGCCACGGTAAATCAAACCGTCTTCGTAAAGCCTCACAAAGGCTTCAACGACTGCACGGGTGAGGTCAGGATTCATGGTGAAGTGTTCACGGGACCAATCGCAGGAGGCCCCGAGGACGCGGAGTTGTTTTAAGATTCGACCACCGGCCCGCTCTTTCCAGTTCCACACACGCTCGATGAACGCATCACGGCCCAACGTATGTCTGTTTAGGCCTTCCTGACGCAGCTGTCGTTCCACGACCACCTGAGTGGCAATGCCGGCATGGTCAGTCCCAGGAATCCAAAGGGTATTGTAACCACGCATGCGGTGATAGCGCACTAAGACGTCTTCAAACGTGGCGCGGCAAGCATGCCCCATGTGCAAGTGCCCTGTGACATTGGGCGGGGGAATGGCAAGAACGTATACTGGCCGAGTGTCTGCTGGATCGGAGCTCGCCGTAAAAAGACCCTCGGTCTCCCAGAATTCATACCAGCGGGCTTCGGTCGTGCTCGGATCGTATGTTTTTGGAAAACTCTCGTCGGACACTTGCTCCGTCCCACGACTCAAACGCTTGGCGAATGCTACGGATTACTTAGCTGTTAAGCGCTGAATCTCTTCTT
The DNA here is from genome assembly GCA_964640175.1 of uncultured Polyangiales bacterium. Classification (GTDB taxonomy): domain Bacteria; phylum Myxococcota_A; class Polyangia; order Polyangiales; genus JACKDX01. The sequence continues at coordinate 136,627 of CAZXFW010000002.1, read as the reverse complement.
TGATCAGGGTTTCAGCAAGCTCGGGCACAACTTCCCAGACCACTTGCTCAATAACTTCTCGTGACAAAGCCAGCACGCCCTCCACTTGCTCGCGAGTCAGACCCATGGCCGTTAGTTTTTTGGAGAGATCTGACGAGACGATGGCTGCGGGGGGATACGATACAGGTTGTTCTTGCGTTGCAGCGGTACCTAGCGTGAAACGTTCCCCTTGGCGCGCCATGGGTGGCTGTTGAGGTTGAGGTGCCGCTTGAGGTCGAGCTGCGGCTGGAGCAGGCTCCGCGCGACGAAAGGATGGCTTGGGCTGGACAGGAGGAACCGCTGGCATGGCTGTGCCCGTTCCCATGACAGTTTTTTGCCGCATGCGTGCGGCAGCGGCTGGGTCAATGCCCCCTGATGGGGAAGAAGGAGCGGCGGGTGCGGCCACAGCCCTTGCTGGCGCCGCGCTTGTGGGCTCGATGCCTCGGCGTGAGACTAGTTCATTCACACGTTCGATTAGGATCTGTGTCTCAAATGGCTTGGATACAGAACCATCGACCCCTGATTGACGTCCTTTGGTTTCGTCATACGGGTGGTGTTCACTGGCAAGGACCAACGCACGGGCTTGTGGAGCAGCCTGCTTGATCTTTTGGCACAGTTCATAGCTGGTGGTTCCGGGAAGAGAGTTGTCTAAAAGCACGACATCAGGACGTAGGTCGCCGACCTTGGAAAGGGCGGCGTCAGCGGTCGCTACGGCAACGACCTTTGCGTCTTCACCCGCAAAGCTCAGCTCCAAGATGGAGCGCATTGTAGCGCTATCGTCAACCGCGAGGATGGTTACGGCCATCGTGTGCTCCAGCCTATTTCCACAGCCTCCATGTCTACGTCACTGGTGGGCAATTCGTCAAGAAATACCAACAGGCATGGCAATTTAGCGCGCGTTCTTGGAATCGGCCCCGAGTGCATTGATGACCATACCAGTTGCAATCTTTGGAAAAAAGAAGGTGCTTTTCGGTGGCATGACTGCGTCCGCTTTGGCGACTTCGCACACCTCTTTCAAAGAAGTGGGTTGCACGATGACAACCAAACTGGGGGAATGAGTCTTAGCGAGCGCTAACGCTTCATTAATGTCGTGGTGATAACGGTAGCTGACCGCATCGGCGCCAAAGTGTTTGCGTAGCATGCGGTCTATGACAAGTTCATGCAGGATGGCTACGTCGAGCGTGCGCCAGACTGCGGGCTCATCGGGCGTGAACTCGGCCAGAGGATCGGCAACCTTGCTGCGCAAAATGAAGGTGTCGTTGGTTTGGGGCTCCACCAAGCCCATGGCATGCGGGCCCTGATCCGGTAAGCTGTTTTCCAATGCGTGGATGTCTTGAAGGCCATGGTTCGAGCGAACGAGTTCGAGCTGAGGATAGTTTGCAAGGATGCGTTCGAGCGCGGTGAAGCTGAAATTTTCTAATCCCATAATGATGCGGTGTGTGGGAAGCACGACCACGCCAGGATCTTGCATAGGCACAAGTACGAAAAGACAGCGGGATGCATTTGGAGTGTTGGGGTGTTGCTTGGAATAATTGAGCGCAGTTGTGTAACGGTGATGTCCATCGGCCACAAACACGTCTTTGGATTCAAAGACAGCGCGAAGGCGTTCGTAGGCGTCTGGATCATCGATGCGCCAACAACGATGTTCGACCTGGTCGTGCTCCGTGCGCCCTTCAAAATCACACGGGCGATCTGAGCAGTGGCGTTTAAGCTCGGCTTGAACAATGCCCTCGTGGTCGTCGAATACAGCAAACACAGGAGATAGCTGCGCGTCGGTGGCGGTCATGAGTTTGAGTCGGTCGTCTGTGCCGCCGCGAATGGTGTGTTCATGCCGGAAGATGCCGTGGGGTTGATTGTATTCCTCGGTTTGGAGTGTCGCGAACAGACCTCGACGCACATACGTACGCCCCGCGATCGAAAAACGTTGCTCGTACGCATAGAGCACGGGAGAAGTTTCTTTGACCAACACGCCTTCAGAAAGCCATTGACGGTATTGAGCCTGAGCACGCTCGTAAGCCTCGTCGGGGCCTAAGGTTTTAGGAGGTGTGACAGGCAAATCGATGGCTACGATGTTATGGCGTTCTTTTTTTAGGAGGGCTTGCTTGGGTGCTTCATCAAGCACGTCGTAAGGGGGGGCGATGTAACGGCTGATATCACGACCATCACGAGCATCATTGAATCGGACTGCGTGGATAGGAAACAAATGTGCCATAAGACCTCGGTTGTTGCCGGGGGTCATAACCTAAAAGCGATCAAAAGGGCAAAGCATGTGGGAAAAGCAGCATGTGTTTGCCAGGATAAAGGTAAGAAGTTAATGTTGTCTTCTATGCGAACCCAACCACGCTTTTGGATTCTCTGGATGTTGGTGCTAGGGGTGAGTAGTGGTTGCAGTAGCAGTGAAGGGCCTGCTACCTATCACGGCCAAGTCCGGGCGCTCATGGAACGCAGCTGTGTAAGCTGTCACAACGACCAGGGTATCGCGCCGTTTTCCTTGGAGGGCTTTGCCAATGCCCAGCGCTACGGTGAGGCGGCGTTAGGCGAGGTGGAGGCTGGCACCATGCCGCCGTGGTTGCCTTCAGATGAATGCAGGTCCTACAAAGCAGAACGAGGTTTAAGTCACGCGGAACAACGTGCACTTCGCGATTGGGTTCAAGGCGGAATGCCTGAAGGGTTGCCCGAAGAATACAAGGCGCCAGACGTTGAGCCTGATCCACGTGAACAACTTGGCCCTGCCACATTGGACCTTGGATTTGCGGATGCCTATGCACCAAGCACGGAACACCACGATGATTATCACTGCTTTGTGTTGGATCTTGAAGGTGCATTAAAAGAGGCGGAAGGCGATGGTTATGCGTCAGACAAAGAGCGCTATTTACGTATGCTTGATGTCGTGCCTGGCAACGCAGATATCGTCCATCATGTGATTGTGTTTTTGATTCCAGAGGCGCAATCGAGTGAACTCGAGGTCCTTGATGCCGAAGAAGAAGGTCCTGGATACACATGCTTTGGAGGTGCAGGCATTGGTACAGCAAAATTTCTTGGGGGCTGGGTTCCTGGCAGCGTACCTCAGCCATGGGATGCGCAGAGCGCGCAACGTCTGCCGGCGCGCTCCCGCCTTGTCATGCAAGTGCATTATCACGACGCAGATGGTGCCCAAGATCCTGCCACGCATGCCAAGCTGTGGGTTAGTCCGGACAAACCCACCAACATCATTGATGTAGAACCCGTGGCCAACCAAGACCTTTCCATTCAACCCGGTGATGCGGAATCCTACCAAAAAGCGTTGTTTCCGATGTTGGGTTGGCCTGGCGAGATTGTCGCGACGTTTCCACACATGCATTTGCTCGGCAGTCAGATTCGGTCTGCGGTGCTTCCGTCTGGTGATAGTGCAGAAGCGTGTCTGGTGGACATCCCTCGTTGGGATTTTAACTGGCAACAGCAGTATAATTTTCTTGACGATGAAGGCGTATACGCGCGGATCGGCGATGCCATTCGCTTAGAGTGCATCTACGACAATTCGGCCGGTAACCAGCCTGTTGTGGATGGCAAATCCATCGAACCTCGCGAGGTGCATTGGGGCGAAGGGACACTGGATGAGATGTGCTTAAATGTTATCAGCATTCGACGCCCCTATTTTGAAGCGCCCAGTGCAACTTCCACGTGTGGTGACTACACGGCATTGTACCGGGAGTGTCGTTCTTATGCGGAACCAAGTCGGTGTGCTATCGGAGCTGCGGGAGCTTCTGCGGATGTCCCCGCATGTGTTAGTTGTGTGATGCCGAAGTTAATAACGTGTCTTGCTTCGGAATGCCCTGTGCAGATGATTGGGCTTCAGGCATGTGCGCAAGAACACGGCACGATCAATGCATTGGCAGCATGCTCAGAACAATTCGATCAGTTGGACGCATGTGGCGGTGATTTTCTCGATCAAGGCGGGTGCAACGCAGAGCTTGAAGAAGCGTGTGGAGTGAGTCTTGGATTTTCCGAGTGAGAATCTCTCCCGAGCCGCGGAGCCCAAGCGAGAGTATAAGACCATTGCGCCACGGTTGCCGGATGGGCCAATCGATTTTACGGAGCTTTTTCCACACTCTGATGAGTGTGAACTTGAGATTGGTTTTGGAAAAGGCGCTTCGTTGCTAGAGCGTGCTCGACAGTGTCCTAAGACGTGTCTTATCGGCATTGAAGTTAAACCCAAGCTTGCGTTTCAAGTGGCGGAACGGTGCAGAAAAGAAGGCTTGGGAAATGCGCATGTCTATGCGGACGATGTAGGGCATGTGATTAAGCGCTCCGGTCCAAGTCAGGTGCTGAATCGCGTGTTTATTCACTTTCCGGATCCATGGTGGAAAAAAAAGCACACGAAGCGTCGCGTGATCACCTTAAGCTTGCTGGATGAATTGGCACGGCTTCTTAAAGAAAAGGGTGAGCTGTTTATTCAGACCGACGTCAAGGATAGAGCGCTGGATTACCACAGTCTGTTAATGAAGCATCCTGAGTTTGAGTTGCAGGGAGCTGAGGGCTGGGTGTCGGTCAATCCGTTTGGCGCTCCTTCCAATCGGGAAATCCGTGCTGTACGAGATGGCCTGCCCATGTGGCGGATTTTGGCCCATCGCAAGCCCTTGTCACCCCCTGCAAATTCCGCTAAAATATCCGCTTTCGTTTTGCCCTGAGGGGTGATGCTTCGATACAAAGCAGATTTGCGCACCTTGGCATTTGTGTCGTTTTATTTTGGGCTGGTGGCGTTTGCCTGGGTCATCCATCCGACATGGCTCGTGCGGGTTCCTTTCATGATTGCAATTGCGGTGATGTCTTTTTTCTGTGCGGTGATCACGCACAACACCGTTCATGTGCCCGTATTTAACCACGTCTTGCTCAACCGTATATTTCAAGTGGTGTTAACCTTGAGTTACGGCCATCCGGTGAGTGCCTATGTTCCTGGGCATAACTTGAGCCATCATGTGCACACGCAAACACGCAAAGACATCATGCGTACTTATAAAGCAAGGTTCCGTTGGAATCTGCTCAACCAAATTTTTTTCACAGCCATTGTCAGTGGTGCGATCACTCGGGCGGAGTGGCAGTATGCCAAAGCTATGCGGCTTGAGCGACCTCGGTGGTTTCACCAGCTCATATTAGAAACTGTGGCGTTGATAGGTGTTTATGCCGTGCTGTTTCTTCTTGATTGGCAAAAAGCGCTGCTTTATGTGTGGGTTCCTCACCTTTATGCCGCTTGGGGCATTGTTGGCATTAACTTTGTGCAGCACGATGGGTGTGACCCAAGCAGCCTTTACAATCATTCGCGAAATTTCATGGGGAAGTGGGTTAACTGGTGGACATTCAATAACGGGTTTCATGGTATGCACCACATCAAACCGGGGTTACATTGGAGCTTGTTGCCCGAGACGCATCAACGGGTGCTAGGGCCGCATATTCATCCTGCGTTGGAGCAGCGTTCGCTGTTTTTGTACGTGTGGCGAGCGTATATCTGGCCAGGGGCGCGGGTGGATTATCTTGGTCGTCCTGTTGTCCTGCCAGAAGAAGGCCCTGATGAGTCGTGGATTCCTGGGCTCAATGACACGCCCGAAGAAGTTTCTCTTGGCGCGATTGCAGGGTAGCTACCACGAACTTTCCAGCACCCTCAGGAAATTGTGGGGAAGATTCAGGCATGGCCGGATAACGGTTCGCTTTGGCAGAACTAAAGCGCCTCTTAAGTATGAGAGGGATGTGGAGTAGCCGAACCCGTGGTGTGTGTTGAGCGGCAGCGCATCGCCGTTTTTTGTCGCAATCTTTGTTGCCGGGCTTCAAGTATCGCTAGGGAAGGCGTTGCCGGCGGAGCTAATTGACCGGGAGAAGCTTTCGCGCGTGGCACATAAAAGAAGCTTGGGTCATCTACGATGTCGAAGAGTTCTTCATTGCGTGATAGGTAGGTGCAGTTGCGGCGCATCAGCTCAGCGTGAATTAGCTTAAAGCCATCGACACTCCATTCGTGTGTATCGTGTAACAATATGATGCCACCGCTGTGGCCCGATTCGCGTTCACGACGGTCATGCACTTTTTTCCAAGTGCTAAATACTTCCTCCGCAGTGTCTACTTGAACGTCACCCGTGCCTAGATTCCAGAGCATTGTGGTGTACCCATGCTCCGCAAGAAGCGCATCAACGCGTGCTGAGCGTGCGCCTCCAGGAGGTCGGAATAGCCAAGGACGTTCTCCGAGCGTTGTCTCGAAGATGTCTTGAGCCCCTAAAATCTGATAGGTCGCATCCGCATTGTTCAGAAGGGGTAACTGTTCATGGTCCAGGCCATGATTGGCTACCATGTGGCCACGACGAATGATATCAATGGCGACTTCGGCTTGTTCTCGCTGGACAGGAGTGTCTCCACGAATACGCCACGCGGATAAAAAGAACACTGCCTTAATGCCTGCCTCATCCAGTGCATCCAATAGACGAGGCGTGGACACTTTGTTTGGGCCATCGTCAAACGTAAAGAGGATGAGTCGGTGCGGGGTGGCTCCCGAGATCACCATACCATTTGCGAAACGCTTGCCCATGGCAGCGGCGAGGTTGATGGGTTCAAGAGCTGGAAGGCGGGTTTGAGTGCCAGCAGAACGGGGCGCCTGTCGGGGGGTCGTTGTACGCACTGCTGCGTGGGCCTGGCTGTGCCATGGGGTAGCCTGGATGCCCAGCCCAGGCAAATCCTGGCTGAAGTGTGCCAGACCAGCGCCGCATGCGATTGCGACCATGGCTGTGACGGCGCGTCCGACAAATGCCCCATTTTTCATTCCATAAAGGGTATCGCCTGAGCAGGGGGACGTCTAAAAAGGGGATTCGGCCCTTCGATGCGTGAACGAGGACAAGGCCCTCACTTGGTGCTGGAGCGCTGGCGAACATTGCGTTATATCCTCGCCACGTGCTCAAGGTTCATCAGCTCAGCAAGCATTACGGGAGCTATCAGGCGGTTAGTAACCTGAGCTTTCAGGTGTCGACAGGTGAAATCGTTGGATTTCTTGGTCCCAATGGGGCTGGAAAAACCACGACCTTGCGCATGCTGACAGGGTATTTGGCGCCTCACAGTGGGACGATTGAAATTGATGGGGTGGATGTCTTAAAAAATTCGGTCCAAGCGAGGCGGCGCATAGGGTACATGCCAGAAGGTGTTCCGGCTTACAAAGATATGCGGGTGGCCGAGTTTCTGCGGTATCGCGCTGCGCTTAAAGGTGTGGCACGGAAGGCACTTGCGTCTGCGGTTGATGAGGCCATGCGGCTTGCGGATATCACTGAGGTAGCGCAGCGTATCATCGGCCAGCTTTCAAGAGGATTTCGCCAGCGGCTTGGATTGGCCGATGCGCTTGTGGCGGATCCCCCATTGCTCATTTTAGATGAGCCGACTGCGGGGTTAGACCCCAATCAAATTCGACATGTACGCGGGTTGATTCGTCGCTTGGCAGGGCGCAAAACCATCCTGTTATCTACCCATATTCTTCCTGAAGTTGAAGCCATGGCGGAGCGGGTCATGATTTTGCACAAGGGCAAGCTTGTTGCGGAAGGTCGACCAGGGGCGTTACGAGGGACTCAAGGCGCTGAGCAATTGCTGTTGATTGAGGCGCGAGGCAAACGCGCGGAGCTTGAGCCGTTGTTGTGGGGAATTGAAGGCATCAGACGTGTGTTGGATGTCAGTGAGCTTACGTATAGCGGCTTGGTGCGTGCGCGTATGGAAACGGAGCCAGATCCGATGGTGGCAGAACGCGTATTTCGAGCTGTGGCGGATGCTGGTTTGGTGTTGCGTGAACTAAGGAACGAAAACGCTTCATTGGAAGATGTATTTGCTGAACTGACGACAACGGATACCGCAGCCGAAGACTCCCAGTCGGGCAGCGTGCCACACGAAGGGTTGATAGACGAGCCTGTGAACGCGGTAAGCAGTCCGCCTAAGGAGCCATCATGAAGAGTGCTTGGTTGATTGCTCTGCGCGAGCTTCGTGCGTTTTTTCTATCACCTGTGGCTTACACGGTTCTTACCGTTTGGCTTCTGTGGTGTGGCATGCATTTTTACGTGCTCGTGGCGCACTATTCTCAGTATGCGTTTGAAAGCCCCACCATGCACCCGCTGACCACGTTTTTTGGTGGCACCACCTTATTCTTTATGCCTCTTTTGGTATTTGTCCCGGTGCTGACCATGCGGCTTGTCGCAGAGGAACGGCAAAGCGGCACGTTAGAGGGGTTATTAACCGCTCCAGTGACCGAGTGGGCACTTATCCTAGGCAAGTATATGGCTGCGCTGGTTATCTGGGTTGTGCTTTGGATACCTACGCTGTTTTATGTTTGGTTTTCTGCCATGCACGGTCATATCGATGCAGGTGAAGTGGCTTCCAGCTATCTCGGCGTGTTTGGGATAGGGAGTTATTACATGGCCATTGGCCTGATGATGAGTGCAGGCGCTCGGAATCAGATTAGTGCCGCATTGCTTACCTTCATGGCGCTTGGGCTACTTTTTGTCATAGGGCTTGGTGAGTTTCTGTTTGATGATGAACTGCGTCGAGAACTTTGTGCCTATGTGAGCGTTTGGAGCCAGATGAATACGTTTTCGAAGGGCATTGTGGACAGCCGTTACTTGGTCTTGAATTTTTCTGTCTCGGCATTGGCTTTGATGCTTGCGACACGTCGGCTTGAATTGAGGAAGTGGTCGACATGACAGGTTCGTCGCGTCCACCGTCCGGAACAGTGCGTTCTGCCACACGGCTTCGATGGTTGTATCATTGGAACGTTAGTATCAGTGTCCTATTGATGTTGGCGGTGTTTGGAATGCTCAATTACTTGGCGTTCCGTCATTATAAGCGTTGGGATTGGACCAAAGAAAAGCTCTATACGCTTTCTTCTCGCACAGAACAGGTGCTTCATGGGTTAGATTCTCCAGTGAGCATTTATGTGTTTCTTTCTGAAAGCGAACCAAGTTTTTCGGAGATCAAAGCACTCTTAGATAGATACCGTGAGGCTTCAAGTAAAATTGCGGTGCATCTTGTCGATCCCGATCGGCGCCCGGCAGAGTTCGATATGTTAGCTAAACGGTTTAACGTGATGGCGGGACAAGTGCTGGGCACAGGAGAAATGCGTGCGGATGCGGCTGCAGTGTTGGCCACCGACACGCAGCGTTGGATTATTAAGCGTGATGATCTTATCGGGTTTGTCGATATGGACGGCGATAACGAACACGAAGAAGATCGCGTCGAAGTTCGAGCGGAACGAGCGCTCACGTCTGCGATTTTACAAGTCACCGAAGGGAGTTCGACCAAAGTTTGTGTTGCTGAGGGGCATGGTGAGTGGACGCTTGAACCACGTGAGCAGCGGACGGTGTATGGTTTGTCTGAAGAACTCAAACGCGACAATGTTGAAATGACACCCGTGGTGATTCGAGGCAGTGCTGCTATTCCGTCAGACTGCCATGCTTTGTTTGTGATAGGGCCAAGTCGGCCTTACGGACAGCAGGAAGCAGAAGCTGTGCGGGCGTATTTAGCCCAAGGTGGCAACGTGCTCTTGGCGCTTGATCCCATCATCCAGCATGACGAATTACTGGCATCGGGATTGGAAACAGTGGCCGAACAAGCTGGGATGAAAATCGAGCGTGATATTGTCGTCGAACGTGACAAAGCACTGCTTCCACAACAAAGCGTTTTAGAGCGGTTCTTTGTGGTGGACTATGGATCCCATGTTACCACGCGGGTGCTAACATCCGCACATATTCCTACGGTGTTGCAGCAAGCGCGGGTGGTGCGTCCTGTGCAAGGCAGTGGCGCCGAACCGTTACTAAGGACCAGTGGGCAAGCAGCCACGCTGAACAACGTGGCTGATATCCAACGATTGGCGACATCACAGACGCTTCCGTCAGCACAGCATCAAGAAGTCTTATCCGTGGCGGCCGTGGGTATGCTGAGCGCAGTCAAAGACGGAGCTTCGTCCAAAGGCGTTCCGTCTATAGGACATAGACTCATTGTCATCGGTGACAGCGATTGGCTTTCCGCTACGTATCTCGATGCCCCTGAGTTAGCGAACCTTTATTTGGCCAGTGCGTGGACAGGCTGGTTAACTGAGCGTCCTTCATTAATTTCGATTCCGCCAAAACAGGTGCGGCGCGGAGGTGTGCACTGGAGCCTTCAAGACCTTGATGTCTTGTGGTGGCGTCTTGTGGTGCTTTTGCCGCTTAGTATGCTGATCTTAGGGCTTTTGGTGTGGTGGAGACGCCGGGCGTGAGCTGGCGACTGATCGTTCCGCTTGCTGTGATTGCATTAGGGTTAGCGGCGTACATTACCTTTGTAGAGCATCATACGCTTTCAAGCGGTCAGCTTCAGTCACGCAAAGAAACACTGCTTCCCACGTTCATGGTGCAGGAAGTTAGTCGTATTCAGATTGCGCATCGTGGAAAGCGAATCATATTTGTCCGGAAACATGTTAATCCTGCGGTTCATACTGCGGGCCAATGGAGGATGGTCTATCCCAAGCAGGCTGCTCTCGATAAGCAAGCGATAGACACCCTTGTTTCGGAGCTCGAATGGATGGAACCCCTGCGACGTCTGCAGGCGTTGAGCAAACAGGACCGAACGCAGTTTGGGTTAGAAACCCCTTGGATTCGGTTGTCGTATTGGGTTAAGGGCCGACGTTACATTCTGGCTATTGGTAGAAAAGATTTCCGCAGCCAGGGATATTATGCGCAAGGCGATGACTTAAGTGTTGCCTATGTCGTCAATGAAGAGTTTGTACAACACTTGAAGCAAGACGCTGCGCATTACTTACCTCAAGCACAGCCTGCGTCCGATGCAGGGAGCTAACTACCTTCGTAGGCTATTTAGGGTGTGTTAAAACTCCACCTTTTGTACGGAAGGCTTCTTGCGCACAGGTGCTTTCCCGCCCTCTAGCGTTTCATGGCCACGGTAATCCAATAGCCCACTGGCATCATTGAATCCAAGGCCTGAAATATAGGCAAAGTGTGCTTTAACTTTGACCTTGGCACCCACGGCGAAGTCGTTCGGAATGGGAATGATACCTGATTCGGGATCAGGCTTGGTGCGCGCAGAGCGTGCCGCTTTAGCAAGCTCTTCGTGATTTTCGGCATAACCACAGAGCCGAATAAGTTTTTCAACATCTTTTTCTTCAGGAGTGTCTGCAAGCCACAGATGCGGTGCGCGTGGAGGAGGGCACGTTTCGCCCTTTGGGCAAGGCTCAGGTTGATAGATGTTTACGATGTAGCCCGTAAGAGTGACATCCTTATCGATTTCTTTGCGCAGCTCTTTTCGTAACCCATACACGCTGTAGCTTTCATCGTTGTAACGCACAGGATGGGGCGGAGGCGGAAGCGTGGGAACTTCAGGCAACTGAGGCTGAATGGTAGGGAGTTTTTCTACCTCCGCTTGGCTTGCAGTGCCGCTCTGGCCACACGCTGCCACTAATACCATGATGGCACCCAATCCGATTGAGAGGGACTTGGTGACAGGCTCTAGAATAAGATGTCGCATGGGCCTATAATAAACGTCGGGCCGTAGGTTACAAGTTTCCCGGGATTTGACATCGAGGCGGCGTTTGGGCCGCACGTTTCAGGGATTCTCTCTTTAATGTAGGCCAATGCCTGCTAGAGGCTATCTTTAGCGCGTCTTTTCGCGCCTTTCCTCCCAGAGCCATGGCCACGGCCCATGCATGTTCACGCAGGCGTTGGCTCGATCGCGTCATAGGGGTTACGGGTTTCAAGAGGATATCCACTACCGCAGCAGAGCCTTCATGCACGCAGAGCTCGGACAAAAAGCTTAGTGCAGCATGTTTTACAAGGGGCCATTCTGCAGGGTCACGTAACCTTCGCTCAATCACTGGCCAGCTTGCTTTGGACTTTCGTTTAAGAAGACTGTGAATGGCAGTCTGCTTTACCACAGGGTAGCTGTCTTGAAGTGCGTGTCTCAGGTGCCGGAGATGGTCCTTTGCATTACGTTTATCGATCGATTCAAGTGCTTTGTTGCGGAGCATCCAAGGCGTGGTTTTGCCCAACAATGTGGCGAGCCATTGGTCAACGACATCATCAGGGGGCAAAAGCGTTGTGCTTTGCGTCAAGCGCCATTGATCTTTGAAGTCTTGCGCATCGGGTAACGTGGCACGGAGCCACTGGTTGGCTTGTGACTGGTAGGCTTGAACGTTGGCGAGGGCTAGGATGACGGCAGCGCGTATACTGATCGCTGGCTTCGAAGCCCACCATGCCTCCAAAGTACGTAGGGTTCGCGCAGGAGGTGCGGTAGAAACTCCCCGTTCAAAGGCCATTCGGAGCACAGGACGTTCGGTGCCTCCGCTAGACCCAAAGGCATCCAGAAGTATGTTCACCGCAGCCTCTGGATGGTGCGTTGCAAGCCACAATGCAACGCGATCTCCTTGAGCGGACGGCTCAAAGCTCAACGGTCCCAGGTCTTCCACCGCGACGTCTTTGGTGTTGATGAGCACATCAAGCGCAGCGTGTCGGACGCGCGCGTTAGGGTCTTTGGCGGCCGAAACAAGTGCTTTGAGTGCTAAGGGCTCTGACGGCAGGTAATGTTCCCAAATGCCAATCGCGTTTTTTCGCCGTTCTATGGATAATGTTGGCCACACGTTCATCGTGGCACCGACCGCCTCAGGTCCCCAGTGCTTGAGCAATGCGGCGGCTTCATCGCCGGCTTCGTTGTCGGCGTGCCATGCGCGAATCAGGCGCTCTAGTCCGTCGTTCCGATCCAGTGCGCTAAAGCCATGCACGTGAAAGCTCGATACATCGACGTCGGCATCTTCTGATATCACCGAAACACATGGCCAATTCATAGGTGTGCTAAAGACGATCCAATGCACGCGTGTATGGGCTTCGGAGGGGAAGGTGACTTCCACAGGATATCCTGAAGTTCCTACAAGCCATACACGACGGATTGAAGTCGCAGAGGCAGGCAACTCGATGCGTAACGCTTCGATCGGCCAATGCCGGCTTTGCCAATGCCATGATGCAAAATCGCGGGGATAAGGCAGCGCCATATTTTGCTGAAGCAATTCGATGTTTGGCATTTCCGCCATCCATGCTGGCTTTTGCGAGATAGCTTCAAGCGTAGAAGCGTTGCTGCGCATCGTCGAAGGAATACGAGAATCCGATATCGGACGGAGCTCAAGGGTTTCAGGATCCACAATCTGCGTGTGTATCATTGCAAGAGGTTGGCCGCAGACGCGCACACGCTCCCTCTGTTCTGCGATGAGGATGGAAGATGTGGTGGGATGCGTGTTGACTTTGACAATGGTTGCGGTGCGCTCGCCAGGATCTCCGAAAAGATCGGTGCGTCCAAACCATAGCCAACGCGGGGTGTGATTGGGCGCGATAAGAAGCGCTGTATATCGCATGGTTTTGGAAGTGAGACGTACGATGGCTACGTAGCCATCCGGACGATGGCTAAGCTTGTACGACCGCACTTTAATTGAGGTTGGGCTGATCATGGGCACCTGCAGGACAGCAGCGTTGGCCTGCAGCACCAAGCCCTCAGAGCTTGGGTGGATGGAAATCTGGGTAAGCGGCAAGGTCTCGTGCAAGCGCACGTGTCTGTGCCATGTGGTGCTAACGGGCTCTGCATTCACAGCCTGAGGCCAAAGTGCGAATAGGATAAAAAAAACGATGCTTAGCCAGCGGTTTATACGTTGCATGATGCTTCTGCAGATGTGGTCCAAAAATCGGCAAGAACCTGATCTTTGAAAAGATTAAAAAAATCTCCGCGTTTGTGCCAGAGTTCTTTGGGGGTGCCAGTTTCGATGATGCGTCCTTGCTTGAGCACCAAGACCCGATCGGCCGTGTGCACGGTGCTTAGGCGGTGTGAGACTAAAAGCACAGCCCGTTCTGGATGAGTGTTTTGATACGCTTTTAGTGCCTGTCGGATTTCCTGTTCAGTGGGACCATCCAGCGAGGAAGTGGGCTCATCAAGCACAAGAATGCTGGCTGATTTGTAAAACGCGCGTGCCACACACAAGCGTTGCGTTTCGCCTACGGAAAGAGGTAATCCGCCTTCGCCAAGCAACGTGTCCATCCCTTGCGGCAACGACTGCAAAAGCGGCCATGCGCCCGAAGCCCTCATGACATCATGGACGCGATTGAGATCAGGGTTCTTGTCGCCTAGGGCGATGTTTTCTGTGACGGTGCCTGTGATCAGTCGGGGTGTTTGTGAAAGCCATGCAAACTTACGGCGCCATTCTGCAGCAGAGTAAGTCGTTCGAGAGGCGTCTTGCCACTGAATCAACCCTTCACAATGTTCCAGGTTTCCTAGAAGTGTGTTTAGCAACGTGCTTTTCCCGGCACCGCTTGGCCCCACTATTGCAGTAAGGCTACCAGCGTTCACATCAAGATTCATCTCGCGGATGATTGGCGCTTCGATGTCGTAGCCGGCGCATAACTCGCGCGCTCTGAGCATCGCGGGTTCGTTTGGCGGCACACGTACGTCATGCGTAACAGGCTCAATGGGCATGTTTAGGAACTCTTTGAGTCTTTCCAGGGCGACAAGGCCTGCTGTGGATTGCTGCAAGGTGCTGCCCAAGCGTAAGAGCGGCCGATACAACAAAAACGCTGCTGCAAAGAACGACACGAATGCCGTCGTGGATAACGCAGTAACGCCAGTATGAAAGGCAACACCGATGAGTGCTCCTGCCATGGCTAACGCGCTGAGCGCTTCAATCAGAGTTGACATGACAGAAGACAAACGGGTTAGTTTTAGATGGGCGTCTCTAAGTGCGTTTGTTTGTTCTGAAAACCGGGCCGTTTGGTATGCTTCGGCGTGGTAGTGACGCAGTTCATGTGCGGCGTTTGTGGTTTCGGTGAGGGTTGCGATAAGTTGCCCCTGTAGTGTTCCTAGGTGTTGATGCAGGCGGCGAATGCGCCTTGTGAACGTCGAGACCACCCACGCAATCAGGGGGAGACATCCCAAAACCACACCTGCCAAAAAAGGTTGTAGCCGAAAAAGCAACAGGGAAAGCCCTGCCATGGTGAGACCATCACGAGCGAAGCTCACCAAGCCGACGCCCAATACATGTCGGAGCTGTGCAACGTCTAGGGTAAGTCGAGCTGCCACATCTCCTTTTCCCTGTCGTTCCAAAGCCTGCGGTTTGAGTGCAAGCATGTGAGTGAACAGCATGTGCCGAAGATCGTGAATGATATTTTCTGTTAATCGTGAAGAGCTCCGCTGTTGAATGCTTGAGGCAAAGCCTCGTCCTAAAGCAAGCAGCACCCATAACAACGCCAGCAGTACGACTGGGTGCGGTCCATGCAGAGGCGGTGGCATGCTGGCCTTGGGTACGAGGATGCCTACCGCAGGGCCTGCCAGGTACGCATAGCCGACGGTGCATAGGGCGCCTACCAGCATGGCGAGGGTGCTCAGTGTTGCCAGCCATCGGTAGGGCCGGAGCAGGGTGTGCAATAGGGATAATGAGGAGAGCACGGCGCGCTAGCCTATCCAATGCCGCCCGGGCCCGAAAGAGCGCAGATGCGGTTGTCCATCGTGGGATGGCTGACCCCATGCAGGGCGATTGGGGGAACAGATGTCCCCAGGAGAGACGGCCTTGATGCTCATTTTTTAGTGGAATTTAGGAGGTAGGGCGGGGTGGGTACAAGATTTGCATGACGTTCGGACTAACGATCGGTGAGACGCTCCTAGCCCCTTGTTAAGGGTGGAATAAACGAATCGTCACGGGACGTCTTAATTATACAAATGCTGATATTTTTCAGCATGACTGACTAAAGGCGTAAAACTATGGGTAGTAGGCGACAAACTGCAGTAGAACGCAAACAGCGCGAACCGAGGCGTGACATCACAGGTGTCCGCCCCGTGCAACAACGTCCTTCCGAAGCGCCCGACATGGACGACTCGGACATCCACGATGTGAGTGCCGCAGAAGAAAAGTCCTTGGAAGCAGTCTTTGCGACTCGGGCGCCATCGGCCAATGGCTCAATGTTATCCCGTTATTTTCATGACATGTCCATACACCGTGTCCTCACGCCTGAACAAGAAGTGAGCGCCGCTATCGAGGTCGAGCGTCTGGAGATTGCATATTGGCAAGCACTGTTGAGTTATCCTCCTGCGTATGCAGCGGTCGCGCAGGTGCTTGAATCGTGTCTTGAAACCGTGCCCAAAGAAGTGCGCGAGCTAAGCAAATTAAGCAAAGGCAAACAGGCAAAGCTGGGCCCTCGTTCGCAGAAACGTTGGGATGCGCTAGTCGATGCACTGTCGAAGCAATTGCGAGTGCTCGATGGTGATCGCGATTTTGTGATGGCAGCCGATCACAGGGTGCATGGATTAATAGCGCACAGTCCGTTGCATGCTGAGATGGTAGGCGTGCGCGTGCGTATCACTGCTCCTTTTAAGCGCTATCTCAAGCAAATAGCTACAGCCCGCCATGCTCAAAAGATTGCAAAGAACCGCTTTGTTGCAGCGAACTTGCGATTGGTTGTTTCGATTGCACGACGGTACAACAAAGGTCGGCTGCCTCTAATTGACCTCATTCAAGAAGGCAACATTGGTTTGATGAAAGCAGTCGAGCGCTTTGATCACACACGTGGTTATCGGTTTAGCACCTATGCGTCGTGGTGGATCCGGCATGCCATTAGCCGTGCTCTGGCGGACAAGGGAAGAGCAGTGCGCATTCCCGTGCATATGTTGGATACGTACAATCGAGTAGCACGTGCCAAACAGCAGATTTCGTCGCGCATGGGGCGTGATGCAACCAAGCAAGAGCTTGTGCAAGAGACGGGCATCACCACAGAAAAACTGGATAAAATCAAAAGCTATTGGAGTGAGATTCCCTTTTCCCTTGATCGAACGGTTAATGACGAAGATGGCCGGAAATTTATTGATTTCTTAGAAGATGAAGAAGGCTTATCTCCGTATGAAAATTTGGTAAACCAAAACTGGAGTGAGCAAGTGACGCGGCTTTTGGCAGGCCTAAGCCCCATGGAAGCAAGGATTTTACGCTGGCGTTTCGGTCTTGATAACGAAGATGAACTTACGCTTAAGGAAATCGGAGACAAATACAATTTGTCTCGGGAGCGTATACGTCAGCTTCAAGAACAAGCGTTAAATAAAATTCGTAAACAGATCAAAGAGTGATTGCTTTAGTCCAAGCTCGACATTGCTAGCCTGTTCTGATTTTATCCGTTCACGCGTATGGATTCTGTCTGGACTGTGATTGCCAGGGCGCACTGTATCAGGGCGGTTACATGTGGCGTTTTGCTTGTGTGGATGGGCGGGTGCGATGGTCCGACGCCCGGGCCTAGGAACCATGCCAAGGGGATTACGGTACTTGTGCCTTCCGAAATCCAGGATATCGATCCAAGGTTTGCGGCGGATGCCTATAGTCTGAAAGTAAGTCGGCTTTTGTTCAGCTCGCTCTTGAGCATCGATCCGCACACGCTTGCCATAGTGCCCGATCTTGCTGAAGAAGTGACAGTGCTCGGGGCGCAGACCTATCGAGTTCGGTTACGGAAAGGCTTGCGGTTTAGTGATGGTTCGTTGCTGACATCTCAAGACGTCATCGCGACGTATCACAGCGTGACCGATCCTGAACTTAAAAGCCGGTATGCCCAAACGTACCGTCGTATACGTGCAGTGACCGCTCTGGATTTATATACTGTGGTGTTCGAACTGACAGAGACTCACGCCACTTTTATCACCGATCTGGAGTTGCCGATTTTATCACGGCATTATCGGCATAAACGCATTACCATGGACATGGCCGCTCAGATCCTCAGTTCCGGAGCGTATACGCTGTGCGCAAAGCAGCAGAATGTACTTTCGCTGTGCAGAAATCCCCATTGGCACAAAGGCAAAGCACGTGCTGCTCATGTGCGTCTGATGGTGGTACGTGATGACAATACTCGAGCCATGCGGCTTTTGGCAGGTGCTGCAGATTTGGCGCTTAATGCGGTGCCCCCGCTTTTGGTTCCGTTGTTCGAACGGGATTCGCAGTTTAAAGTCATGTCATCTCCTGGAGTCGGGACGACCTACATGGGGGTGCGTACCGACCAAGCCATGCTTTCAGATCCACGCATACGCCAAGCGATTGCTTATGCCATTGATCGGGTCTCGCTCATTCGTGCAAAGTTTGGGGGAAGGGCGAGTATCGCGCGTGGCTTTATCCCCGAGGGGCACTGGGCATACGACAAAGCTTTGCCGCTGTATGCATATCAACCTGAACGTGCGCGGATGCTGATCGACTACGCTCGCCGTGATGGCGTCGAGTTCCGCCGCTTGCGCCTTAGAACCAGTGCCGATCGGTTACGGTTATCCATTGGACGTGCCATCGCGGCGATGTTGCATGACGTGGGGATTGACGTCGATGTCTGGCCCAGTGAAACGGCTACACTGCTGGATGACCTGCGTGAAGGCCGTTACGACCTTGCCATTTTAGCACTGCCCGAAGTCTATGAACCTCATGTGCTAAGTTGGTTTTTTGGCTCGGATCATATCCCTTCCAAAACCACCGTGGGCGCGAATCGCTGGCGTTATCGCAATCCCCGCTTGGATGGGCTCTTTGCCGAGGGCGTGCGCCATACGGATCTAGAAGAACGCCGCGCGGTGTATGACCAAGTGCAGCAGATTCTTGCTAAGAATTTGCCAGCGATTCCTCTATGGCATGAGGACAACGTGGCCGTGGTACGCACACGTAGCTTGCCGTACTACCGCGTTCCGCGCGACGGTCGATTTGGAACGTTGGCTACCCCTTGAAATTGTGATCGGCAAACTGCCAGTTGGCCAGTTTATCGAGCACGGTCTCCACAAACTTGGGCCGAGCATTACGGTAATCGATGTAATACGCATGTTCCCAAACATCCACGGTGAACAAAGCCTTTTGTCCATGTTTCATAGGCAGGTCGGCGTTGGAGGTGGTGGTGATTTTCAGGGTGCCTTGATCGAGCACTAACCACGCCCAGCCCGAGCCAAATTGGCCAACGGCAGCTTGAGCAAACTTGGTCTTAAACTCATCGAACGACCCAAAGTCGCGTTTGATGGCACTGGCAAGATCGCCGGAAGGGTTACCGCCTGCACTCGGTGCCAAGCACTTCCAAAAGAAACTGTGATTCCAATGTTGAGCCGCGTTGTTAAACAATCCGCCCTCTGAGCTCATGATGATGTCTTCAAGGGATTTTTTTTCGTTGGGTGTTCCCTCAACCGCCTTGTTCAAGTTGGTCACGTAGGCAGCGTGGTGTTTGCCATAGTGGTAATCGAATGTTTCTGCGCTCATGTAAGGCTCAAGCGCGGATTTGTCGTAAGGTAGCTGGGGTAGCTCAAAACTCATTGAAAACCTCCACCTCTTTCCTTAGCAGATCTGTGAATGCGTGAAAAGGCCTTCTCTCAGCGCGAGGGCTGGCCTATAGTGAGCGCATGGCTGAGACGGTATTTAGTAAAATTCTGGCTGGAGATATCCCGTGCCATCGTGTCTACGAGGATGCGCATGTGCTGGCGTTTTTGGATGTTGCGCCGTTGAGCCGAGGGCATGTGTTGGTGATTCCCAAAGAACCTGCGGAACGCTTGGATCAACTGTCTGACGAAGCTTCGGCGGCGTTGGGTAGAGTCTTGCCTCGTCTGTGCCGGGCGCTTGTGCGCGTCACCGGCTGCCCCGATTATAACGTCTTGCAAAACAACGGGGCCTTGGCGCATCAAGCGGTGTTCCATGTGCATTTTCACCTTATCCCCAGGCCGAGCTCAGCCGAAGGGCTGGGTGTGCAATGGAGTTCACGTCCGCTCGATCCAGACCAAGCCCCATCCCTTGCGAAGGCGTTGGCAGATGCTGTGGCGTCGGCAGGCTGATTCTGCCCATGTTATTACGTGACGCAGTCCATGGTTTGATTGTACTTGAAGGTGCCGTCGAAACAACGATCATGGCGCTTTTGGAGACACGTGAAGTGCAGCGGCTGCGTCGCGTCAGGCAGCTTGGGCTTGCATCGCTTGTGTTTCCAGGTGCAGAGCATTCACGCTTTTCCCATGCGTTGGGTGCAGCGCATGTCATGGTGCGCCTAACAGAGCGGCTCCGGGAGACGCAGGACGCGTTGCCCCTATCGATGCGCATGTCGCCAGAAGATGAGCTTGATGCGTTTGTAGCGGCGTTTTTGCACGACATTGGCCATGGACCGTTTTCGCATTTGTTTGAAGAGGTGCTGCCTCATGCACGTTCTCATGAGGATTGGGGCTGCGACATCGTGCTTGATTCTTCCACACAAGTGAATCAGGCGCTTTGTGGCATCGATCCGCAGATGCCTGGGCGGGTGGCGGCCTTACTTCGTGGGGAGCATCGATTGCCTTATTTGGCACGCGCAATCAGTGGTATGTTGGATGTGGACCGATGCGATTATCTTCTACGCGATAGCCAGCTTACCGGTGTGCGTTACGGTCTGTTTGATTTGGATTGGCTGCTTCGGGCGTTGTGTTTTGGACAACTTGCTGATGGGACATGGGTGGTTTCAATTGAAGGGCGCAAAGGCTTGCCGTCGATTGAAGGCTTTTTTATTGCACGGCACTTCATGTATCAACAGGTTTACCATCACAAAGCAACGCGGGCAGCCGAGAGCTTGGTGCGCGGCTTATTTGCGCGTGTGGGAGAGTTGCTGCGGGATGGGACATCGCTTCCGGCAGTTCCACGCGCGTTAAAAACAGCCGCGTTGGGAGAGCCCATGGTGTTGTCTGACTACTTAGAGCTTGATGACGCTACGCTGCTTTCATGTTTTTCGCTCTGGCGTCATGGGCCTGATCCATCCTTGGCAGAGTTTTGTGAGTGTTTTTTAAATCGTCGGCTGCCTAAAACACTGCCTCTTTCTGCGCAGCCGGAGCACGAAGCATTAAGGAAGCTCCTTTGGGAGCGGGTGCAAGAAATTGCGCACAAGCAAGGGTTGCGCGAGGATTTGTGGGTGTGGCTCGATGAGACATCCGACGTTCCTTATGCCGAACCTACGGACGCATCGTCCGAAGGGATATGGGTTAAGTTGCGTCATCAGCCCTTAAAGCGGCTTGGGGACATGTCATTTCTCCTGGGACAGTTGCGCAATAAAGTCATTGTTCAGCCTCGGTTGATTTATCCTGAGAGCATTCGTGACCGTGTGCGAGCTGCGGTTGAGGATGTATTCCCATGACAGACATGCGTTGTGTAGGTTTTTTAGTCATCTTCTTGGGTGGCTCTTTCGTTAATGTGGGGAAAGGGCACGCAAAAGAGGAGCCAAACGTTGAAGAAGGGCTGACGCTATCGGTGGAGCGCCCTCAAGACGACACAGGGCTGAGTGCGACCCAATATCATTACCGTGTGGCCGTGCGTCTGAAGCTTGCACAGTTCAAGAGCGCAGAAGTGTATGGCGATCCACGGCTAGTGTCGTTTGTCATTGAACCTTTGGATTCTTCCAGAACGTGGCGATGTGTCCATCCACGGGCGCCAAAGCAGCAGCCTGGGCGCAAACTGCTTAAACACTTGAGCATGACGCATGCGCAGGATCCCGATGCGTGGCAAGAAGAGGTGGATCTTCGCATGTACTGCAAAGGTCAGGCGCTCAAAGTTTTGGCCAAAGGCGCCATGCTCAGGCCTTATTATGGGTGGCGGGCCCGTCGAAACTCCGGGGGATGGGTTGCACGGGCTACCGACCGCCTTGCTGAGCCACTTCACCAGCTTCAAGGGGCACCGTTTGTCATAGGGTCTGAGCCAAAGATTCCTGGCGAAGGTCCCGCGGTGCTGGGCATGGCGCCTGTGGTACGCAGAGCAGGTGGCTATTTGCAGTTTGCCGTAAGCGTGCGAGCCAAAGAAGGGCGTGCGTATGTGTATGTGCGGCCAGATCAATACAGCTTTCGAGTGCATGGCCCTTCACGCACCGTGGAATGTGGCATTGAGCGTCTGAAAATATCCCCCGTCCGAGATTTTTTCCATGCGATCACTCCCAAACAAGCGGTAAGGCATTGGCTTGAGGCTCAAGCCTTCTGTCCAGGGTTCTTCCGCTCCCCTGGCATTTACGAAGTCGTGCCTAGGTTGGATTTGGTTTACAGCGGAAAGAATGTGGAGCTTGAGGCACTGACGGGCACAGTGGTCGGCTCGCCCACGCTGGTTAAGCTCTACTGAAATTCACCCGGGGCCGTTATGGGGCACAATGGCTCAGCGGCTGATGTCGTAATTGCGCATTTTTTTATGCAAATTGGTGCGTTCTAGCCCCAACGCAGACGCCGCCTTAGATACGTTCCAATTGTAAAAATTCAGTACGTGTGTAATGTAGACCCGTTCGGCTTGCTGGCGGAACTCCCGCAGGCTGACCTGCTCGCCATGGGGAGGCAATGAAACTGCAGGGCTTGGGGGCGAAAAAGGGGAGGCGGCAGGTTCAGGGGATACGGGAGCTTTCTCATGGGCTGAGCCCGTTTGCAGTGGCGGTGGCACATCCCCAAGGACAATGCGGCCTGTGCTCAGAATTGCCATCCGTTCGACCACATTTTTGAGTTCACGAATGTTGCCCGGCCATTCGCGTGTTTGCAACGCATCGAACACCGCCGGGTCGATGGGTGTCTCTTTGATGCCGTTTTCGAGAGCGAACTCGTTGAGAAATGCTTTGGTTAGCAAAGGAATGTCGTCACGACGTTCGCGAAGTGCAGGGCTATGAATAGGAATCACATTGAGTCGAAAGAAAAGGTCTTCACGGAAACGTCCGTCGGTCACCTCTTGCTGCAAGTTGCGATGCGTTGCGGCAATCACTCGAACATCGACGATCACAGGCTCTTCGGAGCCCACGCGCGTGATTTCGCCGTTTTGAAGGGCGCGGAGCACCTTGGCTTGAGCTTGCAGGCTCATGTCACCGATTTCGTCTAAAAATAACGTGCCTTGACTGGCAGCTTCAAACAACCCCTTGCGTGACTTTTGGGCGCCTGTAAACGCACCTTTTTCATAGCCAAAAAGCTCGCTTTCAATGAGTTCAGCAGGAATGGCAGCACAGTTAACTTTAATGAAGGGTCCTTTGGATCGTTGACTTTGCCGGTGAAGAGCCCGCGCGATGAGTTCTTTTCCGGTACCACTTTCTCCCGTTATAAGGACGCGACCTTGGGTCGGGGCGACTTTGGCAATCTGAGCAAGTATGTCGCGAATTGCACGGCTGTGGCCAAGGATTTCGTCGCGGCTGCTATGCTGTTGTCTGAGTTGTTCAACTTCACGTTGAAGTTGGTATGTTTTTAACGCGTTGCGTACGCTGACGAGAATGCGTTCTCTGTCGAGAGGTTTTTCAAAGAAATCCGTGGCGCCAAGCTGTACGGCGCGCACTGCGTCTTGAACGCCGGCATGTCCGGAAATCATTAAGACAGGGATGTGACCACCGGTAGGGCGCTGACGAATTGCGCTGAGCGCATCGAGGCCGCTCATGCCAGGAAGTCGTACATCTAAGATGACGGCGTCGATGTCTTCGTTTTCCAGAATGTGCAGGCCTTGTTCGGCGGTTTCGGCTTCACGAACATGAAACCCTTCGCCTGTCAGGATCATTTGGAGCATGCGGCGAATATTCCGCTCATCGTCAATGACAAGAAGAGTGGTAGGCACAGAGGCTTCTATAGCACGCTTGTGAATGCGATGACGATCGTATGTGGTTAAACCATGGCGATCGTGTCGTCCTTATGAATCGCGTCTTCTTGCGTTGACCCTATCGATCCCCTTGGTATAAGCTGAGGCGCCTAAAAGGCGTGAGAAAGGCGATGGTTTAATGCGTGGCAAGCCGGTAGGCGGGTTGTACAAACACGGGATCCTGTGGCTGTGGCTCACCGGGTTATTGGCGATGCATGGCGTGGTGTTGGCGCAGAGCCCGGAGCCGAGTACGCCGAGTAAGGCAAGCCCGACTAAGCCGAGCACCTCGGGTGCACCGAGCACGCCGAGTGACCCAAGCGCGCCCGCTGCTGCCGCTGACTCCACGTCAGTGCCAAGTGCATCCAGCGAGACGACAACGTCTTCCAAGGCGGCGACGCCAGAGCCAGGCAAAGACAGCGCGGTTCCGACCGCCGTAGAAATGAACGCAAGCACCTATGCGGTTAAATTGCGGGATCTGGAGCAACGCATCAACGAGCTTAAGGAACAGATTTTTCGGTCCAAGGCACGGCTGTCGCTATTGGCGGAAACGGTGTTGCAGGGCGTGGTTGCAGGATCACAAGCAGTGATTACCCATGAAAACCACATGTCCTCGTCGTATCGACTGGTCAAGGCCGTTTACGCGTTGGATGGGGCTCCGATCTTTTCCAAGGCGGATGAAGAAGGCTCGTTAGGAGAACAGGAAGCCGTGGATGTGTATTACGGCAGTATCGTGCCTGGGGAACACACCTTAACGGTCAATCTTGAATACCAAGGTTACGGCTTTGGCGTGTTTTCCTATTTAAAAGGTTACCGCTTCAAAGTTCGTTCCAATCACACGTTCACGGCGCCTGAAGGCAAAGGCATTTCCGTGCGCGTGATTGCCTATGAAAAAGGCGGCCCCACGGCCCCGTTGCAGGATCGTCCTGCCATCCGGTTTACGGAAAAAGTCACATCCGCACGACGTGGTGCGCAGGGGCCTGAGGGCCGAGGAGCGGACTGATGGTGGACGGGCAGCCGCGTCGTTGGCTGCTGCTGAGCTTGCTCGCCACCGCGATGTTGGTCGGGGTGTCTTCAGCGGTTGCTCAAAATCTGGATGCGTCGGAGCGTGAGCTTGTCGACATCGATAGCCGTGCGTTTCGTTTGCGCAATCAGCCGCTGCGAACGCAAAAATTAAAAGGGCCTACCTATGTCGAAGAGCGCCTTGCGGACGGTGAACTGTTTTACCGTCTCAAGGATTACATGCGTGCTAGCGTTATTCTGACGGATATTGTGGAGTCTTATCCGACGCATCGAGCGTATCCGAGTGCGTTGATGCTGCTTGGTGAGGCGCTGTACAACGCTGGTGATATTTACGGAGCACGTACGCGGTTTCGTCAGATATTGGAACACAGCGAACAACAAGCCTATCAACCTTTTGTTCAACGTGCGCTGGGACGTCTCATTGATATTGCATTACGTGCGCGTGACTTTCGAGGGGTTGAAGCGTATTTCGACAAACTCAACCAAATTCCTCCCTCAAAAATCGAAGCGGCAACGTTGTATTTGAAGGCCAAGTATCTTTACAATCGAGTGGTTGAGCCTGATCTGTCGGTGTCCGCGGATGATTTTAAAGGCTCCGCGTTGATTCGCAATGACGCTGAGCTAAACCAGGCGCAAGCTGCGTTTAATGCGGTTCCTTTAAAAAGCAGTTATCGCCCCCACGCGGATTATTTTATGGGGGTGATTTTTACCTTGAGAGGTGATTATTCAAATGCAGTTAAGGCGTTTGAGAAAGCCACGAAACCGCAAAGCGGTGCCAACAAGGCGCAGGCTGTTCGTGATCTCGCGTTCCTATCGTTGGGACGGATTTATTATGAGACCGTTAAGCTCAACAGTGCGGCGCGTGCATACCAATCGGTGCCACGTACGTCTCAATATTTTGACACGGCATTGTATGAAGTCGCGTGGGTATACATTCGACAAGGGGATGGCTTACGAGCGGAGAGGGCTTTGGAAGTGCTTGCGTTGGCAGCACCTCAAAGCCGCTACATTCCGGATGCGAAACTCTTGCGGGGCAATCTGTTGCTTCGGGATGGAAGATTTAGGGAATCTGAAAAGATATTCGGCGATGTCATTGCGGCGATCCATCCTGTGAGTAAGCAACTTCAGGCTGTCATTGAGCGTCATGAGGATCCAAGGGCGTATTTCCATAACTTGGTACAAGAAAACCTCGACGCGCTTGAGCTGCACACCTTTATTCCACAAAAAGCGTTGTTGTGGGCTGAGCCTGACGACAACATGAAACGAGCGTTCGGGGTTATTGAAGATTTTAATGAATCCAATCAAGCATTAAAAGAAATGGAACGGCTTGTGGAGCGCTTGCACGGGGCATTGCAGGCCGAAAATCGCGTTAATATTTTTGCGGATCTGCGATTGCTTCGTGAACAAAGTGTATTGCTTCACAATCGGCTTCACAGGGTGCGTGTTAAAGTGGCAGGTTCTTATCAGCGGATTTCAAGCGCTCAGTCGGAAATCGTGGGCATTCGTTCCGAACGAGCACGCTTGGAGGCCTTGCTTCGGCACATTCCTCAGAGCCAGGAAGCTCTCGATGAAAGAGAGCATGTTGCTCGTAATAGTTATTCGGCGCTTTTGAGAACGCTGAAGGAATTGGAAGTGGAGATTTCTGGGATTCATGCCAGGCTAGCGGCGCTGCGTACGATTGCCAAAAGGCCACCCAAAGAGTTGATTGAGAACGAGTCACGCCGCGCTGCGATGGCGACTGAGTTGCAACAGCAAGAACAGCGTGTCGCCGAGTATGAGCGGCAGATCACTGCATTCCGGTCAGTCATTGAACAAGCCAAGTTGCGGGTCGGTATGGATGATGCGCGTTATCAGCGCGATCAAGATAACCGCAATGCGTACCGAAAGCTTGTTCAACGTGAGGGCGTGTTGCTGGCTCAGTCGGGAGCTAAGGTCAATCCACGCGTAAGCCAATTGTTGCAACGGGCAGAGGCTATTGAGCAGGGACTCGATCGCTACGATGCGACAGTGGATGTCGCGGCCAAAGAGCGAGCGGATGACATGCTGCGCAAAGTGGGAGAAGAAATTGGAAAGCTTGAAGAATACCATGCCCAGATAGCAGAGCTTGGCACAGAGGCGCGTGGAACAGTCGGTGATGTGGCGTTTGCAAGTTTCCGCCATTTGCAGAAACGGTTTCACGATCTTGTGTTGCGCTCTGATGTTGGAAAAATCGATTTAGCTTGGGCAATTCGAGAGGAACATAGGTTGCAGGTAGAAGCGCTGACGACGGATCGGGCGAGGGAAATTCAATCTTTGGACGACGATTTTCGAGAGATTATGGATGAGGGCGAGAGCTCAGCGAAGGAAGAGGAGGGGGTGCCGTGAGAATGTCGTGGCGACACCTCATGTACCTCGCAGGGACGGCGTGCCTGGCAGCAGTGTTGTTGCCAGATACGGCATGGTCTGAGCCTGAGAAGAAGGATCCATTGCCGTGGAGTGGGCAAAAAGACGTTAAGGCAACGGGAACCCTTCCTGAGTTTTTGCAGGTGCAAGACACACGTGTCAAAGACGATCAAAAACCTCCGACAGAAGAACAAGTTGCAGCGTTACGTGAAATGGAAGCAGAGGTGGGGAGGTTTTCGTCCATCGGTGGAGCCTACCGTTCTAGCGTCCTTTCGGTGGTGAGGCGTGATTATCAACGTCAACGACGAACCAGGGATGAAGCATTTGCTCGTAGGATTCGTGTTGAAGAAGACTTAGAGGACAAAGCTCGGCAAAAAGCTATCGCATTGTTTGAGCGGTTTATCGCTGAGTATCCCAATGACCCGCGATTTACGCCCGATGCGATATTTCGTTTAGGGGAGCTCTATTTTGAGCGAAGCGCCTTGGCGTATCAGGCACACGTGGAACGGGTGAATGAGGAAAACGATAGACGTCAAACCGCGGGTGAAACAACAAAGAGCCTCGACGATCCGGAAAAAAATTACAGTGATACGATTGGTTTGTACAAAACACTGATTGAACGGTTTCCCGACTATGAGCGTATCGCCGGGGTTTACTATCTCATAGGATACTGCCTTAATGAGGAAGGCAATTTTGAGGCTGCGCGCGTTGCATGGCTGAGTTTGGTATGCGGCAATCGATTTGATTTTCGTCGCGATGCATCGAAAATCTTAGCGGAAGATAAAGCGGATGAAGCATTAGAAAAGCATCCAGCGTTGGGACTGGTGACGGCGCAGCCTGCAGCGCCGATCCGCGACCCCTATGCAGCATGTAAGCCCGTGGTTGAATCGAAGGATTTTTATGCTGAAACGTGGCTTCGCGTGGGAGAATACCATTTTGATTTTGATTACGCAGATGACGCGTTAGCGCATGCGATCAGCGCGTATGCTAAGATTCTTAACTACCCTGAGGACCGCGTTTATAATCTCGCTTTATATAAGTTGGCCTGGTCTTATTATCGGGCTAGCCATTATGCAGAGTCCATTCAGCACTTTGCATTGCTTGTGCAATGGTCAGACGATGAAAAGAAGCGGACGGGTAAGGCAGGCACTGAACTCCGAGAGGAAGCGATTCAATATTTAGGCATTACGCTTGCGTATGACGATTGGAATGAAAATCAGGTCGCTGATCCCCAGGAAGGCCTACCTACAGGCATAGAACGTATTCAGACCGCAAGCATTCTTCCGCAGGATCGAGAATGGACGCCTGAAGTGTATTTTCAGTTAGGCACCGTGTACTTTGATGAGGCGAAATTTCCTCAAGCCGTCGCTGCCTGGGAGCTTGCGCTCAAACGGTTTCCCAATCATTACCGTGCTCCCGAGATTCAAAACAAGATAGCGCTTGCGCGTGTTCAGAACAATCAGCTCGACGATGCCTTGTTAGCCCGTGCCAAGTTGGGAGAGCTGTATCGAGAAGGGACTTCTTGGTGGAATGCCAACATGGATCATCCACGTGAGCAACGTGAGGCAGAGCAACTTGCGCAAGATGCCCTTATCAGCTCTGCTATCCAACACCATCAGTATGCACAAAATCTTCGTCGACGTTGTGTCCAGGATGAAAAGCCCGAGCTTTGCCAAGAAGCTCAGCTTGCGTATGGCTCTGCCGCAAATGCCTACAAGCTATATATCGAAAAAAATCCTAACAGTCCTCAGGCCTACGATCTTCATTACAATTGGGCTGAGGCGCTTTATTGGTCTGGGCAGTATGAACAAGCTGCCGAGACCTATGCGGCGGTACGCGATTCAAATCTTGATGACACACATCTTTCGGAAGCAGCGCGACGTGTGGTGGAGTCGCTCAAGCGCATCGTCGATCGGGAGGCTGAAGCAAATCGTTTGGCCATTCGGACTGAACCGCCCTCTCCGCAGGGTAATCCGCGTCAGGTAACGCCTCTGCCGATGCCAGTGCTTTTACAGCGGTTGGCACAGGCGCGAGAAGTTTACCTGGCGCGTGTAGATAAAGAGCACGATACGGAAAGCCTTCGGGATTCTTACGATTATAACAATGCCTTGTTGTTGTATGTGTATGGGTATTGGCCGCATGCGCGTGAGCGGTTTGCTCGGATTTATAATGATAACTGTAGTGGAAGCGATGCGGATGAGACGGGGCGTGTTGCATGGTTTAATCTTAACAACATGGCGGTGTCTCTTAATCAGACCGACGAGGTGGAACGTCTGAGTCGAGATCTTCAAAAGCGACGGTGCACGTTTGCTTCTGGAACAGCAGTGGCAAGAGCTTCGGTCGATTGCACGAAGCCTGCCAATGCGGAAGAGCCGCAATGTGTCGCAACGGTACAGCTTAGTAACATTCGTTATCAAAAAGCTGTGCAAGTGTTTGATGATGCGGAAAAAAGTTCTGGTCAAGAACAGCGGCGCCTTTATGAAGAAGCCGCAACGATGCTTGTGGAAGCTGTGAATGATGAGCCAACGCATGCTCAGGCCCCGCTTGCGCTTGAAAAAGCTGCAGTGGCACTGGAGCGTACGAGTCGCTTTGAGTCTGCGGCGCGTTTGTATGCTCGAATTATTGACGAAGTGGGTTCTCGGGCTGCCAAAGACGAAGAAGAACAAAAACGTCTGGATGCCATTCTTTCGAACGCCTATTTTCGCCAAGCATACAATGCCAATCGTTTCTTTGATTTTGGTAGAGCGGTAGGCAGTTACCGTGCGTTGGCAGATTCGGAACGGTTTTTGAAATCCACGGAGCCATCTGTGCGTGAGCGCCGTGAGGATGCACTAATCAACGCAGCACGTATTTTGGAATATCAGCAACAATATGCGGCAGCGGCTGAATATTACAAACGTGCCGCAGATACCATTGTGGATGAAGAAGACAAGCGTGCAGCGCACTACCGTGTTGCCGAGATGGCATATAAACAAGAGAACTGGAATCTTGCGATCCGCGAAATGCGTGACTTTATCAAACGTTATAAGCAGGATTCCAAAGCAGGAAGCGTAATTGTTCAAGCGTATTGGCGCATCGCTGAGTCTCAGAAGGCAAAAGGCACTCGCGGCAAAGAATACCATGCGGCCTTGCAGGATGTTGTCGATGCGTTTGCCAGTACAAACCAGGCTCGAGGGTCTGCGGCGGCGGAGTATGCGGCTGAAAGCAAGTTCTTGCTAGTAGATGACAGCAGTGAGTCTTTTGAGAGTTTTACGATCAAGGCGGGGCACCCGGCGACCATGGAAGCCTATATCAAGAAAGAGATCAGTCAGCAGATCGGTCAAGGATCAAAACAAGCGACAGCCCTTGCAGCGGGGTATGATCCCATCCCGGCATATGGCCGACCCAAATGGACTATTGCGGCCTATGTTCGTCAAGGTCGCATTTATGAAGTATTGGCAAAGGCCGTACTCAATATGCCATTTGTCATGCCGAAGGACATCAATGCTCAACTTAAGCGGTTAGATCCGGTTGCCAAAGAAGACATGCGCGTGCAGATCGAGGACAGGGTGCGGCAGGTGCTCGATGAGCAGGTTCGTGCCATCGAATGCTTGGCAGTGTCACGGTACGCATTGGCTGCGCGTGCGGCACGTGCAGGCAGTATGGATACCGAGTACACACGTGTTGCTGTCGATCGATTGCAGGCTTATGGCGATGAACGCATTGGTGAGTGTATTGAGCAGGCCACAAAACAAGATCCCACGTTTGGAGCCTACCAATCGGGCGAATTTACACGGGTGCCGCGTGGCCAGACGCTGCCTTTGCCAAGTGGTACGGCGTTGCCGGCGATGGAGGTAGAGCCATGACTTCCCGAATAGCCCTTGTGGGCGCAATATGGGTGGGGCTAGCAGCATGTGGCTCTGAATCAGAGCCAACCACTCCAGTTTCTGAAGAACGTTCCACGGGTAGCGGCACTAGCGCAGGAGGCGAAACGTCTGCTGAGCGCAGCACGGATACGGAAGGGTTGATCACGACAACACTGTCCTCGGCAGATTCCAGTTCAGGAACTGCCGGTTCGCCATGGGGAAGTCCAGACGATCAGCGAGGGGCTCCGTTGCCTGAGCGCAAGGTCATGAACAGTGCAGCGGCACAATCGTTTCAACGAGGGCTTTCAGCGATGTCGGAGTTTCAGGATGAACAAGCTGCCCAGGATTTCCGGCAGGCATTGGACGCTGACCCCAATGCGTACCAAGCGGCGTATCACTTGGGACTGCTTGCAGACCGCGCAGGCAATAGCGACCGTGCCTTAGAGCATTATCACCAGGCGTTGAGGATTCAGCCCGATTATGAAAAAGCCGCGGCGGGCATTCTGACTGTCTATGCACGTCGCGGTAACATCCAAGAAGCGCTTTCCATTGTGGGTGAGCTTGCCAAAAAATGGGAGCGCAATCTTCGGCTACAGGTGGTTTACAGCCATGCGCTGATTCAGGCCAATCGCTTGGATCAGGCGGAAGAAGTTGCCATTGCAGCGCTTCGCCGGGATGAAACGTATGTGCCTGCCATGTTGGCGATCGCGAAAGCAAGCATGGCGCGCAAACGAGTTGAGCTATGTGAATCCATTCTTGAGCAGGCGTTGAAAATTGATCCTAAGCAACCGGAAGCACTGTATTTAAGAGCCAAACTGTATGCCGAGCAAAACCATTTGGCAGAAGCGATGGACTTTTATCGCAAAGCCATTGAAGCGCGTCCCGACTATGCTGAAGCGCGGGTGGCGCTTGGGATCCACCTGCTATCAGGCGGTAACCACAGCGAGGCGCTTAAGCAGTTTGAGGTAGCGCGTCATTTGTTGCCACCGGAGCCAGAGCTTTTACTTAACTTGGGCGATGCCTATCGAGCTTTGCGCCAATGGGATCAAGCCCGTCAAGCATTTGAAAAGGCCTTGTCTTTAAAAACAGACCTTCCAGAAGCGCATTTTAATCTTGGGTTATTATACATGAGCGTAGGTACAGGATTAAAAGGCGTGACGACATTGCAAGCATTAGAGAAGGCCGTGCAGGAGTTTGGGGCTTACCGTGCGATGAAGGGGGGTAGACTCGCTAAGAACGACTTATCGCAGAGCTACTTGGAGGATCTTGATCGCCAGATCCAACGTGAAAAACGTCGCTTGGAACGCGAAGCACGGAATGCGGCGAGTAAGCAGGAGGGGCAATGAGGTCACGACAGTCTCAGAGGGGGAGCTCATGGCATGCGGCGCTTGGCCTTTGTATGCTGATGTGGCTTGGTGGTTCTCCAAAAAGCCAGGCTCAGCAGACCAAACGTACCGGAAAGCCTCGAGTTATCCAGCTTGAAGAAATTCGCATCGAAGGCCGCGTCCAAAAACCCAATGCGTTTTACATTTTAAACCGCTCTAACCTTGGCTATGAAGTGCTTGAACTGCGCACAAGTTTTGTAAGGGACGTGGTCCAGAGCGTTCAACGAGAGCCTTTCTAAATTCTGACTAGGTGTATTTAGATTGGGGCAAGCTTAGTGATGATGGTGCTTTTGTCATACGTGCAGTGGTTTCTCGCGCTAACGATCGTCATGCTCATTGGTGCAAAATATAGCCAAATCAGGCGCCTCGACATGGGTTCGCCGATGGCACACGATGACGTGCTTTTCATGCAACGGCAGTTAGCCAGAGGGCTTTACCCATTACGGATCTTGCCAAGTGTGGCGATGACCCTGGGAATGTTGATAGCGATGTTGGATTTGGCGCATGCATTGGGGTTGCAGGGCAACCCCCGTAGTTCCGCTGTCATGGTAACGCAGCAACGCGAGAATCTTCAGCACGCATTTCATGCGATGGGCTGGGGAGTGGGCAGCGCGGCCGTTGGGCTTTTTTCATGGGCTTGGCTGCGTCGGGAGGCCCAGCGAAAATTGCATGCCGTGCAACGGCATGGCGTGAAAGAACATGCTTCTGTATGAACTAAATAAAGGATGCTGAGGGTTTTTGAGAAGCGCCATGGACTTGTGGTAGGGTTCGACGGGCGTGTATAGGCGCAGATCATGAGCGAGCAATCAAAGGATCCAAAACCTACTCGCGGTCAAGGGACCCCACCGGGGGCCATGACCAGGGCGATGGCCGCGGTGGACTACAAGCCAGCCGGCGGCAGAGTGTTGCGCATTGGCGTGATCCAGAATGGGAAGATCGTCGAAGAGCGTGTCATGATGAAACGCGAGACAGTGTCAGTGGGCACCTCAGAGCGCGCCACCTTTGTCGTATTTGCACAAGGGCTGTCGTCCAAGTTTGAAGTGTTCCAATTGGTAGGTGACGACTATATTTTGAATTTCACACCTGAAATGCATGGCCGCGTAGGCATGCCAGAGGGCGTCAAGGAATTGGAAGAACTGCGTTCCACCGGTGCGGCGCGGCAATCAGGACAGGTGTGGCAGATTAAGCTTAACGATAATTCTCGGGGTAAAATTGTCATTGGGGATACGACCTTGTTGTTTCAGTTTGTCGCTAAACCCCCGGTGGCGCCTCGTCCTCAACTTCCTTCGGCAGCGCAAAGTGGGGTTATCAAAAGTATCGATTGGGTATTTACCGCGTTTTTGTTGCTTTCATTCATGAGTCATTTTGGCTTTGTGGTCTATTTGGAGAATGCCGATTGGCCATTGGATAAAGGGATGGATTTCGATCCCAATTCGCTGGCTGCGCGTTTAATTTTTGAAGCGCCACCCGAACCAGAAACCAAAGAATCTACCGAAGAGGCTACTGATAAAGGGAAAGAGGCTGCGGAAGAAGCAAAGCCCCAACCAAAGCAATCCAAAAAAGAGGACTCGCCTGGGCCGGCCAAAGATCGTGGAGAGTCTTCTGCTGAAACCCAAGCACGTATTGTCGAAGAGGCTTCGCAAGCTGCAGAACAGCTCTTGTTGGGTGCACTTAGCTCGGGCGAGTTGGGAGGGGCTTTTGCCGATGTGCTTCGAGGTGGCGTGCCCGTAGGCAATGCAGAAGATGTCTTGGCGCAGGCTCAAGGTGTCGGTGTGGCCAATGGGGCTTCGGGCGGTGTGTTACGCACTCGTTCGGGTGGCGGTCAGGGCAGTGGCGTAGGGGGGCTAGGTGGATTGGCCCGAGCGGGTGGTGACGGCGCCACTGCTCAACAAGGCGAAGGCGGCGCTGTGGTGGAGCGACGTGTCACGGGCATGACCAGCGTCGGCAGTGGCGGCGACATCGGCGGCTCAGGTGATTTTGATTCGCAGTTAGTGGCGCGTGAGATTCGAAAACGGCTAGGCCAAATCAAGAGTTGTTACGAACGAGAGCTCCGTCGCAACCCAACACTTTCAGGCAAGGTGTCCGTGGAGTTCACCATTCAAGAAAGCGGGAGTGTTTCAGGGGCCAAAGCAGTTGAAAACTCTACCGGAGATGCTGCGGTGGCCAGTTGTGTGGTCGGCGTAATTTCACGGTTTCGTTTTAATCCAGGCCCTGAGGGTGGCAGCGTCAATTTCCGTTATCCATTCGTGTTTGAGCCTCAAAATTGAACGGGTTTGGAAAAATAACGTGTTCAGGGTACACTAGTCCATAGGAGTGTATCTATGACGAGGCAATCACACACGCATTACGTGCTGGCGAGTATGTTGGGAGCGGGTGTGTTCATAGGCGCGGGGAGCCTCGTCTATGCCCAACAAGGCACGGGGGGCAACGAGAGCACGCTGGCAGATCTTACCGCAGAGCAGGCCATGCCCGTTCCTCCGACGCCAGAAGGTAAGCTTGCCTTAGGAAAGCAGGTGGCCAAGCAAGGCAAGCAGTTGTCTCATAATGTATCCAATTTGTTAGATCAATCTCGTCAAGCCAAGGACGTGATTCAAATGACATGCCTTGAAGATAAGCTGACGCAGGCCAATGTGAATTCCAACAACGCAGAGCAACACTTGGGGGCCTTGCGTCAGGCGATTCAAACCAAAGACTCCGATCGGCAAGTGCATGAGGCCACCGTGTTGGGTGTGCTTGGCCGGAAATTTAACGTGCTTCAGCAAGAGGCAGGGCAGTGCGTGGGCCAAGACTTGTATGAAACTGGCAAGACCAAGGTAGTCATGACGGTTGATGCGAAAACTCCCCGTGAGAATGCGGGCAGGCCCGCTTTTCCCGACATGCCCAGTATTCCTATGGTGCCGCCGCCAAGTAGCCCCATTGAGTGATCGCGCAGGGCCTCAAAGTCCCCAAACGATATCGTACCGCCCCTTGGGGTTGCCCTGCGATGGATGGCCTTTCCAGCTTAGCTGGGTCTTGAAGCAGCTAATTCCACAAAGATATCGCTTTTGTGCCGAAGTTTTGGTACAGAGGGTCACGGTGCGGGTCTGAGACCCGCGAAGCCTTAAGCAAGGAAGTCGCGTTGGATGTCTCATTTCTGCCGTTGCGCGCTATACGGTTATTTTACGTGCATCTTGATGATGCTGGGCGTCGTGGCGTCTTCTGCAAAGGCGCAGGGTGCGTTCGGAGCGTGGAACGAATCCCCCGGCTGGATGGATAATCGAGACCGAAGGCAAGGCTCTGGATTGCGCGTTGGAGATCTAGAACTTCATCCCGGCATTGGCATCGAAGGAGGTTGGGATTCCAACGTTTATTATCAAGAGGCCGATCCACAGGCGAGTGCGATTCTAAGAGTTTCTCCACACTTGATACTTTCCACGTTGGGCGAAGAGCGTATGAAAGAAGCCGAGGCCGATGAGCTTCCGCGGTTTGTGTTTGAAACAGCTCTTACAGGGTCTTTGTATCACTATTTTGTGGATGAGGCGCAGGACAACATGTCCGCAGGGGCCAAGCTTAACCTGCAAGTTAATCCCAAGCGGACGTTTTCGTTGCGTTTGTACGATGAGTTTTCGCGAAGCGTCCGACCGTTTACGCAGGCGGTGCGAGGTACCAACCCCTATAACTTTGGACGAGATAGAAACGTTGTAGGCATGGAAGCGTCTCTCTCGTCACGCGGAGAGGTGCTTGTGGGCACGCTTGGGTACAGTTTTGGGTTTGATTTGTTCGAAGACGATGTGTTTATTTTCGGCAATAACTTGCAACACACCGTGTTGGGCCGTGTGGCGTGGCGCTTTTTGCCTGAAACCGCGCTGGTCTATGAGACCACGTTGGGCTTGGTGGATTACACCAACACCGGCCACCCTTCTGCAACAAGCCTCTTGGTCGATGACCAACAGTTTCACTCACGTTTAGGGTTAAACGGCGCGTTGACTCAACAGCTTTCGTTTAGTGTGTTTGGAGGTTATGCCGTCGGTTTCTATGACGTCGCAGACGATTACGACGGGCTTATTGCCATGGCGGAACTCCGTTGGAAACCGCACGAGCAAACGGAACTTTCCTTAGGGTATGACCGGGATTACTTCAACTCGTTCATGGGTAATTTTTATCGACGAGACCGGGGCTATACGCGAGCAGAGCTTTTGTTAGCCAGGGCATTTCTTTTGGGGATTGAAGCCGATGTCGGGACGTACAACTACGGCCTTGGATTGAATCCTGATGGTGCTTTGTTAGGCACACAAGCGCGTCGTGATGACCTTCGTCTAAGCGCTCGCTTGTACGGTGAATATCGCGTGAGGAACTGGCTCGGCTTTACTGCGTCGCTGGGTTATAGCTCGATTTTGACGGACTTCGACTACTTTGTGAATGCGGGTTCGGGCGCGGCGGTGATGTTGGACCCGGCCAAATATCAAAAGTTTGAAGCATGGCTCGGCTCACGCGTGTTCTTTTAGGCAGTTGAGTGGTCACGAGGCGTGATCGGTGATGCCGGGAGCGGCTTTCTTGTGGGCGGGGTGGGGATTGAACCCACGACTTTCGGCTTGTAAG
This sequence comes from uncultured Polyangiales bacterium, assembly GCA_964640175.1. GTDB lineage: Bacteria > Myxococcota_A > Polyangia > Polyangiales > JACKDX01. The sequence continues at coordinate 99,830 of CAZXFW010000002.1, read as the reverse complement.
GCCGACGCTCTACCACTGAGCTACCCGCCCGATTCAGGGAGCAGGGTCCCTAACAGATCATAGTTGATACTGCAAGGCAGGGATTGAAAGCCACCTCCGGCGGTGATGAGCGCAGGCAAGCAGTTGGATCCTGCCGCTGGGGTCATTTCAATGCGTTCTGTGCCTGTCCATTCGTCGGTATCGAGTCCGGCATCGCTCCCTGCATCGTCCTGCACGTCCTCGGATGACTCATCGGAAGCCTCTAAGGTGCCTTCAATGGTGTCCTGCTGATTGAGGGTACAGCCGGGGTAGTCAAGGTTGGGATCGGCAGCAATGGCAGTCCAGACGCTTTGTGCACTAAAGAGGAAGCGTCCCGTAGAAGGGATGAGTATGCCTGAGACCACAGGCAGATCGGCACGGTGCCAATAGGCTTTTTCGCCATCAGCCCGGAGCTCTACTCGAAATACCAATGGGTTTTCTGCAGGCACTGCCTGGGAACCACATTCGTTATCAACCAGCGTGCCTACAACGTGGTAGATCCCAATCGGCTCTCCTGGCAGCTTTTTAGGCTGACATCCCAAGCCAAAAAAGGACAGGGTGGCGATGCCAACGACAACGACGGTGGTCGGTTTATTAACTACACGACGCCACGAGAGCATACGGACCTAGTAACGGATTTCAAAGACACATGTAAAGATAATATCCGTCGCTACGGGGGTGCCTTTTCGATCCAGTGGCGGGCTCCAACGAGAGCGTTGTAGTGTTTTGATGCAAGCTTCGCCGAACCCATGCTGGCCTGTTTGGGTGCTTAGTGTGAGTTGTGTGGGTTTTCCATCGGGTAGCACGCGAAGCCGTACCTGGGCTGAACCTTCGATGCCCATAGCTTGCGCCTTTCTAGGATAATTACGCTCAAGATCAGCGCGAATGTCACTTAGAGGTTGTGGTCTGCGAGATAGGCTTGGTACGCCGACCACCCCAGTAGGGAGGCCAACGGCACGCCCTGAGCCCGGCGTCGTACCGGCGCCTGAAGACGTGTTGGACTGGGTTGGCACATTGGAGGGAACGGAAGCGCCTGGATTGCTTAGCACGACATCTTTCAAATCTACGATGGTGTCACTTGCATTGGGAGAGGGTGCTGGCGACACAGGCCGAGCAGAGGGTGCGGTGTCTGTTTGTTTAGGAGAAGAAGCCGCCGGTGCAGGTGGTTCAAATAGTGCAGCTTCCGCTTCTGTACCAAACGGCATGTCGACTACTTTGATGGCGATCGATGTTTCGGCAGGTGCGCGAGAAGATACGCCTTTCGCAAGGGAAACAGCCCCCACCAAAACCAAGCCGTGCAGTGCCAAGCTTGTTAAAATGGGCCAGGCCCAGGTTAGCAGAGGTCCGCGGGACAATGTCATCCATCATTTGGCGAGGTCTTCGGGACGCACATTAATGGCGAACTTTGTGACCTTTTCTTGCCGCAAGATATCGATGGCCTGCACAACTCTTGCGTGAGTCGTTTTGCCGTGTGCGGCGATGATCGCACGCGGCTCTTTGGCCGATTGGACCAGTTCATGGGCGCGTTTGCGTAGGTCTTGATCAGACACGGGCTGTCCGTTGATGTAAAACGCTCCTTGCTGATCAATGGATAGGGAAATCTGGGTGCTGGCGATTGCCTCTCCAGTTTTGGCGGTAGGCAATTCCATGGGAATGGTTTGCGATACGATGTAGCTAGCGGTCACCATGAGGATGATAAGGAGTACCAGGACGATATCCACCAACGGTGTGACGTTGATGGCTGTAATGAGCTCGTCGTCGCCTGAATTTCCGGAAGTCGCAGCCATGGTTACTCCACAATCGTGGGCCGAGATGACAAGGTGGCTGCTTTGGGTTGGGCTTTCAGGTAAGCGAGCACTTCGCGACCCAGCGAATCTGCTTGGGACAGCCTGGTTTTTACCAAGCGTTGAAAGTAGTTATAAAACGCGACTGCAGGCAATGCGACCAAAATTCCGATGGCGGTAGCAACCAATGCTTCTCCGATTTCTGTCATCAGGCCTTCAGAGACCTGCCCTGAACTGTGTTCAAGGGATTGAAATGCTCGAATGACGCCAATGACGGTGCCTAGCAGTCCGACAAACGGTGCATTGTTGCCTACCGTGCCGAGAAAGGCCAGGTAACGTTCCATTTGCAATTTGGCGGAAATCGATTCGCCTGCCATGCGTTCTTCTGCGGAAGCAGCTCCAGATTCGGAGGATTCCAATCCTGCATTGACGATCCGAGCTTCAAAAGATTTCGAAAACCCCAGGCGCTGTTTGGCTCCGTTGAGATCTCCTTGTTTAAGGCGATCGAAAAGATCCGTCTTGAGTTTTGCGATGTTGTCGCGGCAGGTCCATAAAAACAACCCGCGTTCAATCACCACCGCAAGGCATATGACAGAGAGGCCAACCAATAGCCACATCACCCAGCTGGCCCCTAGCATCGCGAAAGCGGTCATGCGTTCTTGAATGTTCATAGCTTCCTCGTTTGCGTACATTCGCGCGGCCCGGGGCCCCGCGTATTAATTCGATCGGGCGACACGCTACGGGACCTGCCTGCGATGGGCAAGTAAGAAATTCAGGCCGTAACGTTGATGCGAGGTTGCTCTTTAGTGCGTTTGGGAGCAAATTGCCATGGATTCTGTCAACTTGGTGGGGTTGGCTTAGAAGGTTGCTGTTGCGGATACGCCTGGTGGCAAGGCGTTTCGTTGTCCTGTAGATCCGAAGATTACGGTTTTCCTGGACCTTAGGCTCAGGGTTCGGTAGGTACAGGGGGGTGAGTTCTGACAGTCACGACCGTATCAAGGCTGAGGCAACACGCCTGCTTAAAGCAGGCGTGACCGGGAATGTGTTTCCTGGCGGGGTTGCTTGTGTAGGCTGGCGAGAGGGCGATACGGCTATGTTTGTCGAGGCTTGGGCTGGAAAGCTCTCTGGGGATCTAGGTCCTGTTTCGGCCAATACGCTCTATGACTTGGCTTCTGTCACGAAGCCCTTTGTGGCTATGACGGTATTACGCGTGCTAGAGGCTGGCAGGGTGGCGCTCGATACCCGAGCCGATCGGATGTTGCCCGATGTGCGCGGGGGGGTGGGCGGAGAGGCCACGTTAGAAACGCTTCTCACTCACCGGTCCAAGCTTTCTGCGTGGGGTGGCCTGTATCTGGATGTGCCTCATGACGTGGGTAGCCCTGCAGCACGGCGATGGATCTTAAGCGAGGCATCACGGCGCCGCAAGGAAGCCAACGAAGGTGTTGTGTACAGTGACCTGGGCTATTTGATTGCAGGCGAAGCCATGGCGCGTCAAATGGGCAAGAGTCTCGATTATCTCGTTCGCACGGAGATCACTGAGCCGTTGGGGATTCAAAACGATGTCTTTTATCCGGCTTCATTTCCGCCAGACAAGCGCGCACGCATTATTGCAAGCGCAGCGCCTACAGAATGGTGTGAGTGGCGTGGCCGGCTTATTCGAGGTGAAGTGCACGACGAAAATGCTGCGGCGTTTGGTGGCGTGGCAGGTCATGCGGGATTGTTTGGAAACGCACGTGGTGTTGCACGGTTTGGCCGAGCCATGCTTGAGTCGTTAGCGGGGCGTTCGAATTTTATTCCAGCAGAGGAGTTGCGACAGGCGCTGCGTGATCGCGGGGATGGGGACCCTCATCTCTTTGGCTGGGAGGCGAAGTCTGCCGAAGGGAGTTCGGCTGGTAAGCGTATGGGGGCAGATAGTTTTGGGCACCTGGGATTTACGGGGACCTCGCTATGGTGTGATCCAAGTAACGACGTGGTGGTCGCACTCTTGACCAATCGTGTACATCCAAGCCGTGCGAATGAAAAAATTAAGGGGTTTCGCCCGGCGTTTCATGATGGCGTGCTTGCAGCGCTTTTGCGTTCGTAGCCAATCGAATATTCAATCGCGTGTTTGCCTGACGACTTGAAACATTTCGCGCAGCACGTTCTAAGGCTCGTTCCGGGCCGATGATCACGGCGAGCTTTCGGGCACGGGTCATGGCCGTGTACAGCAAAGATCGATTGAGCAGCACATGATGCCCGGTGTCTAAAATGATGATAACAGCCGGAAACTCGCTGCCTTGGGCTTTATGAATCGTGCACGCATAGGCTAACGTAAGCGCATCGAGGTCTTTGGTGCCATAGGCCACGTTGCGGCCATCGAAGTCAATGACGATGTTGCCGTCTTGGATAGAAGCCACTCTTCCCAAATCTCCGTTGTAGACATCGCGGTCGTAGTCATTGCGAAGTTGCATGACTTTGTCACCCAGTCGCAATGTGTTTGGGGGGGAGCCTGCTGTTGAGGGATTGAGTTTCGTTTGCAGTATTTCGTTTAGCGCGTCAATGCCGGCTTGACCTTTGCGCATGGCACTAAGCACTTGCACATCGTGTACGGAATCGAGTTTGTAGACCTGTCGAATGCGCTCTACCATGTAAAGGAGCTTCTCAATGCTGCGTGTGCTGTCTTTGGTGCGAAGGACGAACAAATCGCCGTCTCCGGTAGGGGTAGCGGGCGCCTCGTGCGTAAGCTTACCCTGAAGCAATGCATGGGCTGCGCGTACAATGGCACTTTTTTCTGCTTGACGAAAAACTTGGCTTAAGCGGATGACCGTCCCTACCTGACTGTCGAGGATAGCCCGAAGCACGTGGCCTGGCCCTATAGGCGGCAGTTGGTTGACATCACCCACAAACACCACAGACGCGGTGTCTGAAATGGCGGCCAGCAGATGTTGGCACAAGGGTAAATCGAGCATGGAGGCTTCGTCGATCAGTACCAAGTCTGCGTCGAGTGGCATGCGAGCGTTGCGGCTGAACGACGCTGTCGAAGGGTTCCATTCCAGCAACCGGTGTATCGTAGAGGCTGGATGTCCTGTGGCTTCGGAAAGCCGCTTGGCAGCGCGTCCGGTAGGGGCGCAAAGAGCGACACGATGGTTTGCGGCACGATGGACATGAAGTATCGCAGATACGGCAGTGGTCTTGCCTGTGCCAGGGCCGCCGGTGAGCACCAATAGTCCTGAGCGTAAGCTGGATGCTGCAGCTTGCCGTTGTAGCGGTGAGAGTGTTTCGAGCGTGGCTTGGCTCTTGTCCTCGGCAGCGCACGCTTCTTCGGGCGGTGTTCGAGGCTGTGCCAATTGGCTCAGGCGTTGTGCAACGTAACATTCTGCTGCGAACAAAGCGCTAAGAAAGATCGCTTGGTCCTCGATGCGAATTTCCCCGCGCTCATCCAGCTGACTTAGCGCAGAGGCCAAGGCGGTATCAGACACGGCATAGCCCGCCAATGCGTGAGCCAGTTCGTTATAGGAAAGGTACGTGTGTCCTTCTTCGGAGGCACGAAAAAGGACATAACGCACTGCGCTTTTAACTCTTCGAATGTCATCGTGAGCAAATCCCGCCGCAAGACCGATTCGGTCCGCGGTTCGAAATCCCACGCCTGAAATCTCTTCGGCCACCTTATAGGGATCGGACTCAATGGCCTGGGCGGTGTGATCTTTGTATCGGGTGTAAATTTTGCGAGCGAGTGCGGGGCCAATATTCAGGCCGTGCAGGTACGCCAATGACTCTGCTTCTTGTCGCCGTGTGCGCACGGCCGTGGCAATGGCCTGAGCTCTTGCGTTACCCACCCCTTTGACTTCGCGCAATCTCGCGGATTGAGTGGTGATGATATCCAGCGTTTTTGTGCCAAACCGTTTAACAATGCGTTCTGCGACGGATGGGCCTACACCGGGGATCAATCCAGATCCAAGGTATTTGATCAATCCATCCAGTGTGGTCGGTGGAATCGGACTGAAATTTTCAACGACGAAACGCTCGCCGTGTTTGGGATGTTTGGTCCATCGCCCTTTGAGGCGCAGAGATTCTCCTTCGGCTACCGTACCCAATGGTCCGACGACGGTAGCGAGCTGACCATGGGTAGACTCCTTAATGCGAAGGACGGCAAAGCGCTCATCAGGGCTGCGATAAATCGTGGCTTCCACCTGGCCTCGAAGCTCTGAGGCATCTGATCGGACAAAGGGAAGCGGTTCAGTCATGGGGTGGTGGGACAGGGTGCCCTGGCGCACAGTCCCATAAGGGCTCGTACGAGAAATGTTCAAGACTGTCACTACGGGGATCTTGGCCACTGCGAAACAAGCACACGCCTGGCTTGGGCGCTGAAACCGCGGGAACGGCAGAGAGTCGCCGGCCTTGCGAATCTCTCAGGAAGAGGGGCTCTCCGGAATTTGCCAATCCTCCGCTTCCAAGCGATTCGTCGACACGAATCAACGGCAAGCCTTCGGGAATCACGCCATCGTCGGTGGCAGTGGTATCAAAGTGAGAGGACACCACTAACGCCCGCGCACCTGCGGACAAAGTGGAAGTTTGGGCGATGATGTCACCTGGATGATCGGAACGGTCTGAAACCTGAAATCCTAACAATTCTATGGGGATGGAGCCGAAATTGTGAATTTCGATGAACTCTTGCTGGGGCTCTTTGCCTCGGGGATTGGCCAAGACTTTGGTGATGCTGAGCATCGGAAGATCCTTTTCTGTATGGACGACGAAATCGATACGGCTGACATTGTCGGCTGCGTCTGCTGCAGTGAGCATGACAGGTATCTGGCTATCTGCAGGCAATGCGGTCAGATGCAACGAAGCGATGCCTCGCGGGGCGAGTACCTGCGTCGCGCCATAGTCAGTCTCAAGCCACAGACGGATAGGCTCGTCACTAAAGACTCGAAGCGCCAAGTCATGATCGCTTAGAAGCAGGCACCCAACGTCCAAGGCATGCTCGTCCATCGCACAGGTTTCAGGTTGCCAATGAGGCGCAGCCTTGTCATGGGAAGCGCCGGTATGAAAGATTGTTTGCCAGCTTTTCAATGGCGACGTTTCGGAGGCAGTCGATGATTGCCATGACAATCGGTAGGCCGTGTGAGGCAAAAGATCGTTGACTGGCTTAGCAAGCATGCAGTGCCCGGTTGACCAACCGATGGCATGACAGGGTGCGCTTAGTGGTTGTAAAGGCATCTCTTGTTGGGATGTCTCATCGTACAGAACGAGGATACCGGAGTCCGAAACAGGCTCATCAAAGCGTAAAGCGACGAAGCGGAGATTAAGCGGTACATTTTGGGTACCATCGGCCGGCCAGCTTGTGAGGCCTAAGAGGTCCGATTGGGAAGAATGGTCTTCGTAGGAGGGATCTTGCAGGCATCCTCCCAAAGACAGCCACAGGACAATCGCCCACCCATTCCAATACACACGCATGCTGGGTTATCGCGTGTGCTGGGCAGGGGTTTCCTAATGGCAGGCCGGTATTTTTCGGTATCCATGGCCGAGCATGCAGTGAGGCTTCTGGCGTGCTACAAGGCGGCTCCAGTTTCAAGGTAACGCTTCATGTCTTCGATACGGCCAAGCAACGATCCTCGCGGCTCCCGCAAAGAGATTCCAAAAGTCATCGCTGTGGCAGGTGCCAAAGGGGGGGTGGGTAAGACCACTATCGCGGTCAATGTGGCGTTATGTCTGGCTGCGATGGGGCGGAAAGTGGTGTTGGTGGATGCCGATCGTTTGGGTGGCAACGTCCATACCTTGCTGGGATTAACGCGGGCGCCAGGTGCGTCCGGGAATTCGGAATCCGGCGGAACTCAGTCATTGGATGGCGTGGATGGTCTTTATGCGGCTGAAACCTTGTATCCAGATTTACACGTCGCTTACAGCGATGTTGATCGATACCTGGAAGGACTTAAAAACCTTGCTCGCTATAGCGCGCTTACGAAGCATATCCGTGCTTTGGAAGCTGACCATGTGGTGATTGATCTTGGCGAGGGTATGGATCGCGCGCTTGTAGAGCTTTTCTTTGAAGCGGACCAGGGGCTTTATGTGACTACGCCGGATCCCAGTGCCATCGAAAATGTACAACGTTTCTTGCGTGTCAGTTTTTGGCATCGGTTAAAGCGCGTTCAACCGGAACGTGGTTCGAGCAAAGCCTGGAGCCAACGCTTGCGTAAGCTTGCCGGTGTGCCTGCCCCGAACGAGCTTTTGCAGAGGCTGGAAGCTGAGAATGACCCTCTTGTGCCATACACGCGTAAGATACTGGAATCCTTTAGGCTGCATCTTGTGGTCAATCAAACACGAGTGCGGCAGGATCTGCAGCTTGGCGAGGGCCTTGCGATTGCGTCTCAGCGGCGTTTGGGGTTGCGTGTCGATTGCCTTGGTCATGTCAGTTATGACGAAGCGGCTTGGCTTTGTATGCGCAAGCGGCGGCCCTTGATGGTCGAAAGCCCTGGCAGCAAAGCTGGCCGTGGAATTGAAAAACTCGTTCGCCGTTTGTTGACGTTGGACCGCACGGCTGCTCCTTATGACGCGGCACCTGTCGATAGTTATTTTGGGCTTCTCGGAGTGGGGCGTGGAGCAACCGACGAAGAAATCCGAAGAGCGTGTAAGCGCATGAAAGAAATTTACAGTCCCGACTCGTTAGCGTCGTATGGATTGTTTGATTCCGATGAGTTGCAGCATTTGCGCGGACAGATTGACGAAGCCTATGAAGTGTTACTCAATCCCAGTCGACGCAGTGTCTATGAACAGACGCTGTTTCCAGCGCATCGAGCCCCTGAGGTGTCGTTAGCAGAAGAATCCAAGCCCAACATCGATGCATTGGCATTATTTCCAGAGATTGGCCCCGACACGCAGTACAATGGCGCGTTGCTTCGCGCGATTCGAGAGGCACAAGGTGTGGATTTGGCTTACATTGCTCGTCATACCAAAATCGGGATAAGCTATCTGAAGGCGATTGAAGAGGACGATTTTGGCGCTCTTCCCGAAAAAGTGTACGTGCGTGGCTACGTAGCGGAATTTGCGAAGGTGCTGAGGTTGGATGCCAAACACGTCAGTCGCACCTACATGCGTATCTTAGAACGCCACCGACAGGCGACTTCTGCGGCATAACGATGCTTCTTCGCTATCCATTGGTGTTGGCTTCGGCATCCCCTCGTCGCAAAGAGCTTCTGGGACAGCTTGGGTTAACCTTCGAAGTGATTACGTCGCGGGATGAGCCGTTTCCAGAGCAGGGGGAATCTCCGCGGGATTATGTTCGACGCGCTGCCGAGTACAAGGCAAACGATGTACTTAAGAGTTTGGGCGAGCGTATGGTGTGTGTGTTAGCCGCAGACACGATTGTGGTGTTGGATGACGTTATTTTCGGAAAACCTCAGCATGATGACGAAGCGCTACACATGGTGAGCGCTCTTAGCGGACGTTGGCACCATGTGCTTACGGCGGTGGTGGCACGAGGTCCTGGGCAGGGGCGTATGGGCGTGAAGGTCCTTGAGACGCGGGTAAAACTGCGCGAAGCGAGCCGCGAGACGCTGGAGCGTTACATCCAAAGCGGCGAAGGAAAGGACAAGGCAGGGAGTTATGCCATTCAAGGGTTGGGCGCGGGACTTGTCCAAGCCATTGAGGGTTCCTATAGCAATGTTGTCGGGTTACCCACGGTAGAAACGCTTGAGCTTTTATCTGAAATCGGTGTGCTAGAAACATGGCCATAGACCAGGCAAGTCTTGATCGCGTCCGTTCGCACATCGACCGTGTATGCACACAGGTTGGTCGCCCTCTAGGGAGTGTGCGTCTGATGGCGGTGAGCAAAGGACATCCGGCAGAGGCTGTGCGGCAGGCCTATGCTTTGGGGCTACGTGATTTTGGTGAAAACTACATTCAGGAGCTGAACCATAAAGCAGATGAGCTTGCGGAGTTAAAAGACCTTCGCTGGCATGTCATCGGGCCTATGCAGCGCAATAAAGTCAAGTTGGCGCTCGGCCTTGCGACGAGCATTCAGACAGTGAACTCCATCGCGTTATTGGAACGCATTGAGAGCGTCGCGCAAGGGCTGGAACGGTGTGTACCCATACTGATTCAAGTGAACGTGGCAGAGGAAGCTCAAAAGTCTGGCTGTAGCGTTCAAGAATTGCCGGAGCTGATTCACCATGCTGCACAATTGAAGCATGTCCATCTTCAGGGGCTGATGCTGGTGCCCCCGAATGAACCGCCCGAGGTCGTGCGGGTATATTTCAGGCGGCTTTATGAGCTTGGGCAGCAGTATGGGCTCGCTGAACTTTCGATGGGAATGAGCGCGGACTATGCGATTGCGATTGAGGAAGGGGCTACGATCGTGCGTGTAGGGAGCGTGCTTTTTGGTTCGCGGCCTTAACGCTTGCCAAGTTCGCGTGAGCGCTGCTCGGCTGCGCTTAGGGCTGCCAGCACCGATGCCTCAAAGCCATGGTGCGCGAGGGCGTCCAATCCGGCAAGCGTGGTTCCTCCGGGGCTCGTGACTTCATTGCGTAACGTTTCTGGGCTTTTGCCAGTCACTCTTAAAAGCTGTGCAGCTCCCAGTACCGTCTGAAGCGCTAGTGTGTGTGCCGTGTCAGCAGAGAGTCCGGCTGCGACGCCTCCTTGTATAAGTATTTCAATAAATCGGAAGGTGTAAGCAGGGCCCGAGCCGCTTAGCGCAGTGACAGCGTCCAGCGCTTCTTCGCGTACTTCGACGCAAAGTCCTACGCTTTCGAACAGGCGGCGGGCGAGCATAAGGTCGGCTTCGGAAGCAAAGGCTCCTGCCGCTACTGCGGTTGCACCCTGACGTACCAGTGCCGGAGTGTTCGGCATGGCGCGGACAATCGCCGTCTGGGGTGGAAGTTTCTCTGCCAATGTCTGAAGACGCACCCCGGCAGCAATCGATACCACCACGGCTTCCTTAGGCAGATGAGGGGCAAACTCTGTAAGCACATCGACGACTTGCTGGGGTTTGACGGCGATGACCACGCAACGTGCCTGGCGGACTGCGTGATCGTTATGAGAAGCGGTGTGAATACCAAGCCGTTCTTTCAGCGCGGCCAAGGCGTCCGTGCGCACGTCTGTGGCGGTAATGGCATCGGGCTGGCAGGTTCCGGAGGCAAGCAGGCCTTCGATCAAAGCAGTGGCCATGTTTCCAGCACCGATGAACGTGATTGCGTCTGACTTGGCCACCATTCAATTCCCCCCTTTGTGCAGGCAGTGTGTGAGCATACCTTATCCTACGCCTCAGCACAGCCGTGTCCCGGGCGCTCTTCGGACGGACACTCGCGCATCACGTCGGCACGCTGTTTCAGAGCCTCAGGAGCTGCTAAGCTAGGCGCATGCGATTGCCTTATCCGACAAGAGAGACCTTCAAAGAGCGCCGGACGGCATTTATGGATGCCATCGGAAAGGGCGTCGCGCTTTTTCCTGCCGCGCCTGTGGCCCTTCGTAACAATGACGTGCTGCACGAATACCGCCAAGACAGTGACCTTTACTACTTAAGTGGTTTTGACGAGCCCAATTGCCTGCTGGTGTTAACGAGCGAGCATCCCACCCATCGCATGGTGCTGTTTGTCGAGCCGTCCAATCCCGAACGCGCCCGTTGGGATGGCTCCAGGGCAGGCCTAGAGGGGGCAGTCGAGCACTTTGGGGCTGACGTTGCGTATCCTATCGAAGAGCTTGCTCAGCGTCTTCCTGAGTACCTTAAGGGTGTCCAACGGCTCCATGTTCATTTGGGATGGGATCGAGATTTTACGTCTACTTTGCTGAAATTACTCGATCAATTGCGGATGCAGGCGCGAAGAGGGGTTACGGTGCCCACGGAAATCGTTGATCCAAGCACGACGCTGCATGCGCTTCGCATGGTTAAAACAGCAGGCGAAGTCGATCTCATGCGCCATGCTCTGAAGATTACGAAGGATGCGCACCTCAATGCGCTCAAGACAGCAAGACCAGGAGCTTGGGAATATGAAGTTGAAGCGGAGCTACTCCGGACCTTTCGGGCGCATGGAAGTGTGCGTCCTGCGTATGGATGCATCGTAGGCGCTGGAAGCAATGCCACAGTGCTTCATTATCGAGCCAACAATCAACGCCTGAAAGATGGGGATTTATTGCTGATCGATGCGGGGTGTGAGTGGGAATACTACGCCTCGGATATTACACGCACCTTTCCGGTGAATGGGTCCTTTAGTAAACCGCAGCGAACACTTTACGACATCGTGCTTGCAGCTCAACAGGCAGCGATCGATGAAGTCAAGCCTGGGAGCACTCTGGAAAACATCCACGACGCAGCGTTGGAGGTGCTCATCGAGGGGTTGATTTCAGTGGGTTTGTGCCAAGGTTCGCCCCAAGAGGTACGGGAGCAGGGTAGTTATCGTCCGTTTTACATGCATCGTACCTCCCACTGGTTAGGTATGGATGTTCACGATGTGGGGAGTTATGCGGATGAAGAAGGGCCTATCAAACTTCAGCCCGGGTACGTTTTGACGGTAGAGCCTGGGTTGTATGTCCCCCCTGAATATGCCCAGGGCGGTGAGTATAGAGGGATCGGGATTCGCATCGAGGATGACGTGTTGGTGACCCCCCAGGGTGCCGATGTATTGAGCGGCGATATCCCCAAGCGGCCCTATGAACTGGAGGCGTTGCTTTCGCAACGCTGAAGCCCAGGGCGCTCCAAAGGTAGCTCTTCCTTCGTTCCTTCGTTGACAGGGCGGAAGGTGGGCACTAAAACCCCCAGCAATGCTTGCCACGTATTTGCCTGTTATCATGATGCTAGCATTGGCGATGCTGGTCGCTGTGGGCATGTTTTTGGCGACGTCGCTGCTTGGTCCAAAGAATATGACCCCTCAAAAGGCCATGCCTTACGAAAGTGGGTGGGTTTCGTCCGGGGCCAAGGATGTGCGGCTTTCGGTTAAGTTCTTTTTGACCGCCATTTTATTTGTTGTATTCGACGTAGAGGCCGTGTTTTTGTATCCGTGGGCAGCAGCGTTTCAGACGCTTGGATGGTTTGGATTTGTTGAAATGGTGACGTTTTTAGTGATTCTGGGCTTAGCGCTCGTATATGCATGGAGAAAAGGGGCTCTGGAATGGGAGCGCTGAGTGTAAAGACCGGTGAGCTTGGCTACGGCTTGACACGTTTTGATGCGTTGCTGGCGTGGGCTCGCAAATACTCGCTTTTTCAGTATCCCTTTGCGACGGCATGCTGCGGTATGGAGTTTATGGCCACGGCCGCCCCACGGTACGACATCGCGCGGTTTGGCGCGGAAGCGCCTCGGTTTAGCCCAAGGCAGGCTGATTTATTATGGGTGGTGGGCACCATCAGCCAACGACAAGCCCCCGTGCTCAAGCGCATCTACGATCAAATGGCAGAGCCAAAATGGGTGATTGCGTTTGGGACATGCGCATCGTGTGGTGGCTTTTATGACAACTACACCACGGTGCCAGGCATCGACAAAATCATTCCCGTGGATGTCTTGATTCCTGGCTGTCCGCCAAGGCCGGAAGCTGTGCTGGATGGCTTGATGTTGCTTCAAGAGAAGATCACCCATGGAGGGCGTACGGAGGCGTTGGTCGTTCCACCACGCGAGCTGCCTGAGCAGTTGATGCAGTTGCGAAAAGGGACTTCGTTACCCACGGAGCCACATTCATGAGTGAACGCATCGTGCAGCGCCTTAAAACACAGTTTGCTGAAAAAATTTTGGCAACCGATGCATTTCGCGGTGATGACGAAGTGACAGTGTCTTCGTCAGACTGGAGAGCTGTCGCGATGTTTTTACGCGATGACGCAGAGTGTGCGATGAACCAGTTTGTAGATATTACTGCGGTCGATTATCTGGAGCGAACTCCCACGTTGCCACGTTTTGATGTGCTACTCATGGTGCGGTCGACCGAGCACGGCCATCGTATTCGCGTCAAAACTCGTTGCGCCGAGGATGATGTGATTGATTCGCTGGTCAGTGTATGGCGGGGCGCCGATTGGGGCGAGCGCGAAGTATACGACATGTTCGGCATTCGCTTTAAGGATCATCCCGATTTGCGCCGTATTCTCTTGTATGAAGAGTTTGTGGGACATCCGTTGCGTAAAGACTATCCCATCGAACGCACCCAACCTTTGGTGCCCTATCGTCGAGTGGAAGGCACAAGCAAACTTCCGCCGTTTGGGCCTGAAGAGGGGCAACCTTGGAACCGCATCGATTGGATCAAACGACTGCAAGGTGAAAATCGCCAGGTTTCGCCTGCCATCGCACTTGCTCAGGGGCAACGTCGCTCGTTGACCGACCCCGGCACAGCTGAATCTAAAGAAGGCGTGCAGCGTGCAACGAAGCACGAGGGGTCATAGCGCATGGAGCCAGCAGATTTAAACGATGTAAGTTTAGACTTACCCAGCGAACCGATGCAGCTTAGTTTGGGGCCTTCCCATCCCGCCATGCATGGCACCATTCGTATGGATTTGACCCTGGATGGTGAAACGGTGATGGAGGTTGATGTTCAGCCGGGCTACTTGCACCGCGGGTTTGAAAAGTCCTGCGAGCGAGGCACGTGGAATCAGGTGTTTCCTTATACCGATCGGCTTAACTATGTCTCGCCCATGTTGAACAATGTCGGATTTGCATTGGCAGCAGAAAAGCTTGCAGGCATTGAAGTCCCCGAACGAGGACAATATTATCGCGTGTTGCTGGGAGAGCTTGCGCGCATTACCGATCACATCACATGCAACGGTGCTTCAGCCATGGAGCTTGGTGCGTTTACTCCGTTCTTGTGGCTACTTAAAGTGCGCGAGTGGGTGTGGGATATTTTAGAGCGGGAAACTGGCGCTCGCATGACACACAGCTTTGGTCGTGTGGGGGGGCTGGCTGCGCCGCCGACATCCACATTTAAGCAAGATGTGCGCGATATCATTCCACAGATTGAGCGTGTGTTAAAGGAAACAGAAGCGCTGTTGCTGCATAATCGGATTTTTGTGGATCGCACCCAAGGCATTGGAGTGCTGAGTCAGAAAGACGCACTTTCATTTGGGGTCACGGGTCCCGTCTTAAGGTCAACTGGCGTGGATTACGACGTCCGTAAGGCGCATCCTTACATGCTTTACAATCGGTTTGATTTTGAAGTGCCCATTGGCCATGACGGGGACAACTACGATCGTTTTATGGTGCGCTTTGAGGAAATTCGTCAGTCGATTCGCATCATCCAACAAGCCATGACCCAAATGCCCGACGATGGGCCTGTCAGTGTCGACGACCCACGGCTTGTCTATCCTCCTAAGCGCGAGGTTTACACGACGATTGAGGCAACCATTGCCCACTTTAAGTTGGTTATGGAAGGTCAGAAACTGCCCAAAGGAGCGGTGTATGGTTACACCGAAGGAGGCAATGGCGAGCTAGGCTTTTATATTGTTTCTGACGGAAGCGGCACGCCGTACCGCGTACGGTGTCGGCCACCCTGTTTTTACAATCTCACTGCATGTGCTGACATGATCAAAGGCGATATGTTGGCAGACATCGTTCCAACGTTCGGCTCCATCAACATGATCGGTGGAGAGTGTGATCGCTGATCCTTATTGACAGAGAACATTCATGCCCACTTTCAAACTAGACGGTAGAGACATTTCTTTTGAGCCAGGCGATACGATCATTCGAGCTGCGTGGCGTCAAGGCATTGATATTCCTCACTACTGTTGGCATCCAGGGCTTTCGGTGGCTGCCAACTGTCGGATGTGCCTTGTGGAGGTTAAAGCAGAGCGTCCTATCGCTATGCCGATTTTGAAGTGGGACGATGCAAAGCAGGCCTATGTTCCTGATACCAAGCCTAAGCTTGTGCCAGCGTGTCAACAGGCGGCTGCGGAAGGCATGGAGGTATGCAACTCCACAAGCCAGTACGCGCAACAGGCGCAGCATTCAACTCACGAGCTTTTGTTGCTCAATCATCCGGTTGACTGTCCCATTTGTGACCAGTCAGGTGAATGTAAACTGCAAGACTATTGGTACGAGCACCAGGGCACGTTAAAGCGAAAGCGCACGGAACCGGTGCATAAGCCTAAAGCGGTTCGATTTGGTCCGACCATTGTATACGATGCCGAGCGTTGCGTGATGTGCACGCGTTGTGTCCGCTTTTGCGAAGAAGTGGTGGGGGACCATGTGTTGGATATGCGTGAGCGTGGCAACAAGAATGAAATTGTGCTGAGTCCTGGGCGAGAACTCGATCATGATTACACCTTGATGACAGAGCATGTGTGTCCGGTAGGCTCGCTCACGAGTCGTGATTTTCGTTTCAAGGCGAGGGTGTGGTTTCTACGCAGCGCGCCGAGCGTCTGTCATGGATGCGCAACAGGCTGTAACATGCATATTGATTTTGATCCGCGTAACCAACGGATTTATCGATTGCGCCCTCGTGACAACGAGCGGGTTAATCGATTCTGGATGTGTGACGACGGCATGATGACTTACAAGCATTTTCATGAAGGCAGGTTGCTTCATGCAACGATCCGTCAGGAAGAGGCATTAACAAACGTGACCATGCAAGAAGCTTTGAGCACGGCTTCGGAGCAGCTGCGCGGAATGGATCTTTCCAAGATTGCTGTGGTTTTGAGTGCGCAGCACCCCACGGAAGATAATTTTGTGTTGGCTGCGTTGGCGGAAAAACACTTTAAAAACGGGTTAGTTTATCTTGCCGCATTGGGCGGCTGGCGTGGGGATGCCATTTTGCGTGACAGTGACAACAATCCCAATCGTGCAGGGGCACAACAATGTGCGTCAAAACCGCCAGGAACGTTGGCACAGCTTGCAGAGGATATTAAGAGCGGCAAGGTAGAAGGCGCTATCGTGCTAGGGTGGGCTGCCGAGCCCAATGAAAAAGTGCTTGAGGCGTTGAGTGCGTTGCGCACGCTCGTTAACCTCACGACTCATCCAGGAGCGTTTGCGTCGTCTGCCACAGTGCAAATTCCTGTTGCCACTCATGCGGAAATGTATGGAAGTTTTGTGAATGCCAAGGGAATGACCCAGCATTTTAAAAGAGCTGTGCCGCCACCCATCGGTATCGAACCAGCATGGCTAACATTAGTTAACTTAGCAGCCAGCATGGGATTTGAGTTAAACTACACGAGGTTTCAGGATTTGAACCAAGCGGTTATTGAGTCGCGTACGCATACGCTTGCGGCAGATACGCAGGTGTTTGCATGAGTCTGGCTGAACTGGCGATATGGACCACCGGCAAGATGTTGTTTGTGTTAATTGTCGTTGTGGGTGCGTTTGCACCCATATTGGTGTGGGCAGAGCGTCGTCAAAGCGCGATGATTCAAGACCGCATCGGACCCGTTCGGGCAGGAATTCCTTTGGAGTTCAGCTGGTTTGGTAAACGCATCCGTTGGAACATTCGGTTGGCAGGATTGCTGCATCCTGCCGCTGATGCCATCAAAATGATCTGGAAAGAAGACTTCGTTCCGCCCCGTGCGGATCGATTCCTACATGCATTTGCGCCCATTATTACCGTCGTGCCTGCCATCTTGGCGTTTGCAGTGATTCCTTTTGGCGGTGCATTTTACCCAGGGCACTGGTGGGATATGCTAAGCTTCGAGCATCCTTTTCAAGGATTGTCTGGCCCCATGGTTCCGCTGCAAGTGGCGTCACTCAATGTGGGCATTCTGTTTGTCTTTGCCGTTGCAGGAACGGGTGTTGTCGGAGCAGCCGTGGGAGGCTATGCCAGTGACAACAAGTTTTCGCTGCTCGGTGGATTGCGGGCGGCAGGGCAACTTGTGAGCTATGAAGTTGCGCTGGGTTTGACGTTAGTCGGCTGCTTCATGATCTACGGGTCTTTACGGCTTGAGGACATGGTGGCGTGGCAAGTGAGCCATCGGTGGGGAGCGCTGCCTCTTTGGGGCATTTTTGTGCAGCCCTTAGGGTTTGTTCTGTTTTTTACCGCCGCCATTGCAGAATCGAAACGTATTCCCTTTGATGTGCCTGAAGGAGAAAGTGAAATCGTTGGCGGGTACCATACCGAATATTCTGGCATGAAATTTGGTATGTTTTTTACGGGTGAGTTTATTGAAGTGGTGTTAACCGCTGCATTGCTCGTCACGATTTTCTTTGGTGGCTACCATTTGCCTGGGCTGACGCCTGCAGGGCTGGATATCTGGGGATGGCGTTTAGCAATGCCGCATCTGGTGGTGACAGCCTTAAGTGTGGGTGTCTTTCTCTTCAAAGTTACCACGCTCATATGGTTTCAACTTATGATTCGCTGGACGCTGCCTCGGTTTCGTTACGATCAAATCATGGAACTCTGTTGGAAGGGCCTTTTGCCTTTGGCATTGATGAACATTTTCATCACTGGTTTGGTGATATTGGCCATAAAGGGAAGTTAGTGCATGGCAAAATTGATTAATAAACCTGCTCCATCGCTGGCTGATCAAGCCTATGTGCCTGAAATCGCGAAGGGTTTGTTGTTGACCATGCAGCGATTTTTTAAAAACACGCTCTTGAGTCGAGAAAGTGGTGACATCGATACGGTTCACTATCCCGAAGAAACGCGGGTGTATCCCGAGCGTTTCCGCGGCGTTCATCGGCTCACTCATCGTGCTGACGGTTCTCCACGTTGTGTCGCATGTTTGTGTTGTAGTACGGCGTGTCCAGCGCAGTGTATTCACATCGAAGCTTCGGAATATCCGCCAGAAGACCCTCGACATGGGTATGAGCGCTACCCAAGGGTGTTTGTGATTGACGAGCTGCGATGCATCTTTTGTGGTTACTGTGTGGAAGCCTGTCCGTGCGATGCCATTCGAATGGATACAGGAATGCATGTGCCAGCCTCCACCGAGCGCGCGCATTTTATTTTTGATAAGGCCATGCTGATGGCAATCCCCGGTCAAGACGGTTCCTTCCAAAGTGCCAACCCCAGGCATGAACCAGGCGATCCGACTCATCCGGGCATCGATCGAGAGGCTGGCGGGCATTGATTCACAGGCCGTTGTGGGCAGTGCTTGCATTGCTTACAGCGTGTAGCAGTAGTGCTTCGTCTGTCCGTTCATCAAGTAGGCGTGCGGACGTCCTTGTCTTCACGGCCCATCCAGACGATGAATCGATGTATGCGGGAGGGATCCTGTCCTACTTGCGCGACCAACAACGCAAGATCGTGCTTGCCGTTTTGACGCATGGGGAAGGGGGAATGCTCTTGCTTCGTGGAAACGAAGGAGAAATGGTCGAAGTGCGAGATCAACCTAGATGGAAAGTGGCTCGCATCCGAGATCGGGAATTGCACCATGTGGCGCGTCAGCTTCATGCAGATCTGCTTTATTTATTTAAGGCGGATGACGGCTTGGATTTTGAGTTCACCACATCGCCTGAACACACGTTGGCGTATTGGCAGGCACACGTGCCTGGTGGGCTCAGGACCATTGAGCACAGGATTCGAGATACAGTCTTAGCCTATCGACCCCGTGTGGTGCTCAGCATGGACGTACGCGATGATCCTTCCGGGACGAAACATGGACATCATCGGGCGATAGGTATGCTTGTTGAGCGAGCCCTTTCGAAGTTACCACAGTGCACTCCTCATGAACGGTGGTCTTTTGCTCCCAAAGACATGAAGCCAGACATGAGCGTGCGGGTCGAGGTCTCTGAGCGCTTGACATTGTTGCATGCGCACGCATCGCAATTTGATGTCGAAGCGCTTCAAGGGCCAGGTTCGCGTCCCGACGAAGGGTTTATGTTGGTTCATTCCTGTGATGCGCGTCGAGAGCCTGACAAAACGCTACTTGTCTCGTGGCTCCGCTTGGCGACTGGACGCTAACACGTTGTAGTGTAAGCTCCGCGTCCATGGATGCCAAAACACCTATCACTTTACCTACGGCCGTGGTGCATGCGGGTGAACCTCGTAGCTATCCGTATGATGCTGTTACGGCTCCCGTTGTGCAAACTGCGACGTATACGTTTGCCAACACTGCGGAGCTTATCGCTTACATGGAAGGCCGACGCGAACGGGAAGAGTATGGCCGTTATGGCAATCCAACGGTTCGTTTGGTGGAGGACAAAGTGGCGGCACTCGAAGGAGCGGAAGCTGCGCTGGCGTTTTCCAGCGGCATGGCGGCCGTGACTGCCATATTGTTTGCTCTATGTAAGCAAGGCTCTCATGTGGTGCTCTTTGCAGATTGTTATCGACGGAGCAGGCAGTTTGTGAGTCATTTTTTGGCGCGCTTTGGGGTGAGCCATACCTTGGTTCCTGCAGCAGATGTTTCTGCTTTGGAACACGCAATTCGTCCAGAAACCGTATTGGTGATAAGTGAGGTCCCCACCAATCCTTACCTGGCAGTGGTGGACTTGGAACGTCTTGTTCAGGTGTGTCGTGCTAAACGCGTAAAAACGTTGATCGATGCCACATTTGCAACGCCGGTCAATTTGCAGCCTTTGAGTTATGGCATTGATCTGGTGATGCACAGCGCGAGTAAATATTTTGGTGGGCATAACGATGTGCTTGCTGGCGTGCTTGCCGGGAAAAGTGGTTTAATCTCGCTTGCGCGGGAAGTAAGGGACATTATTGGGGCGGTGTGCGATCCGCATGCTGCATTTTTGGTCCACCGTGGCCTAAAAACGTTAAGCGTCCGTGTTAACCAGCAAAATCGTTCTGCGTTGGCTGTTGCAGCCATGTTGGAGTCTCACCCGCGTGTTGAGCGTGTTTGGTATCCAGGATTGAGTTCGCATCCGAATCACATTGTGGCGAAGCGCTTGATGCAGGGCTTTGGTGGAGTGGTAACGTTTGCGTTGAAGGCCGGTGGTGCGGAAACTTCTGCGTTTGTCGATGCGCTTGAGATCCCACGCATTGCGCCGAGTTTGGGTGGCGTAGAGTCTTTGGTAGAGCAACCAGCGTTAATGAGTTATTTTGACCAAAGTCCTGAGGAGCGGCAGGCGTTAGGGATCCCTGATAATCTGGTGCGTTACGCTGTAGGAATTGAAAGTCCCGATGATTTAATCCGCGATCTGCGTAACGCCCTTGACCGCTAGCGTGCCATTGCGCTGGATCTGCCCTCTGAATATTTCGCGTTGACGTGACACCATCTGAT
Organism: uncultured Polyangiales bacterium; assembly: GCA_964640175.1. Classification (GTDB taxonomy): domain Bacteria; phylum Myxococcota_A; class Polyangia; order Polyangiales; genus JACKDX01. Next base: position 78,995 of record CAZXFW010000002.1, on the reverse strand, counting down.
GCTAAAGCAGAGAATGCTTTTTGGGGGAAACGCGGTGCGGTTTCAGATTGCCTGGATGCTGCTCGGGCTACTGGAGATATCCGGATGCGCTTCTGACACAGTACAGACAGGTAGTCACGACGAGTCAGGCCAAGTAAGGACAGTGTCTACGACGTGCGGTAACCTTGGGGATAGTCTAGGATACGAACAGAGCCAGCTTGCTTGCTATCGACGACGGCCCGAGAAGACTCAGCCCAATGGCTGTGATGAATCCTGGGTGGGAGACCAGCAGTGGGTGTGTGAGACCTATCTTCAAGGCACCGTTCCCTGGTGTCAGGGAGAACACTTGGATCAGGCACAGCAAGCAGAGTGTCTTTCGAAGAGTGAGTGGCGGATTCTTAATCACGCAGACGATAAGAGTGTGTTGCCTACCGTGTTAGGCGATGAGGTCGAATGCGACCTATGCTTGGGCTATGCGCCAGGCGGCAACCATCCAAACCCACGTCCGAATGTCATTCCTGAAAGTGTCATGGACGGTTTTTGGCGAGTGAATTCATTTGCTTCAGATGGCATGGCCGTCGTGAAGCTTTTAACCCATCAAGGGTTAGTACGTTTTTTTTCCTGCATGGTATGGCAAGGTGAGTATGTAAGTTCAGTCGAACTTGATGTGTCGAAGCCAAGCCGTGTTGAGTGTTTGCCGACGCCCGTTATGACAGCGATTGTAGCGCAGCGTAACGGTATCCCTGGTATCATATCCCCCCAATTGATTGGCGCTTCTGATGCTCAGAAGGCTGACGACGTGATGAGATTGTGGAGTGAGGTTCCATATAATCCGGAACACGACTCCTTGGTGTCATACAATCATGACTATTTGCTGCCATTAAGGATAGCTACGCGTGCTTCTCAAGTCATCGAATCTCCTGTGGAGATTACAGGGCTTTGGGATGTTGCTGTGATGGTGGGGCAGGAAGCGGTTCGCTTCCGGACGTATTCTTTTGATTCTACCGAACCACTGGTAGGAACGTTGGCGGAGTGTGCTTTGCCGCCTTGTTCGAGAACGATCCAACTCTATCAGACCGAAAACCTTGCGAGTTCGTTAAGGATTCATTTGGGGGACATGCCCGTGACGTGGGAATTTCAGGACGCAGAGGGAGCGGTGATAAGCACGCAAAGAACCTCTTCTATCCAAGGCGTGGCTAGGATGACACCTGCTGGAGCCATCGCGTATTGTCAGGACTTCGACTATCAGAACGGAGTAGATGTCATAACAGTGAGCGTCTGCCTTACCCCATGGCTTAGCAAATCCGAGTAATCTCACGTAACAAACAACTTCATTTAGTTTGGCAACACAGGAACATAGAGGACACGACGGGCTTCGGCGCCGCCGGGACCGCCGCTGTCACGTACAGCAAGCAGTATGCCTCGCTCTCCCATGGCATCCAAGGCTTCTGCCGCCAACGCCCGGGCTTTAGCGTCTTGTCCTATCAGGGTGTTGTGTAAGATGTGTCGGGCTGTGCGAGCATCCATGCCGCCTGGAGCAGGCCACCCCGCTTTGAGTCGGCCCACATGGTAAGCCCATGCAAAACTCAATTTCTGTGCGCCTTTACCCTCACGCAATAGATAACCCACGGTCAGACGACGCAGCATCTCGGTGGCACTGTCATGCGGGATGATGGCAAACCAGTCGGATGCTTCACCAAGGAATCCGTCTTCCAAAAGTTCCAGGGTTTCTCGATCGCTCAGGAGTACATCAAGCAGTTTACGCCCTGTGGCTTCGCTTCCGCCAAGTACGACGGCTAAAGAAGCCGCGCGTCGTATCTCTTGCACATCCAGCATCGCTGAAAGCTTGGCGTCATAGTCAGGGTGGCTGATATACCCAAGGCCTAATGCTGCAGCGCGGCGGATTTCCCAGGGCAACGCTTTGTCGGCCATGATGTCCATGAACGCGGGAGCCAGCTCAGGCATGGGCCTTTGCCAGAAGGCCTGGGCATAATACATGCGTGTATGCTGGTCTAAAGAGGTATCCCGCACTTTGCGCGTAAGCTCGGTTAAGAATGCCATGTCCGCCACATGTGCGAGCATGCGTCCTGCCATGTCACGCAAACGAGCGTCATCCAGCGTATCTTCGACGACAGTTTTGAGCTCAGCGGTTGCAACGGGGTTGCCGTAATAACCGAGTGCCCGGATCGCGACCAACCGATTGCGGTACGCTTGTTCGCTCTTGCGGCTAGGCTGTGTAAAATCAATGCCTGGCGTCCGCTTGACCATGCGTAACAATATGCCTAGCGCTGGCTCGTAGCGGAGTTCTCCAAGCGCTAGGGCGGCTGCTTCAACATCGTCGCCTTTGAGTTCTTTCATAAGGATAGGTCCCGCGTGGGCGGAACCGCTAGCGCCCAATGCGCGTAAAATGCTTGCACGCCTTCCAGGTTTTTTGCTCATCACTTGTAACAACGGCGCCACGCAGTTGGGGCTACGAAGCTCTCGCAGGTTAAGCAACGCTTCGGTGGCGAGTTGATCGTTATCCGATGCAGCTAACTCGACAAGCACCGGCATGCCGCGGTCATTTCCCAAGGCTGCAAGGCCTACGGCGGCATACGTGCGAATTTTAGCATCGCTGTCGTTAACAAGCCCTACCAACGTGTCGGTCGCACGGCTATCGTGCGTGGCCGCGAGCATGCGCACCAGTTGTTGGCGCATGTCACTGTCCTTTACGTGATGCAACAAGGCGATCAGCCCTTGTGCCGATGTTGATTTGCGGATGGATTCCAGCACACCGGGTTTAAGTCCGGGTTGTTTTTCAAGTACTTCGAAAAATGTGGCCAGTGCGGTGGATTGGCCTGTTTTTCCAAGACCAGTCAACGTGGTTCGCACTACTTCGACGGATTGGTCTTTAGGGTTAAGTCTGAGTTCTCTTTGGAGGAGGCGTTGGAGTGGCTCCACCACGCTAGGAGACCCTTCTTCGGCCAATGCCTGTGCCACCAGCAACCGGGTAGCAGGTTGCGGGCTTTCCAATAGAGTAGATGCGCTCAGCTGATCAACACCCACGGCATCGACGATGACTTTAGGATCAAAATTGGGTTGAGCTTGCAACATGCCTTGCCCAAACGCCTCCATAATGGCTTTTGCGGCACTTTGTTCGCGTAATACAGCCAATGCCCAAATCACCTGAGTGCGGTCGCGTTCGTCGGAGTCTTTGAGCACCGCCAACAAGGTGGGCTTGGCCGAGGATGCTTCGGGCAAACCAATCGCCGCAAGTGCAAGCGCCGCTGCGCGTCGTACCACACCTGCTTCCTTAAGCTGGTCGGTCAGGATCGGCACGGCTTGCACATCGCGGTACTGCCCAAGCTTCTGTATCATCTCCACCTGAAGATCGTCGTAATCCGTGCGCGGCAATAGCTCTCGTGTCTTGGTCAAAAAGGCCTCGGTGCTGCCAGCTTCATGGGCCTTGGAGTACGCTGTACGGCTTTCTTCTAAGGTGTGGCGCTGGGTCCAGAAAAGCCATCCTGCGACTGCCACCACCGCCAGCGAAAAAAGGCTAACAATTACGCTAACTTGGCTTGTCTTTCGGCGAATGCCCCGCAATGCCTGGTCGTCGTCCAGGGGCACCTGGGGCGAAGGGGTAGAAGGGGGAAAATCCGATGGACACATGGGCTACCTCGATGTTGGAGTGCATACTAACCAATTGCCCAAGGGAAACCTAGTGTGGCCAAGTATCTGATTTTCTATTGACTTTTTTGCCAGGTCCCTTACACTCAAAAGCCAGGCACTTTTACACCTATGACGAAATCCGAGCTTATTGAAATGATAGCTCAGAAAGCTAACATCACCCGAGGTCGGGCTGAGCTTGTCGTCAACTGTGTGCTCGATGTGATGACTGCAACGCTAGAGCGTAGCGGGGGCATCGAAATTCGTGGATTTGGCAGTTTTACCGTGCGCGAGTATCAGTCTTATACAGGTCGTAATCCGAAGACCGGCGATACCCGAGATGTTCCTGGCAAGCGGTTGCCGCACTTCAAGATGGGCAAGGAACTCAAAGAGCTTGTCAATCGGAGTTTTCTGCGTGATCAAGCGCAGAAACAAAAGGAGTAGCCATTTCCATCACGGAGCAGCTTTCGAAGCTCAAAACGGGCGTGGTGGACTGTCACGTCGAAGCCGAACTGTTAGAGCGGTTGAAGCAGGACCGCCCGCTCGTCATCAAGGCAGGGTTTGACCCGACGCGTCCAGATCTTCATTTGGGTCACGCGGTGCTGTTGCGCAAAATGCGGCAGTTTCAGGATTTTGGTCATGACGTGGTGTTTGTGGTGGGCGATTTTACAGCCCAGATTGGGGACCCGTCGGGTCGCAATAACACTCGCCCAGTGCCCACGCGTGAGGAAATCGAAGCAGGAGCGCGTTCGTATGCCGAGCAGGCTTACAAAATCCTAGACCGTGAACGGACGCGGATTGTTTATAACAATGCGTGGCTTGGTAAGTTTACATTCGATGATGTCATACGCTTGGCTGCCAAATACACGTTGGCTAGGATGATGGAGCGTGAAGACTTCAAGACGCGTTGGGCTGAACACAGCAGCATTGCGCTACACGAACTCTTGTATCCATTGGCTCAGGCCTACGATTCTGTCGAGCTTAAATGCGATGTTGAGTTAGGCGGCACCGATCAGTTGTTCAATCTCATGGTTGGTCGTGAAATCATGCGAGAGTACAAGTTGCCTCCTCAAATCGTCATGACCACTCCAATTCTGGAAGGTATCAATGCCGACGTGGTTAATGGTGTGCCTGTAGGCCAGAAGATGAGCAAATCATTGGATAACTACGTGGGATTGACAGAGCCTCCCTTGGAGCAGTTTGGCAAGTTGATGAGCATTTCTGACAACCTGATGTGGCGTTATTACGATCTTTTATCGCTGCGGCCTCTGGAAGAAATCCAGGCAACCAAGCAGGCGGCTAAACAGGGAACGCTCAACCCTCGCGATGCAAAGTTAGCCTTGGCACAGGAAATCGTAGCGACCTTGCACGACAGTGCGGCAGCGATGCAGGCTCAAGCACAGTGGCTTGACCAATTTTCGAAGCGTCAGATACCGCAGGACCTTCAGGAAATCGTCCTTGAAGTGAATGAGCCGACGATTTGGGTGCCCAAGGCCTTGGCATTGGCAGGTTTAGTTAAGAGCTCAAGTGACGGGAAGAGGCGTCTGGAACAAGGCGGCATCGAGATTGACGAAGTGCGTGTCACCGATATGCAGGCCACATTATCCCGAGGCAAGCATTACCTAGTGAAGGCTGGAAAACGGAGTTGGGCCAGGCTTGTGATCAAGTAAAGCGTTCTTCGTAGACATTTGGGTGAATCTGTGTACGCTGGTGCCATTGTTACGGGGGTGATCGCGATGGTTAAGTATTCTCGGCAGTGGTTAGGGTTGATTACGTCGTTGGTGTTAATGCTTTGGGGGTGCGGTGGAAGCGATCCGCATGTGGTGCGGGGTTCGCAGTCACCTGGCCTCGATGAGGCAGCCTACAGCACAGGTCTTGATCGGCATGATCTGCAACAGCTCATGCACGAAAATTTCAAGGCATTGTGGAGCTCGCCGGTGGTGACACGCTGGCAGTCTGAGGGACGGAGCGGTAAAAAACCTAGCATCGCTGTGCTTCCTCTGCGCAACGAGACGAGCGAGCATATTGATAGCACACTGGATGCGCTTATCTCTGACGTAGAGACAGAGCTAATCAACTCCAACATTTTTCGTGTGGTCAGCATGGAGAACCAAAAGATGCTGATGGACGAAATTCGTGCGCAGCAGGCGGATGGATTCAATCAGAATGAAGTGGCGAAGTGGGGCAATCAAATGGGGGTCCGCTATATCGTTACAGGGAAGGTGTTTACCGCCGATGAGCGCGCTGCCGAATCCAGGCGTGTCCAATACTTCATGTTCTTGCAGGTGCTTTCTGTGGAAACGGGCGAAATCCTTTTCCAGAACAAGTCTGATCTGACCAAGGCCATTGTGAGCTAAACGTTTGTGTTGAAAGGATTTCAGCGCGTGTTTGCTGCAATCCGCTGGCGTGGGTACGGCGGGGTGGTGCTCCTCGGAGCCCTTTGTCATACGGCATTGGGTTGCTCGGGGCACTCCGCTCGCACCAAGACAGCCCGTGATGCGCTTGATAAAGGCGCTCCGTGGCTCGCCATTGATGCGCTCAATGAGGAGCTTGACGTTAAGCAAGCCAATCAGCAGCCAACCGAGCTGGATGACGAAGATTCCTTGCTGTTGCTAGATCGGGGAACCATATTGCAGCAAGTGGGGCGGTATCAGTTTTCCAGCAATGACTTTGAAACCGCCGACAAACACATCGAGCTTTTAGATTTTTCGCGGGATGCATTAGACGACTTGGGTAGATACCTCTACTCCGATGATGCAGGGCAATACAAGGCTGCGGGTTATGAAAAGCTGCTTATCAATACGCTCAATATGGTGAACTATTTGGCACGCGGAGACCTTTCAGGGGCGCGGGTGGAAGCGCGACGGTTTGCAACCATGCGGGCGTACTTGAACGACAAAGGTAATGTAAAGGTGATGGGAGACAGCCTAGGTAGTTATTTTTCGGGGGTTGTATTTGAGCTGAGTGGTAAAGCCGACGAGGCACGTATTTTTTACAAAGATGCATTGGCAGACGCTTCGGATACACAAGCAGGCCCTTGGAATGCGTTGGTCAACGAATCAATAGAGCGAACTAAAAAGCCGATGCGCTGCGAGTATGCGCAAGGGTGTGGTAAATTGATGGTGGTGGCTTCTGTGGGACGTGTGGCGGCCAAGGAGTCGAGGCGTATTCCGATCGGGTTGGCGCTAACCTATGCAAGCTTGGTTTTGAGTGCGCATTATACACACCTTGCAGGCCAAGGTCTTGTCACTTGGGTGAACTACCCTGAATTTGGCAAAGCCCGCTTACCCGGGGCTGACCCCAACTTGAGACTCGATCAGGAACCATTGACGACAACCTCTGCATTAAACATCGATACAGTTTCTCGGGCCGCATGGTTAGAAGCACGGGGTGCCGTTGTGGCCTCAGCGATTATTCGCGCCATTACGCGCGCGGTTGCTGGGGAAACCGCGCGCCGTTCAGTGGGAGGTACGATGGGTGCTGTGCTCAGCCTGGGTGGTCAGGCTGCATTGACGGCTGCGGATACTCCCGATACGCGTAGTTGGTCTACATTGCCTGCGGTGGTGTTCCTATCGTATCAAGAAGTCAGTGCAGGCGAGCACATCTTGGAGTTCGAATCGCGCGGTATACGTGAGCGCCGGGTAGTCACTGTCAAAAAAGACGGCTGGGCTGTGGTGCCGTTTGTTGCGCTGCGCTAATCCTGGCGCTAGGCCGGCGCGTACTCGAACAATTGCTCAAGTAACGGTTGGGCAGGGTTGATGTGAGCTAAAAGCACGTCGGCCGGGCATTGTCGGTTAGCTATCAAGTGTTGCAGAGGTAAGAGAAACCGGCTTTCGTCTTTGGTGGAGTGAGGGCAATCGTTCAGGCGTTTTAGCCCCTGGATGGCAATGTCGAGCATGGATTCTGCCCACGTGTATACAGGTTTATCACCGAGCATGGCCAACAGCGCTTGGGTGCCAATGGCTTGGCGTGCGTTGGCTACGGTGTCATGATCCAACTCTTCTACTAACGACTCTGCCTGGTCCAATGCAGTAGGGTCGTAGAGTAACCCTTTCCATAAAGCAGGGACGGCACATAACAGGCTTTTGCCTTGCGCATCGGCACCGCGGACCTCGATGGTGTGTTTCATACGAACTTCAGGGAAAAGTGTGGAGAGGTGCAGTTCCCAATCTTCAAAAGTTGCCCGCTGTCCTTGAAATCCGTCGGACATGAATGCACGAAATGTCTGTCCTGTGTTGCGTAAGGTTTGGGTGCCCCGTTGAATGAAAAACATGGGAACATCCAGCGCCCATTGAACGTAATCTTCGAATGTGGCGTTGGTGCGCCACGCAAATGGCAATAGTCCACAACGATCGGGATCAACATCCAGCCACACGTGAGCCCGTTGGCTACGCACCTCAGTGATCCGCCCTTCGATAAAAGGGCTGTTGGCAAACACGGCTGTCGTAATGGGCTGGAGTTTGAGCGCAACTCGAAGTTTGCGCATGGCATCTTGTTCTGAATCGAAGTCCAGATTGACCTGTACGGTAGAGGTGCGGCGCATCATGTCGAGTGCACGCTTACCGCGTTGCGGCAAGTATTGCCTCATGATGGCGTAGCGTTCCTTAGGTATCCACGGCAGATCTTCTTGGGTTGCTGTTGGATGGAATCCCAAGGCAAGCCAGCGAATGTCCATCGATTTCGCAAAAGGAGCAAGCTCTTCAAGATGTGCCGAGACCTCATGACATACTTCATGAACACAGCGAGCTGGCGCTCCTGAGAGTTCGACCTGTCCTCCTGGCTCCAAGGTGAGAGCGGTTTGATGTTTGCGAAGTGCAATAACGGCACCCGTGGTAGCGTCGTGGTCTGGACTCCATCCCTGTTCGTCGCACAGCGTTTGAAGCAAAGCAGCAATGCCATGTTCAGAGCCGTAGCGAAGCGGGGTGCCTGTCGCAGAATAAAGGCCAAATTTTTCGGATTCCACACCAATTCGCCAGTGGCTGCGGGGCTTAAAGGACTGAGCAAAGACATCTACCAACGCAGACGCAGAGGCGATTGGCCTAAGTGTACTCTTAGAACCTGACATACTTGCCTTTCTTTGATTCTCGTCGCAGCCTACCGGCCGTGGATCGGCTCCTGGAACTTCTTAAAACGCATAGCTTTGAACGACGTGAGGTCATACTTGCCTCTGGCCAGAAGAGCACGTTCTTTATTGATTGTAAGCAAACCGTGCTTTTGGCAGAAGGGCATGTGCAGGTCGCAAAGGCGTTTTTAGCTGCAATTGGTAAATTTTCCCAACCTATCCAAGCGGTTGCTGGCGTAGAGCTTGGAGGTTGCCCTTTGGCTTCGGCAGTGGCAACGGTCTCGAGCCTGAAAGGAAAACCGCTGGATGCGTTGTACGTGCGTAAGCACATCAAGGACCATGGAAGCGCGCGTTGGGTAGAGGGGGGCTCCCATCTGGGGACGGGGGCGTCTGTGGTGGTGTTGGAAGATGTGGTGACCACGGGGGGCTCCACGCTAAACGCTGTAGAGCGGCTTAGAGACCAAGGGTTTAATGTCGTGGGCGTAGTTGCATTGGTGGATCGGAGCCAGGGTGGCAAAGAGGTCATAGAAAAAGAAGGTTTGGAGTTTGTGTCGATCTATACGCGCCAAGATTTTCTGCAAGAAACAGAGGAACATGCGTAGCATGAAAGTTAAGGTCTTGGCCATGGGCTTGGTATGGTGTGTATTAGGATGTGGTTCGTCCCCGGTCACACTCAAGTACGGCGCTCGTTCGTATGCCCCAGGTGATTATGAAGAGGTCTATGAGCGTTGGACACGTGAAAATGAAGAATTTGAAATGGGCCAGCTCCAGTACGTCCTGGCGGCAGCGGCAACATTTGAGGCCTGGGACTTCCGATGGGCTTACACGGTACGCTACGCGTATGATTATGGACTGACCACCACGGAACGCGAGCAAATGTTGCATACGGCACATCAAGGCTCGCTCAATACACACAGCTTTTTAGTGACATTGGCGGGATCCAACTTTCGTGAAAGTGATCTCACGTCCAAGCACACGGCTTGGCGGGCTATTCTTATTAATGACAAAGGCCAGAGCATAACGCCTGTCAAAATCGATAAAATCGATGGTGTGTATGCGCCTGAACGGGTCTATTTCCCAACGATATCGCGCCATCGCATGGCATTCCGTATCTCATTTCCGGGTCGATTCCCCAATCAAGAACCCGTGCTTACCCAACATAGCACGTATGCGATCCTACGGTTTACTGGGGCGTTGGGTACACTCGATTTGCAGTGGAAATTTCAAAGCGACGGCAGTTGAGGTATGGTTACGCGACACGGAGGCGGCAATGATGGCTAGGCTTAGGATATTGAACCGGAATTATGTCACATGGACACTGTTTTTGGTGTTGAGCGGGTGTCATGCCAACGCGAGTGATCCTGTGGGTCAGGCCAAAGAGCTTAGTGATCCCGTTCGGCGTGAAAATGCAGTCGCCAACCTCACACGTATATATGCCAAGGCTCTTAGCGATCATGGGGGGAACCGACAAGCACCTGAGGTGAGCCAATTGGCGGACATCATCGTCGAGCCTCTTACCAACACATACCTTCAGCATCCTGAAGATAATCGCAATGGGCGCTTGATCCTCGATTTGCTGTATGAAGTTCGGGATCCCCGATCTTTGCCGGCGCTACTGAAAGCATTGGATTGGCGTCCTGAAGTAAACGAAGAGCATGCAATCCGGGCAGCGCGCACCTTGCGGATGATCGAGATTCCCGAAGCGCGTCGAGCCGAAGTCACCAAGGCGTTGGCCTATGCTTTGGATCGAGTGACACAACCGCGACCTGTCGATAACCGCATGCGCAAGGAGTTTATTGAAGCCATTGGCAGCATCGGCCAAGAACTAGGCGTGCCCGTTTTGGTTGAGGTGATTACTTCGGAAAAAGAGTCTCAGAATTTTTTGTTTAAGCGTTTGGCCATGCAAGAACTTGCAGACATCGGCGACATCGCGGCTGTTCCTGTTCTTATCAAAGGGCTATTCATGTTTGATAAGACCAATGCGCGCTTGCGTATGAATGACGTTGCGGCTCAGGCGTTGGTTGCCGTGGGCAAGCCAGCGCTCAAGCCTCTTATGGATGTCCTTTCAGGTCGAAACCCTGAGGTGTTAGCGCTTGTTCACAGCTACATCGATGCCGTGCGAGCTCAAGATCCACAAGTCGCTTCGTCGATGACTCCTGCGAGTGTCATGGCGATAGAAGCCAGTTATGGTTTGGGAGAGCTTGGCATGAGAGAGGCCATGCCTGCCTTGCTTGCTGAGACAAAGCAAGCGGATCGCGGTCGGCAGCTCGGAGCTGTGGCAGCTTTAGTGCGTATCTCGCGGCAAGGCCCTGACAACGCGGCTATCGCTGAAGCCTTGCGCACCGTATACGACCAAGTTAACAAAGAAAATCGGCCTCAATTGATTGCAGCAATGCAACACATGATCGAGCCTGGCTTGCTTCCATTTCTCCTGGGCGAGGCTCAGCGCGAGGAAACGGAGTTGCCGCAGCTAAGGGTGATGGCCTTGCGTGCGTATACGTTATTGGCGAACAAAGCAGAGGCTCAGGCGGCAGCCGCATTGATCCAAAGCGAACCTGGGTCTCAAGATGGTGGCTTCCGTGCGACCTTTGAAAAAGATAACAAGGCCACTTTGGCGGCGATAGAGGAGTGCGATACGTCATTGCGCTGTTGGGTGGGTAAGCTCAAAGCCAATGATCCTACGATTGTCGGAAAAGCAACGTATATGGTTGCGCGGTATGGTCGGGCAGATGCAACAGCGCTTTCAGCGTTGATTGAGCAGCTTGGTCATCCGTCCGCTGAAGTGCGTGCAGATGTCCTCTATGTGATCGATTATTTGGCCACCAAGGGGAGTCCTGAAGCTGTCGCAAAGATTACCCAAGTGCAAGAAGCAGAGCAGGGGCGTGCAAGCTGGAACCAAATTCGTTCATTGGCCCAACTTACTCGGGCACGTCTAAAAAGTCGTGGATAACCGATGACGTATGCGAGGTAGCATCGTGCAAAGCCCTCGTTTGAGTGTATATCTCACCCTATGCTTTCAGATAGCGCTTGGTTCTGCTTGTCATAAAGACAGGGAAGGCGGCTCGTCAAACCAAGAAACGGTTTCGCCGCTAGCCAAGGAAGTGGTCTCTACGGTCAATGCTCGGCCTATCTACAAAGAGTCACTGCTTAACGTGATGAAACAGACTGGTTTCACTAAAGAACAAGCGCTTCGAGTGTTGCAAGATGAAGCGCTTTTAGCAGAGCGAGCGATGGTGCTTGGTTATCGTGATGCTGCACCCGTGGTTCGAGGGCGAGAGCGTCTATTAGCCCAGGCGCTATTGAAAAAAAGGGTTGAGGCAGGAACTTATCCCGAGGAAATTACTGCAGAAAAAGTTGAGCATGCCTACCAGAGTCAACAGTCTCGATTCGTGAAGCCAGAAACCAGAGCTTCGATTCATGTGTTGGCGCGATTTGACAAGTCGAGCCCTCCAGAGGTTCAGCAAAAGGCGCTTCGTTTTATTCAAGGCGCTATTGCGGAGTTTTCCAAAAGTAAAGACATCAATGCAACATTGGCCCAATACGAAGGGGTAGAGGGCTATCCTTTTCAGGTCCATGCGGAGCAGTTGCCCTCGATTGACGAGAACGCTCCTGTGCTTGAGTCGTTCAAAGAAGCGTTGTTCAGTATGAAACGGCCTGGATTGTATCCCAAGCCAGTACGTACCGTGTATGGATGGCATGCTATTTATTTGCGAGAAATTAAGAAGAGTTCGTCGGTCAGTCTCAAAAAAGCAGCGCCTGAGTTAAGGGAAGAGATTTCTACGAAAGAGCGCAGGGCGCGTATGGAATCGTTGCTTTCGGAGTTAAAAAAAACGTATTCCGTAACGATGTTCGAGTCAGCTATACATAAGGCGCTCGCCGAAGATTATGAAAGCGATCAGGACGGTTAGCAATTAGCTATGGCAAATCATGAAGCGCCGCGCGATCTTGATACAACCGCGTTTACTGAGATTCTTCGTCGTTTGTGGCGCGCTTACGATGGCATAGTGGCAGCGGTATTTGTTGATTCCGAAGGCGAAAGTATTGATTATTGTTCATCGATTGATCCGTTTGAGGCTAAAATTGCTGCCGCCACCTTTATGTCAATCATGCAAGAAAGCATTCTTGTGAGTGAAAATTTGGCATTGGGCACTGGCGTGGTTCTTACGATTCGCTGCGAACAGCGCGAGTTTTTTATTCAAAGGGTGAGTCCGGACTATTTGCTGGTGGTGGTCGCAGGCAGTGAGGTGCCGGATGCCGCCTTGCGTAAAGCCATGGACGTCACCTCGGAAGAACTTCGGGCCGAGGCAGATATCGAAACTCCATCATGGGATAAAAACTGACCTGTGGCTTTTCTTCTGCGTGTTCAGGATTGCGGTTCTTCGAGGTCTCCTCTAGCATAAGAGCGTGGCTCGTAAATGCGTAAAATGTGGCGCCAAGTTTTCTGGGGATTTGGCTTTTTGCGGAAATGACGGCAGCGTGTTGATCTTGGACATGCCTGCTGAGAGCGCCGATTTGCGGTTGGGACAGCAGTTGGGGGACTATGTGATTGCTGCACCGGTGGCTGATGGTGCTACCGGCAGGGTCTATGAGGGCCGTCACGCTCAGACCCGCGAGAAAGTGGCAGTCAAAGTGCTTCATGCGCATGTGGCTCGCGATCGCATTGCACTGGAACGGTTTAAGCGTGAAGCCGAGGCGGGCAAACTGATGTCCTATCCCTATATTGTTACCGTCATTGATGTGGGCCGGACAGGGGATGGCTCTCACTTTATGACCATGGAATTTCTTCACGGCGAAGAGCTTGGGGAGACACTGCGGCGCAACGAGAAACTAACCCCTGCGCAGATTATCCGTTTGATAAGCCAGATTGCGATGGCATTGGATTATGCGCATTCGTTTGGCTATGTGCACCGAGATTTGAAGCCAGACAACATTTTCTTATGCCGTGATGAGACGGGTTTGATTGCTAAGCTTTTGGATTTTGGTTCAGTCAAAGCGCAGGTTGAAATGGGCCCAAAGCTCACGGCGATTGGGACGACATTGGGCTCTCCTTTTTACATGTCACCTGAGCAGGCCATGGGAAAGCAAGATCTTGACCAGCGTTCAGATGTGTTTGCGTTTGGATCAATTCTCTATGAATTGTTGACAGGCCAAGTTGCATTTGGAGCAAACAACGTTGCTGAAGTGTTGATGAAAATCCTGCAGTATCAACCTCCGCCTCCCAGCACGATTGCCACAGAGTGTCCGTTGGAGATGGATGCTGTGATCGCCAAAGCGTTGGAAAAAGACAAAACAAAGCGCCATTCAACAGCGTTGGAGTTTGCAAGCGCAGTGTGTCAGGCTTATGGCATTGCCGCGCACATCGAGCGTTGGGCACATCTCCCGGAAAGTGATGTTGTCGATGCCCTTCGTGCTTCTAATACGAAAAAACCTGCTGTGCCTTTGCGTTCGTCAGCGCCTGCTCCGCAGCAACATGTGCCATCGGCAAAGCCCATTCGTCTTACGACCAAACCAGAGTTCGACGATTCATTGATGGCTCCTGAGGTGTTTTTGCCTACGCGGTCGTGGTTAGGCCCTATGTTAACAAGTATTGTGGTTGCTGGGATTTTGGTAGCCGCTGCCATGTGGTGGCTCGGAAAGCTATAGCATTTACTGTGCGGGCACGGGTGGTGGTAGCGTCACAAACTCTGTGCCTATCAATTCTACGAGTTGCGTTTCCTGGCGTGGCCCTCGATCCGGTGTGAATCCATGAGCCGCTGACACCGTGGTCACGGTGGTGTGGTGTGAGGTGAGAAACGTCAGAAGTTCAGTGCGTGATTGAATGCCTGCACGAATGCCCGCGCGTATCAGTTGATAGGCATCGTAGGCATACGCCGCAAACACGTCTGGTTCCGCATTGAATTGTTCACGGTAGCGCTGTGAAAAATGCTGAACCGAAGCCTGCTGTAAGGCAGGGTCAAAAGGCACTGAGAACACAGCTCCCTGAAGGTAGCGGCCGACGAGTGAAGCCAATGTGAGGTCAAAACCTGCATGCGGAAGGATAAGCGTGATCGCTTGGCCTTTAGAGGGTTTGGTATCAGGTGCCATGCTCCAAAGCCCCATGGCTGCAAGTGTGGGTGCAATCAGCGCGATGGCTTTGGAGGTGTCTGGAATAAAAAGCGCCTGTGCACCTGAGCGCTGCAACGTTTGTATGGCTTCCTTGAAATGGGTTGTTCCAGGCGGATACGCTTGGTTGAATACCACCAAACCTTGTTGCTGGCGTACAGTTTCTAAGAAGGTCTCACGCATGGTCTGTCCATACTTGCCGTCTGGATAAAGAATGCCAAAGCGTTGGGCGCCGCGTTCTTTGGCTCGTCGGACGAGCGCGGACAACTCACCTTGAGGGCTTGGAAGCAGGCGCAATAAGGTTTTGCCTGCTTCAGTGACGCGTGCCGTATTGGTAAGTGTAAGCACGGGAATTTCCGTGTATTTGGCTCGTTCGGCTACGCTAAGCACGGCATCGTAGACGACTGGGCCAATCACGGCGATCACGTGCTCGTGCTCAAGTAGTTCGTCGAACGCATTCGCTGCCTTGGTGGGATCGCCTGCGGTGTCCTTAATGATTAGATGGTCTGCCAAGGAGACGCCGTCTTCGCTAGCTGCGAGCTGTAATGCTTGCAACGCAGACTGTCCGATAAGTTTTGCACGGCCACTAAGAGGTAAGAGCACGCCAATTTTGTTGTGATCTACTTGGTGTCGCTGTTCCAGGCGAACCATCATCATGCGCACGTCTGCTTCCAGTGGAACGCGTTGTTCGTTTAGCTCATTGGCGATGTTTTGTGCGAGAGCTGTGTCGCCTTGCTCAAACGCATGTCGAAACGCTTGCTTGGCCACGATTCCCCATACCGTGCTATTGCGAGGTAAGCTTTGGTAGGCTTTGAGCACATCGTCGTGAGTGGCCTTGATAAGCTGTGCTTTTAATACACGGTTTACGTTCGGCCGATTTGCCGCATCTCCCTCCTCTTGCAGAGTTGCCAGCGCTCGTAGCGATAAGACGCTGTCCTTGCTTGCTTCAGCGGCTTTGAGAAGCGATCGTTCAAGCCATTGTTTATCGTGTGCATCGGCGGTTCGGCCCACGTAGGGCATCAACAGAGGGATTGCTTCGTTGGATTGTCCTTGTTCAGCGAGTGCTACGCCATGGTAAAGTTCAGCCCGTTCGCGTATTCCTGCATGCGCATGGGATCGAAGTGTTAAGAATTGCTCGTCCGCTTTTTCGGGAGCGCCTTGGTTAAGTAATATACGTCCCAACCCCAAACGTGCCAGTGGAATCAGAGAATCGTCCGGGTACCGCTCCAAAAATGCCTGATACAATGTCCCGGCCTGCTGGATGTGGTGCTGAGCTTCGGCTTCAGAGGCGCGATCATAGTCCAGTTGAGCTGCGGCGTTTTTTGAGGTTAGGGTAGGGAGTGACTCAAGTTTTTGAGGTGTGGAGGCGCAATGGGCAGCCAGCAGGCTCCATACAATGGCCCCTTGCCATAGGGAGATTTTTCCGCGAAAGACACAGGCTGCTGGTTTTTGTTGAAAAAAGTACATATCAACCCTTCATCTACGATGACCTATCGGTCATACACACCAAGCCATGCTCTATACCAGAAAATCCAAACTTAGTTGGTCAAGGATAGAAGAGCGCCACACCTTGCGTTTAGTCCAAACGGCTCTGCTCGTGCCTGAGGTGTATCTCATGGAGTTCGAGGTGTTGTCTGAAACGGCTTTTGAGTACCATCCGGGTCAGTGGATGGTTTTCCGGCCCGAAGATGGCAATGACATTTTTTTGTCCCTGGCCTCATCGGTAGGATCGTTAGGCCGTAATCGCATCGAAATTGCGCTACGCGATTATGGCGAGCAAAGCGGCCAGCAGTTATTGAAGATGGCGCCTGGGACCACGCTGACAGCATGGGGACCGTCGGGTGGTTTCCCATGGACAAAAAGTTTACGTGCACCCGCCGCGTTCATTGGAACGGGGACAGGACTGACGCCGTTTCGCGCCATGCTGCAAGCGGCGTTGACATCACAAGGGCCGCTTGCGGCGCCCCTTGTCGTGCTTGCAGGACACCGTGATGAATCACGGGTCTTATGGCGCAACGAGTTTGAAACATGGGCTGCTACCCATCCGCACCTGACCTACAGTCTGACGCTTTCTCATCCTTCCCATGCGTGGCAAGGTCGCACGGGGTATGTGCAAGACCATCTTTTGGATCTCATGGACACATCAAACCCCCAGGAGTTTTATCTATGTGGTCATACTCCGATGGTGCAGCAAGTTCGCGAGATGTTGGTTGAACGCCATGGCATATCCGCCAAGAAAATATATACCGAGCTGACATCAGCCGAGGCGGCTTTGCTCCGCAACCGCGTGCGCTAAGACGGCAAATTCTTTTACGCTCAGCGTTTCGCCGCGCCGCTGTCCGTCTATAGAGGCGACTTCCAATGCAGCGTCGGTCTGATCTATTGTAAGCAGATGTTGTGAAAGCGCCTTTCGCAAAGTTTTGCGTCGCGCATCGAAAGCCGCCCGCACTGTGGCCTGAAATGCTTTGGTTTCTGGAGCAATAGGCACAGAGCGCGGTAGAAGCTCTATCACCACGCTGTCTACTTTAGGCTGGGGGAAAAATGCTCCCCGGCCAATACGTTGCACGACACGAGCTTCAAAATGGTTTTGCACAAACACCGTGAGCGCACCATAGTCGCTGTTCGAAGGCGACGCTCCCAAACGTTCGCCGACTTCCTTCTGGACCATAAACACACACCGTTTCAGCTGCGTGGCGTTATCACACGCCCAGCGCATAATGGCTCCTGTAATGGCATACGGAAGATTGCCTGCCACGATGGGCGGTGTTTCGATGCCATGGTGGTTGCACAGCGCACGGAGATCGAGCCGAGCAGCATCTTCTTCCACGACGTATAACCCGAGATGTGTTTGCCCTTCGGAGCGCAGAATATGCACCATGTCTTTATCCGCTTCGATGGCAATGACTCGGGCTCCTCTGCCAAGCAGATGCGCTGTCAGTGTGCCGGTGCCTGCTCCGAGTTCGACCACCCACGGATCTTTGTCGTCTTTCAACACCCGATGACTTAGGGTTTGTACGGCCTGCGCAGAAACCAGAAAATTTTGAGAAAATCGGGCTTTGGGGCTGAACCCATACTTACGCAAAAGCTGCCGCGGATTTTCTGTCTTCATAGTAAGATTATGTTGTTAGTGTAAAAACTACGTTCCAAAAAACCAAAGTAATATCAATGGGTTATGCTAAAAATAGGTCAAGGTCTTGGCATCGGGGGAAGCTGTACTATAATTAAATGAAAAAGCGAGGTTTTGCTAGGGATAGGACATCACCGTACTATTGAACGAAAGGCACCTGACCATGCTTCCCCCATTCATCATAGAGCAAATCCGACAGCGTGAGGAGCAAGAACGCGGTAAGCCGCGTGAACAGGTGCTTGAACTGCCTCTTCCTCCTCCGGCTGCGCCCAAAACCATCGAAGACGACAACGACCGCGGTGTGGTGATCATTGACCTTGGGGCTTAGCCAGCAGTATCCAGTAGGATAGTGAAGCACTCGTTAGCAATACTTCGAGCAGTACTGATTTTGTTGTTTACGGTGATTGGGGTAGGGGCAGCAGTGGCTCAAGAACCTCAAACGGAGTCGACGGAGCAATTGTTGGCTTCCAATGCGGCCGAGCTTGAGGACAAAAAAGCAAAGTCCGAGCCATTGACTTTCGAAGGGTATGTCGAGGGGTTCTATCAATGGAATTTCAACAATCCCGATAACGGCATTACTAATTTTCGCGGTTTTGACAACCGCCACAATACATTTACGTTGGCGAATGTAGCGCTCGGTGTGCAATGGGATTACCAGAACATCATTGGTCGGCTAACGCTGCAGGTTGGCCATACGCCGGCGACTTATTACGGCGCAGAGCCGGCTTTGCCTGGTGCGGCGGGTGCTAACGCTTCTAACAGTGAGCTATGGAAATACGTCCAGCAGGCCTATGGCGGCTATCGCTTTGATGTGGGTCGAGGTTTGCTCGTGACAGCGGGCGTGTTTTTATCGCCGATTGGTCCAGAAGGCATGGCGGTGCGCGACAATTGGAACTGGTCACGCTCGAATTTGTTTTTCGGGTTACCCTTTTATCACACAGGCGTGCGAGCTGCCTATCCGCTCAGCAAGAAATGGACGGTAGCGCTTGCGGGCTACAATGGCTGGAACTCAGTTGTCGACAATAACGCCGAAAAATCCTTATCAGCGCAACTTACTTACACACACTCAGAATTGCTTGCGCTCAGTTTTTTGTACTTCGGTGGTGTGGAGCGTGCGGAATCCGCTCCGGAGGGCGATCCCTGGCGGCACCTATTGGATGCGCATGCAACTTGGCATGTGGCACCGAGGCTATCGCTCTTGCTGCACGCAAACGCCGGCTTTGAGCCCAACAATTTTGGCACGAGCAGCTGGATTGCAAGCGCGCTCTACGCGCGGGTACAATTACTTACGCCACTTTTTGTTGTCGTACGCGGTGATGTTTTTTATGAACATAAGGCCGGCAATGCGCAGGGCACAGCCTCGCCAATGTTTTGGCCGGTCAGCTGGGTGTCCTCTGGAACGCTTACGTTGGACTACAGACCACACGAACAAGTGTCGTTTCGTTTGGAATGCCGCCACGATCAAGCCGAAGGCTCGCTGTACTTTGATGGCAACGTCACAGGCGACGGCATCAACGCTCCCTACGTACCGAACGCCGACTCCCAAGACACGCTCACCCTCGGCATGGCGGCTTGGTTTTAGCTCTAAAGCGTGTTGTATTAATCGTGTGCATTTCTTGATAACTTCTTGATACAGCCCTGCGTATAGTGAGGCTATGGATGCTGTGTTGATGTGTATAGTGCTCGGCTTTGGCGTGCTGACATGGGGGCTAGTTTTGTTGTGCGAGAGGGTTTGAGCAGATGGATTGGTTGACGGCAGGTAGTGGCATCATCGCAATAGCGGTGTTGGGATATCTAGTAGTCGCGCTTTTGTACCCGGAGAAGTTTTCATGACCTCGCATGCCATGGCTCAGATCGTTCTGTTTCTTGCGCTGCTACTTGGGTTGGCAGTGCCGTTGGGTGCATATATGGCGCGCGTGTTTACTGGCCAGGCCATGTTTTCGCAACGTGTGTTCGGTCCGCTCGAGCGATGGCTGTATCGCATGTGTGGAGTGCAGCAAGAGCAAGACATGCCTTGGAAGCAATATACAGCAGCAGTGCTGCTGTTTAACCTATTTGGGCTTGTGGCGGTGTACGCGTTACAGAGATTGCAAGCCGTCTTGCCACTCAACCCGGCCGCGTTGCCTGCCGTCAATCCGGAAGTGTCGTTCAATACCGCAGTGAGCTTTGCAACCAACACGAACTGGCAAGCATACGGCGGTGAAACCACGCTTAGCTATCTCACACAGATGCTCGCGCTCGGGGTGCAGAATTTCGTATCTGCCGCAACAGGAATTGCGGTGTTGATTGCGGTGATTCGCGGGTTTACGCAGCGCGATGCGCATGGCATTGGTAATTTTTGGGTGGATCTCACCAAGAGCACGATTTATGTCCTGCTGCCGCTGTCTGTGGTGATGGCACTCCTTTTGGTATCGCAGGGTGTGGTGCAAACGTTTGCGCCGTACGCGCAAGCTCGATTTATGGATATTGTAAGCGATGCTGACGGCAAACGCGTGCTCGATCAAGTGATTGCGCTTGGACCGGCCGCATCACAAATCGCTATTAAGCAACTTGGAACAAACGGGGGCGGTTTTTTTAACGTCAACTCGGCGCATCCATTTGAGAACCCCACTCCGTTCACTAATTTATTGGAAATGCTGGCAATTCTTTTGATTCCAGCGGCACTTTGTTTCACTTTGGGGTCGATGATTAAGGATCGACGTCAAGGACGCGCACTGCTTGTGGCGATGCTGGTGTTGTTTGTTCCTCTCATTATTGTAGTGACCTGCGCAGAGCAGAGCGGCACGCCGTGGTTCAGCGGCCTGGGGGTCGACGATCACGCCTCGCTTTTGCAAGCCGGTGGCAACATGGAAGGCAAAGAAACGCGCTTTGGCATCACCAATAGCGCTCTGTGGGCGACTGCCACGACGGCAGCCTCCAATGGGTCGGTTAACGCCATGCACGACAGTTTCACGCCGCTCGGGGGACTTTTTCCGATGTGGTTGATGCAACTTGGAGAAATTGTATTTGGTGGAGTGGGCTCGGGGCTATACGGCATGTTGATCTACGCGATTATTGCGGTGTTCATCGCGGGGCTGATGGTTGGCCGGACGCCTGAGTATCTCGGCAAAAAAATCGAGGCATTCGAAATGAAGATGGCCTCGCTGGTGATTTTGATCCCGGCAGCTGCGGTACTGCTCGGAACTGCGCTTGCATGTATGATTCCGGCGGGCACATCGACGCTAGGTAATCCAGGCGCGCACGGCTTTAGCGAGATACTGTACTCATTTTCGTCCACGGCGAACAACAATGGTTCTGCGTTTGGTGGCATCACGGTAAGCGGCATGTTTTACACTACTGCGCACGGCGTGTGCATGCTGATCGGGCGGTATTGGGTGATTGTCCCTGTCCTAGCGCTGGCTGGCTCGCTCGCGCGAAAGAAGTCCATTCCAGTCAGCCAAGGCACCTTAGCCACTCACACGCCGCTGTTTATCGGCTTGCTTGTGGGCACAATTGTTCTTGTGGGCGCACTAACCTTTTTCCCGGCATTGGCACTGGGGCCAATCGCCGAACATTTGGCATTGTATGCAGGCTAATTCCTTAACGACGTCGCGTCCTTTGTTCGAAGGTCACATGCTGCAGCGCGCAGCAAAGGACGCTGTCCTAAAGCTCAATCCGCTCCGTATGCTGCGCAACCCGGTGATGTTTGTCGTTGAGGTAGGCAGTGCGCTCACTACGCTTCTTTTTGTACACGCGTTGTTCGCTGAGCAACCCGAGGCGCCGCCACTTTTTATTTTGTCGATTTCGGTGTGGCTATGGTTTACGGTGCTATTTGCCAATTTCGCCGAAGCCATGGCCGAAGGTCGCGGCAAAGCTCAAGCCGACACATTACGCAAGGCACGCAAGGATGTCATGGCCAAGCGTTTGCGCGAAGCCAAGCGCAATGCGGCATTCGAAAGTGTCACCTCGTCTATGCTCCAGCCGGGAGATTTTGTGCTGGTGGAAAGCGGCGGCTTGATTCCCGGCGATGGTGAAATCGTGGAAGGCATGGCCTCGGTGGATGAAAGCGCCATTACGGGCGAAAGTGCTCCTGTGATTCGCGAGAGCGGTGGTGATCGCAGTGCGGTAACGGGCGGAACGCGCGTGCTGTCCGATTGGTTGATCGTGCGCATTACTGCAAAGGCCGGCAATACATTTTTGGATCGCATGATCGCGATGGTCGAAGGGGCAAAGCGCAAAAAGACACCGAATGAGATTGCGCTCGACATTTTGCTTGCAGCACTTAGTATCATTTTCTTGCTGGTGACGGTGACGCTTTTGCCGTATTCAACATACGCGGTAAAAAGCACAGGGCAGGGCCTCCCCATCAGCATCACAGTGTTAGTGGCACTGCTTGTGTGCCTGATTCCAACAACCATCGGCGGCTTGCTCTCGGCGATTGGTATCGCAGGCATGGACCGCATGATTCAAGCCAATGTCATTGCGACTTCGGGCCGCGCAGTCGAAGCGGCGGGTGATGTTGACATCCTTCTACTCGATAAGACGGGAACGATCACGCTTGGAAATCGTCAGGCTACGGCATTTTTGCCTTCACCTGGTGTGCAAGAAAAAGAGTTGGCAGACGCTGCGCAGCTGGCATCGTTGGCGGATGAAACGCCCGAGGGGCGCAGCATCGTGGTGCTTGCTAAGCAGAAATTTTCGCTGCGTGAGCGCGAACTTGAACCGATGAGTGCTACGTTTGTGCCGTTTACCGCACAATCGCGCATGAGCGGTGTCGATCACGGCGGACGGCGTATTCGCAAAGGCGCGGCAGATGCCGTCAGCCGTTTTGTTAATGAAGCCGGTGGTTCGATGCCCGACGAAGTGCGTCGCGCTGTAGACGAAATCGCCAAGCAAGGTGCAACGCCGCTTGTGGTGGCCGACGGCGTTCGCGTTCTTGGCGTGGTACAGCTCAAGGACATTGTCAAAGGCGGCATTCGGGAGCGCTTTTCGCAAATGCGGCGTATGGGCATCAAGACAATCATGATTACCGGCGACAATCCGCTCACAGCGGCAGCGATCGCAGCCGAAGCTGGCGTGGATGATTTTTTGGCAGAAGCAACGCCTGAAGCAAAACTTGCCATGATTCGCAACTACCAAGCCAAAGGCCATTTGGTAGCGATGACGGGCGATGGCACCAATGATGCGCCGGCGCTTGCTCAAGCAGACGTGGCGGTTGCGATGAACACCGGTACTCAGGCAGCCAAAGAAGCCGGTAACATGATTGATCTTGATTCTAACCCGACGAAATTGGTGCATGTGGTAGAGATTGGCAAGCAAATGTTGATGACACGCGGTGCACTTACCACATTCAGTATTGCCAATGATGTAGCAAAGTACTTTGCGATCATTCCGGCCGCCTTTGCCGCAACATACCCCGCGCTTGGCG
The DNA here is from genome assembly GCA_964640175.1 of uncultured Polyangiales bacterium. Lineage (GTDB taxonomy): Bacteria > Myxococcota_A > Polyangia > Polyangiales > JACKDX01. Next base: position 55,673 of record CAZXFW010000002.1, on the reverse strand, counting down.
CACTCAATCTTATGCGTTTGCATTCACCAACTACTGCGATACTCTCGGCGGTGATTTTTAACGCGTTGATCATCGTGGCATTGATTCCCTTGGCGTTGCGCGGCATTGCCTATCGACCTGCACCCGCTGCTCAGCTTTTGAGTCGTAATCTGTGGGTGTACGGTTTAGGGGGTGTGGTGCTTCCATTTCCGTTTATCAAGCTTATCGACGTCTTACTCACTGCGATAGGTGTGGCGTAAGGAGCGATCATTATGCGAGCATTACTACGACCTGCGATGATGCTTCTGGCAAGCTTTAGCGTGCTTTCGGGTATTGTGTACCCATTGCTCATCACGGGGATCGCACAGCTTGTCTTCCCATCGCAAGCGAATGGAAGCCTGATCGTTCAGCAGGGCAAAGTCGTGGGCTCACATTGGATCGGACAACCATTTCAGAGCCAAGGGTACTTTTGGAGTCGGCCTTCTGTGACAGCTCCGCATTCTTACAATGCTAGTGCATCATCTGGCTCTAATCAGGGTTCCTCCAATCCCGCGTTGAAAACGGCGGTAATCACACGCATTCAAGCATTGCATGAAGCAGACCCTAGCAATCAAGCACCCGTTCCTATCGATTTGGTTACTGCATCGGCAAGTGGGTTAGACCCGCATATCACACCTGCGGCGGCCTATTATCAGCTACCTCGTGTAGCGCGCTCTCGTAGGATTTCTGAGGCACAGCTTCGAGCGCTCATCAATTCGCATATTGAAAGACCTACATGGGGTCTGCTTGGAGAGTCAAGAGTGAACGTGCTATCTCTAAATCGAGCGCTCGATGTCTACGCAAACTCCACGAGATAGGCCCGATCCCGAGGCGCTGCTCAAACGTGCGCATAGCGAGGACGTAAGCAGGCGTAAGGGTAAGCTTAAGATCTTTTTTGGATTTGCGCCGGGTGTTGGTAAAACGTACCGCATGCTGCAAGCCGCGCGCGCACTGCGCTTTGAGCAGCAGTGTGACGTAGTAGTAGGTGTAGTTGAGACACATAAGCGCAGCGAGACTGAAAAACTGCTGGAGGAGTTTGAGATATTGCCGCGCCGGGCAGTGAACTATCGCGGACACGAGCTCAAGGAGTTTGATCTGGATGCGGCATTGGCGCGTAATCCACAGGTGCTTTTGCTTGATGAGCTTGCGCACAGCAATGTGCCGGGGTCACGCCACGCGAAACGTTGGCAGGATGCGATGGATCTGCTGGAAGCGGGTGTTGATGTTTACACAACGCTAAATGTGCAACACGTTGAGAGTCTCAATGATGTTGTTGCGCAAATTACATGCATTAAAGTACGCGAAACCGTGCCGGACTCGGTGTTGGACCAAGCGGATACAGTTGAGCTCGTGGATATCACGCCCGATGAGCTCCTGATTCGCTTAAATGAAGGTAAAGTCTATGTGGCAGATCAAGCTGCGCAGGCCACGCAGCATTTTTTTCGCAGGGGCAACTTGCTTGCGCTGCGTGAACTTGCGCTGCGCAGGACAGCGCAACACGTCGACGATGATGTGCTGGAGTATCGCGAGCAATATGGCGTGGCCAGTACATGGCCGGCAAGGGAGCGTATTTTGGTATGTGTAGGGCCTGCACCGAGCTCGGCGCGCCTCTTGCGTTCGACGTACCGTATGGCAAGCAGTCTTCATGCCTCGTGGATTGCAGTGTATGCGGAGTCCCTATCCACAGGTTCGCTAAGTGACGCTGACAGGTCGCGTTTGGAATCGCACTTGCGCTTGGCTGAGTCACTCGGGGCACGCGTGCAACGCTTGAGCGCAGTGTATGTCGCGGATGCCATTTTAGATTACGCGCGTAAACAGAATGTTACGCGCATTGTCGTAGGAAAATCAACGCACTCGCGTCTTCGGGACCTGCTGCGCGGCTCGCTATTGGATGCGCTTGTTCGAGGCAGCGGCGACATGGACGTGCACGTGATCACAGGCGAGCGCGGTGACGAGACCGAAACGACTCGAGCTCTTGTCGAGACGAATCGCGCAGGTTGGGCGGCCTATGGTTTTGCGTTTGGCATCACAGCGCTGACCACGCTTGTGGCAGGGGCATTGCGCTCGTTCATCGCTCTGCCAGATCTGGACGTGCTCTATTTGATTGCGGTGATGCTAATTGCCATGCGTTTTGGGCGAGGTCCGTCAATTGCCACGGCAGTCTTGGGTATTTTGGCATACGATTTTTTCTTTGTTCCGCCAGCGTTTACGTTGGCGGTTAAAGACACACGCTACTTTTTAACCTTTGCAATGATGTTTGGCTCGGGCCTTTTGTTGAGTGAACTTACCGGACGCATTCGTCGCCAAGAACAATATGCCTCCGAACGCGAAGCGCGCACTAGTGTGCTCTATGCTTTTAGCCGCGAACTGACTGCCTTGCAGAGCTTTGCTGCCGCTGCAGAGGTTACGGCAAGCCATGCGGCAAACATGTTTGAATCTACAGCGTTTGTCGTGCGTCGCATTGAGTCTGCGACACTTAAGATTACGGCGCAATACCCTGTAGGCTCGGAGCTGTCGGATAAAGAGCTAAGCGTGGCGCAATGGAGTTTTGATCATCATGCTTTGGCTGGCCTGGGCACAGACACGCTGCCAGCCTCGAAAATTCTTTGCTTGCCGCTTGAGGTTGCCGGGAATGTGCTAGGAGTTTTGGTCCTGAAACCGCGTGGAGGGACAGCTTTGAGTCTTGAGCAACGTGAGTTTTTGGATACTTTTGTGCGATTTGCGGCGTTTGCGTTCGAACGCATTCGTTTAGCGAGTGAGGCGCGTCTGTCGGCGATTCGTGCCAAAACAGAGGAAATTCGAAGCTCGCTTTTGTCTACGGTATCTCACGATTTACGCACACCGCTAGCTGTGATTACGGGCGCTGCAACGTCGCTTCGTAATTTGCGTTTGGATTCGGACACGCGTTCCGATCTTGTTGAAACAATCTGTGAAGAAGCAGAACGCTTGGAGCAGTTGGTTACCAACCTGCTTTACATGACGCGGTTGGAATCGGGATCGGCAGCGCTCAAGCGCGATTGGATACCTCTGGAAGAGGTGATCGGATCAGCGCTTGGGAGAGTTAATTCACAGCTTCTCAAGCGTGACGTCAGCATCAGGCTTGAGCCAAGTCTGCCTTTGCTTTCTGTTGATCCAATTTTATTTGAACTGGTGTTTATTAATCTACTTGGAAATATCGCGAAACATACACCTGAACAGTCGCCTATTGAGATTAGTGCCGAGGTGTCGGGTGATTCAATAGTTATTGATGTTAGCGATAGAGGACCGGGCTTAGATAGGGATGAAAGCGAACGCGTTTTTGAAAAGTTTTATCGTGGCCGTGCGGAAACCTCCACTGCAGGTTCAGGTCTCGGCTTGGCGATCTGTCGAGCGATTATTGGACAGCATAATGGTAGCATCACAGCATTGCCCCGTGAAGGTGGCGGGTGCATCTTTCGCATTCGTCTCCCGATTACGCACGGCCCATCACTCGTGTCTCTCTTAAAAGAGAGCGCTCTGCCATGAGTGTGTTTGGATCGTTGGTGTTGGTGGTGGAGGATGAGACGCAGATGCGTCGCGTCCTGCGCTCATCGCTCATCTCCAATGGACATCGCTGTATTGAAGCCGAAACCGCAGCTCAAGCGTTGATGATGGCAAGTAGTCATAACCCTGATCTAATTTTGCTCGATCTGGGTCTGCCAGATGGGGATGGGATCGATGTGACCCGAGCGTTGCGCAAGATTGGTCAAGCGCCTATCATTGTTATATCGGCACGTGGACAGGAAGACGACAAAGTCAAAGCACTCGATGCAGGCGCTGATGACTATCTCACTAAACCCTTTGGCATCCAGGAATTGCTTGCACGCATGCGCGTGGCCTATAGGCATGTGCAAAGCAAGGGGACGGATCAAACCGAAACAGTGCTCACGTTTGATACGTTGTGTGTGGATGGAGCACGTCGTCAAGTCAGTCGCAATGGCAAGCCTATTCATCTGACGCCCATCGAATATAAACTGCTCACACTGTTGGCCACGCACGCCGGCAAAGTACTCACGCATCGTCAGATCCTTAAAGAAGTCTGGGGCCCCCAGGCCACGGGCCAAGCGCATTACGTACGCGTGCATATGGCAGAGTTGCGCAAGAAAATCGAACCCGATCCCGCACGTCCTCGTTGGCTCACCACCGAGCCCGGCATAGGCTATCGCTTTCGCGGTTAACTTACGAGTCTAGCTTCTTATTCGGGGAAAAACTATTCCATCGCGATGGGCATATATCGATGAAGAATTTTTTTTGGCTGATTCTAGTGAAATGAAACCCATGGTATAACGCGCAACATCATCCAATCGAGGTCGATAACTCTGATGTCTTTTTCAAGGAGCCTTTCAATGAAATTTCTTTCTACAGTCAGTATCATGCTTCTAGTCGCTGTCCTGGCGGGTTGTGGAGGGGGGCGCACAGGCAGTGCTCCCACGTTGCCGAACGGTAAAAAGATTGCCCTTCTGGTTAATGTCGAGGCACAGGAGCCTCCCACCCAAACAGACAAGCAGAAGGAAGCTCTGTTGGTGTTTCGCAATTTTGTTCAAGACGACTTGGTTAAAGTATTGAAAAAGTATGGATACGAAGCAAGGCCTAACTCAAAGTCCGGGGATCCTGGTTTAGGTCGCTATAACATTCATGTGACCATCACGCGCTACAATCCTGGAAGCGCAGGCGCACGCATGTGGGTGGGTTTCGGGGCAGGCGCTGCCGGCGTCGATCTTGAATACACAATGCAAGGGGAAACCGAGCAAGACTCCCTTTCAGGTGAGTTCAAAGGAGCTACTGGCCGCGACATCACCAATCTGGCGCGCAAGGCCAATCTTCAAATCTCCGAAGACGTTACTACCCATCTGAAACAGCGTTTCTCAGCCCCACAAAGTCGTTGAACGCCACTCGAATTGGCTACACGGGTCGACTGGTCATTTAACACCTCAAAAGTTTCAAGATGGGGATTGGGACACCCATCGAGAATGAGAATTCCTGTGCAATTGTCAAACGTTCGCATTGGCAAAGTTCTTGCATGATCCTAGCGGATGACGATTTGGAGTGGGTCACGCATATCTTTTATCGAACTCATTATCTGCGCTTGGGCAATGGGATGTGGTCTGGAGGGCAGCAGTGACGTGGATTTGGCGGCGCAACGTCAGCTGCCCCCCCTGGCAAAAGCTGAGGAACACGCCAGAGTTAAGGTCATGGTGATCAACTTTGATCCCATTGTTCAGGGAAACTTACCTCTCTCCACTGTCCGTGGATTTCATGGCGCGTCGGATCTTGTTCCGCGGCTCAAGGACACTCTGCATGGCGCTTCCTATGGCGGGATCGCGTTTGACATCGTCAACTGGACTGAGGAGGGATTTCCGCCTCGCGACGGCGGTCATATCCCGACGTACCAAGAGCATGTCGATTGCTTGAACACAGGTAAGTCCTGTTACGATCATCAGCTGGCCGACTACCCGCTTATTGCCACTAAACATCGCCTTTGTGAACGAGTGGCTAGCCAAGAGATCGATGAAGTATGGATGATTAGTGATACGGGTTCTGGATTTTACGAAAGCCGTATGGTGGGAAAAGGAGCATTTTGGGTCAACGCACCACCGCTTTGGACATGGAGGCGTTTTGAATGCGAACGTCCCTTCATCATGATGGGATTTAACTTTGCGCGGGATATTACAGAGATGCTGCACAACTTTGGTCATCGGATCGATGACGTGATTGACCATGCCATCAAAACCAAACGGAGCGATATCGACCTGAACATGGCAGAGATTTTCACCAGGCCTTACACGTCTAATGGGACCGGGGGTTGTGGCACAACGCATTTTCCGCCTAATATCACCGATGGATTGGACTATCAGTATCAAGTGTTAGACGCGGTGCCATCCGAATGTGACAAAGTGGGTCCTATCCCGAATCCACAGGCCCCGCTTCGCACTATCAACTGCAATGAATGGGGTTGTTATGAGTGGGGCTATCATACGTGGAGGTTTGCAAGAATGCCTCGCACACGTGCTGTCAATTGGTGGAGGCAAGTGTTTCCGGAGGTCACGTTTGCTCCCGGCCAAGCCGCCTACGACGGGCCCTCGTACTAGTGGGCCGTGTAAAAGAGCACAACTCGGTCGGACGTAAGTTGAGCCTGTATGCTGGATGAAGGCGTGTGGAGTTCGGGCACCAAGATGCCAATCGAACTTCCCACAATAGCTCCCGCCAATACATCTGTTAAAAAGTGCTGCCCTGCCAGTACTCGTGATGCACCCACAAAGCTTGCTCCGGCAATCCCTACACCCAAAAACATCCACGGCAAGACGGAGCGCGAGTGCAGACGACGCAGCGCTTGGAATGTGGTCCATACTGCTGCAAACGCATTGGCTGTATGCCCACTGAAGAACGACAGCGTTGCTTCACCTTCGCTACGACGGCTTTCTGAAGCTTCCGTGCCGTAGAGGTAAGGACGAGGGCGACGCACCGCCAAATTGGTAAGCGTGGACAGCATATTGGTGACCAACACCGATTCGGCGACAATCACCGTGTCGTTCAAACCATTTTTAATTCCCTCATCGACCACTAACGTACCCACCGAACCAAGCAAAATAGCAGCTGCCCCGATATCACCTGCAAGACTCCAGTTTGGATCCCAACGGCCGGCCACCGAACGGTCCCCTGCAAACACATCCTGTTTGTCACACAAAGGGGCGCAATGCGCAGGAGAGAGCTCGGGGTTGAGTAACCACGCCGAAGCAACAGTAGCGCCAAGTGCGATGACGGGAATGTCAATCTCTGGCGCGATTTCAAATGCCGGCCCCGGCATTTCTAATCGATCGGCTTTTGGATCATCTTGTGCCGATGCAATCGGTGGATTGCTCATCCAGAAAAGCCCGATGAAAACGCCCACGATATAGCCTTTGCGCATTAGAACATCCATTGTATGCCAGTCACAAACCGATACTGTATGTAGTAAAATGGAATGCCTGTCACCTGCGGCATGGGTACGGCGACTTGTGCAGGATCGATGACCCATTTGAAATGCTCGGCGAAATCCCATCCGATGCCCAGTAAGGTCAACGCACCAAACGGGCCAAGAGATCCCTCATCTGCTCCCACGAGATCGAAGAGAAGCACTGAAAGTCCCACATGAGCAGAGCTGCGCAACTCAACATTCTTAATGCGTGCCCATGCTAAAACGATTGTCGCATAAGCATTGATCACACCTTCGGCAAATTCCCCCGCCTCCAGCGAGAACCAGGGATTGTATTCAACATCTGCACCCAGATACAGGTTGGGAGTTAGTTGCGCTCGCCCACCTAAGCTAAACGCAAACGCGCCATGATCCAATGACGCCCCGGTTGCTGCATAAAGTCCCCAAGAGATGCCACGAGATGCTCTTGACGGGGCCCCGGAAGACGAAGTCACCGCTGCATCCTCTGCCGGTCGATGAGTTTGTGCATAGGCATCGTTTGTCACAGCCAGGCACAGAAAAAGTGAAAAAAACGCAACCCGTACTCGAGCGCGGCGACAATAAAGCCATAAAAAAACGCATACCAAAAAAGCCAAGCACGATGCGCTTTGTGCTCCTTGCGACACCGAACACCCCAGCGTTGATTCCTCGAACCGTTCTGGCGCATCGCACCAATCGTTTAAAGCGGAGCATCCTGGCTGCAAATGGAGATGTCGATCGATCACGTCTGCGGCTTTAGCAATCCGCACCTCGTTACTCGCATCCAGATCGGACAGCGACAACAAGAGTTCAGTCGAGGCTGCAATGGCATGATTCACACGCAGTTGCGATGCGGCACTGGACGAGCACTCATCGAGCGCAGATAAATGGTTATGACCATCCCGTGCACTGTCGTAGTCGTCTTCGATCCAATCGACCCAGTTAAGTACGCTGTGCACCGTGGTTGCGTCTGAAGAGCGAAACGTATGGCTAAAACTATCCTGCAATGCATGCAATGCTCGCCCCACATGAAAGCCATAGCGCTGAAGCTCCACATCGACTTCGCCACGGAATACGAGCGCAACCCGTGCCTCCGTCGTGCCCTCCAATTGTTTGTCGCCAGTTTCGCCACCCAATGCTTGGTCGAGCTCATCAAGAATGAATTGCCTGCACGAAGCGAGCGCCTGTGTGTCACCCGCTTCGCCGTCGTCTATAGACGCGCGAAGACAATGAGCGTTCTGTTTGTCCGGGTGGCCATGGATATGGGACAACGCTGCCAAGTCAAGCGTCGAGTGCCCTTCGATATCCGGATCTCGTGTGCCAATCAGCATTGCCATGCTCCACGGATTGTTGAGATCACTGGGCAAAGAAAAGGGCAAATCTTCGCGGATACGATTCTGATAGTCGTCAAAGTCGGCGGCGACAATGCCCCCAGGCCAACCCGCCTGGCGTAACGCGCTGGATGACATCCGCTCATGACAGTCATGTGTTGCAAGAGATTCAATATGAAACGCATGGCTGATGCTTGGCCACCACGCAAACACCACCACGAAAAACCACGCGTTTGAAACAATTTTAATCAATGGAGCACAACACCGTGCATAGCCAATCACGTATCGGCATCAGTCCCGTTCGAAAGCTTACCATAAAAGACGATTAGAAATCGATTGCTACTCGACTTGAGAATCCATGCCACAATGAAGCGAAAACTGGGATTGACATTACTTTTGCCTGATCTGTCCCCGGATGTGTGCGTTTGAATCCCATCCCTGCCTTGTTGTTTTTCTGCCAGATCCTGACCTGACATAAAAGTGACCCGAGGCAAAGAAAATTGCGCTAAGGTCAGTATCTGCTTGTGCCGTTAACATGACCCACGTCGCGTTCTCGATGCCTGGTGAAATCAGGAATGCGCTTGAGCTTAAGTAGCCACCCGCACCCAAAAAAGCGGGTCGCTTGTCGAACGTCTTAAGCCTGGTGTCGTCCTGCTCCGAAAACGTCCCAAACGCAATTGATGGAGCTCCCTTGCCATCCCTTTGAGGACTTACGTTGATGACCAACATATCCATGAACTGAAATCCGGAAAGACGCGATGCCAAAATAAACGTAGGCCTCATGGAGTATACAAACGGCCTGTTGGCATCACCCGAAGGCTCAGCACACAGGAACACCGCCACAGTAGGAACATCTACAGTTTCGCTGCCGGTATGCCTATGGAGGTATGTCGTTATCTCGGGACGAACATCACGTAAAATATCCCTGCAGTACTCTCCACTATGACGCATCTGCTCCAACTTGGAGTCAAGAAGGTTCTCGCTGCCTTCAGGAAGCTTCAGCAGCTCGACAAGCTTATCACGAAACTCAGAGCGAGGGCCGAGTTCATCAACATTCACCAGTAAAGAACTCGTTTGTACCCAAGGTGACGGATGACCAAGGCAACTCGAAGACACCCACCGCAGATGATCCATGTAGGTGGAGTCAGAGATTGGTAATCCTATCGCTAGGTAAGGGGTATTGTACTCTCCAAACGCGTGAGACATTGGATCATCACCGATGAAATCTGGCGGTTCTGAGAACAAAAAAACCTGATTTCCTCCTTGAAGCTGTCCCGCGGGTACTAGCCGGTGGTCCTCAATCGACATCTCTGGGCATGTCGTCCGAACCGTTGCCGTATACAACGGATCGATAAGGTCACTGTTGTCATCAAACATCAAGGGACCTTCAATAATGATAAATTCCGGATCGGGCCCTATGCTGGTCTGCACCCAGTGATAAACCGTGTTAGTCCTGCTATGGATGCCGTGGCCATAAGATGGTATACGCTCGTATTGGTCAGTTTGGAATCGAGCTGCGGTTGGGACAAGCCGACCACGCGTGACATCAACGCGGTAAATAGGAACATCCAAGGCGTTGGGGCTGGATATAAACTCAATGCGCAAAGCGCGGGAATCCTGTTGCGTCTCGCCGCCGTGTTCTATCTGTTCGGAACTAGAGGTGACACACCCGACGACTCCAATAAAACATAGAGCAATTCGCAACGTCTGGTGTCTGCTATCAAACAGCATCCCAGGTTATGCCATACTTTAAAATACGCGCAAACAACGCCTAACGCCGCTGAACAACCCTGAGACCCACAAAACTACCGAGTGCACGTGTGCATACGTACCGCAACCGGCAATGGTCCGGGATGAACTCGCCTCACACAGTAAGTTTCCGGCGATAAACCAACACTCCGAGCAGCATCAAAAGCCCTAGCACGCCTGTGTTTGAATGCGTCTGCTGCACAGCGCAACCGGCTCCGCCTGCAATTCCTGGTGTTCCTGAACCCGTACCGGCGTCGTTGGGATTTCCTCCATCTGGCACGCTGGCATCGGGCACACCAGCATCGGGAAGAGGAGCGTTTGCTTCGAAGTAGTCTGGAATGCCGTCACCATCCGAGTCAGGACATGGAAACCCATTGGGGCATTCAACATCATCCGCTAACCCATCCCCATCGGAATCGCCCGCATCCGGACCGGAGCTGGCTGCATCCAAATAATCGGGAATGCCATCGCCGTCTGAGTCGGGGCAGGGCATGCCACCAGGGCACTCATCGTCTGTCGGTGTCCCATCGTTATCGTCATCGGCATCGTCTTCATCGACATGGCCATCGCCATCGGTGTCGATGTCATCGGATTCCACGTAATCCGGTAAGCCGTCTCCATCCGTATCGGTGCATCCATCTTGCGGATTGCTGCACTCGACACCGTCGTTTTCGCCGTCGTTATCTGAATCGGCGTCTTCGTTGTCGGGGGTGCCATCACCGTCACTGTCCGGGCAGTTACTACCACCGGGACATTCAATATCGTCGGGCACGCCATCCTCATCGTCATCGGCTACGCACTCTGTGCTGATGCACAAGGGTGTGGAGGGCTCCGTACAATCCGCATTGTCCAGACACTCGACGCATAGGCCCTGATCAAGATCACACACGGGCGTGGCAGGCGTGTCCGTACAGTCCGGATCACCACTGCAACCCTCGGCACAGCTCTTGGTTTCCGTATTGCAGAAATCATCGCCATCGCAATCGGCGGTCTCCGTACAGTCCACACAAACGGGATTGCTGTTGGCATCGTCGATATCGCATGCGTTTAATAAGCCAGAGCCACCGGCTTGCGTGCAGCCCGAATCCAACCCCCCTGTGCCTACCTCGCTGTTCTCACAGCCGTCCACGCATAGGGGGTTCGAAACCGCCGGACTTTGATCACAGTAGAACTCGGGATCTGCTGTACACGCCGTATCCGCGGTATCTCCCTCCTCATCATCCACACATGCGGGCGCAACACAGATCGGGTTTGATCCACTTTCATCGCAGTGACGATTGGGATCGGTGCAATCTTGGTCCGTGCCAGTGCCTGTTGCACTGTCAGCGCACCCCAGTACACACACCGGCGTCCCGGTCACGTCGCAATACTTATCGGGATCAGCACAGCCTGTGTCCGTTGCGGTTTGAGACGCATCATCTAAACAGGCCACACAGACCGGTGTGGAAGAGTCGTCACAGATCGGAGTGCTTGGATCGCATCCGTCATCTTGTCCAGCGCCAGGCTCTGTGTCTTCACACGAGGTGCAAACCCCAGGAGTAATTTGATCGCCGCTGCAAAAACCAGAAGCACACTGCGAACCAAACGAACATGGCGTCGCGCTATCGGTGACAATCTTACAGTCGCTGTCACAATCTGCCGTGGGAGTTCCACCATGATCACAGCCTTCCCAAGCTTCCACCGTTCCATTGCCGCAATAATCAGCCAACCCACCCGTGGTGATGGCGCTTTGCCCATTGGTTCCTTTTTCGCCAGGACATGCGCCGGAGGCCCCGCCCGTTGCCACCGTGGCCGCCGTGGTGACACATGCGCCCACGCTCGGCGCGCTGATCTTGAGCCATCCGCCTCCACCACCGCCGCCATCGTCGTGGATGCCACCGGCGACGTTGGTGCCTCCTGCTCCTCCAAGAACTCTCAATAACCCTGAACACGTAAGGGAGTCTGCGACGATAGTTACAGATCCACCTGCACCGCCACCGCCACAATCGTTGGCGCTTCCTCCAACGCCCGCAGCGCCGTTCGCAATCACATCCCCCGCGATGGTCACCGTAGGTGCGCTGATCACGATGGCACCGCCACCGTTGCCGCCTGCGCCAAAATTGTTATGATGGCCGGAGCCACCCCCGGATCCTTTCGTCACATTCGTAATCGCGCTGCTGCCGTAAGCGATGCCCGGAACGCCCGAGTTAGAATCGCAATCGTTATTGGTGGTCCCGCCATCGCCCCCACCACCATGGCCTGCGCCACCACCTGCATCGTTATCGCCTTTGCCGCCGAAACCGGTTCCTTCACCGTTGCTTTCTTTGACCATGGCGCCTCGAAACCCCGCACCCGTAGCGACGATGCTTGAGCCAGCCTCGATGGTGATCGACTCGCGTGCCCTCAATAAGAGGGTGCCCGTGGTGGTTCCCAGCGTGCCGTCATAGTTGGTGACTGAAAGGACCGCGTTATTGGACACGGTGATATTGTCCCACTCCTGCACGTCATGCAGCGTCGTATTCGTAGTGATGTTGAGGTCTTGGCCTAACAACGCTCCGGCTCGAGCCATCCCAGTGTTTAAGCTGCCAGGCTCTAGCTCAGCGCTGCATGCTCCAACAGTGAGTGCCATCACAGAGACGCACGGAATTAACAATAGACTACGCATGGACGAGGCTCCTCTACCAAAGGCAGCACCTTGAGCGGCGCTGCTCCGGCATCATATAGCAGATTTTTTTAAGCCAAGCAAATCCCGAGGCTGAGCTAAAGGACGTCGTTTCGGGTTAGGGCGGTGCCAAATAACGCGCCTCAAGGCCAGGTGGTTAGACAGAAGAGACTAGGATGAACGAAGGGCTTTTTGCACCAAGGGCTCAAGGTCGGAGAGCTCAGAGATGCCGTGGGTGGTAAACACCCCTGGGGTTTGCAGCGTCTGGAAGCTGTAAATGCGGTGGCCTGTGACAGCAAGGACTTCGCCGTGGATGTCTTTTGCCAGCGGTGAAATCAAAAACGCTGCGACAGGCGCAATGTGTTCGGGGCTCATTGCATCCATACCGACACGACGAAACTCGGGCGTGTGCTCTGTTTGGCGACTCAGGGCACAGGGTGCAATGGCATTGATTCGAATCGGCTTGTGGCGAAGCTCAAGTGCAGCGCTTTTGACCAATGCGACAATGCTTGCATCGATGGTGCTAAGATGCGCCTGGTGTGCTTGGCCGTACCAAGCGCGTGATGACGTGGTGAGAAGCAATGCGCCGGACTGATTACTGTCCCACCAATGGTCAATGGCATGGGTGGTCCAAGTGTAGGCGGCCTGTATGTATTCGAGCGACGTCCTTAGGTGCTCTGAGTGCATATGCCGCAAGGGTGTTTCGGTATGAATGCCTGCGTTAAGAACAATCGCATCGATTTTTTCAAACCTGCGTACGCATAGGTCAATCACTTCGGCACAGGCTCCTTCGGCACGAACGTCCAACGCGCAGGGGAATGCGACGCCGCCCTGGCGGCCAATGTCACGAGCTACTTTCGGTGCAAGCAAGGCATCGGAGCCCGTGCCATCCATCTCGGCCCCCGAGTCGACGATGACGACATTGGCTCCAAGGCCTGCGCAATAATTGGCTTGAGCAAGGCCAATGCCGCGGCCTGCGCCAGTAATCACTACAGTTTGTCCTTTGAGCACTTGCTTCATGGCCTGTGAATTTCTATGACAGGCGAAGGATTGCGGAAACTATTTTGAGGCGCTTCTGATAAAAATCTTCGCATTTGGGTGGATTGACGGGATAAGGTAGCCATTATGAACGCAACGCTATTTGGGCGCTATGAACTGCATCACAAGGTGGCTACAGGGGGGATGGCCGAGGTCTTTTTGGCGGTGCAGCGTGGCCGCTCCGGGTTTATGCGGCCGGTGGTAGTCAAGCGGCTCTTTCGTCATTTAGCGGACAATGAACGGGTGTTAAGGCTGTTTAAAAATGAAGCGCTGCTACTTAGCCTTTTGGACCATCCGGGCTTGCCGCAGGTGTACGAGTTCGGCAGGGCCGAAGGCCAATGGTATATCGCCATGGAGTATGTACGTGGCTACAGTGTATCCCAGATCGTGCAAGCGTCCGCCCAAGCAAGGCTTCCAATTCCTTACCCTGTGGCGTGCGGCATCATCATTCAAGCGGCAGATGTCTTAGGCTACGCACACAACTTCCAGCATCCAGGTTCTGGCATCACGGAAGTGGTGCATCGTGATGTAACGCCCGATAACCTCATGGTGGGAAGTACAGGTCATGTCAAAGTGTTGGACTTTGGCGTGGCGCAGACCACAGAAGGCCTTGGAACGGGCTCAGGGGTTATTACCGGCACGCATGGGTACATGTCGCCCGAACAAATCCAAGGGCGCAAGCTTGATGGCCGCGCAGACGTGTTTGCGCTGGGGGTGGTCTTATACGAACTCACCACACATTGTCGCGCATTCTCTGGGACCGATTTGGAAATGATGACAGCGGCGGTAGAACAAGAAGTGGCGTTGCCATCCACGGTAGTGGTCGATTATCCCGCAAGTCTTGAAGCGGTTGTGCTCAAGGCGCTGGCCAAAGAGCGTCTCAAGCGTACAGAAAATGCGACGGCGTTAGCTCTTGCGCTTGAAACTGTCGCAGTCAGTCAAGGTTGGTTGGTGGGAAGTCATGGTCTGAAAGCGTATATGAATGCCATTCGTGCATGGCTTCCTTTGCAAGAAGAGCTGACGCTTCCCGATGCAAGCGTTGCCAATCTCATGCTTGAAGAGGATCCCATGGACTTGGGTTCGCGGCAGGGCGTGGTGGATCACTTTGATGACGACTCCTTATTGGAAGATATTCGGATGCTCTCGGAGCCCTTAGGCAACATCGCAACCGATAAGAACAGTTTAACGTTGGAGTTTGGCCCCGATGCGCTTTCGGTGGACTTGGGTGAAATGCGTTCAGAGCCTGAGCCCCCGCGCCCTCTTCGCCGCCCTACCGAGCCTCATCGAGCGCCAAAACCTCGAAAATAAAGCATGATTGGCTCATTTTGGCACACAGTGGCTCAGGTTGTGCAGGAGTGAGCCAGGTGTGCTAATCTTATACGGTGAAGCTTCCTCAACGCTACCAATTGCAATGTTTGCTTGGGCAAGGGGGAGGGGGCGCGGTGTATTTAGCGCTCGACCGGGTGGCAGGAATCGAAGTGGCGTTAAAGGCACTCAGTATAGAGGCCAAGCCTTGGCTCGAACACGCGCTGAGCCGAGAGTTTCAAATGCTTTCAGGGTTGGCGGTTCCTGGTGTGGCGCGGGTGCTCGATTTTGGATTGATGCCAGCTGAAAACGGGCGTGCGCATGATCACAGACAGCCATTTTTTGTACGCACCTATATTGAAGGGCTCACCCTTAAAGAGGCAATTGACGGCAACCATGTGCATGGTGTGGATGTGCTTGAGTGCATGGTGCAGCTCGCGCACATTCTTGCCTCGGTGCATCGCGCAGGTATGGTGCATGGCGACATCAAGCCTAACAATATTATCTTGGACGGCAGAGGTAACCCGTGGCTGATTGATTTTGGATTGGCAGGCTATCATGCTGGAGGTTCGTTGCGTGGCGGGACACCGGCGTTTATGGCGCCAGAGTTGTTGAAAGGAGAAAGTCCCACGACACAAAGCGATGTCTATGGGCTTGGGGCAACGCTGTGGTATGCGTTGACAGGACACGCCCCTTTCAAGAGAGCTTCCGAGCTTGCCGACGCAACGAGTGCGCGTGCGTTGGAGGTGGCATCCCGTGCGCTTTGTCCTGAGCCGTCAAAGCGAACGGCTGCGGCTTCAGAGTTTGCTGCAGCATTGGAGGCGATTGCGCCTTCCCTAAAAAAAGAGCGTGCTTATCAGGTCTTTGTGCCCCCGATGCTGCGTGGTGACGAAGCGAACGTGACGGATTTGGAGTTACGCGTGCAACGTCATCTGCGGCATACAAAAAAAGAACGTGAGCCATGGAGTGCGTGGATCGCAGCAGAGGATGGCATGGGAAAGAGCGCGTTGTTGACGCAGCTTCGATGGCGTTTGCAGTTGTCGGGGATCTTTGTGCTTCACGTGGACGTGCGGAGCCATGATGCCATGGGCGCGATGGAATCGCTGGCCCAACAAACCAGGATGTGGCTGCAGGACAATTCGTCGCAAGACATGTCGCAGTCGATGCGTGATTCAGGCGAAGATGCAAATTTCGCTCGTTTGGCGAAAGACATGGACGAACTTGCTCGTCGCATGCCGTTCGCGCTCTTAATCGACAATCTTGACCGTGCTCAAGTAGGGATGCTGGAATGGTTACGTGCATTACTTTACGGCAATGCAAAGGGTGCGCTTGCGGTGGTGGCCACAGGCCGTGTGTTGCCGGAAGAATTAGCGTTTGACACGCATGTCACACTTGAGGCGCTAGGGCCAGCACAAGTGCATCAGTTGACCGATGCAGCGCTTGGGAGCGTAGATGACTCTGTGCATCGGGCAATTTGGCAGCGCACTCAAGGGCATCCGGCGCAGACGTTGGCCTTATTGGCACGTTTAAGTGACCGCGGGGCATTGTCAGCCAGCGATGTTCGTTTGTGTGAAATTAGCGACGCTGTTCGCGCCAGACACCTGGCGCTTTATAAAGAGCTCAGTCCAGAAGCGCAGACGCTTGTGCAAGCTCTTGTCTTAGCGGGCGGTAGCTTTCCAAAATGTATGCTGCAGATACCACCGCCTACGTCTGCTTCTGAGCAAACGCAACGAAGCAGCGATACGTTGTTGCCAGGGTTAACTGAGCTTGAGCGCGTGCATGTGGTTCAGCGCCAGGGCGCAGATGTTGTGTTGAGCCATGAAGCGCTGAGCCAAATCGTCAAAACGACGGCGAGCGGCGAGAGTCAACATCATCTGGCCGCGGAGCTATTAGAGCGTCCTGATGCAACTGCATTCTCTTTGGAGCAGCGTGCGTGGCTTGCGCTTTCAAGTGGCAAAACGACACTCATGGCCATGCATGTGCCTGCTGCATGCGAACGAGGACTTAAGGCGGGCGCCATCTCTCAGGTGGCCCGATGGTACATGGAATGGTTGCCTTATGTGAAAGGCGAGGAGCGGCATACAATCACGTTGCAATTGGTTGAACTGTACCAGGCGCTTGGGGAATACGAAAAGAGTGTGAGCATTTTACAAAGTGTGCTTAGTGATCATGCAGTGTCTACTGAACGAAAAGCGCATGCCAGGCTGATGCTTGGCCGTGTCAAAGCCGCTCAAGGCGACTTTGCGGCATCGTTGGAAGAACTTGAAGCCATGGGCCTACCTTTGGGAACATCGGATAGAAGCCTTTGGTTCAAAGAGCGGGCGAAAGCCTATCTCAATCTGGGTAACTACACCCAAGCACTGCATGTCACAGAAGAAGGGTTAGCATGCACTGGCTCCGATGATCCGGCCTGTATCGAACTTTTGACTTCTTCGGGCATGGCGCATGAGTATCTTGGACAGCCCGATCAAGCAGCGCACTGTTATGAGCGTGCGCTTGGGCTTGCGCAGAGGCACGATCGTAAAGCAGACGAAGCCAATGTGCTCAATTACATGGCCATTGCAAAACACAGAAGCGGTGATTTCAACGCAGCGTATGAGCTCTATGCAAGTAGCTTGAAGCTGGCGCGTCAGTTGGAAGACATCGGAAGTATTGCGCTTTTTTCTTTGAATCTTGGTGTGATTGAAGTGTTGCGAGGTCACTATGCCAAGGCGGAACACCACTATGCCGTCGCCATCACGTCCGCCAAACGCGCAGGTAAATTGTCTTCGGACTTAATGGCACGTGCCAATTTGGCGCATTTGCATGTGGCAACGGGTCGGTATGAGCAAGCGCGTAACCAAATTGAAGATGTCATGAAAGACGCCGTGCGGCTGGGGATTAAGCGCGTTCAGGCTCAAGCCCAAGCGCTCATGGCAGATATTAACGTTCGTCACGAGCACCAGGCGGATGGGTTTAAGGACTACGATGACGCAATTGCGTTGTATGCGTCGTTGGGGCAACAACGCGAAGTGGCTGAAACACATTTGGATGCGGTTGAGTCGGCGCTAGTGTATCAAATCCCCAGTGATTTGGCAGCGTGTGAAACACATCTTAAGGCTGCGGCATGTGTTCTTGATGAAGTGTATTCCGAGGATGTGCGTTCACGTTTTGCTGTCTTGGAGGGCTTTTGTCAGGTCAAGTTGGGGCATGCCGAGCAAGCCGCAGCTTCGTTGGAGCAGGCGTTGGCGGAAGCCAAAACACGAGCCGATCGGGATCTGATGTGGCGCGCGTCTGCCGCGTTGGCTCAGGTCTATGTAAAACAACCGATGCAGGCCTATGCGTATCTACGTGAAGCGCATGATGTGCTCTGCGAAATTGCGAACGGGTTACCGCAGGACTCCCAAGATACATTTTGGGCAGACACATGGAAACGGGAGATCAAGGCGAACTACGAACGCGCAACTCAACTAAAAGGGCGAACCATGCAAGAAATCGAGATTTCTCAAAAAGACATGATTGAGCGTGATCGCATCACCCATTTGTTAGATATTGTTCGGCGTTTGGTAAGTGAAGAACGCTTGGATCGGTTGCTTGAACGCATTACAGACGGCGCTATTAGTTTTTTTCGCGCAGAACGAGGTTTTGTGGTTCTGGCCAATGCACATGGCCAATTGGAAACCCACACGGCGCGTGCCTTGGGTGCAGCGTCCGATGGTGCGTTGAGTCGTTCCATTGCCGAAGCGGTGTTCATTGACAATACCCCGATTGTTACGACGGATGCTGCCGGCGATGCGCGGCTCAGCGAATACCGCTCTGTGCACAACTTGATGCTTCGCTCTGTGGCGTGCGTACCTATCCAAGGGACCTCAGGGGTGCTAGGCGTCTTGTACCTGGAGCACCGTTCTCGGCGTGGTCGTTTTCACGATCATGATCTTGAACTCTTGATTGCATTTGCTGACCAAGCGGCACTGGCCATTGAAAAAACACGCATGCTTGAGGCACTAAGGGCCAGAACCACAGAACTCGAAGATGCCAATGCTGCGTTGGCAAAGGCGCATCAAGCGCAAACGCGGATGCTGGATTTACGTACCGAGGAGCTTCTGCAGGCCCAACGTGAGCTCCAAGGCAGCCACGGCAAGTTGAGTTCCAACATTAACTCGTATGGCATGGTGGGCCAAAGCACCGCCCTGAGACACGTGCTTGAACGCATCGAGCGTGTGGCGGGATCCCGCGTGCCAGTAGTGGTGTATGGCGAAAGCGGCGTAGGCAAGGAACTTGTGGCGCGTGCCATTCATGAGTCCGCACAAAGGCAAGCGCCATTTGTAGCAGTCAATTGTGGGGCATTGTCTGAGGGTTTGTTGGAGAGTGAACTCTTTGGTCACGTCAAAGGATCATTTACGGGAGCGGATCGGGATCGGCGTGGTGTGCTGGCGCAGGCTGCAGGCGGGACGCTTTTTCTTGATGAAATCGCTGACATGCCACCTCGTATGCAAGCAAATCTTCTTAGGGTGCTTCAAAATGGCACGTACAGCCCTGTGGGCAGTGAGCGTGAGGAACATGTGGACGTGCGTATTATTACGGCGTCTCAGCAACATCTGCGTCAACTGGTTCAAGAAGGTCGGTTTCGTGAGGACTTGTTTTACCGTTTGAATGTCATTGAGATTTCGGTGCCTGCACTTAGAAACCGCAAAGAAGACATCCCGCTCTTATGCGAACACTTTTTGGCAAAACAGGCTGCGGGCGATGCAAACAAACACAAACGCTTATCGCATGAGGCGTTGGATGCGCTCAGGCGTTTTGATTGGCCAGGCAACGTGCGTCAGCTTGAGCATGTGTTATTAAATGCATGCATTTTGGCACACGGCAGTGTGATTGAGGCAAAGGACATCAGCTTTCCTGATCTTACAAAGCCGACCGAGTCCGCGATGCAAATGGTGCTTTTGCCAGCCGATGAAGAGGCCTACGATGGACAAGAACGGCTACGCATGTTGAATGCGCTAAGCGCGCATCAATGGAACCGTGCTGCCGCAGCGCGTGCGCTCGGTATGCCCCGCCGCACGTTTTACCGCCGTCTCAAAAGTCACGGGATTGCTTAGGACATGCCTCCTCCTGAATCAGGTCAGGGCGATTGTTTCCGGTTTAAAGGACGCAAAATGTGCCAAAGTGTGCCATGGCGCGGACTGGGTCTTCAAAAACTTGAATGATTTTGGAACGATTTAAGGCATTCACAGTTGGCATAACCTGTGCATACTTAATGCGTGCCATGAGGATGTGTTTTCCACACCAGTACTATCGACGGTATGTCGGGCGGTTGCTCTTAGCAGTGGGCTACCTCGTTGTGGCGTGCGGGGCAGGGTGCGTTGGCGGCCCTCAACCTCAGCCTCCCCATGCCCCCGATGAAGCGAAAAATACGTGTATCGATGGTGGCATCGAAGAGGATGCAGACGACTCCGATGGGCAGTGTGAAGCGGACGACGGCGCGACCGACGACGAGGATCGCTAAGGAGCGTCCACGGGAGCGGGAGCACGATCGGAATCAGGAATTTCGCGCAGGAGCGACGAGTCCGACGCGTGATTGCGGTCGTCCCGTTCTTCTTGAGCCACAGTCTTTGTGCCACGGAGCGCGTCGTCAGAGTCCTGAGAGGGCGGTTGAATTTCAGATTCTGAAGATTCAAGCTCGATGGCATCGTCCTCCGCGCCGTTGCTTTCAACTTCCGTGTCTCGTGCTTGACGACGCTTTTCGAAAATGGGCGCTTCGCCCGGTCCAGCCCAGTCCACCCAATAGGCAGGCTTAGCACGCACATCCAAGTGCACAAACGAACTGCGCGGGTAATATCCCACGCCTACGTTGGGCAAGGTGCGCAAATAGTCGCGCAAGACCCGGTTGGAGATGCCTTCGATCTTAAAATCAATGGCACGCCCTTGGGTATGTTTGCTGGTTTTTGACGTCCGATTGCCCGGTGTGCGGTAGCCGCTGATCACAACGAGTGTTCGTCCGTCAAAGTGGGTGGATACGCGGCTTAACAACTGGAGCAGCCGAGGATGTGGGAGATGGGTGCGTTTAGAGCCACGAGGCCGGAGCAAACGCGCCAGCTGGGTGCGTGCGGCTTTTCGGGCACGTCCTTGCTCATCGAGCACACGCAAGCGTAGACGTTCTTTGGTGCAAACACGATAGAGATTAATAGCGCTTTGCCGTCCTTGAGGACGTTTTGCATTGATCTTTTGTCCGCGTGCAGGAACACGAAGCGTCGTGCCCTGTTTGAGAAGGGTTTCGGAAGTGAGGCCGTTCGCAGAAGCCAGCGCGCTGACACTGACGTGGTAGCGACGTGCGATGGTGGAAAGCGTTTGGCCGGAGCGTACTTCATGGTGTTTGTCGGCCGATGCACGATGCGGTGTTCCCCATAGGATAACACCTGACAATGCGCTGACTAAAAGAATCCCTCGTGATGCGAAAGCTCTGGACATGGGCGTCAAGTATGGGCGTTCATAGCAAAGGATCAACCTCCGTGGGAGTTTTCTGTCGTTGGGGCGGACTGAAATTGCTTCCCCAAGAAAGAGGAGAGGCTTTAATTGCATTTTAGGTGGAATTTTTCAGTAAAATTGATTCAATTAAGTGTAAGTTAGACACAATTATCGTATAATTAACAATTATTCTTGACCTGGGGAATGGGGACGCCATAACTCGGGGGGTGTCATGTTGCTAGCCATGGTTTATCCCACATATCATGAATAATCCCAAAGCTTCCCATGACAGTTCCTCTGCGCCTGAGCCAGCGGCAAAAGCAGCTGACGCTCCAAAGCCGGCGCCGCGGAGCAAGCCGCTCCCCAAAAAAGAGAACAATGTGCGGCGTATACGCATTGAACGCATGGTTTCTAAAGCAGAATTGGCCCGTCGGGCAAATCTTTCTGTATTAACGGTGGACCGTATCGAGAAGGGGTATGGCTGCCGAATGGACACAAAGCGAAAAATCCTTGAAGCTTTGGGCTTGAGTTTGGCAGATGCCAAGCGTGTCTTTGGTGAAGAGGAGTGAAATAGCCACCCATGGGGGAAGGGAAAAATCTCGTCGGCGTTGATATCGGCTCTAGCTCGATCAAGGTGTGCGAGATCAAAGAAGGTCGAGCGGGGGCACGCTCGTTGGTGCGGTTTGGCTATCACCCTTTGCCTCCGCAGACGATTGTCGATGGCCATGTGATGAATGCAGGGGTCATTGTGGAAGGCTTGAACAAGCTTTTTCATAAAGCCCGACGGCGTGACGTGGCTCTGCGTATCAGTGGACACAGTGTCATCATCAAGAAAATTGTGATCCCACTGATGACGGCAGAAGAGCTCGCTCAACAGATCAATTGGGAGGCAGAGCAGTACATTCCCTTTGACATTGCCGATGTGCAAATCGACTATCAAGTGTTGCAAGAACGGCCGGACTCCGGGCAAATGGAAGTGTTGCTCGTGGCAGCCAAGCGCGAGGAAATTGGGGATTTGACCAACTTGGCCTTTGAGGCGCGTTTACGGCCTCGTGTGGTGGATCTGGATGCGTTTACGGTGCAAAACTGCTTTGAAGCTGCATATGGTGGCTTTCCTGCGGGACAGACCATCGCGCTTTTACATTTAGGGGCGTCAATCGCGACGTTGAACATGATTGCCAACGGAGTAACGGCATTTACTCGAGATATCACCAGTGGAGGCAATGCGATCACTGCGGAAATTCAGCGGCGTCTTGGGGTGAGCTATGACGAGGCCGAAGCGTTCAAATGTGGATACAGCGCACAGCCGACTCCCCCGCAAGTGGCAGACATTGTGCGCGACGGTGCAGTCGGTTTTGCAGGTGAGATTCAACGGTCTTTGGATTTTTACATTGCGACCAGTGGGGATCGTTCTATCGATAAGATTTATGTGTCTGGGGGTGCTTCCAATGTGCGACCGTTGCTTGACGCGATTGCGCAAGGCTCGCAAGTTCCTGTGGAACTGCTCGATCCGTTGCAGCTGGCAGTGCCTGATCCCAAAACGGTGGATCTTACAGAGCTTCGGATGAGGGCGACGCAAGCAGCCGTGGCATGTGGCCTTGCGCTACGGAAAGAGCGCGAAAAATGATTCGGATTAACCTCTTACCCCGTACCGAACGCCAACTCTCCGCTGGGGGAAGTAACCAGCTGTGGGGTGCTATTTATATAGGGGGCTGCGTGCTGTGGTGCGTATTGCTCCTCGTGACCTATTTGATGTCGCGTAATCAATTGGAGGAACTCGAAGCGGGAAACGGGGAACTTTCAAGAAAAATCGACGAGCTTAAACAGCAGAGTGCCGATTTGGATGCCGTCAAAGCCAAGGTGGAAAAGAGCAAGCGGCTAGAAACTGTCGTTAATGATCTTGAAAAAGCACAACAGGGCCCGACCAATATCATGCTTGAGCTTGCGCGCGTCTTAAGTGTGGGTGGGCAGCCCACGGTTAATGCTGAGCGGTTGGCTAAGCTACGAGAAGATAACCCGTTGGCGGGATTTTCTCCCAACTGGGATCCGCGGCGGCTGTGGCTGAAGTCCTTCCAAGAAGAGGACCGCGAGTGCCACATCGTAGGAGAAGGGAAGTCCAACGAAGACATCGCGGAGTTTTTGAGGCGGTTAGCGATCAGTGAATACTTTGAAGAAGTCACGCTCCAAAAAAGCGAGGCCTCGCAAACTTCCAGTGGTGATTCGCGCATGATTGCTTTCGATGTCACATGTAAGGTGCGGTACTAATGGGCTTAGACGCTAAAGGCTTTTCCAAGCTACCTGTCGGAGCCAAGATTGGCGTTCTGGTTGGCATTCTCGTGTTTGTCAGCGTGATGTTTTATTTCGTGCTGTACATGGGCCTGTCTAGTTCGATCGGCGAGGCTGAGAAAAAACAGGAAGTGTTGGGTAAGGATTTGCAGGTTGCCGAGGAGCAACGCAAAGAATATGTCACCTTGCGTGATCAACTCGCTTTGCGAGAGGCGCTCGACAAAGAAAACCTACGACGGCTGCCGCAAAGTGCAGAGATGCCTGCCTTTTTGCAAGATCTTAACCGTGTGGCTGAGCTTAGCGGCTTGAAGATTCTGTTGGTTGAACCGCGACCCGAGGAGCAGGCGGAATATTACACGCGCGTGCCTGTGTCACTTCGGTTGAGTGGACGCTTTCATCAACTGGCCAAATTTTTCTATCACATCGGTAGGCTTGAGCGTGCCATCAATATGGAAAACATCCGGTTAGGAGAGCCTGTCTCGACGCAAGATGAAGTGATATTGCGAGTCGATGTGTTAGCGACAACGTTTCGACGTCTTCCGGGAGAAGGTGAAGCGCCGGCTGCGCAAGGCGGGGCACCTGCTGGAGGGAGCCCATGAGGCAACGCTGGCACGCCATGATGAGTTCTGTGCTCTATGTTTCTGTGGGAGCTGCGTTGGTATGCCTTGGTGTGGGCTGTGGCGGCAGCGACGGTGGGGCTTCCAACATCGCAGCAACGCCAGCGGCTACGACAGCACCCGGCACCACCACTACGCCGTTGGCCGAGAAAACTCAGCCTGAGTACCCCGATGAAGTGTTTGTGGAGACCGAAGAAAACCGCGATCCCTTTCGGACGTTTGCCCAGATTTTTAAAGCACAGTTGACGGACTCTCCTCAGCGTGAGGTGGTTATGTCCTCCATCGGGCTTGATCAAATGAAGGTGACGGCCATCATCAGTGGTGTTCCTGATCCGCGTGCACTGATCGTGGATCCGACGGGTGTGGGTTATGTTGTCAAACGTGGTGATTTTGTGGGGCGTCCTGAAGTGCTTCAGGTGGATTCCGACAGTCCTCCGTTGATGCTTAACTGGCGCGTCTCTCGGGTCCGCGGAGAAGATCCCAAAATCGGGCAACCAGGGCAGATTGTGCTTACGCGCGATAACCCCATGGCACCCAATCAGCCGCCTCTTACGCGTGTGTTATCTCTGGGTGACGAAGGCGCTCGGACTCAGTAATTCTGGGCGTATGTAGTGCGTCTAAAATTCATCGTGGCTGTAAAATTCTTTTGGTAACACAGCGTTTCGTGTCGTTTGATGGGTGTGGGTGTAAGTCGTTTATTTGCCTTTGTAACGGCCAGCATTCGATCATTGGTACAGCTTTTTTATCAGACAGAGGAGTCTCGATGCGGACAGGGCGTGTGTGTATCTGCTTTGCAATATTAATGGGGTTGAGCTCCGTGGCTTATACCGAGGGTAGGCCAACGCCCAAAGCGTCTCCCAAACAGCCAGTCACGGTGGTGGCAAAAAGTGACGGCCAGCATGCGGATATTGTGATTCAGGGCAATTTCAAAGTTCCGACGTATACCGTCAAATCGTTTCGCGAGGGGACGGTCGTTGCAATTGAAGTCAACGGGACGTTGCTTGCGCAAGACGGTGTGCGTGTGCAAGGAAATTCCGGACTTGTGCTTGATACGAGCAGCAGCTCTACCGCGCAGGGAGTTAAAATCAACGTCACGACACGTCAAGCGGTGACGTATCATGCGCGGGCGGATGCTTCGAAGATTGTCGTACGGCTTGAGCCTTTAAAAACTTCGTCGCGTAAATCAACCGGTCCAGTGGCTGGTAACGAAACTTCAGGTCCTGTGCAGATTCAAGATGTGCATTTGGAGCGACGGGATGGTCGGGAACGAATCGTGGTTGAATTGAGTAAGCCGGCGGAGTTTCGCGTCATTACGAGCTTGAGCGAACCCTCGCGTTTGGAGTTGCCAGGAGCAGGTGTGGCAAGCAATGTGCCCCGGGAGATCCAGGGCGAGCGAGATTCTATCGTACGTGCCATCCGAGTGCGGACAGATCGAGGGCGCGCCATCGTGGAAGCGGATCGCGAGAGTCTTGGCACGGCGACTGCAATTCGTGAAGGAAAGCGTATTGTGTGGTTGTTTGCGCCTTCGGATGATCAAGCGCGTTCGCAGAGGCGTTCGCGTGCGATCGGCACCGAGCCTGGTCTGGTGGATTCTGAAGGCAAAGAGATTGATGCCGATGAGGCAGCGGGGTTTGTGTTTCCTTTGCCAATGCAAACCAAAGCGGGTGCGCCGAACAGTTATACCGGGCGTCGCATCGATTTGGATTTCAAAGATGCGGACATTCACAACATTTTGCGGCTGCTTGCGGAAGTTGGTGGCGTCAATGTCATTACCAGCGACGATGTGACGGGTTCTGTGACTATTCGAATGCGCGATGTGCCCTGGGATCAGGCGTTGGAGCTTATCTTGCAGTCCAAGGGGCTTGGGATGGTGCGTCGAGGCAATATTATTCGAGTAGCGCCACTCACGACGCTGGAGAAAGAGGCGGAGATGGCGCTTGCGCGAAGCAAGCAACGTGAACAACTTGCGCCGCTTGAAACGCGTCTCATTCCTGTCAGTTATGCGACGGCGGGGGATCTTCAGCCGCGAATTACGGAGCTTTTGAGCACGCGGGGAAGCGTGTCTGTGGATGCGCGTACCAACGTGTTGGTGGTTCGGGATTTGGTGGAGAACTTGGAAGAGGTTGAGGCTCTTGTGCGGAGTTTGGATACGCAAACGCCTCAGGTTCTCGTGGAAGCGCGGATTGTCGAGGCCACGAGTCAGTACAGCAAAGATGTGGGTATCCAGTGGGGTGGAGATGTGGCGATGACGTCGGCTACAGGTAATCCTACAGGGCTTGCGTTTCCTTCCGATGTGACGGCAGCAGGTGGTAACTACTTGCCTGGCTCATCTCCGACGCAAGGGCTATCGCCGTTTACGGCCGTTGTGCCTACGCCTAACTATGCCGTCAACTTGCCTGCAACGGTGGGTGACGGTCAGGGTGGTGCGTTGGGTATGAGTTTTGGTAGTGTCGATGGCAATGTGAATATCAACGTAAGGCTCAGTGCAGCTGAGGCAAATGGTGTGGTGCGTATTGTCAGTTCTCCACGGATTCTCACGTTGGACAACCATCAGGCACATATTGCGCAAGGTACATTGATTCCGTATTCGCAGGTCAGCGCGCAGGGGGTGCAAACCGCGTTTCAGGAAGCGAAGCTGCAGCTTCAGGTGCGGCCTCATGTGACCAGCGACGGCTCGGTAGCCATGCATGTCAAAGTGACCCGTGATGAGCCTGATTTTACTCGGACCGGTTCGCGTGGTGATCCGGCTATCTTAAAGCGCGAGGCGGAAACGGATCTGCTTTTGGATGATGGCAATACCGCAGTTATTGGTGGTATCTACTCGCGCAATACGGGCCATAACGTGGATCAGGTACCGTTTTTTGGAGATATTCCGATCCTTGGCGTCCTATTTCAGCGTCGCCGTGTCAGAGATGAGCGTAGTGAGCTCTTGATCTTTCTGACGCCACGCATCGTTAACCGAAATCAGGCATTGCGACTGTAGATAAAAAAGGGCTTGCCAAGGACGCGCGCCCTTTTTATCAAAGGCATATGACAGTAGCGCCTAAAGACCGGCACGTGGTGCTCTCGGGGCTCATGGGAAGTGGCAAGAGCACGCTTGCGCGGGCGCTTGCGGAGCGCATGGGAAGAGCATGCGTGGACATGGATGACATGATCGCGTCGCGTACCGGACTGACAATTGAGCGGTGGTTTAGCGAGCGTGGTGAAGATGCCTTTCGAGACGTTGAAGCCCATATGGTGTCCGACGTAATAGAGGAAACTGCCCCAAAGGTGATCGCCTTGGGTGGAGGGGCAGCCTTACGAACAGAGACGCGAAAGAAGCTGTTGAAGGAAACGCTGCTCATCACGTTGACGGCTCCGGTGGATGAGCTTTCACGCAGGGTGGCGATGGATACCTCTAGACCATTGTTGAAGGGTGGCAATGCCGTAGAGGTCTTATCGCAACTCAAAACCTCGCGTGCAGCAAGTTATGCGGAATGCCATGCCTCGATTGAAACAAAGGGCCAAGGGACTGACGTTCTTGTAACCCAAATAGAGCGGTTTGCGTCGTTGAGATGCGTGGCAGTGCCGCTTGGTGTGCGAAGCTACAGTGTGTGGATCGGGACAGGTCTAAAAGACGTCGTCGAACACATGGTTGAACAAGGTCGCGGTGAGCATACCGTTGTCATGGTGAGCGATATGAATGTTGAACCTATTGCAGGCAAGCCGCTTTTGGCATGTTTGAAAGCTTCAGGTCATCGCGTGATCGATGTGGTGCTGCCTCCTGGAGAAGCTCACAAAACCCTGCAAAATGTAGAGCAAATTTGGAATGCTGCGCTTGAAGGCGGTGTCAGTCGAAGCGACATCGTAGTGGGAGTGGGTGGTGGTGTTGTGGGCGATTTAGCGGGGTTTGCGGCATCGAGCCTGCTCCGGGGCATTGAGCTTGGGCATGTGCCCACGACGTTGCTCAGTATGGTAGACAGTTCGGTGGGTGGAAAGACCGGGTTTGACCGGCCCCAAGGGAAAAACCTCATTGGTACGTTTTACCAACCGCGGTTTGTGTGTTGTGATCTGGAGCACCTGCGTTCGTTGCCCATGGATGAATACCGCTCAGGGCTTGCAGAGGTGATCAAGGCTGCATGGATTGAAGGAGATTCTGCAGTGCAATTTTTGGAACAGAACGTCGATGCGCTGCTGGCTAATCACGTGGACGTTCTTAGTGAGGCGATTGAAAGGGCAGTGGCTCTCAAGGCGCGCGTGGTTAAAGAGGACGAACAAGAGTCCGGGCTTCGAAGGGTATTAAACTTGGGTCATACCATCGGGCATGCGATTGAGGCCTATGAGCGTTTCGAGGGGATTCGGCATGGTGAGGCGGTCTCCCTTGGGATGGTTGCATCGGCGCGTGTGGGGGTTCGGCTCGGAATGATGCAAAAAGAGGAGGCGCTTCGTTTGGAAAGGCTTTTAAGGAGTTTGGGGCTACCGACGGACGTGGCGCCTTGGCTCAAACGTGCTGAAATGTTTCAGTTTTTGAGCTCTGATAAGAAACGTTCGGGTGAAACCCTCCATTACGTGGTTCCCGGTGCTCCAGGGAAGGTTGACGTGGTTCCGTTGTCAGTGGAAAAGCTTCAGCAATTGCTGAGTTAGCCCTGAGGGTTGGCTTATGGGTAGGGTAAATTCTTACCTTGACCGAGAAATTGGCATTCCTGGTTTGACTACGTACACTTAACCCATGGTGGGGGCTTAGACGATGAAGGTGCCGCAATGACGGTTCGGATGGGATTTAACATGGGTCTGGTGTGTTTGGCGTTGTTAGGCGCTTGCACAGATGAGAATTCCGATGTTTTTATTAAGGCAAACATCTTGCCGACCGATGATTGCGTGGTGGATCCCGATGGTATCAGGTTTTTTAGTGGTACGTTGGATACCGCGCTGGCACAATCGTATGAACCTACAAGTGCTTACGTAGTTTATCCGTTGTATCAAAACCAGTTGTTGAATCGCAGTTCAGTGGCTCCGCCCCGTGCTGACATGAATGGTGTTATGGTCACGGGGGCAGAGGTTGAACTTGTGGGACCCGGAGGATCTCCTTTGGCACTTCCTGGAGGACTGGCTAACCCGTACACCATTAGTGCCGGAGAAAGCACATTCGTTCCCTCAACGACCCAAGGGCAGATATCGGTACAGACGGGTGCACTCGAAATTATTCCTGGGCAGTATGTGGAAGCATTGGATCAGATCGTTATTGACTCAGATGGATTTAACATGACGGCGCGGGTCACCGCATTTGGAGTGACTACGGGCGGTAACGACATTGAGGTTAATACGTGGGCTTGGTCGATTAAGGTTTCCCGCTTTGTGTTAGTGGATCATCTTTCTGGGGATGATCTAGAAATTCCTGGGTTTTGTGATGCTGCGGAAGCGCCATCGACAAGTCTATGTAAACCGATTGGCATCGATCAGCCGGCGGACTGTCGCTATTGCAAGCTCAGTCCAAATCCTGAAGTGGCTGCATGTTGTGGTCAGCGGGTTTGTCCATAGCGTGAGCCGACCGAACCGATAAATACGGCTCTGAGGTCGCAAACTGGAGTAGTTCCTTCAGCAGCATGGAACGCTGGCAGCCTTCGATAAACCCAGCCTCTGTATCAATAGCTACTTCAGCAAGAGATGGATCAAGGTAATGGAAGTTTGTGATGGCAGTGTTTAGGTTGCCGCAAACAATCGTCCCGGCTTTAGCCGCCGATGCAAAGATGTGATGGCGTAGTGCAGGATAAGCGGGAATTTCCTTTAAGATGGCCAGTTGTTTGCGGATCCAGTCTTGATCTCGCTTGGGCATGACTTCCCATAGCTCAGCGCCGATTAAAGCTGCGTGCTTATTGGGTGGACGCTGTCGTGTATCGCCAAACGCTGCAACGATCCCTTCAAGCAACGCTTCGCCTTCGTTAGGGCTTAGCGTGGCCATAAGAACTTGTCCGGGTCGTGACAGCTCTAACGCACTGCCCAATCGGAAATTCAGTGAGGCTTCGTCGAGCTCCAAGTGTGGTCCAATGATTAAGGAAGGCGGATGGGTGGCATACACGCCAAGTTCAGCATCGCTTCCTTTATGACTGTATAACAATGGGTACGCGGTTCCGAGTATTCGGTTGGCGTTCATATAGGCGCGGCTTAGAGCAATAGGCGCTTCCAAGGGTGATAGCCTGTCGCTTTCACGGAGTCCTGCCTGTGACAAAGTCTTCCGAAAGCGAGGGTTGGCTCCTAACCAAATCCGTTCAAGAATGGCAAGGCCTTGCAGGTCTGTTCTGGCGTGGATCAGTCGGTCGATACGGTCTGGGTCAAGCAACCCATGGTCATTCGATCCCGAAGGAACATGCGTTTGAGGATCGAAGACGGATAGAATCTCCGTCACCACTTGCCACAAGGGAGACCAATTCGATGAGCCCAGCCGATGAATCGATCGAAGTGCTCCAATGTCTGACGGGTCCGTTTGCAGTAGCTCGACAAGAGGACCTACGGGATCAAGTTGATCGAGCGTGGTGATGTGTCTTTCGGCGTGTTCCTGTGGAGGGCTACTGAGAGCAAGGTTCATGGATTCGGAATATGCAGGGGTAACACTGCGTGGACGGGAAGAGCGCTCGGCGCCCGCGTGTGTGAGCGTAGAAGCTTGTGTTAGCGCCCAGAGACGCTCTTTTTCATGAGGGCTGTGTTTGCTAAGTAACTGATAGGCTGATGCGACGATGGCGGGGGAGGTTTGTGCGCCCAGTCGATGGATGGCGCGTAAGATAACACCATTAAGCGGTTTTTGTTCGAACGCTAACACATACGTATCGAGGGCAAGGTTACCATCACCTGATAACTCGAAAAATCGGGCTGCACGATAGAAGATGGCTCTTCGACTGTGCGTCCCTAGCGCCTGTCGTGCAAGCTCATCGTAGACAGCTTTCACCTGGGCAAGTTTATTTCCCGTAAGAGCGATGCGTTCCAAGGTTGGCAAAAGAGAGCTGTTTCCCGTCATTAGAACACCATTGGCAATAATATCTAACGCAAGATCTACGTCAGAAAGATGGAGTTCAGCGATGGAAGCCGCTTTTTTATGGGATTCAACCGTATTGGTGTCATCCTCAAATTTAGTCTGAAGTAAAATGTCGATGGCGCGTCGCGGCTCTTTAAGAACGATCAAGGCATCGGCGGCAGCAAAGACACCTTCGGGGACACGGTCGTTTGCGATCTGTTGAAGATAGCCGTAAGCTGCTTGCGCATTGGTTTCTCGATAATACGCAAGTGTTGCAAGATCCAGTAAGCAGCGCCAGCGCTCTCGTTTGGTAGAGGCTTGTGCGATACGTGTTTGCCATAAGGTTTTGAGTTGCTCTGTCCGGCCGGTGCTTGCATAGAGGTCAAACAGTAAAGCATGCGCCGCTCTGTCGCTGTTGTTGATGGCAATACGACGAAGTAAGCTTCGCGCTTCGGCACCGCGTTGCCCGGTCTCTCGGTATAAGTCTGTGATTGCCTGCAGGTGCAGCTGTCGTGTGGGTGGACTGGCGTTCCAGGCTTCCTGGTCATGGAGTGTCAGTAGCAATCGGTGTGCTCCCTGTTGGTAAGCAAGAGAAGTCATGGCAGAAAGGATGCCTTGATCGCCAAGATTGCGAATCCGGTGAACTCCAATGTTTTCTAACATGCGTTGTGTAAGTTCGATGGCAAGGGAGGCGTCTTTAGATTCGATAAGTTTTCGTAACGCGGTCTCTAGCGAAGCGATGGCGGTCGGATGAAGCAAAGGGGTTATCAAAACATCGTTTGCGGCTTTCAGGATGTTTTCGTTAGTATCTATCTTGCAGGCTGCCACGAGACGCAGCACCGATGCTGCTGAATCCAGAGGTGTAAGCTGATACCATGCATCAGCGGCTTTATGCATGAGATGCCAGTTGCCAGTCTGACTTGAGAGATTCGCGATGACGTAGAGAAATGGCGGGCTGTCGGCAAAAAGCGGCCACAGTTCCAAAAGCTTGTTCAATTGTTCAGAAGCTGCTTTAGGAGAAAGTTGGGCTTGAGCAGTAAACACCTGACGTCCCAGGGAATGGTCCCGCTCCAAAGGGGTGACCGTATAGGTTGGGTCTGCAAGCGTGCGCTGGTGCCACTCATTCACAATAGGAACCGCGGCCTCACGATTGCTGTCGCAAAGCAATGCGCAGTATTCGAGCGTCAAACGCTCAGAAGTGGGACACAACCGAAACCCCCAGGACAGCAGCGCAAGGGCTCGGCTGGGGTGATGCTGAATCCATCCATGGGCAGCATGGGATACGGCATCTGAGAGTTCGCGTACATGATCCACTGTACCAGCCTCTGCATACACTCGTGCCGCGAGCTCGAAATCTTCAGATTGTGCTCCAGGTGAACGGACGAGTTGAGCGGATCCTTCCAACGCTTCTTCAAGAGCATGTATGCGGAGTGCATATTTTGTGAGGGAGCGCAGCGCTTTTAGACGCGTGTCACCCGTTCCGTTCCGAACGGCGGCCTTGGCGTAAGTGAGTGCTAACTGATGCTCGCCGAGCACGTCAGCTAAGGTAATTACAGCATGACTTGCAAGAGGATTATGAGGGTCAGCGGCTAAGGCCTCCCGATAACAGCGAAACGCTTCTGTTCGCGTGACTAGCTGTTCTTGCCAAATCGTTGCAGCTCGGCACCATAATTCGGCACGTTGTTTTGGAGTCTTGTTGGAATTGTTAAGTTCACGCTCTACAGGTTCAAGGGGATCATTTAACTCATGGGTTACAGGGCCGAGCGGCCGTAAAACCAAGTCGTACTCCTCGGGGTCCACAGAAGAGTGCGCAAAGGAAAGGGGAAAAGCCGAGTGAGGTGGAGTTGGAAGGCTCTGCGTTGTTGTTACAGCACTGGCAGGAGTGTTCTTCGGGGACTCTTCAGTATGAAGCGCTGAAGATAGGGCAGCCGGTCGGCTGGGCGAGGGTGCTACAGGATAGGACGAGGGGGGGCGCAGCTCCAGTTGACCTGCTTGAATAAGCGCTGCCAATTTAGGTGCATACGCGGGTCGTTGATAAAGAATATCTGTGACCGTTATGTTTGGATCCAGCTGTTCAAGTTGAGCCCATAGCTTGGCTTGCGAAAGGATGGGCGTTTCCGTCCACTGAATATGGTGCATGACGAATTGACCGATGTCATCGGCATGTTGTGCTCGTAAAGCGAGCGCGTCGAGCAACAAAAACACGAGACTCGCACGGTGGCTGATAATGGATGGAGGAGCATAAGGAAGGAAGGGCAGGCTATCGACAGGTGCCTCCCATGTAAGGTCCAAGCTGTCTCTGAGCCGATCAAGCCAGATGGAACGCCGAACAGATTTGATTAACATTTGAAGGTCGCTGTGTTTGGCGATGGCATCTTCAAAATGCAGTTGATATTCGTTGGCTTGTTTTCGGATGCGCCAAAGCCGTTCGGCGCTTAAGTAGTCAGTTTGTTCCAGAAAGCGCTCGAAAGACAAATCGCCTTCAATGGCTTCGATATGAGAGACAGCGCCTTGTCGCAGGACAATGGAACGGCCTGCGAGCGTAAGGCTACCCGTCACCTTGCGATGGGCGAGATCAAGCAAGGCGATGGCAAGAGGGTGAACGTTGAGTTTAGTCAGAGGCTCCATTAAAGCGGGTGTAACGATACACGTAAATCGCGGTCAATGGTAAGCACATGACGATCGGGGACCGGGGAATAGTCTGCTGGAATTTCGTTAAGATCGCACACGACGAGGGTATAATCGGGGCCCGCAGGCTCGCCGTGTAACGAAGAGGTTTTTCCAAGACGTTTAACTTCGCGTTGTATGTAGGCCACATCAGGGCCGTGGCGCAAGGCATGCATTTGCCGTCCATTGCTCAGCACAAGAGTGAAAACATGGGGAGGCGATGACGGAACGACGGCGTTTAGGTTTTGAATAGCTGAACCAATCGCTGCTCGGACGATAGCGGGGTCAGGGTCACGTGCCTCAAGGTGTCCTTCGGCAAAGAGTTCCGCCAAGATCATATGAAAGAAGACTTCGCTATCGGTGTCCCCACGGATATTGCGTTGCAAAAAATCGGGAAGAGACTGGATCAGTTTACTTCGAACCTCTGTGAATCCCGAGATAGCGCCCGTATGCGCAAACAACCATTGTCGCATGCGAAAAGGGTGAGTGTTTTCAGAGCGAAATGTGCCAACGCTTGGCTCGCGTACGTGCGCGACGATGCAATCTGAGGAAATGTTTGCCGCAATGTTGCGCCAGTCAAACTGTGCTTCTTCTGTGTATGGACGCTTGATGTGAAGAATCTCGTCGCCTTGATAAAAGCCAACGCCCCATCCATAGGGGGATGTCTTAAGCGGGACCACTGTGGCTTGCAAAGGCTCGTTTTCAAGCATTTGACTCCAAGGTCCGGCGGCGCGTGCCATGTATCCAACTATTCGACCCATATGCCTTAGCCAGCTACTATGGATAGTACATCGTTTTGTCAGATTGGTCAGAGATTGTGAGGCAATTAACCAGGTATTCCAAGATCTCGCATGTCGGCGTGGTGCGTGGCGTGCCATGACCGTACGACTGTTGAAACAGGGTGCCGTGGTGATGGTGTTAGGGATGGCTGTGGGGCTGTGGCCCGCTCTCGCGCAGGCTTCTGTAGCACTCAGATACCGCGTACGGGCCACTATGGATACTGACCGCGGATACATCGAGGCCAGCACGGAAATTGAGCTTGAGGTGGCAGCGGGGCAAGACTTCATTCGTTTGTGGGTCTATCCGAAGCGGTTGGAGCATGCGCCCTCGAACATGGATGAAATCAGTTCGCGCTGGATCTATCCGGGAGAGGTTGATTTAGGGCATTTTGGCCTTAAAAAAGTGTTGCTTGAAGGACGCCGTGTACGCGTGTCGTGGCGGGCCGAGCGCGCAGGAAGCCCGCTGGGTGTCGATAAGGCAGGTGCTGAGATGTACGTGCCTGTGACACCTTCAGAACAACCACGCAAGGTGAGACTTTATCTTAAGTTTAGCTTGCAACTCCCTGCGCGATTTGGGCGTTTAGGGCATGCCAATGGGCAGATGTCCTTGGCGGCCCCTTGGTATCCCTTGGTGTTGGACGAAAAGGGCGCATTTCAATCTGATGCAACCCATGAACTTAGAATTCACACCGCGGCATCGGATGCGATTTACGCGGGATCGCAGATATTCAAGCATCGAGCCGCACTATCTTCGGTAGGAGACTATGTGCCTGTGCTGGTCGCGGAGCACATGTACCAGCGTATCGAACAGGCCAAAGAGTGTACGTTGCGGTTCATTTCAGCGCATCCGATGTATCGTCCGCCATCACCCCATGCCCCGGGCGAAGAGGGGTTGAAAGATGTGGTGCGTGTTGACACGCCTGGTTACGTCCGTGACGTGCTTGCGGGCGTGTGCGGGACTCTTCAGAGTGCGGGCTTCGGTAGGCCGGCACAGTGGGATGTAGTTGAAATTCCATCCCGCACTGAGCTCGTTGCAAGTGCGCCAGGCGTCGTCTTGGTTTCAGATAGATTGTTTGAAATCTTTCCTATCGAAGAGGCGCTTGCGTTTCACCGTCGGGCTTTGCGGCAGGAATTGTTTAAACACGCCATCCAGGAGTGGTCAAACGCTCTGGAACACCCTCTGAACCGCGGCTGGAGCGCCGAGCTGCGAGCATCGCTCCTTAACGAAATCCATCAGGCACGTCATCGTATGAAAACAGAACGGCCTGCAGATTTGATCGGCTTTGCAGGGTTTCACCCCGCGGTGGATCAGCTTCTATATGCACCTCAGGTGGCATTTGAGCAAGTGTATTTTGGTGCAGAGGAGTTGAGCCCTTTTCGGGATGATCCGGTGCATGCGAAAGTGCCGTGGGCCCATGGGGCACGTGTGCTTCAAAGCGCTCGTTTAGTGATGTCCAACGCGCAGGCACAGCGCTTTGGAAGTCTTGCGTTGGATAAGCAGCATAGCATTCCTAGCGCACTCAAAGAGGTGATTCCCGAGCAAAGCAAACATCTGGGTATTTGGCTTACTCAACCTTTGCGACCCGTCAACTACCGTTTGGGAAAACTGGAATCTCGCAAGGGTCCCAATGGCAGGTATGTGCATCGCGTGACCATCTTACGTGAAGGTGCGGTGCGTCCGGAGCCTGTGCAAGTGAAGGTGACGGACGAGGCTGGAGCAGAAGTGTGGGGAACCTGGAACGGAGAGACCCAGAAAGGTACCTTGGAATTATACAGTGGTGCGCCTTTAAAGGACGCGGAACTTGATCCCCAACAACGCTTGTCACAGAGTTCTGCGATTGCGGATGGACACCCTCGCGCAGACGATGCCACGACTCACCCTTGGCGTCCGCCGATTTTGCAAGCGTTTTCGTTGAATGTCCTTTTGCCTGATTTTCGGGTTCAAGGCTTTGTCGATTTTGCCCTGCGTAAACGTTACAACATAGACGAAGCTATCGGCTTTTATTTGGGCACCGATCCGGCCTCTACAGGCGGGGCAGTGCGTTATGAGCATAGTTTTGGGCCGAAGGTTCACAACAATCGCAGAGTGGCTACGGCCCATGCAGGCGTGGGGTTTTCTCGCCTGCACAGTAATTTTTCCGATGAAGAGCAAGGTGGTTGGCGTGGCACCGTGACGACTGGAGCTTCCATGAGTACACGCAGCTATCTGATCGATCCACGTCAAGGAGGATCGTTAGGGGCTTCGGTGAGTTTGAGTGGCGTCTCTAAAGATGAGGGTGGTTTTGGGACAACACTCAGTACGGGTGTACGTGGGAACCTGACGCTTCCTATAGGTCTAAAGCAGGCTATCGTATTGGTGGGCGGCGTGGCTGGAACAGTCAATCCCGTTTTGGATGCCGATCGGCAAGCCCTAGGAGGCCGATTTCTATTACGCGCTTTTCAACCCGATGAGTTGCTAGGCGATGCTCGAGGCTTTGTGGTGATGGAACACCGTTGGACTGCGTTTTCAGACATGGCGTGGAATCTCTTACACCTTGCCTGGCTGCGTGAAATTCAGCTTGCATGGTTTGCTGGCACAGGACTGCTTTACCAATCGGTTGATGGGCAGCCCTGGGTAGGGGCGGCGGAGGTGGGCGCAGGGATCCATTTCTTGTTCGACTATGGTGGGATCCAGCCCGGCGTGCTCGCCCTGGACGTTGCCGTGCCTCTGACCCGTAAGACCGATGGCCTCATTCGAAATGGGGAGCTTGTCCGGGAATACTCACCACTGAGTTTCTATATCTCATTTGATCAATATTTTTAGGCTTTTGCGGATTAAGGCTAGACTAAGTCGTGGATTGGTTGGACCGGTACCTCGATCATCTTCGGGTTGAGCGCGGGCTGAGCGCATCGACCCTGGAGGCCTACGCACATGATTTGGGAAGGTTTTGTGCGTACTTGGGCCCCCGCGTCAAGCAGGTGAAAACACTAAAGACCGCTGATGTGGCAGGGTTTTTACTCATGCTGTCACAGCAGCAGGGGCTCAGCGCGCGATCCCAAGCGCGTACATTGTCTGCGTTGCGAGGCTTTTTTCGTTTCCTCGTGGCAGAGCGTGTGCTCTCTGAAGATCCGGCGCTATTAATTGAAGCGCCTAAGCTGGGACGAAAGCTGCCGGGGGTGTTGAGCGTCGAAGAAGTTGCCAGGCTTTTGTCGGCTCCGGATCAACGCAAACCCTTGGGTCTGCGTGACGCAACCATGCTGTATACGATGTATGCGGCCGGGTTACGGGTGTCAGAGTTGGTCACGTTGCGTCTTAGCGCCTTGCAATTGGAAAGCGGCTATTTGCGTGCAGATGGTAAGGGCGGCAAGCAACGGCTCATCCCTTTGGGCATCCCGGCGCGCGAGCTTTTAGGCCGCTATCTATCCGAACTCAGGCCACGTTGGGCAAAGCCTGAAGAAAATGCGGTGTTCGTTACGTCCCGCGGCAAGAGGATGACTCGCATTGCATGGTGGTATCGCATTCGCCATCACCTTCGAAGCGCAGGCATCCATAGGGAGGTTTCGCCTCATACGTTGCGTCATTCGTTTGCCACGCATTTGCTGGAGAATGGCGCGGATCTTCGTGTGGTGCAAACCCTGCTTGGACATGCAGATATCACCACTACGCAAATTTACACACATCTAAGAGCAGATCATTTACGTCAGATGCATACGCGCCACCATCCACGTGCCTAAGTTAAGATCTTCTCCGTAAAGAGCTGTTCGTGGCAGGAGGCTTTCGTTATACTGGTCTCATGTATCGGCAACGACAGGTTCTAACGGCGGTGGTTTCGGGCGCGAACCGGGGGCTGGGCCTTGAGTTTTGTAACGCCCTGCATGCGCGTGGGGATAACGTGGTCGCGCTTTGTCGCCATACGAGTGATGAGCTTGGGGCGTTGGACATAAGGGTAGAGGCGGGCATTGATGTCTCCCAAGACAGCGTGGAGCAAGAGGTTCAAGCGCGGCTTCATGGGCTCAAGGTGGATTTATTGATCCACAACGCGGGCATTCTCCGCACAGACACATTAGATACATTGGATTTTAATGAGCTCCGTTTGCAGTTTGAGATTAATGCATTGGGACCTCTGAGGCTGACGCGAGGAATGCTTCCGCATCTGGTTCAAGGTGCCAAGATAGGCATAGTGACCAGTCGCATGGGCTCTATTACCGACAACAGTTCAGGGGGCTATTACGGCTACCGCATGTCCAAAGCCGCTGTTAATATGGCTGGGGTTTCGTTGGCCTGTGATCTTAAGAACCGGGCAGTGGCCGTGGCGCTTTTGCATCCGGGATTTGTTCGGACGGATATGACGGAGTATCAGGGCAATATCGATCCACCGGCAGCCGTTGAAGGGATGCTTGCAAGGCTGGATGCCCTGCGTCTCGAAACCAGCGGCGGATTTTGGCATAGCAACGGCGAATCCCTCCCCTGGTAGGGGTCGAGAAAAAACCACGGTTTAACGCCCCCCTTTGCGGTGGGATGTGCTATAAGCCGCCACCACATCAGAAGGGATCATTCGAATGGGCGAAGAGCATTCTAAACCGAGTTCAGGGCTGCCGATTCGCAAAGGCGCGAATGGGAAACTTCAGGTGCCGGATCAGCCCATCGTGCCTTTTATTGAGGGAGATGGAACAGGCCCGGACATTTGGCGTGCTGCTCAGCGGGTGATGGATGCTGCGGTCGACAAAGCGTATCGAGGAAAGCGCCGCGTCGCCTGGTGGGAGGTCTATGCCGGTCAAAAAGCGTTTGAGCGATTCGATACATGGCTGCCGGATGCCACTATTGAGGCATTTCGAGAATATCTGGTTGGAATCAAAGGGCCGCTTACGACTCCCATTGGGGAAGGGTTTCGCTCTCTCAACGTTGCGTTACGTCAGCTTTTGGATCTGTATGTATGTCTGCGTCCTGTGCGGTGGTTTAAAGGAGCGCCTTCGCCTGTGCTTTCGCCTGAGCGCGTGGATATGGTGATTTTCCGGGAGAATACGGAAGATATTTATGCAGGGGTCGAGTTTGAGCAAGGCTCCATAGAGGCAAAGAAGGTTCTTGCGTTTCTCAAAGAAACGTTTCCTGATCGGTATTCGAAAATTCGATTTCCTGAAACTTCAGGTATCGGCATTAAGCCTGTTTCCCGCGAAGGCACCGAGCGTTTGGTTCGAGCGGCGATTCGCTATGCAGTGGAGGCTAAGCGTCAAAGTGTCACCATGGTGCACAAGGGTAACATTATGAAATACACCGAAGGTGCATTTCGAAATTGGGGATATGCCTTAGCGGAACGTGAGTTTGGCGAACATACGTATACCTGGTCGCAATGGGAGCGCACGCAAAAGGAAAAAGGCGAGGCAGAGGCTAACCGGGAACAGGCAAGCGCACTTGAAAAAGGCCGTGTCCTTATTAAGGACGCCATTGCAGACATCGCGCTTCAGCAAGTGCTCACGAGGCCCTCGGAATTTGATGTCATTGCCACCATGAACCTTAATGGCGACTATCTTTCGGATGCGCTTGCTGCACAGGTGGGTGGGATCGGCATCGCCCCTGGGGGAAACATCAATTACGACACCGGACACGCCATCTTCGAAGCGACCCATGGGACTGCACCCAAATATGCCAATCAAGATAAGGTGAATCCGGGTTCGGTGATTCTGAGTGGCGAAATGATGTTCAGGTACATGGGATGGAGCGAAGCTGCTGATCTCATCATCCAAGGCATGGATGGCGCTATTGGTGCCAAGACGGTTACGTATGATTTTGCACGGCTGATGAAAGGTGCCACCGAAGTTAAGTGCTCTGAGTTCGGGGATGCCATGATTCGGCATATGGGAGATTAATTATGACTGGTCGTAAGAAAATATCACTTATTGGAGCTGGCAATATTGGTGGAGAGCTTGCGTCACTTCTAGCTCGGCGGGAGCTTGGGGATGTGGTGTTGCTTGATATCCCTGAAAAAGAAGGCCTCGCACGTGGTAAGGCGCTTGATCTCATGCAAGCCGGAGCGTTGGATGGCTTTGATGCCAAGGTGACCGGCACGTCGAACTATGCTGACATCCAGGGCTCAGATGTTGTGATTGTCACAGCGGGTGTGCCGCGTAAGCCCGGGATGAGCCGTGACGATCTTTTGTCCATCAACTTGAAGATCATTCGTGATGTGGCCCAAGGTATCAAAACACATGCGCCTCATGCGTTTGTGATTGTGATTTCCAATCCGCTCGATGCCATGGTGTACGAAATGAATAAGGTGACGGGATTTGGGCGGGAACGTGTCGTTGGAATGGCGGGTGCGCTGGATAGCGCTCGGTTCCAATGTTTTTTGGCGGATGCCGCCAAGGTTAGCGTCAAGGAAGTTAAAACCTTGGTGCTTGGTGGACATGGCGACACCATGGTGCCTTGTTTGAGCTACTGCACCATCAATGGAGTGCCTGCAGAACAGCTTGTTCATGCGGATACGCTTAATGCGATTGTCGAGCGTACACGTATGGGTGGCGGTGAGATTGTTAAGCTTATGGGCACAAGCGCGTATTTTGCGCCTGCGGCAGGGGCGATTGCGATGGCAGAAAGCTATCTTAAAGATCAGAAAAGGTTATTGCCAGCCGCTGCGCTGTTAAAGGGAGAGTATGGATATAACGATGTCTACCTTGGTGTTCCTGTGGTGTTGGGAGGCAAGGGTGTCGAAAGGGTCGTTGAGATAAAACTTAGTGCGAACGAAAAAACCATGTTGGATAAAAGTGTCGCTGCGGTACAAGAATTGATCGCTGCCGCACAGAAGCTATAACCGCCCATGAATATTCACGAATATCAAGCCAAAGCACTGTTTCGGGAACAGAGCATTCCTGTTCCTGAGGGCTTGCCTGCATTTAGTGTAGAAGAGGCAGCTCAGGCAGCTAAACAGATTATCACTCGCACCGGCTCAGAAACGGTGGTTATCAAGGCACAGATTCATGCAGGAGGGCGGGGCAAAGCAGGCGGAGTCAAAGTTGTCAAAGGAGTGGATGCCGCAACTAACGCTGCAAAAGAGCTTTTAGGAAAGACGCTTGTCACGCATCAAACAGGTCCTCAGGGCAAGGTGGTGGAGCGTTTGCTCGTGGAGCAGGGGCTTGATATCGCACGGGAGCTTTATGTGGCGCTCGTGGTGGATCGCGAAAAACGACGTGTGGCGATTATCGCATCGACAGAAGGTGGGATGGATATCGAAGAAGTCGCTGCTTCTCAGCCAGAGAAAATCCAACGTACGTATATTGATCCAACGGTTGGACTCATGCCCTATCAAATGCGGGAATTGGCCTATGGCCTGGGCTTGGAAAAAACTGCGGCCAAAGCGTTTGGAGAAGTGCTTTCGGGGTTATCGAGGCTGTTTGAAACACAGGATTGCTCACTTGTAGAAGTGAATCCATTGATCCTTACCAAGGCAGGAAGCGTGATTGCGTTGGACGGCAAGATCAACTTAGACGACAGCGCTGAGTACCGTCATCCGGAATGGGCGAATTTGCGGGATCCAAGCGAGGAAAATCCGGTTGAAACAGAGGCGAAAGAGGCTGGGTTGAGTTATGTGCAGCTAGAGGGCGACATCGGCTGCTTGGTCAATGGCGCAGGCTTGGCGATGGCTACGATGGACATCATCAAGTATTACGGTGGTGAGCCTGC
The DNA here is from genome assembly GCA_964640175.1 of uncultured Polyangiales bacterium. Taxonomy (GTDB): domain Bacteria; phylum Myxococcota_A; class Polyangia; order Polyangiales; genus JACKDX01. The sequence continues at coordinate 13,210 of CAZXFW010000002.1, read as the reverse complement.
CAATTTTTTGGATGTAGGAGGAGGAGCTTCTCAAGAAGCTGTGACCAAGGCATTTTCGATCATTTTGCGTTCACCCGAAGTCAAAGGCATTTTCGTGAATATCTTTGGCGGGATCATGAAGTGTGATGTGATTGCTCAAGGGGTGATTGCAGCGAGTAAAGAGGTCGGCTTGAAGGTGCCTGTGGTAGTGAGGCTTGAAGGCACCAATGTCGAAGAAGGGCATCGGCTACTTCTGGAATCCAAGTTAGCGATTACACCGGTGGCTACCATGGCAGAGGGTGCAGAGCGCATTGTCAATTTCGTTAAGGGTTGTGCATAGTTATGGCGATTTTTGTTGATAATACCACTAAAGTGTTAGTGCAGGGCATCACAGGCAATGCGGGGGCGTTTCATGCCGGGCAAATGCTCCAGTATGGAACCCAGCTTGTGGCTGGAGTGACTCCAGGTAAAGAAGGTGAACGTTTCGAAGGCAAGGTGCCTGTATTCAATACGGTGGCGAGAGCGGTTCGCGAAACCGGGGCGAACGCGGCGTGTGTGTTTGTGCCGCCACCCTTTGCAGCGGATGCCATCTTAGAGGCAGTGGATGCGGGCGTACAACTGGTGGTGGCAATCACCGAAGGCATTCCTGTTAAAGACATGCTGCGCGTTCGACGTGTTTTGGATGCGCAATCCACAAGCCGGCTGATTGGGCCAAACTGTCCAGGTGTGATCACTCCTGGTATGTGCAAAATTGGCATCATGCCAGGGCACATTCATAAGCCAGGCCGAGTAGGCGTTGTCTCGCGTAGCGGAACATTAACCTACGAAGCGGTGGGCCAGCTGACTGCGCTTGGCATTGGTCAAAGCACATGCGTGGGCATTGGGGGCGATCCGGTCAATGGAACAGATTTTGTCGATGTGTTAGCGAAATTCAAAGAAGATCCTGACACCGATGCCGTAATTTTAATCGGCGAAATTGGTGGTGTTGCAGAAGAGCGCGCTGCAGAATACATCCGAGAGCACTTCACCAAGCCTATTGTGGGCTTTATCGCTGGCACCACCGCACCTCCCGGCAAACGCATGGGACATGCAGGGGCCATCATCTCTGGTGGCAAAGGTACCGCAGCTGACAAAATTCGAGCTTTGAAGGAAGCAGGCGTCACCATGGCTCCTACGCCTTCGGATATGGGAAGCACGCTGAAGTCGTTGCTTTAGTTAAGGATGGAGTAATCAATGACAATTGAACGAACCTTGAGCATCATCAAACCCGACGCAGTCGAACAACACCACGTGGGCGGCATCATTGCGATGATCGAAAAAGCGGGACTTGAAATTAAAGCCATGCGGATGATTCACATGACTCGGCCGCAAGCAGAACAGTTTTATGAGATACATCGAGAAAGGCCATTCTTTGGTGAATTGGTTGCCTTTATGACGCGTGGGCCTGTCGTGGTGAGTGCATTGGAGGGCGATAATGCCATTCAGCGTTACCGTGATTTAATGGGAGCTACGGATCCTGCCAAAGCGGAGCCGAATACCATTCGCAAGGCGTACGGCTCTAATGTGGGCGAAAACGCAGTCCATGGCTCGGATGGCCCTGAGACGGCCCAGGCAGAGATCAGCTTCTTTTTTAGCAGTTTATAAATCCCTTGGACCCTGCTGAGCACTTAATGCTAAGTGTGCGCCGGAGGCAGTATGCTGCGACGTTTCCTTCCTAAAGAAACTAGTTTTTTCGACTTCTTCGAGCAACATGCGCAGCTATTGGTGCAGGCAAGCCAGCATTTGTTGCGTTCTATCCAGGAAGAGGGATTTGCCACGGCTAACCCCAAAGGGTTACGTCAAATTGAAAACAAAGCAGACGTTATCACCCATCAATGTATCGAAGCGCTTCATAAAACATTTATCACCCCACTGGAACGTAACGATATCCATAGACTTATTTCAGGGTTAGATGACGTTGTCGATTTCATTGACGCAGTGTTTGGCAGAATACGCCTTTATGAGATGCAGACACCGGCTCCACGGTTGGCCGAATCCTGTTTAAATATAGTTTCCGCAGCTGAGTCTATCGAAAGAGCCGTGCGGGGATTGCGTAGCCTGAAGAATGCGGATGCAATTTTGCAGGAATGTGAGCACGTCAAGCTTTATGAGAAGCAAGGCGATTCCATCTACGCTAAGTCGTTGGCACAATTGTTTCGGGAAGAAAAAGATGCCATTGCGGTTATCAAATGGCGCGAGATTTACGAAACTCTAGAGAACGCAATTGACGCGTGTGAGGATGTCGCCAACATTATTGAAGGCATCGTTCTCGAACACCTTTAGCGCACACAAGTACTCATGGAAACCACCGTTTTGGTCATAGTGACGATTGCCATTGCGCTTGCATTCGATGTGATCAATGGCTTTCACGATGCGGCTAACTCAATCGCCACGGTCGTTTCTACGCGTGTGCTTTCGCCGCGGTTTGCGGTCGCATGGGCAGCGTTTTTTAACTTCATTGCGATGTTTGTGTTTGCTCCAGAAGTTGCAGATACCGTCGCGAAGATTGTGACGGTGACACCGAGTGAGCCGGCGTTTATGTATGTTGTTTTGACGGGCCTTGTGGGGGCCATCGTCTGGGATTTGCTCACATGGAAATGGGGATTGCCTACAAGCTCATCTCACGCCTTGATCGGGGGAGTTGGCGGCGCGGGAGTGACCTATGCTGGCTTTGATGTGTTGCAGTGGGATAAGGTGTGGAAAACCATTAAGTTTATTCCCCTTGCGCCGCTCATAGGCATGGTGTTGGGATTTTTTCTCATGGTGCTCGTCTATTGGCTGTTTCGCAGGTGGCGGCCTGGGAGCGTGGATGGTGTGTTTCGAAGGGGGCAGCTTCTCTCTGCGGCGCTTTATTCTCTGGGGCACGGCGGCAATGACGCACAGAAAACCATGGGGATCATTATCGCGTTGCTTGTGGCGGCAGGATGGATGCATTCCGGGACGAGATTGTCATTAACCAACCCTGAAACAATTTGGATCATTCTTGCATGCCATGTGGCGATGGGGATTGGTACTGCGATGGGCGGATGGCGAATCGTTCGTACCATGGGCATGAAAATCACCAAGCTCAAACCCATGGGTGGCTTTTGCGCAGAAACAGCAGGTGCATTTACATTATTCTTGGCCACACAAAGTGGCGTGCCTGTATCAACGACTCACACCATTACAGGATCTATCATCGGTGTGGGAGCCACCAATAACTTGTCTGGCATCAAATGGGGTGTGGCTGCCAATATCGTTTGGGCTTGGCTTCTGACTATCCCGGCATCTGCAGCAGTTTCGGCATTATGTTTTGAGCTGGTTCGCCTGATTCATCCCGCTTTTTAGGCATCTTTCGTTTATTACTAAGCCACTAGTATTTCTGCGCCGGCCGTTCTATAAGGGTTCTTCACGTTGTTGATCTCATGTCTTCAGTTTCTGACGAGAAAAAGCCACGTATTTCGCTGACGGTCCAAATCTTCATTGGATTGGCAATTGGCTTAGCAGCAGGTGCCGTAATTAGTCAGTATGGCCCTCAGTATGCTGAATACGTAAGGCCGTTCAGTGATTTGTTCTTGCGCATGATCAAAATGATCATTGCGCCTCTTATTTTTACGACTTTGGTAGCTGGTGTCGCTGGCGTGGGTCATCCCAAAGCAGTAGGGCGCATGGGCCTGCGTGCGATTGTCTATTTTGAAGTTGTGACCACGTTGGCTCTTGTTGTGGGCCTGGTCATTGTGAACATTTTTAAGCCAGGCGCAGGGGTGACGCTTCCGCCTCCAGGGCCGGAAGATGTTGTAGTGGCTGCGCCACATACATGGGACCAGGTGCTATTGCACACCGTGCCAACGTCTGTGGTGCAGGCACTTGCGGAAAATGAAGTGCTGCAAATTGTGGTGTTTAGCATTTTGTTTGCGTTGTCCATTGGCATGGTGGGGCCGCGTGCTCGTCCCGTGGTGGACTTTTGCCAGTTGGTGGCGGAAGTCATGTTTAAGTTTACCAACATCATCATGCGGTATGCTCCTATCGGCGTAGGCGCCGCGATAGCCTACGTGATTGGGCATAGCGGTTTTGAAGTATTGTGGAATCTCGCCAAGCTGGTGTTGACGCTATATCTGGCGCTCGCCGTGTTTGTCTTTGGCGTATTATTTCCTGTGGCACTTTGGTTTCGGGTGCCTCTTCGTAAGTTTGTAAGGGCTGTGAAAGAGCCCGCTGTGATTGCTTTTTCAACCAGTTCCAGCGAGGCGGCATTGCCCAGGGCCATGGAAGTGCTTGAGCGTTTGGGAGTTCCTCGACCTGTGGTGGCGTTTGTGCTTCCCCTCGGGTACAGCTTTAACCTTGACGGCAGCACCTTGTATCTTTCCTTTGCGGCAATGTTTGTTGCACAGGCTGCGGGAGTAGAGCTAAGCATCGGTCAACAGATCACTATGCTTTTGACACTCATGCTTACCAGCAAAGGTGTCGCTGGTGTTTCGCGTGCATCGTTGGTGATTTTGGCAGGCACCTTAGCGAGTTATAATCTTCCACTTGAAGGGATTACCTTGATTCTGGGTGTCGATGCCGTCATGGACATGGCGCGGACGATGATCAATGTGATTGGAAACTGCTTGGCTACGGTGGTCGTCTCGCGCTGGGAGGGCAATTTCATAGACATCTCTGACGAGCAGCTTGAGCGAGCCTTGCGCGACGATGAGGCGCTTCCTTCTGCCGAACAAGCCCCTGTGACCGCTTCGCAAGAGACTACGATGTAGTCATGTTTGGTACCATGGAACCAGAGCAGTTAAAACAACACATCGAAGCGGCTTACATCGAGCGGACGAAGCTTCAAGATACGGCGCACCGACAGGCGGTCTATGACACACTTGCGCTTCTTGATGAGGGCAAGCTTCGAGTTGCAGAAAAAACACAAACAGGTGAGTGGCATACGCATGCATGGCTCAAGCAAGCAATTTTGCTTTACTTTGCGTTGCAAGAAATGACCGTGTATGAGTGTGAGCCTTTCGAATTTTACGACAAGATTCCACTCAAAAAGGGATTGGCTAAAGCGGGCGTTCGCGTCGTGCCTCCTGGCGCAGTGCGTTACGGTGCCTATTTAGAGCCAGGCTGTGTAGTGATGCCTGGCTATGTGAACATCGGCGCCTATGTCGGAAGCGGCACGATGGTGGATACCTGGGCGACCGTTGGATCGTGTGCGCAAATTGGTAAAGATGTGCACTTGTCCGGAGGAGTTGGCATTGGTGGCGTGCTTGAGCCGCCAGGGGCAACGCCTGTCATCATTGAAGATGGGGCGTTTATTGGTTCGCGTGCCATTGTGGTTGAAGGCGTGCGTGTGGGACAAGAAGCGGTGTTGGGCGCGAATGTTGTCCTTACCGCATCCACCGTCATCATCGATGTTACGGGCTCGGATCCTGTGGAGATGCGAGGCCATGTCCCGCCGCGTTCGGTGGTGATTCCAGGGACGCGGCCCAAACGATTTCAAGCGGGTGAATACCATGTCCCGTGCGCACTGATCATCGGCCAACGCAATGAGAACACCGATCGAAAAGTATCGCTAAATTCGGCTTTGCGTGAGTTCGGAGTGTCTGTGTAATGGCAGATAGTTCTCTGACCGAGGCACTGGCACAGACCCTGCTCGAAATTACACAGATACCGAGCCCGATTGGAGAAGAGCGCGAGCTTTGTGATTGGATCGAGCATCGCCTGCGCGTCACCATTCCACACAGTCAAATTCATCGGTTTCGAGATAGTCTGTGGGTTCAGGTAAATGAGCGCCCAGGAGCATTGCGCATTGCGTTGGTGGGCCATACGGACACCGTGCGAACAGAGCACGACGGCCCAGTGCGTATCGAAGGTGATCGGCTCTACGGCTCAGGAGCGGCAGACATGAAATCGGGCTTAGCAGTGATGCTTGAGCTTGCCGAGAGGTGTCCGATTGCTGATCTGCCTTGCGAACTTCACTTGGTTTTTTATGAAAAAGAAGAAGGTCCGTTCGAAGAAAACGGATTGGGGCCGTTGTTGGAGCAGTTTGAACTTCTTCGACATATGGACTTGGCTATCTGTCTTGAGCCAAGTGACAACAAGCTTCAGCTTGGCTGCATGGGATCCGTGCATACGACATTTCGGTTTCAAGGACGTACGGCTCACAGCGCTAGGCCTTGGCAGGGAGAGAACGCCATCGTCAAAGCTGCGCCGTTATTAAAAGAGCTAGGCGAGCGTGTCCCTCGCGACTGTTATGTGGATGGCTTGCTTTACCGCGAAGTCATGACGCCGACGTTGGCAGAGGGAGGTCGGAGCCGAAACATCGTGCCCGACATATTTGATGTGAATGTGAATTATAGGTTTGCTCCAGGACGCACGCCGCAAGACGTGGTGGATGAAGTCACGGCCTTTGTGGGAACTCGTGCGTCGGTAATTCCGGTAGACCTTTCTCCAGCAGGTCGTCCTCACGCCAACCATGTCCTGGTGAAAAAGTTGGCAGCATGCGGCGTCCAAGCTGTGGAGCCCAAGCAAGCATGGACAGATGTGGCCAGGTTTGATGCAGTTGGTGTGAAAGCCGTTAACTTTGGTCCTGGCACGCAAGCGCAGGCGCATCAACGCAATGAGTATACGGAGCTGCCGCTGTTGGTAAAAGGCTATGATATTTTACATACCTTTTTGTGCGGGCTTTAGCAGTCAATGCCTCGTGTAAGTAATGTTTCCAAAATGCGGTTACGTTGATGCTCAAGCTCTTGAGGCGTTTTAACGGGGATGAATCGACTTTGAGGCCCTTCGCGATCGACGCGTATATACTGACTGGGAACAAACGCTGTCAGTTGGCCTAGCAGTTGCTCGTATTGGATCACGGTCTGTCCTTTTACGGATTTGGACACCGCAAACCAATCAAGAGGACGGGCTTGCTGCAGGATTTCGGCGTTGAGCACGAACGTGTTGGTGTTAAATACGGGGATTTGATCTTGGTCGAAATGCGGCGGAAAGCGAAAAGCTTCAATGATCTGAAGGGAGCCATCCAGCCATGCAGGAGCGCCACCTTGATCTCCAGCATGTTTTTCGACGGTCTCGACAGTAATGGCTTTTTTGCCAGTGATGTGTGCGCCGATGAGCGCAGGGTCCAACGTGGCCACGAGGTTATCGACATTTGAAACAAACAGATACTTGCCGCCCGTGGCGATAAATTGTTCGAGCAATGAAGTGCGTGAAAGGGCGGCGATAAGATCACCATGTCCTGGGGAGTAAACGCTTTGAAACGCATCGTCGTCGACGAACAGCTCGCCGTCAGGGGTCAAGCGCAATAACACTGATTGGCAAAACACCGATGCCGGTACACGTGGATCCCGGTGGTGTTGTGCCCAAGTGTGTAACGGGGCGTGTGTTAAAAAACTGCTCATCCACCACATCGGAATGGGATGCTGGTACTGATGTGCAGCATGGGCTATGGCGCGCTGTTTAAGATCTGCAAATGTAAGGTGATCCTTCACAGGCACCAAGGCTTTGACTTCGCCTTTAAAGCGTGTTGCCATTCCGCCGGCTAAGACAATCGCGGCGACATGGCCCTTAGCAATGGCAGCTGCGCCGACGCTTTCCAGATGCAGCCGTTCTTGGGTTCCCCATGAAGGAAGAAGGCGTAAATCGTCGTAGGTCGCAGGGCGCAGCTCGTTTTTGACGACATTGGATTTTTCCAAATCGTTTTGATGTTTCAAGCGCTTTTTCAAGGCCTGCCATAGGACTTCGTCAAACGCATAGCCTTGAATAACTTCTTGTATGGATGCGTCCAATTGCATTGAAGTAAATCGAGCGCTAGTAACTACCATGGCAAGGGGAATCGCACCATGAAGCTTAAAACGTATCTATTCCTTGGAGCTTTGATGCTTGGGTTCTCCATGGTGTCTGGATGCTATGCCGGTCCAACGGTTCGACGAGACTACATGGCTTATCAAGATTCATACCCTCAGGGGCCTGTATGGTCCTCGGGCTATTGGCGTTGGTCCGGGAATCATTGGCTGTGGATCGATGGCGTTTGGTTAGCTCCCCGGCCAGGGTATGTGTATATGCAGCCGACATGGGTGCGTCGTGGCAGTCGATGGACATTCACGCACGGGCATTGGCGGCGCGGGCCGGTGTATCGTCGTCCTCGCTATGTGCCGATCTATCGGCAGCCTGTTCGGCATCCTCGAACCATGGTCTACCGAAACGATTTTGATCGGGGATATCCCTCGCACAGATACCGGTATTCGACGCGGCCCGGTTGGGGGAAAACCTACCATCAGCCGTATCCCCACTTTCCACCGGCTCGCCGTGGCATGCCGCGAGTGGCTCCGTCGTATCATTCTCGGCCTGCTCCGAGTGTGTATCGAGATCGGGGATTTCAGAGAGGTCCAGGGCGGGTGCCTATGCACTCGCCATCACGTCCCCCCATGCGAATGCCACGCCGGTAGTGGAATTCTCTAACTATGCTATAATACTAAAGACACACGTGCTGACCTGGTTCTTGGCTGCGCGGCGTTCTACATTTAATATGGGAAACCATGTGGCCGCGTGAGTCTATCCACATTCGAATCCGAATACCCATGCTGTTGGTGGCGTTGCTTGCCTCTTTGAGCGTGCATTTCCCAGTGTATGAAGCCCTTGGCGTATTGGGTGACTATTTTCATGAGCATGAAGCCGCTGATTCCAAGCCCATGGAGCCCGTGGAGATTGAGTTTGCTCCCACTGAATCCGTCCAAGAAGTAGCCGACAGGAAATCTGCGAAGGATCCTTCCAAGCTTGAGCCACTTCCTGCTCCCAAGCCCCCGGAACCCCAAGCTCAAGAGCAAGTCCCGCTAGAGGCAAAGCAAGCACCTCCCAAGGAAACGTATCAACGCCAAGCCATCGAGCAGCGTAGTCCTGATCCGAGTGTCCGGGCTCCCGACGATGCGCGTTTCGTGGCGGAGGAAAATCGCAAAGTGGAAGAAGAAACGGTGGCGCGTGTGCGAAATTATCAGCGTGATGATCCCAGCACCCAGTTGAGTATGGCGCGCTCTGGCCCTGAAGAAGAACCTGGCGATTCCGATGAACAGGACACGGAAGATTTAAAGGAACGCAAAGGTGATGAAACGCGGACAGCGACGGCTCACGAAGTCGAGTCAAAACGCGAGATTCCTGCTCAGCCGACATCGACTGCTTCGGAAGGTCAACAGCCTGAAGGGAGCACACCGCCGGCTGGAGAAACGATTCCTTCGGATGCAGCTGGGACGATCCCAGTGGCACCTGGCTCGCCTGGGGAGCGTTCGATTCGGCGCATTCCCAATTTGCGGGTCGGTTGGCAGGCGTTTGAAAGCACGTTTGGCGCAGACAAACTGGTGTCTGAATATGAATCTTTTGTGGCGCAACGTCGATCCAAAGCGCGTGGAAGCAACCGCCAAAAAGAATGGAAGGAGTTCCGTTCAGCCATCGAAAATTTTGTGCCCAATGTTCAGCCTGGAAATCAAACGGCGCTCAATGCAGCCGCTTCGCCATTCGCAAGTTATCTTGCAGCGGTCCATCGTCGGCTCCATCGTGAGTTTGCCGATCGATTCTTAGCCAATCTTCCTACAGGCGAGCCCTTGTTTAACGACTATAACCTTCGCACCAAACTGGAAGTGATTCTTAATCGTGATGGGTCGGTGTTTCGCGTGGGTGTTGTGGAAACCAGTGGGTTTATGCCTTACGATCATGGTGCGTATTCGGCAGTGATGCGTGGGCAGCCTTACCCCCCGGCGCCTGGATCTATTTTGTCAGGAGATGGTCGGGTGTACTTACACTGGGCGTTTTATCGAAACGAGCGTCAGTGTGGAACGTTCAATGCGGAGCCTTACATTTTACCCAATCCTCCAGGTGCTCCAGCACGCAAGGCCGGCCCCTTGCAGGACAGCTTGGAATGGGGTGGGGTGATTCCAAAAACCGCAGAGCCTGCAGGAGACGGCAGTCATTCGGGTTCAGACACATCGCCGAGCGATGCAGTCCCTGCTTCGCCCGCGCCCAAGGGCAGTCCTTCAAACAACGACTCGAAAAAAACACCCGAAAAAGAATCTCCAAGCGTACCTAAAATTCAGAATGGTTCCGGGCTTGGATAAGTTAAATCTCGAACTCACCCGAGATATTAAACAAAAAGCGCTGGCTCTTGGCTTTGCGCGGGTAGGGGTTGCGCGCGCCGAAGGGTTACATCCGGAAGCGGAGCATTTGCGGGATTGGCTTGCCAAAGGGTTTCACGGCGAGATGCACTACCTAAAGCGGACGGAAGAAGTACGCAGTAACCCCACGCATCAAGGCATGTTGCCTGAGGCGATGAGCGTCGTGGTGGTGGCAGCGCCGTACGAGCGTACCAACCCTCGCTTGACACTTCGGCCTGGGCGGATTGCGCGCTATGCCCAGGGGCGTGATTACCACCGGGTATTGCACAAGCGTTTGGAAAAACTGGCGCGGTGGTTACGCACGCAAGGGTTCGCGACACGTTGTGCCGTGGATCGGCTTCCAGTGCTTGAGCGCGCGTGGGCACAACGTGCGGGCGTAGGGTTTATTGGGAAAAACTGTTGTCTGATTGTTCCTGGGATAGGTTCACATGTTTTTCTGGCGGCCCTGGTGACAGCGGCACCTTTGCACGCCGACGCTCCTATGAAAGAGCGCTGTGGGACGTGTCGTCGGTGTTTGGATGGATGTCCGACGCAAGCGTTTGTTGGACCGCGGCAGATGGACGCGCGAAAATGCATTTCGTATCTGACGATTGAACATCGCGGCAGCATTGAGGAGCCTCTTCGCGCTGGTATGGGGCAATGGGCATTTGGGTGTGATGAATGTCAGGATGTATGCCCTTACAACCAAGGCAAATGGCCAGAGGATGCGGTGATGAAAGCGCTTGCGCCACTTGAGCGGTTGACTGAAATCACTGCCACAGACGTGCTTACTCAGAAGCCCGAGGCGCTTTCCCAGGCATTGGAGGGATCGCCGCTTAGGCGGCCGGGGGCAGAAGGGCTGGCGAGGAATGTGGCGATCGTTTTGGGCAATACGGGGGATAAAATTCATTTACCCGTGCTAAAGCAAGCGGCTTTGACGCATCCTTCTGCGTTAGTACGTGAGGCGGCGGCTTGGGCTGAGCAGCAGATTATTCATGCGAATTCAAACACTTCGCCGTAAGGCTGCATCTGGGTGGCACTTATGGTACAAGCCCAGCGAGGTGAGGCCATCGTGCGTCAAGGCAATGAACTAATCCAAGCAAGTAAGGCATTTACGGCGGAAGATGTAGGCCGTAGTTGGCGTCATGTTCTGGTGACGCTGCTGGTACTCATGCTGCTTCAAGGGGTCACGCTGATGCATGTGTGGTGGCCGGTGCGTTTGGTAGCCTCCGTGGTGCTCGGCTTGACCATCGTACGCATGTTCGTGCTCTATCACGATTATCTTCACAACGGCATCTTGCGTCGTTCCAAATTAGCCAAGGTCATTATGGTGCCGTTTGGGTTGTGGGTGCTGACGCCTCCCAACGTATGGCGCCAAACGCATAACTACCATCATGCTCACACCGCAAAAATTGTAGGCTCGCATGTGGGTTCATACCCCATGGTCACTACGGCGATGTGGCGCGAGATGACGGTGCCTCAGCGGATGCTTTACCGCTTCGCGCGCCATCCCATGAACATCGCATTGGGGTATGTGACAATTTTCTTGTATGGGATGTGTATTTCATCGTTTGTGCGTAATCCACGCAAGAACTGGGACTCGTTGGCGTCTGTGCTGCTTCATGGGCTTTTGACAGCGGGGTTCATTCTTTGGTTTGGTGTGCCAGGTTGGATATACGGATTGGTGCTGCCCATGGTGGTGGCATGTTCATCAGGCGCGTATCTGTTTTATGCACAACACAACTTTGAAGAGGTGCATGTGCAGCCCCGTCATGAATGGAATTACACCGATGCGGCATTGCACTCTTCGAGCTATATGAAACTCGGTCCAGTGATGAACTGGTTTACGGCCAACATCGGGTATCACCACGTGCATCATTTGAATCCGACCATACCGTTTTACCGATTGCCTGAAGCCATGGCGGCCATTCCTGAACTTCAGGCACCTCGGGTGACCACGCTCAGGTGGAAAGATATCCGTGCCTGTTTTCGACTGAAACTTTGGGACCCCGAGCAGGGGCGCATGGTTGGTTTTCAGGGAGTATAGGTCGATGCCAGAAGCCGATGCCAGTCGAACCGTGTTTTGTGTTAAATTGCAGAAAGAACTGCCTGCACTTGCCGAGCCACCATTTCCCACAGAGCTTGGCAACGTCATCTATGAAAAGGTTTCGAAGGAAGCGTGGGATTCGTGGCTCAAAGAGAGCGTTCGATACATCAACACCTATCGCGTGGATCTTGCCAGCAAGGACGGCACAGAGTTTATGGTCAAGCAGCTCAAGCTCTGGCTAGGGCTTGAACAGGGCGAACTTGCTGAAACGGCATGGACGCCTCCGGAAAAAAAATAACTACTCCGGCTTGGTGAGAGTCGCCTGGGAGTGATACAATGCGTTTTCCAAAGCAAGCAGTAACGGCTCTAGGCCTTCGCCCGTCGCTGCCGACATCACGTAAAGCGAATGGCCGCGCTTTTTGAGTTCGTCTGTGACTGTTTGGATGGCGTCTTGAGCGTGTGGCAGGTCGCATTTGTTGAACGCAACCAACATGGGCCGTTTTGCCAGTTCTGGATCAAACCTTTTAAGTTCGTGCATGAGCACGTCGAAATCCTTGACGGGCTCGCGCTCGCTACTGGGATCAGGGGCCAAGATGTGCAGGAGCACCTGAGTGCGTTCGATGTGCTTGAGAAACCGTAGCCCAAGGCCTGCGCCTTCGGAGGCACCTTCAATAATACCGGGAATGTCTGCCACCACAAAAGCCGTCCCATTTGGGTCGTAAGCGACGCCCAGGTTCGGCTCGAGGGTGGTGAACGGGTAGTCGGCGATCTTGGGTTTGGCTTTGGAAACGACTGATAAAAGTGTCGATTTGCCGGCATTGGGCAAGCCGATCAAGCCGACATCGGCCAGCAGTTTCAATTCCAGCTCGAGCTGCCTTTCGACGCCAGCCTCTCCGGGTTCGCAATAATAGGGCGCGCGCATGGTCGAAGAGACCATCATGGTATTACCTCTGCCGCCCCGCACGCCTTGAGCCACAAGCGCCTTCTGACCGGCAGCCACCAGGTCGGCCAGATCTGGATCGAGCAGTAGCACCACGACCGA
>CAZXFW010000001.1:0-403778 GCA_964640175.1 uncultured Polyangiales bacterium | reverse complement strand
GATCGTCCCTACGTTGATGTGCGGCTTGCTTCTGACAAACTTTTCTTTAGACATAACTGACTTTCTCCTCCCTTTACCGGTGAGCTATGCGCCTTTGACTTTGGCGACGATTTCTTCCTGAACACTGTTAGGTACCGCTTGGTACTGATGAAACTGCATTGTATAGGTGGCTCTGCCTTGTGTTTTGCTGCGCAGATCGGTGGAATAACCAAACATAGTGGCCAGTGGCACTTCTGCAGCAACCACCTTGGCATTGCCGCGGTCGTCCATGCCGGTCACTTTGCCGCGACGGGAATTGAGGTCACCGATGACATCGCCCATGTAATCTTCAGGGACGACAACTTCGACGGCCATGATGGGCTCCAACAAAAACAGTCCCGCTTTTTGAGCACCCTCTTTGAAAGCCATCGAGCCCGCCACTTCGAAGGCCGGACCCGAAGAGTCCACATCATGGTACGAGCCATCATACAAGGAGGCTCGTACGTCAACCAACGGATAACCGGCCATCACGCCGCGCTCCATGGCTGCGCGAATACCTTTTTCAACAGAAGGGATGAACTCTTTGGGAATCGTCCCACCCACAATGTCATTCTCGAACACGTAACCACTGCCCGCTTCACTGGGACCAAGCTCAATCCAAACGTGGCCGTACATACCGTGTCCACCTGATTGCTTGATGTACTTCCCTTCCACCTTGACGGTGTTACGGATGCCTTCTCGGTACGCAACCTCTGGCTGGCCTACGTTACATTCAACCTTAAATTCCCGCTTCAATCGGTCCACAATGATTTCAAGGTGGAGCTCGCCCATACCCGAAATAATGGTCTGACCGGTTTCTTCATCGGTATGCGCTCGAAACGATGGATCTTCCGTCCCAAGTTTTCCTAATGATTCGCCAAGTTTCGTTTGATCTGCCTTTGTCTTTGGCTCAATGGCGACCGAAATCACTGGCTCAGGGAACACCATTCGTTCAAGCACAATCGGATTTTTTTCAGCACAGAGCGTATCTCCAGTGGTGGCTGTTTTTAGCCCCACTGCGGCACAAATGTTTCCCGCTTCGATTTCCTTGATCTCTTCACGTTTATTGGCATGCATTAACAATAAACGGCCAATGCGCTCTTTCTTCCCTTTGGTTGTATTAAGCACAGGAGTGCCGCTTGCAACCGTGCCCGAATACACACGAAGAAAGGTAAGCTGACCGACGAAAGGATCGTTGATGATTTTGAATGCCAGCGCACTAAAGGGTTCATTATCAGAAGCTGGGCGCGTTTCTTCCTGGTCGTTGTCAGGATTGATTCCAACAACTGGAGGAATGTCGATGGGCGATGGCAAAAAATTGATAACACCATCGAGCAGATGTTGTACGCCCTTATTCTTGAAGGCAGACCCGCAAAACACAGGCACAATTTTAAACTCTAGCGTGGCCGTTCGCAGTGCTTGCAGAATCTCTTCCGCGCTGAAGTTTGTGTCACCCTCAAGGTACCTCTCCATGAAAGCATCACTGGTTTCAGCCACTGCTTCGATGAGCTTGTCACGGTACGTTTGTGCTTCGTCTTTGAAGTCTGCAGGGATCTCAACCTCTTCAAACTCGGCACCAAGGGTGTCGTCTTTAAACTGAATGGCCTTCATTTTGACGAGGTCTATGATGCCACTGTGTTTTTCTTCGACGCCAAGCGGAAGCTGAACAGCAATTGCGTTCGCACCCAATCGCTTGTGTATGGAATCTAGCGCTTTAATAAAATTGGCGCCTGCGCGATCCATTTTATTCACAAAACAAATGCGCGGCACTTTGTACTTATCTGCTTGACGCCAGACTGTCTCAGATTGCGGTTCCACACCTGCAACGCCATCAAACACCGCGACTGCGCCATCAAGCACACGCAACGACCGCTCCACCTCGATCGTGAAGTCCACGTGGCCGGGAGTATCAATGATATTGACTCTGAACTGTTGGTTCTTAAAAAGGCCCGTGAGGGGACGCCAGAAACACGTCGTAGCTGCCGAGGTAATCGTAATGCCACGTTCCTGCTCCTGCTCCATGTAATCCATGGTGGCAGCTCCGTCGTGGACCTCGCCGATTTTATAGTTAACGCCCGTGTAATACAGAATACGCTCAGTCGTCGTCGTTTTACCGGCGTCGATATGAGCCATAATGCCAATATTTCGGGTTCTTTCTAAGGGAAATTCGCGCGCCACGTAAGATTCTCCGTATTCACTGTTTCTGCATATTAGCTAGACATAACAAAACCCTTGCTGGCCCTTACAACCACCATCGGGTTGCGTTGTCCAGGAAGGGTCTCGAGAACGACTAGTATTGAAAACTACCGGTCTCGTTTATGTCAGCACTGCCATGTAAGCCTGTCACCTCGTGTCTCTAGGCGGTTTCTGCAACGCAGACCTACCTGGAGCGTCATTCATTTACCATCGATAATGAGAGAAAGCGCGATTCGCTTCTGCCATCCGATGGGTGTCATCCTTCTTTTTTACTGCGCCGCCGCGACCTTGCGAAGCCTCGACCAATTCTGCCGCTAAGCGCTCTACCATTGTTTTTTCGCCGCGTTCACGGCTGTACTGCGTCAACCACCGCATGGCAAGCGCCATCCGACGCTCGGGCCGCACCTCCACGGGCACCTGATACGTCGCACCACCCACTCTACGGCTCTTTACCTCCAGCTTGGGCTTGGTGGAGTCCAGGGCTTTTTTAAACACTTCAACCGGATCTTCCTTATACCGGCCCTGAATGACGTCAAATGCCCCATAAACGATGCCTTCAGCGACGGCTTTTTTGCCCCCACGCATGATAATATTCATGAATTTGGCAATGTTCCGATCTTTATACTTCGGATCGGGCAAAATGATTCGTTTGGGGACTTCTCGACGGCGCGGCACAGTTATCTCCTTGAAATTACTACTTCTTTGGGCGTTTCACGCCGTATTTTGAACGTCCCTGCGTTCGGGTGGCTTTATTGGTATTGGAAGGGCCTTCAGCACCGGCTGAATCCAAGGCACCTCGTACCACGTGATAACGTACCCCAGGCAAATCCTTTACACGACCGCCCCGGATAAGCACCACCGAGTGTTCTTGGAGGTTATGTCCTTCGCCAGGAATGTACGTGGTGGCTTCAATGCCATTGGATAAACGCACACGTGCTACCTTGCGCAAGGCAGAATTGGGCTTTTTTGGCGTGGTTGTATACACACGGGTGCATACACCCCGTTTTTGAGGGCACCTTTGCAAAGCAGGCGAATCCGTCTTGCTTTGCTGTTTTTCGCGACCTTTGCGCACTAATTGATTGATGGTCGGCATGGAATTCCGCTGTTTTCCGCTACAAAATGGCTTTCCCGGATTATCGGGAGCACGAAGTCTACTTAGGCTTGTATCCCTGTCAAGCCATTTCCCACCATTCTGTGTATGTCCTTTATAGGAATACCTTTTTAACTCGAAAGTGGGTGGCTGTTTAATGTCTTCCATCCCTTAGAATGTGCTTGAATCTCCCGCAATGGACCACCGAGCGTTCAAACTGCGCATTTTCGCTGCCATGGGACTGGCCGCAGGAGCATTCGCGCTCGGCGCCACGTTTCCCGTCAGCAATCCGGATACCTATGGGCATTTGGCCCAAGGAAGGCAAATCGCCGAACTCGGCCATGTTCCCCTGGTGGACCTTTTTTCGTTTTGGAAACCCACACCTCAGTCCTGGCACAATTATGAATGGCTTAGCGACGTCATATTTTGGACGTTGTATGCATGGGGCGGGCCGGGACTGCTCCTTTCATTCGTGATCCTCTTGGCAGGATTATTTGGCAGCCTTCTCGTAGGCGCAGCCGCACTGCGCAGTCGGGACCGAGCCGACGTTGCCGCGTGGATTTGTGCGGCATTTCTTTTGCTTGTCCTGCCAGCACTCAGAGTGCGTTTGTCTATACGACCTCACATGTTTGGCTATGTGCTATCCGCTCTATTGCTCATCGGCCTTGGCCAGTTGGTAAGCAATCCTTCGCTCGATGTGAGAACGCGTACACGCACGCGTTACTGGATCACAGGGCTCACACTGTCCCATCTTGCCTGGGTCAATCTGCATGGGTCTCACTTGTTAGGCCTTGTGCTTACCGGGTTACATCTTGCGCCTGCAATCACAAACCCTGTACTTCGACGCCGCATCGGTACACTTCTTGGACTGCAGCTCATCGTCTCCTGCATTTCACCATTTGGACCGTCGATTCTTATAGATGCCGTCGAACACGTTGTTCGCCCAGAATATCGTCACGTGGTGAGTGAGTGGTCAGCATGGTCCGCAGGCTATTCGCCTTATTACATAGCGACTATTGTCATTGCAGGATTGCTCGTCGCTGGCTTAGCCATTCCTATGTGGCGCGGAGGTATTCAAAGCAAAGCTGCATTGTTAACGTGCAGCTTGCTTGGAGTGATGGGCGCACGCTCTTTGCGTTTCCATGTGGACTTTTTGGCACTCAGCGCTCCTTTAATCGCTGCGACGGTGTCCTCACTGATTCGAGAAGACCGCGTTCGACACGCTCGAACGATTGCTTTTGCACTGGCCGGCGCTTCAGCCATTGCTGCTGTTCCCGTAGCAGCACAGCTGCCTCCTCACCTCAACATTGGCATGGGACAAAACGAAGTACTGCTTCCGGCAGCTTCAGGTCGTTTTCTCAAACGACACGCACCTGATGCACGTGTGTTAGCTGCGATCGATGATGCTTGGTATTTGATGTTTGCTGCTCCCAACGCAAAGTTTCTTGTGGATGGACGAGTGCCTTTTTATGGAGCACAACACGTAAGCCGCATGGCTTCGGCATTCCTTTCCCCACCCTTGTTGACGCAAGTGATCAAACAATACGCTGTCGATGCTGTTGTGATTGAGTATGCAGCCAAAGGCCAGCAGCAAGCGGTGATGGCCCTTCAAGCGCTTCCTGAATGGCATATGGTCTGGATAGAGGACCATCATGTTCTTTTTGTCAAAGCATCGCCTAAGCGTCAGCACTGGCTCTCTGCTTATGCTCTTAACATACTGAGACCTGCTTACACGCCACAGATCTTAACCGAAACTGAAAATGCTCAGGCATTAGCGGAACATGAACTACAACGTCTTAGCCATGACAAAAATTCCAGGAAATACGTCAGTTGGATGCAGGCGTTGCTCCTGATGAAGCCACTGGCACGCCAAGGAATAGAAGCGGGGTTTCGAGCACCACGTAATGACCAAGAGCGTGAACAGGCTATCAAAGCGTCCGAGTTACTTGAACACATTGCCATTGATTTTAACTATATTCCGATGGTGCAAGCCTATCGTGCGATGGCTGCATTAGCCGCATGCAACCTTGAACAGGTGCACGATGCGTTAGGAGATGCGAGAGAACAAGGCGATAACCGCGAAGCATTACTCACTGAGATTGAACTTCTTCTACGCAGTGGCGACACTCACATTGTAAAACAAAAACTCGAACAAGCCAGGCAGTTTCCACAAGCCGCAACCGACCCATGGCTCTCGGCTATTCAAGACGACCTTTTAGCGCATGTTGCATGTCCATAGGCTGCGCCAACTCCCAAACAATTTTATGAACGTTGACGCAACTCAGCAAGTTTTTTAGTCCAAAAATCGTGGTGCGCTGAATCTAACTCTCGAGTACGTTGAATTAAATACTGCGCCAGGTCCACTCGATGATCGTCAAGGTAAGTCTTAACATAGGTCAACACTAATTCTTGATGAGTGGGCCTCCATTGAAACAAAGGATCCAATATCCGACGTGCTGCTTCGGGCGCACCCAAGACAAGCTGCGTTCGTGCATCCCGTATGGCTATAGCGATCTCATCTTTAGCTGGCGTGTCAGCTAACAGCTTCGCTCGACGAATATGAGAGATGAATCGTTTGGCATCTTCCTTTTCTGCACTAGTGCGTTCCACATGAACATTCGCCTTCTCAGCTTGTGTCCAGTTACCTTGTCTAGCATAAGCAAGCGCTAACAATTGCCATCCAGCGCTCAGTGTGGGCGCATTGGACACTATCTCAAGGAGCTGTTGCGTTGCTATTTCAAGCTCCATGGTGCGGATCCATGCATAAGCACGCGGTAACATCACCAACGTGAGTTGGTTCATTTTGATCACGTCATGCAAATGATTGGCTGAAACACTTAGATTGTATTCTGGAGTTCGCAATCGAAGCACTTTGGTTTTGACCAACTCTTCATACGCATCTCGAACATCCAATAACTGAGCTTGATTGATATCTCGTGTCACATATAACAACTGTCGCATGGATAACAACGCAAACTTCGCGGCTGTTTTGCTGTCACACCGTTTAGAAGCGTTTTGATGGGTTGCATATAGAAGTGAAAGAGCCTTTGTGTGCTCAGCGTTGTGATTGAGTGCTGCTGCATATCTTTGCAAAAATTCAGGATTTTCAGGATCTCGACGGTATTGGTATTGAGAAAATACATAGTCATCGTTGGCGCGAACTACAAATGCATAGCTGCTATAGCCCAACGCTACTACCAAGGCAGACAACATCAGCTGCGCCATGATGCGGTAAGGACGGCTAGCTGATACATGGCCGGTCAAAACTCTCGCAAACATCGCAAAGAACCCCAACAGAGCCACATAAAGATAGCGTTCGATAACAAGAAAATTTTTCCATGACACGGCTGCTGCTAACAACATCACCGGAACAACAAACCATAGCCAATCAACTAACCAAGGCCGTAGTGCGTGTTGTTTGAAAGCCAACCCAGCGAATACCCCAGTAACAAGAACGACAGCGGTTCCAGCAAGCAGCATAGTGTGATTAAGCGCTGTGTCTATTGTGCATGTTGTATAGACGTAGTCACGCGCCACCATTGGATTCCACGGCCATATCGCAGCATCCGTGTAACCTCCTATGGCAGAAAGTGTGCCCCATACACCATTACTGGCTACATGGGCCTCCGTATGTGTGCGCCAAACCATCAAGCTACCGATGCCGATGGCACACACAAAACCCATGCCTATAAAAATTGCTACCCGAGGCAACAAACCCCTGGCGTGCCATAGCAACGAGCATCCCATGCATGACACACTAAGTAGAAGAAGTGCTGTTCCATCGGATGACATCACTGTCTGTATAAGGCTTGGATGCACTGCAAATAGTGCGCTTACAAAGCCACATACAATCAACTCTACATCACTTTGTAGACGCAGCCGGATTTTCAGCCAAACCCAAAGCACCGCTGTACATACAGCGTGAAGTACAATGTTGAGGATTTGATTGGATACGACAGCCTCTATGCCATAGAATGCCATCTCGATTGAATTAGAACCGTATACTCAACCCAGAGCCTCGAAACGAGGCTTGAAGTTGTAAGTCATCGCGTAGATCTTCTGGAAGAGGGCGATGACGCGCCTTAAACGTAGCTGGTTTAAACCTAGCCTGCGCATCAATAATCCCCGCCACTGCCACCGCAACAAACAGCCCAGTAGAAGCAAGATTAGTGACATACCATGCGTTCTCAGCAGTCACCGCGTCTTGATGCGCATCTGACTCTGGCTGGCCAGCTATTTGAGTAGGAATGTCGATGGTTTGGTAAATAATAAATGAAGCAATACTTACTACAGCCAACACACCTTCAATAATGGCAAGTGCTGTTCCAAGGTTGTCGTGATCATTTTGAAATTGTCCCACGCCAAAAGGAATCATCGCGACCCATCGTGAGTTGCGCTGTTCAACGCGTTCTTCTTCTGCCAAGTCTATAAGCTCCTGCAAACGATCGCCACGTTCCAGTCGAGCCATAATTTCTTTTTCATGCCCTTTTAAAGCGCTTTGTTCTTTGGCATCTGCTTCTTTTTTCATGTGGCTTACGACATCCACTTTAACTTGATCAAACGTCTCCACCACTTGTGCCGGGAAAGATAATGGATCCAGTTGATAATCCGGATCCTCTAAAAGCAGCTTTCTAAATTGCTCGATTGCGTCTTTTTTTCGCTTAAGGAACAAATAACTGGCTCCTAAATATTTCCGTGACTCAAGCCGTAAAGGTTTATTTTGCATCCGTGGCAACTCACCACCGACTAATGTCTCAAAATGCTTCACAGCCAGAGAATAGTTCTGATTGCGATACGCTTCTCGCGCCTGTTGAAATTCTTGAAATTCATCAGCATGCGCACTTGAAGAAGCAAGCGCCAAACCGACAATCGCTAGAGTCAGGCTATACTTCATAAGAACTCGTGTGCCTCACAGTGATACCACATATGCACGCTATACACAGTAGAGTATACAATCTATTCAATCGGTTTGACTCTTAATCTCCCATGCCCCCCTCGATATACAAATCGGGCAGGCGCAAAACGGGGAGGCCCTAGTCTGGGTTCGGGATTATTGGAAGCTCCGTAAGCCTCTTCAGGCATGCCTAACCAATTGGTGTCTAGCTGCTTATTGTTGTTCTCATCGTGAAAAAAACTCAATGCGTATACACCAGGCTTGATACCTACAAATTTACACAGAGCTTTGTTTCCAACAATATTGACGATCGCCCAGGCACTGGCTTGTTTCGGCTCATCCGGGAAGCCCCTCTCACTTGCAAATAAAGCACATCGCACCACACCGCGACTATTTGGCAACTGAGAAATCGACGCTTCTATGGAAGGGCCTTCTGCTTCAGCTCTTATCGCAATTCCTAAAACAGCTGCCAGTATAACTCTGGATATTATATGAAGAGCCCTCATGATTTCTTCACCCGTCTAACCACAGACAATCGACATTTCCAAGACCCAATGGTTTGTAGTAGGAACATCCCATGAATTTTGAGATTTGGCTTCACGCTGAAAATTGGCTTGCATTGCTGTCACTCACTGCCTTGGAGATTGTCTTAGGCATCGACAACATTGTGTTCATCGCAATTCTAGCGGGCAAACTGCCGTCATACCAACAGCTTAAGGCCTACCGCCTAGGACTTGCCGGAGCATTGATCAGTCGCCTTTTTCTGCTCTTTACGATGTCGTGGATTATGCGGCTTTCGGAGCCTTTATTCGGTGTGATGGGCAACGAATTTTCTGGACGAGATTTAATTCTCATCGGAGGAGGCATGTTCTTACTCGCCAAGAGCACCTTTGAGATTTATGGGAAAGTGGAAGGTGTGGAAGAACAGGAGCTGCGAAACCCGGCTCCCCATGGGCTCATCTTGACGGTCCTACAAATTATGGTGCTGGACATCGTGTTTTCACTGGACTCGGTAATTACTGCTGTAGGCATGTCAAACCAGCTTCAAGTCATGTCCTCAGCCATTATCATCGCTGTCATCGTGATGCTCGTGTTTGCCGAGCCCATTGGAAGATTTGTCAATCGTTATCCATCCATGAAAATCCTGGCGCTCTCATTTTTACTACTCATAGGCGTACTTCTTGTTGCCGATGGCTTTGGGCAACACCTTAATAAGAGCTATGTGTATTTCGCGATGGGCTTCTCATTACTCGTCGAATTGTTGAACCTACGCTATCGTAAAAAAGAACCCTCTGTTCAAAAGTCACCGGAGATCTGACCACGGTTGTTTCTTGGCCATGGCTCTTATCACTCAAGGAGGACTCAGGGTAACGTCTATTTCGGTTACTTTACCAGCCTCAAGAACCACACTACGTTCAACGCTTGTACGGTCGGGAGCGGAGACCATAATGCGTTGTACAGATCGAAAACTATCCCCGACATCCACTACCAAAGCACTGTGGCTTCGGCCTTTGATAGCACCATTTCCCACCACGACATCCGCAGGAACATTTGAACGGACCACCAAAATGGAAGGACGCAGCTTGAGTGTGCGTTCGAGAACGTAGGGAGTATCCCCAGCCGGGATTCGTAGCGTAAAATTCTGATCTATACAGCATTCTTGGGCCCCGATGATTCTAAAGCGGTGATTTCCAGGCTCCAGGTGAACTTCCTGAAAATCGGGACCAAACGAGCGTAGCGGCTCGTTGTCTATACCGATGGTCACATTTTGTGGAGAAGGCCGAAACACCACTAACCGCAATCGGGAAGTGTTTAGAGATTTCGTGGTTTTTTTTGAAACTTTGTGTTCCTTCTCTTCAGGCGTAGGGGCAGCAGCTTGCTCCGAAGCGCCTATCAGCGCGTGGGATGACTTGGCGCCTGAAGGAGACGATTTAGTCTCCGTCACTGATGTTTTCTGTTCTTTGTGCAGCGACTTACGTGGAACTACCCACATCCATGCTGCAAGACCACATGCCGCCACACCCAGAAACACGCCGACTATCCAGGCAATATGATGTTTTTTTTGGGTTTTGCCTAGCCGTATCAGCGCCTCCAAGACCTGCGGATGCCCAGGTTCTAACGCCAGTACTCTGTCATAATAGTCACGTGCGATGGGGTAATTGCGCTCAACACATGCTGCATGTCCTAAGGTAATCAGACGTTCAATCGAACGTGCATGCAGGGCATGGGCCTCAGTATCCGGAGCACTCAGATAAGCCTCCAATTGATGCGTAGGATCATCAATCCCCATCTCTGACAAAAACATACTGAGATCCTGTTCCAGTTCCTCTGCATTCGAGTAGCGTGCTTCAGGCGCCGTTTGCATGCATCGACGGATAATCGCAGCCAGTTTCGCACCAATACTGGGGCGCTTGCGCAATGGATCGACATATTCACCTTGAGCAATTTGCATCAACACTTTGTGTGGAGTGCGCGCCGAAAAGGGAAGCTCGCCTACGCTCAGCACGTACAATACTGCACCTAATGAAAAAATATCGGTGCGGGCATCGCACTCTTTGCTTTCCACTTGTTCGGGCGCCATATAACCTGGAGACCCTAGAATCTGCCCAGTGATCGTCATGGAATGAGTGTCTCTCATCTGCGCAAGGCCAAAATCCGTCAGCTTGATGAGTCGGTTTTGGTGAATAAGCACATTCTCTGGCTTAACGTCCCGATGCACTACACCTTCACGGTGTGAAGCTATAAGAGCACGCGCTATATGAATTGCAAAACAAGCAGCAATCTCAGCAGGGATGTTCGCATGTGAATCTAAAAATCCTTTAAGAGTAGGCCCTGTCAATAACTCCGTCGCAATGTAAACCTCTTCAGAATCCTTCCCGCTAAAATCATAAATTTCAATAATATTGGGATGGTGCAATTTAGCGATTGTGCGTGCTTCTTGTGCAAAGCGCGAACGCGCTTCTTGCGCCCCGCGAAGATGTGGATGCATTACTTTAAGCGCGACCATGCGGTCGAGCTTGGTGTCGCGTGCTTGGTACACTGTAGCCATGCCACCATGGGCTATCTCACTTAACACATCGTATCGTTCTAGTTGCCGAAGCATCGTTGTGATCAATTCAACATAGTAACAAATTCTTCTGCAGCCGTCGGATGAATGCCCAACGTAGCATCAAAATGTGCTTTTGTAGCACCGCTTTGTAATGCTACAGCCAGCCCTTGAATAATTTCTCCGGCCTCAGGCCCGAGCATATGACAACCCAGCACGCGATTGGTGTGACGCTCTACAACCAACTTAACCAGAGTTTGTTCGTCACGCCGAGACAACGCGTGCTTAAGTGCTTGAAATCGCGTGCGATACACAACGCAATCTATTTTCCGCGCATGGGCTTCATGCTCCGTTAAACCAACCCCTGCAACGGCTGGTAAGCTAAACACTGCCGTAGGGACAAGATCCCGACACAGCGGCTTAGGACGCTCACCGAAAAGTGTGTGGGCCATCAATTTCCCTTCACGAATCGCGACGGGTGTTAATCCAAGTCCTCCTGTGACATCGCCAATGGCATAGATGCTATCCACGGAAGTTTTTCCCCAGGGATCTACGCATATGCTGCCATCTACATTCAACGCCACACCGATATGTTCAAGGCCTAACTCAGAGACACAGGGGTTTCGTCCTGTAGCAAACATCACTGCATCACGCGTCCATACAGGCTTCTGTCGTAGGTTCAAACGTAACCTTGAATCCAAGCGCTGTATACTTTCAAGCTCTGCCTGAAAGTGCACTTTGACTCCTCGTTTGCAGAGCTCGCTCACAAGAAGCTCGCCTAATTCATGGTCAAAGGTTCCAAGCAAGCGATTTCCTCGCACAATTAAATCAACTTCACACCCCATCCCATTAAAAATGCTCGCAAACTCTACTGCCACATATCCCCCGCCGACAATCGCAAATTGTTTGGGTAACTGTGGAAGAAAAAAAGCATCGTTTGATGTGATGCCATATTCCTTGCCAGGTATATCAGGAATAACTGGCATGCTCCCCGTAGCAATCGCAATGTAGCGAGCAGTGATTTGTTCTTGTTGAACTTCTACTGTATGCGAATCCACAAGCTGTGCTTTACCGTGAACAATGTGCACGCCATTGTTAACTAAACGCTTTTCATACGTATGATTGAGCCGGTGGATTTCTGTGTTCTTCCGTTCTAAAAAATTCGTCCATGAAAACGTTGGAGCGGCTATATTCCATCCATAACCCGCCGCATCTACCATTTCTTCCGAATAGCGCGCCGCATACATCATCAGTTTTTTAGGCACACACCCTACGTTGACGCAGGTTCCGCCGACTTCACGTGACTCAACGATTGCCACAGAAGCGCCCAGTGTCGCTGCGACATTGGCAAGGCGCACCCCTCCGGAACCCGCGCCTATGACTACCAAATCGTATTGGAACTGACTCATAGGTCAGCCATTAACCCTATCAACATCGATGCTTTCTGGAATACAGATTTGCAGCGCATTGCTGATGGTTTCTGATTGGTTTCCCACTAACTCAATACGAACACCTGTTTCAAATTCAATGTATTCTGGTTGGTCGGGAGTGGATATAGAACCGATATCCGTATAGGTGGGAACAATGCCTGGAATTGCAATGTCATACAAAAACGTCGGCTGATTCTCGGATATCACTAACATCAAATGGTAATCAATCGCTACAATAGACGTTGCACCCAAAGACATGTCTAGCTCATCCACAAAGTCATAGCGTTCCATCCTAATTAAATCGATAAACTCTATGCTGGAAGATTCACCCTCGGACTCTCCTCCTGCAATAACTCCAGTTGTCCCCATCCCAGCAACACCGGCCTGATGTCGCGGAACGAATAACTGAAGGTCTGAAAGCGTTTCACATGAACTAGGTTTGGCAAGTATCACACGCACACCATGGCGTGCAGCTGTCGGCGCAAAGTCAATCGAAGTTCCTAACAATACGCTTGCATCGCCGTGGGTAAACTCACTCAAAATACGAACCGGCAACCCACGACTGACCGGCATTGTCCAGCTATGAGTATCCGCGGGCCAGCTAGCTTCAAACACTTGAGTAGGTAAACTTTCCTGCTGTAACTCCAATCTCAACGTTGCGGGCTGCCCATCTTGCAGCAAAGGCTTGCCGTCTGCCTGCACTATCTCGGCTTCAATCACAACCGCGTCCTCAGCACAGGCTGAACATGCTAAAAATACGACTAATCCTACCAAGAACTGACGCATACCCAGAACGGCTCACTTTACTTGTTTCTTCAACGTGAGTACATCGAGATGCCTGTGCATGCAAAACCCCTCAACTTGTCCAGCCCGGAAGCAGTGGCTTTTGCACTACACCAGCGGCCCCATTTTGCCTGGCTAGATGCCAATGCCATTCCAAACAACGAAGGTCGTTGGAGTTATTTTGCAAGCGACCCATCTGAAATTGTGCAAGCCACGTGCGGTGATTCCGATCCTTTTGCAGCATTAAATCACATCCAGGAACACCCAGGATTCTGGATTGGATACATCGCTTACGATGCCGCCTGGACTGCCTCTTCTCAGCTTCATTCATATCACACCCGCTCTCGCAAAGATCCAGTACTATGCTTTGCTCGGTATCCTGGCGTCATTGGCTGGGATCACCAGCAAGGGCGCGGTTGGTGTTTTGGAAATATGCCCTCGCTAAATACTACCCTCAGTGATTTGCCGTTATCCGCACCACAGATCGGACAGGTCACAGTGGACAGTGCCCAACTCCATGAATGCGCCATCCTGGAGGCATTAGACCGGATTCGCGCCGGAGATATCTATCAAGTCAATTTGGCACGTCGTTGGCAGGTATCCTACCAAGGGGATGCATTCCCTCTGTTTCTTATCATGAGAGAACAGAGCCCTGTTCCTTACGGCTGCTATCTTCAAACACCTTCATGCGTAGTGCTTAGCCGCAGCATGGAATGCTTTTTGAATTGGGAAGGCCCTGGCCAAAAACTCTACACACAACCTATCAAAGGGACCGTTGCATTAAACCAGGATGCCTCTATCCATGTTCAAAACGAATTGCGCAATGATAGCAAAGAGCTAGCTGAACACACCATGATCGTTGATCTCATGCGTAATGATCTCAGCCGTATTTCTGAGCCGCATAGCGTTCGAGTCTTGAACCCCTATGCTATCAATCTCTATGCTAAATTGTGTCACATGGTTTCTACAGTTGAGTGTGTTACACCCTCCAACATAACGTTAGAGCACGTATTGCGCGCCACCTTTCCTCCAGGAAGCATCTCAGGAGCACCAAAGCATGCTGCAATACAATTGATTGAAAGCCTAGAACCCGCAGCACGCGGGATTTACACGGGTGCAATTGGAATCGTTTTTCCTGATGGTCGAGCTAAATTTTCAGTTGCCATTCGAACAGCAGTCTTGCGCGAAGATATTTTGACGTACTGGGCAGGGGGAGGAATTGTCGCTGCGAGTCAACCTGAAAAGGAACTGGCTGAAACCGAACTTAAATCTAAGGTGTTCGTTGATACACTCAATCGCTTACGTGTGGGATCCTTTAGAAACTCACTGATGCAGTCATACTGCTCCAGACAGGACCGCGTAACAGTTGAAGGGTAAACTGTGATGTCTTGGAGGAACGTTCCTCATAAAGCACCACACCGCGCGCGAGCGGAGCAAGGACTTCACGCAACACAGAAGCCTGGCCAATCTCAACAGGTGCTTTGCTCTCTAAAGCAGCGTCAAGCTGCTCCGCCGTCTCAACAGCATCCGCCTCCAGTACAAGCTGGGTGGATCCATGGGTGTCAAAGTGAGGCGGCAAAGCATGCGGCTCTGGCATGTTCAATACCAATGACGAGTTCAACATTGCTAAACTAACCCAGGAGATTACCCACATACAGCACCCATTAGCACCAAGATCTGCAATTCGTGTGCCATCCATTTATTACTGAAAAGATTAGCAATTTTCACCTTACCCCGGCGCATTAGAGCATCTGTTGCTCCAGAAGTGGGGCAAAAAGGCCACATTCAATCGCCCCCCTTTGATAGCGTTAATATATTTTAATCCAGGGGACTCGGCCCTGCAAAGGAAGATGGATCAGGCGATCAAAGTAGGTTATGTAGCGCCTTCCTTCCGGAGTCGTCTAAGGGCAGGACGTCGGACTTTGAATCCGATAATGATGGTTCGAATCCATCCTCCGGAACTAAGCCACACGCAACCACAAAAAAATTTCTCGATTGCCCTTAGGACCAGCAATCGAGCTATCGGCTTGCCCTAAAATCTGAAACTTGAGCTCACTTGCAGCACGCTTGACGTTATCCACTGCTTGTTGACGCAAATTCTCGTCACGCACGACACCTCGACCCACGTCATCCCGTCCTACCTCAAACTGCGGCTTGACCAACGCAAGCACTTCACCCCTCGGCTTCAAAATACCACGCGCCGCGGGGAGCAACTTGGCTAGACCTATGAATGATGCATCAATCACTACCATATCGACTGGCTGACCCACATCGTGAGGCTGCACATACCGCGCATTGGTTTTTTCCATGTTGGTGACTCGTACATCGTGACGAAGTTTTTCTGCAAGTTGCCCATAACCCACGTCAATCGCATACACATGGATTGCACCACGGCTAAGTACACAATCGGTAAACCCTCCAGTAGAAGCCCCAAAATCGGCTATCACGCATCCATCAACATCAATGCCAAAATGTTCAATCGCTCCCGCAAGCTTAACCCCCCCACGGGAAACATAGGGATGGTCTTGCCCACGGACAGAAAGGCACGCTGTTGCATCCAATAACTGCCCGGCTTTGTCGATGCGTTTCTGATCCAGATAGACTTTGCCTGCTAGGATCATTGCTTGGGCTCGTGCTCTGGTCTCTGCAAGGCCTTGTTCTACTAAGCGCAGATCTGCTCTTTGTTTCGTACTAGGCATCGCTAGTCACCATGAATGGTTTGAGCAAGCGCACGTATGCCTTGTGTGATGCGTGGCCCTGGACGTAATAAACGGTCATCCCGAAGGATATGCACCCGACCGTGTTTGACTGCTGGAATCGTTGTATATCGTTTCCAATCAATGACTGTCTTAGTGGCATTGGCTTTCGAATGTCGCGCGATAATGATAATTTCCGGCGCTAACTTAAGCACCTGTTCTATACTGAGAATAGGATAGCGTGGACCTGCTTGCATGACATTGCGCGCCTGTGCATGTAGCAACATGGCATCTCCTAAACTTTGAGGACCAGCCACAGATAATGGTTCTTCTGAAAACGCCAGCAAGACATGCGGTTGTGTACGATTGCGATAGCGCTTACTCATCGCTTGCAAATCGTCGTCCATGCCACTGATTAAAAAGTCTGCTTCTTTTTGATGTCCTGTTTTGGCGCCTATGTCGCGAAGCAATGCCTTCACATCAGACACACTTTCTACCACAGGAAACCATGTATGAATCTTTTGTTCATTAAGCTTCGTCACAATGCCACGATTACTGGGGCTTCGAGCTCCAATAACCCATGTGGGACGAAGTGCTAGGATTGCCTCCAAGGAAGGGTCGGTAAAACCACCTACGTTCGGAAGCTGTTGTGCTTGCGGGGGATAGTCACAATATCGGCTTACCCCTACTACCTGGTTGCCTAATCCAAGTGCATAAAGCGCTTCTGTCGTGCTTGGGGCAAGCGAGACAATTCGTATGCCTTCCGGGTGAGACAGCTCCTTCGCAGCAGGGTGAGCATTACAGCCACTCACCATCGCCGCCAA
The DNA here is from genome assembly GCA_964640175.1 of uncultured Polyangiales bacterium. Classification (GTDB taxonomy): domain Bacteria; phylum Myxococcota_A; class Polyangia; order Polyangiales; genus JACKDX01. The sequence goes on along the minus strand of CAZXFW010000001.1, from coordinate 386,801 downwards.
CACCCCTAGGGCAATGTAGAAATATATGACTCTAAACGACGTCAGAAGTGTTCACCTCAGAAAGGAACGTCATCATCAATCATGTCACCGCCTGGAAAATCAGGAGGCATGTCACTCATTGCACCTGCAGACATATCATACTCTGAAGCGCCTTGCCCCGCATCGGCACTACGCCCCCCTCCACCCAGAAGGATAATATTTGTAGCAACGATTTCAGTGCTTTGACGCTTGCTGCCATCTTTGCCTTCCCAGCTGCGCGTCTGGATGCGGCCTTCTACATAAAGAGGCTTTCCTTTGCTTAATACTTTATTGAGCCCTTCTGCGCGCTTGCCCCACACAACAACCGTATGCCACTCGGTGCGGCTTTGACGCTCACCAGACTTGTTCATAAAAGACTCGTTGGTAGCAACCCTTAGGCGTAATACCGCTTGACTTGACTGTGTATAGCGAAGCTCCGGGTCTGCGCCGAGATTCCCAATGAGTATAGCCTTATTTAATCCTTCTGCCATGCGTGTTTCCCTTTGTTTGCGGAGATTATCGGCATCCCTGGTCTAAAGTTGTGCTCAACATAGCGCCTAGTGCACTTGGGATCAATGTGCATCTATCCTGCCTCTGTTAAGCGTTATCCTATGCGATCGAGGGCATGAATGACTCTGAAAGCGCGCTCGATGAGCCCTGGCTCTGCGTCTGCTTGGTTACTTACAGTAAACCATTTGATAGGATGTTCTCCGTGTGAACTATCAGCCGTTCCCGCATCACATCGAAATAAAAAACGCAAATCAAAATGTTGATGCGCAGGCTCTTTCGGTGATTTTGGGATGTCGTGAATATCAAAATCAACCAATCCATGATTAAGCAGTGTTAAATCTCTCAAACCTGTTTCTTCTAAAATTTCTCGTTTTGCAGTCTCTAGTGGACTCGTGTCTACAGGTTCGATGTGGCCTCCAGGCTGCAACCAACACTGAAGTTTCGGATGCGCAATTAGCAATAGCCGTTGTTCTGCATCTACAATGTATGCGCTCACTGTAAAATGCCCCGGATCAAAACTCTCTCGATGGGTCGATGCAGAGTGATGCCGAAGTAGCTCAAGCCCTTGCTCCACATGAGCACCCTCACACAGAGGAAACCGTTTGTACTCAGTGAGTAACCGGGCAAGCTCAGCGCGCACTCAACTTATCCGTCGTGTTTTTGAGCTTTGATTCCATGCGAAGTAACTGAGCCAGATCTATGATGAGGCGTTGGCGCTCGGCTTCATAAAAAGTCGGCCCAATGTGATGTTGGCTTCGCTGCCACTCAAGCGCTGTAACTTGTTCTATTAACAGATTTTTCTGTGATGTAACATCGACGGATTTCAGTGAAGCAGGAGCACGACCCAAAAGCCATGCCAGACCTAACGCCAACAACACTGCCACACTCAGTGCAATCCAGCGCAGCGGCCCTGGCCCAGGAATGCCGGATAACATAATACGAATACTGGGTAAGGGCGCATCTTGGGGCGCACGGCGTAATTCTGTACCAAGCAAGGTGCGACCTTGATGCTCAAACTCTGTGACTTCCAAATCATTGACAGCTAAACTTAACCCATCAATATCAACGATCACAACTTGATAGCGGTAAGTATTCCAATTGGTAGGGACATCGAAGACCATGGTGCTCTTATCCACCGGAAGGTGATACGACCAACTTAGTGTCACTGTACCAGGAACGAGAGACCCAAACACACGAAAGCCTTTGCCGTCTTCTTCCACCATACGCTGATCTGTCATCTGCTCTTGAAATTGCAGATTGCTATAGCCTCGCGGCAATTCGACAAGCTTGCCTTCTTGAGGAAAGCGGTATGCTTGATTTCCAAAGTTGCTGATGCGTGCGTGTTGGATGACATGAAGCCGTTCGTTGCGCAATTCCATAATAAATTGCCCATGTTGCAGCACAGGCCGTTCATCACTGCTGACCGGAAGTCGCACCAGACGCACTGCATATCCCTGCTCTGACGAAAACTGAAAGGGGGGTGCTGCAAATGTTACTTCTTGCCATACCATTTTTGCACGGTAGGACGCAGAACTCTCTGTGGATAGTCGAGAAAATTCTGCAATACCATCACGATTAGTAGTTTGAGCAAGAGCAGAACGCTTGCCGTCTTGAGCCATAAGCCCCAACGAAACTATCTGCCCCCCAACCGGTTGGTCGTGTTGATCTACGACATGCACACGTACTGTACCTGCAGCAATCGTAGGATCTGGCATTGCTGTACTTTGTAGCTGGGCGAGCATGGCCATGTGTTCTTTGACAGCGGCATTTTCTTCAGTGCTTTGCGCAAGGACTAGCTGCTGAGGCCCCGACCATAAAACTACCACATACAAGCATAGGCGGATGTGTCTGCAAATTTGCTTCAAGAGTGTTCTCCAGGCTGCTGGTGCTCAGCCACGAGTTGCTCAGCTTGTTGTCGATAAGACTCTATGTCCTCATCAAGTGCATGCATGACAGCATAGGCACGTTGACGGTATTGCTGTTCTAATCGTTTAAAGTCGGCTTCTGACAGCTTGCCGAGATCTCGCTCAAAGGCCAGATCTTTAAGACTGATCAGTAAAGCATGCTTCTCCTCCAATAGGCTTGCACGATCGTCGGTGAGCAGATTGGGAAACGATGCTGTTGTGCCAAAAATCCCTTTGAAGCTACGCCAAAGCGAAACGGAAGCTCCAAAAAGCGCCAGCGCAGAGAAGGCCATTAACACATAAGGAAGAAGCGTGCCCACAACTAATCCTCTAACTTACGCAACTCGTCATTGAGAGCTTGCTCGTAGTTAACATCAGTTGCTGGTACATTTGACTGTACAGGAGAGGCTTGGGCCATTTGGGTGTCCGCGGACACGGATTGTGCTCGCTGCCTCCAACGTTTACCCAATACGATGAGCGTCCCTACCGCTGCCAACATCAGCAACAATGGGACCGCCCAAAGCGCTCTATCCAAACCTTTATCAGACGGAATGGCGATGGCTTTAGCACCGTGTTCCTGTCGATAACGCTCTTGCACCTGCACAACAGTCATTCCTTGTGCCAGTTGTTCGCGCACCTGAGCGCGGGCATGTTCTGCCCATGAACACGCACAGGTACTCAACGGAAGCCGCTGACATTCACCACACTGGCATAACAACCGTTCAAATAACTTAGCTTCCTCAGCTGAATGAATTTCCACAGTGCCTGCATGTAACGAACTGCTGCTATCTGATTGAGCATGCACCTGCCCTACCCATAGAATCCCCTGCATGAGGATCATGAAAACCAGCAGAGTTGCTGCATTCGAAGGTTTGATGTGTGACATCACCGGCTGTGGATCTGAGCCAAGCAATTCTCGAGCAGTCGGCCACATGGCAATCACAGAACCAAGCAAAAGCACCAACGCCCCAATCCAAATCCAAAGCACAAGTGGACGATAAATCACTTGAAATGTCCCCACTTTCGTATCTGGATTGACTGAGTTCATGATGACATAAAGATCGCTGGATAAACGGGAACGAATAGCTACCTCTGTGGTTGGCATCTCTGGATGTGTTGTATAAATGAACTTAGCAGGAGACACTCTTTGGAGTGTTTTGCCGTTGCGGCTCAATCTCAAATCGGTAAACACCATCCGTTTGTTTGGATCGGTTTCCATTCTCGTGCGCAGGTATTCAAACGTGTAGCCTTTAACACTAAGTGACTGTCCCGGTTTTAGTGAAGCTTCTTGTTTTTGATCATAAGCTGCCCCAGTAAATCCGATGTACATCAATACAATTCCCAAATGAACAATGTAGCCGCCATACCTGCGACGTGCCTTACTGATCAATCGAATGAATGCTGTAACCCAATTTTCTCCTGTATTTTTATGGCGAATGCGTGCTCCCCTCCAAAATTCTTGAAGCACCGCTGCAACTACAAATGCACATAAAGAAAACGATAAGACCGGCGCGGCGGAATAGATGGCAGATAGCCATTTGCCAGTCATCGTTTCGTAAATCTCTTCAGAAGGTACAACAGGAGGAAATCCAATGGATTTCCCGACCAAACCATGCAGCAGTGCTACACACGCTCCTGTAACTGTTGGCCACTTAAACGCCTTGATAAGATTTTTCCCTGTGGCTTTCCTCCACGCCATTAAGGGTCCTACCCCCATCAAGAACAACAAAATCAGTCCAAGAGGCACCATCCACTTGTTGTAGTAGCCCGGGCCCACAGTCACTGTTTCATGGCGCAGCCATTCACTAATACGCGGGAACAACGTGGCAACCAACACAAACAACGCAATCCCAAGCAAAATCCAATTTTGAAACAAAAAACTAAATTCTCTACTCAGCAGTGAATCGATTTTATTTTCTGCACGCAGTGTGGAAAGCCTCCAGATAATCAAAGCAGTGCAACCAAGTATCAAAAACAAAAGGTACCATAAGAAATAAATGCCTATATCCGAGCGTGCGAAAGAATGAACACTGGCGATCAATCCAGAGCGCGTAAGAAACGTTCCGAAAATCGTCAAAATAAAAGTTAACGTAAGCAGCACGACGTTCCACGTTTTAAGCATTCCACGCCGTTCTTGAATCATCACAGAATGCAAAAAAGCGGTTCCGGTGAACCAGGGAAGAATGGCTGCATTTTCAACAGGATCCCATGCCCAATATCCACCCCAACCGAGTTCTTCGTAGGACCAAATCATTCCGAGCACATTCCCCATGCTAAGGAATGTCCAAGCAATTAATGCCCATCTGCGAGAAGCCTGTATCCACTCATCCCCCAAGCGTCCTGTCAGCAGAGCTGCCATGACAAATGCAAAAGGCACAGACCACCCTACAAAACCCAAATAAAGCGTAGGAGGATGAATCGTCATCCAGTAGTTCTGAAGAAGCGGATTCAACCCCTCCCCATCTACCGGAGGCTCGGCAAAATGAGTCACAAATGGATTGGCAGCAAAGAGCATCAGCACACCAAAAAAACAAAAAATGCTCATCAGCGTAGCAATGAGGTACGGCTGAAGCTCTCGGTGTCGATCTTTCAGCGAACAAACACACGATGCCGTGTAGATTGAAAGAAGGAATGTCCACCACAGAAGGGATCCATCTTGTCCACCCCATAGAGAAGTGAGCAAATACCACCATGGCATGGAACGATCACTGTAGCGAGAAACGTATTGTACGCGAAAATCGTGAGTCTGAAACGCATATGCTAAAAGACAAACTGCTAAAAATACAAATGCACAGGTAGCATAAGCACCATATCGGGCTGCCGACAGCAACGTTGGCCGACGAGCCGCAGCAATAGCCGTACCTAATCCATAACCTGCACTAATCAAAATCAGCGCTAAAACAATGTTGCCTAAACTTGGAATATCCACTAACAGCATGTCCGCCTCAGGGTAGAGCGTAACCGTTTTCCCTTCAATCGGTACTTGTTGTACACGTATTTCGCCAAAATTTCATGAATACTATCACCCATAGATCGGTGTTACGGCTGGCTGGACCCATCATCATAGGACACATTTCGATTCCACTATTAGGCATGGTAGACACCGCGGTAGTCGGACGATTGCCAGGAGCATCTCCCTTAGCTGGACTTGCCATTGGCAACCTCATTTTCGGGTATCTCTATTGGGGCTTTGGGTTTCTGCGCATGAGTACTACGGGATTAACCGCACAAGCTCTAGGCAGCAACGACTCGATAGAACTTCGCGCCAATGCCATTCGTGCTTTGGGGATGGGGTTCTTGATCGGCGCAACAATTTTCGCATTCCACCATCCTATACTTAAACTGGGTCTTGACCTGGTGCATGCCAACCAAGAAGTTGAAAGGCTCGCAGGGACATACTTCGTACATCGCGTTTGGGCAGCGCCCGCCGTGTTGTGTAACTTTGCCATCCTAGGCTGGCTTCTGGGAGTACAACATACGCGTGCCGTACTCTGGCTCCAACTATGGATGAATGGCATCAACATGGCGCTTGATGTGTTCTTTGTATTGAAGTTGCGATGGGGAGTCGGTGGCGCAGGATTAGCGACCGCTATTGCAGAAGGAAGTGCTTTCATTTTGGGCATGTGGATGGTGCACTCTATTCTCAAAAAATTTCAGAGCCCGTCGTTAGATCGCACACACATATGGAGTCCTGCACAATTCAAACGTCTTATTGCCATCAATCGAGACCTTTTTATTCGGACATTGTTTTTAATTTCGGCATTTGCACTCCTGACAATCAAAGGCGCTCAACTAGGCACTACAGTTCTTGCCGCCAACGCTGTACTGCTCAATTTTCAACTATTTACGTCATTTGGATTAGATGGATTTGCCCATGCGGTAGAAGCTCTCGTAGGGAAAGCCATTGGAATCCGAGATGACATCATGTATCGCGATGCCGTGCGTATCTCTACACAGTGGGCCGCTTTGGTGGCCCTATTCTTTGCAATTATCTATGCCATGGGAGGCCGCATGCTCATCAACATCTTGGCTGCAGAACCACAAGTCCGCTCGATTGCTGTTCACTATCTACCATGGCTCGTTGTATTGCCTTTACTGTCTGTTTGGAGCTACCAATTTGACGGCATTTTTTCAGGAAGCACACGAAGCCGCGAAATGCGCAATTCGATGTTTGCGTCGTTTGCAGTGTATGCAATGCTCATTTTTGTATTAGTACCGTTGTTTGGTAATCATGGTTTATGGGGTGCGTTTTTAGTCTTCATGCTGTTGCGTGCTGTCACGCTCGGCTTGAGCGGCTGGGGATACCGTCCATCGCTATCGTAGTTGAAAGATATCACGCTTCCTTCTAGAGTCGGACCCCATGACAGAAATCGTGTCCATTGATGGCCATATAACACCTGCCAAAGAAGCGTTTGTACCCGTGCTCAACCGTGGATTCTTGTATGGGGATAGCGTGTTCGAAGTACTGCGTACCTATGCAGGTAAGCCATTTGCGGAAAAAGAGCACTTGAATCGCCTTTCTGCTTCGTGTGAGCGCCTTCTTATCGACATGCCGGTTTCCCTCTCGACACTATCTCAAGATATCCATGCCGCTCTTACAGGCGCAGGCAATACAGAATCCTATATTCGGATTATTATTACACGGGGCGCAGGGCCAGTGCTTCTTGACTTGCGCACAGCAGAACGTCCTACGCGCGTCATCATTGTTTTACCATTTTCTGTACAACCACCTGAAATCTACCAACAAGGGGTTAATATAAGCTTAGTCACCAATTCCCGAGCCATGGATGGCAGCCGAGCGTCAGGGGCAAAAGCATCGAACTACCAGCCGAACATGCTTGCATTGCACGAAGCCAAACAACGAGGAAGCTATGAAAGTATCTTCGTTGGTGTCCATGGTGACGTCAGTGAAGGCGCTTCCAGCAATCTTTTTATCGTTAAAAATGGAAACATAATCACGCCACCCGTGCGTTCTGGACTCTTGGAAGGCATTACACGCCGTTACGTCATTGAGGTAGCTCAAACCCTCAATAAACGCGTCATTGAGTCTGCATTGTTCCCGAGCGATCTATACACTGCAAACGAAGTATTCATCACCAGTACATTGCGTGAAGTCGTACCCGTGGTGGCTGTGGACAACCAGAAAATCGGCAACGGACTACCTGGCCCCGTCACCCAAGAAGTGCTCCACTCTTTTCAGGCATTTGCCCGACAACAAGCTGCACGAGCTAACGCCTGAGTTCTTTACGCGCACGCAGTGAATGAGCTAAGGACGCTCTTCAAACTCGGCATCAATGACTTCGCCTTTTTTCTGATCCTCAGACGAACTCGAAGCGCCGTTCCCATTGCTACCAGTTCCTTGTGAAGACGCCTGTGCTTCAGATGCAGTATTGACTGACTCATAAAGCTTGGCTGCAACCTCCTGCATGGAAGACTCCAAATCTTTCATACCAGATTCGATAGCACTTGTATCTTGCTTATCAATGGCTTCTCGCAAGGCTTTGATCTTAGCCTCGATTTGCTCGGCTTTGTCTTTGGGAACCTTGTCCCCTGCGTCTTTAACTGTTTTTTCAACTGTGTAACAAAGTTGATCTGCACGGTTACGAACTTCCACCTCTTCACGACGCTTCTTATCTTCAGCCTCGTGTGCAGTTGCTTGATCAACCATGTTCTTAACTTCCTGATCACTCAGCCCGCTTCGCGATTCGATGGTGACATTTTGCTGCTTTCCAGTGGCTTCATCTTTTGCCATTACGGAAAGAATGCCGTTGGCATCGATATCAAATGTAACCTTGATCTTAGGAGTGCCACGAGGAGCAGGCATGATGCCGTCGAGGAAAAATCTCCCTAATGTGCGGTTATCGCTTGCCTGCGCACGTTCACCCTGTAGCACATGAATCTCTACACGTGGCTGGCTGTCTTCTGCAGTCGAAAAAACCTCTTCCTTACGGGTCGGAATCGTAGTGTTGCGTGCAATAAGCGTTGTCATCACGCCACCTAAGGTCTCAACACCGAGAGATAACGGGGTCACATCCAGCAGCACCATGTCTTTGACATCACCTGACAACACCCCTGCCTGCACAGCAGCACCGATGGCCACAACTTCATCAGGATTGACGCCACGATGAGGTTCACGGCCAAAAAACTTCTTCACCGCTTCTTGCACCATCGGAATACGAGTAGAACCACCCACCAAGACGACTTCTTGGATGTCGCTGGCAGCTTTTCCTGCATCTGCAAGCGCCTTTTTGCACGGCTCAAGCGAACGTTGAACCAAGTCTTCAATCATGGATTCCAGCTTGGCCCGCGTGAGTCGAATGTTAAGGTGTTTGGGGCCTGAAGCATCTGCGGTCAAAAAGGGCAGGTTAACTGTGGTCTCGAGTTTGGATGAAAGCTCAATCTTTGCCTTCTCTGCAGCATCCTTCAGGCGTTGGAGCACCATTTTGTCTTTGGATACATCGATACCTTGGTCTTTTTTGAATTCTGACGTCAGATACTCCATGACACGCGCATCGACGTCATCGCCACCTAAATCAGTGTCACCATTCGTGCTGACAACTTGAACAACGTTGTCGCCTACTTCCAGAACGGAAATATCAAAGGTACCGCCACCAAAGTCATATACCGCAATCAATTCGTCTTTTTTCTTATCCAATCCATAGGCTAATGCAGCAGCGGTTGGCTCGTTAACAATACGCTTGACGTCTAAGCCTGCGATTTTACCGGCATCCTTGGTAGCCTGACGCTGAGAGTCATTAAAATAGGCAGGAACAGTAATCACCGCTTCTGTCACAGGCTGTCCCAAGTAATCTTCCGCTGCTTTTTTTAACTTGCGAAGTACGTGAGCCGAGACTTCCTGAGGACTCAGTTCTTTGTCTCGCACAGCAAACCCTGCATCCCCGTTGCCACGCTTAATCACCTTGTAGGAAACCTTGGAGGCAAGGCCTTGCACTTCATCATAACGCCGGCCGATAAACCGCTTCGCGGAGAAGATCGTCCCTTCGGGATTGGTGATTGCCTGACGCTTGGCAATCTGGCCTACCAACACGTGATCTTGATCGTCCCAGGCCACAACAGAAGGAGTAATGCGATCCCCCTCCTCGTTGACAATGACCTTGGGCTCTTTGCCTTCCATAATAGCCACCACTGAGTTTGTGGTGCCCAAATCAATGCCGATAATCTTTCCCATGACTCTTTCTCCTAGACTAATGGCTAGACGGCTTTCGAAGGGTCCGGCCTTTCCTGTCCAATCTCCTTGTGGCAACCTAATCATCAAATCGCAAGCGTCAAGAGCTATTTAGGAGTGACCATCATGAAAAAATCCTGGGTTTTCGGAGCCTTAGGCTTTCTTGCCCTAATCTCCAGCTGCGCCAAGCAGCAACCGGGCGCGTCTGACGAGCTGTTGAGCACATTACGCAGTCATATGGAGCAGCCGGTAACCTCCGAAAAAGGCCTTGCTGAACAAAATGCCCTGGTCAAGCGTGTGGTCGAGGAAGACGCTTTCAAGGACATGCGCCGACATGAGGTCGCTGCAATTATTGGCAAAGGGAGTCCTTGCGTCGAACACCCCGTCTGTATCCGTCAGGGATTCGATCGCGATGATTGGGTATATACAGTAGGGCAACAACCAGTCGACGGAGCTGTCATGCTCCCCCTGCTGATTGTAGGATTTGATCGAGAAGGACACCACTCTCGTTCCTATTACGTGATCAAAGATTAATCGGCATGCCATCGGTCTGTCTATTGCTCGCAGAGGGATTTGAAGAAATTGAAGCCATTACTGTGCTTGATGTGCTTCGGCGAGCAGACATAGCTATTAAGGCTGTCGGAGTGGACTCCAAAACAGTCAGAGGAAGTCATCACATTGTGATTGAATCAGACATGACTCTGACACAAGCAGAGGCACAACCCTGGGATTTAATCATTCTCCCTGGGGGGATGCCTGGATCAACCCACTTAAGAGACGATGCCCGTGTTCAAGCCCTCATTAAGGCACAATTCGCCCACGGGAAAAAGCTCGCCGCCATCTGTGCTGCACCCATTGCACTTGCACAAGCAGGTATCCTCGATGGCAAGCGTGTCACTTCATTTCCTTCGTTCTGCGACCAATTAGGACGTGTGACATACCTAGAAGACCCTGTCGTGGTTGACGGTCAACTGACGACAAGCCGCGGCCCGGCGACTGCGCTCGCGTTTGCCCTAGAACTTGTCACACAACTCAAAGGACCTGACACCACACGCATCCTACGGCAAGCTATGCTCGTGGACTAAACGTGGTACAAGCGCAAGCGTTGTGACCGCAAAGCCTTCATCGCCGCACCGCGCCGGACGTGGTGCCTTAGCAATCGCTTCTGCCAAGGCCTATTTCATTGTGTGTGGCTATGCGGTGCAGTTTTTATTGCCACGCTTTCTTGAAAGCAAATCTGCCTTCGGCCGTTTTGCCTCCGTGATGAACCTGGCCTCCATCATTAACAATGTCTTGGTTGTCGCTACTATCCAAACTGTCAGTAAATTTGTAAGCGAAAATCCTGCCGAGGGGCATGCCAGCTTGAGGCAAGGCCTCAAAGCACAACTCCTCATCGGATTAACGCTTTGCGGTGTGTTAGCGATAGGCGCTCCGTGGTTGGCCAATGAAGCCCTTCTGGATGGTCAGCTTGAACCTTTAATCCAAACGGTTTCTATCGTGATGCTGGCGTACGCCCTCTATGCCGCAATGGTAGGTTACCTCAATGGGATGCACCGCTTTGTGCCTCAAGCAGGCCTTGATATTACTTTTTCGAGCCTTCGAGCTATCGGAATCCTAGGTGCAGCGTCCCTAGGCTACGGCGCACTTGGTGCCATGATCGGGTTTGCTAGCGCAGCCGTAGTTATCTTGTTGGTGGCAGCAGCCGTTGTTGGCATGGGACACCAAGGCATCTCCATTTCTTGGAAGCGTTGGCTTGGATTCAGTTTGCCTTTATGGATGTACCAGATTTTCCTTAACAGCATTATGCAAATTGACCTTCTGGTCCTCAAGCGTACTGTTGCAGAACTTGGAATGGCCCAAGGTATGCACTCTATTGCCGCAGCAGAGCTTGCCTCGCGCTATGTCGGAGAATACCGCGCCGCACAAACATTTGCCTTTGTGCCCTATCAACTAATTCTCGCTGTGGCGTTCGTCATATTTCCGATGGTGTCAAAAGCGTCGAGCAGTGGAGATATTGAAGCAACGCGTAATACCATCCGCGCTGCACTCCGATTTTCATTGATTGTATTACTTGCTATCGCGGCACCTGTCGCGGGTGCTTCAAGTGGTGTTCTACGTATTGCATACCCATTGAGTTACATCACGGCAGCCCCATCACTCGAAATACTCTCGTTTGGAATTGCAGCACTGGCCTTATTTGTAATTGCCGCTACCGCGTTGAGTGGCTCCGGTAACCCCGGCAAATCGGCCACCATTGCGGCCATCGCCTTAGTTATTGTTGTTGTACTGAACCGTGTATTTGTCCAACATGTCGGTCTTGGCGAAACCACGCTCGAAGCTGCAGCACTTGGCACGACATGCGGCACATTTTGTGCACTCGCGTTGATTGCCATAGTTATCCGTTCAGCGTATGGCCCATGCTTACCTTTGTTAAGCGGTCTCAAAGGAATCTTAGCCGCCACACTTGCTTTCTGGACTGCGCGCCTTATACCCCATCCCAGTGCCATGACATCGCTTTTGGCTTTAATAGCAGGCGGCATTGCGTATCTCATGGGGTTGCTTGTGTTGGGAGAATTCAAGCGGGAAGAATTCGCGATGATGCTTAAGTGGCTCAAACGATAGGAATAAGGAAACTAGCTATGACGACTCACAAGGTGATTATTGTTGGCTCTGGTCCTGCAGGACTGACAGCCGCCATCTATACTGCCCGCGCAAATCTTCAGCCATTATGCATTGAGGGCGTGATCACAGGTGGCATCGCTGGTGGACAACTGATGATCACCACAGAAGTTGAAAATTATCCTGGATTTCCAGACGGCATCAAAGGCCCTGAAATCATGGAATTGTTTAAGAAACAGGCTTTACGCTTCGGCACTCAGTTTGTCAGTGCCGATATAGACCGCGTCGACTTTTCCCAAAGCCCTTTTCGCCTCTGGACCGATGGCAAGGAGTATCAAGCTCATAGCGTGATTATTGCAACAGGCGCGAAAGCCAAGTGGCTGGACCTTGACAGTGAACAGAAACTACAAAACCGTGGCGTTAGCGCGTGTGCGACATGCGACGGTTATTTTTTTCGAGATCAAGATGTGTGTGTTGTAGGTGGGGGAGATACCGCAATCGAAGAAGCTTTGTACCTTGCCAACCTATGTAAAAGCGTCACTGTCATTCATCGCAGAGACGAACTGCGTGCCTCTCAGATTATGCAGGAGCGCGCCAAGAAGCACCCGAAGATCAAGTTCTTATGGCATACCGTCGTCAAAGAAGTGCTGGACGTGGAAAAAGGGACTGTGACGGGCCTGAAGGTCGAAAATGTTCAAACCGGCGAAACCAGCCTCTATCCCACTCAAGGGCTTTTTATTGCAATTGGCCATATCCCCAATACGGCGATGTTTGCCGACTACCTACAAAGAGACGACAATGGCTACATTGTCACACAACCCGACAGCACCAAAACCAACATTGAAGGAGTTTTTGTAGCAGGCGATGCCCAAGATCATGTGTTTCGACAAGCCATTACTGCCGCTGGCACAGGTTGCATGGCAGCGTTGGAAGCGGAACGTTGGCTTGGTAGCCGAGAATCTGGCTAAACTCCTACGCCCATCCAGCATATTATTTCGCTTTTGTATTCTTAACGATACACTGCGCCTAGGGGTCCGGTAGAGGTAATCCTCACACTAACCCAATAGAAAGTCACACATGGACCGCACTTCCCAACCGACGGTTGATGATCCCAATTCGCAGCCAGCCGCCCCGGTTCAGAAAAGGCTTGGTCCTCCTCCGCCACCTCCTCCACGCGCACCTGTTGCCGCATGGAATGAAACCACTCAGGTGGAAGGTCTTCCTGAAGTCACCTCTAAGGTCACCTGGGAGCCCGTCGAAAAGGGTCAGACTATCGCAGGGTTGACGCTGACAGAACAGTGCATCGGCCAATCCGGCTCACCCGTATGGACGGTATGGAAAGCGCAAGATGCCAATGGAAGCCTTGCTGTGATCTATGCGCTTAACTCAGATATCTACGACAAAGAACATCACCGATTTGTACAAGGTGCCAAAACCATGTTGCGCATCACCAGAAATGGAACGATTTCTGGAGTACTAAAGTGCTATGGCCTTAGCCGGGATCGCCGTGCATTGATCGCTCAGTATCTCTCTGTAGGCCGGGCCACAGATGTGTCAGCGCTCCGATGGACTACTCAACGCTCCATCACCTTCCTGCAAAGTGTTTGTGGTATATTGGAGACATTGCATCAACAAGGCATCACCCATAGCTGCCTGAGACCTGGAAATATCCTCCTTGATGATGACTTCAGCCCCATTCTCACAGAAGTCGGTTTTTTGAATATCGCCAAAAGCCTCAAAGGAGATCAGGATAATACCCACGGATATGGTGCGTACGCTGCACCGGAAATCGTGTCAGACAGTCCGCCAACGGTAAAGTCCGACATCTACAGCTTAGGAAAAATTTTATTGTTCTTGCTTAGCAATGAGCATCCCAAAACCACGTTAGAAGCAACACCTCTACTTACAGAATACAAAAAGTACCCTGAAGGCCTAGTACGTATTGCACGGCGTTGCACCATGGTGAACCCAGAACTCAGGTACCAATCTGTTGCCGAACTTGCCAGCGACTTATCCCAATACACACAAGTAGATACGGTTGGCATGGCTCTACGTACAAGCCTAGAGCAAAAGCCCGTTCTAGAAACAAAAGAAATCAAAGACACCTCGGCTTCTTTAGAAATTGAAAATACCGATGCTGCATTCGGTATGAACGACAAAATACGATACATGACTGTTGCAGCTGGAGTTTTGGGAGTTGCCATCGTTATGGGATTGGCTTTTGTGTTGCCCATCACCACACTTATGCACAAAACACTCTTAGGGTGTGCCAGTGTATTTGCTGCATTATGCACCCTTGCTCTTCCTGCTAGCCCACGTTACAGGCGTTATGGTTTTGTAGCAGTCGGAACGGCAGCGGGCCTGTTCTTCTATCAGCTTGACCCTATTGCTATTACAGCGATTGCAGGTGCAAAATCACGCCTAGACTCATCGAACCCTCAATTGCAAAGCGCGGCCGTGCGATACCTAACCACACAAGGATTCCGTGATTTCTCCAACAAAAACCTTAAAGGTGCCGATTTGTCTGGCGCAGATCTTAACTTCGTTAATTTTCAACGTACCGACTTAACCAAAGCAAACTTATCCAAAGCAATGGTCCAAGGAACTGTCCTTGACGGAGCCACAATTACAGAGGCAAACCTTTCAGACGTTGTGGCTGTGGACTGGAACATTGATACCATGAAAGGGTTTGAACAGGCACGCTGTAACAGCAATACCATGATGCCTGTAGGATGGAATTGCCGTAACAACAGCCCAGCCCGTCTTGTCAACAAGGCCCAAAGGAATAGAAATGAAAAAGAAGAATCAAACTAATTCAGGATTTACTCTAGCAGAGCTACTCGTAGTCATGGCTTCTTTAGGCGTACTGCTTGGAGTAGCTATACCCGCACTTACGGGCTACATAAAATACTCAAAAACATCTGAGGCAACCTCCAATTTGAATCTCATGTTCAAAGGAGCAACCGCATACTACGAACAAGCTGCAGCAGGTTCCCAAGGAATTGTCAGTGGCACTGCAGGACATTGCATCGTAGGAACAACTTCTCTTTTGCCATCAACTCCAGGCCTTGCCAAACAACAGACGAATTTTCTTGCTGTACCTGAGTTCAAATCTTTAGGATTTAATATAAGCGATCCCGTGTACTTCGGTTATAGAGTCCTTGCTTTGGGCGGCACATCAGCATGCGCACAAACCGCAAGCACCGCATTATACACGTTTGTTGCTATGGGAGACCTCGATGGCGACAACGTTTTTAGTCGGTTCGAATTGGCAGCCGGTAGCGATGCCTCAAACGTGATGTATCACTCCGTAGGCGTCTACGTCGCCAATGAAGGCGAATAGCTTGCTCCTCATCGTTCTATTTTACGAACCTTAACCATGGACGATTTTGAACCATTGTTAGGCAATACGAAGCTTTTTGAAGGGATCTCTTCAAAAGGACTAAAGCTTATTGCAAGCATTGCTAAGCAAGAAAGCACGACAGCGGATAGTATTATTTTCAACGAAGGAGACGTTGGCGAAAAGCTTTATCTCATCATAGAAGGTAAAGTGCGCATTTCCACTCAAGTCAGTGGCATGGGTGAAGAAGCGTTAGCCGTACTCGGCCCAGGCAATGTGTTTGGAGAAATGTCCTTGATTGATGACTTTCCTCGAAGCGCGGATGCGCATGCGCATACAGACTGTCAATTACTCAGCCTAGCCAAAGATGAGTTAGAAGACTTGTTTTTTGTCCATAAAGACTTAGCCTACGAATTCCTTTGGAATTTTGTCTCGCTTCTCTCATCACGCCTACGTGAAACCAATGCAAAGGTCACTTTCTTAAGTATGTCGGGTAAGTTCTAACTCATGCGCGGCATCGATACTCACAACTGCGGTTGTTTTCCTACAGGCCATCACTATCCAGGCATTATTGACCAAATGGATCGGACAGCGTATGCCGTTCAAGAATTGGCTCGCTGCGTCACACCAGATAGCCGATGGATTGATGCTCCACTATGTGTCATCGATTTTGAAACGACAGGGCGTGACTCCGAAACCGACAGGATCATCGAAATTGGACTGGTGTATTTCGATAACGGCCGTTGCACACAACGACATGAATGGTTGATTAATCCTGGAATTCCAGTTCCAGAAGAATCCCGAGCCGTGCATGGTATTACAGATGACGAGTTAAAAGATGCCCCAGCCTTTTGTGACGTCTTTGATCGAATAGCAAGTATCCTCACCGATCGTATCCCAGTTGCCTACAATGCTCCTTTTGATCGTGGTTTTTTGCATGCCGAAATGCGGCGAGTAACCCAGGCGACTCCTTCGGAAGTTCCCGCTTTTCAGAACGATGTCGTTTGGATTGACCCTTTGATCTGGGCACGTGAGCTTTTCAAATACGAAAAGGGTAAAAAGCTGACAGACATGTGTCAGCGCCTAAATATTAAGATCGATAAAGCTCATCGTGCATGCGGAGATGCAGAAGCTGCTGGAAATGTCCTCTTGGCGATGGCTCCTAAACTGCCTGAGCGCTATGACGATTTGGTACGACTACAATCCCAATACGGAAGTCGACAAGAAGCGGAATTCGCTGCCTGGCGCTCGCGTATGCGTAACTCTTAGGGCATGCGGAACTGGTTTTTCGCTTCTCTTAAAATCTGAAACACACGCTCTGGACTGTTATCCAACGTAGATGATGACAGTCGTTCGGCAGCGGCAATTACATTGGGCTGCCTACACCGCAAAAACGGATTGTATTGATGCTCATGTTCCAGTAACGAAGGAACACTTGGATTGCCGAGGGCCAACGACTGTTTTACTTCAGTTATTTTGTGATGTAGGGATTCATTTTGAGGCTCAATCGTTTTTGCAAACATTAAATTGGCCAGAGTGTATTCATGGCCGCAATAAAATTGGACAGAACCTTTTAGCCTCGAAATCTTCTCCAGAGAGAGCCACATCTGACGCATGGTTCCCTCAAACACATAGCCGCACCCAGCTACAAAAAGCACATCTCCTGTAAATAATTGTTCATCAATCAAATAGCCTACCGCCCCTAATGTATGCCCAGGTAGCTCAAGCACGGTCACTTTATGGCTGCCAAACTGCCAGTCTGTAATTTCATCAACTCCATGACTCTGATGAGGAATACGCTTATGCGTAAAGTCATAGACACTGCCAATGACATGGCTAGGATTATAACGATTCACCAATTCCTCAACTCCACCCGTATGATCGTGATGATGGTGTGTGCACCAAATCTGAGTAAGGCAAAGCCGTTGGGATTCGATCTCTCCTATCACCGGTCCGGCCTCAGACGGATCAATTACCACCGTGTGTAAAGATGACCGATCAATCAGTAAATAAGCATAATTATCCCGCCGAAGGGAAATGGTTTGTACCTGCACCGGAGCATGCTAGCATACGCCCATTTGAATGGCGTTACCCTATGAAAAACCACATCATTCTCACTATTCTTTATCTAGTAGCTCTTGAGAACTTTGCTACCATTGCACATGCTCAAGCAACCACACCGACGACAGTCGCTGTACTAGGCATTCAATCCATCGAAGGTGATGATGCCCTTGCTCAAAAACTAAGTGATGCACTACGGGCCAGTGCCAAACAGCACAATGGCTGGCAAGTGCTCGACAAAAGTGCATCTGTACAGCAGCTCAGTCTCGCGCACGGGTGTACGTCACTGGATACTATCTGCCTGGCGAGTATCAGCCGATCACTCGGTGTAACAAAAACAATTTATGGCACACTAAAGCGCACAAACCATTCCAATGATTATGACTTCTTAGTCAAACTCAATATTTTTGATTTACAGTCACGCCAAGCGGAGTATGTGCTTAGCAACACCCTGCCCCGCTCGTCATTGGAATCCGGAGATCTTGGTCCCATAGCATCCAAGTATATCGCCGAGCTCATTAGCCGTCCGAAAACTGGTACCATTATTGTGCAAGTTAAGGAGCCTGAACAGGCAGAAGTCAGAATCGATAATAACTTAGTTCTAAGCGAAGGTGGAAAGAAGGAAGTGTCGTCGACAATTCCTGTAGGCCGTCACACGCTTGTGGTCTCCGCCCCTGGCTACAACACATTCACCCGCACGCTTGAAGTAAAGTCAGAAGAGAAGACACATGTCAGCGTGTCTCTCCAGGAACTCGAAGACACTGAAACTGGTAACAGCTCATCCTCCGAAATCAATTGGGTAGGCTGGGGAGCAATTGGCCTCGGCGCCATATTTTTAGGAATGAGCACCTACTCATTTCTCAGGGTGTATGCCATCGATAACGATGCCGATATGGAAATGTATCGGGGGCTTTCCGGATTTAACGGCCGAGATATCTGCAGTGCAGCTGAAAACGGTTTCACTGGAAATCCTTCAGATCCCACTGTTGACGTAGACCGTGTCGCCTCACTATGCGATGAATCGGAATTACTCGAAGTATTGCAGTACGTTTTCCTTGGAGCAGGCATCGTAAGTATTGGAGTGGGCGTTGCTGTCTTACTGTTGGATGATGATGACGACAACAAGACAGACAACCCAGACTCAGAATACGCATCAAGACCTAGGCTGGAAATTGTGCCACACGTGGGACGAAACTACGCCATGTTCAACGCATCCTTGCGTTTTTGAGTGGTATGCGCATTGTTGGAGGAACGCTTAAGGGCCGGCAACTGTCGACCCTTGCCTCCCTTGATACACGCCCTACATCAGACCGTGTTCGCGAAGGCATCGCTTCAGCGTTAGAAGCACGCAATCTTATCCGTGAAGCTAACGTTCTTGATCTCTTTTCAGGCACTGGAGCACTTGCATTTGAAATGCTTTCTCGAGGAGCCAAGCACGCCACACTCGTGGATAATAGCGCAAAGTCACTTAATGTGATCAAGTCTAACGCAGCTAACCTTCAACTATCCGCAAGCATCACTACGATTCGCCATGATCTCTCTAAGCCTCTAACAACGATAACTCGCAATAATCTTACCAAAAGCGGTGTGTTTGATCTGATCTTTTTGGACCCACCTTATGCCGACATTGCATTGGTCCCTCACGTCCTCGAATCACTCTTTCAACGTCAATTCCTATCCCCTCTTGCGAGCATCGTTATTGAATACAGCACTGCAAAAGCGCCTATATTTCCGTCGTTTGTCACCGTGAACAACACCTACCGCTATGGCGGCACATCCGTTTCGCTAGCTACTGTGATCACGTCTAAAGATGAGCTATAAATGGTCGCTATGACGGTAGCTGTATATCCTGGCTCTTTTGATCCTATTACCCAAGGACATGTGAGCATCATCAAAGGTGGGCTAGTTGCTTTTGATAGAGTGATTGTTGGCGTTCTGTCTAACCCCAAAAAAAATCCTTTATTTAGCGTTCAAGAACGTGCAGAAATGATTCAAGAAGTATTTGCTCACGAGCCTCGCGTCGAAGTCGACTCGTTTGAAGGATTGCTTGTGGACTTCGTTCGTCAACGGAATGCACGAGTCATTTTACGCGGACTACGCGCTGTAGCAGATTTTGAATACGAACTACAAATGGCCAACATGAATCGAAAGCTCAATGAAGATATTGAGACCGTTTTTATTATGGCAAATGACGCTTATTTTTATGTGGCCTCGGGCATTGTTAAAGAAGTTGCAAGACTAGGCGGAGATATCTCGACCCTCGTGCCAAGTCAGGTGCATAAACGACTTTCTGCCAAGTTATCGATACGCTAACAGAGCGCTCGTTTACTAAAGCAATTGTGTCGCTCGCTCGGCTAGCTCACTTCGCTCACCCTTCTTTAGAGTGACATGGCCAGCAATAGCCTCAGCACGAAATCGTTCGGCCAGTACTGTTAGGCCATTGCTTTCAGAATCCACATAGGGATTATCAATTTGATACGGGTCGCCGGTTAACACTATTTTAGTTTCACTACCACATCGTGTGATGATGGTTTTCACTTCATGAGGCGTTAAGTTTTGAGCTTCGTCCACAATGAGAAATTGGTTGGGTAATGAACGTCCTCGAATATAGGTAAGAGGTTCCACTTCAATGATTCCACTCGCAACGAGCTCTACATAGCTGCGTGCTTGTGACATTCGTGCACTTCCCGTAGTGAAAATATATTCGAGATTATCGAAAATTGGCTGCATCCAAGGATTAAGTTTTTCTTCAAGATCGCCAGGCAAATAACCAATATCCCGCCCTAACGGAAAAATCGGCCGTGAGACCAACAGCCGAGCATAAACTCCCTCCTCAACAACCTTCTTAAGGCCAGAAGCAATCGCCAGAAGTGTTTTGCCAGTCCCGGCCTTACCTATCAACGTCACCAAATGCACGCTGTCGTCCAACAAAAGGTCTACTGCAAAACTTTGCTCCTTATTTCTCGGACGCACCCCCCATGCTCCTTCTTTAGGCACACGCAGCGGTCGGACTTCGTCCGTATTTTGATAGCGCCTTCCTAATGCCGTGTGGTTGCTCTGAGTGGCATCTTTCACAATAAGACATGCATTTGCAGGGATCTCTTTGTCTTGCGTGAGCTCTGAAAGAGCAATTGCTTGGCGGCTTCCTAATTTGTCAACCACCTGCGCAGGAGCCCCGCACTCAATAATCCCCGTATAGAGCTCATCGATCGCTACTCTTCCACCTTCGTAATTTTCTGCACATAAGCCTGAGGCATCCGCACGAATCCTCAGATTCGAGTCCATGGTCACAAACACAGTTGGGAGTGCTGGACTTTCATCACGAACCTGTAACGCCGTTTTCAAAATGGCATGGTCCATGGTTGCATAATCCGAGGCTCTCCATTCAAAAGCATCCTCAGGGACCAATACGCGAATGGATCCACCACTGTCTAATGTAATGCCTTTTTGCAAGGATCCGTTGGAACGCTCTCTCAGATCATCAATCGTACGCGAAATCGTGCGAGCGTTACGGCCTAACTCGCTGGCTTCTTTCTTGAAACGGTCTATCTCTTCAATAACATAAACCGGAATAACAACATCGTTGTCTTCGAATTTATAAAGCGCCGAGGGGTCGTGCAAGAGCACATTGGTGTCCAGCACGTAAACTTTTCTCACCCGCCTACTTTATGTCAAAGGTCCCCTTAAATTCAAACTATTTGGCATCAAGTGTAGTCGAATGTCGCACCCGTTCGTTGTGATTCTGGCATAGGCGGGCTGAGTTCGATATCCTAGGAGTGTAGAGGTCTATCCACCAGCTAGCCACCATCCGCATTAGCCCAAGCTAACGGAGTTAGGAAAAAGCAATGAGCTCACTACGCTTTGAAATGGTTTCGCGCATCGCCAATTTTCAAAACTACGACCAGTACCGCGACTTGCACTGGGAAGGTTCTTTCGAAGACTATTTACAGATAGTTCGTGGCAAGCCCCAAATCACACGCAATGCATTTCAACGGCTTTACGATATGATCGTGTCGTACGGGGAAGAAGAATATATCGACAATAAAAAAAGGCTGGTCAGATATCCCTTTTTCAGAGACCCCATCGACCATGGCAAAGATGCCATCTTCGGGCTGGATATCTCTCTTATGCGGCTTGTTCATGTGCTGCAGGCCGCAGCCCAAGGCTACGGCCCGGAGCGTCGGGTTATCCTACTACACGGCCCAGTTGGCTCATCCAAAAGCACGATCGCCCGCTTGCTGAAAAAGGGCATTGAGAATTATTCAAGAACCCCCGAAGGAGCCCTCTATAGTTTCAAATGGTGTAATCTTCAGGGCACAGGCCTTATAAACCACGAAGAACATCACGGTGACTATCCATGCCCCATGCATGAAGAGCCCCTACGTCTGATTCCGGTGGAATGGCGTAAAGATGCCATCAACCAGTTAGCATTGGGGAATGACCAACATCGTGTAAAAATTGAAGGAGAGCTGGATCCCGCCTGTCGCTTTATCTTCAACGCTTTAATGGAAAAATATGAAGGTGACTGGGCAAAAGTAGTCGCCAATCACATTCGCGTTAAACGACTCGTATTAAGTGAGCAAGACCGTATTGGCATCGGTACATTTCAACCCAAGGATGAAAAAAACCAGGATTCTACGGAGTTAACCGGGGATATCAATTATCGAAAAATTGCAGAATACGGATCGGATTCGGATCCACGAGCGTTCAATTTTGATGGTGAGTTCAACATCGCAAACCGCGGTATTGTCGAATTTGTCGAAGTGCTCAAGCTCGATGTCGCTTTTCTGTACGATCTTTTAGGAGCAACTCAAGAACATAAAATTAAGCCAAAAAAATTCGCTCAAACAGATATCGACGAAGTCATCATTGGGCACACGAACGAAGCTGAATATCAAAAACTTCTCAATAACGAGTTCATGGAAGCGCTTCGAGATCGCACGATCAAAATTGATATTCCCTACATCACAAAGCTTCAGCACGAAATTCGCATCTACGAAAAAGACTTCTCCCAAGAGAGATTAAGAGGAAAGCACATTGCTCCCCATACCCTGGAAGTCGCTGCGATGTGGGCAGTTCTGACACGCTTAGAACAGCCTAAAAAGCACAATCTCACGCCCTTACAAAAAATGAAGCTATACGATGGGAAAATACTTCCAGGGTTCACTCAAGACAATGTTAAAGAACTTCGAAAGGAAACGAAACGGGAAGGCCTCGAAGGCATTTCACCTCGTTACGTACAAGACAAAATTTCCAATACGCTAGTGCGCGATGGCGCTGAGGGATACATCAACCCTTTTATGGTGCTTAATGAACTTGAAAAAGGCGTTCGACATCATTCGCTTATCTCCAATGAAGAGCAACGCAAACACTATAGAGAGCTGATTGGCGTAGTTAAAGCTGAATATGAAGAGCTTGTTAAAAACGAAGTGCAGCGCGCGATCAGTGCGGACGAAGAAGCCATCGGTCGTCTATGTGCAAACTATATTGATAATATTCGCGCACATACTCTCAAAGAAAAGGTCAAAAATCGATATACCGGTCGTGATGAGGAACCCGATGAGCGTTTGATGCGATCTGTTGAAGAAAAGATCGACATTCCGGAAAACCGCAAAGATGATTTCCGGAGTGAAATCATGAACTACATTGGCGCACTTGCTATCGAAGGAAAAACGTTTGCTTATGATACCAACGATAGACTACGTCGAGCACTGGAAATGAAACTGTTTGAAGACCAGAAAGATTCAATCAAGTTGAGCAGCTTTGTTGCGAATGTCATCGACAAAGACACGCAAGACAAGATTGACGTTATCAAAGATCGCTTGATTAAACATTACGGCTATAACGAAGCGTCAGCGAATGACGTGTTAGCGTTCGTTTCCAGCATCTTTGCACGGGGAGATGTAAAGAAGTAACCAATTATGTCATTAAAGATCGATCAAGATCATTCTCGCTTTCGGCAAATTGTACGCGGTAGAATCCGAGAAAATCTACGCAAGTACATTTCGCAAGGCGAGCTTATAGGCAAGCAAGGCAATGATTTTGTATCCATTCCTATTACACAGATTGATATCCCTAGGTTTCGTTTTGGTACTAAACAACGAGGCGGGGTCGCACAGGGTGAAGGAGATAGCGGATCGCCACTCTCGCCAGGGGATCCTTCCACACAGCCAGGTCATCAAGCTGGAGATATGGCTGGTGAACATCTTATGGAAGTGGATGTCACTCTGGAAGAACTCGCCGAAATTTTAGGGGAAGAACTGGAACTTCCACGTATTGAAAATAAAGGCAAAAACCACATTACTCAAGACAAAGATAGATACGTTGGAATTCGTAGAACAGGCCCCAACTCGTTAAGACACTTTAAGCGCAGTTATCGACGTGCGCTAAGGCGCCAAATCTCTATGGGAACTTACGATCCTCAAAGGCCAGTGGTCTTTCCTGTACGTGATGATATGCGATTTCGGTCCTGGAAGACTCAGGAACAACCCGCAGCCAATGCCGTTATAATTTATATGATGGACGTTTCGGGTTCCATGGGAGATGAACAAAAAGAAATTGTCCGCATGGAATCGTTTTGGATCGATGCATGGCTAAAAAATCAATACAAACAGCTTGAAACACGCTACATTATTCATGATGCAGTCGCACGTGAGGTGGACAGGGACACTTTTTTCCGTACCCGGGAATCTGGTGGAACAATGATCTCTTCCGCGTACAAACTCGCTAATCACATCATCAAATCAGAGTATCCAACAAGCGAATGGAATATTTATCCTTTCCATTTTTCTGACGGTGATAACTGGAGTGTTGACGATACCCTCCTATGCATTGAATTGCTCAAATCAAAGCTGCTTCCTGCTTCGAATGTCTTTTGTTATGGGCAAGTGGAAAGTCCGTATGGGTCAGGTCAATTCATTAAAGATCTGAGAGATAACCTACTCACGGACGATCGTCTCGTCACCAGCGAAATACGTGATCGCGAAGCTATTGTCGGCTCCATTCGAGAATTCTTAGGGAAGGGGAAATAGTGGCAAAATTTGCCCTTCATACAAAACTACCTAATGAACTTTTAGACGAACAGCGTCGAGTTGAAAGTTACGCGCGCGACTTTGGGCTCGATTTTTTTCCACTGATCTTTGAAATACTCAGCTACGAACAAATGAACGAAATAGCCTCTTATGGAGGATTTCCGAGTCGCTACCCTCATTGGCGTTTTGGAATGGAATATGAGCAGCTTTCCAAAAGTCACGAATACGGTCTTTCGAAGATCTATGAGATGGTGATTAACAACAATCCCGCAGTGGCGTACCTGCTAGAAGGCAATAGCATGATTGAGCAAAAACTCGTCATGGCTCACGTTTATGCTCACGTGGATTTTTTTAAAAACAACTATACATTTAAGACTACGAACCAAGGCATGGATGCAAGGACAGGCGAGCCAATACGCAAATGGATTGATACGTTTGCAAATCACGCTGCCGTGATACGTCGGTGGGTTGATCGCATTGGTGTTGAAGAAGTTGAACGATTCATTGATGTCTGTCTTGGACTAGACAACCTTATTGACCCTTCACTTAAAGAAGGGACACAGAAACCAAGATCTGAAACTGATTTAGACAATTATAACACTACCCAAGAGGTACCGTTACTACGTGTCGAGCGGGAATACATGGCAGATTATATTAATCCCCAAGAATTTGTGAGCGCTCAACGTGAACGTCTTGAAACCGAACGCAAAAAAGACAAATCTTTTCCACAAGAGCCTGCACGTGACGTGCTTGCATTTTTAATTGAGCACGCACCCTTGGAACGCTGGGAACGAGATGTCTTAGAAATTATCCGTCGTGAAGCATGTTATTTTGCTCCACAAGCTCAAACAAAAATCATGAATGAAGGATGGGCAACGTACTGGCACTCTAAAATTATCACCGAGAAATCAGCCACGGCCTCAGAAATCGTCGATTATGCTGACCGGTGTGCTTCCGTGCTTGCGACCCAGCCTGGACAGCTTAACCCTTATAAGCTTGGCGTTGAACTCTTTCGTCACATTGAAGAGCGTTGGAATAAAGGTCAATTCGGCACCGAATGGGAAAATTGTGATGATATGGAGACTCGCCGCTCTTGGAACCGTCGGTTGGGCCTTGGACCAAAAAAACTTTTCGAGGTGCGGTCATTTTATAATGACATCACGTTTATCGATGAGTTTTTAACCCCTGAGTTTGTAGCCAGTGCTAAATTGTATTCTTTTGGATACAACTCACGAAATAATCGATGGGAAATAGAATCCCGCATGTTTAAAGAAGTGAAGGAAAAGCTTCTTTTCAATCTCACCAATGGAGGGCATCCTGCGATCCGACTGGCAGATGCGAATGCCTCCAATCGTGGCGAACTGGTGCTCAAACACAACTACTCGGGTATTGATCTACGGCTGGACTATGCAGAATCTGTCTTAGAGGGCCTTTTAAGAATTTGGAAGCGTCCGGTTGAACTACACACCATCATTGATGGAAAAGAATCAGCTCTTCGCTATGACGGCAAAGAGCATTCTCAACGCCATTTATAAATTTTTGCACGTGACAGCCAAAGGCTGTGAAATTCCCGTAGGCGCGATCACGGAAACCTGTTGATCAGTCCCTGGTAA
Source organism: uncultured Polyangiales bacterium (assembly GCA_964640175.1). Lineage (GTDB taxonomy): Bacteria > Myxococcota_A > Polyangia > Polyangiales > JACKDX01. The sequence continues at coordinate 360,519 of CAZXFW010000001.1, read as the reverse complement.
AGGTAAGCCCTGACACAAAATATTTAGGCTAATTGTTCCACCATTAGCTGCAAAATTTGAAACCTGACAGGGCGAGTCTTCACTAGGAGCGCTCGTACCACAAGCACCTTCATACTGGTTACCTTCGATAACCTTGAATACACATTCATCGCCACCCACAAACTCGTTATTGACCACTAAGCCATTACGAAGCTCGATACCATATTCCACCTCATTACCATCTAGCTTCTTTGCACTGAAGAGAAGACCGCTACTTTCCTTTGAGCCTATCAGCTCACAATTAATGTTGTAACCATCGTCATCGACAGAAGCAGATATGGATCGCGCAGGTGGACAGTTAACACTCGCACAGGGCGTTTTCACGAGCCATGCAACGTCAACAGATAAAGAGTCCCCACAGGCTCCCAGAAGCAACCCCCCAATTATGGCCATTCTTAATTGCATGGCTACGTTAAACCAGAAGCCAAGTCATTACGCAAATCCGCGCTATTTTCTAGGCCCACGGAAATTCGGATCAACCCGTCAGAAATGCCTAAGGATTGGCGGACTTCCGGTGGAATACTGGCATGAGTCATCATCGCTGGAAGCTCAATCAAGGACTCAACACCTCCTAAACTTTCAGCACATGCAAAAATTTTTACGGTCTTCAGAAGTTTTTCAGCAGCATGAAGCCCACCTTTGACCTCAAACGAGACAATACCACCAAAGTCTCGCATTTGCCGCGTGGCTAGCTCGTGTTGCGGGTGACTTTGAAGCCCAGGATAAATAACACGGTTGATGGCGAACTGTTCAGTGAGCCAGTGTGCAATTTGCTTAGCAGAAACGCAATGTTGCGCCATTCGGACAGGCAGAGTTTTTAGACCCCTCAAAATCATGAAACAATCAAACGGAGAAGGCACAGCACCTATCGAATTCTGAAGAAACCGCATACGTTGCGCCAGCTCATCGTCGTTGGTAAGCACAGCTCCTCCCAACACATCACTATGGCCATTGAGATACTTCGTCATCGAATGGACAACGATGGTAGCCCCAAGATCCAAGGGTTTTTGAAGCATCGGAGTGGCAAACGTATTATCAACGGCTAAAGGCACGTGAGCTGAAGCACATATTTGCGCAAGCGCTTTGATGTCCAAGAGCTTAAGCATGGGATTTGTAGGCGTCTCTATCCACACCAGTTTCGTATTATCTCGGATGGCACCCCTGAGTGCCGTGGCGTCTGAAAGGTCTACCCAACTGATGCTAAGGCCAAGCGGCGCAAAGACACGGTCAAAAAGGCGTCGAGTGCCCCCGTAAACGTCATCACAAGCCACCACATGATCCCCCCCTCGCAATAGCTGTATGACCATCGTGGCTGCAGCACAGCCCGAGGAAAACGCCAGCCCATGGCATGCTCCTTCTAATGCCGCCAAACACGCTTCAAGACTACGACGGTTGGGATTGTCTGAACGCGTATACTCATAACCCCGATGGTTGCCCGGGCCATCTTGGGCAAACGTGGTGGAAAGTACAATGGGTTGCATAACGGCCCCGGTACTCGGGTCAGGCTCTTGGCCTGCGTGAATCGCTAGTGTTTCCGGATGGAGATTCGCCTTATTCATGACTCAGGAATTATACTGACATCAGTGTAACTGCAAGCACGATTGCGCTATAAGCCCCGCATACGCATGGGTTCCACAGAACATAACGCTGCTCCAGAAGCCTTGAGCACCGGTCTTCTTCGGGAAGCCTTAGTAGATATGCATCCCGAAGACATTGCCGAAGCGCTTAACGAGCGTTCTCTGGAGGATGTCTTAGAGACATTTCAAGTGCTACCTGTTGTAGAAGCCGCAGATGTACTGGGGCGTCTATCGGTGGAACAGCGGGATGCTCTGCTTGAGCTAATGCCGGCTGAGCACAGCGCAGCATTGCTTGAGCAAATGTCTCCGGATGATCGCGCTGACGTTATTCAAGAACTCGATCCACAGACAGCTCAACATCTCTTGAGCTGTTTAGAAGCCAGTTCGCCCATCGCCGCCGAGGAAGTCCGTCGCCTTGTAGCGTATTCGGAAGAAAGCGCTGGGGGGCTAATGACCACCCAATACATTGCGCTACCGCCAGAAACTACAGTTCGAGAAGCCATTACCAAAGTACGGGATCATTCTCGTCAGCAAAATCCTGAAACTATTTATTACCTCTATGTGACCACACCCGGTAACAAACTTATTGGTATTGTTTCACTGCGTGATTTAATCCTAGGTGATTTCAACCAAACGCTACGAGAAATCATGACAGAGAATGTTGTACGGGTTGAGCCAAGCGCTGATCAGGAGGAAGTGGCCAAGGCAATCGCCAAATATGACTTTTCAGCCATTCCTGTCACAGGGAAACGAGGGCGTCTTTTAGGCGTAGTCACTGTCGACGACGTAATGGACGTCGTCATCGAAGAAGCAACCGAGGATGCTCAGAAAATGGCTGCCATAGAGCCTATCGATGCACCCTACTTCGAAACCAGCATTCTCATGTTTATTCGTAAACGGGCTCCCTGGCTGGTCATATTGTTTTTCGGGGAGCTACTTACTGCCTCTGTTTTGAAAAGCTACCAAAGTGATTTTGCAGCCATGCTTACACTTGTGGCTTTTATTCCGCTTATCATCTCTTCTGGAGGTAACACAGGGTCACAGTCTTCTTCGCTGGTTATTCGCGGACTCGCTGTCGGTGAGATTAAACCACGCGATTGGTGGCGCATCATGTCACGAGAACTCGCCATTGGAATTGCGCTAGGACTCTTACTTGGAGCAGTAGGTTTTATTAGAGCCTATTTCACAGGTGACACCAATTTAGAACTCAGCGTAGGATTTACTGTTGCGTTTAGCATTATTGCAGTAGTGGTGCTTGGAGCATTGCTGGGCTCCCTCTTACCGCTCGCTATACAACGCATGGGGCTCGATCCTGCTGTATCTTCCACACCTTTTATTGCATCGTTAGTGGATATTGCAGGATTACTCCTTTATTTCTCCATCGCTCGAGTGATTCTCACGCTTCCCTAACACATCAATCATCTGAGAAAGTAGCATTTTAACCTCAGAAGGCCCCTCAAGCACCATAGACGATGGACCGGTTTTCCGCTCTATAGAGCGAACAAACACGCCTATGCCTCCCTGCTGCTGTGCAAACCGAATTGATTCAAAATCCGTAAAATCATCACCTGCAAAAAAAATCCCTTTGGCTCCACTGGCCTTCCAAATATCCTGAAGTGCCGTCACTTTGTCACCATGGACTGCATCTGCCTCGACCATTTTGCGACCAAGACGCACATGAAGACCCATCGATACAGCCATATCAGACGCTTCTTTAATGATTCTTTCTGCCAAGGCTTCATCGAAAGCAGCAAGACGTCTTACATGAATGCCTCGAGCAGTGCGTTTGGTTTCAAAATCGGCTCCTAAAGGAATAACTTGGGCTCGCGCCCAAGCTTCAAATCGGTTTAATGTTGCTTCTTGCGCATCAGAAATGAGCGGCGCTTTTGCAGCCTGTCCCGGAGCAAAGATCAAGCCTCCATGCTCAACTACCCGCCAGATATTGGTCAAGGTCACCATGCGATTGAATGCCCGTAGATCTCGACCAGTCACGATAGCTATCCGTAATATCGAGAATCTGCTTAACGTGTCTAACATCGACAACACATCTTGCGGCATTGTTGTCTGGTTTGGATCTTCGGAAATTTCGATCAACGTACCATCTAAATCAAACGCCAAGAGCAATGGCATTGGTTGCAACAATACTTTCTGCAACAGATGCAAAACTTCCACGTTATGTCCTCTGTTCAATAGATTTAATACATGTCTCCGCCCAGCGATGGACATCCAATTTGTGTACTTCCGTACGCAATGAGCGCATCCGCTTGCGTTGTTCACGCTCAGACATGGTTAGCGCTACCTTTAAGGACTCTCCCAACTCAGTGATGTTATAAGGATTCACCATCACAGCATCTTTGAGATAACACGCAGCACCCGCAAACTCACTTAGAATCAACACTCCATTGCAATCCAAACGATTTGCAACAAATTCCTGTGCAACAAGATTCATCCCGTCTCGAAGAGGCGTGACCAATGCCACATCGGCTGCACAGTAGTGTGCATACAACGACAACTGATCAAGGCTTCGATACAAGTAGTGAATTGCGACTCTTCCAACCGAGCTAAATCGCCCATTGATATCTCCCACCAATCGATCGACCTCGGACTTCAGTTTTGCATAGGCATCGACATCGATACGGCTCGGTACCATGATCTGCACATACACATATCGATTACGCGCTGAACGATCGCTCTTTAGAAATTGTTCAAATCCGAGAATGCGCTCTGGAATTCCCTTGGTATAATCAAGACGATCTACTCCAAGAACAATCTTTCTTCCCCCAACGCGTGAACGAATTTGCTCGATTTGTGCGGCAACTGCAGGATTAGATGCCAATGTCTGCACTTCATCCACAGGAATCCCTATGGGTGCCACTTCAACACGTATCCTTCTTAGTTTCATACGAATGGTGCGCTTTTCATAATCGACGCGGGCGCCGGTAAATCTAGCCACACAATCCAAAAAATTTCTTACATAGCCTTCTGTATGAAACGCCAGTACATCTGCACCTAATAACCCTTCGAGAATGTCTTCACGCCAAGGCAAAATCCCAAACAAATCTGGGCCAGGCCACGGCACATGACAGAACCAACCAATCTTTACTTTATCCCGACGTTCTCTAATTAACGCCGGGACAAGCATCAAGTGAAAATCATGTACCCAAATTAAATCCGAAGAATTGCTGCAATCAACCACTCTCTCTGCAAACGCATGATTCACCTGCACGTAGTTCGCCCAAGGAGCTTTTCCTACACGAATCGTGGGAGGGAAACTATGCAAGAGTGGCCATAACACCGCATTCGAAACACCATCGTAGTAGCCACTTTGAATGGCACGCGCTAACGGAACTTCCACGATTCGATAGTCCTCGGGTTCCAAGGTCTCTCCGGGTACGGACGCACGTTGAGCGAGCTCTGTAGCGCCCCCAGCTCGACCTGATAGCTGTTCTTCCGTGCTCACCCACACGCCTCCTCGTTTCCGAAGCACAGGATCAAGCGCGGTAACTAAGCCACCTGCGGCACGAACTCGTTTCCGTTTCCCTCGCACTAGCTTCTCAATATAGGGACCGCGGTTTGAAACGATGATTAATCGGGAGGGTGCATGCATCTTAACTCTATTTCTTAGATCAAATGCATGCTTTCACCAATAGCTCTAATACTTGGCAACACATGATCAAATGACTTTGCATTACAGGCTATAATTCCCCTTCGGTTACGCATGTCCGCTCCATCATAGACAAAAGGTGCACCTGCTAAATCTGTAAATCGACCTCCAGCAGCACGTACTATTGCCTCGGGAGCACATGCATCCCACGCACAAGAACGATCCGACATATGTACGTACAGATCCGCCTTTTTTTCTGCAATTAGCCCTACCTTTAATCCTACAGATCCAGATACGGATTGCCGTTGTATGCCTAACTCTTTAATAAGTTTATCCACTGCCTCAGACCGATGCGATCTTGATGACACAAAACTTAATTGCCTAGGCTCATCAATCTCGCTCACACGAAGCTCTTGACTGTGCTTATTGCATTGTAAGCGCGCTCCTTGGCCAATAACACCAGAGTAAAGCTTATCTGTCACAGGCTGATACACCACGCCTAAAATCGCTTCACCTTGAACTGCAAGCCCAAGCATCACTGAAAACTCACCATTCCGTTTGATGAATTCTTTCGTGCCATCTAAGGGATCGACGTACCAACACCGTGTCTTATGAAGCGCATCTGATGTGTCTTCCGTTTCCTCAGCAACCACACCATCTGAAGGAAATGCGTTACGTAATGCATCTACAATATATGCATTCGCAATACGATCTGCCTTTGTAACCGGGTCAACACCGTCTTTAAGTTCATAATCAAAGTGTGTCTGGTATATGTCCAACACAATGCGTCCTGCATCTTTGGCAATCGTGCAAGCACGTTCAAGCTCAGAAATATAACTCATTGTTTCCTTGTCAGCTTAACCACTAGCGCTCCGGTACCGCCCCATCGACGATGTGCTGTCGTCAAGGCGAGAACCCACGAGGCAATCTCTCCACGACATAACGTGTCCAGCACTTCTTCGCCCAGAACACCAACCCCATCTTGGGTATGTAATCCTTTACCATGAATCACTAAAAGAGTGCGATAACCTGCGCTTCTTGCATGCTGTACAAAGCAAATCACGCGTGACCGAGCCTCCTCTCGAGTAAAGCCATGTAGGTCTACGCTCGCATCAATAGGCACACGGTCACTTGCAAGCTCACGCAATAAGGTGTGACTCACATCGGCACGTTTTGCATAAACCGTCTTGTTTTCATCAATTTTTATGTCAAAATTGTCGTAATTTTTAGAAATTTTAGCCAAATGCGCTTTTTCGGATTCTTGGATATCCAAGGGTTTCCGCCGGCTCCCAGACAGAGGGTTGACCTGAGACTTCCAGTCTTTGTCGTCCTTGGGCATAAGAGCAGCATACTGCAACCGGTCTCGACAGCGTAGACGGGACTCACTACCTTAACGACGCAATGACTGACACGCCCGTCACTACTCCACCCTCGGATAACTGCACTCATCATCCCTCAGGGCTCTGGCGTTGCATTAAGCAAGCCAAAGTCTGTTTTTTTCGCGACATCGACGCCGTACTGCATCACGATCCTGCAGCTCGTAGCCGCCTAGAAATTATACTTACCTATCCCGGACTGCATGCATTATGGATGCATCGATTGGCTCATGCGCTATGGAAGCGAAAATTTTTGCTAGCTGCAAAGCTACTATCTCATGTCAGTCGATTAGTGACAGGCATTGAAATCCACCCGGGCGCTTTGATTGGACGCAGTGTGTTTATTGATCACGGCATGGGCGTAGTCATTGGAGAAACTGCTGTTATTGGCGATGAATGCATTTTGTACAAAGGCGTTGTGCTTGGTGGAACAAGCATGACTCGTACCACTCGCCATCCTCAAATCGGCAAGCGAGTAGTGATTGGATCAAACGCCTGTGTCCTTGGAGGCATCACGATTGGTGATGGGGCACGCATTGGATCAGGCTCTGTCGTGATTCGATCTGTACCTGAAGGTGCCACCGTCGTGGGCGTGCCCGGGAGAATTGTCCCTCGTCGCGCTGATCCCAAAGCACGTTTTGAATCAACGCTAGACCATGCAAATCTGCCTGACCCAGTCACAGAAATGATCCGTGCCCTACGGGATGAAAATGATCTGCTTCGTGTACGTCTTAATCAGATTGAAAAAACACTTAACTTGCCTTCACCCACTGAACACGACACTCCCCATTTGATCGATGCAGAATTGGCCACCAACGACCTTCCTCAATCAGATGACGATAAACCCAAAATTTCCTAATCCACTATCTGGATATCAGCCTATTCTTTATCGATAACGATGGCGTCAGGTTGAACTTTGTCTTTAAAAGCAACCCCATAAATTTCCCATGCCATCATGAACAACGCCGCAACAAGTGGGCCTAACACGATCCCCGAGGCTCCAAACAACGCGAGTCCACCTAAGGTGCTTACCAAGATTAACAAATCTGGCATTTTGGTATCACTTCCCACCAATCGGGGCCTCAATATATTGTCCACGGTGCCAACAATGAGACTGCACCAAAGCGTAAGGCCTAATGCCGCACCCATCCGGTGTTGAAAAAGCAGAAATACGACCGCAGGCACCCAAACCAACGCCGTACCGATGCCTGGTATAATTGAAAATACTGCCATGACCACGCTCCAGAAGAGCGCGCCGGGAATGCCTAGAACGGCAAACGCTATACCTGCAAGCAATCCCTGAATAATCCCGATGACAAAGGTGCCCTTGAGTGTGGCTCGTGTCACTGACAGTCCTTTGTCTAAGATCTTCGCTTTATCGTGTCCGGAAAGGGGAATGTAGCTAAGAACCGTGGATAAAACCTGCGGACCACTCACACAAAAAAAATAGAGGGCATAGGCAAATACAAACAAATCTATAAAAAGCGCTACGGTGAGTTGGGTAAGATTGGACAGATGTTGCACCAAAAATGAGCCTATGGCTCCTGCAAATTGTCCCACCTTTGCCGCAGTCTGAGAGCTGTAGTTGCGTAGTCCTTGAGCGTAGGGAATCCAATCTGGAATTTCCGCAGCCAATCCTCCTGGCTGGTTGATATGCGCGCTCAACCACTCCTTGCCAAAAGCCGTGACGCTGATGGCCTCTGCAATCACCATGCCCATGATGCCTATCAGAGGTAACAGCACCACTATAAAAAAACCTACAACGACCAACGCAGCAGAGAGTGATTTTCTACCATTGAGTTTACGACATAACTTAACATAAGGCCCTGCAACCAAGCCTGCAATTAGCGCTGCAAACAACATCGGAAAAATAAACGACCGGATCATCACTAAAAAAAGCACCGTGATGGATAGTGTCATCAGCAGGACGAAAGGCCTGCGTAACGAGAAGTCTTGAAAATTATGCATTGAGCACCTACGCTTGGTTTAGCGAGCAGCATACTCCGTCTTACCCTGGACATCTAGGAGAAGAATGGCTGCTTTAAGGGCAAATTGGGCTGTCTTTTTCCCTGCACATCCGATGTGGTTTCTTGGGTCAGATCCATGATAGAAACCCCACCCAATGACATCACAATCCATAGATCACGTTGCACACCTCACCAAACTCTGCACCTCAATGCGCAGGGATATTTTGGAAATGATCACTGCTGCAGGAAGTGGACATCCTGGAGGCTCGCTAAGCGCAGTTGATGTGATTGCCACTCTGTTCGAATATGTACTGCAACACAATCCGAAACAACCCGATTGGCCAGAACGTGATCGCTTTGTTCTCTCTAAAGGTCACGGAGTACCAGCGTTATATGCTGTGCTTGCACATCGCGGTTACTTCAACCGAAGTGATCTAAACTCGTTACGCTCGTTGGGTTCACCTCTGCAAGGACATCCTGTAGTTGATACAGTGCCTGGTATTGAAGCGTGTACAGGCTCCTTAGGACAAGGGCTATCTGTAGCTCAAGGAATGGCACTTGCCGCTTCGATCGACCGAAAGACATACCATGTGTACTGCATGCTTGGTGACGGTGAAATTCAAGAGGGGCAAGTATGGGAAGCAGCTATGAGCGCTGCAAAATACAAATCAGACAATCTCATCGCCATCCTCGATCACAACGGTGGACAAATCGACGGGTTCACAAAGGAAGTCATGCCTTTAGAACCCTTGGCAGATAAATGGAAAGCATTTGGCTGGCAGGTCACCACGATTGACGGACACAACTATGCAGAGATCTTAGAAGGGTTTACATGGGCCAAACAACATCAGGGCGCCCCTAAAATCATCATAGCCAATACCATCAAAGGCAAAGGGGTTTCTTTCATGGAAAATGACATGCGTTGGCACGGCGCCGCGCCTAGCCAAGAAGAGTTAACGCAAGCTCTGACCGAATTGGAGGTAACGCCATGAGCACACTTCAAAGTGCTAAAGCTAAAGCCAGTCGCCAAGCCTTCGGGGAATCGTTGGCAAAGCTAGGAGAACAGCATCCACACATCGTTGTGCTTGATGCAGATCTCGCAAAATCTACCAAAAGCGAGCTTTTTGCTAAAAAATTCCCTGAACGTTTTTTCGAAATGGGAATTGCTGAACAAAACATGATAGGCGTTGCCGCTGGGCTTGCGCTGTCAAATAAGCAAGCGTTTTGCTGCTCCTTCGCATGTTTCCTTGCGGGTCGCTTTGAGACGATTAAGATTTCCGTAGCTTACAGCAAAGCCAATGTCATCATGGTGGGTACTCACGCTGGGGTCGGCATCGGACCAGACGGATATTCACAAATGGGCTTGGAAGACATTGCCCTAATGCGAAGCCTGCCCACCATGGAAGTGTTCCAGCCTGCTGATGAAATCGAAACGCATGCTATCATGAACTACCTTAGCACGCGCAAAGGCCCAGCCTACTTGCGTCTGACACGACAAGATCTCACCCCCGTGCACAAAGAAGGCTATGCGTTTACCCCAGGCAAGCTTGATGTCTTGAGCACTGGAAAAGACGTCGCGCTCTTTGCTTCTGGAGGTACTGTCATGCACGCGATGCAAGCAAAGCATTTATTGGCTGCAGAAGGTGTGGATGTAGGGGTGATCAATGTGCCATCCATTAAGCCTCTGGACTCCAATGAAGTAGCCCAGATCGCCAAGGGAGTGTCTGTCTGTGTCTCGGTAGAAGATCACACTATAATGGGCGGTATTGGCAGCGTGATTGCGGAAATCCTAAGTGCTCAGGGGCTCGGTATGCTGCGAATTCATGGCATCCCCGATGTGTTTGGAGAAAGCGGTTCCCCTGAGGATTTATATCGGAAATTTCAGTTAGATGCCGATGGCATCTATCATGTCGTACTTGAAGCCATGCGTCGTCATTCCAGGTAACATCCCTGCTTTTCAAGCCCCTTTGGACTTGCTAAAACGTCCAGGGGAAACGAGGAGAATCAATGATCACCGTTGTCATAACCGAAAAAGGTGGAGCTCAACGGCGACTTGAGTTTGACAAGCCCGAAATCACGATTGGTCGTACCAAAGGCAACGACATCATGCTTCCCAAGGGCAATGTCTCCAAACGCCATTCTCGCATCGTTCTTAAAGACGGGCGTTTCATCGTGGTCGATCTCAAAAGCACCAATGGCACCTACGTGAATGGGCGGAAAATCACCTCTCCAGTCGTCGTACGGGGTGAAGACAAAGTATACGTTGGCGACTTCGTGCTCAGCCTAGTCAGTGATGTATCTCCCGGGTCGATGGTGCCTGGACCCATGGCTGCGTCTTCCCCTCCCTCTTCATCTTCTGCAGTGGGCAGCATCCAGCCTTCAGCCCCTCCTCGGGGAAGTATGCCCGGAGACGAAGTGCAAGCCGCGTCGCCGTTTACCAGCTCCTTACCACCTGCCGTCTCACCCAGTCTGTCAGCACCACCCCCGGGAGAACCTCTTCCGCCTCTCTCGGTTCGGCCCTCTACAGCGCCCCGTTCTTTGGCTGGACGAGAAAAAAAAGGTCGTGTTTCCCGTCTACCGTGGTCTCGATTTACGCTCGATGCAAATTTTTCCAAAGCCACAGACCTAAACGCTGCGCTGCGCCTACTCATGGCCCACCTCAACCGATCGTTTGACAATCACCAGGTAGAGCCAACTACAGCCGATGGCAACACACGCCGCACACTCGCTGAAAAGCATATCGATACTGCAATGCAAGAGCTGGAAACCCAAGGGCTTATGGATGAACGTATCGATCGAGATGCCTTAGCAGAAGCTGCGTTTCACGAAGCATTGGGGCTTGGCACATTGGAACGCTTATTGACGGATCGACAAATACAAGAACTGCTCATCAAAGGGCCTCAGCATATTTTTGCTGACTTTGGTAACGGACTCAAACCCCTAGAGTGCATTACCTACTCGTCTCATCAAGCACTCGAAACAGCCGCACGACGCCTCTTCGCACAAGCCGGAATAAGTTTTCAACCCGACAAGCCCATTCAACAAATGCGCTTACCAGACGGTAGCCAAGTGACTCTGTGGCAACGTGCAATTGCGCCGCATGGCCCAATCTTGAGAATTCGTCGTGTAAAAGGTCTAGGAATCTCTACCGAGACATTGCTCGAACAAGGCATGTTGTCCGAAGACATGTTGTTGCTGTTGAAACAAGCCCTTCAACACAAATGCAAAATACTCCTAAGTGGACCTCCTCGCTCTGGTGTTTCAACGCTACTAAGTGCACTGGGTAGTCTGCTTGCACGAACCGACTGGATCCTAAGCGTCGAAAGTGATGTGAGCTTAGACATTCAACACGATCAAATGATTGCTCTGACCCGAGGCGATGCCTTTGATCAAGCTGCAGCAGCAACTGTCCTCACACGAGCCAACCAGTTTCACTACGACTGGATTGTCGTAGATGATTTAGCAGGGGCCGAAACATTTGACATCCTGGAATCCATCGCCACCAAATCAGTAGGGGCTCTTCTTGGATTACATGCATCAGGAGTTAACGATCCACTGCAAGTACTTGCCACAATGGCTCAGTTCCATGTTCGAGCTCCGGCATCGATGACCCCCCTAATTACAGACGTACTCCAACTTATTGTGGAACTCGATATCGATCAGGAAGGCAAATCGTTCATCAAGTCGATTCAGGAGCTAGTAAGCTCTCGGGGAGACTCGATCAAATCTCAGAACTTGTTTGTATTCCAAGACGGTGAATTCGTCGCCACAGGGAAGCCGCCTAAATTTTTGGATGAGTAAGATGACTGGTTCTTCGTGGCAACCTCCTGCTACACAGTATGCTGGCTGGACGCTGGACCGCCACATCCTGGAACAACAACGGCATTTCCCCCATGCCACGGGAGAATTTACGCTTCTTTTCCAACAACTGGCTCTGGCTGGGAAAGTCATTGCCAGTCGAGTTAATCAAGCTGGCCTTGCAGGCATTTTAGGACTGACTGGAGATACCAATGTCCAAGGAGAAAAAGTTCAGCGCCTTGATCTATTTGCACACAATGCGCTGATTCGCAGCGTAGAAGCTGGCGGCCATACGTGTGTACTCGCCAGTGAAGAAGTGGAAAACATCATTACTATTCCGGATCGTTATCCAACTGGAAAGTATGTGGTGATGTTTGATCCGCTTGATGGTTCCTCCAACATTGAAGTCAATGTCTCCATAGGTACTATTTTTTCAATTCATACCCGTATCACAACAGGCAAGCACGGCCGTATTGAAGATTGTTTACAGCAAGGTGCCAAGCAAGTCGCCGCTGGTTACATCATCTATGGATCTTCCACCATGTTTGTATACACCACCGGACAAGGCGTGTTTGGATTTACGCTTGATCCAAGCGTTGGAGAATTTTTTCTTTCTCATGAAAACATCCGTATCCCTCAAAAAGGGCAGACATATTCTGTGAACGAAGGAAATTCCTATCGCTGGAACTCGCAAGTTCAAAACTGGGTTAATTGGCTAAAAACACCTGATTCAACTTCCCAACGTCCCTATACGGCACGCTACGTTGGTACACTCGTAGCAGATTTTCATCGCACTTTGTTACGAGGAGGTATTTTCGCTTACCCAGCAACCATCGATAACCCCGATGGCAAGCTTAGATTATTATACGAAGCAGCACCGTTAGCCATGCTAGCAGAGGCAGCTGGAGGCCTCGCATCTACTGGAACCAAACGTATTTTGGACATTACACCAGAATCACTTCATCAGCGTGTGCCTTTGTTTGTCGGTAGCCGTGATGATGTTCAAGACGCAGAACGCCACCTGGCCACATCGATATGAACTATTGGTTAATGAAAAGTGAACCCACGGTGTACTCCATTGAAGACCTTGAGAACGATGGAAAAACCGAATGGGAAGGCGTCCGCAATTACCAAGCACGTAATTTCATGCGCGACCAAATGCAGATGGGCGATCTTGTCCTTTTTTATCACTCCAACGCCGAACCCCCAGGCATTGCAGGTATTGCAATAATAACTCGTGAAGCCGCTGTTGATCCTTTTCAGTTTGATAAACACAGCCCTTATTATGATGCGGCCGCACATCCGGACCGACCTCGCTGGCTAAGCGTGGAACTTTCTTTTGTCGAGAAATTCCCAAACATCATTTCGCTCGATGCGATCAAAAAGGACCCTAAGCTATGTCCTATGGAAGTCGCTCGCAGGGGCAATCGTCTATCAGTTCAACCGGTCAAACCGGCTGAGTTCAACCATGTGCTTAGAAAAGCCGGCGCTCGATTCAAGAAGTAGCTCTCCATCATGAAGAAACTACTCACTCGGGAAGAGGAGTAAGCGTGACAGGCTGCCCAATCACAGCACATGCTCCGTTCTGAGGCCTGGGAAACTTCCAGCCTTGTGCAGCTTTTTTCACACACTCTCGAAAAATGGCGTCCTTAGGAGTTCCTTCAACCTTGACTGCCGTCACTCGTCCATCAGAGCCAACTCGTAATGTCAGCTGAGATGTGCCCTGAAGCGTGTTATCCATCTTGAGGCGTCTTTCATAACAGGCACGCACGACAGAGCGATTCTCTTGCATGATCTGTACAGCTGCAGCACGATCGATATCACCCGCACAAGCCCAACTTTGATCTGCCGCAACACGGCGTGTTTTTGATTCAGAAGTAGCCTCTGCCAGCTTCTCCTCTTCTGGAACTTCCAGCTCTTCTTCTTCCGCCAGCGCATTGGAGCGTGCTGCCTGTGTACTTGGCTTAGGCTCTGCCATGGGTACGGAAGCCTTTTGTTTTGGTTGACACATCGCGAAATACAACACAATGGACGCAGCGATCAGCAGTAACCCACCACCTATGGCATATCTGGGTCCTTTTGACTGACCTGAAGGCATCAATGAATCTTTAGGCACCGCATGGCTCCTCGTTGGGATGGGGTTGAGTCATTACCACAGAGCCACCCATGACGAAACCATCACCCATCAACTTCATAACCATTTGTAATTATTTGTATAATTCAAAAAGCCCTTGGAACGGTCCTAAACATGCCGCCCACGGTAAGCTTCCGAAGTCGGTTGTGTGTTGCCCTCTTGGCCAGGGTTGATTACAACGCTTGCCACCATGCTACAGCAGATTGCCGAACGATTTCAAAACATTGTCCTAGTTGCCCTGGTGCTGTTGATCAGCGCCGTTTTCATCTTGCAGTTTGGTGGTCCACAGGCCGCAGGATGCAACGCCAACAAGCCTTTATATGCTGCTAAAGTGTACGGTTCCACCATTTCACAAGGTGATTTTCGAGCCGCATATCTCCTTGCTGCTGAAACTCGTCTCTTTGGTTTTCAAGGCCTTGATCCCAATGGCCTCAAGCGTCAGGTGTTAGACGCCTTGATAGAACGGGACCTCATGGCACGTAAGGCAAAAAAACTTGGGTTTGCTCTTAGTGAAAACGACGTCCTCGGACTCTTGGCCAAAGAATGCAACATGTTGGTGACTACCCCCACAACCACCCCTGCTGGATTTTCGCAACACAATGTTCCACTTGCTTGCAAAGACAAAGACGGAAAGTTTAGTGTAAAAAATGTTGTTGACTTCGTTCAATACCGATTACGGCGTAGTCTTAAAGAGTTTAGCGAAGGCCAAGTTCAAGAAAGTCTTGCACAACGCTTGTCAGAAACACTGATGGCAAGCGTTTCTGTGTCTCCTGGTGAAGCATGGAACGCTTATGTGCGCGAAAAAGAAAACGCTACCCTTAAGTATATTCGTTATTCACCCGTTTATTATCGTGGCTTGATTAATCCTTCGGACAAGGACGTCAAAGAGTGGCTCCTCAAGCATGAAAAAACTGTTAATACCAAATATCAAGAGCAAAAAGATCGCTATACCAATCTTGAACCACAAGTAAAATCCAGACACATCCTGATCAAGTTTACCACAGACGCTGATCAAGCCGCCAAAGAAGCCGCTTACGCTAAGACAGAACAGCTTCTAAGACGAGCCCGCAAAGGCGAAGACTTTGCAGCGTTGGCTCGACGTTACAGCGAAGACACTGGCAGCGCACGGAATGGCGGTGATTTAGGATATAATCCTCGAGGTCGAATGGTTAAGCCCTTCGACGATGCTCAGTTTGCGCTCAAACCAGGGCAACTTTCAGATATTATTGAAAGCGACTTTGGATTCCATATCATTAAAGTAGAAGCGCAACGAAAGGGGACTATCCCTGCTGAAGAAGCAAAACTCGAAATTGCTAAGGAGCTGTTCTTAGAAGACGCTGCTAACAATGCTGCACATAATGCTGCCAAACAAGCTCTTACCCAATTGCATAACGCAAAGAATATTGATGAGTTGCTCAAGGCCGAGCCATCCGACGAAGTAACCTCCGATCCTCTTCGGCCTTCGGTCCAAGAAAGCCAAAGATTTGGCCGCACGGATTCACCTATTCCTGGGCCATATAATAGTCAGCCGTTGATTGAAATGGTGTTTGACAGGCTTTCCACAGAAAAGCCGCTGCCGGATTCGCCATTAAAATTAGGCAACGATTGGGTGGTGTTTCGTGTTGAATCACGTGAGCATGCCAACCGCAGTGATTTTACCACTGAAGAACAACAACGGATCACACAAACACTCATCCGTGAGGCACAAAAATCCATACTGAGCACCTATGTCACAACCTTACGGAAACAAGCTGAAGCAGATAACTCTGTTCGAATTAATGAGCATATTTTCAGTAATCCTTCGGATGAAGACTCCAAGGACACAGACTCTTAGAACTGAAAGTGGAATGCGGGTTTTGTTTCTTTAGTGCAGCAATTTTTATAGATGCATAGTGTTTTAAAACATACTTTCAAAAACAGCGTACGCACTATTCTTGCTCCACTGCCTCATCTACATCGCGTATGTATTTGCGTACTCGTCAATGTAGGTTCCCGTGACGAGCACCCGGGTACCAATGGCATCAGCCACTTCCTTGAGCACATGATCTTTCGGGGCAACAGTTGCTACCCGACTCCCTATCAGCTCAATTCTGCCATCGAAGCTATCGGAGGAGACTTCTACGCAGCCACTCATACAGATCTTACACATTATCAGATCACACTTCCGCCAGAAAATTTACAAGCTGGACTTGAGATTTTAGGGCATACGCTGTGTGAGCCTACCTTTAACAACATCGACATCGAAAAATCGATTGTTCGGCAGGAAATTCTTGGATCGCTAGACGAACACGGCCAAGACATTGACGTCAACAACTTATCAAGACAAACCCTTTTTGCTCCCCATTCTTTGTCTTTTCCAATTGCAGGCACCATTCCTACTCTTCAATCTTTCACAGAAGAAACTTTAAAGCAGCATCATCAAGAGTTTTATAGTGGAGAGAATATCATTGTCTGTCTTACTGGAGCCATCGATCCTCATACGTGTTTGCCTTTAACAGAGTCGGCTTTTGCTTCCCTGCCACCTGGTCAAAGGCAACAACGCTCTCTACTACCAGATAGCTGGCGTGGATCACGATGGAACTACCTCGCCTACGATGACAGTCAATCGGACTTACGTGTTTGCTTTGACTGCCCTGGCGAACTCGACTCAACCGTAGTCGCATTACAACTCTTGGCGCGCATTCTTGACGATGGCATGAGCACACGCCTTCACCGTGTTCTTTGTGAACAAAAGGGGTTGGTTTACGATGTATTTGGTGCTCTTGAACTGTTCCAAGAGCGCGGCGTTTACGACATCGGAGTATCGATTGAGCAAAGCAAAGTCCCTGTGGTAGTCGAAGCTATTATTGAATTGCTTCAAGACCTTCGTCACAATGGACTGATCCCAGGAGAACTTGAAACGGCTCAGCGCCGCTCCTTGTGGGACCTACAGACCAGCGTTGATCATGCGGAAGAAACAGCATTCTTCTTAGCCACACGAGCGCTTTTAGGTAAGCAAGAATCTCTTGATGAACTGAAGCAACAAATTGCAGCAGTAACTCCAAAGGACATCATGGGTCTTGTGAATACCATATTCACACAAGAACGCTTGCATGCAGTTTGCATTGGACGGTTAGGCTCAAATTTAGAAGCTCGCACCCTTGATGCACTAGAACGTCTATAAATTTACCTAGCTGTTTTCCGAGCATAAATGCTCACAATCGGTACACCATCGTATGTCAAGACATATACGGGTTGTGTAGTTCCTAACGTTACCCATGCTTGAAAATCCACTTCTGCAAAGTGAAGCTCATGGTGCACAAGAATATAGTCCGCATTAGACATCTCATGTGTCGGCTGAATATTCATCGAGACTTTCCCGTCCCGTTGCAACATATGCCAGGCTCCATACGTTGTGTCACATAGCCATACCTTTCCACCTTGAGGCATACGCTTCGTTAAAAACTCGACGACACTGCCTGTGGTAAAACCCCAAAACTGTCGATTCATCCCGCGATCCGCTGCTCCAGAAACACCACCCGCCAAACTTGTATAATGCGAAAGTGCCAAAGGATGACTGTGAACTGTTTCGACCATCGAAGGAGCCAGACAGAGAGAAGCCACGCCCACTGGCAATAGTTTGGTTAGATTTGGCTTGCACCTATTAACCACCGAGTACGTGTTTTGAAGCAGGCACTGCACTCCAATTCCAAAATAGATCGCCATAAATGGATAAGCAGGAAACCAATGCTTGGTCCCCCCAAACTTGGGTGTATTTGGAAAAGCAATGACTACTAAAGGCGCAAGAAAACATCCAAACACCAAGACATCACCATAACGTACGTCTCCCTGGTATTCGGAACTATGTCTAAACCGTTTGGCAACCCACTGAGGTAATACGTAACGAAACCGTGTTCTAATGCCATACAAAGACAGAGCCAAAAACGTCAAAGGCACGGTAAATGCCGTTAACACAAAGGGGACAGACATTGGAAAAGGCGGAGCAAAAAGATTTTTGCCTAAGTACTCTACATTAACGACTCCATGGCTTTGCGCATGATGCGTATGAAAATTAATATAGCCACCAATTCGAGAAAACGTATCGTGCCATAGCCAGGGCCAACTCATAATCCAGATCACTGGAGCAAGAGTAACCATGGCAGCCAACCCTACGGGAAACCGCTCAACCCATGTACGTTTTCGCTCAGGCTGAGCTGTTCGAAACCAAGCCCAGTGTATCATCAAGATGATTGGCAATAACCAACTATTGTGTTTCGTTGCTAATGCTAAACCATAAGCTAGCCCTGTCCACAGCCCCCACCTGACATTGTCGAGTGATCGCCAATAACAATAAACCGTTAAGAGAATGAAAAAAGTAATTGGCAGATCAAACGTATGCAAATGTGCGTGATAAAATATTCGAGGCAGACTAGCGAATCCTATTGCCGCAACCGCCCCTACAAACCGACCATGTAAACGCGTTCCAAATATATAGAGGAGCCATAACAGCAAACTTGAGCACACCATGGTAGGAAACCGAAATGCCAAAGAATCTGCAGAAAAGAGCTTCCACTTCGCATGCGCTCTCCACAGGATTCCTGCCAAACTTTTCATCAAAGCAGGATGTTCATGGTTGTATGTCCAAAATCGATCGACATGTGCCTGAGCCATAGCCACCTTGGGTTCTTTTGAAAAAAGCTCAATCCATTGCACATACAGTTGGGATGCGTCCACGTAAAAACTTTCATCTCTAGACATGGCAAGATCTGAAGCAGTTGCCATTAATGTCAGCAGGTAAACTAGGCCAATCAAAGCGCCTATCAAATGATCTCGAACGTTAACGCTGTGCATATCAATGAGTTCCCGAAATTCCTCTGGTATAGCCAGACCAACAAAATCCTCGAAAATCCGGAGGGCTTGCGGTTACTTCAATGGCAACATTGGCCAATACCCCTTTGGCGCGTTCCGTGACGACTACATACTTCTTCCATCCGTCACCATCGACATGACGAAACTGCCCAACAAACACATCATTTAAAAACACTCGCATTGTTACTGGGGCATGTATGTGATCTCGCTCATACATGTAATAAATCCCCCCATACAACACGATCGCGTCCGCCAGTGTCACATTCGGAAATGTGACACGAATGGGTTGCGCTCCTCCTGGGTGCTGCCAAATGCAAAGCCGTGGTTGAAAGTCGAGATCTTCAACGACGGTCTTACCTACCCAAAGCCATGGCCGCCGCTTATCACAGTGAAACCGATCTGCAGGAGCCATAGGCCCTGTCAACAAACCACCCCCCGAAGGACGCCCGATCAAGCGAGGACACGAGTTTACCCGGTTACCCTCTGTGACACTCACTGAAGCTTCGTCAATATGTGTTACAAAATTATAGAGTTTATGATCTGTCTTTACGTTCCAGCGCCTTAACCTTAGTGAGCCGAACTTACGATCAAAATCAGGACTCCCTGAGGGCATCAACCCTTTCAGGCTCCTGCCGCGAGACACTAGCCAAATGCGTTGCCAATCCGTATCATCACTTGCGCCAGCTTTTTCGATGGAAATCAGATCCCCTAGCACCCACCGCAGCAACGGGTCCATCCATAACGGAATTGTTCGAATCATGTCAGTCGACCGCCATTCTCTGCGAACGACTTTAGCCATCTGCTGCCATTGTTCTAAGGTAGTCACTGAGTGATAAGTGTAAGCTAGCCAGCCAAGCTCAATGCACGGCAACAGCAAAAAACACACGACTAACGCTTGATATTTCTTTTGCAGCATTGGAGCGAAAGAGACGAACGACTAATTACCTGACGTGATATAAAGTTCGTTTTCGCCATAAAGCAAGCCCTAAAATCAGCAAAAACACTAGACACGTTTTGCTTGCCTGCTCTCTAGGATACTGACTCACGGCACATCCGGCACCCCCGGTTACGTCCTGAGGAGCCAGACTTGCTGAGAGGCCAAACCAATTGCTTCCCTCTCCGATGTTATTACTTTTCACTGCTATGTATAGAATCCCGTCTCGCGGTAACGTGTATTCCATAGAGTCTGACAATATTGCCTGGTCATCGACCACTTCCAGAACTGCGTCGGCAACAATGTCGCCCTGATCACGTATTTCGACAGGTACGTTATTTCTCACGTATAGCGTGTGCCCAGCAATGCCTGTCAGAGTGCGTAATGTAAAATCAACTTCGTTGACATCGTCAGCAATATCAACACTAAAATGAACAGGCGCAAGTTTCTCAGCCTGTATGGTCAGATACGGATCACCGCCATAGGCAATGTGTTCTTCTTCAGTCAATGGCACAATGCGTTGGCAGTCGGTAAGCCCATAGTGCTCTAACATCTGAGATACCTCTTGAACCTGGCTTGCGTTGACAACACCATCCTCTTCAAGCTCACTCATGCGCTGAAGCAATGACTCAGACACGATAGCAAAGGTCGGTTCAGGACCTATATCAACAAGCGTTTGTAAAATGAGAGCATCGGAAATCTCAGACATCAAAAGCTCTCGAATATCCCATAGTGCTGCGCCCAAAATCCGGCCATCTTTATGAGGGTTCCCTGTCAAATCTCTTGGACACTGCCAAAATTGGTCAAGGCTTCGTAACGCCTCCGCCTCCGGCCAAAATCCAATGCCTGCCAAGGATTCTGCAATCAACGGGTCTCCGCCTATCGTAGCAGCAAAGTAGTCCGCACCGCCTTCGCGCACTGCACCGGGCTCAAAGGATGCTCCCATTGCATCAAACAGTACTCCTAAATTGCCATTACGTTCGTCAATGATCCCATGAGTGTATTCGTGATAAATGACATCGCCATCATAGGCAAAATTATGTGTCGTCCCATCTTGGGCTACGCCTTTACCTAATAACATTGATCCACACTGAAAGGACTCACACTGATTGGAGACATATCCCGTAAATCCTGAAAATTCTGCTTGATCGAAGGCATAGTTAAGAAAGACCGGTAATGCGTTAGTCCCACACGGGCAATTCCACGACACATCAAGGTGTGTCTCAAAATACTTCGCTGCACGCCATAAATGAAAATAGGAATTCACTTCAGCAAATGGATCAACTTCGGATGTTTCATCAGGCTCATACAAAAAATCACCGTTTTCGTCTGCCACAGCATGTTGCGCTGGTATGCAGCTACCACTTTCGTTTTGACAACTTATCACTCGGCACTTCGAACCATTCAGAAGTGTCTTATCGCCGTCAAGATCTTCCAAGGAAACTTCAGAGGTTTGCCCCTGTGCAACTGCTGGATTTGGATCATAAACCAGACCCTTAGGGTCTTGAGCAATGGCTGGTAATGCCCAACTCCACATCCATGCAGTCAATAGCAATCTAGACATCGTTAAGAAGCCGATTCAGAGCCCAAGCTTCAATCGCACGTAAGCTATCGAACCTCAGACCAGCACCATCATGACCATGCCAACGCACGGTTGAAGCAATGCTGCTTGGTTCCTTTAAGTCTGGCAATAGCACACGTAGAACAACTTTGGCATTCACCGGAGGTGGATCGTCCATAATGATAAACACTCCACCTAAACTCAAATCCTTAGAAAGCGCCTCATGCTCTTGTCCTTGGTAAACAAGGACCATCTGCAGCGACTTTGTTACACGCTGGTGTAATCGGTTGTCTTGCATTCCTATAACTCAAGCGTTTCAACTACTTAACGAAAATGGAACCGTCTACTTAAAGTATTGTATCATGCCCACTGAGTGAGAGTCTATGTGACTACTACCTACATGTTTCTATACAAAAAGTCATGAGAATGTATGATCAGCCCCAAATACTCAATTTCTGAAACAACATTGGTGTTGCTCCTATACATAGTAGCAACGTGTTTCTTGGTAACGTTATTGATCTTACCCAGAGCTGTACCTCCAGAATATCTGCCGGCACTACCAGTCAACTACACAGCGACTTCAACACTCATAGCGCACGACAAAGCCTTGGCACATCAGAAAGCACTTTCGCCCGAAGCCAAAACACTCATCGAGCTCTATGAAGAACAAGGGCTTGCAGAAGCTGGACTGCTTGAAGTTGAGGACATCCAAAATGCAGCGGCCATGCGAAGGAACCAAATCAAGCAGGGCGTACACACGTTTATCCTTAAGCATGGAGCCCTTGGACTTAGGGCGCTTCAAGCACACACGCTCAGTCAGCTAAAATCTGCACTCGTTCATCCTGAAAAGCGAGAAAACCAAGCTCTTCTGGGGTCCTTCCCACGCATGCTCGAAAGGTATGGCCTGCAAGTGGATGGTAAATGCATAGCGCCTTATCCCGTCATACGAACCTTGTTCAAAGCACGCTGGAATTTTATCCATGAGCGAGCACCCACGGACAGCTTCACCCTTGAAGAACTACGCAATTATCACGGATGGCTGATCATGCACGCACCGAATGTGTCCATGGAGCGTAAATTTGAAGCTTTCACCTTTTATAAACAAGCTGGAGGAAGTCGCGCCAATGAAACATTAGGAACTCTGCTATACCAGAACGGACAATACGCGCGAGCATTTCAAGCATTTTCAAAGGCTTACATGAACTCTGGGGCACTCCGATTGAGAAATCATGCGTTTGCTGCGCAAGCTGCGGAGAGTCTCGTCACCCACCAATAATTAGCCTCAATTAGCGTATAATTGCCGGAGTGGCCGCCAAGGGCTAAACTTCATGGATGAGTTTACCTTTAACCCTTTTTGAACGGCTCCCCAAGACCGATCTCCATGTCCACCTTGATGGCTCATTACGCCTATCCACCATCTTGGAAATCGCTCAACAAGACAACATAACGTTGCCTGCCGATACCGAAGAGGGCCTCGCAAAAGCGCTTCACTGCGGAGAAAATACCGGTTCCCTTGAAGAGTACCTCAAGGCTTTCAGTATTACGTTGAAGGTCATGCAGACCGAAGATGCACTGTCACGCATTGCATATGAGCTGGCCGAAGACGCTGCCAAAGAAAACGTACGCTATATGGAAGTAAGATACTCTCCCATGTTGCATACGCGCAAAGGATTAAGATTAACGGCTGTTGTGGAAGCTGTTGTTGCTGGGTTGAAAGAAGCCTACAAGGATCATGGCATCGAATCGAATGTGATCATTTGTGGTATTCGCAATATCTCGCCAGAATCATCGCTTGAGATGGCTCAGCTAGCCGTGTCCTATAAAAATCGCGGAGTCGTGGCCTTTGATCTTGCTGGGGCTGAGTACGACTATCCCCCAAAGCATCACAAAGAAGCATTCCAGTTGATCCGAAACAACAATATTAATTGCACCATCCATGCAGGCGAAGCCTTTGGCCCAGAATCTGTTGCCCAAGCAATCCATGTCTGCGGAGCACATCGAATCGGACACGGCTGTCGACTTCGAGAGGATGGCGACTTACTCCACTATGTCAATGACCATCGCATTGCACTCGAGTGTTGCCCGTCTTCAAATGTGCAAACCGGGGCAGTACGCACGTTAGCAACCCATCCTTTAAAGCTATATTACGACCTTGGCCTGCGAGTCACGGTTAATACTGACAACCGCTTGATTACAGACACAACAGTTTCTAAAGAACTTTGGTTATGTCACACCAAAATGGGTTTTTCTCTTCCTGAAATTAAGCATGTCATCATGAATGGATTTAAGGCAGCTTTCCTACCCTTCCATATTAAGCAGCGTTACATTCGGGAAATTTTACAAGAACTCAATGCATTTGATGATGTCACAGGACAGCGTTCAGACGATATTGAGAATCTACGCGGCGCCACAGAACCATCGCCGTCTGCTTTGGATAACTAAAACACTGAACCGTGATCAGGCACTCGTTGTTTAGCTAAGTTCAGGTCGCCAACGTAACTTGGGACGCCTGGCGGCTTGGGTTTCGTCCAACCGACGGAGGCGAGTAGAGTGCGGTGCCTTTTTAACCATTTCAGGCTCTTTTAGAGCCTGTTGGCTAATCTCTGACATAGCCGTTACAAACTGATCGAGTGTGCTTTTGCTTTCAGTCTCCGTAGGCTCGATAAGCATGGCGCCTTTGACTACTAACGGCCAATATACCGTAGGAGCATGAAACCCATAATCCATCAATCTTTTAGCAATATCCAATGTCGTCACACCGGTTTGTTTAAGATGCCGATCACTCGCCAAAAACTCATGCATGCATAATTGATCAAAAGCGACCTCCCATGTCTTTTGCATACATGCACGGAGGTAGTTGGCATTCAACACGGCAAGCTCGGTGGCTTGTGTTAACCCTGCAGCACCCATTTCGCGGATATACGCATAGGCGCGCACCATCATTCCGAAATTTCCATAAAACGAGCGTAACCGACCAACGCTTTTAGGGCGGTCAAAGTCAAAATAGTAGCCTCGATCTGTCGCATGCGAAATCACAGGTGTAGGCGCGAAGTCCGCCAATTTCTGTTTGAACGCCACAGGCCCAGAGCCTGGCCCGCCTCCTCCATGGGGTGTTGTAAATGTTTTATGCAAATTGAACTGCATGACATCCACACCCAAGTCCCCTGGCCGTGCTTTACCCATCACCGCATTTAGATTTGCTCCATCACCATACACAAGGCCGCCATGTTCATGCACAAACGCTGCAATTTCGTGTAGATGCGTCTCAAATAACCCTACCGTATTCGGATTGGTTAACATGATCGCGGCAACATCGTTGTCCATATACGAGATCAGAGACTCAAGCCGAATAATGCCCGTCTCACCGACCGCAAAGGGCTTAGCTTCAAGACCACTCAGCGCACATGACGCTGGATTAGTCCCATGGGCTGTATCGGGAATAAGCACCTTTTTTGGCGCACGGCCCTGTGCTTGATGATAGGCCCGAATCATCATCAACCCTGTAAGTTCTCCCTGAGCACCTGCCGCAGGTTGGAGGCTCACTCGATCCATGCCACAGATTTCAGCCAGTAGGCGCTCTAGCTGATACATAATCTCAAGCGCACCCTGAACACACTCGACAGGACTATACGGGTGTGCTTTAGCAAAACCAGGCAGTCTCGCAGCCCACTCATTAACTTTTGGATTGTACTTCATCGTACACGAGCCAAGAGGAACCATGCCTGTGTCAATGGCAAAATTGCCACGGCTCAAGCGAACAAAATGCCTAATCACTTCAGGTTCAGAAAGTGCTGGCAATTCTGCTTGGCTACCACGTGCTAGCTCGCCGAAATAGGCATCGACATCTACTTGGCCAAATTCATTGTTAGGCAGTGAGGCCCCGCACCGGCCTCGAGCACCCTGCTCAAAAAGCAGTGGTTCAACAAACGCAAAATCACGGGTACCAGTATTGAGCATAGATTCGTTCTATTGCCAGAAAGAAGCACCTGAATCAAGCAGATTATCGTGATTCAAAAAGGTGGCCTGATTGGCAACCTTCCGCTTGTCTTGTTACTAAACTAGAAGTACGTGCTTAATTCTTCGAGATGCGCTCGCTTCAAATCAGCGTTTACAAGCCGTGGCAAAGACACTAGTGGCTTTGTGCTCGCCTTTGCCAATGTTGCAAGCAACTCTACTTGTTCGGTTTCACGAAGGCTCCGACGGTATGCAGCTTGAACTACACATTTTCCAGGCACGGCAATACCATGCTGAGGCAACTGGGTTAGCCGCTTCCGCTCTTCGGGCTGAAACAGCTCCTTAATAACTCCATTGGCAATAACCTCTGTCACATTAATATTCAGTTCATCCTCTAAGCCGTGCTGCAATTCAATGGCTTCATTCACAGGCATTTCCTCTGGCCAACTCACTACCACCGCAGCTGTTTGAGCACTGTCTTGGAGGAGCTCCCAAGCAGCTTCCGCGTCCTTGCGTAATAAACTCGATGGAACAAGATCTAAAATTACGCGAGGCACACGAAGCATGTCCAAACAATGGCCTGTCGCAGGCGCATCTAAAATAACTAGATCATACTTGAAGCGATGATCCTGCTCTCTTTGATGTACGTGATAACAAACCTTACCTAACATGGACCATGCTTCAATTCCCGGAGTGGCCCGTAGAAACCCTAGGACAGTTTTGTTTTCAAATACGGCTCGATACAGCAAAGGTATTTTGATTTTGAGCTGTCCGTATTCACGTAAAGCGGCTTCGGGAAGAATATTGACCGCGTCGATTCGTGGCAAAACCTGATTAATGGATGCCCCGATGGGTGCTACTTCCAACATGTGGCTTAATTGCTCCTTAACATGACACATCGCAATCAGTACCCGCTTACCCTGCTTTGCCGCCGCCAGGCCCATAGCCGCCGATACGGTCGTCCGACCGACTCCACCCTTCCCTGCCACAATGACAAGTCGCTTATTTATCGCATCGCCCATTGCAGCGTATTGTGATAGGTTTCTTCCAGTCGATGCAACGCGTTAGCTCCAAAAACACAACTCTTTGGTGGTACAGCGCCATAGTCGCATGCACTTTGCTTATTTTAGCAGACCTTTATGCAATTTTTGCGTATGCCCCCGTGGAAGCCCAAATGGGCATTGTCCAAAAGATCTTCTATTTTCACGTCCCGAGCGCTTATGCCATGTATGTGGGTTTTCTCGTATGCGGCGTATGTAGCGCGATATACTTAATCAAGCCACAGCCTCGATGGAATAGGCTGGCGCTCGCAGCCGGCGAGGTTGGTCTTATATTTTGCCTCATCGTACTGACCACCGGACCGTTATGGGCAAGAAAAGCCTGGGGAGTCTATTGGACTTGGGATCCACGGCTAACGACGACATTATTAGCAGGCATGATTTTTTCCGCGTACTGGATCTTGCGTGGGCTTTCAGGAGCTGGCGAGGTTGAGCATCGATTTGCAGCAGCCTTAGCCGTTCTTGGAGTGTTGGACCTGCCTATCATTCACTACAGCGTACAAAAATGGCGCGGCACCCATCCTGCAGTCATCACCGGTAAAGGCGGCGGCCTTCACTCCGACATGATTCCCGCATTGATCCTCAGCTTTATTACTTTTACGGTGCTTATCGTCTTACTTATCCGAGCACGGAGTCGGCTTGAGTCGCTGCAATGCCGATACGAACGAGTGTTACACAACATACGCGAGTTGGAAATGGAGCCGTAACCATGCGCCTAGGTCGATGGATTACCTGGATTTATATTGTTGCCATAACCTTCAGCACGATGACAGCTTTTGCTGACGATCTACCCTCACGCTCTGTCGAAGAAAGTCGTGCCGAAAGTTTTCAAACTGTGAAAGGACCAGTCGCAGAAGAGGTGCCCGGGGGCATGCTCTTAGGAGCCGCCTATACCATCGTTTGGCTTTTGCTGATGCTGTATGTTTTTCGCATCGAACGTCAAAGCGCACGTATTGAAAAGCAGCTAGCACAGATTGAACAGAGTCTGTCCACAGGAAAGCATCTACTTAAAGGTTCTCATCATACAGGTTAGCTCTATGCCATCGGTGGCCCATTTTTTATACATTCCTGGCATTTTCTTGATGGGTATTGCTTTAGGATTTGTACTTGGAGCGCGCTCTGCACGCGCAGAACTCTATAAACAACTCAAACAACGCCAAGAATAATATGATGGACTTTGCGCTCAACCAAGAACAGCTTGCGCTCATAGAAACAGCCAAGCGATTTACTAAAGAACGCATTACTCCGATCGCTTCTGAATGTGACCGTAACGGAGAACTTCCAAGAAACGTGTTCCACGAAGCATGGAGCCTCGGATTGGTATCGCCTACTATACCACAAGCCTATGGAGGGCTAGGCATCAGTGCGCTTGAGAGTGCCTTGCTCCAAGAAGAGTTAGCCTACGGGTGCTCTGGCATTCAAACAAGTTTGGCAGCCAATGGCCTTGCGGCCGCACCATTGAAACTTGCAGGAAGCGAAACGCAAAAGAAAAAGTATCTTGGCATGCTGACCGCAGACCCCGTAATGGCAAGTTATGCCACCACAGAGCCTGGAGCTGGAAGCGATGTCGCTGGCTTACGAACACTTGCTACGCAGCATGGCAATGAATGGGTGCTACACGGACAAAAATGCTTTATTACCAATGCCTCATGGGCAAACTGGTTTGTGATCTTTGCCACCACTGACCCTCAGGCACGCCATAAAGGTATCGCAGCATTTATCGTGGACCGGGACTCCCCAGGGCTATCCATCGGAAAAAAAGAAGATAAGATGGGTCAGCGGGCCAGTGATACAGCTTCTATCATACTGGAAGAAGTCAAAGTACCCCAAGACAATCTACTGGCACCCCCGGGCGAAGGCTTCAAGCTCGCCATGCGTACGTTTGATATCACACGCCCTGACATTGGCGCCGCCGCATGCGGAATCATGCGACGTGCATTGGATGAAAGCATCGCCTACGCCCAAGAACGGGTGTCTTTTGGGAAGCCGATAGCAGAACATCAAGCAGTCCAGTTTATGGTTGCAGACATGGCCATTAAATACGAAGCAACCCGCCTGCTCGTACACAAAGCAGCCTGGTTAGTGGAGCGGGGTGATCCCCACTCTCAGGTAGCATCCTTTAGTAAGGCCTTTGGAGCTGACAGTGCTATGCAAGTGACCACCGATGCCGTCCAAGTGTTTGGAGGGAATGGCTATATGCGTGATTTTCCTGTAGAAAAGCTGATGCGTGATGCCAAAATACTCCAAATATACGAAGGAACATCACAAATCCAACGCATGGTCATCGCGCGAAATCTATTTGCTGGATATAAATAACTCTGCTGTGCTTCGTTGTTTAGCGATCATCGCTTTATCGTGTTGGATATCATTGGGGGTCATCCTAGGATCGTGCAATCACACCCCCGATAGATCAAAATCCAAGTCCCCAAGCTCACCCGCTCCTTCTCTTAGCCATGATGAAAAGCCTTCTAAGCCAATCACCCCCTCAAAACCTGAAACAGCAATTTCCACAGAAGCCGTCCCTGCACCGCTGCTCTTTGCCAATTCAGACAAAACACTTCACACACTGATAGCTGAACTGCAGCAGGCCAGTGCGTCAACCACTCGTTTTCGTCCTATGGGAGGAAGCTCCGTCACATTCCGTGTTGAGTTTACCTCACACATTCAAGCTGCATTTAAACCTGCCACGAAAGATCGGTTGACGGCTTACCAACGTGAGATTGCAGCATTCCGACTCGCTCAGACGTTTGGCCTGACTACCGTGCCCCCGGCCATTTTAGTGAAGTACACACGCGATGAATTGCAAACCAAGTTGTATTCGGGATCTACAGAAACTTGGACAAAACTCAATGAACGCATAGTTTGGGATAATGATGGATCCACCATGGGTGCACTTATTTACTGGGTAGAAGACGCCAAGCCGCCAAAATTTAGTGATCTAGGTAATCCTGCTTGGGAACAATGGTTACTTCAGGGCTCAGTTGCTCCTTCCACATCCATTGCACATGATCTTAGCGATATGTTGGTCTTTGATTATTTGATTGGCAATTGGGACCGCTTTAGCGGTGGAAATTTTAAAATTACGAAAGACAATCATCGACTGATTTTGCTTGATCACAACTCAGGCTTTGGGGCACCCCTACGAGGTAAAGTCCATGAGCGCGTGTATCAAAAGCTTCGTCAAGTGCAGAAATTTTCACGAACACTTTATGCAGGATTACTTAACCTCGAAATCACTCAACTCTCTTCAGTGCTCAACGGAGATACCCCTCACCCCATACTCCTCAGTGATGCACAAATCCAAGGTGTTTTGGATCGACGCGCAACGATACTCTCGTATATACAATCTTTGATTGAAATTTACGGAGATACTAACGTCTTAACGTTTGAATAATGGGACTGACGGAAAACCGCCTATTGTAATACTTTTAGGCGTTTTGGCCCTTCAGTCGGAGGAGCCTTATGCCCTCCTGCTCGCTCAAAATGCAGCACTGCGATTCGTATCGCAAGGTCTTCTGCCAGTTCTGAAAACACTTTTGCAGTGGGGCTATCTGGCTGAGCTTGCGCGAGCGGAACCCCTTTGTCGCCCCATTCAACCAACTTAGGATCAAGTGGCAATTTCGTAAGCAATGGAGCTTGCGCAAAGGCTGCAACCTTCTCACCACCACCTTCTCCAAAGATGTGATGGCTCACCCCTGCAGAATCAACAAAATGGCTCATATTTTCAACCACGCCTAAGATCGGCAAGTTGAGTTTCGTGCACATGGAAACTGCTTTGTACACATCCTGCAAAGCTACCTCCTGTGGAGTTGTGACAATCACTGCACCAGTCATTGTCACATGTTGCGATAAGCTTAGCGCAACATCGCCCGTGCCTGGAGGAAGATCTAAAACCAAATAGTCCAATGAGCCCCAATCAACATCTCGAACAAACTGCATCAATGCGGTATGCAACATGGGACCACGCCACACCACGGCTTCCTTAGGATCTTCCATAAGAAAGCCTATACTCATGAGTTTGACACCAAACCGCTCCAGAGGCGTGATCTTCTTGCCGTCCTGAGACGTCGGATGCTCCATCACTCCAAACAACGTTGGTACAGAGGGGCCATAGATATCTGCATCCAACAAACCCACCTTGGCACCAGCCCGTGATAATCCCATCGCTAAATTGGCAGCGCAGGTGCTTTTGCCCACTCCTCCTTTGCCAGACATCACCGCCACAACATTGCGTACGCCAGGCGCAGGATCTTCACTGGACGGCTGACGGGTAGGCACTTGTAAATCCCAGCGCAGATCAAGAGATGTAACCCCTAACGGGGATAATGCTTCTTTCAGCGCATGGCGAATCCGGGTCTGAAGTGCTGTCGATGGCGCACTTAGACGCACCGTCATGCTTACACGCCCCTCTTCATCACACGTGATGTCCTTTAAGAGCCCCAAGGTAAGCATGGGCTGATGGAACGTAGGGTCTATGACATTCTGAAGCACAGTCGTGAGACGGTCAGTATTGAGACTTGACATGGTTTGCAGGTGGTATGCCGTCATACCTATTCCGTCAAGCCAAGCATTTTCTAAAGGAGGCCTCGAACACGCTAACCCCATTATTTTAATCAAGAATAATTGAGATTTTCTAAGCAGTTCGATAGGTTGGCACGGTGCTAAAGCGCCTATTCGTGCCTGGCAGTGTATTTCTGGTATGCGCGGGACTCTACCTTCTCACCAGTGCCGGCCACATTTACAGCAGCGGCGCAGAATCCAATTACGGGAATCACTATGTTCATTTGGCTCGTAGCTTTCTTGCAGGCCAATTGCACGTCCTAGGCAACACTCCCCCAGGTCACAACGATTATGCGGTGTACCAGGGCAAGTGGTACGTATCTTTTCCACCTTTCCCAGCAATACTACTCATACCTTTTGTAGCCATTTGGGATTTGTCCACGCCTGATCGATTGATCTGGAATATCCTGGCAGGTCTTGCGCCTGCGTTGCTGTACGTGTTGTTAAGGTTTCTGAGAGAACGTAAAGGTTCTCAACGTACGGCTCGCGATGACTTATTGCTGACCGCCTTGTTTGCTTTCGGGACCGTTTACTATTTCACTGCTGTGCAAGGCACCGTATGGTTTGCAGGACATGTCGTTGTTTCTATACTTTGCTGCCTTTACATGCTTTGGGCAGTAGATGCACGCCGACCCTTTGCCGCTGGACTCGCACTGGGCCTGGCGTTCATTTCACGGCCCACCACTGCGCCTTTAGGTATTTTCTTTGTTGGCCAGGCACTTCAACGCAATTGCCAAGCCCTAGACCAAACACCTTGGACGGCCCCTAAAGCTACGCTGGCCTATGTAAAGCACCAACTTCGTACTATCCACTGGCACGAAGTTGCAACCACATGTTGTTGGTTTGCTTTGCCAATCATCCTCATTGGGACTCTATCCATGTGGATCAATTACCTTCGTTTTGATGACGTTTTCGAGTTCGGACATCGCTACCTCAACATCCGATGGCAACCTCGCATCGACCGATGGGGATTGTTTAGCTATCACTATCTGCCACGTAACCTCGCGATTTTCTTAGCGTCACTGCCGTGGATACTCAAAGTTCCCCCTTTTGTCAGTATCAATGGCCATGGGCTTGCGTTGTGGTTTACCACACCCAATTTTCTCACATTAGTATGGCCTCGTGCGCTCAGCACTACCACACGTTTGTTATATTTCTCAGCAGGCTTGGTGGCTCTATACGACCTTTGTTATCAAAACACTGGCTGGGTTCAGTTTGGATATCGCTTTGCACTCGATTACATGATTCCTCTGATGGTGCTCTTAGCCTTAAGTGGCCGTCGCTTCGGAAAAGGTTTTATGGCCCTTGCCGCATGTTCAATCATTATCAATACATTTGGTGCAATCACATTTGATCGCATGCCTATGTTTTACTTCATTGACCCAAGCCAACAGATCCTCTTTCAACCAGACTAGACACGTTGGCTAATGTTCTTTTGTTGCAAACGCATCTTTGTGCTGTTCCAACAAGGCCCTTAAAATACGCTGTTCTGTGCGGCCTTTTTCCCGAGCCGGCGTTGGCACACGTAATAGCAGGTGAATTTGCCCGGGGACAGGCAATTGCACTACCACACGCGGCTCCACAAACGGCATCGTCAATCCGTGCACACGCGCACTGGTATACATGTATTTACGAGCTTCTGAAAGGAACTCCTCACATACCTGCCGCGCAACATTTAACGCACTTTGCTCAACCAGTCGCCAATCGGAATCGATCCGCAAAGGAATTGTAATTACATGTAACACATACGCATCCGTAAATGTTTCGTTGACTACTGGAGTATTTAATAACTTGCTGTTTGGTATGGTAACAGCCCGACCCGTACGCTGCAGCCCTGGTCCAATTTCGAGTACGGTCGTAGCCAAAAGCCCATGATCGATCACATCGCCTCGAACTCCATCGATTTCAACACGGTCTCCCACTGAAAATGCTGCAGCACTCACACGAAGAATCGTGCCAAGCACACATACCAAAAGTTCTTTCGTGGCAATGACGATGGCAACAGCAAGTGCCATGACTGTCACGGCCATGTGTCGCAATTCAGCAGACCAAATAATCAACAATCCAATAATAATTGCTAAATAAGAACTCCACCGTAATTGCACAGACCAACGAAGTTTATCGCCCTCCGGCAAACTATCCACACGCAATAGAATGCGCCCTATCAGCATGCGTATGAGCAACACCATCACTACCAGCGCTAAAGTGGCAAGAATGTCTCCCCGCATATCGCGGTTTTCAGGCCAAACAACTTCGAGAGCGCCAAACAAGTCTTGAGGATTCATGGAGGATTGCTGTATTTGCTTTTACCATTTCTGGCAAGCCCATGAATAGCTCTAGGCTATGGAAGAAAGCTTTTTCCGTGCTAACGGACAGCAACCAGCGGACGCGTGTTCTGCTTAGCACGCAAATTGTAATAGTGTTGAAGCACACGCCGAACGTATCGGCGTGTTTCATCATAGGGCGGGACTCCACCGTATTTGATCACTGCGTTTTCGCCGGCATTGTACGCAGCCAACGTCAGAACCATATCGCCATTAAACTGATTCGCTAACATGCGAAGATAGCGCGCTCCACCAAGAATATTTTGTCTCGGCTCAAAAGGATTGGATACCCCCATACGGGTTGCTGTTCCAGGCATCAATTGCATCAAGCCCATAGCTCCCACATAGGACACTACCTCTGCATGGAAATTACTTTCCACGGTCATAACCGCCCGAATAAATGTCTCTGGCAAGTTATAAATGAGCGAAGCTTCCTTGATAAACACATCGTAACGCACAAACCGTTCTGAAGAGTGATCGTATACAGAAACTGGGCGTACACCAGAATCACTGATCACACGTCGCCCACGACGAGTGCCCTGTTGATAAATCACACGTTGAAAAGACTTACCCTTCACCTTAGAACGTATGTTTGTGAAGTGAATCACGCCATTGCGGTCGACATATCGGTAAATATCTGCAGACGCTGACGACACCAGCATCGCCAACCCGCCTCCAAGACAAAGAGCCGCAATCACAAACCTTTGCATCGTGCAATTGTAACGAATCCCTACAGAAGGCGCCAAGCTATGGACAAACACATTATAACATATTGTTTTTATTGTTCTTTTTTCTCTGCTGCCTCGCCAGACTGCTCCATTAAAAACGTCTTAGGGTCAGCCACACCCGGCTCAAGCGCCACTTCCGTAGGCACGGTGCCCTCCACAAACACCTCTTCGATGGCACCTGGCATGCCTTCAAAAGCAAGTTTGCCACTTTCAGGATCGATCAATACGCGCTCCACCCCTGGCGGCATTGCAAAAGCTCTACCGATTTTTTCTTGTTCCACTGCTTTGATGACATTCATCCAAATTGGCAAGGCTGTACTGCCGCCGCTTTCACCTTTGCCGAGCGAACGGTTATCGTCATACCCAATCCACACCCCCGCCAAACTGTCCGGTGTATATCCAATAAACCACGCATCGCGCGCTCGGTTACTTGTCCCTGTCTTACCTGCAATCCACTTATTCAAAGTTTGTGCTGCACTTGCCGTACCATGCTGTACCACACTGGTTAGCATGCTCGTCATGACGTAAGCCTCCGCTGGAGTCAAAACCTGACGAGACGCTGATACACGCAAAGGAACATCCTTGCCTTCGGCATCGACAATTTTAGTAATAAATCGCGGAGGAACCCAGACCCCTGCTGCTGCAAACGTTGCATAGGCATTCACTAACTCTATGGGCATGACACCACTTGCACCTAATGCCAAGGGCATGGTTGCTTCTAACGGTGAGCTTATCCCCAACGATGTTGCAAACTGCACCACATTTTCTGGGCCAAGCTGCTCGATCAGTCGGATCGCAACCAGATTGATCGATTTTGCCAGAGCATAACGTAACCGGACTGCCCCTTCGAAATGCCATGTTTCGAAATTCTGCGGTTGGTATTGATCAAACACCTCCGGAGCATCCAGCATAAGAGTCGCTGGCGTAAAATTATGCGACTTGATTGCGTATGCATACACAATCGGTTTAAACGTACTTCCAGGTTGACGAATCGCCTGTGTCGCCCGATCAAAGCCAGGCACATCTTGATATCCTCCCACAAGTGCCAATACCTCGCGTGTCTCTGGCTGCATCACTACAACAGCACCTTGTGGACCTAGGGCTAGTCGCACCTGTGCTGGAGCTTCCACAGCCATGGCACGTTTTTCTGCGTTCTGTGATTCTGAAGTGCCTTCAGAGCTTAACGCGGTTACGGCAACAGCGAGCTGCGCGCCCTTTGCTGCAAAGCGACTGGGTATGAGTTGCTTTGGATTATAGCGTGCCTCAAAATCCAGATCGAGCACAGCTGGCTTTCCCTGAATGTCCAGAAACACAAGTCCATTGGTATCATCCGTATCAACCACACTGGCGATATAACTTTGATTCACCTTAAGTGAATTGTTACCCGTTTGGACATGTACGAAGCGTCGCGGTTTATAAGGCGGCCTTAGTCCATGACGTTGATCATAGGCACGCAGTGCAGCACGCAACTCTGATCGCACACGAGCTTGAATTTCAATGTCCAACGTTGTCGTAACTTTAAATCCACCCTTGCGCGTTCTTTCTTCTCCCCACATCTGCACAAGTTCTTGCCGAACCTGCTGCATCAGCTCAGGAGCTTTATCTTTGGCAACGTCAGAAACAGTGAGCTTAATTGGTTGCTTCCGTGCAGCTTCAATCTCGTTAAGAGGCAAGTCAGGCCAATACGTCTCTCGCTTAAGTTCCAGCTGGTTTAACACAAATTGCTGTCGACGCTTGGCAGCGTCAGGATGCGTACGCGGTGAAAGTCTCGCAGGCGCCTGAGGTATTCCTGCGACTAATGCAGCTTCCGCTAAACTTAGTTTGCTAACATCTTTATTAAAATAATAACGGGATGCTTCCTGGATTCCATACCGTCCATGACCGAAATAAATATTATTAATGTAAAGATGCAGGATTTCGTCTTTGCTCATCTCCTGCTCTAAACGACGTGTTAAAATCAACTCCTTAATTTTACGCTCAAGCGTACGCTCATGGCTAAGCAATAAATTTTTCACGACTTGCTGGGTTATCGTGCTTGCTCCCTGCCGTGGCTTACCACTCACAACATCGTGATAAAGCGCGCGCACGATACCTGGATAGTCTAAGCCTTCGTGCCTATAGAAATCCGCATCCTCAGCCGCAAGCACTGCCAACACCACGACCCGTGGCACTCGAGACATCGAAACCACAGTTCTACGCTCATCAAACAACTCTCCAATTAATTTTCCGTGACGATCATAGACCTGCGTCACTTGTGTCGGCGTAAAATTTCGCAGCGATTGTATCGTTGGTAATTCCCGAGCGTAATACCAAAACACCACTCCCACACCCACCACAAAGGCTAGGAATAATCCACCCAATGACACCATGAACCGCCATAGCCATGTGCCCCATGACATTGTGTTACGTCGATAGACATTAGGACGGCGTTTTGAGGATACCCGTTGTGGATGAGAAGCCATAATTACGCCGTTTTGTTTAGTGCCATGCGGCGCCTTAGATAATCCATAACAATAATTTCGGCATTGATGACAGACAAACACATAAACCGAGCTTTTAGCTGCTGCATGTCCTCGTCGCTAAGATCGCCTGAACGATCTTGAGTCAATGCATGCAATACTACAGCCGCGGCTACAGATAAATTTAAGCTCTCTACAAATCCTCCCATAGGAATTGCTACTTCTCCATCGACAAGCGCACGCACCTCTTGGCTTACACCACTATGCTCGTTGCCAAACACCACAGCCACCTTGTCACGAGACGCAATTTCTCTTAACGAGATGGCATCGGTCGCATTTCCGTCGGCAACAAAAATTACATAGCCCCTCTCGTGTAGATGATGGACGCATTCCTGACTCGAACCATGATGAACGATATCAAGCCATCGATCGGTTCCTTGGGTCACACGACTTGCGGCGGAAAATCGCGGCTCGTGTTCAATGAAGTGCACTTCCTGCGTACCAAACGCTTCCGCTGTCCTCAGCACAGCGGAGGCATTATGAGGATCGTACACTTCCTCCAGTACGGCGATGACAGATCGAAGCCGTCCAGCAACAACGTGTTCAATACGCTTTAACCGTTGTTCACTTAACAATGGAACAAGCGCACTGATAACATCCTTCGCCGCAGCAGGTAACACAAATTGACCCACTGGATGGACCATGTGGTTCCTCACTTGAGGCAACGTCATGCGCCGTTTATAGGCGTTGTACGTCCTGAATGCCAGGGATTCGCATAATACTACGGATTAGTGTTCGTAGCTTCGAAACATCATCGACACCAAAACGAAACACATTGACCGCCCTGCCATCACGGGAAGTCCGACAATTCGCCTGACTGATGTTCAATCCCGACTCTGAGAACACGTTGCTGACATCCTTGAGAATGCCTGGCCTATCCGAACAAATAATACGAATGCTTGCCGGGCGTACGGGTGGGCCCTTGGAGGCCCACGTCACTTCAACCCGTCGCTCTGGATCCGAACTCATAACTTTTTGGCATTCTCTGCGATGTACAGTCACCCCTCTACCTCGAGTAATCCATCCAATCACAGGATCTCCAGGCACAGGGCCACAGCACCGCGCATACCGAACCAGAACATCTTCAACGCCGCCAATTTGAATTCCATCACTTTCTCGTGTTCGACTTCTGGCATGATCGACAACGCGCTCAAGCGGCGTCGGTCGCAAGCTTTCTGGAGGAGCGGCCTTGTCTTTGGGGTGAAGCACCTCAATGACTTGCCCTACCGAGATCTTCCCATAACCTACCAAAGAAAATAACTCATCACGTGTGGATGTGTTGAAGGCCTCTACAACCTTATCAATTTCATTGGACTTCATAAGGCGAGCAAACGACATCTGTTTACGCCGCATGGCGCGTTCCAAAAGCTCACAACCCAACGCAATGCTCTGTTTACGTTCAGCGGCTCGTAGATAGGTCCGAATGCGTGATCGTGCACGCCCTGTTGCAACAAACTCTAGCCAATCTTTGCTCGGATGTTGATTGGTTGACGTCACAATCTCAACAGTATCGCCGTTATGTAACTGGTAACGCAAAGGCACCAAGGCATCGTTGACCCTGGCCCCCGTACAATGCTCACCAATGTCAGAGTGGATAGCATACGCAAAATCCAAAGGCGTCGATCCTCGAGGAAACACTTTCACATCGCCTTTGGGCGTAAAAACGAATACCTCATCATGAAATAGATCCACACGTACGCTTTCAAGGAATTCTGCTGGATCTTTAACGTCTTTCTGAACTTCCATCAGCTGACGTAACCACGTGAATTTCTCGATATCACGTTCATCAATACCGGTAACGCCATCCTTGTATTTCCAATGGGCCGCAATACCCATTTCCGCAATCTGATGCATTTCCCTGGTACGTATTTGAACCTCGATACGGCGATGGCCAGGCCCGAGCACTGCCGTATGCAATGACTGGTACATGTTAGGCTTTGGTAACGCGATGTAGTCTTTGAAACGTCCAGGCACAGGCGTCCACTGAGAATGAACCACACCTAGCGCTGCATAACAGTCTGCTACTGTTTCTGTGATCACACGAAATGCCGCAAAGTCATGGACTTGCTCAAATTCACACCCCGAACGCTTCATCTTTCGATAGATCGAATACGGATGCTTAATCCTTCCTGAGACCTCCACTGAAAAACCGCGCTCAACCAACATTCTCTCAACACGACGTGTCACATCTTGGACAAACGCGTTGCGATCTACTGCGACACGTTTCGATCGACGATGCAAATCAGCATAGGCATCTGGATGAAGATACTTAAATGCTAGCGTCTCCAGTTCACTTTTAAGCCAGTGGATTCCAAGTCGTCCTGCAAGTGGCGCATAAATGTCCAAGGTCTCCTTGGCGATGCGTTCCTGAGAGTCGACTTTCATATGCTCTAACGTACGCATGTTGTCCAAGCGATCGGCAAGCTTGACTAACAGCACCCGAATATCTCGGGCCATCGCCAACAGCATTTTACGAAAACTTTCCGCCTGCTGGTCCTCTTTCGAGCTGAAGTTGATCCGGCCAAGCTTGGTGACCCCGTCCACCAAGAAACTGACTTCCGAACCAAAAAGCTTTGTCAGCTCTGCCTCGGTTACCTCTGTATCTTCAACGACGTCGTGAAGCAGCGCTGCACACACACTGGCCGTATCCAACTTCATCTCGGCAATGATATGCGCCACCTGGCTTGGATGAATGAAATAAGGATCGCCCGATTTGCGCAGTTGCCCTTCGTGCATTTGCAACGAATAAGCGTATGCCTTGCTGATTAGCTTGGTATCAGCATCCGGGTGGTAACTCGATACTCGGTCGATAAGATCATTAAGAGGCACCATTGCAGTCGGTTACGTAACCTCCACACTTAACAGTGTGTCGTACCGGAAGAGTCGAAGCAATATCCCGCCACGGAACGCCTCAATCAACGAACCATGGGGCATAATGACCCCACATGTGGGGTCATTACACCACATCTCGGACATATGCGTGGTAACGATTGCACCCTAAAAATCATAATAATTTCAATATATTCTATAAAAACCTGCCATGGCACAGCACTTGCACTAGAATTCGGCATTGTGGGCATGAACATGGCCAGGGCGTCCTCCCGAAAAGCAACAAGCGCTGTATGGCTTGTGGGCTGTGCCGTCATGTGGACAGGGTGTGTCAATGGCACAAGCAACGCTGTTCATAGCCTAAAATCGCCTAAGGGTATGGTGCTGACAGCACCTGCCAGCACCAACAACCACACAGCTTGGAAGCAAGACAAGCGTGGTGGATTTGTGGGAGGCGAAACACAACATACCTATCCGCTTACCATTACGGCACCTGCTGTGGTCCGTATTGCTCTAAACGACATCTCTAAAGGCCAAGATTACGACCTGTTTCTCCTCACAGACCACGGTCGAGAGCTTTACTTTTCACGCACCCTGGATAACCGCGGAGAATACATTGAAACGGGATTTCTAAGCCCGGGAACTTACCGCATCGCCGTACTTAACTACCAAGGTAACACCAGCACACGCGCCTACCGGCTCAGCGTTGAAGTCTACGGATCCAAAGAAACGTCCCACCCGGCCACGAGCAATACGACGATTACTCGCGACCGTGTCATCCATAGCCCCACCTAGAAACATCCTGGTTAGACGCCGCCAGCGGCAGAGCCACCTTGTAAACCTTTGGCCCGATTCTCGGCTTCCTTGGCCGCCTCAGGGTCAGTTTTGCGCACCATCTTGGCAAAGCGCTCGTAAGTCTCAATGGCTTTCGCTTTGTTTCCAGAGCGTTCGTAGCATACGCCCAGGTCGAACACGGCACTTGGACGATCTATCCCAAGTTCCAATGCGCGCACATAATGCCGAATGGCTTTCTTGTACTGCTCTGCACTACGCAGCGTAATTGCCAGATTGAGTTGAAAACTCGCATCCTGCGGCCGTAAATTCACAGCTTTTTCAAGAGCTTCTGTGGCTTCTTTGTATTTGCGTTGATTACGTAAAGCCACACCAAGATTGTTCATAAGATCGGCATCGTTGGGGGCTTGTTTTGAAGCCTTCCGATACACTTCAATGGCCTCGTCGATGTGCCCTTGTTGTCGTAATGCCGCCCCCAAATTGGAAGCACTGGCAACATCTTTGGGGTCGAGTTCCATAGCCTTTCTAAGCCGTGGGGTGGCTTCGTCGTAGCGCTCAAGGCGCACAAGAACCGCTCCAGCACCCGCGTAGCCTTCTGCGCTAGCAGGTTGTAGCTTAATCACTCGCTCGTAATCGCTGAGGGCTTTTTCAAATTTGTCCATCCGACGTAAGATATGCGCACGCGTGAGGTGGGCTGCCGCAAAATCCTTACGCCCCTCCACCGCCGCATTGGCTTCCTTTAAAGCCGCGTCCATATTTCCTTGGCGCTTGTGCTGTAGGGCAAGTCGGTAATGTGCCTCCGCCTCATCGGCTTGGGCATGGCCTAGGCTCAGCATCCAAAAGCCACACAAAATTGTGAATAATTTCAGAATGTTACATTTTTTCATCCGGGTTCTCCGTTTTCCTATCCTTATGGACATCGGCCAGGCGGGCATGATTCACCACGGGCTAAACCCTGTAAAGTCATTGTACAAGGAATCTTGACAGATTCCCTGACTAAGGTAGCCATGCACTTCCATGATTACCGTCCAAAATGTTAACAAATATTATGGTTCGCTCTGGGCGGCCAAAAACCTCAACTTTTCCATTCAAGAAGGTGAATGTGTTGGGTTTTTAGGGCTCAACGGTGCCGGAAAGTCTACGACGCTCCGCATGTTAAGCTGCCTAACACTGCCCACATCCGGACGCATTCAAATCCGTGGTTTTGACGTTGAAGAGCAGCCCCACGAGATCCGTCGGTTTATCGGGTATTTGCCTGAAACTCCCCCGCTCTACACCGAAATGACTGTCCGTGAATTTATCGAGTTTGCAGGACAGCTGCGCGGATTAAGTGTCAGCCAGGCCAAAGCACGTTGCAAAGAAGCCATGGCCTTATGCAGCTTGGAGCACGTTCATAACCAAGTTATTGCAACGTTATCTCATGGATACAAACAGCGCGTAGGCATCGCACAAGCCATCGTCCATGAACCCAGTCTGTTAATTTTGGATGAGCCTATCAAAGGCCTCGATCCAGTGCAGATTGTCGAAATGCGGCAGATGATTCGCAACTTGCGCGGCAAGCATACCATTTTACTGAGCACACACATTTTGTCCGAAATCGAAAAAACCTGTGACAGGATTCTCATGATCTACCAAGGCACCATCGCTGCCGAAGGCACTGAGGAAGAGCTTGCAAAGCGTTTTTCAGCGGGAAACCAAGTGGAATTGCTGGTGCGAGGATCGGCGGATGCTGTGAAACAGGTCGTGGGACGCGTGCCTAACGCAGGTCAACCTGAAATCGAACAGATAGACGGATTACTACGCGTCCGTTTAGCGCTGCCAGAGGAACAACGGGAAACACTGAGCCGCGCAGTGATACAAGCCAACCTTGGACTGCTCGGGTTACGTACCCTATCCAATGACCTTGAGGCGATTTTTGTCCACATGAGTCAGCAGCAAAGCAGCACAGGCTCAAAGGAGACCGCTACATGAAAAATATCGCTTTACTCATTCGTCGAGAGCTTGGGGCATACATCCGCACGCCCTCTGGCTATCTGATTGCAGCCGCGGTGTTGCTTCTTGACGGACTTTTTTTCACCACCATGGCTATTGGAAACACACCTAAGCTCTCTTCGGATGTGCTGCAGGAATTTTTCTTTTGGGCAGGAGGACTAACATCTGCATCCGCAGTGTTTTTGTCCATGCGTCTGTTTGCCGAAGAGCGTAGCTCAGGCACACAAATTTTATTATTTACTTCGCCGGTACGCGAAGGAGAAATTGTCATCGCAAAATTTCTCTCAGCATTGATTTTTCTGACGGCATTCACGTTGTTTTCATTGTATTTGCCAGCCTTGATTTTTGTGAACGGCAAGATTTCATTGGGCCACATCGCAGCAGGATACCTGGGCATGCTCTTGCTCGGTGCAAGCAGCCTTGCTTTGGGCACGCTGGGTTCCGCGCTTGCCCCCAATCAACTGATTGCCCTGCTCCTAGGAGGCATCTTTGTGTTTTTCTTTGACGTGCTTTTCTGGCACATCGCTCGCATCACCGATCCCCCGCTCTCTTCGATCATTGCGTATACAGCTCTTTATGTAAAACATTTCCATCCATTTCGAAGCGGACTTTTGCAACTAAGCAGCGTGGTGATGTACGTGTCAGTGATATACTTCAGTCTGTTGAGCGCAACACGCGCATTACAAAACCAAAGGTGGCAGTAATGGCAAAACCATTCTTGAAAGCTTTGCCAAAATCTCTATCGACTAGCCTGCTTGTAACCGGTTTAGTGCTATTATTCATTGCCCAACGCATCCTAAGCGAAGGGACAACACACACGTTTGTACTTAGTGTGGCATGCTTCGGAATCTTAGGTGGCTTGGCAAGGCGCCTACAAACATGGCTCGATTCCGCCCCCCCAGTCAAAGATGTCGAGCGGTCACTGCTATGGGCTGGTATCGGAGTCGCAATTGCGTTGATCTTCTATGTGCTTTGTACCGATTTCGGAATCCGCATTCTTGGGCTTAAGGGCACCACGGCAGAACGCTTTGATGGAATCCTCACTGCATTATGGCCAGCTATCCTTACAGTAGCACTCACGGCATTGTTGTTCATGGAGTTTGTCTATAACCGCATGCCTCTATCCGAGGGCGTCGAACTACGCCGTGTTTACAATGCGGCACAAAACGGCCTTACCTTGGCATTGTCGTTGGTGTTTCTGGTTGCCATCAACTATGTGGCCTCTCAACGTGAATACAAAAAAGATCTGTCTTATTTTAGGACCTCTAAACCTAGCGATGGCACGCTAAGCCTTGTCAAACGTTTGTCCGGAGAACCTGTGCATGTGGTGCTGTTTTATCCAAAAATCAGCGACGTGCTGCAACAGATCACGCCCTATTTTGAACAAGTAGATAAGGCATCCAATCAATTACAGGTGGAAATCAAAGACCACGCCCTAGCTCCCGAGTTAGTCAAACAACACCGAATTCGGGGCA
Source organism: uncultured Polyangiales bacterium (assembly GCA_964640175.1). Taxonomy (GTDB): domain Bacteria; phylum Myxococcota_A; class Polyangia; order Polyangiales; genus JACKDX01. Next base: position 316,450 of record CAZXFW010000001.1, on the reverse strand, counting down.
ATGGATTTGTGTTGCTCCTCCAAGGAGAAGGCAAAAACGCCAAAACCCAAAGCTTTGAAATCGGAGATGAATTACAAGCCGCCCGTAGCAAGCTACGCAAGCTTGATGAACATTTTCAACAAAACCTGACTAAGTTAACCCGCCCACCACGGTCATTACACCTAACGGTTGGGCACCGAGAGTTTAGTGCAACAGGACAGGATGGTGATGCTCCTGGAGACCGCACTCAATCACTCATGTCGTTGCTTACTCGGTTTAACATTTCCACGCATAGCTTGGGAGCCGCACAAGGACTTGCCAATGAAGTGCCTTCCGAAGTGCGCGCCATTGCCATTCTTGGCCCTCGTGAGCCTTTTCTCCCTGAAGAGGCACAAGCCCTCTTGCGTTATGTAAGAAACGGGGGACGATTATTAATCACTGTGGATCCAAAGATAGACACGGGTCTTGAGCCACTTTTTGCCGGACTCGGCTTAACATTCCGGCAAGGTGTGTTGAACAGCAACACACACCACATGCGGCGGAATTTTACGGACGCAGACAAAGAAATTGTGTTTACGAACAGCTATTCTTCGCATCCTACAGTCACCAGTGCGAGTTCTCACTCGAACGAAGTAGTCACGCTGTTCCTACGCGGCGGAGCCCTGGAGCGAGCACAAGGCAAGCTCAATCCCGAGCCCAATGTTATTTTCCCAATGCGCTCAAGCAACCAAACATGGCTTGATTCGGACGATAACCATGAGCAGGGAACCAACGAAAAAACTGCTGCCTATGAAATGATGGCTGCTGTCTCTGTGCAATCCAAAGATGGCAAAGAAGGCCGTGCCGTGGTCATCGCTGATGGTGAATTTGGCACCGACCAATTGATTCGCGTTCCTGGGAATGCTCTCATTTCGGTAGACTCGCTGCGATGGCTGATTGGGGAAGAAGAAATATCAGCCAGCCTCACTTCTGAGGAAGACATTCCCATTGAACACACTCGCGATGAAGATAAACTATGGTTTTATCTAACGGCATTTGGAGTGCCTCTGCCGCTCCTTGGACTGGGAATTTGGATGGCACGTCGCCGTCGTAGGCGGTCGGAGGGTGGTTTATGAAAAATGTGATCGTTCATGCGATCTTGGCAGTGGTTGGTCTACTGTGGGCATACCGTGTTTGGACAACCGGTGAAGAAGAAGAGCGCCCGGAGACTGAAGTCGAAATGTTGAGTTGCTCAGACAGCCAGTTCCAACGCGTTGAGCTCCAAACAAAGCATAAGAGTATTACTCTTCAACAACGTAAAGCTGACGGGGAAAATTACGTATGGATTCAAAGCCATTCACTGCAAAATAAAAAACCCGCTAATTACAAAGAATATGCAGGAAACCAAGCAGCCAAAGACTACATCAACGAAATCACGCCGCTTAGAGCGCTCCGTTCCTTAGGTAAGATCGAAAGCAAAGCACTGGTAGACCTCGGTTTGAAGGATCCTCAAAGCAAACTGTTGCTTAAATGCAACGATAAAACACACACACTTAATATAGGCGGAAGCACATTTGGTTCATCCGATCGCTATGTGCGTGTTGGTCAAAGTGGACCAGTGTACCTAGTCAAAGCCGACCTTGTCCAAACGTTGGAATCTGCAGAAACCCGCCTGATGCAACGTGATACTCAAGCTTTTAAACTGACAGAGATTGATGAGATTAAAGTCACCGTGGGTAAGAAAACACGTGTGCTTTTGCATCGAGATCGCCGCGATACACAACAAGCGCAGTGGGTCGATAAAGCCAAGCCAGATCAGCGAAATGAGCTCTACGGAAATTGGTTACGCACCGTGGAGTCTTTAAAAGTCAGCGATTACCTCGACCCAAAATCAGAACCCGGAAGCGCTTCCAAGAATACGCCTGGGGGAAAATCCATCCCTGTGTTGTCACTTACCTATATCGCAGAAGGCGCTCTCAAAGGCACCTTGGAGATTGTCCGTGTGGATGGCCCAACGCCGGAATACTATGCGATGAGCGGCGCTACCCATGCTTGGGTCCGTCTTGTAGCCTCTTCGGCTAAACGAGTGATTGATGATGCTGCCGTAGTCGTTGGATCACAAGCTGCCCCTCCGGCATCCTCTGCCCCGCTACAAGCACCGCCTGCACTGCAATCCTCACCTCCCAACGCATCACCATCGCCCTTGCCGTTTGGTCATCCTTGACAGACGATAGGCCTATGCGATGGCCACATCTAGCGTATGGCACGCCCCGAAAGCTCCCTAAACCAGGACAGTTAAAGGGGCGCGTCATCGTATTAGACATCGCGTTTGCCGCTGACGTTGGCGGCGGTGGATTTGAACGTATCACTAAACCTTTCATTGAGGGACTTGGACAGCGCCTTGCGCGATGGGTAGATCATCACGATCATCAACTACATACACATTACAAACAAGATCCTCGTTTTGTGCTGTGTACAAAAGCAGAGCACGGAGCATGTCCTGAAATGATCACCCCAGAGCTTGTAGAACGTACTGGCGCATATGACACGATATGTTGTCATACAGATTTTGATGGATTATGTGCCGCTGCGAAATGGATACTGCTCGGTCACGAACCTTACCCAGGGGCAGATGCAGACGCCTATGCCATCGATACTAGACTCGGAAAACCTTCAGCAACAGGTATTCTTATCGATCAAGCACTGCGCGCTCAACCCAAAAGCAACTACTTACGTGATACCATTGTACACTATTTGGCAAGCAGTCTAAGTGACTCTCATTGTCTGAAAACCATTGAAAGTGCTGCAAACCAGTGGCAATCTCTGGAAGAATCATCTGAACGACTCGCACAGCAGTACCAGGTAGCTCACGGAGTGGCTACCGTAGATGCAACTACGTTTAACGACACCTATGACAAAACGTGGTTGCTCTTGTTAGGCCAAGAGCTTGCACCCATTTCTGTTGTATATGATGTACATACAGTTACAGTGGCTGCTAAGTTTGATAGTGGAATTGATTTGCTAGCCTTGCTTGGAATATCAGGAGGGATGCCCACTCGAGTGAGTGTTCCACGCCATCGGCTTGAAGAAGTGCTCAAGGCATTGCACAACATGACCAACAAACCATGCGTTTGAATCTCAAAAAGAGCCTGTTTTTGCTGCCCAACATGCTGACCCTTTCCAGCGTGTTTTGTGGCTTTTATGCGACGGTTTTGGCAGCAGATGCTGAACAAACGGATAACCTTTACCGTGCATCCGTATTTATCATACTCGCTATGTTTCTAGACACAATTGATGGCCGTGTAGCGCGTCTAACGCGGACCCAAAGTGCTTTGGGCGTCCAACTTGATTCTCTTGCGGATGTGATTTCATTTGGAGTCGCTCCTGCGTTTCTCGTGTATTGCTGGTCATTGAAGGCCCTCGGAACACTGGGGTTATTTGGTGTTTTTAGTTTTGTGGCTGCAGGCGTCGTGCGGTTAGCGCGATTTAACGTACTTGCGATGACACCCTCGGGCACTGTGGGACGTCCCCATCGCTACACGGTAGGGCTACCTATTCCAGCGGCTGCTGGAATTTTGGTATCTCTTGTGGCCGCCAGCCATGCAGCCGATATCTGGCTTCCGGAAGTTCCCGTGTTTGTATTTCTCTTAATCGTTTGTTTGGCCTTTTTTATGGTCAGCACAATTCGATTTCGATCGTTTAAAGATTTGGAGCCTTCTTGGCGTACCGCCACGTGGCTGATCCTGGCGATAGCGCCTGGCATTGCGTTGGGGATTCACTTTCATATTAGCGTCACGCTAATCTGGCTTTTAACAGCCTACATCGCCATGGGATTGGGTGAATCGTTGTTACGTATTTCACGACGAACCTTAGCCAATCGCGGCACCGAGGCACCTCGAAATGAAAGTTCTTCCCATTGAGCACTACGCCTCAAAACGTTGAACAAGCCTTGGTAGAGCTTGGACGCACGTTAAGTGATGAGCAGATTCTACGTGATGCAGACATCCTAGAACAGTATTCATCGGATGCTAGTGAAGCAGCGCCACATTTACCTCACGCCGTCATCCGCGCCCGCTCAACCAAAGATATTTCCGCAGTGATGCGTATCGCATCCAAGCATCGAGTCCCGGTTACTCCACGTGGAGCAGGCACAGGCCGATCCGGCGGTGCGATTCCTGTTGCAGGGGGCTTTGTACTTAGCATTGATCGCATGCAGCAGATCAAAGGCATTGAAACTACTGATCTAATTGCAGTAGTCGAACCAGGGGTTATCACGGGGAACCTGCACCGCGCAGTCGAAGCTCAGGGGCTTTTTTATCCCCCTGATCCGAATTCCTTAGACAGCTGCACATTGGCAGGCAATATCGCCGAAAATGCGGGTGGACCTCGTGTTTTTAAATACGGTCCAACCCGTCACTACATTCTTGGGCTCGAGATCGTAACCGCCGATGGTTCTATATTAAGCGTGGGCAAACGTACCATTAAGGGCGTAACAGGCTACGACCTAACCGCACTTATTGTAGGAAGCGAAGGAACACTGGGAATCGTATCAGAAGCCACACTTCGCCTGCTTTCCCTGCCTGAAAAAATATTCACTCTGGCCGTACTCTTTCCCGACTGTCATGCTGCAGCGCGCGCTATCACAGAAGTGACCAAACATCACATTGTACCTCGATGCATGGAACTGTTGGATGACGCCACCCTTGAACTTCTACGTCATCAAGCAGGCATTGCGGTTCCCGACAATGCCCACGCCATGATCATCATGGAGCTTGATGGCTCAGAGTCTCAGCTGGAACACGAGCTCGACCGTTGTGGAACGGCTCTTGACAACGCAGGCGCACTCAACGTGTTGGTCGCCAAGGATGCATCCGAACGAGCAAGGCTTTGGGGAGCACGCCGTGAAATGTCATATGCGCTTAAGCGGAGTGCCAAGTTTAAGCTCGCCGAAGATGTGGTCGTCCCACGTTCTCACATAACGACTCTTCTTGAACATGCCACTTTTCTCTCCGAAAAATATTCTCTTAAGACAGCCACCTATGGCCATGCCGCAGATGCCAACTTGCATGTCAATTTTCTCTGGGATGACCCGGCACAACACTCCGCGGTGCATGCGGCATGTCGCGAACTTTTCGAACGGGTGATTCAACTTGGCGGAACTCTCTCCGGCGAGCATGGCATTGGCCTAACCAAAATGTCTTATCTCGGCCTTGAACAAAGCCCTGAAATTATCTCTTTACAGCAAAAAATTAAAGATCTTTTCGACCCTCACCATATTCTGAATCCTGGCAAAATTTTTCCAGATGAAACTCAACGCTATCAAGCACGCCACGGTGCATGCTAACCAACAATCATGGTTGGTGAGTAAGCCGCTGGTATGCTGACAGATGTTGTTGTGCTTTCACTTGCTTACCCGCATGGGTATATAATTTCACTAAGCTATAATGAGCGTCTTCTAACATCGTATCTAAACAAAGAGCTTGTTCATAAGCATCAATTGCCTGTTGATTTTCCCCAATATCCTCAAAGGCCAATCCTAAGTTAAATAAAGCCACCGCAGAGCGTGGTTCCCATTTCAGAACCTTCTGGTAGTGTTCAATCGCATCCTCGATGTGACCTTCCACATGCAGCAACCTTCCTAAATTGATACGTGCTGCAATATGTGACGGCTGGCGCACTAGCGCTTCTTCATAAGCTACTTTGGCACGATCATAATCTTCTGTTTCAAGCTTGCATCCTAAAAGGAAATATTCCTCGGCCCTCATGTCAAAACGACTCTCATAAGGCGTAATTTAGATCAGAATCGCAGCAGGATTTTCGAGATAATGACGTAATGCCACAAGGTATTGCGCGCCCACGGAACCATCAATCACTCTGTGATCACATGACAATGTCATGCGCATTCGTTGAGCAGGAACCACCTGTCCATTATGCAACTGAATCTCATCCCGAATAGCACCTACAGCAAGAATGGCACCCTCGGGTGGATTGATCACCGCAGCAAAACTTTCAATGCCATACATACCTAGGTTGGATACCGAAAACGTACCATCCTGCATTTCTTCCGGCTTGAGTTTCTTCTGCTTGGCACGTGTTGCAAGCTCCCGAATTTCTTGAGCAATTACCAAGAGCGGCTTGGTATCCGCAGACCGCACCACCGGCGTGACTAAGCCCTCCGGAATCGCCACCGCCACGGAGATATCCACCCTATTATGGTAATGCAGGCTATCTCCCATAAACGAGGCATTGGCCTGAGGTACTTTACGTAATGCCAGCGCTGCTGCCTTGATGATGAGGTCGTTGACGGAAACTTTTTGTCCTCTTGATTCAAGTTCAGTATTAATCTGCTGCCGTAACAAGGAGACGGGCGTAGCATCGATGTCGACTGTTAAGTAAAAATGGGGAACTTCACGCTTGGATTCCGTCAAGCGACGTGCAATCACTTTTCGCATCGAAGAAAGCGGCTCAATTCGAGGTGGGCCAGACACCACGGCGTAGCCACCACCAGCTCCCTTTGTTTGCAGATCGCGTTTGACAATTCTGCCACCAGGACCGCTCCCTTGGATCAGCCGAAGGTCGATGCCCTGCTCTGTAGCAAGTCGTCGCACCAAAGGAGAAGCCTTTGCCTTGCTCGGTGATGCACTTACACTCGTGGGCGCCGGTGAAGCACCAACGGAAACCTGTGTAGGACCCGTCGGTGATTTGGACGGAGCTTGCTGGACACTGTTTTCCTCAGCTTGAACAGAAGCTGCAGTCGTCGTCTTGGGTGATTTATCGTTGCTGCCAACCGAAGTCAGCAATGCCTGAATGTCTTCACCCTTGTTCCCAATGATGGCAACAGGTGCATCAGGTTGAAGAACAGCACCTTCTGGAGCCAATTGTTTTAAAAGCACGCCTCGATCAAACGAGCGAAACTCCATGGTCGCCTTATCCGTTTCGACCTCCGCCAATAACTCGTCAATTTCTACTGCTTCGCCTTCACTTTTAACCCACCGGACAAGGGTCCCTTCGTCCATAGTGGGTGAAAGTTTGGGAAGACCAATGATTTTCGCCATATCTATCCCGCCGTATAGGTAATTTCATGCACTGCGTTTACGATTCGATCAACCGTAGGTAGTACAAGTATTTCTAGGTTAGTTGCATAGGGCATGGGAACATCAAGAGATGCAATCCTTAGGACAGGAGCATCCAAGTCATCAAAAGCCTCTCGCTGCACGTGATCGACAATTTCTGCTCCCGGCCCCGCATAGGGCCAATGTTCATGCACCACTACACAACGATTCGTCTTACGAACGCTTTTAAGGATTGTCTCATAGTCTAATGGGCGCAACGTGCGCGGGTCCACTACCTCGCATTCAATGCCTTGTTCAGCAAGCTTATCTGCTGCTTGCATCACTTCGTAGTAGGGCCGGCCCCATGTCACGATAGTCACATCTTTTCCTTCGCGAGCAACGTTGGCTTGACCAAGGGGTATAATCTCTTCTTCTTCCGGGACTTCCCCTTTAATTCCATACAAGGTCTCACCCTCTAAAAAGACCACCGGATTATCGTCACGGATTGCCGCTTTAAGCATTCCTTTGGCATCGCGCGGCGTAGCAGGAGCACATACGATTAGCCCTGGAACACTGCAGTAAAACGTCTCCACCGCATGGCTATGCTGCGATGAAACTTGACGAGCAGCACCATTGGGGCCGCGAAATACAATCGGCACCTTAATGGTTCCCGCACTCATTTGATAAATCTTTGCTGCATTTTGAACGATTTGATCAAACGCCACAAATGCAAAGTTCCACGTCATGAACTCCACAATCGGGCGCAATCCTGTCATAGCTGCCCCGACACCTATTCCGGCAAATCCTGCTTCTGCAATCGGGGTATCCATAATTCGCTGCTCGCCAAACTGGGCTAGCATGCCCTCTGTCACTTTGTAGGCACCTTGATAATGGCCCACTTCTTCACCCATTAACAAAATGGAATCATCGCGTTCCATTTCTTCAATCATAGCCTCTCGAAGGGCGTCTTTATAACGTAGTGTTTTCATAATCGTTTATGGTGCGTAAATGCTGCTATACATCACTTCTGCTTTGGCTGGCTCACTCTGATCCGCAAAATTAACTGCGTCCTGAATCTCGTTCTCTACTTCTTGCTCCAGTGCCTGAATCTCGTTTTCTGAAACACCTGACTTAGTGAGCTTTGCCCGTTGAAGGATCACAGAATCATTTCGTTTGCGTTCTTCCAGTTCTTCTTGCGTGCGATATTTACCTGGATCACTCATCGAGTGTCCCCGAAAACGATAGGTAAGAATCTCAATCAATGTCGGGCCGCCCCCCTCCCGTGCACGAGCCGCTGCCGCAGCAATGCGTGTTCTGACCTCATCAACGTCGTTGCCGTCAAACCGGTCGCTATGCATACCATAACCTGCAGCTTTTGAAGTGATTTGATCGACCGGTGAGGTTCGTTGAAACGGTGTTCCCATGGCATAATTGTTGTTCTCACACACCAAAAGCAATGGCAGCTTCCAAAGCCCCGCTAGACTTGCAGCTTCGTGAAAGCCACCTATGTTGGTAGCACCTTCTCCAAAATAACACACGACTACACGATCTTCTTTACGATACTTCACTTTGAGTGCAGCGCCCGCTGCTAACGCAACATGTCCGCCCACAACGCCGTAGCCACCCAGAAAATTGTGTTCGACATCAAAAAAGTGCATTGAGCCACCTAGCCCGCGCGAACATCCCGTATCCTTTCCAAACAACTCTGCCATTGCAGCTTTAGGAGACATCCCTCGTGCAAGAGCGGTGCCGTGATCCCGATACGTTTGAAATACATAGTCATCACGACGAAGCGCGGCTTCTGCACCGACAGCGATCGCTTCCTGGCCTATATAAAGATGTAAAAAGCCACCAATCTTTCCTTGCGCATAGGCACGCGCAGCTTCTTCTTCAAAGCGCCGAATCAGAAACATTTTACGGTAGAGTTCGATTTTAGACGTCACTTTAAACCCTCTAGTGCCAACAACCCACTGACAGAAACCGGGAGGGTAACACCCCTGGCGTGCAACGCAACTCGCAAAAAATCGGTCGGAATAAAGTTTAAATTGACTCTATTTTGCGCAAATTTTGCGGTCAGAAGGGGATTGTTTCTACCATGACGCATGGCGTCTTATGCAATGTCGGACGATAAGCTGCGCGTATTTCTTCGACGCCAGCGGCGCGGCGATAAAACCGTTCAACCCCCTCCACTCGGAAAATTCCTGGGGGCTACCCTGGAAATGGCCACACGGCTCGTCCCTTCTCATGGCGCCTGCCTATTGCTCGACCATCCTGAACTGCGCAGAGATGTCTCAGGCTCACCACTAATTTTTGTATCTGTCGTCGGTACGGGAGCACGCCAAATAGTTGGCTATCAAATTTCCTCACGCAAGGGTTTAGAAGGGCGTGTCTATCGCAAAGGGACGACCGTCGTACGGGACAATAAATCACATGGGTCAACCATGTATGCACAACTTGATGAATTTGCGCCTTTTGAAGGACAGTCCTTAGTGGCCGTCCCTGTCAATTTAGAGCAAGCAATTTGTGGTGTGTTAGTCCTTATACAGCGCCGTGGCCGAAGTGTTTATTCAGCAAGAGATGTTCAACTTGTAGAACTGTTCTCAGGGTATATCTCCCGCGCAATTCTAAACGCAGTAGACATTATCAAACAGAACGAACTTGCCCAATACGATCCTCTCACCAACATCTATAATGTGCGTAACCTTATGCCGCTACTTGAAACAGACATTCGTCGTTCCCAGCTCAATGGTGACGACTTGGCAGTAATGTTTATTGATTTGGATCGTCTCAAACCAGTGAATGATCGATACGGACATCAATTTGGAAGCGAAGCCATTAAGCGTGCAGCGCAAGCACTTCAAACAACAATAGGCCAGGATGGTGTCGTTTTTCGTTTTGGCGGAGATGAGTTTGTCGTTATTCTTCCACGCACTGATATTAAAGCGGCAAACCTTCTTGCCGAAGATCTCCTCAAAGCCATTCGCAAACAAATTCCAGGTCCAATGCCGGAAGGCGGCAAAGTTCCCAAGATGACCGCTTCCATAGGCATTGCCACATTGCACAGCTGTCTAAACGGTAAAACCAGCCGTGGCTCTAAAAACCTATCATCGGCATCTCGCTTACTCACTATTGCAGATCGCGCGCTCTACCGAGCGAAGCGTCTTGGTCGAGCACGTGTGGCATTAGGCCGTCGACAAGACGATCCATAACAGTATAGGATCTTTGATCCTCAGGGTGCCGAAATCCTAGGTTTCCCGTCATTAATAGCCAGAAAAATTCGACCTCTTTCGCTGAAGTACATAAGGCCTTTCGCTGTAGCCATCAGAACAGCCGGATACCGCTCATCGAGTTCGGTCAAATTGAGTCTACGCGCTAGGATGGGATTATATGGATGTGCCTGGAAATCCACTCCCGCGTCGGTGTCAGTCAACAAATTCCAGCGGGCTAAACCTACCGAGTAGTTACTGCTTGCTAACGACGTCAGACTGTCACCTAACCGTTCACGCCCCAAGGCTGCAAAATAAAGGCGAAGCTCCCGACGCCCAAGTGTATTGGTATAAAACACAGGCCATGGATCTGTAATTTCAGTGATGTCTTGCCATAACAATAACGTTGATGCTTCCTGTACATTATCTACAGTCAATACTGGTTTATCATCTACTCGTTGCCATGTGCCATCGGCGGTTTGCATAGCAGCACCAATACCTGCATTTTCACCACCCACATAAAATAGCCATGGAACACCTTCGATATTTACTATTGTTGGAGAATGGATCCGATTGTCTTCCCACAGACGTGTTGCTTTTAATACCGTTTCTTCGTGAGCAAAGTGTTGACCATCACTTGAAAAGGAACGTTGCACTTCATGTCCACCAGCGACGGTATAATACAACCACACGCCGTCATTCACGGATTGCACACCCATTCTGGAAGATAACGCACTGTCATCTAACTCAACACCTTCAATAGAATCTAAAACAAATCGTGTTCCGTCCACCGAGATACCGCGAAACAAACGCGCTGCATTCATACTGTCTGTTGCACGTAAGTAAAGCACCACCTGCTCTTCAAGCGTTAACACGCTGGGGGCATACAAGTTCATGCCTTGTCGTTGAAGAGAACATGTTTCATTTCCACCACAAACTGAAACAGCGCCACTGCACCCTAGGGCAGCACAATGTCCAACCAAACACAGTTCACCATAGGCACAATCACGTGCATCTCCACAGCTCGGAATACATGCACCTTGTTCACAAATCTCTGAGCCGCCACATTCGGTATCTTCATTGCACCGCTTGCTGCATCGTAAAGGCGAACCCGTACACACAGTTCCATCACGGCATTCTGAAGAAAACTTGCAAAGCTGCAGCATACAGCGCCCACAGACGCATGCCTCTCGCTCTGCACATCCGGCATCGTTGGCACACGTTTGTGGCTGGATGTTGACTGCTGTACACAATCCAGTCGGCCCTTCACCAAGCTCATCCAAAGGCCAAAGCCGCTGATACTCGAGACACATCTCCAGATCCGCTGCTGGACGATAAGGAGCAATTCCATCCCCATAGGCCGATGAAGCGGCATTCTGGCATCCGGCAATTATTACCCATAAAATAGCCACAACAGTCTTTTTTTTGAGGGGAAAATAGCCATTCATGGCATTTCAGTCCTTATAAATACATTGGCATTGTACACGGCGCCTGATAGGCGAAAGTCCTCGCCAACGCCAAGTTCTGAGTCCTTAATCGTATCGCGGGATTGCAACACGTGAGCCTGTAGCGCGATCCCTAAGCTCCACCGCCACGTTTGCACAGGAAACCCAACCGCAATGCCTGTTGCAATCACATGACGATCCGCGTCTGCAAAACTAGTAAGCCCTGTTTGATCAGGCACTGGACTTGGCACGTATGCATAACCCCATCGCAGGTCTAATGTACGCCCATGCACATCACTCATGTGATACTCCAATCCTAAACGCGGAATCCATGTGTCGTGCCAATTTGGATCTGGCGTCACAAAATTAATAGTATCGATGTCGATGCCTAATTGAATCTGTAAGTCTACATCACTACTGATTTGACGTACTCTCGACCACTGTTGCCATGCCAGTTGAGCCGACACCGTCCATTGGTCGATATCTATACTGGCAGCCATGCTTAGCGAACGAGGGCTAAAAAAATCCAACCCCTCCGCTCTAACGATCGTATCACCTTCAATGGATGTGCCAGGAATGTGCACATAGCTTTCAGCATAAATATCTGCATCCAGCGCAATCTCGTCAATGTATCGCAGTGCAAGTCGCAACTGAGACACAGGCCGAAACATGATTCCTGCGATCGGCGCAATACGCCAAGGTACATCTATTTGTAGATTGGTACTGGCTTGCGTTCGCCCTGGCAATGTATGGACATCGAGATCCATTCCATTACCTGCAATGCCACCAAATGCAGAAAGCCCAATACCAAGCGCAATAATAGATCGATAATCCAATCCCACCACCGCTTGTGAAGCAATGCGGTGATTGCGATTATCCCACATCACCGCTTGAGGTTCAGTCGCTGGACGAAGCCAAATATGAGTTAACCCATTAAGTGGTACAAACAATGCTCCTGCAAATGCTGCTCTCCAGTTTCGATGTATTTGCCATGGAAGAACTAACGCGCCAGTTGCGGCATGTATTTGCGTTATACTTGTGCGGCTCGCATTAATATGAATGTCTGGAACTGCAAAGGTGTATCCCGCTCCCAAGGTTACGTGCCGAGCGCTCGTTGCAGAAGCCGGATTGTACGCGGCGGCGCTAAGCCCATCCGCACTGGCATCCATGGCTCCTGCAAGTGCTGTTCCGCGATCACCAAACCCAAACGAATCCAAGGGATTCGCCTGAGCCACCGAAGAGACGCCAAACCATACAACTAACATAGAAACCACAGGCCAAAAATGTTTCATGGAGGAAACTCCAGCCCAATGGTAATTCCCATGCTAAGCGCAAAAGCTTCGCCGATAAGATAAGGATAACCAGGATTACTGATTTGAATCCCTGCAGTATCACTATCCTCATCTGCAAGCACGTTGGGATCATCACGTGCATCTTGCACTGCTGAAACTTTTTTATCATAGCGACGAGACACCTGATACAGAAGCGACGCGTGTAAATCGATGTGAACAGGAAGCGACAGAAGCGTTGGAAAATTAAACCCAACACCTGTTGATACAAGTAGTTTAGGCGCATCTATCAAATTGGTACGGCCAGCCTGATCTTTAACCTGAGATGTCTCGAGACCAGCTCCAAATCGATAGTCCGCAAGTACGTTTTGAGAAATCTGATGCTGCACCACAGCACTGGATCGCAATGCCAATGTATCGCGGTAGGGCGTACTTGGCACACGCAATCCGAGATCAAGTCCCGATACAACCGCGTCCACATCAACAAACGGGTTGGACACCAAATGCCACATGCGCCATGCCATATCGAGATTGATACTCAGCGGCTTAAAACTTAATGCGCTCCCTATTATGAGCTCATGCGGCGTTGGTAGTGCGTCACCTTTAACAGAAACATCCAAAGGTGTACCACCCACAAGGTTCCTTGTCGTAATGGCATAAGGCACCGCAAATGCCTGCCTATATACAACGGCAACATTCAGCCAAGAACATGTGTGTACGCTTATCCCCGCAATAAACGCTGCTCTACTGGAAGCATCTGCAACAATCGTACTCTCACTTGCACGCGTAGGTCCTTCGGATGTTGCAATATCCCCACTCACATCCGAAAAAAAATTAAGTCCAACTCCGATGGCAAGCCAATGTTTTAACCGGAGCCCCACTGCTGGAAATAAACTAAGCCTTTGGCTGCGATTTTCTAGAAACGGGAAATAGGGTGCGTCCGCAGATTGCTGGTCAATACGCAGAGCCGCTTGCATCGGAAGATACGCCACCATGCCTACGCTAAGCCACGGCAGAATCGGCCAAACCATTCCCATGCCCAAAAAATCTGCCATGGGGATGTTGCGATCGAAATCTCCTTGACTTGTTTGATAATGAAGATTGGAAAATGCGTGAAGATAACTTGCTTCGACTTTCAACCTCGGTGCCCATGCGAGTCCTGCAGGATTGTAAAATGCTGCTTCAGGCCCATGCGTCGATGCAGTGACAGCGCCGGCACGCGCAATGGATTCTGAGCCCCATCCCCATAAATCTGCAGGATTAGCACTCGCGCGCGCACTGACGCCTAGGATTACAATTCCAGTTCCAATTGCGTGCCATAACCGCCACACTGGTGTCCATCTTCCTGTTTGCTGCATCACGTCAAGTCATACCGAAAATAACTCTATTTGGATTTGACAGTCCCTAAAGAACGGCGTAGGCGTGAGCCTGTGTTTAACAGAATTCTCATTATTGGCATATCCATAAGTCTCTGGGCATGTTCGTCCGCCTCAAATGACAACGAGGAAACTTTACCCCCTAATCCGTCTACTCCTGAAACAGGGTTATGTGCTTCTGAAGAAGCTAGTTTCGATATTCAAGGGCAATGGGCTGTGCGCATGGAACTCGAAGTGCAAGGCAGCGAGCGCCCCGAGGCATGGGTCACTTTGTGTCCCGAAAATCCCCAGGTGGGAACGGCCATTGCATGGATGAAGCTTGAGTATTCTACTGCATTGTCCCAAGGCGCTACTTCGCACACCGCCACCATATGTGCATTGGAACTACCAATTGTCACCGCTGGGTTAGACAATTGCCCTTCGAGCCCTGCAGAGTATCTTGAAGTGCGGATGAATCTTGCCGACGCATTCCGCAACTACTTACCAACGGTCGCACTCTCCGGAACCACCCATACCGGAAGCACCACACCTCAAAGCGCCTTTAGAACCGATAGCATCGAATTCGTGGGTGGTGTTGAAGGCGCAGACGACGACGGAGACGGACATACAGGCGTTACCTTGGATTTTAGTACAGGTGGAACAACACCTGCAATCGCAGGCAGTGTGTATGCAAGCTTTGAACTTTCAACACAATTGCAAGGACAAGTCCGTAATCCTCGATGCATTGAAGGCAGCACTGCGGCCACACTTAATTATACCGTTACCAACAGCGACATCAAACTATGGGGTGAAGAGCCACTATCGACTGAAGAAGCCGTTACAAACATTCCTCTTTTGCAGGTTCTAGAAAGCAGCACGTTTCGCGCCTTGCGTGCCAATGGACAAGACGAGCATGATTTTGACGATGATGCTGACGGCAATATAAGCTGCACTGAAATTATTGCACACGCTTCGGTGTTTAAACGTTAATTTGCAGCTTCGTCATCCCATTCAACCAGACGAATCTGACGTAATCCAGGCACTTGTCTAAGATCGCGTTCGATGGAGGCCGCTGTGCTTACTGCGGTAATGATTAGATTGTCCGTGGATAGGCGACGCTTAAGTGCAGCATTCGCCTGAGCAAGGCTAACGGCTCGAATACGCTTAAGATAGCTTGAATAATAATCAGCAGGTAATTGCATCACCTCCGCGGTCACTCGTTGGTCAATGCGCTTCGCAGCGGTATCAATTTCAAATGCATAACTGTTGATAAGATAACTCTTAGCAAACTCCAGCTCTTTCTTTGTAATCCCACCACGAATCCAAGCTTCATATAATTCTATTTTGAGCCGTATACATGGAACGGTGTTATTGAGTTCAGGAAAAGTCCACATCCACCAAGCATCTCGCCCCCGATCATGCCCTAATCGACTCGACGCTCCATAACTCCACCCTCGCTTCGAACGAATCTCGTTCATAAGCCGTGCCGTAAACGTACCCCCAAATGCCGCATTGGCTACATGTAAAGCATCGTGATCGAAATCAGAAAAATGTGTCCCCATCGTCCCAATCACAATTTGACTCTGTGTACGTTCCGGCTTGTTAACAATCACCACACGGCGGCCTTTGGGAGCCTTAGGAGCAGGAATTTTCTTTTGGGAAACAGACCCTTTGGCCAGATCTTTAAAACATGTATCGACTAATCGCTTGGTTTCTGCTCGACCGATGGGACCAGCCATGCCAATGATCAGATTGGAAGTTTTATAATGCTTACGATGCTGAGCAATAATATCGCGTTTCGTGATTTTACGTATGCTCGCCTGGGTTCCAATGACACTACGCCCATAGGGGTGAGACCCAAACAACGTTTTCCTAAAATGAACAAACGCCAAGGCACGGTCATTGTCACGGACGTCAATAATTTCTGACACTGTTTCGCGCTTAAGTTTCTGCAAATCTGTCGTTCGAAACGCTGGATTTGCTAACAAATGACCAAGCAATCCCAATAACGGCTCGATATTACGTGCAATCACAGAACCTTGAAACGCCACATAACTGGCAGCTACTTGAATACTCAATTGAGCACCTAGCCGATCTATAATTTCCTCTACCGAGTTACGATGAACGCTGGCGCTCCCCATGCGGATCATCCGCGCCGTAAGACGCGTTAATCCCACCTTTTTGGCAGGGTCATACATCGACCCTGTCCGCAATACGATCTCAAAGTTAACCAATGGCAGCTCATGACTTTCTTCAAGTAACACCACGATGCCACGAGAACTTCGAAATTTGCCCTCAGATTGTGCTCTACGCATGCGTATTCGCCCTCGGATGAATAGTGATCACCGTTCGTTGAGAGGGCCTTAGATAACGCTTTGCAGCAGATTGCAAATCCTCTGGAGTCACCTTGCGAAACTGCTCCATACGAGAAAAAATCAAAGTTGGACTCCCTAAGACGGTAGTATAAAACCCGATTGTTTCTGCCCTTCCGGTCACCGTTTCAAGACTCTGTAAAAACGATAGCTCTAAGCGATTCTTGGCTTTTTCGAGTTCATGAGTTGATACGGGAAATTTCTGGATTTGCTTAATCGCGGCATCAAAAACGCGCTTTGCCTTCACTGCATGCCTTTTTTCACGCAATGAAATCCAAATTTCATAAAGCCCTGGATCATGAAACGGTGTCAATGATGAATCAGCTTCTGCAGCAATCTCACCATCACTGATAAGCGCACGATGCAAGCGAGAACTTTGGCCACCAAATAAAATCTCATCAGCCACTGTTAGTACGGCATGATCATACGTTCCAAACGCAGGCGCTCGATATCCGATCTGCAGTTTCTCTGTTGCTGTAGGGAGACTCAGCTTTACCGTTCTTTCTTTCTGTTGCACAGGTTCAACAACACGACGTTCAGAAGGAATACGTGAAGGCCGCAGCGCCCCATAACATCGCTGAATAAGGTCAAGTGCAGCTTGTTCCTGCACATCCCCTACTAGGACTACGATTGCATTGTTAGGGGCATAATAGCGCTTATAAAATTCTCGACAGTCTTGCAGCGTAAAATTCTCAATATCACGCATCCATCCGATGGTAGGCCACCGATAAGGATGTTTGCGAAATGCCGTTGCATATAAGACTTCACTGGCCTGACCTTGTACGTCATCCTCCACCCGGTAGCGCCGCTCGTTTGCCACCACTTCTTTTTCTGACCGTACCTGAGGCTCATGCAGCACTAGGTTAGCCATGCGCTCCGATTCTAGTCGTACAACCAATTCCAATTTATCGGATGGTAAATTTTCGTAATAGAAGGTCCAATCGACCCAAGTCGCTGCATTGGTTTCTCCTCCTGCAGCCTCAAGTAGCCGATCAAATTGTCCAGCCGGTAAGTTTTTTGTTTGATTGAACATTAGATGTTCAAACAAATGAGCTAATCCTGTTTTGCCCCGTTTTTCATGGCGGGAACCAACCTGAAACCATGTTTGGTAACTAATTACAGGAGCTCGACTGTCCTTGAGAAGCAGCACCCGTAACCCATTACGTAGGACAAACTCCTTAAGTCGGGATATTTCTCCAAACTCCATTTCAGAAATTTGATGCGGAAAGCGAGGCACTCGACTGGCCCGAGATGTGTTTTTGGATAACCTAGAAGAGCTTGGCATGAAGAGGGGCATCCTGTTCTGCCTAGACCGGAGCGTCAAGCCCTAATCCCGTGACACCTTGACCAAACTATGCTGCGTTTGCTAACGGCTGACTCATATGACCTCCTCGGTTCGTGTTCGCTTTGCTCCTTCTCCCACTGGGTATCTCCACATTGGTGGCGTACGCACTGCTCTATTCGGCTGGCTATGGGCCAGAAAAAACAACGGGGTATTTGTCCTTCGCATCGAAGATACCGACCAAGAACGCAGTACTGAACAAAGTGTCGGCGCCATTCTTCAATCCATGCACTGGCTTGGATTGGACTGGGATGAAGGACCTGAGACTGGAGGCCCTCATGGGCCTTATTACCAAAGCCAACGTTTGTCCTTGTATGCCGATTACAGTGAAACTCTCATTGCCTCAGGTAAAGCATACCGCTGTTATTGCACCAAAGAGGACCTCGCTGCGGCGCGTGAGGTTCATGCGAGCCGTGCAGATCGAACCGCCTTTCGTTATCCAGGCACATGTCGCGAACGCACGGATCATCCTGATGCTCCGTATGTAGTACGATTTAAGGCGTCTCACCACGGATCTACAGGATGGGCTGATTTGGTTAAAGGCCGCATTGATGTCCCCAACGACACTCAACAAGACTTCGTACTTTTACGTAGCGATGGTGTGCCTCTTTATAACTTCGGCTGTGTGGTTGACGACGCTGAAATGAACATTTCTCTGGTAACTCGCGGCGATGATCACATTATCAACACTGCCCCTCAGCTACTAATCTACGAAGCCCTTGGAAAAACTCCACCTCAGTTTGCACATCTTCCGATGATCCTCGCCCCGAATGGAGAAAAGCTGTCCAAACGCCATGCTGCAGTCAATGTGTTGGAATATCGGGATCAAGGTTATCTGCCTGACGCTGTTCTTAATTATTTAGCTCGACTTGGGTGGTCTCATGGAGATCAAGAGATCTTCACTCGCCAGGAACTCATCGACAAATTCGGCTGGGACCATGTGGGGAGCAACGCTGGACGTTACGATTCAAAGAAATTTTTGTACGTACAAGCATCCCACTTGCGATTACAAAGTGACGCAACGCTTTGTGAGCTAATTACTCCATGGCTTGAAGCCAAAGGACTTCCCACGACTGATACTTCGCTCATTGAACATGCTATTGCCACGGTGAAGTCCAGGGCAAACACCTTGATAGACCTCGTAGACGGTATTGATTTCTATCTGCTGGAAACACCTTCTTTCGATGAAAAGGCAAAAACAAAATTTCTTACTCAAGCACAGGCTACTCGCTTGAGCGAGCTTCATGATGTACTTCAAACCGTAGAACCTTTTGAAGAGCCTATCTTAGAAACTCACGTCAAATCTTGGCTGGAACGCAAAGGGTATACCATGAAAGATGTGGCACAACCTGCACGTGTTGCACTTACCGGCCGCACAACTAGCCCTGGACTATTTGAAATGATGGCCGTGCTAGGTAAAACAAAAACACTGCATCGCTTGAAACAAGCCATAGCGCTATGTAACTGTTAATCACTGTGACAGTATTTTCTGATCTGCATCCAAGACGCTTCTTTATTGGTACTTGGCAGCACATCGAGCAACAAGCCCAAGAAGAGCGTGCCCAGCGCTCTCGGTATGATTTTCGTCCCTGTTTGGTGTTTCTCTGGGCTGCCGTCTGCTTAACCTTAATAGAATACCTAGGAAACGTCCCTGCATTCGAAGCGTTCATCCAGTGGACTCATCTTCAACGAGTGCATTCGTGGCGTTACTACGAACTTGCCATCTATGGATGGTGGACGTTTTGGCGTATTTTAGGCTACTTCATTCTCCCAGCAGTTTTCACTTGGGTGGTGTTACGCGAATCCATTCGAGACTATGGATTACGTCTCAAGGGAGTTTGGCAACATGCCTGGATGTATGTCGTGTTCTTTATCATCGTATTGATATGCATCACGTGCGTCAGTCGTCAGGAAGCGTTTCTCATTTACTACCCCTTCTACTCACGAGCACAGGAAAGCTGGTTTGATCTTTTAGCCTGGGAAACAATGTATATCGCCCAATTTTTTGCCCTCGAATTTTTTTTTCGAGGCTTTCTGCTCATGCCATGTAGAGCAGCCATGGGCTCATCTGCAATTTTTGCCATGACCATTCCCTACACCATGATTCACTATGACAAACCGTTGCTCGAAGTATTTGCAGCCATCGTTGCCGGCATCGTTCTTGGCACGCTGGCCATGCGTACCCGATCCATCGTGAATGGCTTTTTCATCCATGCCGCTGTGGCCGTCAGCATGGACCTTTCCTCGATCCTGCATCGTGGCGGCCTGCCAAGAGTTTTTTTTCAATAATTACAACAACTTATATCCAATTCGCCGGATCTTCCCAAGTACAAGATTTTACAATTCGATGACAATTCCGGGGGTATGCTCCGCCCCATGGAAATCGCAGTTATTGCTTTATACATGTCTGTATTGTTCATTTTAGGAGTCTACGGCTTTCACCGAGGGCTTCTTTTATTTCTTTATTGGAAGCACCGTCACGCTGCTCCAAAACCACTAGGTACATTTGCTGAGCTTCCCGTCGTTACGGTACAGCTTCCCATGTACAATGAGATGTACGTTGCAGAACGCCTCCTCGAAGGTGTCGCAGCCATCGACTACCCCAAAGACAAACTTGAAATTCAAGTACTCGATGACTCCACGGATGAAACAGTACAAATTGCGAAAGCGAAAGTCGCAGAACTGAAAGAGCGTGGATTTAATGCAGTTTACAGTCACCGCACTCATCGTGTTGGGTACAAAGCAGGCGCCTTAGAAGAGGGGCTCAAAACCGCAGAAGGTGATTTTTTGCTGGTCTTTGATGCAGACTTCGTTCCCACTCCAGGTATCGTCAAAAACCTTGTACAGTATTTCACCGATCCGAAGGTGGGCATGGTGCAAGCGCGTTGGGGCCACCTTAATCGTGATTACTCGCTGCTTACCCGCGTTCAATCGATGATGCTCGATGGACATTTTGTAATCGAGCATATTGCGCGTAATCGCTCTGGAAGGTTCTTTAACTTCAACGGCACTGCAGGCATATGGCGCAAACAAGCGATTGTGGATGCGGGAGGCTGGCAGCACGATACGCTTACCGAGGATATGGACTTAAGCTTCCGCGCTCAGCTGCGTGGTTGGCAGTTTATTTATGTACCAGAAGTCCTAGCTCCCGCAGAGATTCCTTGTGAAATGAATAGCTTTAAGAGTCAGCAATTCCGTTGGGCGAAGGGCTCCGCGCAAACAACTCGCAAACTTCTACTTACCGTTCTTAAATCCAAACTACCTTTGCATATCAAAATTGAAGCGGTGTTTCATTTGACGAATAACTTCGCTTATCTTTTCCTGGTTATCCTTGCTTGCTTACAGCTTCCTAATATGTTGCTGCGGCACAAAATGAATAATCCTCACCTGTTGTGGTTAGATGTGCCGCTCTTTATGGCGACAACCTGCTCCATTATGCTGTTTTATCTCACCACTCACCGTGCCCTGTATCAAAACGTGTGGGAAGCTATTAAGCGGCTTCCTTTGACCATGGCCTTAGGAATCGGTCTTTCCCTCAACAACACCCGAGCCGTTGTTGAAGGGTTATTTGGCGGAGATACGGAATTCGTACGCACACCTAAACACGGCGTGACCTCTAAAAAAGATGGCTGGCGGCTCAAGAAATACAAGGCTGGCCGCAATCTATTCAGCTGGGTGGAGTTGTTTTTTGGGCTATATTTTGTGGTCACCATTGCACTGGCAATTATCACTGGCTCCTGGATCAGCATTCCTTTCCTAGTGCTATTTATGGTGGGTTTTCTGTACGTGGGCACCCTGAGCCTTGCGCGTTAAGATTGCGTCAGGACGCAATCTGGTAAAATTGCACTTGACTCCTAAGCCAGCTATCTGGACCATAGCTAGGCTATGAGTGGTCATAATAAATGGTCTACGATCAAACACCGCAAAGGCGCAGCGGATGCTAAGCGGGGCAAGATCTTCACCAAAGTCATAAAAGAAATCACGGTTGCCGCAAGAGTCGGTGGTGGTGATCCTGGTGCCAATCCCAGGCTACGCCGTGCCTTGGATGAAGCCAAAGCCAACAACATGCCTCAGGACAACGTCAGCCGAGCCATAAAGAAAGGCACCGGCGAACTTGAAGGGGTTGCCTACGAAGAACTGACTTACGAAGGTGTGGGGCCAGGAGGCACATTGTTTGTCATCGAAGCACTGACCGACAATCGCAACCGCACAACCCCTGAACTACGTAAACTATTTGACAAGCACAACGGCCAGCTCGGCAGTGAAGGCACTGCCTTATGGGCATTTGACGAAAAAGGCATGATTACATTGCCTAAAGACAAAGCAACTGAGGAACAACTGTTTGAACTCGCGGTAGCAGCGGGCGCCGAAGATATTCAGGACAACAACGAATTTTGGCAGATTTTTACTCCACGGGAATCACTCGACAAAGTACGAGAAGCTCTTGTACAGGCCAATATGGAGCCTTCCACCACATCCTTGGAGAAGGTCCCGAAAACACCCAAAATAGTTCCGGAAACTGAAGCCGAAACGCTGATTGCTTTACTGGAAGCGTTGGAAGATCATGACGATGTGCAAAAAGTTAGCGCAGACTTCCAAATCGAGGACAATGCATCCTAATGCGTGTCATTGGTGTTGATCCTGGAAGTAGAGCCACCGGTTGGGGAGTCATTGAGCGTGCAGGGAATAAACTGCACGGCATTGATGCCGGTGTCATCCGCGCCAACGTGAAAGCCGAACTCCACACTCGGATTTGCACGATTTACCAAAGCCTCAATGAGATCATGAGCCGATATGAGCCTGAGGTTCTCGCCATTGAGGATGTTTTTTTTGCACCGCGCTATGCACAGGCTGCACTCCAGCTTGGCCATGCCCGGGGCGTTGTGATGTTGGCTGCTGCTGAACGCGGCATGCCAGTCCATAGTTACGCTCCCGCTGTTGTCAAGCGAGCCATCGCAGGACACGGGCGTGCTGAAAAACCCCAAGTTGCTCGAATGGTGCAAAGCATTCTAGGTTGGAAAAAAATTACTCAAACAGACACGACCGACGCACTGGCTATCGCACTCACTCACCTGAGTACCTTTATTGCTTGCGCCGTCTCCAGCACAGAACTGCAAACACGCCCCAAATCCAAGACAAGCCTGAGTGCCACAGTCCGGAAACAGCACAGCCTCCCTCGATACCACTTAGAATAATATCGCCACTTCCTGGAGTAATCGAATACCTAGGATACACGGCACACATTCCGTTTTCATCGTTCTCTTCGTTAAGTGTCGTAAGACCTGTGTACTCAGGATTCATAATAGAATCTACAGTGTTACAAATGTGACCAAAGCCGAGCACATGCCCAAATTCGTGAGTCATCACTGACTGAAGTAACAGCGTGTCGTCTAAAACCACTTCCGATGGATCCATGGTCCAGTGCCAATTGGCAGCATTGATATCCATGTCTGCATCGATAATCCTCCCTGTGGCTTCATTAAAAAGCGTCGTGGTCAACGCTAACGTACGTGTAGGGGAATTTCCTTTACAATCCGCTTGAGTACAGTTGCCCACCCAATGTTCATCACTGGGATCTTGAGGCCAATACATCGGATCGTCCGGATCAGTCCGGTTAGTGCGAAATACGATGCGATTCACACAGTCAGCCTGATTCGTAGAAATATCAAACTGGGATTCACAACGAGAACCATTGAAGCCGCTGTTGATTAAGTTGGTTGCAGACGAAGGAGCATCCCCTAACTGGTCACCAAACTCAAAATTGGTACACCCTATGTTTTCCCAAGTGGTTTGAGATTCCTTAGTAGCCCGAGTAAAGTCTTCTCTCGAAATGGATGAAGGGGCACTACTATAATATACTTCCATCTCTACGTAGCGGCTCGCCCAGTAGAGTTCTTTATTCTTCTCCGTCTTACGTCGAGTGTAACTATTGCCCTCTGTAGCACTTGGACAGGATTCTTGCGCCTGAACAGTTGCGGGAACCACTCCTCCCCAAAGACCTATCCAAGCTACCAAGTAGGCAATGAGCCACATAGCTCAAAGTGTGCCACGAGATGACAACGGACGCTAGGAAGCCATTCATTCATGAAGAAAATGATCTCCTTCGGCTACGCCCAGCGCCTTGCCGAAACACTGTCATCAAGAGCAATCCCGCGACAAATCCCCCCACGTGGGCAAAAAATGCTACCCCACCCATGCCAGAGCCAACATGTGCCAAAGACGCCTGGCTGCCAAGCAGTTGGATAGCAAACCACACGAAGATGAAAAAAAACGCTGGGATTTCCACGAACTGGATAAAAATGAAAATGGGCACAAGCGTCAGAATCCGTGCTTTTGGAAACAACGAAACATATCCGGCCAGTACGCCTGCAATTGCCCCTGAAGCGCCGACCATCGGGACTTGGCTCATAGGATCCATGATGACCTGTGCAATCACAGCCGCTAAGCCACACAAGAGGTAAAAACCCACATAGCGAATCTTGCCGATGCGATCTTCAACATTATCCCCAAAGATGTGCAAAAACCACATGTTGCTAATGAGATGCAGCCACCCTCCATGCATAAACATGCTAGTCAGCGGTGTGATCAAACTGCTGAGTGATAATTCCTCCGTCAGGTGAATTGGCACTACACCGTAACGTCGAATAAAGAGTTCTCTGGCATAGGGGCTCAGTGTCGTTTGATGCACAAACACAACAACATTGGCCACGATCAAGAGCCACGTCACCCATGGATGGCCACGCTTAGGATTAGCGTCTTTTAAAGGAATCACCGAAGCAACTTAGGCATCTCTATGCGCGGCGTCAACGCATCGCATGTGAGGATCTATGCTTTTAACCGCATCCTCCATCCTTGTGCACGTCGAATCAAGCTTCGCATACGAGGCGCACTGTACAGCACAACATATTGAGTCAAACGCGCAAACCACTTGGGCGCCCCTGTCCACACCCAGGGTCCTAGTACAAATCCTTCAACCTTGCCGATAACCTGCGAGAACATGATCTCATGGCCAGGTAAATCATGCGCATCTCCTCGCGTGATTACTCCGTAAGGAGTAATACTGATGACTCGATGCAAGCCGAAGCCTCCCCTACGTGAAAAGAGGACTACATCACCTTTGCAAAGTTCGGCCGCATCAGCCCGCGTCACCGTCAACCGGAGGTTTGAAACTATCCAAGGCCACATACTGTGCCCCTTGGCCACCCAAGAAAGCCGCCCCTGAATAGCCATATGATGCTGAAGCACTTGCTCAGCAAGATGCCGCTCGGAACTTAAGCGGATTGATCGGGACATTGTGGCAAAGGACCAAACGCCGGACGACAAAACATTGAAAGAGGCTCAAACTCTGCAGAATCCTCAATCATTGGAGGTACATAGACCCTCTTAGCCTCTGGCGGCTCTTGAGAGGTCTGTGAATGGAGTTTGGGATCACTTTTCATACGCTTCTAGTATAGCAAATGTGCAATGCCGTTATCTACTATGAGCAGATCAGGATAACCATCGGTGTTAATATCGCCCACTGCTCGTGTATGGTTTTGTGCTGTAGTGAATCCTGGCAAAACCACTTCTGCAGACGATGCCACACGATCTACTGCATTTGCGTGGCCATAAAAAAGATACGATGACGATGGCCCGGTGCCTGTTTGGACACTGTCAACTAACATATCTGAAAATCCATCATTGTCAAAATCTGTAAGCAAGAACCCGGCTTCACTGATCGTCGGATGCCATGCTTGAGCGATACGAATTCCAAATTCATCATCTTGATTGTCTGCTGAATCATTGGAAAACGTCACAAACGGTGTGCTGTTGCTCAATGCGCCGTTACCTAAAAACATCAATACTTTACCGTCGTTCAGGATAGTATCACCCGCTGACAAACCAGGGGTTCCGTCGTCATCCACCCACCCAGGAGAAAATACCGCTAAATCGGAGCCTCCTTCACCATTGAAGTCACCAATGTTGGCCAGCCATGATGCAAAACCAAAGCTCTCAGCACTTGCCCCTGGCACATCTTCCATCACCAATACGCCATTGCCAAGTGAGACGAGCCCGGTGGATGTCCCATAGTCGACTCCGGAGATAAACCGCACCTCGCCAGTAATATCATCCGTCGGATCCACACCATTGGTGCTGTCCGTACCCGAAGCACCAAGTGCCACATCCGACCGACCATCCTCATTGGTATCTCCCAAGCCCGCAATCGCGGTGCCGAGCACCTTCAAAGCAGCGGCACCCTCTACTGTGAAACCTTCCACATCAAATCCACCATCGACAGGGAGCTCAATCACTTGGCCACGAGGCAAGTCAGCCTCGAGTCGGCCCAAGATAATATACACTTGGCCTGCAAAGCCATTGGCGCCTAACGCAGTGATGGCAATGTCTTCTAAACCATCGCCATCAAAATCACCCGCAGCCCCAATGTCTGCTCCAAGAAGAAGTATGGCTGTGCTCCCTTGAAAACACACGTCGGCATTGCATCCTGCCGAGGCAACATCCTGAGCGCTTCCGCTTGGCCATGGCGTAGGCCCATCGCTGTCAGATCGCCCGTAGATGACATAAACTGCTCCACCAAACGCAGGCGTACCTTCGTTCGAATCCGCCAACGCAAAATCATCACGCCCATCTCCGTTAAAGTCCCCAATGCCAGCGACGGCAGTGGAAAATCCGACAGAAGCGCTTGAGGTAAATGTCACATCTGGAACAGCCGCAAATGCCGTTACGCTCCCATCTACACCATAATACAAGTAGGCAGCTCCTGTCGCGTTGACCACGAAATCGTGCAGGCCATCACCATTGACGTCACCCACAGCGGTTGCACGCTGACTCATGTCAGAGGCCGCAGTGATGGTTTGTTCAGCAAACGTGTTCATCACTGGAATGCTGCCCGTCGGCGTTACTAATGGTGTCAATGCATCTCCTGCGTCTACACCGCGCAGTGCACAATTGACTGTCACACCCATACGCTGAAATCCACCCACGGCTTCAGTTTCAGGGGTGCCCTCAGCACTTGGCTCCAAATTCAAAATGACTTCTGTGTCCTCTGCGGCTTCCCAGTCGTCTTCAGACACAATGGGGTTTGTGGAACAGCGCAATACGTAGTGGTCTAAATTCGAAAAATCACCACTTCCACCGCCACCGACGGAAGTCCATTGAAACGCCACCTCGCCCGCGCGACGTTGAGCGGAATCTACCTGATCTGTAAAGTAGCTCACCGTCAGATCACTAATAGCATTGATCGGAACCAGAAGATCTATCGTCACGGTCACGCTATCTTCGGCGGTCAGCACATCTTCCCCTGTACCGCTGGTAACCCGGACAGTAATGCCAATATCTACGCCTTCATCTGCATCGATACAAAACTCCACCTGGCCTGCTTCAACCAGCCCGGTGGCTACAGGGGTGTCCGTGTCAGGATCACCACCCACCCATACTTCCGCAAGACTTCCATCTATCGCAGAAGTCGTCGCCACAATTGACACCTGATAGCCAGCATCGCTTGTCGAACAATCCGAATCAGCACTCAAACCTGCACCATCGGCCGGCGTCTGAATAGCGACATCGACCTCGCTCGCTCCGACTGTAAATGTCGTAACTTCCGAGACAGCGCCCTCGTCGTCTTCAGCGTGTATACGAATCACGTTACTACCCATTGGAAACGTATAGAGTGGAAAGGTTGCGCTACCGTCATTCTGAACTTCGGCAGTAACCTCGGTGCTTAAAGGGGACCCATCGGTACCATGCTCTAAGACCACACTTTGACCTGAATTCAGTCCAGAGGTATCCACGCGTACGGCAAATTGAAAACCATCCGTGTCAGGATCTTGATCCGCGCTTGGCCCCAAGACTGCACCCTGTGCAGGATCCGTCACCTCAATCACAGTAACCAGGTGGCTATCCGCACAACCCCAGCCAAACAATCCAAGTATGCTCAAGGTTAAAAGGCCGTTCCAACCGATAACCACTCGAGCCATTTGGTGCCACATGCACTGCCTCCCCATTAAGCGTCTAAATACGACCGTGACTATAGGGTACTCTTCCGTGGTGCGTCCAGACCCCATCGGCCTCTTTGCTACTTATATCCCCGTAATTTTCTAAACGTGCTTAACGCTTA
Source organism: uncultured Polyangiales bacterium (assembly GCA_964640175.1). GTDB lineage: Bacteria > Myxococcota_A > Polyangia > Polyangiales > JACKDX01. Next base: position 288,317 of record CAZXFW010000001.1, on the reverse strand, counting down.
CTCCGGCGCAGTTGGACTAAATCTGGCTTTGCTTCGTGGCGTCTGATCCAGGCATGGCGTTTAGCCAATTCCACATCTGCAATACTCTGTTCGTCTTCTACCGTCTGCACATATCCAGGACCGCGCTCTCGGTAGGGTCCAAGCTCACTGTCTCGAGCTGGATCGGCACTAAGCACGGTAACCTTTCTACCAACTGCCAAACTATATTCCGTCAGTGCGCGGCGACACGCAGAAGCGTATGGCCCTAACATATCGCCCTGTTCTGCGTATGACTTCGCATAACAACGGTGACAATATCCACTGAGATCACAACGACGACATCCATGAATGTCCGCCCACGTTAACCCGGCTATGACCTGCCGCTCTGGATTGTTGTCCCAATGATAACGTACGCCTTGCTGCACTGCATTGCCCAACCCAATGCCCAGTTGCGTACAAGGACGAAGCTCTCCATTGGCCTCGATATGAATACCTGCTCGGCATGCCCCACAGGGCGAACTGTCCAAACGTACGGGCGGACGAATTTTAATGGATTTTTTGCCTCCTAATGCTGGATCAGTACGCATCACTCGATACAATTCTTCATCAACACTCAACTGTTGAGGGTCACGACTCCCATCCTCTTTGGGCATCAATCCGTTGGCATCCACTCCACATAAGGCACCTAGGTTTTCCACAAACTGTTGATACTCTTTGTAATGAGGTGCATTGGTTACCATCATGGGCGACTTGGCAATTACTCTGACCCGGTGCTTGATCAGATGCTGAATGCCTTGAACTGTTTTTTCCCATGAACCAGGAACTTTCGTAATAGCATCGTGCACGTCGGCTTGATGGGAATACAAACTTGTTTGCACTTCCTGTATGGCAAGTTCACCAAGCACACTTGCCATGGCGTCCGTCATGGTAAGACAATTGGTATAAATCTTAATCGCAAATTTACGTGCACGTGCGTGCCTTAGAATGTCCAAAAAATCCTTACGTAATGTGGGTTCACCTCCAGAAATTGTGAGATAAAGCACACCGATTTCAGCAAGTTCATCCAGGACTTCATAAATTTGCTGGGTTGTCATCTCGCCTTTTTGGCCCTGAATTTGATAACAGTGCACACACGCTTCGTTGCAGCGATCTGCAATTTCCAACATGGCCACCAAAGGAACTTGGCTTCCTTCAGGAGCATAACCTTGTGCCAAACGCTTTGCATTTAACTGCGTGCGATGGTGTCCTGAATCCGTCATGCGTCAGCAACTTCCAACACTTTAAGAGAAACCAACTCTGCAACAAACTTCTGAACGTCACCTAAAGCAATCGTGCGATCAACGTCATAAGTTTGAACCACGATTTCAACGATATCAGCCAATGACCGACCGTCTGCCATGTTCCAAATTAATGAACCGAGCTCGTTGAGCGCATGCACTTTACGTTCATCTAGAACCACGATCACGGATTTGTCATCAATCGTACGCGCTGCGACACGCGTGTTTTGAGTGATTCGAGTGTGCTCCGATAGTATCATGCTCTCACCTTGTCTAACCATGCCTGCACAGCATAGGTCAGATTTACCCCAAGAGGCACCTGGATTATGCCTAGCGGACAACGTTGGTTTAGCCGCTCCGCACACTCTAACATCTTCTCTTCCTCTCGAACATTGGCCGTACCAATCCGTAAAGACTCTCGCAGAATAGTAGCGGCCTGCCAACGCGAACACGTCTGAATATCGAGCGTGTCAGATTGTCGCACTCTTAATATGCCGGCCAAAGGCAAAAAGGTTGCTTTTGAACACCTCAATTGCAACCCATCTTTATTGCCCCATGGAAGCCGCCACGCCAACCATTGATCACGAACATACACAAGTGCTACGCGATCCAGTGCGAGCCATGTACAACCCTTCATGTGAGAACAGGCCGTAGTTTTTCCTGCGCCGGAAGGCCCAATAAATAACACTGCTTTGCCGTCCATGTCGACAGCTGCAGCATGTACTAACAAGCCGCCTTCATGGGTAACCACAGCACTTGAAGCACTTGCCACAGCAGCATTCAAACAGTCAGCATCAAGACGTGGCACCTCAAATCGGGCCGCATATTGCCCTGAAGCACATGCCGTCAGTAGGCCACGGACTCTGCCTGCCTGCAGGTGAGCCCGTACGCCATTCCACTGCCACTGAATCGTCTCATGATTGTCCGTCGGATCCACACCCGGTATGAACTCCATCGTCACATGCGCGACAGAAGGCGCTGTATTCACATCTGCCAGGGATTCCATTACAAACGAGGTGATAGGCAAATTCTTTGCCAACTTTGCATCACTGCATTCAAATGAAACCGCCCCAAAAACAAATCGCTCAGGCAGGCCGTACATAGGTAACCCCGACGTGTGCAAAAAGTAACCCTCGCATAATCCTCTAAGACAGGCTACCCAGACATGAATCCATCTCCTACAAGCTTGATTACATTATCTCCACCCTGGGTAGGTGACGAAGAACTCTATGCGATTAAACATGTCCTTGACTCAGGTCGTTTGGTCCAAGGCCCCCTGGTAGAACGCTTTGAACAACGCATTGCCTCACGATGCAATCGTAACTATGCCATTGCAGTCAGTAGTGGTACCAGTGCTCTAGAGCTCGCGCTCAACGCCATTGAGCTCGACGCTGGCGACGAAGTCATCTGCCCTGCACTAAGCTGGCCAAGCCCTGCTCATGCTATCATTCTTTCTGGAGCCACCCCTGTCATTGTTGATGTCCATGCCAAGGACTGGAATTTGGATCCAGAGGCAGCCTCTCATGCGCGCGGCTCACGGACACGTGCTGCCATTGTGATCGACCAATTTGGGATGCCAGCACGCTGGAGTGAACTTCAGGCCTCACTCAAGGGCCTTATCCTTATCGAAGACGCTGCCTGTGGCATTGGCAGTTATCACTCACAAGGCCCCTGCGGATCATTTGGAACCATCTCGATTTTGAGTTTCCACCCACGCAAGGTAGTCACCACCGGTGAAGGGGGGATGTGCCTGACCGATGATCCCGCCATCGCCGAACGTTTGCGAATATTACGCAACCACGGACAACGAAGCCCAGGTATATTTTTGTCAGCTGCAGGCAATCAGCGTTTGAGCGAGATCGCGGCCGCGATGGGCTTAGCACAACTAGACCGACTGGATACGATGCTTGAAAAGCGTCGTTTTCTGGCACAACGCTACCGAGATGCCTTACCCCACATGCAATGGCAAGCCATGCCTGCAGGTGCTCAAAGCAACATGCAAACCATGGGCGCAGTGCTTAACATTCCTCGCGATCCCGTGATCGAAAGCCTTCGACGCCAAGGCATTGAGTCGGCCCGTCTCTCTTATGAACTTTCTATGCTACCGTCGATCCAGCCTTTTGCACGCGTGCCTTCACCGACTCAAAACGCACAACACATTGCTACCCATGGCCTCGCATTGCCATTGCACCCCAACATGAACACAGAAGACCAAGATCGCGTTATTCAAGCACTGCACGAATTTCTTAGGTAACGCATGACAGATACCACCATCTTAAAAATTGAGAATTTGCACAAAACCTTTCGTCTGGGCTTTTTGCGTAAACGCATCGAAGCTGTCCGCGGGGTAAGCTTTCAAGTCAATCGTGGCGAGATCCTTGGCTTGATCGGCCCGAACGGCGCTGGCAAAACCACAACCATCAAGTGTGTGCTGGGATTGATTATGCCCACTCAAGGCACGCTCCAACTCTTTGGGGCGGATGCAAACTCCAGAGATATCCGCCGACGCGTCGGATACATGCCGGAAAATCCTTACATCTATCAGTATCTCAAGCCGTTAGAATTTTTGGATCTGTGTGGTCGATTAACAGGCATGGATGCATCAAGGCGCCTCAAACGCGCCCATGAGCTTATCGAGCGCGTGGGCTTATCACATGCCACCGATCGATTTATCGGCAAATTTTCCAAAGGTATGATGCAACGCATTGGCCTTGCTCAAGCGCTTTTGCATGATCCTGACTTTATCATTCTGGATGAACCCATGAGTGGGCTAGATCCCATTGGTCGCGCCGAGGTGCGCAACTTGATCACCGAGCAACGCCAAGCTGGAAAAACGCTTTTGTTTACGAGTCACATTCTCAGTGATGTAGAGACGTTGTGCGACCGCGTTGTGATCGTGAACCAAGGGCTGGTCAGCCTCGAAGGTCCGCTCAAAGATCTGCTCGCCTCCGATCAGCGCCATTCGCTCGAAGCCCTGTTTGTGACTTCTGCCCGGGCTCAACCCCATCCCGGCCTAAGGCCATAGGCGATGCCAGCACGTGTGCCTGCCGGCCTGCCAGGTAGTCTTTCTTACTAAAGACGATACAAAATCTGGTATTTGAGCATAATCTCCAAATCATGCTAAATTAACCGGCCAATCATGCAAGGCGCCCCCATCCTTGGCCAACGCGTAGGCCCGTATGAGCTGCTGCACAAAATCAGTGTCGGTGGCATGGCCGAAACCTTCTTGGCCAAACGGTGTGGTCCAGGCGGATTTGAGCAGCAGGTCTGCTTGAAACGCGTCTTGCCAGCGTTTGCTCAAGATCATGAATTTGTTCGACTTTTTTTGGATGAAGCCCGCCTGGCCGCCCAGCTCCGCCACACCAACATTGTTCAAGTCTATGACTTCGGACTCGAAGGCGACGCGTATTACATGGCACTTGAGCTTATCGAGGGCATGGATTTACGCCAACTGTTGGAGGTACTCGAAAAACAACAACGTACAATCCCACCGGAAGTGGTCGCCATCATTGCGACTGAGCTTACAAGCGCTTTAGAGTATGCTCATTCGTTGGAAATCAACAATAAGCACGCAGGCGTTGTACACCGTGACATTTCGCCTTCCAATGTGTTGTTAAGTTACACGGGCAGCGTCAAGCTGGCTGATTTTGGGATTGCCAAAGCTGCGACACATGCCCATGTCACGCGTAGTGGCGTGGTCAAAGGTAAAGTGCCGTACATGGCACCTGAACATGCCACCGGCGCTGAAATCGACGCCCGCAGTGATTTGTTCTCGTTAGGTGTGCTGCTTTATGAAGCACTCACCGGCTTTCGCCCTTTTGATGGTCCGAATGAGATGGCCACGCTTACCAACCTTGTCTCAGGCAAATTTAAACGTCTGAGTGAAGCTGCACCACAGACGCCTCCTCACTTTGCTCAAATTGTTGAAAAGCTGATATCCGCACGGCCCGAAGACCGTTATCAAAGCGCGACAGAGCTACTCGATGCGCTTGTCCATGCAGCACCTCCTTCCACGACCAAACGCAGCCTTGGCACCTTGGTACGAGAAGCACGGACGATTCAGCCGACACCCGTCGACATTGCAAAGACTTCCACCACCAGCGGAATCATTGCTCGACCTTCAAGTTCTCTTCCTACGTTTGATGACGCCTCTCACAGTGGAAAAACAGATCAAGAAACCACGGCTGCAGAACACCCTCTTGCAGCAAGCACGCCAGAAGACGACACCCGCACCCGTGCAGCCACGCCTCAACAGCAACCGCGTATCTCAACGTTCATCCAGCCTGAGCTTCCTACACGCAAAACGTATCGCACGCTTGCCACTTTCCTTGCAATTGCAGCCGCAGCCACTTTACTTGCTTTGGCCATCACCTTCATTCGACGAGGCCCTGCCAAACCTTCCATCGTCTCTGCTTCGCTCCCCGCACAGAACGCCGAGGCGCCATCTCCTGCACCACCGGCAACAGCCCCCCACCCTGTGCCTTCGGAGCCGTTAGCCCAAGCAACCATCGCACCTACGCCTGCAACCACGCCTGAACCTTCTGTCACAACGCCAGCCGCATCCGCACAACCGCCAGCCACGACACACGAAACAACCAATGACGACATGGCCTCTCCTTCCGAGGAAGAGCCTGCCCCCTCTGAAGGAGAAGGGGGCCGTGGTGGCGTGATCACCGTACGCGTCGTGCCCTGGGGCAACGTATGGATCGACGGCCACTATTACGGCAAAGGCCCCATCACCAAAAAATTAAGCCCAGGAGATCATCGCGTGGCCGGTGGCCACGGTCGCCCTATTGCGCATAAAACTATCCGCGTACGTTCTGGCCGAAGCCAAAACATTGAAGTGCACGTAGACTAAACTGCAAAACAAGATCGACTTAACTACACCCTAAGCTCGCACCACAGTTCAAGCATTTGTAGCACGCGCCGTTGCGCACAGTGATATGGCCACAGCCATCGCAAATGGGAGCATCGCCCATCATTTCACTAAGCTGCTGGTCAAGAGCGTTGTCTGCATGCGCCGCTCCTTGAGCCACCGCTGGAGGCGGATTCACTGAAGGATACTGTGAGTTACCCCCAGGCATCTGCCGATGTGTATTGAGATCTGTGGGATTGTTGATCTCGGCTTGCACCTCTTTGGGCGGCACATGCGCAAGATCGTAATACTTGAGATATTCCACCCCAAGCACACGAAATACATAGTCGATCATCGAAGTGGCAAACTTGACGTTGGGATGCCCCTCCACAGGTCCCTGTGGCTCAAACCGTGTAAAGGTAAACTGTTCTACAAATGACCGCAAAGGCACGCCATGTTGCAATCCCATGGACACACTGATGGCAAAACAGTTCATCAAAGAACGGAACGCCGCCCCTTCTTTATGCATATCGATGAAGATTTCGCCTAACGATCCATCTTCATACTCCCCAGTCCGCAAAAATACTTTATGCCCGCCCACGCGTGCTTCCTGCGTAAAGCCATGCCGTTTCTTAGGCAGTCTGTGACGCACAGACTCCGGCGGCCGTGCGCCTTCTTGAACCGCTGCCACCACAGGCACGCTGGACTCGTCTTTGGCTTCTTTTTGACCATCGCTTTTTGTAGAAAGCGGCTGCGAAAGCTTACATCCATCCCGATACAAAGCGACCGCTTTAAGTCCTAGCTTCCACCCTGACAGATACACCGCCTGGACATCTTCGACTGTGGCCTCGTTTGGCAGGTTGACCGTCTTTGAAATCGCGCCTGACAAAAACGGCTGCGCCGCTGCCATCATGCGAATGTGAGCCATCGGCGCCAAAAACCGCTGACCTGTCCGTCCGCATCGATTGGCACAGTCGAACACGGGCAAGTGTTCCTCCAGCACATGGGGTGCACCCTCGATCGTCATGCGACCAATGACATGATCATTGAGCTCTTGAAGCTGTGCGTCCGTAAGCCCAAACGTGCGCGGCAAGCTAAACCCCGGAACACCATAGGTAGCCTTATCGATACCAAGACGTTGGTATGCTGCTTCGCCGACAATCCAAGGCGCAAATGCCTGTGAAACATCAAACACACCTGGCAATGCCGATTCAATTTTCGCGATCTCCTGTTCGGTCAAGCCTTTATCGAGCAACATGTTGCGTGACAAATGGGGTGCACCGATAAACGTGTTCGTTCCACTAACATACGCAACAATCTCAGCGATCTGAGCTTGCGTATACCCGAGACGACTCAACGCTTCACTGACGCTTTGATTCGCGATCTTGAAATGGCCACCTCCTGCAAGTTTTTTGAACTTAATCAGCGCAAAGTCTGGCTCAATCCCCGTGGTGTCACAATCCATCAAAAGCCCAATCGTGCCTGTGGGTGCAAGCACCGTTGCCTGTGCGTTGCGATACCCGTATGCATCCCCTAAGGCATACGCCTGATCCCAACATTCACGCGCAGCCTCGATAAGCTCCGATGGGCACGCCAGCGTACCGTCTCCTGCCATTCCTGGACCAAGATCGGTCCCCACGCGGTATGCGGCATCACGATGCTTTTGAATGACTCTCAACATCGCCTTGGCATTGCCTTTGTAGCCTGCAAAAGGCCCTTTGGCCGCTGCGATCTCAGCCGACGTTTTGTATCCATGCCCGCAAAGAATGGAAGTCAACGCACCACAAATCACCCGTCCATGATCGCTGTCGTAAGGGACGCCCCAACGCATGAGCAACGTGCCGAGATTGGCATAACCCAACCCCAGGGGACGGTAGTCATGACTGTTTTGTGCAATCTTCGCAGTCGGATAGGACGAATAGTCCACCAAGATCTCCTGCGCCATAATCAACAACCGAATGGTATGGCGATAGCCTTCCACATCGAACGTCCCATCCTGACGCAAAAACTTCGTCAGATTGATCGACGATAAGTTGCAAGCAGTGTCGTCTAAGAACATGTATTCCGAGCATGGGTTTGATGCGTTGATGCGTCCAGTCTCAGAACAGGTATGCCAGTCGTTGATCGTTGTGTCGTATTGCACACCAGGGTCGGCGCAATGCCACGCACTCTCAGCCACCTTCCTCCATAAGTCACGCGCCCGAAATGTTTCAATCACGTCACCGTTGGTGCGGTTACGCGTATGCCATTCGCTATCGTTTTCCACGGCTTTCATGAACTCATCCGTCACTCGCACAGAGTTGTTCGAGTTCTGACCAGAAATGGTGTGATAGGCATCACCATTGAAATCAGAGCTATACCCTTGTGCAATCAATGCATGGGCTTTTTGCTCTTCTTTGGTTTTCCACTCGATGAAATCGACAATCTCAGGATGGTCCATGTCCAAGCACACCATCTTGGCTGCACGCCGTGTGGTGCCTCCAGACTTGGTCGCTCCCGCCGCACGGTCAAACACTTCCAAAAAGCTCATCAGCCCCGAAGACGTTCCCCCGCCCGAAAGCTTTTCCTGTTTGCCACGGAGTGCACTGAAATTCGTGCCTGTTCCCGAACCATATTTAAACAACCGCGCTTCGGTTTTCACCAAATCATAAATCGACATCAAGTCATCTGACACACTCTGAATGAAACATGCGGAACACTGTGGTTGTTCATACGCTGTCTTGGTTTCGGATATCTTGTGCTCATCCAAGCTCCATGCGTAGTTACCGCCGCTGCCTTCAATCCCGTAAAGTTGGTAAAGGCCACAATTGAACCATACGGGTGAGTTGAACGCTGCGATCTGGTGGATCAGAATATACCCGAGCTCAGCTTCAAACGCCTCGGCGTCTTCATTGGTGGCAAAGTAATCGCCTTGTTTTTGTCCAGCCTCACGAATGGTGTGCGCTAAACGATGCACGAGCTCACGCACAGTGCGCTCGCCCTTGTTGGAATCGCCATGAATGCCTGCTTTGCGGAAATATTTCGAGACTGCAATGTCAGTCGCAAGCTGAGACCAATCCTCTGGCACTTCGACGCCACGCATCTCAAACACGGTGCTGCCATCCGCATCGGAGATCACACTGTCGCGTTTGACGTAGTTCACCTCGGCCAACGGGTTACGCCCCGCCTTGGTGAAATGTCGCGGCTGAGTCAGCCCTCGCGATGGTGCTGTTCGCCCAGCTCCCGCAGACGTTTTTCCACCCTTTGTGGCACTGCCGGACATGCCTTCGTGCGGCCCCACACCCGCACGGTCCGGTGGCGTACCCACACGAGATTGCTCATTTCCCGACCCGTTGGTGCCGTGATGACGCGCTGCGTCATGACTTCCGTTACTGGCTTCGCTTCCACGTGCATACAATGCCAAGGCAGACCTCCATATTACTGAAATTTTTCAAATGCTTAGACTAAGAAAGCTCGGTTGTGCCTTCAATTTATCCACAAGCTGTGGATATCTTGATTTCCCCCCACCACAACCTGTAGTGGTAAAGAAGCGTTGTACGTACCGGCCTCACACCGGTCAATAGTTTGTGTTCCTGACCCGCCACTTTCTTTATTTTGTATGTAAAATCCACTACTTAGATCCATATACGTCTATGTCTTGAAATGTAGGTATATGTCGTCATCCGTCTCCAAAATTCTGACATCGCCTACCTTGCCAAGCACCACATGTTCCCAATGGCTCTAATATACTATGGCTAGTAGTTACTTCCAAAAAATACACCATATAGTGGGCCTAAAGTGCCTTACTCACCCCTCTTGGCCTGGGTGGGCTCTTGGGCTCTTTATAGCTCCACTTATCCTGACAATTGCCCGGCTCAGTGCCGAAACCATTATCCTTTCAGTCAACGTGGCTTACACGATCGCCTTTGTCGTGGTGGCCTGTAGCATTGTGGGATGCGCGTTAGCCTGCCCCAATCCACGGCCGCGCATCACGATCTTGATCGTCTTTACGGCAGTTATTTGCTTGTTGGGCCTAAAAGCATGCGCCGCGCACATGCATCCTTTGCTTCAAGCGTGTCTCGTAACGATCGCATTGCTTGCCGGAGGGACATCCCTTGGGGCTTGGGTGGGCTATCGTATTGAAACCCCTAGTCATCTTTTAGCCGTCGCTGTGGTCTCATCGCTTGTGGATGCATTTAGCGTGCTGCATGACGCAGGGCCTTCCGCACAGATCGCACAAAGCGCCGAAATGCTGTCGCTGCTCGCATTGCCATGGCCCATGCTTGGCACCGCCGATCTCATTCCCGTGATTGGCGTGGGCGATGTGGTTTTTGCCGCGCTTTACGTGGGTGCATGCCGCGTGCATCGTCTGAGCCTTGTACGCACATGCGTTGCACTATCGTGCGGGTTTTTACTCACCTTGGTCGCGCTGTTTGTATTTGTCAGACCCATTCCTGCATTGCCGTTCTTAGGCATGTGCATTGTGATTGCGCACCCGCAAGCACGCTCTTTGTTCAACCGCAAACAACACCACTAACTCCGTAGGGGCAACACAAAGGCATGTTCCCGGCACTACACATGCAGCTTCTGAAAGTGAGGAGGGGGGTCAGTTGACCCCATATCAGAGCCCCTATACGGAAAATTCCCTAATAATTTCAGTTCCAAATGTTGGCGTGTAGGTTGCATGCCTCTAAGGTATGCGCGCATGGACTACGTCAGAGTGCTCCTCATCGAACGATTTGACAGGAATAGCAGCCGTCCGATACACCGCCGATGAACTGTGGCCTTTATCGGGGACACAGTCACAAGGCGATGTAGCTCAGTTGGTTAGAGCGGGCGTTTCATACGCGCTAGGTCCGTGGTTCGAATCCACGCATCGCCACCCTTTTTCTACAGTGCTTGCCAACGCTTGCTGCATCGTATTGGCACTAGGCACACTGCTCGCTTCGGGGTGCGCTTCCCCTATGGATCACAGTTCCTCACGGAATCAAGATCAAGATCCCTCCGAAGTAGATCCGGATAACACGTTGAATGGCAGTGGGTGCCAAGGACCAGGGTGCTTTGAGCTTGGCGGACAGATCGCAGGATCCCTTGAACAGGGTATAAGTACCATGCAGAGCGCTGGTATGAACTGGGTGAAGTACCAGCACAAATATAATGGCGGTAGCGCTGGGGTGCTAAGTGGCGTCATTGCCGATGCTCACAGCAAAGGATTCAAAGTGTTGATCAGCGTCACAGGCCAAGAGCGCCCATCCGCGATCGACTTTGAAGGCGTGATTCGTTTCTTGGGTGAACTCGCAACGTTTGGTCCAGATGCCATCGAAGTGTGGAACGAACCTAACATTGATCGTGAATGGCCTTCTGGCACCATCCATGGAAGCAATTATGTCACTAGCTTGCTCAAACCTGCATACGATGCCATCAAAGCTGCTAACTCTAATGTACTCGTGATCAGCGGTGCGCCAGCGCCTACAGGCTATTTTGGCGCAGCAGGCTGCACGGAAGCCGGTTGCAACGATGATGTATTTGTCCGGGATATGATCGCGGCAGGTGGAAAAAGCGCCATGGATTGCCTAGGCGTGCACCACAATTCCGGAGCCACTTCACCTGACGCAACTTCAGGACATCCTGCCGATCCGCCTGAAGACGGTTATCACTATAGCTGGTATTTCAAACCTCAACTCACCACCTATGGTTCTCTATTGGGTGCGAATACTATCCCGCTATGCCTTACCGAACTTGGATACCTTTCTGGAGAAGACTACGGCGGTGTGCCCAGTCAGTTCAGTTGGGCTTCTGGCACCACTGTAGCGGATCACGCCACATGGTTAGGCGAAGCTGTCAGCATGTGTGCGAATGGCACCGTTGACCCTAACGTGAGTGTGCGCTTGGCAATTATCTTTAATGTTAACTATGAAAGTTACAGCAGCGACCCACAAGCCGGCTACGCCATCGTGCGTAAAGACGGCACCTGCCATGCCTGTGGGCCTTTGAGCTCTGCCATGCAATAAGAGACGTTACAGCTCAGTCGTTGGCATCTGCGGTATTAGCGTCGTTAGAAGTGATATCCTCTGTGGCATCCACACCGGCATCATGGAGGATTTTATCTCGATCAAAGTCTGTCACAAGCTGACAGCCTGATAACACAAGCGTTATGCAACATATCCGCCAACACAGCATGCGCGGACTTTAGCAAACTTCCCAAAAAAAACTACCTGGGCTTGATTCATCAACGGGACCAACGGATGGTTTCAGCCCCACCTGGCACAACCCGATTGTGATTGAGGCCTTCAATACTGGAAAGGTAGATCCCACCCCGTGAGGAGGCAAACGCTACCATACGGCAATCAGGAGAAAACGCCGGGTCTTTATTGCTGCCTTGGCCTTGTGTCAGCCGCGTGTATTCACCTGTTTGTAGGTTGATCACGAATATATCGTAATCACCACTACGACCTGTAAATGCTAATAGTGATTTTTTCGGATCAGGACACCATGTGGGTGTTTGGTTGTAATCGCCTCGATAGGTGATGCGCTTTACGCCAGAGCCATCGGTATTCATTGTATATACTTGGGGGCTTCCTTGACGGTTCGACACAAACGCCAGCTGGCCTGTAGGACCACAGGCGGGGCTCACATCGATGCTGCGGTGATGAGTGAGCTGACGAACATCCGAGCCATCCCCATTGGCACTGAAAATTTCAGCATTGCCACTGCGCGTGGATGAAAAGTAGATGCGATTACCACATGAGGTCACGCCCATGTTTAAGCCCTGGCTTTTAATGACCGGGCGTTCATTGGCGCCTGTACGCGTGATGTACATGCCGTATTTTGACAGAATCGAATACCAAATACCTCCAGGGCCAAAACTTGGAAGCATCGCGATGCCGTTGCCTTTGGAGACACGGCCTAAGCCATGCCCATCAAAATCCGAGACATACACATCTTTGCGTCCTGGACTTAGCCGACGTGCAAACGTGATTCTGCTGTCAAATGCACCCGCTTCGCCTGTGAGCACTAAAAGCACTTCATTCGCAAACTTGTGCATGAACTTACGTACATCCCCTAGAGAGCCGCGATAACTTTTTTGAAGTGTCGGAGAATTTCCTTTGGCGAGCTCGTAAAGACGCATGTCCATACTCACTCCAGAACCGGTTTGGGTCAGCTTGCCTTTGATTACAGCCTGCGCTCCCACCACGCTCCAGTCACTCGTTCGGATATCCAACGTTGCAGGCTGGCTATCCATAAAGGAGCGTGCATCAAGCACTGTAAACAACGAAATCAGTTTGAAGTCGTTACGCAGCACCTCGGCCGCAGTGGTACCTACCGTTCCTCCTTGAAGACTGGGAACCGCAATGCGGTAAAGGGCACGTTCCGGAGAGTCGATCTCTATCATGACGCCACGCGCAGGAAGCTGAGGCTCTGCATTTTGGCCAATTGCAGGCAACGCCCACCAACTCAACGCCAACGCACCCAACACGATGAAAGCCACCCAAGAGGTATGTTTTTTCATGACATTAATCTTAACCATGACAAGCATTACCTTATGTCGGACGGCTATGAACGGCAAAGTATTTAGTGCCGTACTCAAGAAGATGTACTGAAATAAACCACTTAGCGCAGATGCTGAGCCAGTGATGAACTACTGAGCATCTCGACCACGGAACAATAAGCCCACAGTCTGCTCAAGGTACGTTGCTGCAATGTCCGCCGGAGGCTCCGGCAGCATTTCACCGGAATCTTTCAAGCGTTGTAAATTATCGAGCACAGACTGATCGAAAAGTGGATTACCGCTTGAGCGGCGTAAGTTAAATTCGCCCACCTTGAGGTCTTTGGTGATCTCAACATCCACTTCAGCTGCAAGTGCACGACTTTCAGCCTCGGTGATCACCGTCGGCACCGTCCAACCACGACGGAAGAACTGGTATAACTTGCCCGCATAGATGTCGCCTGACTTTGCCTGGCTGCTGCCCTCAGCCACCCCCTCAGGACTGCCTTCTTTGTCACGTTCTTCGGCAATCTCTGCAAACGTCTGCGCACGGTCACCAAGCCGGGTCAGCGTGTCTTGTACAGGATTAGGTGGCTTCTGCTCTGCGGGTTGTTCTGGCATCTCTGCGGCATCCGGCGACACGGCCACAGTATCTGGCGGGGCTGTTTGAAGCCTTGGCACATGGCGGTTGGGCAATTGTCTTGGGTCAATCTCTTTACCCAACTGAACCAGCCTTGCTTCGATCACAGTCCGCTCTTTAATAGGTGGCGCATGCTGGCTCGACAAAAGTGCATGCAAGAAACCACTAAACATGAATGCCGCAAGGATCACCCCATGAACAATAAGGGTCAACATCGATCCTGCCATGACCATGCTCGCCTGCATGTTTACTCTTCATGCAAGGGGTCAGTAACCAACCCTAATTTCTCGATGCCTGCTTTACGAACGATTGCAAGCACTCGAGCCACCAACCCATAAGGGACTTCTTCGTCAGCAAATACGTAAAGCTCCTTTTCGCGTTTGAGCCGTTCATTATTCACCAAAGTTTGCTCCAGAGTTGTGTACGGAACTTCAGATTGCCCCAGAAAAATCTTCTTATCCTTAGCTACCGTAAGCAAAAGCTTTTCCTGTTGAATATCCATGCGCGGAGCTTGAGCATTTGGCAAGTCTACAGAAACGCCTTTGGTGAGCAGCGGCGCACTCACCATGAAAATAATCAGTAGCACTAACATCACGTCGACAAAGGGCGTGACGTTGATTTCGCTCATTGGCGAGCGGCCACCTCCATTATTTGTAGACATCGCCATACTATTTCTCCTTAGCGTGTCAGAAAATGTCGACGCACAATGTTGAGAAAGTCATTGCTAAACGCATCCATCTCCTGCTCTATCACACGCAACCTACGAAGAAAGTAATTGTAAGCCATGACTGCCGGGATGGCCGCTGCTAACCCTAAGGCCGTTGCAATGAGCGCTTCTGCGATATCTCCTCCCACCACATCCAGGCTCGCGTTGCCCTGCGCACGAATGGACATAAATGAGTTCATAATGCCCCACACTGTGCCAAACAGACCAATGAACGGCGCTGTCGAGCCAGTCGTCGCAAGAAATGAGAGATAGTGTTCTAATTGCGTAAGTTCGGTCGCCGATGTGCGATGTAGCGCACGCTCTACATTTTGCACATCCGCTGAAGACGCTAAATCACTGCGCGGCGGTGGGTAACTGCCATGGTTGGGACTGCTCGTGCCTGTCATACGAGCAAGCTCGACATAACCCGCATGGAACACTTTAGCTAACGGTGATTGCCGAAATGACGCAAGCTGATGATAGATTTGTTCAAGCCGTGTGGCATCCCACTGGCCACGGTTGCCCCGGGCCCAGAAGAGCTGCAAAAATCGACGACTTAGCCGACCCGCAGAACCAAACTGCTTAAGTTTAGCCCCCACAATAAACCACGTGATGGCAGACATGAGGGCTAAAAGCGCCATGACTACTTTCACGACGGCTGAAGCCTGTAGGATAAGTTCCAAGATTTCACCAGTCATAGCAGCCAACCTATCTCATAAACGTCGATTTGAGTACCCGTTCTAGCCGTCGCTCGGAAACAACACCCACCGTTGCGTCCTGGATCATCCCCTGAGCATCCACCACATAGGTGGTCGGAATCGTAGTGACTTTGTAGCGCAACATATCTTCTTGACTAGCAAGCGCGATTGGATAGGTCATTCCTAAACTGCGCGCGATATGCACCACTTTGGCCAAAGGCATGTTATCCACGGCGATTCCGATTACCATGCCACCTCGCCGATGCAGCCGTGCATGCACTCGACTGAGCATGGGGGCCTCCTGTTGGCACGGACCACAATAGGTGCCCCAAAAATTCAACACCAATGGTTTTCCACGTGCTTGGCTCAGCTCAAAGTGCTCACCCCTGTCCAGTTGAACAATCAGGGGCGGAGCAACTTGGCCCTCTCTGACAAGAGATGGAAAGAAACGCGGATACAGCATCGCCCCAATCACTACGGTAAGGGCTGCATAAAGGGCCCATTTGGCAACCAGTGGCATATTTAATGAGGGCACGGAAGACTCAAGAAAGGGTTGACGGCTAGGGTGAAAGAACGCAAAGGTGGTGCCATGAAATGGGCTATGCCAGAGACGATCACTGTCCCATGTAGAGGGTTTATCCTTTCCATGACGCTTGGACAAGCCAATCACTGCCTTCACTCCAGTAAGTAATTCGTGTGCCCCTTGAAACCAAACAAATTTTGCTTGCCGATGACGAAGTCAATCTTCGTCGCGTGCTGTCCGCGCAACTGACACGCAATGGTTATGACGTCCACGTTGTAGAAAACGGCCAAGCTGCGTTGGACGTACTACGTGAACATCACATCGATGTCGTGATTACAGATCTCAAAATGCCTCTTGTGGATGGCATGGCCCTGCTACGACATATCACAGAAAACCACCCTGGAATTCCGGTCATCATGATTACTGCTCACGGCTCGGTAGACACCGCCGTAGAGGCTCTCAAGCTCGGCGCATTTGATTATGTCACCAAGCCTTTTGATAAAGAAGAGTTTCGGCATGTCATTGCCAAAGCAGCACGAACGAGCGACCTCGCACAAAGCGACTTAGTTGAGCGAGATTATTTATCCGTGGTGAGTGGAAAAGGACCACTGGTAGGTCGCTCACAAGTGATGCGCGATCTTCAACAGATGATCGAACGTGTGGCAAACACTCCAAGTACCGTGCTGATTACAGGCGAAAGTGGAACAGGCAAAGAATTGGCGGCACGCACCTTACATGAGCTTAGCGGCAGAAAAGATAAGCCTTTTATGGCTGTACACTGTGCAGCGATTCCGTCAGAGCTCATTGAAAGCGAACTGTTTGGCTATGAAAAAGGCGCTTTCACCGGCGCTGTCACGAGCAAACCAGGGCGCTTCGAACTGGCGCATGGCGGCACGTTGTTTTTGGACGAAATCGGAGAAATTCCACCGAGCATTCAAGTAAAGCTGTTGCGTGCGCTTCAGGAAAGCGAATTTGAGCGTGTAGGCGGAATCAAAACAATTAAAATCGATGTGCGGCTTGTTGCTGCCACCAACCGTGAATTGGAAGAAGAAATTCGCACAGGGCGATTTCGAGAAGACCTTTTTTACCGGTTGAATGTCGTACAAATACGCCTGCCTTCATTAAGAGAACGTTTGGAAGACCTTCCTCTTTTTGTCGAGCATTTCATTGCCAAGTTTAATCAGCGCTTAGGTAAACACATCGAAGGGATTGAGACGGATGCGCTAAACACGCTTCTTGCACATGCATGGCGTGGCAACATTCGAGAACTTGAAAATGTCATGGAGCGTTGTGTGTTGTTTTGTGATGGACCCACCATCACTCGACGCGACATCCCTGCCGAAATCGGCGGCTCAGAAGGCCCAAGCCTGCGCCCTTCTTCACGGCCATTGATGCCTGCAACCCAACCTGAGCTAAGCCCGGCGGTGGGCCTCAAAGAAGCCGTCCGGGAAGTCACATTACAGCTTGAAAAGAATATTATACTAAAAGCGCTTGAACAAACCAATCATAACGTCACCTTGGCGGCTCGTTTGCTTAAGATCTCCCGAAAAAGCCTTCAAACAAAGATGAAAGAGCTGGGACTTCGAAGCATGGGGAACTAACCCGCTGTTTTTACTACGGTTCTTTCAAACTCTGCCTTGCATACCCTTTCGAGCTTGGTAGGAAAGGAAATTGCACATTTTTTGACGTGTAGGTGCAGGTAGGCCCATCGTTACTGTCTGCCGATGGACATCGAACCTGACAACGAACGGACAGAACTTCGAGGCGCCGTTTTGGATGGACGCTACCGTATTGGGGCGTGCATTGGCATGGGTGGCACCGGGCTCGTATTTGAAGCTCAGGATCTGGATCTGAAAAGAGCTGTGGCCATCAAAATGTTGCAACGCCGCTTTGCCAACAACCCCGACTTGTGCCGGCGCCTTCGACGCGAAGCACAGGTGGCTCGTACGGTCTCTCACCCAAGCGTTGTGGCTGTTTACGATCAAGGCCTGATGAGCGATGGCTCTCCTTATGCAGTCATGGAGCATGTCTCAGGTGAATGCTTGGCACGCCTATTTGCACGCTATCAAACGATGGTTCCAGAAGAGATTGCTACCGTTGGTATTCGTGTTGCAGCCATTCTCCATCGTATCCATCGTCTTGGGTATACCCATCGCGATCTTAAGCCCGAGCATGTGTTGCTCCAGCGTGATCCAAACGGCGAACTTCGCGTGCAACTTTTGGATTTCGGGGTGTGTGCCTCGCTTACTATGTCTCCGGAAGAACGACGACTTGAGTCCGGCCGAGTTTATGGCACGCCTCATTACGTCTCACCTGAACAAGCTTCAGGCAATCCCTATGTGGATGGTCGCGCTGATCTCTATTCCCTTGGTGTTATTTTATTTCAAGGACTCACGGGACGGTTGCCATTTAATGGAAACCACGTACCTACGTTGCTAAGCCGCATCATGTTGGAGGATGCGCCACGCGTAGGACTAATTGCACAACACATCGACCGCGACATGGACGCAATTGTTGCTCGCGCCCTTGCCCGTAAACGGGAAGATCGCTTTCAGAACGCACGAGCGATGGCGCGTGCACTCACGTATCATGTGCGAGATAGACGTCACGTCGAGGCTAACATCGCTGCAAAGTTGGTCATGACGCACGAATCTGTGGAACATAGTCCTACCATGCAAAGTGCGCAGGCCCGCCGCGAAGCAGCCGCTTAGCCTAGGCTTCAAGGTATTTAGGCGATACGCATGAGTTTTGCTAAACTTAGAGCATGCTTGGCATTGGCTCAGGCGAGTTGCTTATTATCGCCGTTATTTTATTGGTTGCTGTAGGACCAGAACGGATGCCTACACTCATGAAGGCGTGTGGTCGAGCCTTACGAGAATTTCGAAAAGCCACCCAAGACTTGCGCCATACGATAGGGATCGACGAGCTTTTACGAGACGACCCGCCTCAACCCCGCAAACTTACTTCAGAGACAACTCACACTCCTCACACGGACACCGAGTTTCCCTCTGAAGGCGTCGATGTGCACTTTGCGAATCAGAAACCCTCTGAGATACCTCCCGAACATGACTGACTCTAACCCGTTCGCAAGCCCTGAAGATGATACCCCGATGGGTTTTTTTGAGCATTTGGGAGAACTTCGTACCCGGCTGATTCGTTCTCTATTAGGCGTCGTTCCAGGATTTGTGATCGCATGGATCCTTCGAGAACAACTTTTAGATCTTCTTGTCCAACCACTCGCTCTGCATTGGAAAAGCTTAGGATTTGAAGATCCAGCGTTGCATTTCGCTAACCCTGTAGATCCGTTTATGGCCTACCTACAAATCGCCTTTGTTGTAGGTATGATTTTTTCCTCACCATGGATTTTCTGGCAGCTTTGGGCATTCGTTGCACCGGGGCTCTACCGCAAGGAAAAGACGGTCGCTATACCCTTTATCGTTGCCTCAACGGTATGTTTTGCAGGAGGCGCGTTTTTTGGCTACCTCGTCGTATTTCCAGGGATGTTTGATACTCTGCTTAGTTTTGCGGGTCCTCTTCCGAGTGGAACAGTCAAAATTGTTCCAACCATTATGATCGGTGAATATCTCACCTTTGCCACCCGGTTATTGGTAGCATTTGGTATCGTGTTTGAAGTACCTGTCGTGGTCACAACGTTATCGGTATTTCGTTTAGTCACCTATAAACAACTGCTTCGCTTCAGCCGCTGGTGGATACTAATTGCGTCTATCATTGCTGCGATTCTCACGCCACCCGACGTCGGTTCTCAATTGGTCATGTTAGGACCAATGATCATATTGTATTTCATCTCCGTAGGCATTGCCTTTGTCATAGAACGTACGCGAGCCAAATCAAAGGAATAGGACTCTCATGCTCACTCCAAACGATGCAGCCATGCAGGTTGCTCAGCGAATCATGTCGAATGTTAGCCGCGTATTGCAGGGCAAAGAAGACAAAGTACAACTTGCCATCGTCACATTGCTCGCAAAAGGACATCTTCTTATTGAAGATGTTCCCGGTGTGGGTAAAACAACCCTGGCACGCGCGTTAGCTCAATCGATAGCAGTGTCTTACCGCCGCGTGCAATTCACCTCCGATCTTTTACCTTCAGATGTATTGGGAGGCAGTGTTTACAATCAATCCTCTGGACGATTTTCATTCCGTCCAGGTCCAGTGTTTACGCATGTGTTATTGGCAGACGAAATTAATCGCACGCCGCCCCGCACTCAAAGCGCCTTGTTAGAAGCCATGGAAGAACGCCATGTGTCCATTGATGGCGAAACTCATATGTTAGAAGAACCTTTTTTCGTGGTGGCTACTCAAAATCCCCGTGATTTCTACGGAACATACCCCCTGCCTGAATCCGAACTGGATCGTTTTCTTTTGCGTATAGAACTCGGATATCCTCCTGAATCTATCGAACAAGATTTGATCGCCACACCAAAATCAGGCGGCACACATGTAGAATTGCAGCCCGTGGTAGAGCGTCAAGCTTTGCTCGCCGCACAAGACGCTGTTAGTCGGGTGGAAATGCAGTCTAACGTTGTGACCTACATGCATCAAATCATCCAGGCAACACGTAAAACACCTTTGTTAGATCTAGGCGCCTCCACCCGTGCTGCCCTAGCATTGAGCCGTGCTGTACGATCACGCGCACTTGTATTGGGAAGAAATTATGTGATCCCCGATGATATCAAGTCCCTAGCGGTGCCGGCATTAGCACACCGAGTACGAGTTGCAGGTACCGCGGATGTGACCCCCATGCGAGAAGAAGCTTCGCGCATTATTGATAACATTTTGAACACATTGCCGGTGCCCCTTTGAATTTAGATGTAGCTTCATGGCTAACACACCTATCTAAACATTGGCAGTATAAACATAAGCGTCATTGGCGCATGACTGCCGAAGGCAAGGTGTTTATTGCCATCACCTGTATTGTGGGACTCGCGGCCGCTAATACAGGTAACAACCTTGTGTACCTTGTGTTCGGGCTCATGTTAACGCTGATGCTAATTAGCGGTGTATTAAGTGAACTGTCCCTCAAAGGACTGGCTGTCGAGCGCATGTTCCCCGAAAGTGTGTATGCTGAAATCCCTTTTCTCATGCAGATTAGGCTTCATAACCGCAAGCGTTGGCTAAGTAGTTACAGTATTCATGTTTCTGAAAACCTAAATCACCCAGGAAACACTTCACACCAAGGTCACGCCTATTTCGGAGCGCTGGATCCTGGCCATACTCAAACTCAAGGGCTTGCCATGGTGTTTCAACAGCGAGGCCTTTTAAAACTTGAAGGGCTTTGGCTCACCACGAGCTTTCCTTTTGGACTTGTTCAAAAAAGTCGTTACGTCGCATGCTCTGAAGAACAGCTCGTTTACCCTCGCATTCTTGTCCCCCAAGGCTACTCCTATCGCTCACACACACATGAACAGCAACGCTTAACCACACGGCGCGCTGGTCAAGGACAGGAGATCGCGGGCATCCGAGAATATCAGCGAGGCGATACGCTGAGTTCCATTCACTGGAGGCGGTCTGCCTCCTTAGGTGAACTCGTCGTCAAAGAAAGGCCTCACCAGGACGCTGAACTACGATGTATCCAAATTGATCCCATATGCGACGACACCGAAAACATTGAATGGTTTCAAGTATTTGAAAGAAGAATTTCAGAAGCAGCCGGCCTAGTGCTCGAAGGGATGCGACAGGGTGAGTCCGTAGAGATCGTGGTCATTGGAGATCAGCGTTACGCCGCCCAGCCCCCGTACGGCCCCCAAAAATTGCTACAAATGCTTGCTCTCCTTAAGCCAGTTCATAGGGAGCCGGTATGAGCGCCTTTAACACGAAAAGCGTGCTCAGCTTTAAAAAGTTCCACAAGATCACCACTTACCTCATGGCTACCATGGGGCTTGGTGCGCTGTGCCTTGGAGATCTTTTAGGCCCTGGCTTCAAAGTGTTTTTACTACTGGCTGTTGTCGGAAGCTGGTTTGCCGAAGGAGCACGGCTTCAAACAAAACGTTATCACCAACTATGGTCTGCCCTTCTTATAGTGGTCTTCCTCGTCCAGTGTTTGAGAGGCATTTCTGGACAATCGCTCTTATTAGTTGCTGTAGAATTTTCTGCTTTTTTACAAATTTCTCGGTTATTCAACCGTCATGGAGCTAGAGAAGCCCAACAAATTATCGTTTTAGCGTTTCTCCATTTGATCGCAGCGACAGTCCTGACGACATCACTGATCTATGCATTGATATTCATCGGATTCGTTGTGCTTACACCTTGGATGTTGGCACTATCCCATATCAAGCACGAAGTGGAAAAAGCCTATCCTCTTCCTGAAGAACAACTACAATCACAACTTGATCGCTCTAACATTGTCAATCCAAAATTTTTATTAGGAACTGCTGCACTTGCATTCCCTATTCTTGTAGTAACTAGCTTACTGTTTTTGGCTTTTCCGCGGGTCGGCCTTGGCCTTTTTAGCTTTGGGTATAGTGCCCGCCAACGCACAGCGGGATTCGGTGGACAAGTGGATCTTGGCGAGTTTGGAGCCATTCGAGAAGACCCAACCGTGGTGCTACGGGTGCGTGTTGCTTCAGAGCAATTGCGGTTACGCCCAGAAAGCCTACGCCTACGTGGCACGTCGTTTGATCAATACGATGGTCGCCGCTGGGAACGTACGAATATCGAGCTTTTACCCGTAGAACACGTGGGGAAAACTTATCACGTACAACGTTGGCCACAGCCCACCGACGCTCAACTTCCGATTGAGCTTGAGCCCATCGACGAGAATGTCATTTTTTTACCTCAAGGCACTGTAGCACTTGAAATCCTCCCACGAATTCGTGTTGGCGTTGCAACGTACCGCCACATTATTCAATCCCACGATTTAGAGTTCCGCTATTTGGACGCCACTGACCAAGGACTGACGTATGTCGCGTTTGTATCTGCCACGGCTCGGACAGTCGATAGCAGCATGTCCTCATCCGAAGCACAGGCTCGGTATTTAAACCTGCCTTCACATCATGATCGCCTAATCCAGCTTGCGACACAGCTTACCCGTCGTGCTTCAACCCAAGCCCAGAAAATAGCCATTTTAACTCACTATCTACGTGACAATCCTCAATTCCATTACACCACCAATTCAGAAACAGATCCTGGAAGCCGTCCTTTGGAATATTTCCTTTTTACGTCCAAAAGCGGCCACTGCGAGTATTTTGCGAGTGCACTGACAATGATGTTAAGGGCCGTAAACATTCCATCACGGTATGTGACAGGGTTTTTGGGTGGACGGTACAATCCTTACGGCAAGTACATTGCTGTTCGTCAAGGAGATGCTCACAGTTGGGTAGAAGCCTTTGTCGACGGAACAGGTTGGGTCACCCTGGATCCAACTCCTACGGGACGTGCCTCTATCAGCGTCGAAGCAGGTGTATCTGCTCAGCTCAGAGCAGTATTGGATGCATTACGCTCTCGCTGGGATCGGCATGTCGTTTCTTATGACCTTCGACATCAACTTGGCCTTTGGCATAAACTCGCTCAGTGGGCCAAGCACACCATGCCAAGCTTCAAACACAAGCCTGCTACCATTAACCCTCAACTACATCGGCACTCTTCCTCTAAATTGCCATGGGGATATCTCGTGCTAGGTATAGGAATATGTATGACAGGATTGTTGTTGTATGGGTTCTTCAAGCGTCGTGCCAAACTCATTCATGAAAGCACACATCCCAGCGTCACATTTTATCAGGAAGTCGAGCGCTGGCTTCTAAAACATGACCACCCCAGACCTTCCCATGCAACACCCCTGGAACACGCCATGCTATTGAAAGAAAAGCAGTTTCCAGCTGCAGACACTGTATATAAACTCACGGACCGATACATGTTGGCTCGTTACGGGCATCAGTTGCTTACCGTCAAGGAACGCAAGCATCTACTTTCCGAACTTCATCGTTCATCAAGATTATGAACCAATCTGATCTTATTGCGCATGCAAAGAAATTAGTTGCCGAAAAGCGGTACGAAGAATCCGTTAAAGTGTGCAAGCAATGCTTGATCCATGAACCTTTAAACAAAGAGGTGCGCACATGCCTTGGCATGGGGCTCTTGCGGCTTCAGCGTTACGAAGAAGCTCGGAACCATATGAAAGAGCTTGTTCGCAATGGTCTTGCAGACAGTTTAGTGATGCGTGTGTTGGGTGAGTGCCAAATGCGTATGGGAGAAATTAATAGCTCCATCAAAACTTTCCAACGCGCACTTGAAATGACTCCAGACGATTCTGAACTTCATCAACTGTTAAACGAAGCAGAACATATCAAAAGCACCAAAGAGCCTCCTCCTTGGAACACATCATCTGAGCAGACGAATGAAGATTCGTTTTCTGAGTTTCATCCTGAATCGACTCGTATTGACCCACCCCTTATGAACAGTGATGAGATCAGCATACACACAGTGCACGAAGATCTTTCGCGGCAAACGACACCTACGACAGAACCAACATTCAATGATGCCTCCCACGAAACAGATGAAACCATTGTCAGAGTACAAACATCTGACACATCACACACATCTCGTTTACCATCTGAAACTTATTCGGAAGACGACATCACGATCGCACGAGACCTTGATGATTCCGCGACTACGGCACGTCCTATCTACGATGCTAAAAAAGAAATCTTACCGGAAATAATTCTCACAAACCGTAAAGATCATTCTGAGCCACTTCAGTCCCCACCGAGAGCAAAAGGAGCATTGAACGATCCTCAATGGCTGAAACCTATTCATAAATCCTCACATTTTCGTGATTTCAGACAAAAGATTGTCCATAAATTATCTCAGTTACCACGGCTACCCTGGCGTGGTTCCTTGGCATGGAGCTTTGTATCACTGGGATTAGTATTCGTAATTTCAACTGTAAGTGCTCTCATTGCAGTTCGTGCATTTCTTACAGATCGAGCGTTTGATCGTATCATGCATACAGTTGAGATAGCCACGGACAATGGTCTGCAGTCTTCGCTAAACCATGCCATTCATCTCATCAAACGATCCGACTATTCGAACGATCGTTTCAAAGCCTTGCACGCCAGGTTATTAGCAATTAGTCAACTGGAACATGGGGAAGATCACTCTCTAGCCATCCAAAAACTTTTGAGCTCATTGAGTAGCTCGGGCAGATCGTTAGTAGACGCACGCATCGCATATGCCTATGTATATCTTCAACGCGGAGAAATCGTTACAGCGCGCAGTATTATTTCGGCTACTACGACTACGTCTCAAAATGAGCAGGCCGCTGAAGCCGCACGAGCTCGGAGCTTGACTGCCCAGGCATGGGGAGACTTCACCCGTGCAGAGCTTGACGCTCGCGCTGCGGCAGTCCAACGTCATGACTCACCCCGGCATATTGCGCTTGCATCGATTTTCCGTGCACACAACGGAGACCCTAAAGGCGCATTAGCAGACTTGAAACGATCACCTGACGCAAAACGTTCGCCTGTCAGTCGACTTGCTCAAGCAATTATTTTCCTTGAACAAGGGCAAGACCTCATAAAAGCCGGCAATGAAGCTGAAGAAATTCTCCAAGCATTAGGTTCAATTTCCTCTTTGCCGCAAAAATCATGGGCGTATCTGATCAAGGCCGAAATCGCACTACGTACCGGCCGGTTACGACTTGCGCGCAAATACGCCCAAACCGCTGCACCCCATGGTCCCATGTGGCAAGATGATTTCGGTATGACGTTATGTGAAATATTAGTACGTGCCGGTGCAGATAACTTTGCAGAAAAAATATATCATGCACTACCTGCCATCTCCACCGATCCTCAACGGCGCACACAACTCCAAGCAGAAATCGCCCTGGCACTAAAGAACCCGTCTCAAGCACAGCATGCTCTGCAAATTGCGGGTGATACACCTAGAACTCTTTTTTTGAGAGGCCGATTACATGAGCTGCGAGGCGAACTGCGTGAAGCCTCCAGACTTTTTGAAAAAGTTAAAACAGATCCTGAATTGAATGCTGAAGCATTTCAAGGGTTGGCCCGCATTGAGCTGAATGAAGGCCATCCACGCGCATCCATTGATTATTTGAAAGAGGCTTTACTTCGATCTCCAGGAGATCTTGAATTGATTGTGCAACTTGCACATTCCCAACTCCGGGCAAAGTTGATTCCTGATGCAATTCATACACTGAACGAAGGGATATCCTATTTTCCTTCTGAGCCAGAGCTACGTTCACTCCAGGCATGGATCGAGTTAGCTCAAGGCAATACATCGGGCGCACTCAGCAATGCCCAAGCAGCATTGGCTCATGACCCACAAGACATTGGTCTTACATTGGACCTTGGACAAATTGCTCAAGCCACGGGCAACTGTTCTATCGCCCGACAAGCGTATCACAGTATTCTTTCGCATTTTTCCCGACACCAAGATGCATTAATCGGCTTAGCTCAAACAGAGGTTCGTTGTGGGAATGTCGAAGGAGCACAAAATTTGATCAACCAGCTTGAACCATTGGTCGCTCAAAATCACCAAAACGACGCAATCCGAGCAGAACTATTTCTATTGACAGGCGCAGGCCACGTGGGTGCTGAGATACTTGAAAAAGTCCTTAATAAAGACGCCTCTTTATGGGCTATCGAGGGAAACCTGTGGTTCCAAGCCGAGGAGTATACCAAAGCTCAACAAGCCTATAAACACGCACTTGAGCTTAACGCGACGTTGCCTCAAGCGAACATAGGGCTAGCGTGGCTTCACATCCAACAAGGCCGTTTAGCTCAAGCGCGCAAAGGTTTACAAGAAGCCGAAGATGTCATTGCTGAAAACAGTAGCGCTTGGATGAAAGCGACTGTTTTGGCTACGCGATCCCGCATCGAGTTTGAGTCTGGAAACTTTACTCAAGCCGCAAGTTGGGCAAAGCAGGCCATCGAAGTCGATTCTTCTTCGAGCATGGCACATCATGTACTTGCTCTGATTGCACAGCAACATGGCGAAGATCCAATCCCGCAACTTCGCTTAGCTGCACGAGGAGCACAGCCTTTGCCAGAGGTCTTTGCACTCCTTGCCAGCTTGTTGCAACAATCTACCGAATCATGTCAGCTCACGAAACGTTATCTCAGTGCCGCACCCATAGGATTTGATGCATCACGTATGAAAAAACTCGCCCAAAAGTGCGCAGTTCACTAAAACCACTTAAGCTGCCAAGCCGCGATGGCAAGCCCCGTAAGCATCATTACCCCGATCATCACAAGCCACGTAGCCTTGTTGGACTTTGGGATTGAGGGAGATTTCGTTTTCGGGGCAATTACCATGGGAGCGCGTTGACTGCTATGCGTAGCATGCCCTGATACAGGAAGAGGCGGAGGAGCCAATCGGTCTGCCACCTTAGGTGACAGAGAAGGCACATTCACATAACCGCCAGCCGTATCTTCCTCTAGTAAGCTTGCAAGATTATCGACGGGTGGTAACGAGCTCACTTTCCGTGGCGGAGGAAGCGTTCTTAGCGCATCGTCTTCCAAAAGATTCGCCGCCCAATCGCGAGTATCGACTTGTCCTTCGGCAGATGCGTGGTCTTTTTGCGCATGGGATTTTTGGCCAAAAACATTTGCATTTAACGGGCTAGCTCCCGCCAAAGATTGTCTCGTATCAAAGTTCACCACATGACCTAATGGCTCGGCCATGCTGTCAATCGATGTAAACTTCTGCAATTCTTCTTGAATCAGCCTGTCGATTCGTCCTGGAGTACGTGCTGGTGCAACAACTGACACAGGCGTAGCGATGGTATGATTGACAAGGTTTGCAATATCATAGGCTGTAACTCTTCGCTGATGGCTGAACAAGTAATCTGCCAAAGCATTTCCCATGTCTTGTGCACTTTGAAACCGCACATCGGGATCACGCGCAAGCGCCTTGTTTACTATCTCCTCAAGGACTTCATCGACTCCAGCATTCAGCAAGCTGAGGCTGGGCACATGCGCCTTTTGTATTAACTTGACGGTTTGGTAGTCGTTTTCGCCAAAAAACAATCGTTTCCCGGCCAACATTTCCCATAGCACAACGCCTAACGCAAACACATCTGCCCGAGCGTCGACTTCTTTACCAAGCGCTGCCTCCGGTGAAAGGTAACTAAATTTTCCTTTCACCACACCTGGATCTGTTTTTTCAAGCTGCGTGGTGGCCTTGGCTAAACCAAAATCGGTTAGCTTCACTTCACCGCGTTTGGTTAACATAATATTGGGAGGCGAAACGTCTCGGTGAACCAAATGAAGTAAATTACCTTCTTCATCTGTCAGCTCATGTGCATAACTCAGCCCTCGACATGCTTCCATACAAATATAAATGGCTTCATTGACTGGAACTGCAGCACCTTGTTTTCTCAAAGCCTCCATGATCCGTTTGAGATTGGTGCCATCCACATATTCCATCACAATGAAATACGTTTCGTCCGCAGAACCAATATCAAATACAGTCACGACGTTGCCATGACTGAGCCTTGCTCCAAGTCGCGCTTCATCGAGAAACATTTTTAAAAACTTTTTGTTTTGAACCAGGTGCGGCAGAACACGCTTGATGGCCACGGCTTTTCTAAAGCCCTGAACACTAATAGCCTCCCCACGGAAGACCTCAGCCATTCCTCCTGCTTCCAGGCGCTCCAGTACTCGGTATCGTTGTTCAGCCATGCCTTCCGCAATCTCTCGTAAGCTAGTACGTTAGCAACCCTATACCCAGTTACCTGGAAAGAATTGCTCACCCATGCAATTAAGGGTCTTGTATCGATTACTATAAACAATCATGCCCACCTCTTCAAAAAGCGTACGTATTGCCCCTTCGATTTTATCCGCTGATTTTGCCAGGTTGGCCGAGGAAGTCCGAGCTGTAGAACAGGCCGGTGCTCAATGGATACATGTGGATGTCATGGACGGCCATTTTGTTCCCAACTTGACGATTGGCCCTTTGGTCGTACGTTCTATCCGTAAGGTCACCACGCTCCCCCTGGACGTTCATCTGATGATTACACAGCCTGATCAGCTTATTCCCGCCTTTGCCGAAGCCGGAGCGGATCTTATCACCGTACACGCTGAAGCTACTGTACACCTAGATCGCACTCTGGAGCTCATCCGTTCACTGAACAAAAAATCAGGCGTTTCCCTCAATCCACACACCCCAGAAGCGATTGTTCAATATGTGCTGTCCAAGCTGGATTTGATTTTAGTGATGAGCGTGAATCCGGGCTTTGGAGGACAGAGCTTTTTACCTGAAGTCTTACCCAAAATAGCTGCACTGCGAGCCGAGATTGACGCTCGTCAGCTAGACATCGACCTTTCTGTCGATGGCGGCATCAATGCTCAGACAGCCCCTCTCGTCAAAGAAGCTGGCGCTGATGTGTTGGTGGCAGGCCATGCCGTGTTTGGCTCAAAGGACTATACCCAAGCTATCCAGAACCTACGGAACGGTTAATGTATGTACCATGAAGCCATAACAGAAACGTTGGGTCCTCGTTATGATGCATCAAGCAGACCTGTTACAGCATACACCTTGCCTTGTAGCAGATTGTCCGTCACTCGTGGTGCTTGCGCAGGAAAAGAACTGCTCATTACAAAGGAACAAGTCACCATTGGTCGCAGTGGTATATGCGATCTTGTCCTAAACGATCCGAGAGTCAGTGGGGCACACTTTGAAATTATCACTAGCGAACACGGGTTTCTGCTTCGAGATCTCGGTGCTAAAAATGGAACTCGTGCGGAAAACCTTCATATCAAAGAAATATGGCTTAAGCCTGGAACACGAATCGTTGCAGGAGACTCAGAACTGCTGTTCGAGCCTTTGAACCAAACCATTTCGGTAGAGATTTTAGAACGAGAACATTTCGGTGAGTTAGTGGGTTCAAGCCTCGCCATGCGGAAGGTGTTTGCCATGTTAGCACGGACTGCAGACACGGACCGTACCATTGTCATTCAAGGTGAAACCGGAACAGGCAAAGAACTCACGGCTCGCGCAATTCATAATGCCTCGTTACGATCCAAAGGCCCTTTCATCGTACAAGACTGCGCTACCATTGCCTCCAATCTTGTTGAAAGCACGTTGTTTGGACATGTCAAAGGTGCTTTTACAGGAGCCGACAAAAATTATTCGGGCTGTTTTGAGCAAGCTCACAATGGCACTTTGTTTTTAAGTGAAATTGGGGATCTAGATCTCACCATTCAATCCAAACTGCTTCATGTACTGGAGCACATGCACATACAACGCATGGGAGATCATTCTGCGATTCCTATTAACGTGCGTTTGTTAGCCGCGACGAAGCGCGATCTTCGTACCATGGTTAATGCCGGACAGTTCCGAGAAGACCTCTATTTTCGTCTCTGTTCTTCCGTAGTCATACTGCCAGCCCTTCGGGACCGAAACGAAGACATTCCATTGATAACCCAAACGCTTTTGAAAGAATTGCAAAAAACCTATCAGCCTCAAAGTCAGCACCTCACAGCACGTGCATCCGATGAAGCCCTGAACCGTCTGCAACACTATCCTTGGCCTGGAAATGTGCGCGAACTCAAAAATACGTTAGCGCACGCTTTATCCACGAGCAATGAAACAGAAATAGGCTTACAAAACCTCACTTTTTTCTGCCATAAATCTCCTGCGCTACCGCATTCTTCAAAGCAGATGCAACAGGTGATTAAAGAAGGCATGAGCTTCAAACAAGCCAAAACGAAGATTTTGCAAGCCTTTGAAGCCTCGTACTTACGCCTCTTGATGGAACGGCACCATGGAAATATCACCCGCTGCGCACAGGCAGCAGGGTTGACACGTTACCATCTACGTGAACTTACAAAGCGGCACGGAATTAAAAACTAATTTATGTCTATTTCACAGACTGCATTTACAAAATATGAAGGCCTGGGCAATGATTTCATTCTTATCCAGGATCGCGAAGATCTTACCGCTGATCAGTCTAGCGCATTGTGTGACCGACGCCACGGTGTAGGAGGCGACGGAGTGTTGCTTGTATTTCATCGGAATGGTCGTCCTTACATGCGAGTATTAAATTCCGATGGCTCAGAACCTGAAATGTGTGGCAACGGCATTCGATGTGTGGCCCTGCACCTTTTGCGTACACAATCTCTTGAGACCATCGACATTGAGATTGACACTAAGTCTGGACCTCATCGCTGTATAGCCCAAGCAACTGCGAATAAGGATGAAGCGACCGTTGAAGTGTTTATGCAAACTGCGACGCTCGCTCCCAAGGACGTGCCCGCTCTCGTAAACGAGCCTCTTCTTGACCATCCGGTCCATGTGCTTGGCCAGCAAGTCCGTCTTACGGCCGTTTCGATGGGGAATCCTCACATCGTTACATTTGATGCGATTGACCAGGACCTTCAGAAAACAGTAGGCTCAGCGCTACAGACACACGCTTTGTTTCCGCAGGGTGTTAACGTAAGCTTTGCAACGCTTATTGACTCCCAAACCATTCGGCTTGCGGTGTTGGAACGCGGCGCTGGTTGGACGCTAGCTTGCGGAACAGGCGCTTGTGCAACTGTCGTAGCAGCCGTCGAAACCAACCGCATTGCTCGAGGCTCTGAGGTTCGCGTAGACCTTCCGGGAGGACGCTTATTTATCCATGTGGGAGAGCGTCATGAGCCTGTACACATGCGTGGTCCTGCACGTCATGTATTTGATGGTCAAATAACCGTTTAGTTTAAGGTCCAACATAGTTATTGCGTTCTAAGTATTTGCGCAACAATTGGGCTGCTTCACGTTTATCAAATCGAGTGTCATTCAGCTCTGCACGCTTACTCACTTGCTCAAATAGCCCATGCAAATACTTCTCGAACGCTTTGCATTCATCAACAACCTCATGAAGCATTTGCATGTCTAATAAATCGGTTCCCCGCAACCTTTCAAGATTTTCCATGAAGGGATTGAGACGGTGATAGTCGTTCATTCGCACAAGCTGATAACCAATGGCTCGAAAATGACTTAGAAAATCTTTCACAAAACGCATATTTGAATACCCTTGCCATTGATTGATTGAGGCGCTCTCAGCAGAAGCTTTGGCAATGAAAGCTTTCACCACCTGACTCAGCATCCACACGTCACGCCGTAATCGATGACTGCTGGCTCTTCGGACTTCATTATCATTGCTAAAATCCAAAGACGCATTCTCTGGCAACAAATGTTTACATACAATGCTAAGCCCTTGATGCAATACCGCGCGAAGTTGTGCACTTGCTACGATGATTTGCGATGATAGTTCAGTCGGACCAACGTCCACTGGCAACGCGGACAATTCTTGTTCAAAAATACGATTGATCTCCAAACTCGTCGTACTCGCGATCGATTGCAAAGCATAACAAAGCCCTTTGAGGTCATGACCGATCCGAAGCAAATCATCGTAAAATTGAACAACCTCTACCGCTGGTAAGCTCAACAGCTCTCTTTCAAATCCATTAGACACCACGCCATTGGAGCCGTGCTCTAAGTAATTGACTAAGGATCTCAGATCGCTTCTCAAAACAGCATACATCACATAACTACGTAAAACCGATGATGCTTCTGATGCATATCCTTCGATAAGATTCACGTAACGAAGCGCGCGAAACAGTGTGAGCAATGTCAATGCAACCACCCGATGAGCTGCATCAGATTCAACGCCATTGAGTGCATCAAGCACTTGAACATTGCGAATGCGATCAAACTCCGCACGAAACTCCAAAGCTACCAATGGATTAAAATAAACGTTCCGCCCAATTTCTCTGGATACCGTAAGATGGATCGCATTATAAGTACGATTTGACACTCTTTCCGACCTAAGCAATCCGTCGATCATCTCAACGAATCCCGCAAAGGAATGCCTTAACATAAATAATGATTCCTCTGGCATGTTTTGATGAAGCTGATCTCTTAGCAACTGAGTACGCGTAGCATCCCCTGGGATCACAGTTTCAAGATAACGAAAAAAACTAAATGCTTTTTCACGTTCTCCTAGCAAATTGCGGCAGAGCAACACCACTCGCAAAAGCGCATCTCGCAAGATCTGAAGCTCAGGAGCGAAATCATGGCTAACAGGGTTAAATGTACGCGCATCTAATCCTGGTTGATTATGTGGATTGCCAAAGCAAACAATTCCTTTAAGAAGCATCTCAATCTCAAACAAACACTGTTCCTTGCCATCAAACTCAAGCTCGGCAAACCATGTTTCACGAGCAAGCGCATGCTCTCGCCGCAGGCCTCGTGTGTCCTGAAGTAAATTCGCGTATACATCACGCTTGTGCATGAGCGTTTCGATAGTCGGGCAATTCTAGCGTGACTCAGAGTCCCTGTCGCGCTTTCTGACTTACCCACATAAGAGACACACGTGCACTTCACGCAAAGCAGCGGAAAAGTTCAAAAAAGCCGTGGTGGGAGCGGTAGGTTTAGGTGCGCATATGCATGCTCGGTCACCACCCGTCCTCGAGCCGTACGCGACAATAAACCTTTTTGAATCAGATAAGGCTCATACACATCTTCAAGGGTGTCTCGAGGTTCGCTCAACGCAGCGGCGAGTGTTTCGATCCCCACAGGTCCTCCTTTATAATGCTCAATAATAATCCGAAGGAACCGGCGATCCATTTCTTCAAGTCCTACGCTATCGACATCCAGTCGATGCAACGCATCCTGTGCTACTGCAATATCGATGAAACCATTGCTAAGCACATCGGCAAAGTCACGCACGCGACGCAGGAGCCGATTAGCGACACGCGGCGTTCCTCTGGATCGGCTCGCTAATTCAACAGACGCCTCCTGTTCAATGTTGGTTTCAAGAAGCCGTGCACTACGTCTTACAATGTGCGCGAGCTCATCCGAGGAATAGTAATCCAAACGCGCAACATACCCAAACCGCGAAAGCAACGGACTGGTGAGTAGGCCTGTCCGTGTGGTTGCACCCACAAGTGTAAACGGCGCTAGCCGTAGCTGCAGTGTACTCGCATAAGGCCCTTCGCCTTGAACGATATCGAGTTTGAAGTCTTCAATGGCAGTATAAAGATTTTCTTCAATTACAGGGGACAATCGATGTATTTCATCAATAAACAAGACATCGTTGTCCTCCAATTTCGTAAGCAATGTTGCAAGTTGCCCTTTGTGCTCAATCGCTGGACCTGAAGCACTCACCAAATTGACCCCAAGTTCTAACGCGAGCAGATTAGCAAGCGTCGTTTTCCCCAAACCTGGCGGGCCGCAGAATAAGACGTGGTCTAAAGGTTGGTTCCTGCGTCGCGCTGCTTCAACAAATACTTTCAGATTGTCACAGATTTTTGACTGACCCACGAAGTCGGTAAATTGTTTCGGACGCAACGTAATGTCATAGTCTCTATCGCCAATTTGTGTTTCTGGACTTACGGTTCGAGATTCTTTACTTGAATCAAGCACATGCTCAAAATCGGTAGTCATGCAAAAGCCCTTCTTGCTATGCTAACGCAGCTAAAGCTTCCCGTAGCAATGTTTCTACAGGTTTATCATGGATGTCTGCCGCCACTGCCGCCACTGCTTGGGTAGCTTCCGAACGTTTATAGCCCATCTGCATCAAGGCAGCAGCCACTTGGGTTAACGGATCAGACACGGCTTGATCTGAACGAGAAGCAGACCGTGTGGGGGCCGGCATTTGCCCAACCAGCGTATCGAGTTTGTCTTTTAATTCTAACACAATGCGATCGATGGTCTTTGGGCCTACGCCACTGACACCTTTAAGCCGACTTCGATCGCCTCGCGTAATGGCATGCACTAACTCAGACGCATTAAGCACACCAAGAATGGCCATTGCCAAACGAGGTCCCACGTTGCTTACAGACAGAAGTTTACGAAACACTTCACGATCTTGAACAGAGTCGAACCCGTATAATGTGAAGGCATCTTCCCGAACATGGGTATGCACAAAAAGAACAGCTTCTCCTGTCACGGAGCCCAACTGGGAGACAATTCGGGCAGGCACATGAACGTCATAGCCAACCCCTCCTACGTCGATGACACAACAGCCATCAGGCGCATGCTCTGCCACAACTCCTCGCAACCGCCCAATCACCCCAGCAATCTAGCACAAAGCCACAACCCACGCCTATAGCACGCTGGTTTGACAGCTCCCTGCCCTGAGATTACATAGCCAGGGTCATTCCCATAAACATTTAGAAAGGGCTTGAAATGCCTGGTTATCTTTTTACCTCCGAATCCGTCACTGAAGGCCACCCAGACAAGATCTGCGATGCGATATCTGATTCTGTCTTGGACGCAATCTTAGCTCAAGACAAACTTGCGCGTGTGGCTTGTGAAACTATGGTGAAAACAGGCTATGCCATCGTCGCAGGCGAAATCACAACCCAAGCGTGGGTGGACTTGCCAGAAATCGTTCGCAATACCATCCGTGATATCGGCTACACCGACTCATCCATGGGGTTTGATGCCTCGACATGTGCTGTCCTGAGCGCTATTGAAAAACAATCCCCTGACATCGCCCAGGGCGTGAGCGAGGGTGAAGGATTACACAAGGAACAAGGCGCTGGTGATCAAGGGCTCATGTTTGGCTACGCTATTGACGAAACAAAAGAACTTATGCCCATGCCTATCATGCTAGCCCATAAGCTTACCCGCCGATTAGCAAGCTTACGCAAGCAAGGTACGCTGCCTTGGCTTCGGCCTGATGGCAAAAGCCAAGTCACCATTGAATACAACGAGCAAGGCAAGCCTGTGCGTGTAGAAACTGTGGTGATCTCTACTCAGCATGCAGAAACTGTTAAGCATCGCACGATTAAAGAAGCCGTCATCGAAGAGGTGGTCAAACCCGTGCTGCCAGCATCTATGGTAGATGCCAAAACGAAGTACTGGATCAACCCCACAGGACGATTTGTTGTCGGCGGCCCACACGGAGATGCAGGGCTCACAGGACGTAAAATCATTGTGGATACCTATGGTGGCATGGGTCGACATGGAGGTGGGGCATTCAGCGGCAAAGACCCAAGCAAAGTGGATCGTAGTGCTTGTTATTTTGCACGTTACGTGGCCAAAAATATTGTCGCGGCCAAGCTTGCACAAAAATGTGAAGTGCAGGTTGCCTATGCCATTGGAGTCTCCAAGCCTGTAGGCGTGTATGTGGCGACCTTTGGCACCGGCGTCGTTGACGACAGTGTCATTGCTCAAGCTGTCACCAAACTATTTGATTTCCGACCCAAAGCCATCATTGAAACCCTGGATCTCCTAAGGCCAATCTACAAACCGACTGCAGCGTATGGGCATTTTGGTCGATCTGAAAAAACATTTAGCTGGGAACGTGTGGACCGCGCCGAGGAATTAGCCTCTCTCTTGTTACCCAAAAAACAGAGCTCCCGCCGTACAAATAATGGCGATTCAAAGGGCTATCGAAACGCTGCCAACGCAACATCCGGCATAAGCACGCTGTAGTTCAAAGATAGCTATACCTTGATAAGCTACTGAGGTTACTAAAAAGGGTTTGTCGGCAAATCTGGGTTCTGCGTAGGCGGGGGTGCTGGCGCAGGTTTGCTTGCAGCAGGAGGATCACTCTTGCTCGCCGGTGGCACTGCTGGCTCTGGTTTCACGGGCTCTGGACTGGCCGCAGGTGGCGGCGGTGTGGAAGGTGTTGGCGCAGGCGTTGTTTCTCCCCCTGATGGTGGCGAACCTGGCTCAGTGGCTGGCGGCTCAGGTGTCGTAGGAGGATGCGCAGGCTGTCCTGTCCTAACCTTTAGCTCCAGAACAAGCCGATACCGCATCTGCCCACCACGCTCCGCAAAGTCGTCCAACATCACCACACGTTCTGCAACGACAAAACCTGCTTTCTCGGCACGAACGATGAAGTTGTTTTTAACTACACCCAACGTGAACATGGTAGGAGCACGCTTATTTTGCCCTAGCACGGTGACTTCACCACCTGCCGGAACAGTGACTACTTCTAGGAGATAAACCAATGGGGGCAACTTAATGTGCACTGGCCCACGTATCGTATCCGCGCTGAGCTGGCGTGTGGCAGCCGCAAATCCTGGTGCTTTTACATTCAAAGTGGATGTCCCTGCTGGTGCCAAACGAAGTGTCACAGGCGTTTGCCCTACTTCAACACCATCCTGCATGACAGTGGCTCCTGAAGGATCACTGCTCACATGCACGCTTACGGTTTGTGCAGAAGGCGGTGCCACAGCAGATGGAGAAGTTGCTGGCCCAGATGTAGGCTCTTTCGGAGCGTTAACCTGCGATGTGCGTTGGGTCACTTGCGCTTGTGAGCCTCCTTGCGACGCGTTCATGCCAGCAATCGACGGCAATGCTTTAATGGATTGCGTCTGCCACCACCATATGCCTCCCAACACTGCTGCCATGACACACATCACAATCACCACTGGTTTCCAATTGGATGTCGTCTCAGCAGAAACTCGCGCTGATGGTCTTTTAGACACAACAGCAGCAGGTCTTTCGGTAGATGCGCTTGCCATAGAGGAATACGTTTGAGGCGGAGCACTCGTTGGTGGGCGTGATGCCCCATGTAACCCTGTAGTCGCGTCTTCAAACATTCCTTCAGAGGATTCCGCTGGGGCGGGAGGTCCAGAACCAAATAGCCCGCCATAGTCCTCATACGCCATGGTGCGCTTGCCCTTATTGGCAACGTTGTCACGCTCCGGCGGGCGCTCCGTAGGTCTTGCAGAGTCCATCCGAGGCTCACTGGACAGCGATGCTGCCACTGCTCTTTGTCGCTCCAACTCCCCTGTGCGACGCCGTGCCCGCCAAGCTTCTTGTTCAGCTTGCTCCGCCACAGAAGGATCGACCCCTGCCTGAAGCACAGCGGACGCTAAAAACTGACTCGCATGGCGAACTTGCGTGCGATCTTCGAGTGGGGGCAGCTCATGTTCCGGGGTGGTACTTGGGAAAAACGGGGTGTCTGCTGAGTCTTGCACTGCAGCATTGGGCTGCCAACTGGAGCCCGGACGTGGAGGAGGAGGCGCTGCATCCGCAGTGCCTGACTCATACGCTGCCGGACGTTCACCACGAGGTGCGACAATGCGCTCTACCAGCGCTCTACTCTGTGGGTCCATCTTGATAAACTTTACGCCCATTCCCGGTGGCCTATCCGGTTCACTGGATTGCTCCGGCATCCGCATCCAGACCACACGGCCCACACCTTGAATAAAGCGCGACTCATCTTTGAGCTGAAACTCGAACTTGAGCAATGTCCCCACAGGCATGGGGCTTTTGGATTTAATGAACAACCCGCCTCGAGATACATCGATGCTGTACTGTTCGATGAACTGATCGACAGTCGCGCTTTTGAAACGTACCTTCAACGAAACTGGTGCGCGCTTATCTTTGCGCGTATCCGCCATGCAATGTCCTCGGTCTGCAGCAAATGGGTTAGCTCTGGTATTTTACTGTCCTCGGACAAAAAGCTCAATCAATCTGAGTACTAGCCAGCGATTGGTGCTGCTTTAATCCCTAAAGAGATGTCCTGGCCTACCAAACATGGCAGTAGATGCGGGGGCTCCCACCCAGCTCTGCGAGCCGCCCCCTTAATGTAGGTTCAAGCTCGGGTGCGACAT
Source organism: uncultured Polyangiales bacterium (assembly GCA_964640175.1). Lineage (GTDB taxonomy): Bacteria > Myxococcota_A > Polyangia > Polyangiales > JACKDX01. The sequence goes on along the minus strand of CAZXFW010000001.1, from coordinate 249,636 downwards.
CCAACAGTGGCGCCAAGGCAAATGCACGCTCCATCAGGCCACGATGGGGAATGCATAACGACGGGTCGTTCATCTGCAAGGTTTCAGCCCACAATATGTCGATATCAAGCGTACGAGGCCCCCAGCGCTCCCGCTTAACACGCCCACATACGGACTCAATATGTTGCAAGTGTTGCCACAATTCCAACGGTGCCAAGGTCGTGTGTATACGCACGGCTGCATTCAAATACCATGGCTGGGGTGGCCCCATCGGAGCAGTTTCATACACTGCTGAACGCTTGGTCACCTCTGTATCAGGTACCTCCGCAATCAAGGCGGCCGCCTGCGACAACAACGCCAGCCGACTTCCCAGGTTAGACCCCAGTCCCAACACCATTTGCATTACATGCGGCATGGCATAGCCTTAGTTCAATGTCGACACCCTGGCTTTTTGATCCGCTTGATCTTAAAGAATCTTCTGAGCGTGTTTTCACCGTTGCCGAAATTAACGGCCTAGTCAGACATACGCTGGAAACACACTGGCCAAATATCTCTGTGCGGGGCGAACTTACGGATGTCAAACGGCATCGCTCCGGACACGTCTATTTCACACTTAATGACCAGAACGCTGTCGCTCAGCTTCGATGTGTCATGTTTCGCAGCGATGCCATGATAACCAAGGCTAACCTAGAAGATGGGGCCCGGGTACGTTTGTCCGGCGGGCTCACGATGTATGAAGCGCGCGGCACGTATCAACTCATTGTGCATACCGCCGTGCCTGAGGGCGAAGGTGATTTAAAGGCTCAGTTTGACCGTCTCCGCAAAAAACTCGAGACAGAAGGCCTGATTGATCCCAGCAAGCGCAGAGCGTTGCCACGGATACCAATAACAGTAGGCATTGTCAGTAGCAGTGATGGCGCTGCCTTCATAGATATCTTACGTGTTGCGTCCAAACGATTTCCTCTAAGGTTAGTTCTTGCCCCATGCACGGTTCAGGGAAAAAACGCACCTGCTTCTATTACCAAAGCACTTTTGGCCATTCAAAGACTTCCTGAACTTGATGTAGTCATCGTCACACGCGGTGGCGGAAGCGCCGAAGATCTCGCAGCATTCAACGATGAAGGCTTGGCACGTGCCATCGCCGCTTGTCGTGTCCCTGTCGTCAGTGCCGTAGGACATGAAGTCGATGTGACGATTGCCGATCTTGTAGCCGATCTACGGGCTGCCACTCCATCCCATGCCGCTGAACTTGTCGTCCCCGATAAACTTACGCTGCAACACACGTTGGCATCTGAAACAAGAGCCTTGCAACGCGCCATGGATGCCTTCATGAATCTGTGTCATTTGCGTCTGGAGCGCCTTTGCAAACAGATCGAAGATCCCAGGCACAGCCTTGCCAAAGATCGCACTGCTTTTACTGAACTGGAAACACGGCTTCGGGCTTGCATGGAACGGTTGCTTGTGACTCAACGGAACACTCTGGAGCGCCTTTATGTGCAACTTCAAGCCTTGTCACCACTTGGTATTTTGGCAAGGGGATACGCCATAGCAATCCACGACATGAGCGGCAAAGTGCTACTCAACGCCGACAAGGCAGAGGTTGGCGATGCCGTCTCTGTGCGTTTACATCAGGGCAGCTTGCGCACTCGGGTTGAGCAAAAAGAATGACGACTATTTACGGTATTTTTGGATGGCCAGTCGCCCATTCACTTTCTCCAGCCATGCACAATGCAGCATTCCATGCGCTTGATATGGACAGCGTCTATGTGCCATTTGCCGTGCCTCCTGAACAATTGAAAGGCGCCCTACAGGCATTGGTTGCGTTGGACATCCGGGGAGTCAATCTTACGCTTCCACACAAACACAATGTGTTACCTCTTTTGGATGAGATTGAGCCTTCTGCTCAGCTTATCGGAGCCGTAAACTGTGTGAGCAACGTCAAAGGCCGCCTGCTCGGCTCAAACACGGATGCGCCAGGCTTAGTGCATGCGTTATTATCCGAAGGCATCGAAATCAAAAACAAACAAGTCACTATGGTAGGCGCAGGCGGAGCAGCCCGTGCCGCTATTGTGGGGCTTGCTGAGGCTGGAGCTTCTACAATCAACCTATTGGCACGTAGAATTGATCAAGCCAAACATCTTGTAATGGATCTACAAACGCACATTCAGACACAGCTGATCCCACATGATCTGCAAACGGTCGATATCAACATCATTCAACGTACAGAACTCTTGATTCAAGCCAGCAGTGCTACCTTACACAACAGTCATGAAGCGCAAACGTTGATAAAACAGCTTCATGTAACCTCGATTAATCCTGCAGCCGTGATTGTGGATCTCGCCTATGGACCCCATGGAACACCTCTGACACGTGCAGCCAAGGCACAGGGCCTGGCAGCATTGGACGGGATGGGCATGTTGCTTCATCAAGGCGTGTTGGCTTTCGAGCGATGGACCAATGAACGCGCACCCCTCGATGCCATGAAAGCGCAATTGCCAGGGTTTTCTTCAGCGCTGTAATTTCTGGGCTTTTTTCAACATGAGAAGAACTTTGGGAGAAGTCTTCGCAGTGTCTAACTCGAGATCCGAGCGTAATTTCAACGCCGCTTCAAACGCTTTTACTGCCAAATCGTCACGCTCAAGTGCCACATACGCAGTCGCGAGCTCACTTTGAACCACTACTGTTTGATTCGCTGTCAACACGCCTGCTCCCAGTAGCTCATGGCCATAGGCCACGCCTTCAATGTAATGACCTCGACGCACGTATTCGCGCAACTGAGCGATTCGTTGCGCACTTTGGTCTTGCAGCGTACGAACAGAACTGTTTGCCAGAACAATCCCTGTTAGTTCTTCAATAATCTTACGCCCTTGATCACTCAATAAAAGCTTTGGAATAGGAACTAAAATGAGTTGAGATTTTTTCAAACGATTGCGACTAAGTCGGTTAAATTTGCGTAACAACCCCACATTTTCAGTCGATCCAAAATACGCCTCACAAATGCTCGCCAAATCATCCCGTTGGTCCGCAATGTGCCGCACGGCATAAGGAATTAGTATTTGAGCGTTTTGTTCTGGAGGATTGTCTTTGCTAAGCCCATTTACTAAGGGCAAAATACTGCCACGTTCAGCTGCACCATAAAATTGCTCGCCGAGTTTGTTCCAGCTATCTCCACGCGCCACGCGATAATAGGCACTGTAAGGAATCACGATGCGCATTCCAGGCGCAATGGAAACACCATCATACCCAGAAAGCCCGTTTTCGGTGACCAGAACTTTTTCAAACAGTGCGTCACCGTAAAAACGCTGAGCAATGGATGCTAACGTTTCACCTTGCTTCACAACATGAACAAAAGATCCCACCTGCGCTTGGGCGGTATCACTTGAAATTGTGAAACTGAGCCCAAGAGCCCATATGCCATATGCAACTATTTGTCGTTTCATCAGGGAGCCTTCAGAGCCGATGGCGTATCTCCGGAAATGTCGTGGAATGATGAAGCAGTGTCTCTTCTTTTTAACTTCACCTCAAGCACCTTGGTTTCATTCTGATGAATGATCGCTTCATATTCCCCATCGCTATAATATGGATTTTTAAGCTGGAGGAAATACTTTCCTGGCGGAAGAGACACCCCGCGTGCCATGGGCGTTGTGGCAACATACTTGCCATTGACATAAACCTCCGCCCACGGATCTACAACAAGTTTTAGTGTGCCCATCGGCTGTGAGGCTACCCATGCAGAGGCATTGGCAGACTGTTCCTCCTTATTTAACCCACCATTGGCCATCTGAATCACTGTTCCGCTCACCACCGCTGCTGCTAAAAGAATACCTTGCACCATCGTCATTTGTCGTAATAAGCTTCGATCGCCCCGCGGTGAACGCGGCCCTCTTGGAGCTCCGGCTGCAAGAATCTCCTCAGCTTCAACATCCGAAATCGCACCAACTTCTCTCAGGTACATGACCAAGCGTGCGTTATAGTTTGTGGTAATACGGTTGGCGAGAAATTCTGTCAGATCATCAATCAATGATTGTGTGGATGGATATCGATTCGCTGGCATTTTCTCCATACAACGCGCTAAAATTCGCTCCATCGCTCTCGGTACCGTTGAGTTAAGTTTACGCGGACTTGTATAACGATCTAATCGAATCTTCTGCATGACCGTTCGCGTATCGTCTTCCACAAATGGCTTACGCCCCACGATCATTTGATAAAGCACAATGCCTAACGAGAAGATGTCACTACGAAAATCCAGTTTATCTCCCAGAATTTGTTCTGGACTCATATAACTCGGGGTACCAAGTCCCGTGCCTGTTTCCGTGAGATCCGCCAGCGTATCATCACGGGCAATTCCGAAATCCATCAGTTTTACTTCACCGCGATGTGAAATGATCACATTGGCCGGTTTGATATCTCTATGAATGATCCCGCGAAAGTGCGCATAGTCCAAAGCTCGGACCACTTGCAGTGCAATGATCGCAGAGACTTCGATTGGCAAGCGTGGTGCACGTTCGAGTAAATCGTAAAGATCAATCCCTTCGACATACTCCATGATGATGTGCATGGTGCCGCGCTCTTTGATGAAATCATACACATGTAAAATGTTCTCATGTTGAAGCGACGCCATAAAATGCGCCTCACGTTCAAACCGCTTGGCAAACTGACTGTCCACAGCAATGGATGGCTTGAGTGCTTTGACTGCCACGACTCGGCCAAGCGGCTCCTGCACGGCTTTGTACACAACAGCCATGCCACCGCTTCCGATTTCGCTTAGGATTCTACAGTTGCCAATTCGATCCACCATGAGAACGCTACTCTAACACCGATGGAACGCAAATGCTGCGTACTGTCCAGTCCACGCCGCCACGCCGATCCCTGGCTACAAAATAAAAATGCACCAACATGCCTTGTGCTGGCACTTTTTCCGAAGAAGGCGGCTCCCAACTAAGTTCCACCACGTTGTCGTCTCCCGCATCCGATTCGATGACAGAAAACTCGTCAGAAAGGCTCCCCGCCGTCGCAAAGTGTGATAATTGCAGCAATTCTCGCGCCTCGGTATCGCCCATCTCAGTAGAATGGTAAAATTCGCGTTCTCGTCCATCAAAATGGAGCCCTAGCGTCACCTCGTCGCCATCCGCTGGGACCCTCGGCACAACAGATTCCTCTTGAGATGCACAAGCCTCCTGTGTGTTTGTGGCATCCCCACTTTGCAAAGACCAGATGTCATCACCTAGATGGATAGGGACTTGAGTCATATCCGGATGATGATTTTGCTCATCGCTGGTTTTTAACGGCACTAGCAAACTCACCAAAATGCGCTCAGCGTTAAGTCCTTCGCACTGTACAGCTTCTTCAAGACGTTTGAACACGTCGGGATTTGATCCCAAATCTTCAAAACTACTTCCCCCTTGAATGGATAGTTGACCATGTGCGCATAGTGCCCCAGCAACCAAAAGACTCTGGGCATTTGAAAGCATTCCCGCATCAGGCACCGTAAAATCATAAACCGGTGTTTGTCCTTGGCTTTCGACCAAATCAAAGGGTGTGGCTTGGCACAATTGCCCTCCACTTAACGTAGGCGCTGCAACACACGTACCAAATCCCCATTCGAATGCAGGCGTATTGAGAGGATCGACCCCCAACCACTCAAGATGAACTTGCTCGCCTGGCTCAGGCCAGGCGATGGTGGAATCATCACTAAGCTGAACCTTGGCGCCTAAGATCCGTGGCTTGGTAATTGACGAAGCTGGATCGAAGCTTGGACCACAACCTGCAATCATTATACTTACTACTAAAACAAAGCAGGTTCGGATCAAAACTCACCTCGTACACCTAAACTTGGAATGATAGGCAATCCACGGATTTTGGCTGCCTCAGTAAAGTCGTAGTTGTATACCATGCCCTCGGGATTCTCAGCGTTATAGATGTTTTGCACATCGAGGTAGAGCGCAAGCTGCCAATATCGAAACTTCCACTGCTTTTCTATGCGAACATCCAAACGATGAAACATGGGATTGCGCTTGGAATTAATCGAGCCATAGACAGGCTGATAAACATCGACGTTAGCATCATATACGCCCGTCGTAATCGGCGTAAATGGATTTCCAGTGACTAGCCGAAATGTCGCACCAGCCTCCCAACCTGAACCAAGCTTATACACACCAGAGACCGTCAGAATGTGAGTTTGATCAAAGTCAAACAGACGCCATGCTTCTGCTCTCTCACGACGTTCACTTCGCGAAAGCGTGTAAGAAACAAACCCAAAGAACCGCCCAACTGGCTCTGCTCTCGCCAGAAACTCTAGGCCATAAATTTTTCCTATACCGTCATTGATAAAATAGGGTGGCATAGCCCCTACGGTATTGACTGCCCGATCCCACAAGTATTTATAAAAAACCTCGGCGCCCACCGAATAGGTTTTGTTGAATTTTTGTTCTACTCCAGTACTCACGTGCAACGATCGAATAGGGTCCAAACGAGGATTGCCAAATTGTGTGGATGCCTCTTGCACAGCAGGAGACTGGCTATAGGCGCCCACGCCTGCTTTGAGGGTGGTTTGATCGGTAAGCGCATAACGGACCACCGCTCTAGGATCGAGTGCCCATTGCTGAATCATCCCAAACCAGTCCAGCCGCAACCCAAGGATCACTTGCAAAGGATCGATGGGCCTCAAATCCGCTGTCACGTAGGCTGCGGGTTCAAACACAACTATATCGCCCTTACCCAACACTAAGGCTTGCGTACTTATCGGATCTCGCCCACTGATTCCATTTCCCGGGCTGCCTTCTTCCTGAGTGGGTTGCGGACCACGGTAAAGAAAGTTTGAAGGCTGTGCACGAATATCTAGCCCACCTATCAACTGCACAGTTTCAGATAATTGCCAGCTCCATTCAGATCGTCCCAAGATCTCTATGCTTGAAATTTCAAACTGCAAATCGCTGCCAAACTGAAACTCAAGCTCCGAAAGTCCTACCGCTAGATCCGTTTTTTGCTGAAATTCCTTAGAGAACCTATGAAACCAGCTTGTATGCACCCGATGAAATTCTGTGCGTAATCCAAAATTTCCTCGAAACACCGGATCACTTTGAGCAGGATCCTGAAATAACAGTCGCATGGTATCTCGACTGCCATAAACTAACAGTCGTATTTGATCATGCGACGTCAGCTTGTAATTGAACACGCCCTGGTAATCCCAGTAGACAGGCGCTGCTACAATGCCAACATCGTTATCATCTGGCACCACCGCTTCCAACACCACGTCCACATGACTTCGCCGGGCAGCCACAGCAAAACTGCCTCGATCTCCTACAGGTCCTTCGACCATCGCTGAAACGTCAATCACATTGAGATCAAACACCCCATGCAATGCATCGTCTTTTGGGTCTCGTAACGTGACATCTAAAATGCCACCCGTACGGCGACCATACTTAGCCCCAAAATTGCCCGGATAAAAATCGATACGATCTAACAAGCGAGGGTGCACCACACTGGTAAGGCCACCAAAGTGGTACAACAGCGGCAGCGGCAACCCTTCAAGTAAAAACTGGCTGTCTCCGGGTGCACTGCCACGCACAATAAGTGCCCCCGTAGTGAAAGGCGGTCTGCCAACCCCAGGCAACAGCTCAACGGCCCGCAATGGATCGCCACGGGTACCTGGCACCCGTACCAACACTTCTGAATCAATCGTGTGGCGTGTTGTCTCCCGTGGCTGGGCATCTACCCGCGCTGTAGCCGTAAACGCATCGCGATCTTGTGTTGGAGTAACCACAGGTGCTGTGGTTTCAGGAGCAGGTTGCTCCACCTTTTTTATGATTTTTTTTTCACGAATCTCAAATACGTAACGATAGGTAATTCTGGAAGCCACAGGCTTGCCATTCACGCGTGCTGGCTGAAACTTAAAAGCTTTTGCGGCATTTTCTGCAGCGCGATCAAACGCCTCTCCCGAAGAACGCAGAATCTCCACTTTGGTGACCGCGCCTAACACCGAAATGGTCAACGCCATCTCAACGACAGCTTCTTCTTGTTCCCCAGGCGGATACTCTGCCTCAACAAACTGCGTAAGCTCAGGGGGCTCTACCTTAGGCGCTGCTTTTTCAGGTGACTGTGCAAAGGCCACCTTCGAGGCAAAGGTCCACAGCATAAAGCCCACTAGAATGCCTAGATAAACTGCGCAGAAGTGCCAGAATGACTTGCGCGTTTTCTGAAGTCGCGCTATCCGGCCTGGCGTGCGTTTATCCATCGGCATTGTAGGTCTACCCAATATTGGAAAATCGACTCTGTTTAACGCTTTGTCTTCCAAACAGGCCGAAGCTGCAAACTATGCATTTTGTACCATTGAGCCCAATGTTGCCGTGGTAACTGTGCCTGACCCGCGTTTTGACGCCTTGGTCGCCAAAGTAGAGCCCAACAAGCAAGTCCCAGCCACGGTGGATTTTGTCGATATTGCGGGCCTGGTTAAAGGCGCATCGCAAGGCGAAGGCAAAGGTAACGCATTTTTGAGCCACATTCGCGAAGTAAGCGCGATTGCACATGTGGTGCGTTGTTTTGAAGATCCCAATATTGTGCATGTCGAAGGCCGTATTGATCCACTGGCCGATGTGGATACCATACAAACAGAACTGGTACTAAAAGACCTTGAGACGGTGCAAAAAAGACTCGATAAGGCCAAGAAAAACTCAAAAAACGGTAATCCTAAAGAGAAAAAAGCCGCTGACCTTTATGAGCGCCTTGCAGCAGCCTTAGATGCAGGAGCACGAGCTTCAAGCGTGTCTATTAAAGACGACGAAGAAACCGAACTGGTTCGCGAGCTTTTTTTGCTAACGTCCAAGCCGTTGTTTTATGTGGCCAATGTAAGCGAAGCACAGCTTGGAAGTAGTGATCGCGATCCATTCGTGCAACAATTACGCACACGTGCTGAAGCGGAAAACACCCAAGTTACAGTCATATGTGCAGCTATCGAAGCCGAGATCATGCAACTGCCTCCCGAAGAACGCCAAGATTTTTTAAGCTCAGTCGGCCTCAATGAGCCCTCCTTGCATAACGTCATTCGTACGGGCTATCGCATGCTTGACTTGATCACGTATTTCACCGCAGGAAAGCAAGAAGTTCGCTCCTGGACCATTCGCAAGGAAACAAAAGCTCCTCAAGCTGCCGGCGAAATCCACACAGATTTCGAGCGTGGCTTTATTCGTGCAGAAGTCATCAAGTGGCAAGACTGGATCGAGCTTGGAAGTGAAGTTGCCTGTCGCAATGCAGGTAAAATGGCTACTGAGGGCAAAGACTACACCGTTCAAGACGGTGACGTGATGCATTTTCGTTTTAACGTCTAAGCCATCACCGTCTAAAACTTAAACTGATCGCCAAGTTTGAGAACGACAAGATCTGGGTTGCGTAAATTTTCAAGCTGTTCTTCAACCTGTGTTTGAAATACAGGCTTGATATGAAACACCAAGATCGGTAATCCAGCATGCCCACGCAGCTTTAATAGATCGCTTTGAAGTGTACTCGGTGTATGATGCCCAGAAACCCGAGCCAGGTCAGCACGTTCATCGGGAAACGATGTTTCTATCAGAAGAGCCTGCAAGTGCTGTTGTGCCGAAAGCACCTCCCACAGTCGGTTGGTCGGGCCAGTATCACCACTATAGGCAAGTGCTAACGAATCTTGTTCAACAATAAATGCTGATGTTTCCACCGTGTGGTCAACCATGACCGCTTGCACGTTAAATCCGGCAAGTTCTTGTGGAACTTCTGGTTCCAATGCTTCGAAACGAACCGTAGGTCCGTAAAGTGTTTCGATCTGAGTAAAATCAGGCCACAGCTTCCCATTAAAAAAGTGTGTTTTGAGCGCATCGATGGTCGCAGAAGTTGCGGCAATGGTTAGTGGTGGCCCTCCCTGCTGACAGCGATTGTCCGCAATTGTTGCCAGATCCCGCACGTGATCCATATGCGCATGACTCACCAATACAACCTCGATGCGCTTTTGCTCTTCGAGGGTCAATGCTCCCGTGATGAAGCCTGCATCCATGGCTACTCGGTCATTGATGAGAAACGCTGAGGTACGGTGGTCTTTGGTTTCTCCACCGTGGCAACCTAAAACACGTAGCGAAAGAGACATAAACACGCCTAGGGTAGCAACTGCGACCCATGGCGGTCAAAAGCGTGTGTTGTTCTTAAAAACCATGGCCTTGCGTCATGGCATCCCGTGGATATTCTTGCGGTTATCGCGACATCGACGTGCTCATGGTTCATGCTATAACCTCCCTTTGTGACCGCCAAAACCGTTCATTTTATTTCGCTCGGATGCCCTAAAAATCGGGTGGATACCGAAATCATGCTGGGCGTCAGCGAAGCAGCAGGGTTTGAACTTGTCCCGCACGCAGAGCAAGCAGAAGTCATTGTTATCAATACGTGTGGTTTCATCGATGCGGCCAAAGAAGAGTCCATCGACACGATCCTGGAAATGGCGCGTTACAAAACCATGGGACAGTGCCAACGCCTGATTGTCACAGGTTGTTTATCCCAGAGATATTCCAAAGAACTCGCACTTCAACTGCCTGAGGTAGACCATTTCCTTGGCTCCAGCGACATGCTGAAGCTTAGAGACGTCCTTACAACCTCAGCGCCACGGATTCTGGTCGGAAACCCTGCCAATTACGTTTATCAAAGCAGCGATCCTCGCCATATTTCCACACAAGCACACAGCGTGTTTGTGAAAATTGCCGAGGGGTGCAACCGCACGTGCAGTTTCTGCGCCATCCCTGGCATTCGTGGCAAACAGCGATCCAGGCCTGTGAAGGACATTGTCCAAGAAATAAACACGCTGGTGCAACAGGGTGCTGTCGAAATCAACATGATCAGCCAAGACACCATCGCCTATGGACGAGACTGCCAACCACGAAGCTCCTTACAAGACCTATTGAAAGCTTTGGCTTCCATCGAAGATCTACGATGGCTGCGCTTATTTTACCTCTACCCTGAAACGCTTGCACCAGAGCTTTTAAGACTTTTCAATAACCATCCTTCACTGCTGCCTTACATCGACATGCCTCTGCAACATGCCTCGGACGGGATCTTGCGTCGGATGCAGCGCGGCCATGGCGGCGATCGCCTCTATCGTGTCGTCGAAAAACTACGCGAAAGTATCCCTCAGCTGACTCTGCGCACTGCATTTATTCTTGGACACCCTGGCGAAACCGATGCGGATTTCAAAGAATTATGCCGTTTTGTGGAGTGGGCTAAGTTTGATAGTGTAGGTGTCTTTTTATATTCATCCGAAGAAGGCACTCCCAGTGGTCACATGTCTGACAGCGTTCCTCGCGACGTTGCACAAGCACGAGCAGATGAATTGATGCAGGTGCAGCGCATTATCAGCAAACACAAACAAGAATCCTTAATTGGACGCACCATCGAGGTGCTTGTCGAAGGCCCCAGCGATGAAAGTGAATTTCTTTTAGAAGGCCGTCATCGCGGGCAAGCTCCAGAAATCGATGGAAAAGTATATTTGACCAACGGCATCGCTCAACCAGGAGAACTTCGACAAGCCAAAGTCACGACCGCAGCAGATTATGACCTGCTTGCCGATCTACTTCCCCAGGACCACGCTGATAACTCCTCACTGGCTTCCAAACTCAAGCATCTGCCTATCGTGGTGGATGGATGATACGCCTCCATAGCTGCCTCGCGGTATGCATGCTGATAGAGCTTACAGGCTGCGTGTCGGCTACACCTGCATTCAGTGGTGGACGGCTTACCCCAGAAAATCGCGCCGCATTTCATATGGGGGCGAGCAGTCGCATACCTTTGGGAGATCTTGCCCCTGAAAACAATCCTCAAGACCTTGCCCAACAATGGCTGGCATTGGCTCAATCAGGCGGGGTCATTCCAGTGGGCATGGCTCGGTATGGGTTAAGCCCAGAAATGGATCTTGAAGTGACCATTGCTGGTGCTTCGATACGCTCTGCGTTGCGTGCAGCTCTGGAACTTGAACCTGGAGGCTTTAACCATTGGCCACGCGTGCAATTGATGGGCGGACTTGGCGCCACGGGTGGCATCGTTCAAGACAACGATGGCGATGCTCATCATTACGGCGTGGATGTGCCACTCGTTATTGGGATTGATTGGGCAAGCCTCTACGAGTTTTGGGCTGGTGTGCGCGGAGGCATCGAACGCTTTGGTGGAGATCTTGGCGCCAGCGGTACGACGCCCCAGTCAGATTTTTCTGGGTTTGCCTGGCGTACAGGATTAGTCGCCGGTATGGCCCTTGGATTTCGTAACTTTCATGGGATCTTAGAGATAACTGCTTACTATGAATCGTTTCATACTCAATTGGAGAACCAAGACTCCACATTTTCAGGAATCAGTTTAGTCCCTGCGTTTGCGCTGCGTTGGCGTATCTAGCCGTGTCGAGACATCTGCATTTTTTCACCGAAAAATGCTCCAAACAGTGTCCACATCGCGCCTAATATTCCCACGATGAGATAGGCCAATAGCGACGAATCAAACCCTTCAGGCGTGATCCACATTTGAAATCCAATGGTAGGGCCCATGACCAAAAGAGCAGCAACCACTGGCTCGGCAAATGTTTTCCCTGGAGAAATTAAACCCACGATCATCCCACCGATAAACCAAATGCCTACAGAAACAACAAGTCCTGTAATACCCATGGGGTCAAACACTGGCATAATTCGCGGCAACACTATCAATACCATAAGCTCTGCCACCACAAAACCTATGACTGAGCTGGCAGCCCAACGCCAACTAAAACCATCTTGCTGGTAACGATGCGATGTTTCGCTGTCTTCGTAGCCACTCATAAACGGGAGCACTTTGGCTCCACAGGAAACACAACGCTCAGTGCCCGCGTCATTTCTAAAACCACACATTGAACAATTGATTGCTTCGGACTTAGCCATTTTTTCGCTCCAATGGCCGAAATCCTATAAAAAATCTTGCCGTCTGTCACGACTTGACGCCGTAAGCGACTGAGCCTAGAAGCCCAAAGGAACATGGCTAAATTCATCGAAGAACTCAAACGAACCCACTCCTGCGGAGCACTCCGCCAGCATCACGTCGAACAGTCTGTCGTGCTTTTTGGATGGGTCCAAGGACGCAGGGATCACGGTGGCTGTATCTTTATCGACTTACGCGATCGAGATGGCATTACTCAGGTGGTATTTGATCCTGCAACCAACCGCGACGCATTTTCCGTTGCCGATGCCGCCCGAAGCGAGTGGGTGCTGGGTATCCAAGGCACGGTGCGTGATCGGGGCCAGATGCGTAATCCTCGACTCGAAACTGGAGAAATCGAGGTCCTAGCTACCGACGTCACGGTTTTCAATCGAAGTGAAACCCCACCGTTCGTCATTGAAGACGCCCTCGACACGCATGAGGAAAAACGCCTCGAATATCGCTACCTTGATTTACGACGTCCTAAACTGCAACGCGTGCTCAAAACACGACACACTGTCAATCAGGGCACTCGCAATTTTTTGAGTGATCACGGTTTCTTAGAACTTGAGACACCGGTGATTGTAAAATATACGCCTGGTGGCGCACGTAACTTTTTGGTGCCTTCCCGACATCATTCCGGCAAATTTTATTCCCTCGCAGAAAGTCCACAACTGTTTAAACAACTTTTCATGGTTGCCGGATTCGACCGCTATTTTCAAATAGTTAAGTGTTTTCGTGATGAAGACCAGCGCCTCGATCGACAACCCGAATTTACTCAGATCGACCTAGAGATGAGTTTTGTCAACCAAGACGATATCTTTAACATCGTCGAAGGTTTGATCTTCCGCGTGTTTAGCGATGCATTGGGCATGGATCTGCGTGAACTGTATCCAGAAGGAAAATTCCCTCGGATGGATTACGCCGAATCCATGCAACGTTTTGGTAATGACAAACCTGACCTTCGCTTTGGCCTTGAGCAAACGGATCTCACTAGACTCACCATAGAACACGACGGTGGCGGGCTTCCCTTACTTGCACCCATAGCTGCAAAATTTAAAAGTGGCCAATACCGCCAAGATTTACCCCAGGAGATCGTCAAGGCCATGGTCGTGCCAGCCACTGCCAATTTCTCCCGTTCCGATATTGAAAAGCTCGAAAAATATGTCGCAAGCATGGGCGCCAAGGGCTTAGCACGCGCTAAACTCGGCGAAGGTGGTTCTTGGGTACAGAGTCCTTTGGCCAAAAGCGTTACAGACCAATTTCGTCACGCGGTTAACGAAGCCACTGGAGCACAGCCAGGCGACACGATTTTGTTTCAATTCGGACCTACAGCGCAGGTGCACACCATCATGGCAAACTTGCGTGTGCACCTCGGTAAGAAGCTAGAACTTATTCCCGAAGTGGGCTCTGGCGATCAATGGAAATTCCTATGGGTAGTCAATCCACCCCTGTTTGATTACGACCAAGAACAGAAGCGCTGGGTAGCAGCCCACCATCCATTCACCAAGCCACATGAAGACTGCCTGTCTTTGCTCGAAAATGATTACGGAAATGTTCTTTGCTACCGTTACGATCTGGTCTTGAACGGCTTTGAGATCGCAGGAGGTTCTATTCGCCTGCATGATCCTGAAGTTCAGGCCAAAGTGTTTAACGCGATTGGTATTTCAGCAAACGAAGCACGTGCCAAGTTTGGGTTTTTGTTAGATGCATTGCGTTACGGCGCACCGCCTCACGGTGGTATTGCCATTGGAATGGATCGGCTGGTGATGCTCCTCACAGGCGCCGAGTCTCTGCGTGAGGTTATCCCATTTCCCAAGACGCAAAAAGCCAACGACCTGATGACAGGAGCACCGGATTACGTTTCTGCAGAGCTTTTGGCTGAGCTTAAGATTCGATCGCTCGAGTAAACCTAAGCATTCAGGCCCTTGTTGAACGCTTAGAAATAAAAGGTTCCGCCAAAAAACGGTGAAAGCCAACTCTCGGCACTATTGAATACATTGCCCTCAAAGGTCATGGCTAGGCGCACGCCCAGTTCAAGGCCAATCATGCGGTGAATTTGGAAAGCCACACCGGCACGACTGCTAAAGCCGGGCGCAAATTCATAGTTATCCACCGTCGTACAATAGTAATACCCACATGCGATGTTGACATCACCACTCACATGCCACCAATTCATATCAAAAGCAGCCGATGCAAACGGCGTCACAATGCTTGGGTTAAGCCATTGAAAGCGTACACCTGCAGTTAACCAAAACGCATCAAGTCCGCCGTCACTACGAACCGAGTCATCAAACCAATTGGTCTGCCCCCCCAGCCCAACTTCAGGTACAATGTATCCCAAATCAAAACCAAAACGGCCTTCCAAACTAAATCCTGGAGACAACGAGTCACCTGCGTCGGATAGCCATACAGGAACACCCAAGTATACCGACGCTTGACCAAAACGATCACGGGTTTGCTGGGTTTCTTCATAGTACTGCGCAGGGGGATTCTCTGCATCGTAGGTATGCTCGTATTGACGCGGTGGTGGCGGAGGCGGCGGGGGTTCAGGTGGCGGTGATCGTAACTCCACTGTGGTGGGTGTTTCCGATGCCGGAGGTGGTGGTGAAGCTTCTGCCGGAGAAGCCTGAGCCCATGCCTGACTGCCACCACTCAACCCTATTAAAACGCTCAACCCTATCGCATAAAAGGTCCTCATAAATTCCCTCACTTCATGTCTAGCTAACACAGCCTAGAAATCGCTACAATAGTTGCACATCCCGCTTCTATGCACCCATCCATCACGCCCATTATGACAATTGCTGGCGCAAGTGGCATTGTCGGTTCTTCCCTCATCGCACATGCTAGACAGCACAACTTTCGTTTCCGTGTGCTCAGTCGACGTGCAACACAAGAAAATGTCTCTACGGATATTGAACTTTTTCAATGGAGTCCAGGAACTCAAGAAAGTGAGCCAAACACAACCGCAGCTCTAGAAGGCGCGCGCATTATCGTCAATCTTGCAGGCGCATCAATCGCTCATGGTCGGTTGTCGACTGCCAGAAAAAAAACACTGCTTCAAAGCCGTCTTGATGCAACATCTGCGTTGGTGAAGGCGTATCAAGCATGCACCAATCCTCCCGATGTATGGATTCAAGCATCCGCCATCGGCTATTACGGAGATCGCGGGGAAGAAGAAGTCACAGAGGAAAGCGATGCCGCAAAAAACTGGTTTTTGGCTGACCTCTGCCAACAATGGGAAAGCGCAGCAAGACAAATCACTCTGACTTCAGGAAAGACTCCTCGTTTAATCATTGCCCGCATTGGGTTAGTGCTCGCCAAAGAAGCGCCTGCATGGCGTGCCATGCTTTTACCTTTCAGGCTCGGCGTAGGTGGAAAGCTCGGCAATGGTCAGCAATGGTATTCCTGGATCGACGCAGAGGACCTTGCATCAGCCATGTTGCACCTTGCTCATGATCCCACAGCCCATGGCATCTACAACTTCACGGCTCCCGAACCCATCCAACAGGTACAACTCTCCCACCTTGTAAGTAAACAACTCCATCGACCTGCTTTGGTTCGTGTGCCAAAATTGGTATTGCGCGCGGTGCTAGGCGAAGCTGCTGACAGTTTAGTATTAGCGAGCTGCAAAGTGCGCCCTTTGCGATTACTCTCAGCTGAATTTTCAGTCAAATACCCAACCCTGAGGGATGCACTTCCCCATTTGATGTGATGCTCACTCACTGGGGACGTTTGGACATCACACAGGTGATGACCTAGGGTCATCAGACCCACAATAAACTCACACAAGCACACGGTGAATGCAGATGTAAGTGCATGTGTATTTTGCAAAAACCCGTGGCTATGCATCGAAAGCAATGATAAGTTAATACATATGCCGCAACGTTGTTGTTGGCATATTCATTGCTCACTATGATATTGATGTCACACCTAGTTACGTTAGCAATGCACACAGCACATGGTGTGAAGTACGTTCAAACTAGGTTACTGCGACTTCTTTTTGCACTTGTGTTAGTGCATACACCAACGCTTGCCCTGGCTGAGCCTAAGTTTGCAGATCCACTCCCACGCAACGCTATCTCTGAAGTTGCTAGCCTGCATCAAATGAAAATGAGTGCATGTTATATGCTCGGCACCAGCGACAATAATGCAGGTCCCTACCGTGTCACCATAGGATTTGATGTGCGTCCGAACGGAAAAATTAAAGGCTTACAAGTGATCAAAGCGACTCACAAGCTACCTTTCGTGGAAAGCTGTTTGCTTCAAGAAATGGCACGTTGGCAGTTCCCCAAACCTCACGGCGGTCGCCCTGTCCGGGTTATTTACCCAATGACATTCTATAACCCAAGCGACGCACTTGCCGTTCGCTAGAGAGTACTAACTCAAAAAGTCTATTTCAGACCCGATCTTTTGAGCACGGGCTCGAGTGTAAAGAAGCTTAGCCACCGCTAAATCCTGCACTGCAAGCCCCGTGGAATCAAACACGGTGACTTCATTGGCTTGGCGTCCAGAAGCCTTCTTTGCAATGACGCCACCAAGCGTGCCCTTGATGTCTTCCGATTTAAACTTTCCATCGTGAATGGGAACGTTGATCTCACCGCTGTGGCTTGCTTGCTCGATATCATCAACATATACGCCTGCTTCAAGTAGAATGGCAGAATCGAGTTCTTGCTTACCAGGGGCATCTGCGCCCATTGCATTAATGTGACAGCCTTGAGCAAGCCAGCTCCGTTGTACAACAGGCTTACGCGAAGGAGTGGTCGTGCATACAATGTCACATGCACATGCTTCTTCTACACTGACTACTTTCCCTCCAGACTCCTTCGCAAATGCGGCAGCAGCTTCAGGAGTTGCATCAGCACACACTACTTCCAAATTACCAAAAGCCAGTCGATGTGCATCCAACGCAAACCGAGCTTGAACGCCAGAGCCCACAAAGCCAATGGTTTTTGCATCTTTGCGTGCAAGGTATTTCGATGCCACTCCGGCGGCGGCGCCCGTACGGTAGGCTGTGATTAGCGTTGCATCCATCACCGCAAGTGGCAACGCTGTATCCGGATCATTGAGCACAAAAAGCGCCATCACGGTAGGTAAATTGTGGCGTTTCGGATTATGGGGGTGTGCATTGACCCATTTCAACCCTGCAGCTCCCTCCATATAAGAAGGCATCGCGCGAAAATCTCCACCCTGAGGTAAAGACAAGTAAATTTTAGAAGGCATAAGGGTTTCGCTACGACCGTGCGCGCCAAACACGCCTTCAACAGCTTCGAAGACGGCCTTCATATCGAGTAGGTTACGGATTTGACTTTGTGTAAGTAGTAAGGTGCTCATGGCCGATTAGTGTACAATGCCACGGGTGCTCTGCACCAGTAGAAAAACACTCTTTGGTTGCCTATCTTTTGGTCTCCCGCTGCTTGGGTATATTTGCTTTGCATCCGCCTATGATTATTGGCTGGATTCAGGTGAATTTGTTGCAGTTTCACTAGGGCTTGGTATCGCACACCCGCCTGGTCACCCGTTGGCGGCTATTATCAACGGCTTACTGCGCTGGCTTCCTCTAGGCCCGCTTCAACTACGCGTAGCTTGGGTCTGTGGAATGTGTGCCGCGGCTTCCGCGCTAGCACTGTTTTTCACGTTTGAACGCCTGAATCAGTGGTTAGGACTGCGCCGGGAAACTCCACGCCTCGTATTGGCCTTCGCGGCAAGTCTGTGGTGTGCCGGTTCTTACGCGTGGTGGATCCAAGCCAGCCATCCTGAAGTCTACGCTTTGCAGGCAGCATTGTCTTGCTGGATGCTGGAACGCGCTCTGGTGATTGAATCATGTGCAGGCCGTGACGCACGGCCACTGTATCAGCTCGCTTTGCTCTGGGGGCTCGCTCTCGCCAACCATCACTTTCTAGCGTTTCTTATGGTTCCTGCTCTGGCGCCTACCGCATGGCTTGTGTGCAAGCAGCACCGTGTCCGATCCATCGCATGGTCTTTTGTAGCCGTGAGTCTTGGTCTATTCACGTACGCTTACCTTCCTTTACGTGCAAATGCAGACCCTTTCCTCAATTTAGGAAAACCCAACACATTCTCTAATTTTATATGGCTTATCAGTGCGCGGGCTTTTCAAAAAAACACGGGCTCCGGCGTACCACAACCTTTTACCGAACGCTTTTTAGATGTGTGGGTACAACTTGTGATGAGCCTGCACTGGAGCGTAGTGATCCTTGCGTTCCTTGGCCTGTACACACTTTGGCGAATACCCATCACACGGCGTTTAGCCGCCGTTTTTTCCATCATGTTGATCGTGTTTGTGGGTGCACGAGCGTGGCTTGGATTTGTGAGGTCCAATCCGGACGCTTTAGGTTATCTCATGATGGCACATGTTGCTCTGGTTGCTGGAGCACTGAGCTTTATAGCTACCCTTTTGCGTTTAGCAGAAGACTATGGACTGAATCGCATCCAGCGTTACACGACACTTTGTGTGGTAGTCTTGCTACTGGCATCCGGATTTCACGCGTTTCATACACTTTCGGTATCTTCGCTGCGCTCTTCATTCAATGCTACAGACGTGTTCGCAGATCCACGCCGACGCGACTTACCACCAAAGTCGATTGTACTGGTTCATACACCCGCAACTTTGTTTCAGTACTGGAGCGGCGAAGCTACAGAGCAGCTTCGTCCAGACATCGAAATCGTTCCAGTGCCGTTGCTATCTTACCCGGGGATGCAATCACAGCTCACCAAACGTACACCTGCACTGCATGACTTACTCATGGCCTATCAACAGTCAGGAAAATTTCAAGTTTCGGAGTTGGAATCTCTCGCGGCTATTCGACCTCTATTCGTCGAAATGGATACAAGAATCCTTACAGACTTAACACGGTCACTTGCCCCGTGGGGACTTCTTTACCAAGTGCTGCCTGGAGGAGCCACCACGACGGATGTACACATTGCCCATCGTGCTCAAGAAGCACTGTACGATCGCATGTATCGCTCGCTTGGATCATCCCAGCTCGCGTATCATGAAACCGCACAACAGCTGCTCTGGCTGCACTACATGGATGCTTTATACTACGCCTCGTTCGGGATGTTTGATGCAAGCCTCATTGCCATCGAACATGGGCTACATTTGCAACCGCTGGCACACGAACTTCGTCAACTGAAAGCGTATTTATTGCACCAGCCGACAGATAAACCAGTTGATGTAACCCCTTTTGTCCCACAATGAGCGCAAGCCTCAAACACTGAGTAAACACGTGTTAATAAAGGCCGCCCTCTTTTAAGATATCGAGCTCCAATTCCGGATAAGGCTTGTAGTCTTGCATCATCGCATTAACCCTGGCATGTGCTTCTTCGCGCACATGGGGCGGCAGAGTATATTTTGCCAAGCTTTTTTGCCCTTTACGCTCGCCCTGAGTCAGCACTGCAGGCGTTGTGTGACTTAGGACATGCTTGATAAGGCTTGCTATCTCTTTCATATGGGTCTCGCCCATTCCTAACGTACTAAGCGCAGGAGTCCCCAACCGCAGCCCACTGGTATACCAAGCTCCATTCGGATCATCAGGCAAAGAGTTACGATTAAGCGTCATGTGACACTCACGAAGCGCGGTTTCGGCCTGCCGGCCTGTCAAACCAAACCCTTTGTCGACATTCGTAAGAACAATATGATTGTCTGTTCCATTCGTCAGGACAGGTACCCCTTGGTCGGTCAACGCAGAAGCAAGCGTCTTGGCGTTATCTACGATACGCTGAGCATAAGCGCGAAATGCAGGTGAGAGCGCTTCACGCAATGCAATGGCTTTGGATGCCATCACATGAGGCAGTGGCCCACCCAATATTGCAGGACAGCCTTTATCTACCCATTCAGCGTACTCTTTTTTAGCAAGTACAATGCCTCCGCGAGGACCACGCAAGGTTTTATGCGTGGTGGATGTCACAACGTGCGCATGAGGCACTGGGTCATACTCGCCATGGAACACTTTGCCTGCAACCAGGCCAGCAAAGTGTGCCATATCCACCATCAAAACAGCATTCACCTCATCTGCAATCTCTCTAAGCTTGGCAAAGTTTAGCTTGCGCGGATATGCACTGTAACCCGCCAGCAGAATCAACGGCCGATACGCTTTGGCTTGCGCACGAAGGTGGTCCAAATCCACCAAACCGGTTTCACCTTCTGCTCCATAATGCGCGACCTGAAAAAGCCGGCTGGAAATATTATGCCGATATCCGTGCGTAAGATGTCCACCTGAATAATAATTCATGGCCAGCAAACGCTGATTGCCAAACTCATGCCTGAGCGAAGCCCAATCCGCCTCAGAGAGTTTATAAAGATCATGCTGGCCAAACCGTTCAAGCATGGGCGCCTGAACACGCGCGGATAAAATAGCCAAGAAAGCAACTAGATTTGCATCCGCTCCAGAGTGTGGTTGAACATACGCATACTCTGCTCCAAAAAGCTCACGCGCTAGCGATGCTGCCTCGGCTTCAATGGCATCCACGTTCTCACACCCTGCATAAAACCGATGGCCTGGGATACCTTCTGCATATTTGTCTGTAAGCAAGTTACCGCACGCAAGCTGCGTCGTTAAAGAACAATAGTTCTCACTGGCAATCAGTTTGAGGTGGGTGCGCTGATCATAAAGCTCTTGAGCGATGCTTTTAGCGATACTGGGAGAAACGGTGCGTACCTGGTCTAAGGATGCATAAAAAGCAAGTGCCCCAGGGTGTAACCGATCCATTCCCACACGGTTGAGGTAGATATGTGTCAAACTTGAAGACATGCCTCGGGCACCCTACTCCCCAGCCCAGAGGTGTCAAGATCAACGTGTTGCAACTGCCTAAAAGATCCTGGCTTATCTGCGCATGTTTCGAGTTTGCGCAGCAATTTCCAGAAGCGGCTCAAGTTCCGGAAAGGGATCGTCAAATTGAATCGCACTCAGGTAGGGCCATGTATCCGTAGCATCGTAAGGATTCTCCATCACCCGAATGGGTGAGGCCGACACCGCCGCATCATTGGCATGCTCGGGAATCACACGAAACCGTATATGAACATGCTCCCCAACGACCAGCTTTTCTTTGGTCCCGATGGTCATGCCCGTGGTGCTAATTTCGTAACAAATACCTTCGTATTTGGCATCGCCCTCCTCTCGGTAGTAGCTGATGTCAAACCAGATAGTATAGCGACCAGACACCCGCCGTTCACGTCGATCGGACACGTTAAAGTAAGTGTAACGACTGGAGCACCGCTTGCCTAGATCTTAAAGCATGATTACGTTCAGAACACATGCGGATAGATCGCCTTACCACTAAAACGCGGGAAGCTTTGCTGGCTGCCCAACAGACTGCCCTTGAGCAGGGGCATCCCGAATTACGCACCGAACACCTGCTCTCTGCTCTTCTCGAAGAGCCTTCAGGCGTTACCCATGCCATTTTAACCAAAGCCAAAGTCAACCCTGCCAATGTCCAAACCCAACTTAAAGCCAGATTGGACGGATTTCCCAAAATTCAAGGCGGCGCAGAACCCGCCATGTCACGCTCCTTACGTGATGTATTGACTCGTGCCTGGCAGGAAACCCAGGCCCTTAAAGACGAATACACCTCAGCGGAACATGTGCTACTCGCTTTGCTTAAGAGCAAAGATGAGACAGCCTCCATTCTTAACGCAGCAGGGCTAACCGAGAGCACGCTGCTTGAAGCTATTCAGCAAGTGCGGGGTTCCCATCGCGTGACGGATCCCGACCCGGAGGGCAAATATCAAGCCTTAGACAAATATACACGGGATCTCACTAAGTTAGCCCGTGAAGGGAAAATTGATCCCGTTATCGGCCGCGACGAAGAAATTCGCCGTGTCATGCAAGTGCTGTCACGCCGCACCAAGAATAACCCCGTCATCATCGGCGAGCCCGGAGTCGGAAAAACAGCTATCGTAGAAGGCATTGCCCAACGCATCACCCAAGGAGATGTTCCAGAAAACCTCAAAGGGAAGCGGCTCTTAGCCTTGGATTTAGGCGGCATGCTTGCGGGCGCCAAATACCGCGGCGAGTTTGAAGACCGTCTCAAAGCCGTGTTGCGCGAGATTGAGTCTGCCCAAGGCGAGGTGATTGTTTTTATCGATGAGCTTCACACGTTGGTGGGCGCAGGCGCAGCCGAAGGCGCCATGGACGCTAGCAACATGCTCAAACCTGCCCTTGCACGAGGTGACTTACGCTGCATTGGCGCAACCACCCTGGACGAATACCGCAAACACATTGAAAAAGACGCTGCACTGGCGCGCCGGTTTCAGCCTGTCTTTGCCGGCGAACCGAGCGTTCAAGACACCATTGGGATCTTACGTGGACTCAAAGAACGTTACGAAGTGCACCACGGCATTCGTATTCACGACTCTGCACTCGTCGCCGCAGCACTGTTATCCCATCGATACATTACGGATCGCTTTTTACCCGACAAAGCCATCGACTTGGTAGACGAAGCCGCTTCCAAACTAAAAATGGAAATAGACTCTGTCCCCCATGCCATTGACGTCGTGGAACGCAAAATCGTGCAGCTTGAAATCGAACGGCAAGCGTTGATTAAAGAACGCGACGACGCCAGCAAAAAGCGCCTCACCCATCTGGAAAAAGAGCTCGCAGAGCTTAATGAAAAAAAGAGCGGCATGCGAGCCCAGTGGCTTCGTGAAAAAGAGCTTATTGATGACATTCGCGCCAAAAAAGCCGATGTAGAACAGTTAAGAATGGATCTGGAGCGTGCACAACGCATGGCAGATTTTGAAACCGCAGCACGCATTCAATATGGAGACATTCCAGCCACAGAAAAAGCTGTCCAGAAATTGCAGTCCGAGCTTAACACCGTACAAAAAGACGGCAGTTTTCTTAAAGAAGAAGTCAGCGACGAAGACATCGCACAGGTGGTCTCCAAATGGACGGGGATTCCTGTTAGCAAAATGCTTGAAGGCGAACGTGCCAAACTGGTTCAGATGGAAGATCGCCTCCATCAACGTGTGGTTGGGCAAGCATCGGCTATCACGGCAGTGTCCAACGCGGTGCGTCGCTCGCGTGCAGGACTAAGCGAAGAAAACCGCCCCATGGGTTCATTTTTGTTCCTTGGTCCTACGGGCGTCGGCAAAACCGAACTGGCTCGAGCTTTGGCAGAGTTTTTATTTGACGATGAGCATGCGCTCTTGCGTTTAGACATGAGCGAATACATGGAAAAGCATGCGGTAGCCCGTTTGATCGGAGCACCTCCAGGATACGTCGGTTACGAAGAGGGCGGCCAGCTCACAGAACCCATCCGTCGACGTCCTTACACCGTCGTGCTTTTTGACGAAGTTGAAAAAGCTCACCCCGATGTTTGGAACGTGCTGCTCCAGGTGCTCGACGATGGTCGGCTCACAGATGGCCAGGGCCGTACGGTGGATTTCAAAAACACGTTGATCATCCTCACCTCCAACATTGGCTCACAACACATCATGACGTTGAACGACAACAATGCCATCCATTCTGCTGTCATGCGGGAGCTTCAAGCTGCATTTCGCCCGGAGTTTCTCAACCGCATCGACGAGATTGTGATCTTTGACCGTTTGAATGAAGCCCAACTCAGACACATCGTAGACATTCAACTCCAGAGATTTGCCGCTCGCCTTAAGCAAAAAGACCTCATCCTCGACATCACCGATGATGCCAAGGACTTTTTAGGCAAGCTCGGCTACGACCCCACCTACGGCGCTCGACCCCTTAAGCGAGCCATCCAAAAATACCTAGAAAACCCACTCGCTTCCGAAATGTTAGCCGGAAGTTATCCGCCCGGCACCACGATCAAGGTCGAGTTGGCCAAGGATGGCACGCTTTCGTTTCGCACCCTAGAGCTGCCTATCAACTAGGCTGAACTAGGACAATGTTGAAACTGCGCGCACGTTAGTGGGAATGGTTGTGGGCTAGTCCGTCTGCAGGACATTCTCCTTCACCTTGGTAGTGTCCCTGAGTTTTGAGTTGCGATGCGACATAGTCCCACATGGTATCAAGCGTGAGTGGAGATCCCCCGAGCTGGTAGCGTTCATCGATGTGCACGAGGTCAGAAGGCGTAATGCTTTCAAGTTCTTGCTGGCTAACCTGGCCATCGAGGTTGAGGTCGCTATCGGCGAGCCACTGCGCAAGGCGCATCACTCCGCCTTCGCTTCCTTCAGGAAAGCCGTTAAAAAAGACATGATCCCCATGAATGCTGATTGCTACCGAGGCTGTGCCACCGGATGGCACGGCAACACCCGGAACGCCATCGATTTCGCACGGACCGTAGAGCGTTTCTGCCGTTAGTGCAAAGCGAAAACTGATTTCGGGATTCGGGTAGCAAGGGACACCGCGGCGTTCCTCGGTGCTTTGAATAGAACCAGGTTCGGCTACATCAGGCGGAGGACACGTTACACCTTGTACGTTGATTATGCTTCCTTCAATAAGGTAGCTCCAATCGTGATCCACGATGTCGTGAAAGTCGCTATCGCTCACGCTCTCGTGTTGCAACGCACCATGAATGCCTCCCGAAAGCGCATAGGTAAAGTCCCAACGCACCGACGCCAGGTCCTCGATTCTCCAAAGAGTTATCCCGTTAGCCGGCAAGGTATGAAGGTCAACTGCATAAATAGTGCGGTCCTGCGCAGTGACTTGCTGGTCGTTGGAACGCTTCAGCAACACATCCCCAACCACGGCGACGTATTTGTCAAACCGTACCTCCCAGCCGTCACGAATATGCTCGACGTCATCGCCAGGCAAGATTCCATCCAAGATGGTGGTTTCAGGCTCCAAGAGGATCGAGATGGATCCGGCATCCTCCTCTGTGCAAGCAAAGGCAAGAGCGCAAAAAGCAGCGACAAACCAAGTAAGAAATCGCACGGCGGGGCTATTCATCCGCACACTCCTGCACCCACTGGGCATCCACGTAGTCGAAAAGGTGCTCTGCAACCAAGGTCACTTCGGAACGCGTGGGTGAGTAGAGGTAAAAGGTATGTGTGAGGGCGGTAGCAAGGGGGTAGACAAAGGCATAGCGCAAACCGCACTGAGGGTTTCTGGGGCTAACCCTATCTGCATAGCGCGCAGTGCTTGGATTTTGAGCCGAATCAAGTACGAACAATTGTAAGTTTTCGTTTCCTGTGCCCAGCATGAAGTAGGGTTGCGGATAATTGGGGAAGGCGACGGGCTGTTCATGGCGAAACCGCAGGTATCCGTGATAACCACCTTCAGTTTCTGAGAGTTCAATGGTGAAAAACGTATGGCGTTCGGAGATGTTAACATCTGTGTCAAAGGTGCCACTGGCCTTTACGGTCGAATAGGGACCTCGCAGCGCATGAATGCATGCGTGGTCCACTGCTCCTGGGATAAGCATAGACGCGCAGGGGTCCTCTTCGAGAGTGAATTGCGGAAGGTTGGGGCCGGTGTCGTCTTTCGTACCGGCGTCTCCGTCGCCGGATTGCGGCGTGTTGGGTTCCTTACTCCCTGTGTCGGCGGCACAGCCCACGAGTGACATAAACACTAGGAACCATGACATCATTGTGCGTTGGGTGATGTGCATCGTTTTATTCCGGGCAAGCCTGATTCTGTGGCCAACAACGAACAGCTTTAGTGGTTCGTTGGTAATACGGGCATTCTTGGTAACCCTGCTCGCAATAGGGTCCAGCCCACCACAAGCGATTTTGTGTTTGATCCTGTTCGCAACGCCAGCGCTCACCTTTATCAAGCCCAGGGTACTCTCCACCGACGGCAGCGATGGCATCGTAGGTGCATGCGAGTGCGAGGGGCTGAGCACTGGCATCGGCATCGCGTGCATCAGTCGCGCGAGCCGCTCCATCAATGTTTCGAAGATAGCAATTGGATGGAAAGGTATTTAGGTCACAAACGGAATAGGTACTTTGATTTGGATGTTCATCCTCTTCGGTTGACTCCTCCTCACTCTCGGAGCCGTCCTTCGGCTGCTCTGGAGCGCATGATGGGGCCGCACTGATATTCGGCGTGCAAGGATCCGCGTCGTTGGGATCGGGTGCCGAATCCGTTCCGACGCTCCCTTTGCAGCCACGCGCCTCTGGATTGGCGATCCAGAAAGAAGCGCCCCCCGTACCGTCACAATCGCCGTCAAGCTTGACTTCTTGCACGACTGTTTCCGGATCGATCAACAGAAAACCGTCCTCCTCAGGATTTTCAATCGAAAGCCTCAAGTCCAGTTCGCTGCCGGCGCCCACAAAATAGCTGGAGGTTTGAGTGAAGAATCCCTCTGTGCAACCATTGGGCCCCTGATAGATGGCAGTGGCGTTCGGTACAGACAGACTGAGATTTTTGGTGACAATCGCGACTTCGGATATGAAACTCTGAGCGAAGGACATGGTGTTGTCCTGGGTCAGTTTGTAGACCGTATGAGGCTTAGGCGACCGAACACCATCCCCTCGTAAAATCCATCCAGAAGCTTCAGCCTCGGGATCCAGCGCCAATGAATCATGCCCACAGATATGAATTTGATGCGAGGCATCAAGTGCGGAGCAGCTTGGAGCTGCAAGGCTAACGCCGCCGGAGCAGAAGCTTGCCAGGGAGCTCTGTTGGCTATCCAATTCATCAGAGCTGCTAACTGCGCAGGCCGAGAAGAAAAATAGCAAGGCGCTAATGAATCGTGGTGTTAGGGCCATACGAGAATGCATTTTGTGCAGTCGTGGGTGTTGCCGAGGTCTAGGGAATCTCCCGTGGCTATGCCCGAATCAACACAGGCTAAATACGCGCGCTGTTCTTCTGCCGTATCGTCGCCGCGTAGGTGGTTCGCACCGTAATAGTTGCGCGAAGCTTGGCCGCAACTTGGCATGCAAACTCCATCGATCACCTTGTAATCGGGCTCCGCTCCGCATTCCAGGGCGGGAGTAGCGATCGATGTGAGCATCTCCTCGACGACACTTTGGCAACGATATCCATTGGTTTGGTCGAAGTAGAGCTGCCAAGACGGATCGAAGAGTACGAAGATGGTGTCTGCTCCTGGAGCCAAAACCCTTACTTCGTAGGGCAGTAACCGTTGCAGCAAAAAGGATTGTTCGTGTGAGAACATGCCTTGGCAAGCCGCACCTCCCCCGCCGAGCGGGGCAATGGAATACTCTGCGTTTACCCATTCTCCGTTTCTTTTTATCTCCAGTAGAGGCGTGACTACGGCACCGTCGCTTGTGTAGGCACCCACAAAAATGCTCCAGAGCTGCGTTTCGTACTCGTGGCCTATCGGCGCTTCTGGCAGAACGTAGAAGGGTTGACCATCGGATAGTTCGAGCTTGAATACCGTGTGTCCCAGACGCGCGACTTCCGGTGCAGCCCCGATCGGAAGAGCGTCGGAAAGCCCGATGTCTGCGTTGGGAATCGGAAAAACCTGCGGAGGAAAGCTGGGATTGGTTAAAGCGGCTCTGCCGTGGCCCGCGCACCCATGGACGATGATATCCTCGACTGCGCCACATAGTTGTTGTCCGTTGCCATCGCTTTCGATGGGGTTCTGTTGTGTTTGTGCTGCGCAACCTAGAACACAAAGGGTTATTGCGGCGATCAGAAATCGAAAAAAACTCATACAGGGCACTCTTTGCGGCTACTACTAGCATAATGCAAGTGGATTGCAATAGCGTCATATCTGGTTTAGTATGCAGACTGCAATAGCTTCTGCGAGGATAAGACAGATCGCTTTTCTATGGCGGATTATCATGATATTCTGTCATAGACATGCGGAATATCATCTATACGCGCGCGTTGGATTTATCCAACCTATTGAAACTAAAGTCTTTTTTTCTATTTGGGCCGCGAGCCACAGGTAAGACCACCCTCATTCGACAGCAGTTGAGCGACGCCCGTGTATACGACTTACTGGATGCCGAAATCTTCGCGTCATTAGTGCGTCGACCCAAGCTGCTTCAGGAACAGAATCCTGATCCGAAGCAGCTGCTTGTCATTGACGAGATCCAAAAACTGCCGCAACTCCTCGACGAAGCGCACCGCCTGATCGAGCTTGAGGGCAGACGCTTTTTGTTCACTGGCAGCAGCGCGCGTAAACTACGCCGAGGTGCGGCGAATTTACTCGCAGGACGTGCTTTCTGGGCTTCTCTTTTTCCGCTGAGCTTCTTGGAGATTAGTGACTTCGATCTGCTGCGCTATCTCAACCGAGGAGGGCTTCCGGCGATCTATACAAGTCGGGTGCCTCACGAGGAGTTACGCAGCTATGCCAATCTCTATTTGCGCGAAGAGATACAGGCCGAAGGCCTCGTGCGAAACCTACCGAACTATGCTCGATTTCTTGATACGCTCGCCCTAAGTAATGGTGAAGAAGTCAACTACGAATCCTGGGCGAGTGATTGCGGTGTTCCAGCGCGCACCCTGCATAACTATCTGCAAATCGCGGAAGACACCTTGATTGCATATGCACTGGCTCCGTTTCGATACACCCTGAAACGAAAAGCGATCACCCGCAAGAAAGTTTATCTTTTTGATGTCGGCATCACGAACACCCTGGCCAAACGGGGCGCGATCTTAGACGGTTCGGAGCTTTTTGGCCGAGCATTCGAGCACTTTATTATCAACGAAGTGCGTGCCTTTTTGAGTTACGCTCGCGTTGATTTAGAGATGCAGTATTGGCGAAGCACCTCCCAGTTTGAAGTCGATCTGGTGCTCGGCAAGCAGATGGCCATTGAGATCAAATCAACCAACCTCGCGACGGACAAACACCTAAAAGGACTGCGCGCGCTCAAGGAGGAACAGCTGGTTCGTGATTATGTGCTTGTATCACGTGACAGTGAGATGCGACGCACCCATGACAACATCGTGGTTTATCCTTGGCAAGAGTTTCTTACTTTGCTTTGGCAGGGAAAGTTTATCCAGCCTGTGGCCCCTTTGGGCCTTTACCCCACCTCGTAATGCATGGATGCGTCATAGATCGTCCACGCCGAGAAGCAGGCCGTCAACGGCTGTCCACACATGAGACTCAATGATGTCTATACGTTCTTGCCAGGTGGTTTCTGAACTAATCACACAATCGACGGCAGCAAACTCTGGTGCGTGCTCGAGTATCCGAATACGCACGGAATCGTAACTTGCAAGTAAGGCCGCGCTTTTTTCATCCATTGCCGAGTCGTTTGTTCCACGAAATTTTCGCGAGCAATATGGGAAAGTAGAGATCTTCTTCACCCGCCACAATTTTTAGTTGCTCCACTTCGCTTTGAATGTGACGCGAGATGTGTGCGAGACGGCTGAAGCGGACATGTTCGGCGTCTATCGGTGAGTCGAGTACGTAGCGAATATCACGCTGCAAATCCAAGCAGTGGTGGCTCTGGCCGCAGCTTCCAGTAAACGTTTCGCGCACAATGCCGCCATGCCCCTCGTTTAAAGTTCCGTCCCAGACCAACTGTTTCCCCTGGTCCAACACCGCAACATCGTAGAGGGCGCTGAGCGATTCGATGATGCTTCGCTCCGCTGCGAAACGATAGTTTTGCCATTCACTTCGCCCATTTTCAGAAAACAAATAGAAATTGATGTTTTGCTGCACAAAACTTGCTTGCTGTGCTTTGAGGCTATGCGTTTGAATGAGCTCATCAAGGTTTTTTTGGCGACTGGCTGCGCTTTTCAGGATATGAAAGTCGGTACGGGCCTGCTCTTCGAAGTTTGCATCGTAACCGGAGAAATCAGGACTTCCATAGATTTTTTGTTGCTCGTGGCCGAGTTTGTCTGCGGAGCGGAGCTGCGCCAGCATTTCTGATTTCAAGGCGTTGAAATAGGCGGTGCGTTTCTCGGGCGATGCGTTTTCAGCGGCGCACTGCACCTGCGCATGACATCAGCAGCCATCCAAAAAGTAGCCGACGGGCAGATTCCATAGCCCCTCCGACTCAGTGGCAGTGACCGCCTACGCCGGGGAGCGCATGGCAGTAGTTACAGCATTGTTCTGCGCTGGGTGTGCCCGGGATGCATACGTGTCCCTGCGAAAAGGGCGAACAATCGCGTTCGAGATCTTCCGATCCGGGAATCTCAAGACATTCGGAAACCATGTTTTCGTTCGTTTGCTCTACAAACTCACCCGAATAGCGATGACTGATTTGCAATCGGTATTCTTGAGGCAATGCTTGAATTGCGTCTTC
The DNA here is from genome assembly GCA_964640175.1 of uncultured Polyangiales bacterium. GTDB lineage: Bacteria > Myxococcota_A > Polyangia > Polyangiales > JACKDX01. The sequence goes on along the minus strand of CAZXFW010000001.1, from coordinate 218,615 downwards.
GCTCAGATCCGAACTCTCCCTTAAGATATCTCGAATGGATACCCCTCTGGCCTCCAGCTCATGGCAGGTTTCCGTTGAACTTTGCTCATCACAACTCGGTGAGCGGTATCGCCAAATGAGCCGATCGTTTTCGTGGGCAGGGGTGAGCTCAAAACGTTCCACGATAGAAGCGCTTTCTGAGGGGCCTTGCAAATTGATGTAAAGGCTCTGATTTTTGGCTTCTGCAAAGTAACTTTCGTGAAATGCAGTGTGGTAGGCGACCGGAACCCCCGCAAGTTCTCCGGCTGCGACGCAAAGTTGGTCGGCTGTGACAGTGGGTTGAAATTGGGGACATTTCAGAAAACCAAGGGCTCCAGTCGCTGCTCCTGGAATGAAAGGAAACCAGTGGAAGAAAAAGTTGGCCACGCGGGTTGAACGCATCACCGGCCTTGATTTCGGTCCAAACAGCCAAGTTGGAAGATGGTTGTAAAGCAAATCGAAAAAGCCCGTGGCGACGGAGAACAACACCTCACGAAGCATGGCAGATCGGCTTCGCTTTGCATCAATCGCATCGGCAGCATGATGAACGCTGTCATGTAGTTCGCTCATCAGACCGTTGATCACCAAAGCATCATTGGCTGTGGGGGACAAATGTATCAAGCTTTGCTCAGCAAAACCGCTGCGCACCGCCAACTGCGTCAACGCGGCAGACAAATCCTGATACGCAACGGTGGCAGTTGCGCCTCGCCGAATTTCCACAAGCGCGATGACTTCGGCATCGCTAAAGCCTTGCAGAAAATCCGGCCGCTGCTGGCGCATCGCCCCAAGATAGCTGGTCACGGTGTTACGTTCGGGCACACCCAGCGGATCGGAATCGTGGTGATGATGGTGGTGATCAGGCCCGTCATCCTCGCTGTGGAAATGCGCGTGATGATCAAGAAAGGATTGGCCGCCCACGGCTGTTTCAACGTTCGCAGTAAGGTCTTCGACTTCTAGTAAAGTTGGTTTAATGAGGTCCAGCGCGTCATCGTCGAGGTCCGCAAAAATGCCGCCCTAGCACGCCAGTATGCATCTGATCCCACTGCATGCCTTACGGAAAGATACTCAGCAACCACGCCTTCTCCGTAGTTCTCTAGGAGCCAGCCCACAAAGCCAACAAGAATCGTGCCACCAGCCACACCACAGATCACTTTGATGACCTCGGGTGGCAATTCAATATTTTCAATCGCCGCTGGATCGAATGCTAGGTCATCGTGAACAACCTGCGGTGCTTCACAAGCCGTAAAGAACAGAATCGCGACTATGACTATGCTGAGAGGGCCGGCGTGTTGCTTCATGGCAGACACTTAGCATAATGCAAGTAGATTGCAATAGGCTTTAGATAGCAAAAGCATATTGATTGCATTAAACACGGCTCCTCGGCATGATTAATCAATTCTGGCGTGAAAATTGCATTGCATTTGGTTTGCAAATGCAATAATGCTTCTGTTGTGGTGCCATCGACAGGAAGCAAAAAAGAGGCGTTCCGAGAAAAGATACGGGACAAGGGGCTGCGCGCTACCGCGCCCCGAGTAGCGGTGCTTCGATTGCTCAAAGAAGCGAAAAAACCATTGTCACAGAGGGACGTCGCGACACACCTAGGAACGGACGACTGGGATCAGTCTACGTTGTATCGAAACTTAACTGACTTGGTAGAGGTCAACTTGGCACGTGTTGCCAGCCGCATTGGAGGAATCGTCCGCTACCAATACGTGGGGGAGTCTGAGGACTTGCACCACCATCCGCATTTTGCGTGCCGCGTATGTGGACAAGTTGAGTGCGTACCTCCAGAGATTCTTCAGACACTCCAAGATCCCAAGTGGAGCAAGGCGTTCAAAGATAACGAACTCGAGATCACCGGCAAATGTGCCTCATGCCGCCGAAGAACGTAGGGCAAATTTTCTTGCGATCAGTGGGGTTTTGGCCACGCTGAATAATCCCCCGGATTAGTGGTGGTGGGATTGGCCATCGATGGCGCATTCGCCTTCGCCCTGGATGTGCCCCTGCGTTTTAAGTTGTGCCTTTACATAGTCTTGCATGGTGTCGAGCTCGATGCTGGAGCCTCCCAATTGGTAGCGGTCATCAAGCTCGGACAAGTCTGCGGGCGCAATCTGCGCAAGTTCATCCATATCTACCTGTCCGTCGAGATTCAAATCACAATCCGCGAGCCACTGTGCAAGGCGCAAGGTGCCGCCCTCGTCGCCCTCAGGAAAACCATTGAAAAACATGTGGTCGCCATGGATGGTGATGGCCACGTGTTGCGTGCCAGCCGTGGGCATATTGAAGCTCTTTGCATCGTCCAGGCCGCAGAAGGTGTAGTGGGTCTCGGCATTGAGTGAAATACTAAACTTCACAGCCGCGTTGGTGTAGCAGTGATCGCCGCCAGCGTTGGTGCCAACGGGTGTGGCAGAGCCGGGCTCGGCGAGGCTGTTTGGCGGACATGACTCACCATCCGTTTTAGAAAGCGTTCCGGTGATCATATACGTCAAATCCTGCTCGCTGATCTGCGCAAAGGCCTCTTCGCTCACGCTTGCATGCGGCTCAGCGAGACTGCCATCACCTAAGGCATAACTGAAATTCCAGTCTCCTGCCTTCAAAGCCGGAACTGTCCATAGTGCTAATCCATTTTGAGGCACGGAAGTCAAATCCACGGCATACAGTTGCTCTGCGTGCGCTTCCGTGGTGGCATCGGTTGCAAAGTTTAAGTGGATGTCTCCAAGCACTGCGATGTAAGACTCAAAACGCACCTGCCAGCCATCTTGAATGTTTTCGACTTCCGCTCCTGGATCGAGGCCGCTGGTGATGGAGTCCTCTGCTTCAATCGCAACGGTCAGCGTGCCCCCGCCGGAATCGTCGCCACACGCCAAAATCCCAAGCAAAGACCAGAGCGTTATCCATTTAATACGGTCCATCATCGTCTCCCTATTCGACATGGAGCCGTAAGTTAACGCAATTGAATTACTAATGCAAGTACGTTGCAAACGGACTAAAAATACGATAGCCCTGGGCATTACGTATGTGGAATTGCCGTCCAAAACTGCACGGTTGGCTGCTTCTGAGCATCACGATTGGCCCTTGGCTACCTCAGGGGGCAATGGCACAGCAAGCTCCTTCGCCTAGCGTAGATAAGCTGGCTTTGGAGCCGCCCCGCTTGTTAGAGGCGCCGCCACCTGAGTATCCGCCTGCACGGATCAAGGAGGGATTGCACCCCACGGTGATGATTGAGGTGGTTCTCAGTGAAACGGGGCAGATCATGGCTACCAAGGTGGAGCATTCGGCAGGCGCCGATTTTGATCGTGCCGCGCTGCAAGCTCTGCGCAGTTGGAAGTTTGCGCCTGCTCGCCAGGGTGATCAGCCAGTCGCCAGCCGCGTTCATGTGGCCGTGCATTTTGAGCTACCGCTGTTTGACTTGGCGACAACAGAGCCCGGCGCTTCAGGTGCAGCACGCGATGAACATCCGCCCACGCACATGGTCGCCGATCCGCATCTCAAGCCGGTGCCAAAAAAGAAGGCGTACAGCGCCACCGCTCGAGTCGATCCCACTACACTGCGCACCGAGAATCGCAGCAGCAGTCATTTTCGGATTGATAGCGAGGTGTTGCGAGCTGCGCCCCATGCCGAAGGCGCAGAAATTTTGCGCTCAGCTCCCGGAGTCTATATCGCGCGCTCAGAGGGCGATGCCGTTGCGCACAATATCATGCTGCGTGGCTTCGATGCGGAGCATGGTCAGGATTTGGAATTGCGTGTCGGTGGACTTCCGATCAATTTGCCGTCTCATATTCACAGCCAAGGCTATGCCGATCTCGGGTTTTTGATGTCCGAAGTTGTTCAAAACCTACGCATCACCGAAGGTGTGTACGATCCGCGCCAAGGTGATTTTGCCGTCGCAGGAACGGTAGATTTTGATCTTGGTGTGAAAGAGCGCGGCGTCTTGCTTAAGTCAGGCTACGGGTCGTTTAACACGTTTCGTCAACTCGCGTTGTGGGCTCCACCGGACTTATCTTCGGAGTCGTTCGGTGCCGTGCAATACCGCCGTACCGATGGCTTTGGACAAAATCGCGCGGGTCAAAGTGCAAGCGGCATTTTCCAGCATACGTTTGGTTCCAAACGTTGGCGCTATCGTGCCCTTGGCGTGCTCTATGGTTCGCGGGCAGACATGGCCGGTGTGTTGCGAAAAGACGACATCGATGCAGGCAGCGTGGGATTCTACGATGTGTATCCATTGCCCACAGCCCAGAAGCAAAATGCACTGAGCGGGCGCCTCATGGCGGGGTTGACTGCGGAGTACCGCGGCACAGCGGGCGATAACGCCGAGGCGGGTGCATGGCTCAGTTACGATAACTTTCAGCTTCACGAAAACTTCACTGGATTTACCCAGCGTTCCCAGACTCTGGAGAATGTATCGGGTCGCGGCGATTTGATCGCGCAAAACAATCGCACAACATCGCTTGGCCTGCACGGCCGCTACCGTACGGCGCCGTATCGGCCCGCGTCATGGGCGCAGGGGACACTGGAGCTTGGTCTCACCGGACGTATGGACTCTATTGATCAAACCCAAGCCCTGCTCGATGCAGCGGTACACAACCAGATCTGGGATAAGCGTGTGGATGCGCAGATTCAGGGGGTAGACCTTGGCATGTGGGGCGATCTGGATTGGTCATTGACACCTTTTGTGAACGTGCGCGCGGGGTTGCGGGCGGATGCACTTTACTATGATGTGAATGACAAGCTGGGCAATCTTGCACCGCTTACGCGGCCAGACGATACCTATATCACGGGCTTTGAACGCACGTCGTTTGGCCTCGCCTGGGGGCCACGTGCGAGTACCGAGATCAAGTTACAAAAGTGGGTGTCGTTGCTTGGCGCCTACGGTGAAGGATATCGTTCACCTCAAGCACGTACGCTTGAGGACGGTGAACAAGCGCCTTTTACCAAGGTACGCTCTGGCGATGTGGGTGTGCGCATGCGCTGGGATGAGCGCTTGGAGCTTTCTCTTACCGGCTTTTACACGTGGCTATCCGATGACATTGCTTTTGATGCTTCAGAAGGGCGCGCCGAACGCATCGGCGAGACGCGCCGGGCAGGCACGGTGCTTTACGCCAAAACACAACCGTACCCATGGCTATTGGGTGCAGCGTCTATTACTTACGTGGATGCAGAGCTTCTAGAACCGCCTCCAGCGACGGCTCAAAATCCTCAACCTGCATTCAAAGAGGGGCAGAATCTGCCCTACATACCGCCCTTGGTGTTGCGTTTAGATTTGGGGGCCAAGGGCCGTTTAGTGAGAGATGTGTACGCAGCAGATCTGCGGGGCCGTGCAGGCATAGGCTACTCGTTGTTGTCGTCTCGACCGCTACCGCACGGCGATTTTGCGTCGGTGGTCTCTCTGTTTGACGCCTCCGTAGGTGTTGGCTGGCGTAACGTTGAGCTGGGACTAGAGATTTTTAATCTGTTTGACGATCGGTATGCTGCCCTCGAATACAACTTTGTTTCGAACTGGAATCCGAGTGGCATGCCGTCACGAGTGCCGGCCCGCCATATTTCTGCAGGCGCGCCGCGTACGATCATGGCCACCCTGGAGATCCGCCTATGAAGTACGTGGTCCAAGTAGCCTTGCTGTTTGCATTCGTTCCTGGCTGGGTTGGCTGCGTTGACACCGGTCAGGAGCGTGTTGGTATTTCGCTTTCGGTAAGCGGCGTGCAGCAAGATGCACCGGTCGTGGGCCGGAATGGTTGGCAGACTGAGCTTGATCAGGCCTGGCTTGTTTTTGGTCCGCTCTATCTTTGTGCGGGAGTGCAAGCGGGCGAGCTGTGCGAGACGGCGCAAGCCGAATGGACAAGCGCTACCATCGTCAACACACTCGATCCAATACCGGTACCTGCGGGCGAAATGAATGCCATCTCGGGTTTCGTTCGTTCCTGGATGTACGATCTTGGGTTTGTTTCATTGCTCACCCAGTCAGAGCCTCTCGTGACGGACGCAGCGCAAGTGCTGGGTAACAACTCGTTACGGCTGGTGGGCAAGGCAGTGCTGGATCAAACCACGATCCCATTTGTCGCCGAGCTGGTTTTTCAGCAAGAGGAAGCGACAGAACAGGGCATACCTGTTGTGCGAAGCGGTAGCGACGCAGTGACATTTGAGCATGCGATCCACATGGGAGATCATCTTCTTGTGCAGGTTGATCCCGCATCATGGCTGCTCGATGTGGACTTTGACGCGATCGCTGAGGCAAAAAACTGTACAGGCTCTACATGTCCTGTGGTGCGTTTTGAACCAGGCAGCCAAGCGGCACGCGCAATCGAAACCCAAGTGGTTGCAGGAAAGCCACCTGAGTTTATCTGGCAATCCTCAAAGTGATAGTCATTGCTTAAATCGGCCATACCCCAAGATCCACGCGCATGAATTGCTGAGCGCTAAGCGCCTGGCTCGATCGTTGCCGGTGGTTCCTCTCGTGCGCACCAGCCAATCCCTTTCTGGAACGCCTCTAGGCGCTGACTTGCCGTTTGCCCGAGTTTGTGGCAGGGTGCGCACCCTTGACGTGTGAGCGGGCTCTGACCCGGCTGTAAGGTGGTGACTTAAACATGGTAGATGCTCCCGAACCGGTGGAATCCAGACCTCTTGAGATTATCGTAGGCGACCGAGGGGTGGACCGCGCAATCAAGCACCTGAAGCGCAAAATGGCCTCTGAAGGCATTTTACGCGAGCTTAAGCGGCGCCGTCATTACATGAAGCCATCGGTCAAAAAGCGTAAAAAATCGGCTGAAGCTGCCCGTCGTAGGCGCAAACGCGTTCGGCAGTTTGATACCCGGTTTTAGGTTCGGACCCTATGGCCCTCAATCCTCAGGCCTTAGGCAAAACCACCCCTGAGCTGCTCTACAGCTACCGGTGGCAAGACGCCGTGCTTTATGCGCTAGGCATTGGGGCCACACGCGAAGAACTCGATTTTCTCTATGAAGGCCGGGGCCCCAAAGTCATGCCCACCTTTGCCGTAGTGCCCGCATTTGCCGCCGCGGAAGCTTTATTTGCGGGCATTGGGGGCAATCTTGAGGGTGTGGTGCACGGAAGCCAACGCATCAGCCTGCATCAGCCTTTTGCACCCGCCGGCACTGTCAAAACCATTGGCAAAGTGAGCGGTCTTTACGACCTCAAGCGTATGGCACAAGCCATCATCACGACCGAAACCCGCAATGAGTCTGGAACTCTGCTTGCTGAAACCGAATGGTCCATCCTCTATCGCCTCGATGGTGGGTTTGGAGGCTCGCCTCCGCCTCGGCGAGGACAAGTCAGGCCTCCCGAACGTGCTCCAGACTGGCAGTTTGAGCAGGCCATCAGCCCAGAGCAAGCATTGCTTTACCGCCTAAGTGGGGATCTCAATCCTTTGCATGCCGATCCTGCCTTGGGTGAAAAGGTGGGCTTTGGAGGCCCAATTCTACACGGTTTATGTACTTACGGCATTGTGGGACGCGCGGTGTTGCACCACGCGTGTGGGGATGACCCCACCAAGCTTACGTCTTTGCAAGGCCAATTTCGTAATCCAGTGTACCCCGGCGATACACTTATCGTTGAAGGCTGGCACGAGGACGGCAAAGTCATTTTGCGCGCTTACACGACGCAAAAGCCAACAGACTACGTCTTTGGAAACGCCTTTGCTCAGTACACAAAATAACGCAATGAGCTGATCAGGTAGGTGTCGTTTTCTCCTGAGAGCTGCTGCCGAATGGAAAACTCGATACCAACGGACTGAGAGATATAACCCAGTCCACCTGATATCGCGTGGACATCCAAGCCAGCGTCGTAAAAATACCCCACACGAAGCGGAATAGCTCCGTTGGCCAGATATTCTACGCCACCACCGACTTGCATCTTGGTGCTGTCATAACTCGTCAAGTCAAACAGCACATCTCCACCTGCCGTAAAGCTATCCATCAATTGAAAAGACGCGCTACCACCCACTGTAACCGGGGCATACGGCGAATCCAGATCGATAAAGTTATAAATCATGCCAGCAAGTTGAATCGTGTTAGCCAGTGTCACTCGCAATGAAGCATCCATGGTGAAGCCATCGGGTGCCGTATCGCTTTGACCGGCTGGCAGCCCTTGCGATGAAAGATTCAGATACCGCGCAGCTAAGCCAATACCCACCACGTCCGCAATGGGCACCGCTACACCAAGGCGCCCATCAAAGCCGGAATACCCCTGTTCGCCGTCGCTAAAAATACCCCGTGCAGCCAGACCCGCTGAAAAATTCTCGTTGAGCATGGAATCTGTGGCTGCCGCCATAACACCAAACCGGCCGGCCTGCGGCTCATAAGCCCCTGTGCCTTCAATATGATAGGAGCGCCCTAGAGGCATGCTCGCAGCATTGTAAAGTAACGCCGAAGTGGACATTGCCGAAGCACGTACTCCCGTGCCTAATCCCACTCCTCGGCTTGTCTCCATCGTTGCCGCACCCGCTTGTGCTTGCACAACCGATGGCACCATGAATACAAACCCCAAAAGAAAGAAACTTCCTCGAACACACATGGCTAAAACCCCTATACACACATTCGCGCGACCCAAGGCCCCGCTAGACCCTGACTACCAATACTTCCAATAGGCTGGCAAATTGTCGTCAAATTCATCGGATTCTATGTTGTCTTTTAGATCTACACTTCCTTACGCCAGACTTGTTGCGGGACTGGTGTCTTTAAGCACTGCCTTACTGAGTTTTCAGGCTTTCCGCCGCTGGCTTACTTTCCACAATCACACATTTGACTTGGCCATGTACGCCCGCATGGCGTGGGGTTACGCGCACGCCAACTTATGGGATCCCTTTGTAAGCGCTTGGTTTTGGGGCGTGCATCTTTCGCCGGTGCTTTTGCCTCTGGGAATACTGGGAACGTTGTTTGATGTGGTGCCTGTTTTACTAATTGCACAAGCAGCCATTGTTTCCCTCACCGCATGGCCATTGGCTAAGCTTGCCGCGCACCGTTTTGGTGGATGGGCTGCACCTGTCACTGCCATGGTTTGGCTTTTGCATCCCAACCTTGGACATGTTGTCACTGACGAGTTTCATCCAGGCACATTGGCTGTGCTCCCTATGGCATGGGCGGCATATGCCTTGGATCAACGAGCCTCGCAAATGTTTAAATGGAGCATCATTGCCATTTTATGCTGCCGTGAAGACTTCGCGTTGGTGACATTCTTGTTTGGATGCTTAGCCATGCGAACCGAATCGCTTGAACTGCGTGCGCTTGGAAAAAAAATTGCGCTCTATTCACTTATCTATTTTGCACTGTTCTCGCTGGTGATGTTGCCCCTTTTTGGCCCTCATCACGGTTCACTGTCTCTTCACTTTGGCCAGTGGGGCACAAGCTTGCCGCACGTGGCTTGGTATTTGATAACACATCCTCTTGAGCTGTGGACACACCTGTCTGCATCTTCACGTGCTTGGTACATCCCGAGCGTCGCACTTACCGTTGGACTGGTATTTCCGTGGCTACGGCCTCAATGGTTGATTTTAGCCCTTCCTACATTTGCTATTAATTTTCTTTCAGAGTTTCCGGGTGTCACCCGTTTGGATTCTCATTATTTAACGCCAGCACTTCCTTTTATTGTGATTGCGGCGATTGACGGTGCCCACGTTGTAAGCCAACGCCTTGCACACGCAGCTAAACCCCTGTGGGTTTCCCTGAAATCTCTGCCCCTGATCCTCGTGTTTGGTGCTTCAATCACCACGCATGTTCTATTTGGAGGCATGCCGTGGTCACACGATTACCAAGCCACTGACTTTCGCGTCGACGCCCGCTCCTTTCATGCACGCCAAGCATTAACGTTGGTTTCTTCAGACGCGAGCGTGCAAGCTCCCGATGCATTGCTTTCACATCTAGCAGAACGCGATCGCGTACACCGCGGACCGCCTCCGGATATGAACACCAAGTTTGTGTTACTCGATATGGCCTACCGCCAACATTACACTTCAGATGGAACGGTGTTACGCACCGCACAAGACCCCAGCACCCGCGACTGGTTATCACGCTCTGACTACGTACTGCGTTTTGCAAATCTCGATTTTGCAGTTCTAGAACATGGCCCTCAAGCACGCACTGGGCCTTATGCAGCTACTTACATTCTCAAACGCAATGTTCCTGCTCACGGTGTCGCGCTCACGTCATGCCTCTCGGCCGTCAATGCAACCTTGAAAAATAACACGCTTTTATTGAAGCTCTATGCTCACGCACCCTGTCCTTCCGATCTTGCACTTCGCATTGGCCATGAGCGCAAACCACCCAACGTGGTACTTCCATTTGACGGACTGTTCTCCCCGGCCCATTTACGCCGAGGCGACCTCGCCGAGACACGCCATGTTCTTACCCAGGCCCAAGCGCTCGCCATTCGCACCCACGGGCTTCGTATTGGCACGATCCGTTCCAGTGGCGCGCGCCCTGAACCATCCGACCCAGACGCCGTCGATGTGCCCCTCCTAAAAGGAACCTCTCAGACGCCTTAGCCCGTGCTAAGCACTCAGTCCCATCTTTTTGCGACACCCCTCATCAGGCGCTCTGGGCGCCACCTTGGGGACGGTCTTCAAAATACTTAATTGCGCTTTCAATTCCAGCAGAGAGCGACTCCGATATCAAATGCGCCAACGCAGCATCCGAGGTCTTGAGCGCCTCGTAGTATCGCTGCCTATCCGTGGCATGAATAATGCATGGAGGGTACCCCTGCCGTAACAGCATCAAGTTCGTAAACAACCGCACAATCTTCCCGCTGTGCTTAGGAAATGGGTACACCTGTAACAGCTGAAACTGGAGCTTGGCGACCATGCGCACCGTATGCACACTGCGCTTGGTCTCTGCGGTATTAAGCCCCTGCATCACCTGACGCATGCGCGAGGCGATTTTATCAGGTGGCGCAATCTCGTGAAAATACAAACGGTGTAGCGGAATGTCCTTGCGATACTTTGGAAGACCTTTATGGTCGGTTTCTTCCGGATCCATGATCGCGTATATCTTGTGCAACACGTCTAAATTGAGTGGCAGTCGCTTTTTCTCTGCAAGCTGACGCACCAGTTCAATCGCCTGCTGATGTTGCCGAATCTCGTCGTAGACCGGGATCAATGATGTATCACTTACGATCTGGTTATCAATCGCCGCCTTGAGCTCATGGGGCGTGTATACGTTCCCCTCCAGTGCACTGTCATGGTAAATCCATGACATGGTCAGACGCTCACGAAAGAGTGCTTGATCCTCAACGTCCGCTTCACTCATCAGCTCTCTAAGTAAACACACCCGCTCTTCCAAACTTTGTCGGGTGACATAGTTTGCAGGCTCTACCGTTGCTGTAGAAGTGCTCTGTAACTGTGCAGCTGTAATAACTTCTCTCCAAATGTCGGGGGATGTGCCCCAGAGTCGTTGCAAGCCTAGCAGCTTAAAAAGGCCTGGGTCAACCTGACGAAGCCTGGCCCAAGCCTTGATCTGACTTAGCTTAGCACACGCGCACTAAGATCCAAGGGCAAATGTATCACAAATGAAGCACCACCCAACGTAGAGCGTGTACAATATACATCCCCTCCATGCTCTAAAACCACTTTCTTTACAATGGCTAAGCCTAGTCCCGTCCCTGTGGGCTTACTGGTGTGATAAGGATCAAAGACTCGTTCTTGATACTCAATTGATACACCAGGGCCATCATCTTCCACTTCTATAATGCCCTTGGTCGCTGTTCGACGCGTAGAGATTCGGATGTGACCTTTCTTGGCCGGAGCTTTCTGGGCTTCGATCGCTTGACGCGCATTGAGAATTAAATTGTCGAGGCATCCCTTCAGCAACATCGCATCCAGTTTGACGGGAATAGCATCTTGGCCAAGCTCGATGTCAATCTGAATGTCGGCCGCTTGGTCGGCCTCGCGTTCTTTGCCTAACCACAACGTGCGGGTTGCCTGTTGTACAAAGCTTCGGAGGTCCATGAGCTCAGGCTGCACCGAAGGCAATTTTGCAAACGTTCTGAATTCCTCAACCAGCCGCTTAAGGGTGGCCACTTCTTCTTCCACAATGCTACGAGCCTCTTTAAGTTTATGGGCATAGGTTGGGTCCTTAACCGTGTCAAATCCTGTGTCGAGTTCCTGGACCGCCAATAAAATAGGCGTTAGTGGATTTTTAATTTCATGAGCCAGCCGGCGCGCGACGTCTTGCCACGCACTGATACGCTGCAAATACGCAATCCTGTCTCGTGATTCGCGCATATCCCGGACCATGGTGTTAAATGCTTGAGTCAACGCTGTGATTTCGTCATTGCCCGACAACGGCACTTGCACGGTCCAGTCACCTGCACCCACTTGTTGGGTTGCCAAAGCAAGCAAGGCGACTCGGCGTGTCACTTGGCGTGCACCCCATATTCCTAATCCCAATGCAGCCGCAATCACTGCCAAGACGAGCATGGCATACACAGCAAGGTATCGGTTCGAGATATAGGAAGTGCCACGCACCAACACTTCAAAGTCCCGCACAAACTGTCCCGCCTCTGTATATTCCTTGAACATCCATTGAGGCACGTTGACTGTCACAACCATAGCCCTGTCATTGTCGAGCTCGCGTACAAACACTTTGGTTGTATGGCTTGGCTTAGTGGATGCTTTATTAACAACCACCTTATCCTGACCTTTCGGCATCTGCACTGCTACGGCTACAATCGAAGCACGATTCGCTATCACCTGTTCAAGCACAGTTGCAATACGTTTGGCATCACCTTGCTCCAACGCAGCACGGACGCGCCAATGATTGGCTACGGCATCGGCTTCTTGTTCTGCTTGATCACGTAACAGTTCAAGGTGTTCTTGATACACGGCGAGATACCGCTGAAGCGACCCCAACACCCGCTCATTAAGACCCAATTGATAATTTTCACGCAGTGCAACTTGGCCTAAGATGAGCGCAGCTATCAAGGGCGCACAGGTGACTGCCACCATGAGCCATAACACTTTACGCTCAAAGCGGCTAAGCCGAATCATGGGCGCTTCACTCCTTTTCGCCCAGGCACTTGCATGGTTTGAGAGCGAATGCGCAAGGTACGGTCTGCTGTACCGATTCTCGGATTAACAAACAGGCTGACAAATGAGCCGTAGAAACTATCGTCTGCTAAGCCTTTGCTACCACCAGGACGCACAAGCCACCGTCGGATGCGTTCGACAGTTTTTTCGGAAAGAGGGTTAAGCTCGACCAACAGCCCCACATATACGCTGTCGCCAACACGATCTTGAAAGATGCCAGCATTTCCCAAACGAACCTTTTGAAGTTCCAAGCACACTTTGGAAATTTCAGCGGGAGTGTGCAGTAAAAACGTGTTTTGTTGTCGCGGCGTAAGTCGCTCAACGCGGTAAATTTCGTCCCAAATATCAAACACCACACGACATGTTTGTGCATAAGCGACCAAAGGTTTTTTTGACTTATCCGTATACACAACCGTTTGCATGACAAGGGTCTGTGGTAAGCCACTTCGTAACTTGTGTTGGACATCACGGTTTAAAAAATCTGCTACAGAAACATCAACAGATAGCTCCTGTCCAACCCAGCCGCCACCAAAACGCCGTTGACTAAGCGTTGCGGTATCCTGAGCATAGGCTGTTGGATAACACACAAGTGTAAGCCAAAGGCCTGCTAAGACTGTAACTACGTGCCTCACAGAACGAGAAATCCTAACAAGTTGGAAAATGCCACTTGAAAAACGCCCACGTCCGTATCGATCCGCACTCCAAAGTCAAACGTGAGATCTATGGGAATGCTCGAAAATCCATCATACCCTGGTATCGAAACCTCTAAATCTCGACGTGACGCCAAAAAGTAAAGCCCGCCTCCTAAAAACAAATCGACGGCACGCGTACCTTTACTCGCTCTATGCAGGGGGTAGGCATATTCAAGGTCAACTCTGGCAGCAATGTCTTCGCTGCGCATTTCTTTGACAGAAGTACCCAACAGGCTAGGTGGAGTTCGACGATCAAAATTTAACTCCAACATGCGCGATGGAAGCAGATCGCTTAAATCTGACACATAGAACTTGTAGAAAAACGGGGCTCTGCCAAAAATGACACCTCCATAGGCACCCACACGCAACACATGCTTCCATGGCAATGCAAACCAATGCCTGACCTGAAGCTGCAAGCGTACAAAATCATAATCACTCAACAAGACTTGCGTGGCTAAGTCGCCGCGAAAATTGATCCAGAGTCCACTCGTGGTTAATGCTGGATTGTTGCGTCGATCGTAACTCAAGCCAAACCGAACCATCGACATCCAGCTTTGATCCGGATTGATCGAAAAATCGATGGGAACCACTTCATCGCCTCGAAGCTCGGTAGCAGCATCAGGCATGGTCGAGACATCGATCAACTCGCCTTGCCAATCCAAGGTGTAACGCAACGCATTGCCGATGTCTTGGCCTGTGCCAAAGCTCAAGCCTACACGCTTGTATTTAACTACAGCATTTTTGGACTGTACCTCTTCCGGACATGGTTCCGGATCGTTGGCATCCACAGGAGGGCATTGAATGCTAACCAACACATCATCTCCTCCGAAAAATTCTCTGGCATTGTTAAAAAATGCCATCGCATGGAGTGAAAGATCTCGATTAACAGCACGCGGATAATCCACGCTTAAGCGAAACCCTTGCTGAGAAGGTGCCAGTGCAGTTGCGGCCGTCAGCCCAAGCCCTTGCCCAAACATGTTGCGCTCGGTCACGCTCAATCCGAAGTATGGTTCGATTTCCGCAGACCGGTCGGTGCTGTTACGCACACCTTCGGCAATACCCATCGCCACCTGATCAATAATAAAGGTATTACGCTCCTCTACCTCGACCACCAGCACTATCCGTCCCCGCTGGCTGCCACGAGCAAGCCTTAGCCGAACCGCATCGAAATACCCCGTCCCCAATAGCCGCCAGCGCACCGCTTCAAAACGGGGATCGTCCACGTCAATGACATCACCAGGATGAAGCTCTAAGTAATCTTTAATGATCCGACTGGAGGTATACCGATTTCCTAAAACATCAATCTTTTCAACAATATAACGTATTTGCCCCGTCGGATTGTCTGCGCTCAGGCCCCCGCCTGACATGACAGGGGCTTGCTGCGTTTGTGCACTTACAGCCGAAGGCGCAAACGGGCCAATCATGCCAACCAGCACGCCAACCCACGCGGCCCAAAGACAATGGCGCCGTCCGAAGAGCTTGGTTGCCATCGCACCCGTCCTCATGTTCGGCTTACATCACATTTACGAAACTGCCGCAAATACGGCTTTTGCCCGGGATGCCTTGGCAACTACGGAAAAATGCCACGTTCAATGTATGCGGCTTTCAGAGATTGCAACGCTAAGCCATAGGCCGCAAGGCGCATGCTGCACTTGAGCTGTCGAGCCATCAGTGAAACCCGCTGGTAATTACGTTTCATGGTCTTTTCCAAACGCGCATCGACTTCTTCCAAATCCCACGTTTCACTGCGCCGATTTTGCACCCATTCATAGTAGCTGACTGTGACACCACCACTGTTCGCCAAAATGTCTGGAACGATGTCGATGCCTCGCTCTTGTAAAATCTTCTCACCTTTTGGATTCAACGGACCATTGGCGCCTTCAGCCACCAAACGCACCTGAAGCGCACGTGCCTCTTCTTCACCTACCTGATTTTCCAAAGCCGCTGGAATGAAAATATCTGCTTTGGTCGCAAAAAATTCCTCACGGCTGCAAGGTTGGCCTTGAGGGTATCCAGAGATTGAACCATGTTGCTTGCAATATTCCGCAAGCTTATGGGGATTGAACCCTTCTGGATTTTGCATGTACCCAGAGTGATCCCCTACCGCTAACGTCGATACGCCAAGCTTCGCAAGTAACATTGCTGTATTCGACCCCACGTTTCCAAACCCCTGGATAATGGCAGTTTTCGCTTCAAGATCCATGTGCTGATCACGCGCCCATTCCGTAATGCAATGCACAACGCCTTGCGCTGTAGCTTTCTCACGGCCATGCGAGCCACCCGAAGTAATGCTCTTGCCTGTGACAATCCGTCGCTGCGCGTTTTTCTCTACATGACCAATGGTGTTCATGTATGTATCCATCATCCACACCATGATCTGAGCATTGGTTCCCACATCAGGGGCAGGGATGTCGTAGTCCGGCCCTATGTTGGAACCCAGGGCGTGCGTAAAACGTCGCGTCATTCGCATGAGTTCGCCTTGGGAAAGCTCACGCGGATTAACTTTGATGCCCCCTTTCGCGCCACCAAAAGGGATCTCCATCAGCGCACACTTCCACGTCATCATCGAAGAAAGTGCTTTGAGGTCATCCAATGACACTGTTTCGTGGTAGCGCAAGCCACCTTTGTACGGGCCAAGCAGATTGTTGTGCTGAATGCGATAGCCTTTGAGGACTCGTATTTCTCCATTGTCCATCTGGACAGGAAAGTGAACGATCAGTTCATTCTTGGGCTGCGACAATAAGTTCGCAATGTGTGGCGGCAAATTGATCAGCTTTGCAGCCTCTTCCAGATAGGCCTGAATGACATCGAAAAACTGATAACGTTCGGTACTCATTGTTAACCACTCCTGATTTAGGCTGCCTGAGCCACACACGAAAGCCGCTATAGAACTCCCTACTCACCTCGTCAACATACAGTCAGGACCCACACATGGCGCACTGCGTTATATTTGATATGTCCTCAAACGCCATCAGTGCACATATCCAACATACAGCCATGTCACTACAGAAGTAAAAATGACGGCGTCCAATCTGTCCAATAAGCCCCCATGTCCAGGAATCAATTGACTGCTGTCTTTAATCGAAAAGCCACGTTTGATCAAAGACTCAAACAAATCTCCGACTTGAGCAGCTACCCCGCCCACAAAGCCAAGCCCCAACGCACCTATCCATGACACGCTGGGCAAATACCACACATGGGCGATCACAGCGGCAATGAGACTTCCCATAAGACCACCAGCTGCACCTTGAACAGTTTTGTTGGGGGAAATCGTTGGAGCAAGCTTACGTGTCCCCCAAAGGCTACCCACCACATAACCACCTGTATCACCCACAAACGCCAGAGTGAGTGCCAGCACCACCCATGCAGCACCTTCTGGCTCTGCGTGCAATAACGCCAACGCAGTCAACGGAAGGCCAATATAAAAAGGCGGCACCAAAAGCCATCCAATCCGTGAATAATAGGAAGGGTATCTGCCAAGACTGATCAGCCCGATCGTCGCAAGCACGATAAGCAACACCATCCATGCTGCCGCAAGATCGTGAGCATTTCCCGCATAGCGTGTATGCAACATGCCCACCATGGTCATCAGCGCACCTGCAAACTGCACAAGCGGCTGTTCTTTAAACACCATTCGCAAAAGCTCCCATGCACATAGCGCTGCACAGAGACTTATCACTGCCATGAAGAGCCACGCTGGTGCTTTTAGAATTATCCAAAGCACAAGCGGTATGAGCACCGCAGCTGAAGCAATCCGTTTGCCTAGATTTGATCGCATGCGAATTTCAAGAAGCTACAGTACTTGTATCTAACGACTCACCATCCACGGAGACACGCTCCTCTACACTCGTAATTTTTCCATAACGCCGCTCTCGATGTTGATAAGCAGCAATGGCTTCATACAAATCTTTTTCATCAAAATCAGGCCAGTATGTCGAGCTGAAATAAAGCTCTGCATAGGCTGCTCCCCATAGCAAGAAGTTGCTTATGCGCTGTTCACCGCCGGTGCGTATTAACAAATCCACCGGCCCAAGCTGCATGGATGGCAACGTTTGTTCAAGCAACGTCATATCCACTTGCTCCGCACGCAGCGTGCCTTGCTCGACTTGCCGCGCAAGTGCTTGAGCAGCATCTGCAATTTCTTCATGACCACCATACGACACTGCGATCGACAATGTCATGCCATCAAACTCACGCGTCTCCTGCTCCAAACTACGTAACAGTGTTTGCAAACTTGTAGGCAACCGTTCGATGCGACCCAACGCCATAAAGCGGATCCGATTGGTTTTCACTTCCTCGCGTTCTGAAATAAGGAAATCCTCAAGCAACTGCATCAAAATGCTGACTTCGGCACTGGGGCGTTGCCAATTTTGCTCACTGAACGCATACAACGTCAACGCTCGAATGCCTAAGCGCCTACATGCTTTAACCGTGCGTCTCACCGCTTCGCTGCCACTGCGATGGCCAAATGCGCGAGCTTGGTGTCGTTGCTGAGCCCACCGCCCATTGCCATCCATGATGATGGCAATGTGAGAAGGCAGGGTTTGCAAGTTCAACACACTCGTCATAACCGCCGCATAGCACGCTTTAAGTAGAAGAAAACATATTACACAAATATTGTAATTTTACAAGATACATCTCGTAGTGACGTTTCACGTGAAACATTGCTTTTGTTTAAAGCTTTATGTCAGCCCGAATATCTGCTTGATACGCGTTATCAAGGACTTCCAGGGCTTCGATGATACCTTTCGCAGCAGTTCCACCCCTTGGGAGTCTAATTTGTATATGTACAAACAAATCTCCCTGTTTGTCTGAAGCTAGGGTGATACCTTTGCCTTTAAGTCTTAATGTGGTGCCACCCTGGGTTTCAGGAGGGATACGCAAAGAAACATCTCCCTGCGGTGTAGGAACTTGGATTTTGGCACCGCGCCACGCCTCACCCACCGTCACCGGCAAATTCATGTGTAATTCTTGCTCCTCACGCCATAAAAACGGGTGATTTCCTACATGAATCTGAAGCAACAAATCTCCTGGACGACCTTTTCCTGGAGCCGGCAATCCCTGTCCTTTTAGCCGTAGGGTATGACCATTTTTGATACCGGCAGGCAAACGTACGCGTAGATTCTTTCTGCGGCCTGTACCTGGATCATTAAAACTGATGTCTTTTTCGCCCCCCTTGACGGCATCCATGAAATCCACATCGACCATGGTTTCAATGTCTTGGCCCACAGCCGGCCGGGCTGCGCGGCGTCCTGGACGACCTCTAACGTGTCCAAAGATTTCGCCAAGATCTCCAAAGTTAACCCCTTGAGTGCCCCCAATACTGCTGAATAAGTCCTCCAGATTGCCGCCCCATTGAACGTGGCCCTGCTGTCCCCCCTGAGCTCCGCCCCACTGCTGATACTGACGCACCCGTTCCGGATCAAACCCTTCTCGGAGGCCAATCTCCCCGAACTCATCGTAAAGCTTACGTTTTTTGTCATCCGACAGAATGTCGTACGCGTGCGCTACACGCTTGAAGCGTTCTTCCGCGGTTTTGTTGTCCGGATTTCGATCGGGATGCAGTTCTCTGGCCAGTTTACGATAGGCCGTCTTGATCTCCGCAGGGCTAGCCGTCCGCGCAACCCCAAGCTCGTGATAATAGTCGGTTTCAGCCATGGTTTGGACACAGTGTATCCGGCTCATAGTTGAGACCGCAAGGCTTCTTCCCGCCTTGTGTAGGAAGCCGGCCGTCCCGCCACCAAAGCACTCGCACCGACTCGCAGAAGGCGTCCACAAACAAGGGGATGAAAAAAACTGATGGATGTATCCCTAAACGTAGCACCGGTGCGCGATCTCTGTATCTTATTGTAATTACTTGTTTTCCACGTGAAACATCGGACGGTCTAGGTCTCTTTACAAGAAGCCACCTGAGACCACGAACGACGTTCCCTCAGTGCTCGATTTGAGCTATATCCATAAACACGGCGACTATGGGGCTCTTACAACACCTCCAACATACCCTCGACGACCTATCGCATGCAGGGCTTCTGCGCTCTCCTTTCACTATCACCGGCCCCATGGGCCCTACGGTTCAGATTGATGGCAAAGAGGTGCTCTGCCTCTGTTCCAACAACTACCTCGGATTTGCCAATCATTCGCTTCTTGTAGCCGCCATCCAAGAAGCGGTTACACGTGAAGGCGTGGGGGCAGGCTCTTCCCGCCTAGTCTCCGGTACTCTTGAAAGCCACCGACGAGCCGAAAAATATCTCGCGGATTATTTAGGAACAGAAGATGCATTGATATTTTCGAGTGGATACGCGAGCAACGTTGGTACGGTTTCGGCATTGGTCACCGAAGATGACGTGGTGTTTAGCGACAGTATCAACCATGCCAGTTTGATTGACGGATGCCGCCTCAGCAACGCAGCCGTTCACATCTATCATCATCGCGATGTGCAACATCTGGAGGAACAATTACGCACTCACCGACACTCAGGGCGTCATGCGTTGGTGATTACGGAGTCCGTGTTTTCTATGGATGGCGACCTTGCACCGTTGGAAAGTCTTCGGGAGTTATGTGACGCCTATGATGCGTTCTTGATGGTGGACGAAGCGCATGCGCTAGGGGTATTGGGCCCAGAAGGCCGTGGCTTATGTGCAGCGCTTAACGTTAAAGCAGATGCGATCGTGGCTACCTTTGGCAAGAGCTTTGGACTCAGCGGCGCGTTTCTAGCAGGACCCGCTGTCATAACCCGATATTTGATCAACCGCGCAAGAAGCTTTGTGTTCTCTACAGCGATACCTCCTTTTCTGGCGGCGACGATCATCGTGGCTACTGATTTGGTACGCAGAGCTGATGCGGAGCGCGCGCGTGTGCTCAAGCATGCACACCGGTTACGCCAGGCACTCCAAGAACTCGATTTTCCAGTGCTTGAAGGGGCAACTCCGATCATTCCGATCGTGACGCGCGATCCTGTGCTCACGATGCAGCTTTCTGCCTGGCTTTTGCAGCATGGCGTCTTTGTCCAAGGCATTCGCCCGCCAAGCGTCCCTTCGGGGACAAGTCGCTTGAGACTCGCCCCGATGGCCAGCCACAGTGATTCACACATCGAGCAAACCATCGAGACATTTGGTGATCTGCGGCGTCACTTATCTTCAAGCATGGGTTAATGACAATGCGCACAGGAGTGTTTGTCACAGGCACAGGGACAAGCGTAGGTAAAACATGGGTAAGCCGTGGATTAAGTCGTGCGTTACGTCAGCATGGCGTGAATGTTGCAGCCATTAAGCCCATCGAGACAGGTTGGAATCCGGAGCACGCTGATGCCGTGATGTTGGCCAAAGCGTGTGATCGGCCTGAGATAGCACATGCCGCAGGTTGGTATCGAGCTAAAGAAGCACTTGCGCCTTACGCGATTGAGATTCAGGGAAGCCATCCACCTCTTGTGTTGGATGAACTTGTGCAAGCCACAGAAGCAACTGTTGCTCACGTTGATTACGTCATTGTGGAAGGTGCGGGTGGTTTTTATGTGCCGATCTCTAAGACACATACCATGGCAGATCTTGTCACGCGGCTGCGGCTGCCTGCCATCTTAGTGAGTCACGATCAGCTTGGTGTGTTGTCATGGACGCTAAGTACCGCAGAGTGCATGAAACACTCCGGCGTCACGTTAGCAGCGGTTGTGTTAGTACAAGGAGAATCCACGGATGCAAGCACAGTCTATAACCAACGCATTTTGGAAGAACGGCTCTCTCTTCCAGTGGTGAATTTTCCTTATTGTGACAACACGGATGAGGCTTTGGCTCTAGCCGCAGCTCAGTCAGGACTGCTTGAGATATGCCTAGCTATGTCGCGTTTGCAGTGACATCGTAGCCGTGTATAGTACGTGGCCTTCAGGGGCTGTAGCTCAGTTGGGAGAGCGCTAGAATCGCACTCTAGAGGCCAGGGGTTCGATTCCCCTCAGCTCCACGAGATGATTTTTGTTAAGGAGCATTGATATGGTGCATCGCATAGTGAATTTCAACCCAGGCCCAAGCGCTTTACCGCTCGCAGCGTTGGAATATGCGCAAAAAGAGTTCCTTGATTTTGAAGGCACCGGCATGTCGGTGATGGAACACAGCCATCGCGGCAAGGAATACGAAGCCACTCACAACGAAGCGATTTCATTGCTACGCGAACTTCTTGGTATCAGCGACAGGTACCACGTGTTGTTCTTACAAGGAGGCGCGCGCGGTCAGTTTGCCATGGTGCCCATGAACTTGCTTCGCCAAGGACAGTCTGCCGATTACGTGCTTACTGGTGCATGGTCGGAAGGCGCAGCGAAAGAAGCTGAGAAGATTGGAAAGGTTAACATTGCTGCCAGTACCCATGTAGACGGCGTGTACCGACGTATCCCTAAGCCTTCTGAACTTAAGCTGTCGGCGAATGCGTGTTATGTGCATGTGACATCGAATAACACTATTTTTGGTACGCAATTTCACTCGTTTCCCGATACCGGCGATGTGCCGTTGATTGCAGACATGTCGAGCGACATCTTGTGTCGCGAGCTCGATGTTTCCAAGTTTGGTCTCATTTATGCAGGTGCACAGAAAAACATAGGCCCTTCGGGAGTCACAGTGGTGATTGTGCGTAAAGACTTGGTTGAAAATGGACGCACAGACATTCCTGAAATCTTTCAGTACGCGCCACATGCAAAAGCAAACTCATTGCTTAACACGCCACCCACATTTTCCATTTACATGATGCGTAACGTGCTTCGGTGGCTCAAAGATGAAGGTGGGCTTTCAGCCATTGGTAAGGTTAATCAAGAAAAGGCTGCCATGCTCTACGAGACGATTGTTCAACATCAAGGGTTTTACCGATGTGATGTTGAACAAGAGTCACGTTCTATAATGAACGTGGTGTTTAACTTAACCAATGAAGCGCTAGAGAAAAAATTCGTCGCTGAATCAACGCAAGCAGGCATGGTTGGACTTAAGGGCCACCGCTCTGTCGGCGGAATACGTGCATCCATTTATAATGCCGTAAGCAAAGAAAACGTGGCCAGATTGGTGGAATTCATGAACACGTTTGCCAAAGCAAACCGGTGACATTACGCCACCGTCTATAATGTCATCCCAACGTTTTGTCTTAAGCTCAAGTTTTGCGCCTGCTGGCGATCAAGCCAATGCCATAAAAGAGCTGACGGCTGGTGTCCAGCGTGGTGATAACATACAGGTGCTCCTTGGCATTACGGGAAGCGGCAAAACGTTTACGATAGCCAATGTCATTGCGCAGGTGCAAAAGCCCACCTTAATTATTGCACCCAACAAAACACTCGCAGCACAGCTTTACGCTGAAATGCGCGAACTGTTTCCAACCAACGCCGTGGAATACTTCGTCAGTTACTATGATTACTACCAACCAGAGGCTTACGTTCCAAGCACTGATACGTTTATTGAAAAAGATGCATTGATCAATGATGAGATTGATCGCATGCGTCATAGCGCTACGCGTTCACTACTTTCACGTGATGACGTGATCATTGTGGCAAGTGTATCGTGTATTTATGGCATTGGATCGAAAGGCACCTATATCGAAATGTTGGTGCAACTTAAAAAAGGAGATGCCCTCGGCAGAGATGCTTTATTGCGTCAGCTAGTGAATATCCAATACGAACGCAACGATACCGATTTTCATCGTGGTAGTTTTCGAGTACGCGGCGATGTCGTTGAAGTATATCCCACTTACGAACAGGACCGCGCCGTACGCATTGAGTTTTGGGGGGATGAAATTGAACGTATTGCTGAGATCAATCCCATTCGAGGAACCATCTTGCGAGAGCTTGAGCGATACGCTGTTTATCCTGGATCTCACTATGTAACACCTGAAGATGAAATCAAACGTGCTATTCAATCTGTTCAAACTGAACTAAGAGAACAGCTTGGAAAATTAAAAAGCGAAAACAAGCTTTTAGAATATCAACGCCTCGAACAACGCACGTTGTACGATCTCGAAATGTTAGAACAAATGGGATTTTGTCATGGGATTGAAAACTATTCCCGTCACCTTTCCAGTAGAAATGGGGGAGATCCTCCGCCCACGTTGCTCGAATATTTCCCTGATGATTTTTTAATTGTCCTCGATGAGTCACACCAGACTGTGCCTCAGCTTGGCGCCATGTATCGAGGCGATCGTGCCAGAAAGCAAACGTTGGTGGACTATGGCTTTAGACTTCCGAGTGCATTGGACAATCGTCCATTACGATTTGAGGAATTTCTCAAACACATCAGATGCATGATCTGTGTAAGCGCAACTCCTGGAGATTGGGAGTTTGAACAAACCCAGGGAGTCGTCGTAGAGCAAATCATCCGTCCCACAGGACTGACGGATCCTGAAATCGAAGTACGTTCTGCCAAAAACCAAGTGGATGATCTCTTGGCAGAAATTCGTAAGCGAATCGAAAAACAGGAACGCGTGTTGATTACTACACTAACAAAACGCATGGCTGAAGATCTCACGGAGTATTATGCTGAACTTAATGTTCGTGTGCGTTACCTGCACAGCGATATCGACACGCTGGAACGCATGGAAATTCTACGAGATCTTCGGCGCGGTGAGTTTGATGTGCTTGTGGGTATCAATTTATTACGCGAAGGCCTTGATCTTCCCGAAGTTTCTTTGGTTGCCATTCTGGATGCCGACAAGGAAGGTTTTTTAAGATCACCCCGATCGTTGATTCAAACGATTGGACGTGCCGCACGCAATCAACACGGCAAAGTCATCATGTATGCAGAGAAAATTACACATGCTATGAACTACGCCATTACCGAAACTGACCGACGCCGCGCAGTGCAAAGTGCTTACAATAAAAAGCACCACATTACTCCACAGACCATACGTAAAGCTGTTTTAGATATGCGACCCAATGTTGGAAACACGGATTATCTGCCCTTGACTTCGACTGCATCAGGGGATGGCGAAAATTCACCTGCAACACAAGCTGACATTGACACTATTCGTGCTCAAATGCTTGAAGCAGCAGAAATGTTAGATTTTGAAAAAGCGGCCCGTCTACGAGATCGGCTGCGTGCTCTCACCACAAATTCATCTCAATAACTCCTCTTGCAGCTTTGTGTGCATTCCTTTAAAGACCATAGCCTCTCTATGAATTCAGGTATGGTGCCCATCGTACGCATTGAAAACCTCAGCAAGACGTATGCTTCCGGGCTTGAGGCGCTCAAAAAGATCAATCTTGATATCTATTCAGGAGAAATTTTTGCATTGTTAGGGCCCAATGGTGCAGGCAAAACCACCCTGATCAGCATCGTTTGTGGAATTGTTACAGCCAGCACAGGCACGGTGCATGTCGCCGGACACCACATTGTTAAAGACTATCGAAAAACACGGGCTTCCATAGGACTGGTGCCTCAAGAGCTTTCTACCGATATGTTTGAAACAGTATGGGCAACTGTAAATTTCAGCCGTCATCTCTTTGGGCTTTCGCCAAACCCAGACTATATCGAAAAAATTTTACGCGATCTTTCCCTGTGGAATAAGAGGCACGACAAAATCCTAACGTTATCGGGCGGGATGAAACGCAGAGTCCTTATCGCCAAAGCATTGGCACATGAGCCTGCCATTCTTTTTCTTGACGAACCAACCGCTGGAGTTGACGTGGATTTACGCAAGGACATGTGGTCGTTGGTACGTGATTTACGAGATCGAGGCGTCACCATCATTTTAACCACACATTACATCGAAGAAGCCGAACAGTTAGCAGACAGAATCGGTGTCATGAGTCAAGGCCAACTGCTGTTAGCCGAAGCAAAATCAACCCTTATGAGTACGCTTGGGAAAAAACAACTCACCATAACTCTCAAAGAACCCCTGCATGCCATTCCAGCACAGCTCGCAGACTTCAACCTCTCAACTCATGGAGATGGCAACGAACTCATCTATAGTTTTGATGCAAGCAACACCTCTCATAATGTTCCTTTATTGTTGCGACGCCTGGATGAACTTGGCATTGGCTATCAAGACTTGCACACGCATCAACGATCCTTGGAAGATATCTTTGTAAGCCTTGTGCGCGAACGAGAACAAGCAAAGTCATCATTATGAATCTACGTTGGTTTAATCGACACGGTGTTTGGGCTATTTATAAATTTGAAATGGCACGTGCACTACGCACAGTCGTACAAACGCTCGTTACTCCCGTGATCACCACATCACTTTACTTTGTTGTTTTTGGTGCCGCTATCGGGTCTCGCATGGACAGTGTGGATGGAGTCTCTTATGGCGCCTTTATTGTGCCTGGGCTCATCATGCTGGCAGTTTTTACCGAAAGCATTTCAAATGCCTCGTTTGGTATATACTTCCCGAAGTTCACAGGCACGATATACGAACTACTATCAGCACCGGTATCGTACTTGGAAATTGTCTTGGCATATGTTGGGGCAGCCACCACCAAATCGGTAGTGCTTGGTGCAGTGATCTTAGTTACAGCAGCATGTTTTGTGCCTATTCATATTGTTCATCCGATATGGATGCTTTCTTTTCTCGTACTTACAGCATCTACGTTTAGTTTGTTTGGATTTATTATCGGCCTTTGGTCCAAAAGCTTTGAACAGCTGCAATTCATTCCCATGCTCGTAATTACACCTCTTACCTTTTTAGGTGGCGCGTTTTACTCGATCGAAATGCTTGACCCCACGTGGCGAACAGTCACGATGTTTAATCCTATTGTATACCTAATTAACGGATTTCGTTGGTGTTTTTATGGCATATCCGACGTCGCATTTGGTCTGAGCTTTGCCATGACATTAATCTTTTTTGGCTCGTGTTTGCTCGTCATCGGATGGGTTTTTAAAACTGGGTATCGTCTTAAGACCTAAGACTTTCTAAGAGCTGTATATGGCGTGAAGACAGTGGAATATCCACTGAGACATGTTCGCTCATGCGAGGATGCAAAAATCCTACTTGACTCGCATGCAAGAAATGATGTGTGAGTCCGTCTACCATCGGACCTCCGTACAGTGCATCACCAACGATGGGATGCTGCAGTGCAGCTAGGTGACATCGGATTTGGTGACGCATGGCTTTACTGACGCTGAGCTCCACAAGGCTAAACTCACTTACAGGTTGACTAGTGATAATTCGGCTATGCCTGAGATGGGTGACATCGCTCGTATCATGATCCACACACATCTTACGACGATTCTTAGGATGAGGCCTTAGTGGCAATGCAATATCCAAAGGAGCTGTCACCTGACCTTGGCATAATGCTACATAGCGTTTGTTCATAAGACCTTGCTGAAGAAGGTCTTTAAGAAACTCAAATGCGTCGTTGGTTTTCGCGGCGATTAACGCACCCGAGGTGTCATTGTCTAATCGATGGATCAAGCCTGCTTCGCGTGCACTGTAACCGACGTCTCTCATGCCTGGATAACGTGCCAATAGTCCATTGACTAACGTCTCCTGTTCGTGCGGTTTTAGTGGATGACAAGGAAGCCCTGCAGGCTTGTTGATTATCACTAGCCATGCATCTTCGTAAACAACATCAAGCAATACAGACGAGTTGGGTAAAGGGATAAATGTTGAAGACAAACTCTCACCCTCAACGCTGACCACATCCCCCTTGCTTAATGTCCTGGCTTTGCTGACCACACGATTGTTGAGTCGCACTTGACCATTGCGAACCATCATCTGGGCTTGCCGGCGACTCGGCGCCACACCGACCTCGGCCAACCACTCGTCTAACCTCTGCCCTATGTGTTCTTCTGTAACTTCTTTGGTCCGTGTCATGGGTTGTTTCTTGCTAATGATTTTCGCTCATGCCAGGTTTGGCAACAATGGTAGAGACTTTTGAGGATTATTACGCCGTACTTGGGGTTACCAAAACTGCAGAAGCCGATGAAATCAAGCGCGCTTACCGCAGACTTGCCGTACAGTATCACCCCGATCGTAATCCTGGGGATACGGAAGCGGAAGAACGGTTTAAATTGTGCGTACAAGCCTATGCTATTCTAAGTCACCCCGATAAACGGAAACGCTATGACCAAACTGGTCATGCGGCGTTTGGAGCACAAGGAGATGCTTCCGGCATTGATCTTAAAGAAGTTTTGGAAAGCATTCGGGACATGTTTCGTTCCGGACGTCGACGCAGTCACTTGCCTGCAGACTTGAGCTATCACCTGGAGATCACCTTCGAAGAGGCCGCTCTTGGTACAGAAAAACCCATTCAAGTGGATCGCTCGGTACCTTGCACCGAATGCGACGGTACTGGTGCTGCCATCGGAACGCTAGCAACGACCTGCATTCCATGCAAAGGGCAAGGACACGTGCACAAAGGCAAAGGTGTTTTTAAAGGCGTGCGCGACTGTGAGGTGTGTCACGGAACTGGTCAAATCATTGAAAACCCATGCATGCGTTGTTCAGGCAAACGCGTCATGCAGAGAACCGAAGCATTACTCGTACAGGTACCCGCTGGCATTGAACATGGAAACACGCGTACATTGCGGGGCGCTGGAGACCGTACCCTTAGCCATGCAGGGGATTTGCATTTGTATATTCACATCAAAGAGCATCCAATATTCACCAGGAAAGCCTCAGATATTCATTGCTCTGTTTCCATTACCTATCCTCAAGCAGTGCTAGGCGCAGAAATTGACGTGCCTACCGTGAGTGGCCCTGTCGTTCTCAAGATCCCACCAGGAACCGCTTCAGGAAAAATCTTTCGCCTACGTGGCAAAGGGTTTCCTGTGTTGGGAGCGTATGGCAAGGGTGACCAGTACGTTCATGTTGAAGTGGACATTCCATCAAAGATCACAAATCAACAACGACAGCTTCTCATAGAACTCGGTCATACCCTTATGCCACCCACCACACGCTTGAAGTCCTAACCAACCGGAATTACTGATAAAATTTGGAAGATTAGGTCAGCAGCAAGGCACAGTCCAACGTGCAGTCTATGCAGCTGTCCTTTTCATCCAAACACTGATCGCAGGTATCAATTTGATTGTCAGAATTATCTTCACAGGAGTCCACGCACTCATCGACGTCAAAATCATCTCCTGCGCAGTCTTCAACCGTCTCACATATGTCCAAACAATCAATTACGTTTTCAGCATCACTGCAGCTCATCGTGCCCACACTAGCGACAAGTACAATGCTAACGCTTAAAATCTTTAGTAGTTTTTTAATATCAAGCATCCTTTTTACTCCCCAATTAAAAAGTTAGTGCTTGAGACCTAAGCAATGATCGCGCCATGTGAGTCACTTTTAAATCCCTCATTTATAGACATACGCCTACAATCTATAGATGCAAATTGCATCAGGTGTGGTGTTTTGACACATCCAGCCAGGGACACTCATGACTGCAGCTTTCTAAGCCTCGCGTCTAAAATAACCTAGGAAAGCGCCTGATACCGTTCGAGCTTACGGTACAGTGTACGGCGATCCATCCCCAACACACTCGCTGCTTGGGTTTTATTGCCTGCAACTGCCTTAAGTACTCGTTCGATATAACGCTTTTCCAACTCTTCCAAGGTCAGTAAATGCTCAGCATCGCTGTCCACTAAAACCATACGGCTACTTTCATAATGTTTAATTTTATCAGGTAAATCGTCTACTGTAATTTGATTGAATTGCGTTAGCGTCACCGCACGTTCGATGGAGTTTTGAAGCTGACGAATATTGCCAGGCCAATCGTATTCCAATAATTTTCGAGCAGCTTCGCTGGAAATTCCCTCAACGGATTTATGCAACCTCGCACCAATCTTCTTTAAGAAATGTTGTGCAAGCAGTAAGATATCGTTGCCGCGCGCACGCAATGGCGGAAGATGGATTTGAACTACATTGAGGCGATAATACAGATCTTCGCGAAACCGGTTTTCTTCCACTTCGGTTTCCAAATCGCGATTTGTAGACGCAACTATTCGGATGTTAAAGCTAATCTCTTTTTCTCCACCTATCGGACGTACAGAGCGTTCTTCCAAAATACGCAAGAACTTAGACTGCATTTCCATGGGCATTTCACCCACTTCGTCCAGCAGCACAGTGCCGCCATTGGCTTGCTCAAACAAGCCTTTGCGATCGGCATACGCATCGGTAAAAGCACCTTTAACGTGTCCAAACATTTCACTTTCCAAAAGATTTGCTGGAACTGCGGCACAGTTAACAGGAAGAAACGGTAAGTTTGCACGCCGGCTGTGCGCATGAAGTGCCCGTGCGACTAATTCTTTTCCCGTTCCACTCTCACCGGTTATCAGAACTGTTGAGTCAGTATCGCTTAACCGACTAATCATTTCGTAAACTTTTTTGATTGCAGCACTCTCTCCGATTAACTCTCCATTATCGATGTTTCCTGCTTTTTCTCGAAGACGTTTAACCTCTTCTCGCAAATGCCGATGCTGTTTGCCTCGCTCTACAATGTGAGCAAGTGCTGCAATTTCTATCGGTTTATTAACGAAATCATAGGCGCCTGCCCGAATCGCTGCTATCGCCCAATCCATGCTGCCGTATGCCGTAATTACAATGACAGGAATATCAGGTCTGTTTTCAACAATACGTTTACACAGATCAAGACCGTTCATTTCCTCTAAATTGAGGTCGGCCAAAATCACATCGTAATCTCGCTCCCGCAGCAACACGAGCGCCTCTTCTGCAGAGTTGCACCAGTATGTCTCCATGCCATACCTGGACAGGCCTGCTTGGATTGCCTCGCACATATCCTTATCGTCATCAACGATCAATACTTCCGTTTTCATGACACTGCCCTTCCCCCAAGCAACCGCTCTCAACTACACAAAACGCTGGAAATCCAATAAGAATGTAAGATTGGCGTGGCTTGGAAGTCAAGCAGACGAACCTGGTGAGATAATGGGTGCAGTGTCCTCTAGAAAGTGAGGCAATTATCTACTTTTGAGGACAATTGCCTCCACTATCACATACGTCACTCATGGCCCAACTGGAATACCACCAGCGCTTCCCGACGGCGGTACAGGAAGTGAGGAAGTGTTCGAGCTTGGTGGTGTAATCATGCCCGGTGCCCGATCCGTATTTGAGGATGGCGCTTTTTCTCGAGCACCACCCCTACTCATCGTGCCAGTCACGTCCTTACTGTTAGCATCACCTGAATGGTTTGTTTGGTCTCGACGCGAGGCAGGCTTGTCGTTCTTCGATACTTGTTCAGGATTTTCTACAAGCTCCTCCATGGATCCGACCATGGTCGTTTCCTGGGCCTTGGCTGTTTCCTTAGCAGTAGCAGGCTTGTATCCTTCATAAGGCCTTGCACATGCTGAAATCGTGAAACCATTCAGGATAAAAAACAACACGAGTATTTGCGATATCTTCACGGCTTCCGCCCTCCTTGCTTAGACGAACATGCAGCAACCATGCCAAGTGAAGGTCAAAGGTATGCAGCATGTGAGAATGCCGTCAAATACACTCTTGACGAATTTGGTAAAGTCGATTTGCTAATTACCAGTGCTGCTTTTTAGAATCATTGCACGGGTATCAGTGGTGTCTTTTAATTATCTTACTGGTATTCTTCCATGCGATGGATTTGAGTCGTTATCGAAAAAAGCTTGAAGCTCACGAGGGGCTGCATGTGCAGGGAAGAATACAAAGCACTGCTGGACCAGCTCTTTGTGCCACCATTCCTGGCGTACGTTTGGGCGATAGCGTGGAGGTGTTGCGTGAAGATGATCAACCGTTACTATGTGAGGTCGTGGCATTTACGGAAGAGCGTGCCACACTCATGCCTCTTGGCTCCACATTAGGGGTAGGACCAGGCGATATTGTACGAAGTACGGGTCAGCCCTTACGCATTACTTGTGGCCCCAGGCTTTTAGGTCGCGTATTGGATGGGTTAGGCCAGCCAATCGATGACAAACGCCCTATTCAAGGAGAAAGCTGGGATGTCATGCGTTCTCCTCCCAATGCGTTACGACGCAAACGCATTGACACCATGCTTTCTGTGGGTATTCGTTGCATCGACACTTTACTTAGCATTGGGCACGGTCAGCGTATTGGTGTGTTCGCAGGCAGCGGTGCTGGCAAAAGCAGTTTGTTAGGACAAATTGCACGGCAAGCTGAAACTGACATCAGTGTGGTTTGCCTTGTAGGCGAGCGAGGCCGTGAAATTCGCGAATTCATTGAAGATACTCTTGGCACTCAAGGCCAGCAACGCAGTGTTGTTGTGTGTGCGAGTAGCGATGCACCAGCATTAACACGTTTTAAAAGTGCCTATGTTGCTACGTCCATCGCCGAGTGGTTTCGAGAGCAGGGAAACCGGGTTACATTACTCATGGATAGCGTGACGCGTTTTGCTCGCGCAGCCCGTGAAGTTGGTCTAGCTGCAGGAGAACCGCCTACCAGGCGAGGCTATCCGCCCAGTGTATTTGCTGCACTACCTGCGTTATTGGAACGCACTGGAAATGCAGAACACGGTTCAATTACAGCGTTCTACACCGTCCTTGTAGAAGGTGGTGACATGGATGAACCTATTGCAGATGAGGTACGCGCCATTCTAGATGGTCATATTGTCTTAGACAGACAACTAGGCATGCGCGGACGTTATCCTGCAATTGACGTGTTACACAGCTTGTCACGTGTGATGGATCGTCTCGTGACAGTTGAGCATCGTAACGCAGCACAACAGTTGCGAGAAATTATTGCTACCTATGAAACTCATCGCGACATGGTTGTGTTAGGCGCCTATAAGCCTGGTCACAATTTAATGTTAGACGATGCTATCCATCGTATGGAGGCCATTGAAGCTTTTTTGCGACAGGACTCTCACGAGCAAAGCGATGTTACACAAACCATCGCTGCGTTAATGAAGCTGGTACATTCAGGAAAGCATTAACACTCGTGCATACGGCTTCGTATGAAGACGTCGATATTGCAATAGTAGGCGGTGGTTGTGCAGGACTGAGTCTAGCAGTCCATTTGTTGCGTCAACGCACATTGCCCATGCACCGCATGATCATCCTGGAACCCCGCACAGCCTATGTCAGAGATCGAAGCTGGTGTTATTGGAACATGGCCACCCATCCCTTTGAAAACGCAGTGACACACCGCTGGAACAAGTGGACTGCAGTGTCTATTGATGGGTATGAAAAACGACATATGAGTCATGTTTATGACTATAATTATGTCGATTCTGGCATGTTTTACCGTTCTGCCTTGGAGCAGCTCAGCCGCGATCCACGCGTAACGATAAAGCTTGGGGAAACTCTACTCTCTCTGCAGGAACACGAAGCCTGCGTCACCCTTCACACATCCAATCAACGCTACCGCGCTTTGTATGTATTCGACAGCCGACCCCCTGAACTTGGCAGTTTGCCTCCTGGAGAAATCAGACTGTATCAACATTTTTATGGCCAATACATTCGTAGTGAAAAACCTGTTTTCGATCCCAGCGCAGCCACACTCATGGACTTTCGCGTCGATCAAAGTCATGGCATCCATTTCATGTACCTGTTGCCATTCGATCCGCACCATGCGCTTGTCGAAGATACGTACATGAGTGAAGCAACCTTACCGCACGAAAGTTATCTTACTTCCATTGATAGGTATCTTTGTACTCACTATGAGATAACCCACTGGGATGTGATTTGGGACGAACACGGAAAAATTCCCATGACGACCGAGCAGCTGGCCCCTCATGCAACGGCACGTGTGATTCCGATTGGAATCCGAGGTGGCCTCGCAAAACCTTCCACAGGCTATGCGTTTTTAGCCATTCAAGAGTTTAGCCATCAGCTGGCTCAACAACCATTTTTCGAAAAAATCTACCGTGTCCCTACGATACGTAGACCTTTGAATCGGTTTTTAGACCGGGTGTTTTTAAACTACCTCAAAGAACATCCTGCTCAAGGCCCTGAGATTTTCATGAAGTTATTTTGTGGTGTTTCAACAGATACGCTCGTACGGTTTTTGACAGATCATGGATCTATCATAGACGCATCCAAGATCATGAAAGCCCTGCCCATGCTTCCTTTTGCCATGCAAACCATCAAAAGCATGCGCTTACTCCATTAATTCCCTAACGCTGCAAGCCCTTCGCTTACCGAGCCAAAAAACTCTGGGTCAAGCGAAGCATCACACTCGTAATCCTCCGGAGGAACACCTGCCTTCATAAACTGCAACGCATACCGAAACAAGCACCCATCGGCTTTCGTAGATACACTGTGTCCCTGATGCTCTAAAATTACATGATTGTACTTGGCCAAATATTGGCGATTTTCAAGAGCCCAACTCACAGGGGTTCGAGGATCTAGCCTTCCACTCATCATCAACACCGGAACATCTGAATTAACCACTGGATCAAACGCATTGTCGGGCACCGGAACCGAAGGCCACCCTAGACACGCAGGATAAAGTAAATCTTCAATTACTCCTGCAAGACCGTGCAATGAAGGCCTAACGACGTCTCGTTTGGCTTGGATCTCTTCAAGCGATATATCTTGATTTTCTGCACACGTGACAGAGATCAATAATTCGTCTCCTCCGGATTCATCCAGACTCACATTAAATTTCTCAAACAATAATTTAATGTCGGAGGGAACTTCTTCTTGGCTCTTTTCGATTGCTTCAGCCATCTCGTAAATCACAGCCGGTGCCACAGGAGGATAAAACGATAAAATCGTTGAAACGAGTAACCCGACGAAGGAATCACCATCCATGGAATCATCGTCCATGCCCAACGGCTTTGCTTCAAGTTCTGAATACACGGATTCAAATTGCGTTTCGAGATCAGGAAAATCCTCTTGACATTGGTCATCTCCATCACATGCCGCAAAAAGCTCATCTACAGCTTCATTACGTGCAACGAGGGAAGTTTCAAACAAGCGATACTGTGGTGGCCATACTGAATCCAGCGCCACGGTGTGACTGGTTTTGGGAAACAGTCGCAAATACTCCAAAGCCAAACGCGTGCCGTAAGAGACTCCGAGCAAATCCAACGATTCATAACCAAACTGTGTGCGTGCAGCTTCGATATCGCGGGCCATCTCCCATGTGGTATATCCCTCAATAACCACACCCTCGCGACGCAAGTCTTCGACACACTTTTCAATGTACGTTTGGATGGAACTCTGGTCTGGAACTTTTGTGTCAGAACAATCCAGTTTTGGAGAGTTAAACCCAACTCCACGTTGATCCAGGATAATCAAATCTTGACCAATGTTTTGGATAACCTCGGGCGAAAATATCTCAGTACTCGTGGCCCAGGATTGTCCTGGCCCACCTAATAGCCATAACCATGCGCGCGGCGTTGGAGCTTCAGGATCGGCACGAAATACGGCAAGATGAAGGTTCATGGTAGACCCATTCGGGTTATCCCACCGATTTGGCACTTTAAGATCGACGCACTCTACGGTTTCCCCTTCCTGGTGGGCCGGATCAAGCGGATAACGGCAATGCTTTTCTTTATCATCACCACAGCCGTTCGCAGTGAGGAGCATAAGGCCTAGACAACCCCCCAAAACACAGCGCTCAACTCCTCGTGCAAAACCGCAACGTGAATTCGCACCCCGAAGACATACGGATAAAATGGTCAATATTTACCGTGTATAACACGCCTCTTCGCGCTATGCTTGTAAAAAACATTAACCCGGGAAATGGTGGAGAACACTGTGGCACTACAAGGACGAGCGTTGGATATTCGAGTGATTGGTCTGGGCCAGGCCGGCGGCAACCTAGCAGCTGAGCTAAAACGTCGTGGTTACCCTGCGTTAGCCTTCAATACTGCCCGCACTGACTTAACGGCGCTTGGTACCGAATGGGGATCACCTGGCCTAGAAGATCACGAACGAGTGTACATTGGTATGGCCGGCTACGATGGCGCCGGTGCCGATCCCGACTATGGTCGTAGTTGCATCGCCGAAAACGCAGAGCTTATTCTCAAACATGCGCGTCAGCATACCGCCGACGCTGATGTGATTGTTGTAACCGCAGGCCTTGGTGGTGGAACAGGCTCTTCCGTACGTGAGCTAATTAAAATCATTAGCGAAATTACAATCCCCATTGTGTGTTTAGTGACGCTTCCCATGGATAGTGAAAGCGGCATTGCCAAAGTTAATGCTGTAAGAGCTATCAATGAACTCTTAGAAAGCGCTCTAGATGGTTGGATCTTAATTGATAACGCACAGCTGGCTTTACACAATCAGAGCGCTGCCGCGCGAAATTATTTTACGTTGGTCAATCAACACATCATCGACCCCTTGGATAGACTCAATCGACTTAATGAACGAAGTGATACACACGCGATTCGAGCATTCGACGGTGAAGACTTTCGAAAAGTGCTATTAGCAGGCGGCATCATTCACTACGAAACTGTTCAAAGCAAAGTAGCCCATCTGGATACAGCTCATATTGTTGATTTAGTTCGACAAAGCCTTAGTGCAAGTCATTTGATGCCAGCAGGATTTGACCCAGCCCATCTATCCCATTTGGCTTTAATCGTTGAAACACCTGAGGCCGTGTTGGCAGAAACACCGATGGCTATGTTCAACCAGCTCAACGAAGAACTAAAACACTTAACTCGCGGTGCTGCCATTGATGTAGGTATTTATCAACTGAGCAATCCTTCGGTACCTTCAACATTAAGATTGATTGCGGTATCGCGTGCTTTACCCGCTCATATTCAAGATGTGGTAAATCGCGCAAGGGATGAAGGAAAGATCCTTAGTGACAAGCTTCATGAAAGCCTTCCTGTGTTGGAATTGGGAGAAATCGAATCTTTCGACTTGTTTGGCCGCGGCGCTAGACGACGAGTCGCAGAAAGAGGACGGGTACGTAATCCAGAAATGATTAACACACTGCCCGGCGCTCCCAATCCACGCCGCCCAACAACCGCTACCACTACGCCTTCGCCATCAGGATTTCCTCCGGCTCAACCAAGCCATAGTCAACCTGCCATGCCTATTGTAGGATCGTACCATTCGCCTACAGGGTTTCCTCCCCCTGCACGCCGTCCGATTTCATCTCCACCACCTTTACCTATGCATGGTTCCGAAGAACAGCACACGGTAACACCTACAGGTAAAGGAGGCGAAAAGGCAAAAGCCACTGCTCGTTCTGGCCCAGCCAAAAAAGGAAAATCAAAAAAAGAAAACGAAACGCTGCCCAGTGCTGAGTTCTATGACGACCTTGTAGAGCGATTTCGCAAACATAAAAACGATCAAATACGAAACGATATCGCTCAACAACTGGAAGCTGACTTTCGTTCGCCTCATGCAGTCGTACGGTTTTATGCGGTTGATGCCATGGCGAAGTTAGATCGTAAGCGCTTTGAAAGTGTATTACTCGCTGCAACTGAAGACGATAACACTGCAGTGCGCAAGATCGCACATAGCGCTTTACAACGTTAATGAACCGCGTATGGACGATTGGTCGAATACCGAAATCGACGACAGATTCCTCCATCGAATCTC
This sequence comes from uncultured Polyangiales bacterium, assembly GCA_964640175.1. Lineage (GTDB taxonomy): Bacteria > Myxococcota_A > Polyangia > Polyangiales > JACKDX01. Next base: position 181,473 of record CAZXFW010000001.1, on the reverse strand, counting down.
GCCCCGATTGGGCTCAAGCCAACCCTAAGCATATCGAACAAGCGCTGCATCGTGCGATAGAGCGCCCAGCTGGCGGATGGTTTGTGGTAGACGGCTGTCGTGCTATTGGCGATCTGCCTAAACTGTATCGCTTATGTGGCCGTGATCTTGTTGTATGGCGCGCAGACAATCGATTCTGGGTAGCTCCTGATGCTTGTCCTCACATGGGCGCTTCTCTTTCGTGCGGAAAGGTGATTGACAATCAATTGCGCTGCCCATGGCATGGGTTAGGACTTGGACCTAACGGGCACGGTTCATGGAAACCGTTTTTAAGCTTTGATGATGGTGTGTTGTTATGGGTACGACTTGATGACACTACTACCGAACCATTAACATCTCAGCCTGTCCTCACACAACGACCCTCTCAGTTTGTGGATGCTGTGATTCGCCTTGAAGCCTCTTGTGAACCCCAAGATGTTATCGCCAATCGACTGGATCCGTGGCACGGCGTGTATTTTCATCCCCATTCTTTTTCCCGACTCAACGTAATTGCAAAAACTCAAGATTCCATCACCGTACGAGTCGCATACCGTGTACTTGGCCCAATCAGTGTCGAGGTTGACGCACGTTTTCACTCACCTGAACCTCGTACCATCGTCATGACAATTGTCGATGGAGAAGGCACCGGCTCTGTGGTTGAAACCCATGCCACACCTATTGATGCAGGACGAACAGCCATTATAGAAGCCACGTTGGCCACTTCAGAACGATTTGGATTCAAGCTAGCCACGAAAGCGGCTAAACTTATGCGACCTTGGATCGCTCGCTCTGCTAAACGACTATGGATTGATGATGCTGCCTATGCAGAACGTCAATATCGTTTACGACAATCTAGTTAGTTACTTCCTTACCATGTGCCTCATTCAGGGCATGAGCCTCAGTGGGAGTAGCTACAAAACGATATAAAATTCCACCACCCACAAAAATGGCAACTCCTGCAACTGCAACCATGGGACGCTCGATGGCTGCATATACCACGATCCATGTCATGAATATTAGGAACATCGCTGGCGTGAATGGATAGCCCCACGTTGTGTAGGATGGCTTAACGGAAGGGTTTCGCCAACGAGCCACGAAAACACCGCCCACAGTAAGTGCAGAAAACAAAGAGAGCATGAACCCTACATAGGTCAAAAGACCTTCAAAGGTTGCAGACAACAGCAAGGAGGACACTATAAATGCTTGTATCCATACTGCGCGTCTTGATACACGCGTTGCGCTGGCATTGGGAGCCATCCAGTGGAGTTTAGGATAATCATCCGCGATGACTTGGTATATGCGGGCACCTATCATGGTGTATGCGCCTGCTGTCGAAATCAATCCAAAGGCGATCACCACTGAAATAAGTTTTGCTGCAATCTGCCCGCCTACCTTGTCTCCCACAACATAGGCAACTTCCACGACTCCGGCCAGCTCCGCACGTGGTACTGACACGAGGTACGCCACATTCACTAAAACATACAGCCCCGTTACAATCGCTGCGCCATATAACAACGCCCTTGGTACTGTCCATTGTGGGTTATCGACATCATCCACAATATACGATGCTGCGTTCCACCCACTGTAAGCGTACACCACCCAGACAAGTCCCACTGCAAAAGAGGGTGCTGAAAAAATCTTCTCTGATGTACTTGCGATCCAAGGATCAGGTACGTTACCCCACCCCACAATAATGGTAATTAGTGCCACAAGTACAGTGAGTGCATAACGCCCGATGGTTGTAATGTCTTGAAATGCTGCTGCACTTTGAGTGCGTAGCGTGTGCACCACAGAAAGCACCAAAACCAGTCCTATGGAAATAACCGTCTGAGGAATTCCTGGAAATATACGGCCCATGTACTGTGCAAATGCAGCTGCAGACACCGCTACCGTAGCCGCAAATCCTACAAAAATTGAAACGATTCCTGCGATGAATCCCAATGCGGGATGATACACCTGTCCAAGTAGCCAATACTCACCTCCACTACGTGGATAGCGAGAGCACAATTCCGCGTAAGCAAGCGCCCCCGATAACGCAAGGCCACCCCCAAGAATCCAAGTAAGCAAAATTAACCATCCAGAACTCAAATCCCTTGCCAGAAGTCCTGTCGTGGTAAAAATCCCCGTGCCAACCATACTGGCAACGACAAGAAACATCGCGGTACGAAGTGAAATACCTGACATGGTGTTAAGACCTTAAGAAGTTAGTTTTTTCTAGAACTGTGTTTTGCACATGGCGGTATGCATCCTTAAAATCAGGCTTTTTGTGTATCCATGAAGCCAGGCCCTTTGAAGGAATCCGATGAATGGGCACCGTGGGTAACCCCTGTTGTTGCAACAGATGATTCGCAGCAAGAAATCCACTCGTCACAGCACGCTCCATCAACGCTGACGGAAAGGGAAGGCGCACAAAATCACCGGCTATCATTAACTGAGGATGACTACTGATAACACCTGGCCGCAAGGTGTAACTTCCTGGAGCAAACGCCGGACAGTCCTGATGAATCATAAAGCGATGGTGCACGATACCCGCTTGTGAAGTTTCTGGATAGAGCGCATTTAATCCCTGCAAGAGGTTCTCCTTAATCGCTGCCTCCTCTATCTCAGGCGCCACCGCATACGCATGAAGCTCCACCACGCTTCCGCCTGTCTGAGTAGCCCACTGTGCAGACTCTTTTTCAATGCGATGATACAAAGAGATGTTATCTAAAAGCCCCACTCCAGTCGTTCCCACAAATTCCGCACGATCTGGCCAAACAGGACGATCCAACCACAATCTCCACACCACAAACCGAGCAGTTGTGCGCAGGGATTCAATGCTTTTTCTCCACAACACATCCCCAAGTTCAGGTGAGTCACGTATAACACGTTGAATGCCTGGTACATTGAGTGCCAGAATTAATGTTTTTGTCTGGAACTCGGCGTATTGCGTGTCTTGTCGGGCTTGAATGGTAAAACCGTGTGGACGCGGGTGAACACGTAACGCTTGACAATTTTTTATTAATATTACGCCAGTTTTGGCAAGATATTGCTCAAATGGATGCCATATGGTTGTGGAGAAAGGCTCTCGCATCACATCAAACAGCAAGCCTTCAGGATTGCCCATGAAGTAGAAATGAAACATGGCCAACATTTCTGCAGCGGACATGTTGTCTTCTGGATTGAAAAAAGAATGAGAAAACACATCAAAGAGCATGTGCCTTGCTTCTTGAGGAAACTTTAGTGAATCCAGGTAATCTTTAGCCGAAAGCTGATCAAACATCGCATAGCTTTGTTCCGTATCAAAAGCCAACATTTCCAATGCTGCACGCTTATTAATCCTAAGAAGGTGCTTTAGCTTGAGTGTGTCCGTCTGCCTTACTAAATCAATCACGTTCATCGGCGCATGTGTACGCAAGCCAGCAAATGACTGACTTAATCCATGGGGACCCACTATGGGATAGTCTTTTAAGGGTTTGAGCTTCGTGAGAGTGGGGTCTATGCGTCGCAAAAGCTGACGGAGGTTGTAGTACTGTCTGAAGAATGCGTGAAACCCACGTTCCATTTGAAGTGTGGTCCCATCAGGCAACTGCTCTGTCCATCCTGCAAGCCTGCCGCCAAGATGATTTTCCTGTTCAAGTAAAGTGACTTTAATCCCCTGCTCTGCAATCGCTGTTGCAGCAGCTACTCCAGCAAGGCCTCCGCCTACCACTAAGACATCTGTGGTTGAAGCACTCACACGTTACCGTGCTGCTCACAGGGAGCCGTGGCTAAAAACGAATGCACGATATCTTTTTGCCACCCATCCATAGTTTTCGAATGGACGTCTGTGTAGCCCATGCTCCTTAGTCGCCCTTCCAGCTCTCGAACGCCATCAAACTCCATGACGCTTTTCCATAAATACCGATAAATATCTGATTTGGGTGATGTCAGTAGCCCGCACGGCCAGATCACCCCCAAATTCACAGCATTCCATATTGTTTTACTACGTAGCGAATCTCTCACGGAATACTCATGCAAGCATAGCGTCCCACGAGGAATAAGTAAGGAACGCAGGTGTTCCAAACAGGAATCAGGATCGGGAACATTCCGTATCCCATATGCCATGAAAATGCCGTCATAGGGCCCCCGTATTCCGGAATCTTGAAGCGACATGGCGTTCCCTTTTACAAAATTCACTCTTGCTTGATAAAATTTCGATTTTGCGTGTTCCAGCATCTCTGTGGAAATATCCACAGCATCAATCGTCGCGTCTGGGTATGTATGGCTTAAAGCAAGTGTTGAAAGGCCCGTACCACAGCACACATCTAAAATTCGTGATTTATTAGACAATCCCATGCGCTTTGCACTCCAGTGCAAATGTTTGGCGTATCCAGGATTGAGTGCTGCTAAAAGATCATACCGATGAGCAATTTCATCAAAACGTTTAGCGAGATCCTGTTTGATAGTTAATGTGTTATTCCACAGCATGGACTAAAAACTGCACTGAATTGGTTGTCGTAATGGTTAAAGGCTTTCGCTGACTAGAGTAAGCAAAAATGGCCCGCAAGAGCAACCATAGTTTTCGGGGAAAGCTCGTGTATGCACGGGAATCAATGCTATTGTACTTTTGATTCGCAATCACACGGCCAATGTCTGCATAGATAAATCGAGCAGCCCACATCGCAGGTTGGCTTTCTTTGGGCAAATATGCCAATCCCAACGAGCCGGACTCATAGTACCGCTGGGCACGTTCAAGTAGTTTTTTAACGACTAAACCAAGCTCGTCACTGTACACAGGTTTGTTCAGCAAAGATTCTGGAGACACTCCATGTACTTGAAGCCACTCAAGTGGCAGATAGATTCTGCCTTGCCGAGCATCTTCTCCCACATCTCGAGCAATGTTAGTAAGCTGCATGGCTAGACCCATCTCACAAGCTCTCGCAAGCACCAAAGGATCACGCACCCCAGAAATTAACGTCATCATCACTCCGACGGTCGAAGCCACACGCGCACAATAATGTTCCAAGTCATCTATCGCCGCATATTGACGGTTTTCACGGTCCCAAGAAAACCCTTCCAATAATGCATCAAATACTATGCGTGGAATGCGATAACGCTTTACGACAGCACACAATGCCCTTTCAATAGCACCATCATGCTGTATGTCTGAATAGACACGGTTCAACATGTTGCGCAGATCTTTAAGCGCAGTATGTGTTTCTCGTGTGTCAATAGCGTCGTCAGCTACTCGACAAAATGCATATACTGCAGAACTTGCTTGTCGCATGGAACGAGGCAAAAGCCTTGCCGCTTGACTAAAACTCTTAGAACCTTTTTCAAGAATGCGTTGGCATACACGTATGTCTGACTCATATTCTGGGTACATGCTTTAACCCTGAGCCCCGCAGGGCTTCGTGGACAATAGTCGATCGATGACACGTGCAGACGACAATACGCCTGGAACACCTGCTCCTGGATGGGTGCCTGCCCCGACAAAATATAAGCCTTTGATATCTTTGCTTTGGTTATGCGGACGAAAGTAAGCACTTTGACTGAAGATTGGCTCGAAACTAAACGCTGCACCTCGAAACGCTAAAAGTTCATCTTGGAAATGCTGCGGAGTCATCACCTTTGAAGTGACAACATTGGCTTCAAGATTAGGAAGAATCGAACTCGACAAATAAGAGGCAATCGCTTGTCGATAATATTCGGCTGTCTCATTCCAATTGATGCCACTTTGTAAATGAGGCACCGGAGAAAGCACATAAAATGCATCTTTGCCTGATGGGGCTAAACGAGAATCGGTTGCCGTAGGTCGATGCAAATACAGGCTAAAATCTTTTGCAAGAATCCTACGATCAAAAATGTCGCGCAACAACTCACGATAACGCGGTCCCAGAAGAATGGTATGGTGCTTTACATCGGGATAGACACACGATGTTCCAAAGTACCAAACAAAGAGTCCCATGGAATACCGCGCACGATCAAGCTTAGGATCGGTCCACGTCTTTCGGAATTTATGAGGAATCAGATACCGGTAGGTCCATGCAGAATCTGCGTTAGAAACTATAATGTCTGCATTTAGTTCTTGCCCTCCAGAGATTCTCACGCCTTTGACCCGATTTTGTTCAACCAGAATTTCTTCCACATTTGTTCGCAACTTCAACTCACCCCCACAGCGTTCGAGTAGCCGAACCATCCCCTGTACAAGAACACCTGTCCCGCCCATGGGAAAATGCACTCCCCATTTTCGTTCCAGAAAAGCAATCAGTGCATAAATAGATGTGGTTGAAAACGGGTTTCCACCAACAAGTAATGGATGAAAACTAAAAACCTGTCTCAACTTCGGATGTTTTATATAGCTTGAAACCAGATTGTAGACGGTACGATAGCTCTTAAGCCGTGCCATTTTTGGCACAATTCGCAGCATACTTTGAATCGAATCAAACGGAACATCTGCAAGCTCTTGAAAACCAACTCGAAAAATCGCCTCACTCTGTTTAAAAAATGCTTCATACCCTGTGACATCGTCAGGATTAATACGTGCAATCTCCGTATGCATCGCATTCGGATCACCGGTGTAATTAAATACTTCTCCGTCATCAAATCGTATCCGATAAAATGGATCTACGGGACGCAGATCAATTTCGTCTTTCATACAAAGGCCACAAAGCGACCAAAGTTCTTCGAAAAGAAAGGGTGCTGTAATTACGGTTGGGCCTGCATCAAATGTAAACCCATCTTGTTTGAAAACCCTCGCTCTTCCTCCTGGCTGGTCTAAACGTTCCAGGACGGTCACATCGTATCCTCGTCGAGCAAGCCGAATGGCTACCGCAAGACCACCAAACCCTGAACCAATTACAATTGCCTTCACGCATCTCACCTTAGCAGGCAGCTACTTCTAATTTTCTTTGTTCAATAACACCATTCTCTATAAAAAAATCTTCTCGCTCATCTTCCAAAATAATAAACTCTGGATGTGTTGTGCTAAGAAACACCTGTGCTCCCAAATCAGCGAGCAACGCAAAAAACTGTTTATTTCGTTTTCGATCAAGTTCACTTGAAACATCATCAAGTAAGAGCATAGGAACCCTCGATGTTTTTCGAGTAAGAATTTGAAGTTCTGCGGTTTTCAACGCAAGTACAATCGCTCTGTTTTGTCCTTGTGACGTAAAATGTTTCACGGGCTTTTTGTTAAACACAATAATAAGATCGTCAGCGTGCGGCCCACGTGTTGTGTAACCTTTTTGTTGATCGCGTTCCAAAGAGATTTCTAACGCGGACAATTGTGCATTCCGATTAGGAGCAACAGAGGGCGCATACGTTAACTCAACCTTGTGCGTTTCTCCGTGAATTGAATGAAACGCTGATGAAACTTCTTCTGAAAGTTCTTCTAACAACGTCGTTCGAGAAATTCCTATCACTTCTGCACACGAAGCAAGAATGCCATCGTACGCGCGAATTGAAGCAACGTTTTTTGAATCTGTTTTTAGTATGCGATTGCGACTTCGAAGCGCATGTCTATAGGTATTCATGGTCGCGGTATACGTTGGATCCATTTGCTCTAAAATTCGGTCTATAAATGTTCGTCTTAGCTCAGGGCTCCCTGTAGGTAATTCTATATCACCTGGATGGAAAATAACGGCAGGCACATATGTTTTATAGTGAGCCGCTGATGTTGGTCGCTTTCCATTACGTCGTACTTTTCTTGGATCGGTACGACTTAAGACGATAGCAATATCTTCGGGAAGTACTTCTCCATTAATCCGTGCTGCCATGTGACAGCCCACGTGATCATGGGAGATCAGGTCTTCTGTACGCGAGTGACGGTAGCTCTTGAGCGCGCTAATGTAATAAATCGCTTCCAGAAGATTGCTTTTGCCAGCACCGTTTGGACCGGAAATTACGTTAAAGCGTGGACCTGGACACAATCGAACTTTGCCCAGGTTTCGGTAATTATCCAGATGAATAGAAACAATGCGTAACGGCGTAATGGGTTGTGTCTTAGATTGAGCACACACCTTAGATCCGCATCGGCATAATGACCCCAACAAAGTTGGCGTCACTTACGGAACGAAGGACGCCAGGATCCAACTCTCCACCTAAACTAAGCTTCACTTCGTCTGATTTGAGCGCACCAAGCACATCAATCATGTATCGTGCATTAAATCCAACAACGATAGGCTCTCCTGCAAAATCCACACTTAACTCTTCACTGCCTTCACCCACATCTGGGTTTTCGCTAGTGATTTGAAGGGTCCCCGCGCTGATATTAAGCCGAACCCCTCCACTCTTGTCAGAAGCCACCAAACTGATGCGTTTGAGTGCCTCTGTCAACGATGTACGCAGCGCTACAATCTCACGCTGCTGTGACTGTGGAATAACCTTGTTGTAGGGAGGAAACTGCTCTTCAGAAAGTTTTACACTTAGCTGAACGTCGCCTCGTCGGAAAAACGCGCTATTGCCAACCTTGACGATTTCCACGCTTGAAGCAGCTCCTTCTTCGGATTTGTTTCCACGAGAGGCTCCTGTGTCTTCAATCAAGCGTTTAAGCTCAGTAATGCCTTTTGCCGGGATTAGCATTGAAAAGTTTAATTGTTCCTTGGCACTGCTATGAGCACACTCAGCTTTTGACAAGCGATGCCCATCCGTTGCCACCATTCGGATGACATTGCCATCACCTTCAAACAATGCCCCCGCCAAATGAGGACGTGTGTCATCATGGGACATGGCGTACTGAGTTAGTCCGATAAGCTCCAATAAGGCCTCTGTAGAGACTTCTGTAAACTTGGCATTCCCAGGACTTGGTAACGTTGGAAAGTCTTCGCCAGAGAGGCAAGGAAGCTTGTATTTCACCTTACCGCACTGAAGCTGAGACGAATGGTTTTCCGTTACCTGCCAACGGATATCAGCATCTGGTAAGTTCTTGACGATTTCGTAAAGCGTGCGTGACGAAACGGCAATGGAGCCGCCTTTTTTGACGTCAGCTTCCACCTGAGATTGCACGCTGAGGTACAAATCTGTTGACGATAATTCGAGCTTACCGGGTCCTTGAACAGTGAGCAGTATGTTCGAAAGGATAGGCATCGAGCTTTTGCGATCGGCAACCGTATGTGTTCGGTTCAACCCTCGTAGCAAGCTGTGTTTGCTTATGATGAACTCCATGAGAACTTATCCCTTTTGCTTCTATAGATCAGATACCTTTTAATTTAAATCAATAGTCGTCGTAGAAACTGTGAATTGGGGAAAAAGGTTTGCAACTAGTTTTGTTTCTTAGTTAATTAAGGAACAAGCCTTTGTGGATTCGAGGTGGGGTAAGTTGTGAATGAAATCCATAAAAGAGTTATGAGCACGTATTCCCCAGGGTTATCCACCAAACTATTCACAAGCCAAGTTTGCGTTCAATGGATTGAACAGCCTCACGAACGGTGGAGTCGTCTCCCACGATGGAAGAGATTTTACGCACAGCGCTCATGACAGTTGTGTGGTCTTTACCACCAAATCGGTCTCCTAGTTCGGGGTAGCTTGTGCCAAGACGTTGTCGACAGAGGTACATGGCGATCATTCGAGGCATCGCTACGGCGCGGTGACGTCGGTGAGACTTGATGTCAGCGATTTTAATCCCGAAATATTCACAGGCTGCACGCTGAATGTCCTCAACGGTGGTGGCTTGATCAGGACAAGGCAGCACAGACCGCAGCGCTTCTTTAGAAAAGTCCAGGTCGATACGACGTTGCATCAGATCGGCCTTAACAGCCAGTCTAAGAAGGATGCCTTCAAGTTCTCGCACGTTACTTTGGATGGCTTGGGCTAAAAACAGAGCTACGTCATTACTAAGCTCAATACGTTCTTGCTCTGCTTTGGCGCGAAGAATCGCAATACGCGTGTCGAGCTCGGGGGCTTGGATGTCGGCGACAAGGCCCCATTGAAACCGACTGATGAGCCGCTCTTGCATCCCTGGAATCTGTTTAGGAGGAACATCGCTGGTGACCACAATCTGTCGATCCAGATGATAAAGGGCGTTAAAGGTATGAAAAAATTCTTCTTGAGTTTGCTCTCTTCCTGCAAGGAACTGAATATCGTCCATGAGCAACAGATCGCAATGATTACGGTATCGATTCCGAAAATCGTCCATTTTGCCATTTTGCAGCGACCAGATGAACTCATTCGTAAAACATTCGGCGGACAAATAAAGCACACGTGAACGGGCTTCACGTTCCAGAAAACGGTGTCCTACGGCATTGACCAGATGAGTTTTACCTAACCCCACACCACCGTAAATAAACAAAGGATTGCCATGCTTGCCACTCTTAGAAGCCGCAGACATGCATGCGGCATAGGCGAGTTGGTTGGATGGACCTACAACAAAGTTATCAAAGCTGTACTTAGGATTGAGCCCCGAGTGTGCCTTAGGAACAGAAGTCACGCGAGCAGGGCTTGGGCTTACCGAGGGTACCGTGGGGGATGATTGCGTGGGTGGCTGCAACGACTCGTCCACAGTCCACTGAACGGTGTAGGGGACACCGCCTTGTTGGGCCTGAATGGTGTCCAAAATAAGCGGAAGATAATGACTGCCAATCCATTCCGCGTAGAAGCTGTTCGGAATGGCCAAGTGCAGGGTGTGTTGCTCGATGTTCCGGCATTCGATGGGGCTTAGCCAGGTCTCGAAGTTCTCCGGGGATAGCCGACTTCGTAGAGTGTTTAACGCATCTTCCCACAGTGCGCTCATAGCCAGTTTCTCCCTAAAAATTGCACACCACCCTCCATTGATCCACAAGCTATCCACAGCTTAGATCTCGCCCAACACAACTCTGGAAGCCTTCTTTAGAAAGGCTGCCCTGTTTCTCACCACCTAGCCCACATCTGAGCCGAGCTATGACCACACCCTATGGTGCAACAGAGGAAGGGCAACCTAGCAGAGCCCATACAGGGAGTCTATTGCTGATCCATTTAAAGTTTGTAAGTCACTCAAATTACTATGAAAAATTGTTGAGAGGCAATTGGCAGCCCCAGGAGAAAAAATTAAGAATTGATATGAGAGATGGGTTGCAATCTGTTGAAATTACTAATTTAAAAAAAGGATCGTTACTGATACATCGTGAATTCAACGATCTTTGACGATTTCTGCATAAAGATCGGGACGACGATCTCGAAAAAAACCAAAAGAATCCCGATCCTTACGCACAGCCTCCAGGTCAAGCTGTGCATAACCAATGCTTTCCTGTGAAGAACCCAAATCCGCAAGGACTTCCCCCCGAGCGTCACAAATAAACGAAGTGCCGTAAAATGTTTGGTGTTGTTCGGTGCCGATGCGGTTAGCGGCTGCAATGGGGATCATGTTCGAGACAGCGTGGCCAAGCATGGCACGGCGCCAAGGGCCTCGCGTATCCAGCGTAGGCTCCAGCGGTTCAGAACCAATCGCCGTTGGGTAAAGTAACACATCGGCTCCCAGCAAGGTCATGATGCGTGCACATTCTGGAAACCATTGATCCCAGCAGATGCCCACGCCCAGGGTGCCAAATTGGGTGGGCCACACCTTGAATCCTGTTTTGCCTGGGCGGAAGTAGAATTTTTCTTCGTAGCCAGGACCATCGGGAATGTGGCTTTTACGATAAATGCCTAAACATGTTCCATCCGTGTCTAGGATAGCTACGCTGTTGTAATAGGTTTGGCCGTCCTTTTCGAAAAATGAGATGGGTAGGACCACCTTTAATTCGCGAGCCAGTTCTGAAAAATGTTGCAGTGTTTTGCTTTGGGAGGCGGGTTCTGCCCAACGAAAGAACGAGGCGTCTTCAGTTTTCGGAAAGTAAGGCCCTTGAAATAATTCGGGTGGAAGAATCACTTGGGCCCCCTGGCTTGCTGCGGCACGAATGAGATCCGTGGCTTTGGCTAGATTGGCTTGCCGATCCTCGGTCATGGCGAATTGCAAAACAGCAAGATGCATGGCGTTTTTCCTTGGAGTTATTGTTGTTGAGTAATGCAGTGAAACGTACCGCCCCCCGTGAGCAAGGACAACGCGGGTAAGCTAATCACGCGTCGGGTAGGAAACAGAGGAGCCAGAATGTCTTTGGCAACCGTATCCGTTTCTTTACCAAATGCGGGCACTATCACTGTGGAGTTGGCGATGTAAAAGTTGAGATAGCTTGCAGGGTATGGACTGCCATCCTCGCGAGCCACCAAGCCTGGGGAAGGTAAGGTCATGACCTTAAGGGAACGCCCACGCGCATCCTTAAACAAGGATAATTGGTTGTGAATGTCGGATAAGACGGCAGAGTTGGGTTCTTCTTTGGGATGAGGTGATGTGCAAACCACAGCCCCAGGTGCCACAAAGCGCGCCAAGTTATCGATATGGCCGTCGGTATGATCGTTTAAAAGACCTTTATCGAGCCAAAGTACCTTTTGCATGCCGAGTGAACGTTTAAGAATGTCTTCAATATGGGCTTCGTCGAGGGTTGGGTTACGTTTGGGATGCAAAAGGCATTGCCGTGTTGTCAAACATGTTCCCTCTCCATCAAACTCGAGTCCACCGCCTTCGAGAATCAAAGGTACATCAAAGCGCGTCACTTCACTTGCAGCGGCGATGCGCTTTGCGACCAGCACATCGTCGGGATAAAGGTACTTTCCGCCCCAGCCATTGAACTTAAAACACACGGCTGCATCGTTGCCCGCATCGTTACGCATAAACACCGGAGCGGTGTCTCTCAGCCACAAATCCCCTGTGGGCAGGTGATAAAATCTCACATGCTTGGCAGACATGCCCAGTGCTAGACGAGCGGCGTGCTCGTCGTCTGGGTTGCGTACCAACATGTGAACCGCTTCGCCTTGAGCATCGTTAGAGTCATCCAGATTGATAATACCCTGGCAAAGTTGGGCAAGCTCTTGTTGTGCCTTCGGTAATTCGTCTTGCCAGTCGGTATCATCCCATGGCCACGCAACCCATACGGCTTTGTGTGGCTCCCATTCGGCAAGCTTGCGAAACTCAGCGTCAGCAGCCCAGTGGGTAGGTAAATCTATGGCCATGAATATATCCTCTCTCCAAAACGTTCTTTCAGTGTTGCGATATAATCCAACAGTGCTTTTTGACGGGTTTGTAAGCCTTCAAGTTGCTCTTCGCTTAGTATGGGCGTCAGAGGCTCTTCCGATAAGCGTTTGCGATAGTGGGCCATGTTAAAGTTGGATACAGCGTCAATGGTCGATTTATTGAAGCGTTGAACCACTTTGAGCCGTGATTCCATGATCCCGCCTATTTGTTGCACAGGAGGAAAGCCTGCCGCGTTGTCGAAAAACACCAACGGGCCTTTTCGTCCGAGGACGCGCACATTGGTATTGTCTCCACCCCAGCGATCGACGTTATGGGTGAGGTAGTCGAACACGGTAAGATCAGAAAGTTCTTGGGACCGACCGGGTTGGCTTGAACGGCCTGCGATAGGTCGGTCTGTATCAAAATTGGTAAGTGGTTCTTGACCATTTTTTGCCATATCGATGGCCTCGCGAAACACGGCAGGACGAGTCATGGGTGAGATCCGCGTAGCTGACCATGGTTCAATGCGAATCCAACGTTCCCAGCCGCGTGAAAGGGACAGAGGCACGAGATCTCCAGGCACCCACCAAATAAATGCGCCGCGCAAAAAGCCATCTTTATCGATGATGAGCTCTTCGATGCGTTCATCCGAACCAGCGGCGCGTTTAAGATCTGTCCAGGCAATGCGTCGGCTCACTACGGGGGCCACACGTCCTAGACCAAGCTCGCGATCGAGGTGATAGGCAGCAACTTCGGCGTACCAATGCGCGGCAGAGAACGTTTGTTCTGGCTTAAAATAGCCCTGAGTGCCGTCTGCTAAGGTGATTTTAAAGGCCAGGCTGCGTCCACCACGGCCTCGTTCGACTTTTTGGATGGGCCCTTGAGCAAGAGCTTCCCGAATGGGTTCGTCTTGGACACCAAAGAGGTTGGTTGGGGGGGTGAGTTTTGGCGTGGGGGCCGGCGCTGTGGCGGAAGCGTCAAGGCTTGGCGTAGGGGCAGGCTGCTTTTGTGACCTGTTGCGCTTACAGCTCTGAAGGCTTAAGCAGACGGCCATGCTGAGGCCTAAGAGGAGGGTCCGATGCCATCGCATGGCTGGCTTTGTGCACGTTGTGGCGTCTCAATGCAAGACGAGCACCCTGGCCTGCCGATTTGCGGCTCCCATCTTCTGTGGTGTTTTGATGGTGGCGTACGGGTGCCTTGGAGCTGTCCCGGTTTACGCCCAGGCAAGCCAAAGCCAACGCCAGGCTCATATTATTGAGGATCGATGGACAGAGCCCAATGAAGGCGTTCGCTACCTTTTACGGCTGACCGATGTGCCCTGTCGCATTCATGTGGTGTTGGTGGATCTTTCCAAACCTGGCGTACGGGTCATCACGACACCCTATGAGCAACGCTGGCAGACTGTGAGTGAATTTGCCAAAGCCAACCATTTGGCTGTGGCAATCAATGGAGGATTTTGGGGGAAAATGATGCGGGCCTGGGGGGTTGCTGCCGGTGGCGGGGAACGTTGGTCCACAGGAGAAGATGATGCTGAGATAGGATTTTTTGCAATCACGCGACAGGGGCGCGCGTGGATCAGTCCACCGGAGGCAGAGGTGAACCACGTGCCCGCAGACCAAGTCACACAAGCCGTCTCTGGAATGCCTCAGCTGGTGCGACATGGTCAGGTGGATCACAAGTCTCTGGAAGCCTTTCCTTATGCGCGCTACCGCCATCCTCGCAGTGCGGTTGGAGTTGGTAAAGAAGGACGTCTCGTGATTCTGATTGTAGCAAGTGGGCGTCAGTCACATAGTCGGGGATTAACGCTGTATGAAATGGCAGAACTATTCGTGGAGTTTGGAGCGACAGATGCCATTAACTTAGATGGCGGTGGCTCCAGTACAGTGTTCATTGCCAAAGAAGGCGGTGTAGTGAACTCACCAAGTGGTGGTCGCTGGACAGCTCGGTTTGGCTTTGGAGCCGAAGAGCACCACAATGGCAAACATCGTACGCGGATAGGCGAAGAGGGTAAAGAAGAAGCTTTTGTGCGTGGTGTGGAGCGCGAAGTGATGAATCACATCGGTGTGATTGCTCCGGCCAAAGGCCAGGCCCTGTCAGCGAAAGCCTCTGGCACGCAGGCCAAGATACATGCACCGGATGTGACAATTTCAACACCACGACCGCCGCCGTTGAGTTTAGGACGCTTTAGAGAAATCATCATTCCTGTGGTGTTGGTCATGATGGGTTTAGGCATCACTGGCACGGCCGGATGGAGTATCTTGTGGTATCGACGTCGCAAGCGACTGAAGTCTGAGAAACACCCAAATGTGGAAATGTAGAACTGAAACCTAGTGGGTTGTGAGTAGCCAGATGGAAACCAAAGTCCAGCGCCAACGAACGGAAAGAGTGAGTTTAGGCATCATAACGAAGCTCCTATTGTCCTAACGTCTTGCGAAAACCATGCCATTGAAATTTGCCAACGATCTCAATAGTTATGATGGGGTGTACAGGTATTTCCTGGTGCCGACTGTACCCATGTTGAAGTCTGTCATCGGTTTAGCAAGCAGTTTTGCTGATGTGGCCGTCGTTGGCAGGAAAAAGAATCTCACCAGAGGCACTGAATGTTGCTTCGATCTTCGCGGGGTTCGTATAGTGACCCATGCGATGCTGTAGACGCTTTGTCAGTGGTAGTTTGCTCTTCGTGTTGCTGCTTGATTGCGGCGGCAAGGGCACGTCCAAAGGGGATGGTGGATCAGAAGATACGGGCTCGCCGGATGCACCGCTCAACTTGAGATGCGAAGCGTTGCCTCTTCCCAGCGGCGAGGTCAGTCCGAAATGGAGTTTTCCGTTACCTAGTCGTGATTGCGGTGGACATACAGAGTGTCATCTTGGCTCGCCGGTCATCGTGGACGTCGATGACGATCCCACCACACTTGAGATCGTGGCTGTTACCAATCTGGGTGGCGTGTATGTACTGCGAAGCAATGGTGAGGAGCTGTGGCACCGCGATGTCGCCGCAGGAATGGGCCGAGCCCTGGGCTCGCAGGCAATTCAAGCAGCGCCAGCGGTCGGCGACATCGATAACGATGGGCAAGACGAGATTGTAATTGCGACGGGCCAACTCACCGAGACAGAGTGTCGGGCTGGCGCGGTGATTGCATACTCGCATACCGGTGACATCGAGCCAGGTTGGCCAAAGGTTCCCTTTGATTTGTATATTCCTCCCGGAGGAGGGTGTCCCGATCCGATCTATGCCACGCCTGCGCTCGGCGATTTGGATGGGGATAAAGACTTAGAAGTTGTCGTTGGAAGTTTTGATAAACGACTTTACGCTTGGCATCATGACGGCACGTTGGTCCAAGGCTTTCCCGCGAGCGGTGCTTACGGCGACGGGAATGAGGGCCAATTTCGCGATACCATTTGGAGTTCACCTGGCCTTGCGGACCTGAGCGGCGATGGCATGCTCGATGTCATCACTGGTACAGATGAGGGTAATCTTGTTTCTGACCCTGTCGGCGGCGGTACGTGGCAATGCCCCTATCCGGCCCCACATAATAACTACTGTGGGGGGTCCTTATATGCTTTCACAGGGCAAGGTGCGCGCATTGCAGGGTTTCCTCGGTATGTTCTTGAAGCGATGTTTTCATCGCCTGTACTGACAGATATCGATGGCGATGGCGACATTGAGATTTTTGTGGGATCAGGAGTGTTTTACCACATGGAAAGCGAAAAGATGTTTGAACACGCCTTTAGGGTGTTTGGATTCGATCATCAAGGTAATGCGCTGTCGGGTTGGGAAAACGGCGTCAATACACAAGGGACGACACAGGCTACCGTCGCGGTTGGCGATGTCGCAGGCGACGCTGCCCTCGAGGTCGTTGCTTTTTCCACTACCAATGATGCCAAGGGGCAGGTCAATGTCTGGTATGCAGACGGTAGCGTTGTCGAGGGGTTTCCGGTCACCGCATTGGGCTATCAGGGCGACAGCGCTAGCCAGGAATTTAATAAGAACCCAGTCTTGGTTGACTTTGACTGCGACAATAAAATGGAGATTGTGGTAAGCGTTGGTTGGACTGTCGCCATCATCGACGGCGATGGGAAGCATCTCACGAGCACTTCCCTTGAAGATTTGACACGACCCCGTTACATCGCGAGCTTGCTGTTGAATACGCCTGCGGTGGGCGATCTGAATGGTGATGGCATTGTTGAGCTTGTGACCACCAATAGCCATGTCCGCGTCTGGGATCTTCCGGTCAAGTCGGCGCGCGCTGACTGGCCCATGTTTAAGCACAATCCATTACGCACTAGCCTGTACATTCCAAAGTTTGAATAACGAAACGCATTCCGCAGCTGTATCACCCTGCGCGGATCAGAAGCTGCGTAGGTGTGAAGATCAACGGGTTTGACGTGGATCAAGATGATCCCGTAGAAAATCGCCAAGCAGGTTAAAGCCGAGCACGGTCAATGCAATCGCGCTACCTGCACAAAGCGCGACGTGCGGATAACGCAAAAGCACGGCGCTTCCTTGATCAAGCAACGCCCCCCACGACGTATGTGTGCCGGGACCCAGCCCAAGAAATGACAACGTTGATTCTGCAAGGATGGCGCCGCCCATACCTGTGGTTGCTTGAATAATTAAGGGTGCAGCAAGGTTAGGAACGATATGTCGCCAGACGACACGCCATTCAGAGGCTCCTAACGCTCGCGCGGCTAGGATGAAGTCTCTTTCACGCAGAGATAACGTTTCTGCGCGAGCAAGCCGCGTATAAAGCACCCAACCTGTGACTACCAATGCAAAAATGAGATGGATAAGCCCTGCGTGCGCTACTAACGCTACAATGCCAATATTGAGGATAATCGCGGGAAACGCTTGAATAAGATCGGCAGCGCCGGAGATGATATGATCAACGCGTTTGCCAAAATAGCCTGCTGCGACACCTAGCAAAGTTCCGATAGCGAGGCTCAATATAACTACACATACGGCAACACTAGCAGCCAAGCGCGCGCCGTGCAGCAGCACGCTAAGAACATCGACGCCATTGTCTGTTGTGCCTAACCAGTGCAGTGTGGAACTTTTAGTAAACTCTTGATTTAGGTCGATATGATCGGGCGGATATGGCGCCATCCAAGGACCTATGATGGCAATTAAGAAAAAGAGGATCACAATACCTAGGCCGATCATGACAGCCGCACCCGTGGATCAACGAGCCCGTATAGGAGATCGACAACTAAATTGAGGGTAACATAGACAATAGCGACAACAAGGACACATCCTTGGATTACCGGGATATCACGCGCGAAAAATGCCTCCAGAAACAGGGTTCCGAGGCCCGGACGTTCAAAGATCTTTTCGGCAATTACTGTGCCGGATAACAACGCTCCAAGTTGTGCTGCGCCAATTGTCATGAGGGGCAAAAGGGCATTGCGCAAACTGTGTTTGAACAGCACTCGATGTGCTGGCAGGCCGCGGGCTCTGGCTGCCAAAATGTATTGTTGATGTAGAACCTCCAACATGGTTGAGCGAGTGTGACGGTATAAAGAGGCAGCTAGTGCTGTACCTACGGTAACGCTAGGTAATATAAGTGCGCTAAGACGGGTGAAATCATCACCTGGCAACGGAAGCCAACGCAGAAAGACACTAAACAGTAATATCAACAAAGGGCCGAGCCAGATGTTGGGTATGGCAAGTCCAGCAATGGCCAGAACAGAGGCGATTCGGTCATAGATGGAATTATGGCGAGTTGCGGCAAACAGGCCAAGTGGAATGGCAATGAGCCATGCAAGCAAGAGCGCGCTGATGGCAAGATGGGCGGTTGGACGCAATACATTTGCAATCAGTGAAATCACAGTCGTAGATCGATTGCGAAACGAGTGTCCCAGAGTGCCGTCGGATATAGAGCTTATAAAAGAAGTATATTGATCTAAAAAAGGCCGATCTAAAGCGAGCGTACTGCGCATCGCCTCCCGATCTTCGGGAGATGCATCTTCGCCTAGGATGGCTTCGACAGGGTCACCCGGTATAATCCGGATAAGCAGAAACACCAATGTCACCACTCCGAAGATGGTGAGCGTTGCACGCAGAACTCGCTTTATAAAATAGGCGATCAAAATTAGGTGGAGGGTACTGTAGCGCAGAATTGTTTATCTGCTCCGTCTAAAGCACGAGCGAAATCCGCGTCCCCGTTTCCTAACTCAGTTGCAGTCACGCACGAAAAACCATCGCCTGTGCGGCAGTCACCATTGTTATCACAGGAAGCCATGCACCATGTGGATGACAGCCGTTCAGGAGCGGGGCGAAATTCCACACAGATGGCTTCGTCAGGGCAGGTTCCTTGATCGCAGCCTGCTATGGTGCAATATCCCCCACTTCCGGGGACACTTCGGTCACAAAGCCGGTCACCACTTACGGAACAGTCATCGGACGTTTTGCAATCATCGCCTATCTCCGGCGCACATCCCGACGGGAGAGATAACGCTACCAAAGCTATCAAGCCAGCCGATAGCCTATAAATACGGTTTATAGCAAAACGCATGCCGCGCAGGATAAACCAACGCAAAACCTGCGCAAGAGAGAATAGGACAGTTGACATGGCTGGCCCATTGATGGGAAGCTAAAGTGTGGTTTTATCACTGGTTTTTGTGCTCATCGTCCATTTATTACCTTCTGACTCGTTGTCGTATGCGTTATGCAAATAATAGCCGCAGGCCTAACCGATACTGGACGTCAACGAGAGTATAACGAGGATAGTTTTCTGATAATTGACCACGATGCACTCTATGTCGTGGCCGATGGTATGGGTGGGCACCGGGCTGGTAATGTCGCGAGTCAAATGGCGACAGACACCATAGGGGCGTTTTTCAACAACATGGGTGGGGATGAATCCACATGGCCTTTCAATTATGAAACCCACCTGTCTGCTGAAGAAAATCGATTGCTGACAAGCATCCGAATGGCTAATAAGAAAATTTTTGATGCTTCTTGTTTGGATCGAAATCTATGTGGAATGGGCACGACGGTTGTTGGGGCACTTTTTTCTGAGGACAGGAGACATCTTTATGTAGCTCATGTAGGCGATAGCCGGGCCTATCGAATACGTGAGGGAGAGATTACGTTGCTTACCAAGGATCATTCGTTAGTGAATGATTATCTCACCATCATGCCGCATTTGACTCAGGAACAGCAGGATGAGCTGCCGAAGAATGTGATCACACGTGCACTGGGTATGCAGGAGATGGTCATGGTCGATTTGCACACGGAATTTCCAAAACCCAATGATCAATATGTATTGTGTTCGGACGGGTTGAGCGGGATGATTACCGATACCATGATCCAAAATATTGTCGTTGAAAGTGGCAGCGATGTGAAAAAAGCTGTGCAAAGCTTAGTAGCACAAGCCAATGATCATGGTGGCGACGACAACATTACAGTAGTCGTCGTAGCACTTGCAGAATAAAAGAAAGCGGTGACTTATCGTCCGGCGGGATGTCCACCTTTACGAGGGTCGCTGGCAGCGTGTAGGCGTTTTCCACCATCAGTGATCTGGATCAATTGTACGACGCCATAATGATCGGATGTTTCAAGCTTGTATCCCATACGTTTAAGGGCATTTAAGACGTCTGGCTCCATGGACTCGTGAAACAAAACATTGGGTTCTGCTTGGTGGTGTATCCGGGCATGGGCTACAGCATCTCCGGGAGTTTGGCGGTCGAGCAAGGTATAATATGCTGTTTGTAAAACAGAAGTAATGATTCGGCTGCCGCCGACGCCGCCAATACACATAACGGGCTGTCCATCTTTAAGTACGATGGTAGGAGTTGCACTGGATACAGGGCGCTTATTGGGAGCCGGGAAATTAACTTCTCCCGAACTTAATAGAAATGCGTTCTCAGTATTTCCGGGGCTTGCGAAGTCATCCATTTGGTTATTAAGAAACATTCCATCCGCTGTGATGCGCGAACCAAACGGCAAGTTGATCGTGGTGGTGACGGCAGCAACGTTACCTTCTTTGTCAACGACACACAGATGAGTCGTTCCACCGCCGGTCTTGGCATAGGCTTTATTTTGAGCGGCAGGCTGTAACGGGAGTGCGTATTGGTTCGGGTTAACTGCACGGTTAGGATTAAATATTTTTGCACGGCGTGCCATGCGTTCTGCAGAAAAGAGGCGCTCTAATGGAACATTAACAAAATCTGGATCGCCAAAATATGCAGCCCGATCGATAAATGGACCCTTTAATGATTCTGCAAACGCGTGTAACCACCATGTGTAAGGGTGTTCTTGCCCCTTAGACCAGCGCTCCAAGAGCGAGAGGCTGGAAAGCAAGATGTAGCCACCCGCGCTTGGTGGAGGAGAACTTACCCATTGATAACCAAAAGCGTTTGCGGATAAGGGTGTTCGCTTCTTGATCTGATATGACGCAAAGTCTTTTTTCTGAAGAATGCCGCCGTGGTGTCCAGTGGAGGCAATAATGCTGTCTGCAATGGCACCCGTATAGAAAGGTGTAGCGCCGTATTTGGCAAACGTACGCAAGGTTTTTCCAAGCTCTGGGCGCTTAAGTGTGCTGCCGGCGACGAAGCCATCTGTACGTGTTCCAAGCAAGCGTTTGCCATGGGCATCTTTAGCAAGGTCAGTGGCAAATCCCTGGGATAACTTGGAAAGGTTTTCAGAAACATGAAACCCTTCTTCAGCTAAACGAATGGCAGGCGCTGCGATTTGGCCGAGTGAAAGTGTGCCGAATTCTTTAAGCAATGCTTCAATGCCAGCCGGTTCACCAGGCACTCCTACGGCAAGACCTCCATATTGGGCGGCAGTATTAAATTCTTTGCTGCTTCCCTTGGAGGGCGCGTTAACAAACATGTCTGCAGACGCCTTTGAGGGCGCTGTTTCGCGAAAATCCAAAAAAGTAAAAGACTTTGTTTTGGCGTTATAATAGAGCGCAAAGCCGCCTCCGCCCAATCCGCTTGAGGCAAAACTGCTTACGCCGAGTGCAAGCATCGTAGCGGCTGCGGCATCAGCAGCATTACCACCTTGGGCGAGAATTTCTGCACCAGCAGCGGAAGCTTGAGTCTCATCTGCAGCTACTGCAAATTCATTGAATGTCCCGCTATGACTTTCAGAAACGACAAAAGACTGAGGGCTTGCCTCCGAACTCTTTGGTGCAGGCTTTTGAGGGGAGCTTGCGCAGCCAATGAGTAATGCAAAGCTACAAATCCAGGCGAGTCCTGCATGTCGACGAAACAATGTCATGATTTGTGTAGTAGTCATTTTTACCTTGTGAGGACGCTAACACAATGGTAGCGCTTTGAACATGCGTTTTGTGGTTGTGATGGATCCTCCGGAAACAGTGATTTTGGAGGCGGATACAAGCTTTGCGTTGATGTATGAGGCCCAACAGCGAGGGCATGATATCGATCATTGTTTGGTTTCGGATGTATTTTTGCAGCAAGGAAGACTTGGTGCATGGGTACACAAAGCAACACTTCAGCAACGTGTCGAACAGCCCATGCTATTAAGTGAGCGGCAAAGTGTATGGCTGGACGAAGTTGATGCCGTGCTAGTGAGGAAAGACCCACCGTTTAATGCACATTATTATTGGATGACGCTTTTGTTAGAGCATTTACGAGGGAAGACCTTGGTGGTGAATGATCCTCAAGGCCTACGGGATGCGAATGAGAAGTTGTTTGCATGTCATTTTCCAGCATTGATGCCAGAGACACTTGTGACAAGTGATATTCCAAGTATTCGGAAATTTGTTGAAGAAGTTGGTGGCCATGCAGTGATTAAGCCTCTTGATGGAGCGGGGGGCTCTGGCGTGATGGCGCTGCGCATGGGTGATTCGAATTTTAATGCCATTGTGGAGACAGCTACACAGAATGGGCAGTGCTTGAGTATGGTGCAACGTTATCTGCAAGCAGTTGTAGAAGGGGACAAGCGTATTTTGTTGCTTGATGGAGAACCACTGGGTGCCATTCTTCGAGTTCCTCAACAAGGAGACTTGCGCAGCAACCTGCATGTAGGCGGGCGGGCTGAGGCTGCCACTTTAGATACCCACGATCATCACATTGTTTCGACTATCAAAGATTTTCTTAAAAAGCACGGGCTGTATTTTGTGGGAATTGACGTCATTGGCGGGAAACTTACCGAGATCAACGTGACGAGTCCCACAGGGATTCAACAAATGTCACGGATGATGCAGGAAAATCTCAGCCATAAAGTGATCGACTGGATAGAACGCAAAGTTTAGATGCTGGCAATGGCAGCTTCAGATGATGTTTTCAATGAAGCCAAGGCATGTTGTGCGGCTCGAAGGGTCACGTTATTGGCTGCGTGAATCATCGATGCAACAAGTTCTACTTCGTTTTCTTGAGCACCTGCAGCACGTGCCACACTCCGAGCATGCAATGCCAAATGTCCTGCCTGAATGCCATCGGTGGCCAGTGCACGCAGTGCAGCTAAGTTAGATGCCATTCCGGCGCAAGCTGCCAACATGCCTAGTTCCTGTGCGGATTGTACTTGAGTTAGCCGAAGTGCAAGCTGAGCGCCTGGATGGATCCGGGTTGGTCCGCCGACAACACCAAGAGCCAAAGGAAGTTCCATATGTCCAATCAAAGCTCCATCGTGTGCTTTGGTCCAAGTACTTAAGGGAGCATATTTCCCACTGCGTGCAGCAAATGCATGAGCACCTGCTTCTGCTGCGCGCCAATCGTTTCCAGTCGCCATTGCAACGGCGTCAAGCCCATTCATGATTCCTTTGTTGTGTGTTGCTGCACGGTATGGGTCACGCTCAGCAAAGCGAGAAGCGTTGAGAATCCCATCGCGAACTTCTTCGCCTTTGTACCGATCAAAGGCGAGTGCTTCAGTTGGTATACGGCAGCGCACACGGACACAGCGCTCGTCCGCAAGGTTGGATAAAATGCGTAACCCGACAGAACCTTTGCATAGTTTAGCAAGATTTGGTGCTAAACCTTCTGCAACAGAGTTGACCAAATTTGCACCCATGGCGTCTTGGCAGTCGACCAATACATGCACCACCATCATGCCGTCACCAAGATCGCGAACGTTTAGTTCTCGGCAACCACCGCCGCGGGCTACTAATCCCGGGATATAAAGATCGCCTTGAGCCAAAAGATCTGGACAGACTTTTTCAATAGCATGAGTGGCTGCTCCGATGTCAGGCACATTGTAGAATTGAATTTGTGCAATCATCATAGGAGGGTCTGCTTCGGCGAAGAAGCCTCCTCCTTGGCGAATGATTTTGGCAGCGTTGGATGATGCTGCAACGACAGAAGGCTCTTCAATGACCATGGGGACTAAGTAATCTCTCCCATTCATGTGTGTGTTGAGTCCCACCGCAAACGGAAGCGAGTAACGTCCAATGACGTTTTCGATCATGTTTTCTGCGAGATCTTGAGTTAGCCCTGCATCGAGTGCGGCATTCAACTCAAACTCGTTGAGTTCCAATGCTGCTGCCGCTGCGCGTCGGCGATCTCTAAGTGGTAGTTTGTAAAATCCGGGTAACCGGGAATTCGTCATGGTGCATCCTAATCGAGGGCAACGCCTCGTACGTTGCAAGTGATAGCAAGTATTGGGAAATTGTCACGTCGACATGCATCTTCAAACGCTTGTTTCGATGCAAGATCTCTAAAAAAAGCGATACACACGTCTCCGCCACCAGCGCCGGAAGGCTTGGCAGCTCCCCCGTAGTCGTTTGCTAAGTTGCAAATGGCACTGATTTGAGGCGTCAGGATTGGTAGCTCGGCTGCCTTTCCAAGGTCATGCAATGCGTGTGTAAATTGTTGTGTGGCCTTTAATAGGGCGTCTGTATTGATTGACTGTAAAGCGGTAATGAATTGTTCGCTAACATGACGCAATGTCGTTTGGCATTGATGGTAAGAAGTTGCGTACTGAGATTTAAAAGCAAACAGTTTGTGTAGGAAGTCACTCGTACGAGCGCTGGTTTGTGTCCAAATGGCAGTTAAGTGCAAGGATTCAGGCCAACGGAGTGAGGTAATGGTTGGCCCTTTTTCTGTGCGTTGAAATTGAATCGTTTCTCCATACACGGCCGCTGCAACATCTGCTCCACTGCCTTGAGGCGCAACGGCTTGATGGCCAGCGAGTGCAAGCTCAAAGATTTGATGTTTAGTGTTTGCATTCCCGATATCGAATCCAGCACAAGCATATGCTGCACCGGCGACAGCTACCGTTGCTGCTGATGAAGATCCAATACCCAGTTTTAATTCGTGTGGCTGCTGAAGCTCTGTCATATCCACGCGCAGTTCTCCGAGGTTAGCCCCTAGTTTTTGTTGTGCTAGAGTATGGGTTAACACGACTTCAGGCCTCTGGTGTGGGTATTTGTGCGAAGCGTCATCTTTGAGTGCTGAGCCGTCATAAGCACAGGGTGAGTAGCAAGCACGTACCCTACGGTTGATTGCAGTCACTACAGCAGGACCACCTTCCAACACGGTGTATTCGCCAATAATCATTAGCTTTGTCGGCGCACTCACTTGAATCATGGCTATACTTGGACTGATGGCCCTGCTTCTGAAGTTATGACGTTGTGAACACCGGGGATGCTCTTAAGAAGAGGAGCAAGTGTGAGAGCGGTTTGTGTGGAGCAGAGTACTTTAACGTGTGGCCCTGCGTCCATGGTACACCAGGCTTGTAGTTGGTCCTGTTGTCGCAAATCATGAATGTGACGTAAGACAGCAAGTGTGATGGGTTTCCAGTAAAGCAATGCAGGATCTGCAGCTAGGGCACACGCATGCATAGCAAATGTGCTCGCTTCCATAGCTTGGCCAACGCGTTCAATGTCGCGGGCAAGCACGCCTTTGCGAACTTCCTCGTGCCACTGAGGGGCTTTATGTATCCATTCCTTATAATACGGTGACGTAGCTGCGCAGTGGTTCATTCCTTTGGTAGAGCCAACAGCTTTTTGTGTCGTGTCTACGATCACCACCATCATCACGATATCCCATGGCTCGATGTTCAGTGGTGCGGCAGAAAGCGTGTCATCGCCAACTATGCCGGCTTTGAGATCCACAAACCCTCCAAAAACGGAACGTGCCGCCGAAGCACTGCTGCGACGTGCCAAAGCGCTCAGTTGTTCAAGACTGCAATCAAGGTTAGCGGCACGTGTTGCCGCTGCCGCCAATGCAGCAAATCCAGAGGCACTGGATGCCAGTCCTGATGCTGTTGGAAAATTGTTGAAGCTTTCTATGCGTGCGGCACTTGTTATGTTTGCGCGTGTGCGCACCCTATCAAGAAGTGCAGAGACGCGACTCAATTGCAGAGCAGATGCTGGCTGTTCGTTGAGTGTAAAGTGGTCGCAAGGTAATGCATCGTCAAATTGCACACTGGTTTGTGTCCATAGTGCGTTTAAAGTCAGTGAAAGGCTTGGCACGGCTGGCAAATTAAATTGCTCATCAATTTTGCCCCAATATTTGGCTAGAGCAATGTTAGTGTGTGCTTTCGCGGATGCCGTGTTCATGGATAGTCACAGTAAAGCATTGGCGAGAAAGTCCTGCCAGTGCGTTGTAAATCACATTGGCATGGTCCATGGATGGTGCAAGTGCCACCATGGCGCCGCCACCACCGGCTCCTGTGAGCTTAGCACCAAGCGCGCCTGCGTTACGTGCAGCAGTGCATAGGTGTTCAAGCTCATTGGTAGACAACAAAAGTGAACTCAATAGCGCATGATTGAGATCTAAGCAGTGGCCAAGTTCTTCAAGTTGGCCAGCGCTAATAGCCTGTGCGGCTTTGTTCACAAGTGTAGCAATGCCTTCAAATACGGATGTTATGCGTCTTGGGTTGTGGCTGTGTTGGCGTGCGACGGTTGCTACGATGTCTTTGGTAGAGGAAGTTTGTTGGGTTAGAGCAACGATGAGGTGTATAGGCATAGCTGGATACAGAAACTGAATCGGTGTGTGTTTGGCAAAGCGAATCATGCCTCCATGAGATGCCACTGTACTATCTACACCCGAAGGATTGCCGTGAAACACCTGTTCCCAGGTTAAGGCGATCTCAGCAACCTCTGACATCGAATGTTGAATACCTAGGGCCGCATCAACGGCTTTGACGATGGCAACTCCGATGGCAGCAGAACACCCCAGCCCTGCACCTGCAGGTAATGTGACGTGAACGTTGACATGCAGTGCTGGAGGTTTTTGGCCATAGCAATCTAATAGAGCTTTAAAGGCTTGTGTGAGTTCGTCGTCTTGGTGTGAACCTGGTGTTCCGAGTTTGATGTGTTTATTCCAGGGTTGGATGGTGAGTTGAGGGGTTACATCAGGTATGGCAACGGCATCGACACCCATGTTTTCAATGGCAGCAGCGATAGCGGGATATCCGTAAACCACCGCATGCTCTCCTAACAAAATAATCTTGCCAAAACCTCTCAGCATGGTTCTATAAGTCTGTGCAACATACGATAGAATCAGTAGGTGTCATACGTATCCATTCTCCCGGTGGCCCAGAAGTCCTTACTTGGGAAAATCAGCCCATTTCAGAGCCTGGACCGACGGAGGTGCGAATTCGACAAACTGCCATCGGCCTAAATTTCATCGATACCTACCATCGCAACGGACTTTATGCATTACCCCATCTTCCACATGGTATTGGTATGGAAGCTGCGGGAGTCATCGATCAGGTGGGCTCTGAAGTGATCGATATCTCTGTGGGGCAGCATGTGGCGTATGCATCTGGTTCACCGGGGGCCTATGCCCAGGCGCGGATCATGCCTGCGGAATACATGGTCCCCCTGCCTCCAGGACTGGACGATAGAACTGCGGCGGCGATATTGCTCAAAGGCATGACAACAGAATATCTCATTCGACGGACTTTTCGTGTAGAGCCTGGCATGGTTGTTCTCTTTCATGCTGCAGCAGGAGGGGTCGGACTTATTGCTTCGCAGTGGCTTTCACACCTTGGAGCAATTGTTATAGGCACCGTCGGAAACGCTGCCAAGGCTGAGCTTGCTAAGTCTCACGGTTGTCGTCATGTGATTAATTATGCAAGCGAAGATGTAGTGAAAAGAGTCAAAGAATTGACCGGTGGTATAGGTGTGGATGTTGTATATGATGGCGTAGGAAAAGCGACGTTTGAGTGGTCTATGAAAAGTTTAAAACCACGTGGAACGCTCGTGAGTTTTGGTAATGCGTCTGGTCCAGCACCGTTGGTTGACCCCCTCGATCTTTCCCGATACGGATCGTTGTTTCTGACGCGTCCTAAGTTGGGTGACTACACACGTACGCGGCAAGAATTATTGGATAGTGCTCATGCACTCTTCGAGGTGATCCAAAGTGGAGTTGTTAGTCCTTTAATATGCCAGACATGGCCACTACAGTCTGCAGTAGAGGCTCACAAGGCACTTGAAGCACGACAAACTACCGGGTCGTCATTGCTGATTGTTTAGTGGTTACGGTTTGTAAGGCGACTTACAAGTTCTTGAAGGAATAAGCGGCCGGAAGGCTCAATATGGGCTTGTTGAAGCAGTGTTTCAGCTTCCAACGTGAGCGTTTGTATTTTCTTTTCAATGCGATCGCGAATTCCTCTGGTTTTCAACACATGCACCATATCGATAATGGCAGTATCAGGAGAAGAGGGATTGTTCATGATGGCATCTAACGCAACGCGTTCTTCTTGGCTGAGCAAGGCGTGTGCTTCTGTGATTAATGCAGTGAATTTTCCGCGGCGTAAGTCATTCCCTACCGGTTTACCGATGGCTTCTGCGTCACCAAACGTACCTAGTAAATCGTCTCGAAGCTGGAATGCGATGCCAAGTGGGTATGCAAAGGCTTCAAGCTCTTGAAGTTGCTGAGGATTTGCTTCGCCAAGGATGCCGCCGAGCAAAAGGGGACCACGCACCGAATAACTTCCAGTTTTTAAATCATACATGCTGTGGATGTCACCCTCTTGCATCATGTCTTGATACTGCCCCATCACCACTTCCTGGTGCATGCGTGCAAACAATTTGAGTCCTTCCGATTGTTTGGAGTGAGCCGCCAACGCTTTAGAGGTCAACTCCCAGGCGTAGGCACTGGCAAGATCTCCCGCAAGCACAGCCAAAGAAGCGCCCAAATGATGATTTTGGGTGGTTTCGGCAAATTGCACATGAACGGATTTTCCTCCGCGGCGCTCATTGTCTTGGTCCATCCAATCATCATGAATAAGTAAGTAAGTCTGCAATAATTCTAGGGCAGCTCCTCCTTGCCACAGGGATAGCTCATTAGGATGTGCACATACTGCTTGAGCACCTGCATACAAAATGATGGGTCTCAGTCGTTTGCCTTTGCGATGGGTTAATTCCTCTATGGCATCAAGCAATTTCAGACTATACGGTGATATCAGACGCATTTGCTCGCGTTTGTTCTGGAAAAATTGGTTCAAGGCTTCACCTACGCCAGCCATGACGTTAGTGATCCAGTTGGAATGCGAGTGAAGTGTCGTTTCCATGAAACGTGAAGATCGTGTATCAAAGTGTGGTCATAAAAGCTATGTGGTGGTAGTCCGATCCCATGGCGAAGTTTCCGTCAGACACACAAACCCCTTCCATACAGGCGATCGCAGATCGTAAAAACGAACATCTCGATCTGTGCGCCACAGAAGACGTTGGGTTTCGTTCACGCAGCACGCTATTGGATAATGTACATTTAATTCATCAATCGTTACCGGAACTGTGCATCGAGGACGTGGATTTAAGTGTAGATCTGTTGGGCAAGCGCTTGCATGCGCCTTTAATTATTGCTGGCATGACAGGCGGAACCAACCGCGCCGCTCAGATCAACCGCGCGCTTTCAGAAGTGGCAGAACGGTGTGGTTATGGGTTTGGGCTAGGGAGCCAACGTGCTATGCAGCGAGTACCCAGCACCGAAGACACGTATCAAGTCAGAGAGTCGGCGCCAAGCGCTCTTGTGCTTGGTAACATTGGTGTTATTCAAGCGCGTGACATGTCAACGCAGGAATTACGTGCTCTCGTCGAACGAGTGGGCGCAGACGCGTTGTGTGTACACATGAACCCAACGATGGAGCTTATTCAGTCGGATGGCGATCGTGATTTTCGTGGATCGTTAGCCACCTATCAAAGGCTTTCGGCGGAGTTGGGTTTTCCTGTAGTGGCAAAGGAGACGGGTTGTGGCATTAGTTTACACACTGCGCGTGCCCTGAAATCAGTAGGCATTCATGCGGTCGATGTGTCAGGCGCTGGAGGGACTTCGTGGGCGGGTGTAGAGGCATTGCGGGCTAAACCAGAGAACCGCGCGCTTGGGCAAGTGTTGTGGGATTGGGGTATTCCGACGGCTGTTTCTGTTGCGTGGTGCAGTCGTACGGAGTTGACTACGATTGCAACTGGTGGGATCCGCCATGGCTTGGATGTTGCTGCGGCAATTAGTCTTGGTGCTACCGCTGTTGGGATTGCTCGTCCGGTGTTGCAAGTGTTTACTGAAAAAGGCCAAGAAGGCGTCGAGGTCTTTTTAAAAGAAGTGGAACAACAACTTAAAGCTATCATGTTGCTATGTGGCGCTCGGAATATCTTGGAATTACGTAATGCTTCCCGCGTGATTGTAGGAGAACTCAACGATTGGCTGATGCAAGGTAAATAGCTACAGCCACGCTTAGCGACGAAAAGCACGTAGCCAATGTCGAGAAGTTAAATAGCCAGTCAAGCTGCCGACGATCAGTCCGGTCACATGTGCGGTGTTTGCAATGTTCCCAAGCCATCCTGTAAAGCAAAGTGCCAGCCATCCAAGCATGAACACCATGATTTGCGGATTTAGTCGCATTCCGAATCTGGGGTCGTATTTGCCACGGATCCATAGATATCCAAGTAGCCCGTAAACGACTCCTGACATTCCTCCAAAGAGAGGATTTTTTTCAATTATAAACTGAGCAAGATTAGAAGGTATGGCAATCCCGACAATGAGCATACCAAGAAACCAGGGGCTATGGCGGTATTCAATGATACTGCCCAAATCCTTGAGCCACCACATGTTGAATAAAATGTGCCAGAAATCAAAATGCAAAAAAATAGGCGATATAAGTCGCCAAACTTGCCCGCGATATAAATCATGAAACATGTTCCATGAAATGTATTTGTCGCGAATCGTGTAACTAACGATGGTAAAATACGATGTGGCTACGGGTTCCTTCCCAAGTTTGGTGATGAAGGCAACTGCGATGCATATCGCAATTAGCCCTAGGGTAAGTTTTCCGATGGTAAGCGAACTACGTGCTTTAAAGGTTTTAGGTCGTAATGATTGTCGCTCGCTAGATTCGCGTTGCTGTTCACGCTTCAGTAACGTCAACGCCTTGCTGAGGGCTTCTTTGTATTGAGGAGCGTTGGGCTCGCTGATAAATGCATCAAGTATTGTGCGTGCGGTCCCGAGTTCTGTTTCGTCATGAACCCACACGATCCAAATGCTGTCTGTTCGACGCACCTCATTGGTAATGCCTTGCGTGTACAGGAAGGCACCCAAGGTCTTGGCGCGGTTTTCGTCATCAAACTTGGCGAGTTGCCGCATGCCGGCTGACTATTACGTCAAAATTCTTAAGCCGCCAAAGGAAAGCCCGACAAAAGATGAGAAACGCCCTAAGACGTTGAAAAAATAACGATAAAAGCGGATATATTACAGTAGTATTGTAATTATGCTGCCATGGTGATCCTCTGAGTTGTGCTCACCTCGGAGGTTTCGCTATGATTTAGATCCTGTAAAGATTTTAGATGAGGAGTAAGGGCGTGGCATTACCAGCACACAAACCCCAATGGCTTCGCGTGCGTGCGCCCGGAGGAGAGCGATTTCAGCGTCTGAGGGAAACGTTTCATGAGCGGAAACTTCACACGGTATGTGAAGAAGCGCGCTGTCCGAACATAGGGGAATGTTGGGGCGAAGGCACTGCCACCATCATGATTTTAGGAGACACCTGCACACGGGGTTGTCGGTTTTGTGCAGTGGCTTCAGGTAATCCTCGGGGAGTTGTGGATCCCTCTGAGCCAGAACATGTGGCCGAGGCTTTGGCCACGATGGATCTCGCGTACGTGGTTCTCACGATGGTGGATCGCGATGATCTCGACGATGGAGGTGCGTTGCACGTCGCGCGTACCGTAAGAGGTATCAAAACACGTAGCCCAGAGTTGTTGGTCGAAACGCTTGTGGGAGATTTTGCGGGTGTACAAAAGGATGTCGTGACGGTGGTTGAACAAGGCCGGCCCGATGTGTTTGCGCACAATGTGGAAGTGGTACCGCGGTTGCAACGTTCGATGCGTGATGCTCGCTGTTCGTGGCAACGATCAACAGATATTTTAAGATGGGCACGGGATGCAGGAGCGCACATCACCAAATCTTCTCTCATGGTGGGCTGTGGTGAAGAAGAGTCAGAAGTGCTCGATGCAATGCAGAAACTTCGAGACGCCCATGTAGATGTACTGACCGTTGGACAGTACTTACGTCCAACTCCGAAACATGCTCCGGTACTTCGTTATGTGGAGCCGGAGGAGTTTGATCGATATCAAAAAGCAGGTGTTGCTATGGGATTTCAATATGTAGCGTCTGGTCCTTTGGTACGTTCCAGTTATCGCGCTGCCGAAGCGTTTATTGAAGGCATTCTTAAAGGTGCACCTTCTGCGATTGAAAACCGATATGGAAAAAAGCGCAGGTATTTAGAGGTGGTGCAATGATTCATCCACGAGAAGAAGCGCGAAAAGGTTCGGCGAGCATGCGGGCGCCTGGCAAAACACTGCAGGATGTATTGCGAGTACTGGATGATGAAGGGAAGGCCAATCCTCAGACAGATCCGCATGTGGATCTTGCGTTGGTCAAACGCATGTACATCGCGATGCGTCGTACACGGCTAGTGGATGAACGATTAGTCGCTTTGCAAAGGCAAGGTCGGATTGGTTTTCACATCGGATCTTTGGGTGAAGAAGCCTCTGTGATCGGTTCAGTTGCAGCACTAAGGCCGAATGATTGGATCTTTCCTTGCTATCGTGAGTTTGGTGCACTTTTATGGCGGGGGCTTTCGTTACAACGCTACCTCGATAACATGTACGGCAATGCAAATGACTTGGCAAAAGGCAGACAGATGCCTGATCACTATACGGCAAGGCAGTATCGTTATGCATCTGTTAGCTCGCCTATCGGAACACAGATGTCACATGCGGTTGGATTTAGTTTAGCAGCGAAACAAAGAGGCGATGATATCGTTGTTGTGGTTTTCTTAGGTGAGGGCGCAACCAGCTCTTCTGAATTTCACAGCGCTATGAATTTTGCGGGCGTGTTTCGAACGCCAACGGTGTTTTTGTTGCGCAACAATCGGTGGGCTATTAGCGTCCCTTCAGAGAAACAAACTGCTTCGAAAACATTCGCAGATAAAGGCATCGCATACGGTGTGCCTGCCACACGGTGTGATGGCAATGATGCCTTGGCAGTGTATCGTAGCGTGAGTGAGGCTGTGGAGCAGGCAGCTGCGGGTCACGGCCCTCAGTTGGTGGAGCTACTGACCTATCGGATGGGTGGCCATTCCACGAGTGATGACCCGAAAGCGTACTGTCCTGAACCCGAGCTTGAAGCGTGGCGTAAGGCTGATCCTTTAAAACGACTCCGTGCTTATCTGGAACAGCAACAACTATGGACGGAATCTGATGAACAAACGTTGTTAGGAACGCTACGTGAAGAAATTAAGCAGTGTGTTGAGAAAGCCGAATCCACACCTTTGCCTGCGATAGCTACCATGTTTCAAGATGTTTACAGAGAATTGCCGTGGCATTTGCAAGAACAACAAGCACGGTGTGAGTCTGCGGGTCCTCCTAAACACAACCCACATGGGCGGTAGCTAATATGCCACAGATGAACATGGTCCAAGCGTTGAATAGTGCGTTACGTACCGAGATGCGTACGGATGATCGTGTAGTAGTTCTCGGCGAAGATGTGGGCAAAGTAGGGGGAGTGTTTCGGGTCACTGCCGGTCTTTATGACGAATTTGGGGATGACCGTGTGATGGACACGCCTCTTTCAGAAGGCGGCATTGTCGGCACAGCGATAGGTATGGCTCTTTATGGCATGCGGCCTGTGCCCGAGATCCAGTTTGCGGATTTTATATTTCCTGCATTCGATCAGATTGTGAGCGAGGCTGCCAAGTATCGATATCGTTCAGGTGGCGAGTTTACATGTCCTATGGTGGTAAGGGCTCCAGTCGGTGGAGGGATTCGTGGTGGTCACTATCATTCGCAGTCCCCCGAGGCATTGTTCATTCATACCGCAGGCTTGAAGGTTGTCTGTCCTTCCAATCCATACGATGCAAAGGGGCTATTGCTTGCTGCGATTCGTGATGAAGATCCTGTGCTCTTTTTCGAACCGAAGCGAGTGTACCGTGCTGTTAAGACGGATGTTCCCGAAGATCCGTATCTGATTCCACTGGGCGAAGCGAAAGTCGTTCGAGAAGGTAGCCATGTCACTGTACTTGCTTGGGGAGCAATGTTGTATGAGGCGCTTGCCGCAGCCGATGAAGTCAACATGCAGGGAATCAAAGCGGAAGTAATTGACTTACGCACGTTGTGGCCTGTCGACATTTCTACCATTGTAGAAAGTGTCATGAAGACAGGCCGTGTAGTGATTGTTCATGAGGCGCCGAAAAGCTGTGGTTTTGGAGCGGAACTGCTTTCGCTGATTACTGAAAAGGCGTTTTTATATTTAGAAGCGCCTCCTATGCGGGTGACGGGCTGGGACACACCGTTTCCTTATACGCTTGAGCATGACTACTTACCGTTGGCCCATCGTATTGCACCAGCCATACTTCAAACAGCGCGTTATTGATAAGGGTAAAACTATGCGATTTGAATTTAGAATGCCTGATATAGGAGAAGGAGTTTCCGAAGGTGAAATTGTTCAATGGCATGTAAATGCCGGTGATTCCGTGAGCGAAGAAGACCCTATGGTTGAAGTCACCACTGACAAGGCTACGGTGACCATCGATGTTCCTCGAGCAGGTATAGTTGCTGATTTGTGCGCTAAAGTGGGCGATATCGTTAATGTTGGCACCGTGATAGCGGTTATCGACACTGAAAGCAGTCTAGGTGTGAGTGTTCCAGCGCGCTCTCCCAGTTTGGAGTCTTCCATGCCCGCGGCGACAGCTGTAGGCGATATCAAAGAGTCTGGCTTGCCTGGTGTTGCATCGTTTGTGCGTTCCCGTCGGCCTACAGGAGCTCCAAAAGTCAAACCAGGCAACAACGGTAACTCCGATCACGCGCATGCGCCGTTTACAGACAATCCGTTGGCGACACCTGCGATTCGTAAATTGGCACGTGATTTGGGCATTGATTTGCGGCAGGTGCCTTCAACAGGAGACGGTGGCCGGGTCACACGTCCTGATGTCATGACATTTTTCAAGCAGCAGGGCGGAGACTCGAGTGTGCGAAGTCGTGATCTAAGGATAGAAGAGGATGATACTGTAATGGCTCCACCATCCTTATTAAGTGAACCGCCCACAGCAATACGCAATCTGGAAGAACGTCGGCCATTTGTTGGAATTCGCAGGAGAATTGCCGAGCGGATGCAGCATGCCAAAAACACAGCTGCACACTTCACGTTTGTGGAAGAGTGCGACGTGACACGGCTTTGTGAAATTCGTGATCGATTAAGGCCTGAAGCGGAAGCCCAAGGAGTCAAGCTCGCTTACCTTCCCTTTATCGTTAAAGCTACCGTCGTCGCTCTTCAAAAACACCTTGATCTCAATACGATCCTCGATGAGGAAACCAATGAACTGGTTACGCGGCGCTATTTTCATATTGGGATTGCGACTGCCACTGAGCGTGGTTTGTTGGTGCCGGTATTACGCAATGCTGATCAGTTATCAATTCTAGAAATTGCTAGTGAAATTGAGCGTTTAGCGCATGGCGCGCGCGAAGGGTCGCTTTCGCCTTCAGAGCTTAAGGGATCAACGTTTACGGTTACGTCGTTAGGTAAGCATGGTGGATTGCTTGCTACACCAGTGCTTAACTTTCCTGAAGTAGGTATTTTGGCTGTTCATCGCATTCGCGAGCGAGCTGTAGTTCGTAATGGTCAAATTGCGATTGGCGATGTGATGGTGCTTTCGCTCTCGTTTGATCACCGTTTAATCGATGGGCATGTGGGTGCAGCGTTTGCCTATGAAATTATTCGATTGCTTGAGAACCCAGAGCGGATGTTTTTGGAGATGCATTAAGTCTGGCTTGGCGTTAAGAACCGTTATATTCGAAGGCCTCACTGGCTAAGATACGTTTGTGATCGCAGGTTTGGGCCGCAAATCGATAGCGTCCAGGCGTAAGACCTTGGCAAGGCTTGCATCCACAAAACGCATGAGAAAACGCCGGGGGGAAAAGCTCTGCTCCGGGCGCTAGTTCGACACAGGTTGTTGTTTGATGAGAGCAGTCTCGATCGAGTCTCACGATGTGTTCGCCCTGCCACGAGTTCTTGTGCCATTTTTGCAGTTGCATTTCAGCCGCAAATTTCAAGGACGTATTGTCATGGTTTGCGACCGATACGGAAACTCCTCCATTGGGTTGTGTCATCGCAATGATCATGGCATGAGGAGGGTTGCTTGTAGGTTGCCAAGCCAGTGGGCTATGAGTACGAGACAAGGATTCATTTGAGTCTGGATCCGCAACCCGTTGGTTACCGCAACTTGACGTTGAACATGCCGACAGCCACAAAATCCACCAAAAACAAAAACCACCCTGCATATCTACAAGCGTCCGTACCGGATTCCGCTACCTATCGCAAGGTGCGTGCAGTTCTCATACGGTGGTATCGGCGAAATGCCCGCTCATTACCATGGCGTGAGACAAAAGATCCTTATGCTATCTGGGTTTCTGAAATCATGTTGCAGCAAACACAGGTTAAGACTGTGATTCCTTATTATAAACGTTTTATGAAAGAATTTCCTGAGCCTCAGACGTTGGCGGAGGCTTCGGAAGATCAGGTGTTGAGCGCATGGAGTGGGCTAGGCTATTATCGAAGGGCGCGGCTTTTACATGCAGGCGTGCGAGAGGTGGTGGCTCGCTATGGAGCCAAGTTGCCTGAAGACCCGCTTTTGCGACGTAGCCTACCAGGCATTGGTGCGTATACAGCTGGTGCAATTGGCAGCATCGCGTTTAACCGTCCCGAGCCGATTGTCGACGGAAATGTCGCTCGCGTGTTTGCGCGACTCTTTGGGATTTATACTCCCTTGGGTCGATCGGATACGGAAAAACGTTTGTGGGCCTATGCGGAAGGGCTGGTGAAGGGATCCCACCCTGGTGATTTTAATCAGGCACTCATGGAACTTGGTGCAACGGTATGTACGAAACGTCCTGAATGCGAACGATGCCCTGTGAAAGAATTTTGTTATGCGTATCGAATTGGCCATACTGAAAAGCTACCAGTTCCACGGGTACGTAAGGCACCTATTGCGGTGGATTGGGTGGCAGTCGTTCCATTTGCCACAGAGTCTAAAGGAAAGCCTGTTCGTTTTTGGTTGGTAAAGGGCGAGCAACGGTTATTTGGAGGTTTGTGGAGCCTTCCTGTGGTGGAAGGCAAAGGCTTAGCATGTGTAACCAAAGCGTTGACCGATGCAGGTATCGTAGGGCGGGTTACAAAAGAGCCGGCAACAAGCATGGTGCATGTATTAAGCCATCGTAAACTGCGGGTTGAGCTGTGGTTGGCGCAAAAGAGCCAGGCCACATCGTCAGCCAACCGCCGAGTAGTGAGTCTCGAAGAGGCCTTGCAGCTAGGAATATCCACACTGACCCGTAAATTACTACAAGCTCAAAAACAGTTGCGGCTTTAGAGCGCAAGCGCTACACCGAGCACTATGCTGGACCTGCGACAGGTAGTGAATCAATTTGGGGACATCAAAGCTGCGTTGCGACGTCGAGGCGAATTGACAGAAGACTTTGATCGAATCGTGCTTCTCGCAGATAAGCGTCGCGGCACATTGGTTGAACTTGAGCAACTTCAAGCTCAGCGCAATGCTGCCAGTGCTGCTATGGCAGATGCTGACAAAAGCAGTGACGCATTTGATAAGCGTCGAGCTGAGCTTAAGGTCTTGAGTGAGACCGTTAAAAAACTAGAAGAAGCTCAGAGACAAGTGGAATGCGAACTAGAACAGCTTCTAATGACAGTTCCTAATGTGCCCCATGAGTCTGTTCCGGAAGGCAGTGCTCAGAATGATAATCCAGAGATTCGGGTCTGGGGAGAAAAGCCCACCTTTTCTTTCGAGCCCAAAGATCACGTAGAGCTTGGTGAAAATCTCGGTATTTTTGATTTCGTGCGTGCGCGGAAGATAAGTGGTGCAAGATTTAGCGTTCTTGTGGGTATGGGAGCACGTCTAGAACGTGCACTGATCAATTTCATGCTAGAGCTTCATCGTAAAAATCACGGATATACGGAAGTATGGGTTCCTGCTTTAATAAAAGACAGCGCTTTGAAAGGTACAGGGCAACTTCCAAAGTTTAGTCAAGATCTATTTCGCATTGCTGACGATTGGAAAGAAAAATCTCCCGAACTTCAAGAATCGCAAGGTGACTTATACTTAGCGCCTACGGCTGAAGTGCCTGTGACTAACCTTCATGGTGATGAAATTCTGGAAGGCTCCCAGCTGCCTGTGGCGTACTGTGCGTATACACCCTGTTTCCGTAGTGAGGCAGGAAGTTACGGTAAAGACACGCGAGGCATGATCCGCCAACATCAGTTTGATAAGGTAGAGCTTGTACGTTTCGTACAACCACAAGAGGCTCTTACGCAGTTAGAATTGCTAACAAGTCATGCCGAAGCCGTGTTGAAAACTTTAGGCTTACACTATCGAGTGGTTGAACTATGTGCCGGAGATCTTGGTTTTAGTTCACGCAAAACCTATGATCTTGAAGTGTGGCTTCCAGGCCAAAACGCCTATCGCGAGATTTCAAGTTGCTCATGGTTTGGGGATTATCAGGCACGACGCGCAAAGATTCGTTATCGGCCTGCACCAAAAGCGAAACCAGAACATGTTCACACGCTTAATGGTTCAGGTCTTGCCATTGGTCGAACCTTGGTAGCTATTTTGGAACAAGGCCAACAAGTAGATGGCACTGTCGTTTTACCGAAAGCTTTAGTGCCATTCATGGATGGCACGACTACCTTAAAGCCCTAAGCATGCTGTCTCCGCCCCCTTATGTATGTCGTGGCAGGGTGCTTGCCCCACTAACGACATTAAAGTTAGGTGGCCCGGCAGAATATTTTGTTGATGCGAAGGATGAAAGTATCCTGATCGATGCATTAACGTGGGCACACAACGCACACGTGCCAGTACGTATATTGGGCGGGGGATCGAATGTGGTCATCGCCGACGAAGGTGTTGATGGACTAGTCATACATATTTCAACACGAGGTCGTTCTCAGAGCATTACAGCTTCTGGCTTATGTATCACCGTGAAAGCAGGGGAAGATTGGGATCAGTTGGTTCGCGATACTACGGATCTGGGGTATGCAGGGTTGGAATGTTTATCAGGTATTCCCGGGTTGGTTGGTGCAAGCCCAGTGCA
The DNA here is from genome assembly GCA_964640175.1 of uncultured Polyangiales bacterium. GTDB lineage: Bacteria > Myxococcota_A > Polyangia > Polyangiales > JACKDX01. The sequence goes on along the minus strand of CAZXFW010000001.1, from coordinate 141,972 downwards.
GAACATAGGTGCCTATGGTCAAGAGGTGAGCCAGGTTCTCGAAGGAGTGCATGTGCTAGAGCGATCTTCTTTAACACGACATTATCTTACTCCTGCGGAGTGTGCCTTTGGGTATCGCACAAGCTGTTTTAAGAAAAACCCAGAAGCATTTGTTGTGTTGGCTGTGGATTTTTTGCTTCCCAAGCGCCAAACCGTTTCGGTTAATTATAAAGAACTGAGTTCTGTTTTGGGAGATGTGAGTCAAGCACCTCTTCAAGACGTTCGTCAAAAAGTGTTAGAATTACGTCGCAAAAAATCCATGTTAATAGAGCCAGGCACGGATAGTTTCTATAGTGCAGGCTCATTTTTTCTCAATCCAATTTTAACATCTACAGAATTTGAAGCATTGTCTTCATGTGTGACTGTACCTGTGCCGTCGTTTTTTTTCGACGATCAACATGTCAAAGTGCCGGCGGCATGGCTCATTGAACAAGCAGGATTTTCAAAAGGGCAACGTATAGATCATGTTGGAATTTCATCGAAGCATGCGCTTGCGCTTGTGCACCATGGTGGCGGTACCACGAAAGAGTTACTAACATTTGCACAAGAAATTCAGTTAAAAATTAAGCAGTGTTTTGGAATTCGCTTGGTCATGGAGCCTGTAGCGTGGGGGAAGCTCCAAGCAAGCCTATGACGGCATCATAAAAAAACTTTCATACAGAAAAAATCATGTTATGCCACATGCATGCGGGCGGTGTGGATTAGCCGATATGGGCCTCCGGAAGTTCTGGAATTGCGCAACAACACGGACCCTGAGCCTCAGCCGGGTCAAGTACGCCTTCGTGTGAAAGCCGCTGGCCTTAATTTCGCCGAAGTAACAGCACGACAAGGTCTTTATCCAGATGCTCCCAAACCGCCCTGTGTGGTCGGCTATGAAGTGGCAGGGGTGATAGATGCGATGGGTGCAAACGCTGGCGCTTTTCAAGTGGGCGATCGTGTTATAGCGCTGTGTAAATTTGGTGGACATGCGGACACTGTGGTGGTGCCATGCGATCAAGTACGAGTCATGCCAGCAAGCATGAGTTTCGAAGAGGCGGCTGCACTTCCTGTCAATTACATTACTGCCTATCACATGTTATTTCGTATTGCGTGCGTGCGCCCAAAAGAGCGGGTGCTGGTTCATATGGCAGCAGGCGGCGTGGGCACGGCAGTGCTGCAGCTTGCTCAAGCGATTGGGGAAGTCACGGTGTTTGGTACGGCTTCATTATCTAAGCATAACTATATTCGTTCACAAGGCTGCACGTATCCCATCGACTATCATCGTGATGATTATGTGAGTGAAGTGCTGCGTCTTACAGAAAATGAAGGTGTTGATGTAGTTTTAGATCCGCTAGGCGGCCGAGATTGGAAAAAAGGATATACCCTGTTGCGGGAAGGAGGCCGTTTGGTGGCATTTGGATTTGCCAACATGTCTACGGGTCCTCGTAGGCAGTTGTGGAATATACTAAAGCAGTGGTTTTCGATGCCACGCTTTAGTCCCTTGAGATTGATGGATGACAATCGCGTTGTAGCAGGAGTCAATTTAGGTCATCTGTGGAAGGCAAAGCACCTTCTTAATGAAGAGATAGACACCCTTCTCAGATTTTATTCACAAGGCTTTATTAAGCCTCATATTGATGCGGTGTTTCCATTAGAAGCCGCAGCAGATGCTCACCGTTATATCGAATCTAGAAAAAATGTCGGAAAAGTGCTGCTTATTCCTTAGGGAAATAATCACATGCCTATTCTTTGGCTTCAGGTGAATTGTACATGGCCTCAGCAATGCTAAAAGCACTCATTTCTAATTCTTGCAGTGCTTCGCGGATGGAGTTGGCATCATTGCCGGAAAGTTTTTCTTTAAGTGTGTTGATGTCTACTTGAACTTTTTCGATCAAACTAGCTTCCACGAGCTCAGCGTACTCTTGAACAGCTCGTTCACTCGTATACAGTAGAGCATTGGCATTATTGTGCAATTCAGCCAAATCCTTGCGTAAGGTATCGGTTTCTTTATGCTCTTCGGCTTCAGTGACAATTCGTTTAATGTCCTCTTCAGTCAGTCCTCCCGATACAACAACACGAACTTGCTGCTCGCGGCCTGTACCAAGGTCTTTGGCTGTCACGTGGACAATTCCATTAGCATCGATATCAAATGCGACTTCGATTTGCGGTACACCTCGGGGTGCGGGGGGTATAGGAGATAGCTCAAATTGAGCAAGCGAAGTGTTATCGGAAGACATTTGGCGTTCGCCTTGCAATACGTGCACTGGTACAAACGATTGGTTGTCTACACTGGTCGTAAAGATCTCTGTCATTCGAGTGGGGATAGTCGTATTGCGTGGAATTACCGGATAAAAAATGCCTCCCCCAGTTTCTACGCCTAGTGAAAGTGGTGTGACGTCCAATAACAACACTTCATCGACCTGACCACTGAGAGCTGCTCCCTGAATCGCTGCACCCACAGCCACGACTTCATCAGGATTAACGCCTTTATTGGGTTCCCGTCCGAAAAATTCTGCGACTTTCTTCTGGACTAGAGGCATTCGAGTCATGCCGCCCACAAGTACCACTTCATCAATTTGAGTGATCTCAAGTTTGGCGTCTTGGAGCACCTGTTTGCAGGGTTCAAGTGTCCGATCTACAAGGTGAGCAACCAATATTTCGAGATCGCTACGTTTGAGTTTACGAACAAGATGTTTGGGACCAGTGCTGTCTGCAGCAATAAACGGTAAGTTAATCTCTGTCTCTAATGAACTGGAGAGTTCATGGCGTGCTTTTTCAGCTTGATCTTTTAGACGTTGTAGAGCGGCTCGATCTGTTCTCAAATCGATCGAAGTTTCTTTTTGAAATTCTTCCGCTAGGTGATTCATCAATGCTTGGTCGAAATCTTCTCCTCCGAGATAGCTGTCGCCGTGGGTTGCAAGGACTTTAAATACTCCTTCAGCTATCTGTAAAACAGAAATATCAAACGTTCCTCCACCAAGGTCGTAGACAGCTACGCGTTCGACATTTTTACTGTCCATGCCATACGCCAATGCCGCCGCCGTTGGCTCGTTGATGATGCGTTTAATATCCAACCCAGCGATTCGACCGGCATCCTTTGTGGCTTGCCTTTGAGCATCATTGAAATATGCAGGAACGGTGACTACGGCTTCAGTGACTTGAGTTCCAAGATAAGCTTCTGCAATTTCTCGCATTTTCCCCAATATGATGGCGGATATCTCAGGAGGCGAGTGGGTGTCATCTTTGATTTTGACCCAAGCATCTCCGTTAGGAGCTTTGGTGACGTTATAACTCACCATTTTGACTTGTCGCTGGGTTGTTTCCGAATCGAACGGTGCACCCATCAAACGTTTGACGGCAAACACTACGCTTTCTGGATTAGTTCCAGCGTAGCGTTTCGCAGCTTGGCCTACCCTGCGTTCCTCCTTACTTACAAAAGCCACCACAGAAGGGGTGGTGCGTGCACCTTCTGCGTTGGGGATAACTACGGGGGTTGCATTTTCAATGATAGCAACGCAAGAGTTCGTAGTTCCGAGATCGATCCCAATGATTTTTGACACTTAGCACCTCATTGGTTAGTTGGTTCTTTTACATCACTAAGATTTTCTTGATCACTTGTAGAGTTTTCCTCAGCGATAGAACTGCTTACATCAAGTGGCCTCGCAACAATTACAAGTGCTGCTCTCAACACGCGAGATCCTAGCGTGTAGCCTGATTGTACTTCAGTCACGATCGTGCCTGGGGGGTGGTCTGCGGTTGGTTGCTGCTGAAGTGCTTCGTGGATATTAGGGTCAAAGACCTGCCCAACTGTAGCAATTCGTTTGATCCCCAACCGACGAATACTATCGTCAAATAGACGGAGAACCATTTGAATGCCTTCAAGCAAGGACTTGATGTCTTGAGTTTCGTTGGCCGCCTGAATAGCTCGCTCTAAGTTGTCAACTACCGGCAAAAGTTCAAGAAGTGCTTCCTCTTTCCCTTTGTGCGAGGCGTTTTCCAGATCACGACGTGTACGTTTGCGAAAATTGTCGAAATCAGCAGCTATCCTTAGCATCTGATCTTTAATTTGATCACGCTCTGCAGTCATTGCTTCCAGAGCCGTGGGGTTATCCGCAGTACTAGACGATGATGTGACTGTGTGATCTTCTGTCATTTGATCAGACGTTTCAGGTGCAGAGGATGGTGTAGGCTCTGCTCTAACGGGTTCAGTCGTGTTGGTTTCGGATTCTGAGTTGAGAGGTTCTGTCATGATTGAAGTTATTAATCGTCGGTTCCGTCAGGATCAAGGAGATCCGTCATTACACGTGCAGTAAAATCTACAAGAGGCACTACTTTACCGTAATCAATCCGTTTAGGAGCAATTACGCCTACGGTGCCCCCGACACTGCCATAGTTTGCTGAGATTATCGAAAGTTCTCCTTCGTTGCCGAGCTGGGTTTCAGAGCCAATCACAATTTGAACCCCTTTGGCTGCCAGGGTTCGGTCGAGGAGCTCGATAAGACGCTCTTTTTCTTCAAGAGCTCGAATCAGACTGCGAAGCTTTTCTGCGTCAGAAAACTCGGGTCTATCCAATAACTCTCCTTGGCCTTCGATCAAAAGTTGAGGTTTCGCTTTGGGGGCGTCCAGGGTGGCTTCAATCATGGTCATCGCTTGTGCGCATAATGCACGGTATTCTCCCTGCTGTCGGGCAATTTCCTCCGACAACATGTGCCGTAGCTCTTCGAGGGACCGATTCTTTGTGCGTATATCAAGGTAATTATGAATCCGTTCAAGTTCGGAATCCTGGATAGGATTGGTAAGCGAGATGACACGATTTTGCACAGACCCTGAACACATGACTAGCGTTACGAGTAACTGACTGGCACTCAATTTCATGTAGCGTACTTGTCGTAACGCTGTCTCTTCTGGGCGAGGGGCCATTAGCACTGCAGCAGCACCGGTGAGCGAGGCCAACACTTTTCCGGACTCGCTGATGAAATCACCTTGCCGTTCGTCGTAAAGCTGCTGTAAGCGGGCTGTAACTTTACTTCGATCATGCACACCAAGCACTTGGACTTGCATCAAGGTGTCCACAAAAATCCGAAATCCAATATCTGTAGGCACGCGTCCAGCGCTGGTGTGGGGTTGAGTTAAACAGCCGAGTTCTTCCAGGTCGGCCAGCACATTACGAATAGACGCAGGAGAAAGGTTGAGTTCATAGCGCCTTGCCAGTGTTCTTGAGCTTACTGCTTGGCCGCTGGCAATATACTCTGTGACCGCTGCGTATAGGATTTGCCGCTGACGATGGGTCAGATTGAATGGGGGAGTTTCAGGATGCAAAGCCATAACCGTTGCCGCCTAGACTCAAAAATTAGCTTAAAAAGCATAAAATAGCTACACTTGTGCAACTTTGAAACACTCACTTGTCTGGCTTCTTCCTCTACTGTTGCTAGGAATGGCTGTTGTTGCGGTGCCTTTATTGATGTTTGATCCAAAAGGCTTGCCCAGGTATCAGGCGTTAAGTACAGAGCTTCAACGGGTCCGCAACTTCAATGCCAAGTTGGAAACGGACGTTCAGCACCTTAAGCGAGAAGTTCACGGGTTACGGGCAGATCCTGGCATGGTGGAGCGAATCGCTCGAGATGAGCTTGGAATGGTCCATGACGATGAGATTGTGTTTCAGTTTGAGGGTAGTCCGTAGGTAGGTCAAATCCCTACACCAACTTTATTGACCTTCCGATCTGTCAAGGTTTTAACCTGGTCTAGGATGGACCGGCTGTATCGTTTTATGCTTCGTTTGAGCGGTACTGCGCGTCTGTGGCTTGGCTACGTCATTGTAGCTGTATTCATAATACCAGTTGTACTCGGTGTGTTTTTGCCTCAGAGGCAATCAACCGGGACATGGGCATTGCTGTTCGGTGTTACATGGCTTGGGGTTTTTGCCGTGCGTGTGGTGCAGCGGTTTCACGAAGAAGATGCTCAGCGCCTGCAGAAGCTATTGCTTTCAGGTCGTCAAACTCAGCGAGCACTCTATATTCCTGGATCTGATCTCGAGCTTGGCTTGTTTCTGATGCTTGCTGTACATGCCATTGTTCAACTTAGTGGTGGCTTGGGCAGCCAGGTACATCCTCTGGTGTATGTATTACTGGCGTTTGTAACGGCATTTTCGAAGAAATGGGTTGGCATCACCTTGGTGATTGCAGCGCTTTTCCTTGAATCAGTTTTGTATTTTGTCACTGAAGGTCGCAGTCGCATCGAACCGTTTCTGTTGTACGCGGGTTTCCTTTTTTTCTTTGGGCTTACTAACTGGCTTTTTATTCGTGTTGAAATCAGTCGTATGCGTGAGCGGTCTAAACAAGAGCTAAATGCGGCAAAAGTTAAAGACTTGCAGGATGCTCGGATGTTTAGGCTGGTAACGGCGCCCACTCATGGGGAGAAAAGGGATGAGGAACGCTTGTTCCGATCCAGCGTAGAAGAAGTTCATCAAGCCGTATTTCATTTACTTTCGCTTATGCGTCAAACGCTTTCATTACATACGTGTATCTTGTTAATGAGAGACGAGACCGGAAGCCATTTGCAAATTGTTGAGTTATCGACAGAAAGCGATGACATCGTTCAAGGGCGTATTAGTTTGGGCGAAGGGGCCGTAGGTGCTGTTCTAGATCGCAAAGAAGCCATTAATTTGTGTAACCTCAAGCCCAATTATCGAGGGTTATGTTACTACCAGCGAGCTGTGGGCGTTCAGTCTTTCTTGGGAGTGCCGATTATTGAAAACGACCGCATACAAGGTGTTTTGTGTGCAGATCGACTAGAGTGCCGTCCTTTCACGTTACCTGAAGAACAAATTCTCCGGGAAACAACGCGCCAAATATTACGTACGTTAGAAAACGAAAGAGTGTTTGTGCAGCTTGAGCAAGCTAAACACGAACAAACAGTATTGCATCGAGCGTCTCAGGCACTAGGAACCGCCTTAAGTGCTAGTGATGTGCTTGATGCGGCAGTGCAAGCGGTTTCTGAGATCACAGCACATGATTTTTGTGCAGTTACAACCTATGACAATGTAAAACGTCGTCATCACATTGAACGAGCTGTTGGTATAGTTTCAAATGAACTTGCAGGGGCTTCTTTTGGTGACAACACATCGCTTACTTCAATGGTTGTTAAAACAGGGCACTATTTACCCTATCGTGCAGAATATGACGAAAAACAACAAGTTATCTATACTAAACGGCTCAAGCTTGTGGGCATGCGTTCGTTGCTGATCCTTCCGCTGACTGTACAAGACAAAACGGTTGGGACACTGGCCGTTGCAGCTACTCGCAAGTATGCATTTCCTATTCATATCCGCACGGTATTGCATGTCCTCGCAAACCAGATTGCAGTGTCATTATCCAACGCGCAATCGGTAAAACGACTAGAAGATTTAGCTACCACTGACGGTCTTACCGGTTGCTTAAACAAGCGAGCTTTTTTGCAGGAAATGGAGCAGCGTTTTCGCTCAGCCCAGCGCTTTAAGCGCAAATTGTCATTGGTAATTACCGATTTAGATCACTTCAAAAGTATTAATGACACTTACGGACATGCCACGGGAGACAAGGTTATCAAAGGACTTGGTGATATTCTCAAACGCATGAAGCGGGAAACAGATACTGTTGGTCGGTTTGGTGGAGAAGAATTTTGCTTACTTTGTGAAGAGACAGATACCGCTGGAGCTTTGCTTTTAGCAGAACGTATGCGTGAGGAAATTGAGTCAGCACGCTTTAGCACGGAAGCCGGACTATTGAGCGTAACTTGTTCTGTGGGTATTGCTACATATCCCAGAGATGCTGTCGATGAAGAAGGTTTATTTGAAGCAGCTGATCGTGCTTTATATGCAGCCAAACATTCAGGGCGTAATCGTGTGTGTGCTGCTGCATAGGGCGTAGGACGTTGGAGTAAAACTATAGATCTAGTGATCAATGGAGAACGTATGAATTTTCGCTATTTGGCCCTTAGCACAGCAATGTTAGGCATCTGTGGATGCTTCATGCAGAATGCAAGTCCTCAAGCCAGGGCTCAAGATGCGGTTACCGAGCTTAATGACCACTCACGTTGGGGCAGAGCTTATGCTGCTCTTGGGAATGTTGATACAAAATACCAAAAACATTTTATGCAACGACGATCTGCATGGGGGCAAAATATTCAAATTGCAGATGTTGAGATTAAAAGCATGCAACTTGTAAATGATAATGAAGGTGCAGAATCCGTGGTCGATGTAAGTTGGTATTTGTTACAAACAATGCAGCTTCAACACACAGTAGTTAAGCAAGATTGGAAAAAAGACGGAGAGAAATTCTTGCTTACTTCAGAAAAAATTGTCCAGGGCGAAGAAACCTTATTTGCCACTTCTAAGTCTATTGAGTAGCTAATTGATGCCAATCGCTTTTCGCACACGAGTCATTGTGGCTTGGGCAATTCTTTGTGCTTGCGCAGCTCCAGATTGCAAAAGGTTGTCTAATTTGTTTTCGTTACGCCTTAGTTCATGAAAGCGGTCGCGTAGTGGTGCTAAACGATGTTCGAGAACATCGTAGAGTTCCAGTTTGGCGTGCCCCCAACCATATCCACCTTGGCGTAGCAGATCAGCCATTTTGGTTGTTTGATCTAAACTGGCAACGGCTTTGTAAATTTCAAAGACGGGATTGTTTTCAGGGTCCTTAGGTGCTTCAAGGGGTTCTGAGCCAGTTTTAATTTTCATTACAGCGTTTTTAAGTTCTTTTGCGGAATCAAAAAGAGGAATTACGTTACCATAACTTTTGCTCATTTTTCGACCGTCAGTTCCAGGGATCAGAACACTGTCGTGTACCAAAGGTTCAGGCACGACTAACACATTTTCACCAAAGGTATGATTGAATCGAAGAGCCACATCACGGGCAAGTTCTAAATGTTGTTTCTGATCATGGCCTACAGGCACAATATGAGTATCAAATAAAAGGATATCCGCAGCCATTAGTACAGGATAGTTGAAGATTCCTGCGTTGGGAGCTTGACCTTGGGCAAGCGCTTCTTTGTAAGCGTGACCGCGTTCCAGCTGGCCAGTTGCTAAGAGGCAACTAAGCACCCATGCAAGTTCAAAAGTTTCAATAATAGACGATTGTCGATAGAACACTGTTTTTTGAGGGTCGAGGCCTGCAGCAAGCCACGTTGCGGCAACATCATAAACATGACACTTCAGTGCTATTGGATCGCGCAAAGACGTAAATGCGTGATAATCTGCAATAAAATACAAGGTGTTGTATGTCTCACTCAGCTTTAATGCGGGAAGAATAGCTCCCAAATAGTTGCCTAAATGAGGGATGCCTGTAGGTTTGATGCCTGTAAGCGCAGTTTTCACGGGAGTAACTATATCATGACATCTCGGCCTTTTCGCGTTTTAGGCATTCAACAAATAGCTGTCGGTGCATTGGATCGTACACTGCTGCGGGAACTGTGGGTTGACCTGTTGGGTTTGTCATCCATAGGAACCTATCAAAACGAGGCTGAGAATGTGGATGAGGAAATTTTATCCTTACCACAACAGGGAACGCATGGTGTTGAAGTGGATCTTATGCAGCCATTGGATCCCACATGCAAGCCTCGTGTGCATGAGCCTGCGCTAAACCATATTGGTTTGTGGGTTGATGATATTGATGCTGCTTATATGTGGTTAGCTGCTCAGGGCGTTCGATTTGCAAAAGGTGGTATTCGACGGGGTGCCCATGGCAAACGAGTATGCTTTATTCATCCCAAGCCCGATCCTGAACATCCTAAAAGTGGGATGGGAGTACTCATCGAGCTGGTACAGGCGTCTGAATAATTAAAGAGCCTTCTTTCCCCACGGGACATCAAAACGCTCTTGTGTAGTGCAGTATGTCAGTCCTCCCATGCGTCCTACGGCTTTAAGTTTACTGGGATCTATATGAAAACGCTCATTGATCACATCATCGTCGATGTAGACCCAGCGAACTTCGCCGATGATCACATTGCCCCCAGCAGGTGCTCCTGGGTTAAGATGTAAAATTTGAGTACGAATACACTCAAAAGCAACTTTGGAGTCTTTTACACGCGGAGGCTTAATCACCTGTGAGGGAGAAGTTTCTAATCCGGCCAGTTCGAATTCACTCTGTTCATAGTCAAGAGATTCAGCGCATACAGACATTTTGCGAACGAAACTCTCTGATACGATGTTTATTACGAACTCGTTGGTTGCCTCGATATTTCGGAGGGTGTCTTTAAAGCTGCCGTCTTCCTTGTTAGATGGACAGAAAAGTACAGTCATCGGGTTACTACTGACCCCACAGAAAAACGAAAAAGGTGCCAAATTTCCCACACCATTGGGCGATAGTGTTGAAACCAGTGCGATAGGCCTAGGAACAATGGATCCTATTTCTAATTTATAACGTTCTTGGCGACCTAAACTGTTTGGATCAATTTGCATAACGAGTGTGACGACGTAGAATTTCTATGATGCCAATAGCGGCGATTAGAGTGGTACCTGTCAACCATATGGAATTCTCTGATAGGAGATGTAGTCTAGGAACTTCAAGAGCAGCAAGAGTTGCGATGCCAATGCCCATTAGTGCTTCTCCTGCAATAAGTCCGGAGGACAATAATACACCTCGTTCTAGGCGTTCTTCTATGTTGATCTTAGAATGCTCTACGAAATATGCGAGTGAAGCCCCTATTAACATGGGTACAGTCACACGAAATGGTAAATAAATGCCTACAGCGATAGGCATCAAATGCATACGAAACCGCGCGTGATTTTTTTCAAGCAACGTGTCGATGCCTACGATGACAATGCCACCCATCGCTCCAATAATGACCATGTGCCAAGGAATCTGATTTCCTCCAAAAAAACCCCGGGCTAAATTTGCAAAAAGAGTAGCTTGAGGTGCAGCTAGTTCACGCCCACCAATGCCACCTTCGGTATTATTGTGCAGGAGTTCCAAAATTGGAGCCATGACCAATGCTCCTGCAATAATCCCTGCCATTTGGTTGATCTGCTGTAATCGAGGATTTGCTCCAACAAGATGTCCTGTCTTTAAATCGTTACAGACATCTCCCGAAGTGCATGCGGCACAGCACACGACGGCTGCAATACCAAGTGTTGCACTCATGGCATGCAGTCCGTTGATGCCCGTAATTTTTCCTAAAAAAGCAATTAGTGCGCCCGATAACAACACCGCAGTAATTGTCATGCCCGACACAGGGCTATTACTACTGCCTACAAGCCCGACGATATAACTTGCTACTGCAGTGAAAAAAAATGACAATAAAAGCATTAGTGCTGTTGCAACCGCTGTTGCCAAAAAGCTTTGTGTGAAATGGTAGTACAACGCTGCCATGATCATGCTAATTAGAGTCGATAATATGATAATACTCCGTGCAGAAATATCTTCGTTTAAATGATCATGATCCTGTCTCCGTGCGACAGACACTAAGATATGATTGAACGCAGACTTTAATCCCTCTCTAACTTTAACGACTGAACAAATTCCTCCAACAGCCATGGCTCCTACACCAATGTAGCGTACCTGTTGATCCCAGATTAACCATGCATGCTCTACGGCTGAGAGCGTTTCATGAGTGTGTAGCGTAAGTAGAGGTATGCATAGAATCCATCCGAGTACACCACCAGCAAAGACCAATAGAGCAATTTGCAATCGGACGATGAATCCTACTCCAAGTAAAGCCGGCGATATGTCGCTACCCATATACCAAATTCTGCCAAATACAATTGTTGCCGCTTCTAGATGATTTGTAACTATTCCAAAAAGGCCATCCAATATTTTAAAAGTAGCTCCAATGATTGTTCCGAAAATAACGCCTTTTCCATTGGCCTTTGTGTTTTGTTGATATGCAGACTTTAAAACAGCTGCGCAAGCGACACCCTCAGGATACGCTAATGTGGTATCCTCGATGATAAATACTTTGCGCATAGGAATCATCATGAGTACGCCAAGAAGGCCGCCTGCAATGGCAATCAACGTGGTTTGCCACCAAAAAAAATGGCTCCATGCTCCAATTAGTACCAAAGCAGGCAATGTAAAGATCACTCCAGCAGCAATCGATTCTCCCGCGGAAGCGGACGTTTGTATTTGATTAGCTTCTAAAATTGTGCCTCCTCGAAACGCCGATCGAAGTACAAGGGAGCCAATCACAGCTGCAGGGATGGATGCTGAAACGGTCATTCCTATTTTTAGCCCAAGGTAGACATTGGCAGCGCCCATGAGGACCGATAAAAAAAGTCCAAGTAAAAAAGCTCGGAGTGTCAGTTCCTTCATCATGAGAAGGCTTTATTTCATCTGGAATCTCTGGGAAGATCAATAAAACAGGATTTGACTACTACACTATATAGCTAAAAATGAATTCGAGTGACCTTCTCGGGCCACAAGGCCCATTTGCTGTATGCGAAGGCTATGAATACAGGCCGGCACAGCTTCATATGGCTCAAATCGTCGAAGACGTGCTGGCCCACAAGGGCATAGCATTTGTTGAAGCAGGTACCGGAACGGGCAAAACACTTGGATATCTTGTTCCCGCATTGCTGAGTCACAAACGAGTGATTGTGTCTACTGGTACTAAAACGCTTCAAGATCAAATCATGCAGAATGAGCTTCCGCGTATTGAACAAACGCTTGGCATAGAAACGAATGCCGTCTGCATGAAAGGTTTAAGTAACTACGTGTGTTTACGGAAATTTCATGAATTTAGCCAAGTTGCGACAGCAGGCAGTGCTTTTGAAAATGACATGAAACTTATCACACAATGGGTTGAAGGATCTCACACAGGAGATCATTCTGAACTGTCGAGTCTGCCAGAAAATTCAGAGGTGTTTCCGCATGTGACGTCAAGTTCAGAAACGCGTATTGGTCCATCTTGCATATTTCATGATCAGTGTTTTGTGACACGATTAAAATCTGCGGCCCAAGCAGCTCAACTTATTGTAGTTAATCATCATTTGTTTTTTGCAAACCTAGCTATGGGTGGACATCAGATAAACAGCATCATCCCGCCATATGATGCCGTGATATTTGATGAAGCACATCAAATAGAAGATGTCATGACGCAATATTTTGGAACTCATATCTCAATGCGTCGCGTTGATTTGCTCTGCCATGAAATAAGAAAAACATTTGCATTAACAGAGAGTTTTCCAGGTGTAGAAAGAGTGCTTAGTCAAGTGCATTTCTGCACCCGTGAATTTTTTCAAGAGATAGTTAACTCTGGCTTGGGGTACATGGGGAGGTTTTCTCTAACTCGGTCGGTGGTAAGCTCTACCAAAAGCATTCGGTACAAGCTTGATACTGTATTAGATGACCTTGAAAATGAGTGTAAACTCTATTTAAAGACAGAAGCTTCCATGAGTCCACTCATACGGAGGATACGCAAGCTTCGTGATGATTTTGGAGTTCTTGATGAAGAAAATATAAGTGCGCATATTTTATGGGCTGAATGTAAGAATAGTAACGCAGAAATTGGTGCTAGCCCCATTGAAGTCAGCGATATATTTCGATCACGGGTATTGGACGTTACGCCATCGGTAATTTGCACGAGTGCGACTCTTTCAGCAGGCAGCTCATTTGAGTTTATCAAGCAGCGGTTAGGAGTGGATCGCCAGATCGATGAAAATATCTTCAATTCACCTTTCGATTATGAGCAACAATCAGTGTTATTTGTTGCAGAGCATTTACCAGATTGTCGCGAGGCAGCATTTAATGCTGCTGCAGTTGTTGAAATCGCTAAGCTTATTGAATTAAGCCAAGGAGGGGCTTTTGTGCTTTGCACCTCTTTGAAATCAGTCAAAGAGCTATCTGATAGCTATAAGGCCATGACTGAAAAACCTGTTTTTGTGCAGGATGATGCACCAAAGGCTGTATTGCTGAAAAAATTTAAGGAAGATAAAAACGGAGTCCTTTTTGGATCAGGCACATTTTGGGAAGGCGTTGATGTTCCTGGCAAAGCATTACGAATGGTAATTATAGACAAGTTACCATTTGATGTTCCGACAGATCCTTTAGTTAAAGCACGCTGTCGCAGACTAGAAGAGCAAAATCAATCACCGTTTGCACGCTACCAGCTACCTTCTGCTGCATTGACATTAAAACAAGGCTTTGGTCGATTGATTAGAAGTAAGGATGACTATGGTGCAGTAGCAGTACTGGATCGTAGACTTGTCACTAAAGGCTATGGAAAAGTATTGCTTCGAAACCTTCCGCTTACTCGGCATATTACAGACTGGGATGAATTACGTAGCGCATGGAATCAATTGGGACATGGACGAAAAGCGCCTAACCCAATTTGAAAACACAGAAACATCGATATTGGCTGCTTTAGGTACGGAAGACACAAGTTGTTCTCGAAAAGACTTCATAGTAGAAGGTCGTTTTTGAGGGTCCAATGAAAGTGCAGACATCACTGTGGCATCTAATCTAGATGGTATATGTGCTGCAATGGCACTGGGTTTTATGACCGAGTCTTGGTGAAATGTTGCCAAAAATTCTTCTGTGCTTTGCACGTTAAATAGTGGCTGCATTGTTAGTAGTTCCCATAAAATGATGCCCAAAGAAAAAACATCTGCTCTCCGATCAATGGGTTGTCCGAGTGCTTGTTCAGGTGCCATATATTGAGGCTTTCCCTTTATGGTATTGGGAGATGTGCGCTCTAGGCGGCTTTTGGCTTTAGCAATGCCAAAATCAATAATCTTAATTTGTCCCTCAAACCCGAGAATAATATTAGATGGACTTACATCGCGATGCACGAAATTTAACGACTGATTTGATTCATCACGGATTTCATGCGCTGCATGTAGTCCATTACTTGCCTGTATAGCAATGGCAACAGCCATTTCGAGAGAAAAAGAACGTTTGGCTTTAGCAGCCATGCGACACATTTCACTAAGTGAATACCCATCAACATATTCCATTGCAATGATATAAGTGCCACGTGCTTCTATCAATTCGTCAATATGTACAACGTTAGGGTGATACACGCGTGACGCAAGCAAGGCCTCATCTAAAAACATCTGAATGAAGTTTTCGTTTTTGGCGTGATGTGGGTGAATTGTTTTGAGAATGACTTTTCGAGTGAAACCGGAAACGCCCTTTCGCTGAGCAATATACAAAGTTGCCATGCCGCCAGTTTTAAATGGAGCAATAATCCGATAGTTTTTAACCCTGTCACCAGCTTTCCACATAAATAACCCCGTTCAGGCAATCAATTTCGATGTGAAAAGTGAACTTGGTTTTCATTATTGTATCCGAATTGGAAAATGTGACGGAAGTTTCCGCACGCGCTTAGAACGTTTTTGTTTCTGTATGTCGAAAGGTTGTTCGAAAACATACGTGTCATCCTGATTACCGATATAGAATGTTCGTATAGGGTATTGAGGACGTAGTTTGGGATGTTCTCGTGTATCGACAAGCAGAGTGAGTTCAGAACCTGGTGTGGTTTCGATAAGGACATGACCCACCCCGTCGCGATTTGTGCGACCAACTTCATGTCCTTGTGAAATTAGGGACAATTCTTCAGGAATGTTTGTGCTGAAGATGACTGCGGCAAGCACTTTGGTGGGGCTGCATACAAAATCATAGCTGAGTGTGTGTTCGGCGTTTTTCTCAGATGCTGATTGGAAACGCCTTAAGCGTATGGATGTAACGTTTTGGGACCCCTTGTATCCACTCGGGCATTCAGCCCGGGCTGCTAAGGTTTGATGTTGTGTGATCTCCAACCGGAGAGTAAGAATTCCTTGTTGGTTCGTCGATCCCTGTAATTTACTACCGATATAAATTGGAATATTATTAAGAACGCGATCATCATTGGCTTTGGTTGTAAATTTGATTAAGTATGTTTGAGTATCAGGCTCAGAGTGGCAATGAGAAACAGCCAAACAAACCAGGATGACGTAGAAAATACGGTTTAATTTTAGATGCATGGAGCACCTGACTCGTTTTGGTTATTGGTACATGAATTCCGGCTTGATCGTTCCAGTACACGCACAATTACTTTGTAAACAAGTTGATTGGGGAACTGGTTTGATAATTGTTGGTAAAGGTTAAGGGCCTCTAGTCGCTGGCCTTTAATTAATATCCTTGCTGCCTCTGTTTCTGGAGCTGTAGTTGCTTCAGGTGTTTCTGGCGTTGGTGGGCTGGGTGAAGCGTGAGGAATTGTCTGAGATACTTGAGGGACAAATCGAGGTGAAGTAGGTTTTTGCAAAGTTGTTGTGCTTGATAGGGTCTTCGGGTTATCCGGTTTTTTTTCTAGTTTTGTGATTTTTTGAGTTGCATCATATTTGATAGGTGTCTTGATGGATTGATATTTCCATCCAAGTAAAACTAATCCAGCAAATAGAATTGCCCCAATTAATATGCGGTGAGAGAGTCGGATGGATGAGAATCGAGTTCGATTCTTTAGTACTAGTTGTATTAGGTAAGATGGTTTTTCTTTTAAAGGTACAAAGGCCTGAACTTTTTTGTGTGTGTTGTGCCTATTAATAGGCGGTGATTGCAAAGCTTCTTGTATAACGGTACGTGGCAGACTGCTTGCACGGTGGTTTTTAGGAGGCGATTTGGATTCGAGTCCAGCAGGGTTTTCAAAGCCCGTCTTTTTTTGAAGTTCTGGAAAAGCCTTAAGTAAACGATCAGCAAGGTTAGGATCTATGGCTGTGCGTGTGTCTGGCTTAGAGTTGTGAGTAGGTTCGGAAGGTATGACGAATGATAATTGATCAATTTCTGTATCAAAATTATCATCCTCGTTGTCATTGTTTGGCATACATTACCCTTGGTAATCGAAGTCCGTGAGCATGAATGGCCTCTGTGCATTGTGGCAGGTGTCCTGTGTACTTAAGCGCAGCAGTATGACTGCCAATATCGGTTCGTTTGAATACGTCTGAAAGTACATATCCAGACGTTTCATTGAATCCAGAGACTTCGGTAATGTGAGTGATGCAGCGTGAACCGTCTGACAATCGTGCCGTTTGCACAATAAAGTTAATAGCCGAGGATAATTGTGCGCGTAGAGCATAGAGTGGAAGAATCACATCACTCATAAGCGCCATTGTTTCCAAGCGATTTAATGTATCGATAGGATACGTCGCATGTACGGTAGACAAACATCCCCCGTGGCCCGATGTCATGGCCTGTATGAGATCAAGTGCCTCACCTCCTCTAATCTCTCCAAGCACAATACGGTCTGGTCTCATCCGCAATGTCGCACGAAATAAATCGCGAGAAGTTACTTGTCCGCGCCCTTTGGCGTCTGGCGGGATGCACTCAAGTTGCACTACATGAGGACGCCGTAACTGTAGCTCTTTGGAGTCTTCAATTACAACGACGCGCTCTTTAGGGTCAATGAAGGAAGACAGTACGTTAAGCAAAGAGGTTTTTCCTGACCCGGTGCCCCCTGCTACAATAATGTTTTGTTTCATTTCTACTGCTAAGCGAAGAAATTCAGAAGCTTCGGATGTCAGTGATCCATATTCAATAAGTGCATCAATAGTGAGCTTCTCCTGAAAAAATCTCCGAATCGCCACAAAGGGCCCATCGGGTGCTGCTGGTGGGAAAATGGCTTGTACGCGAGATCCGTCCGGCAATCGTGCTTCAAGAATAGGTCTGTGCGCATCAACGTGACGCCCAACAAATTGAGCAAGATTATGAAGAGCAGATTCTAGAGCATCACTTGATTCGAACTGTATGTCGGTGCGAGATATAATTCCTTTGCGTTCTATAAAGACTTCCTTTGGTCCATTGATCATAATCTCTGATACCGATGGATCGTCTAGGTATGAGGCTATGGGTGAAAAAAATCCTAATAGTGTCTGCTCAAATACGTCGCGGGGAATCATTTTTACCAGCACCTTTTTGTGTAAATTGAATTTGTTGGGCAGCATGCTTTGATTCCGCTGCGTGGCGTCCTTTGGGATCAATTTCCACATATTTTAGAAAATGTTGTATGGCCATTGTTGGATTTCCAAGTTGGTCACGATACAGAACAGCCAAGGCATAGTGTGGAAGTGCCTGATCTGGAGCATCATAAATCACTCGAACTAATTCAGTTTCAGCTTCGAGGTATTCGCTTACAGCCATTAGAATAAATGCAACCAATTGTCGAAGACGCCAGTCGTCAGGATGTTCTTGCAGGTAAGGACGTGCGTGCTGTAAAGCATCGTGCATCCGAGAAGCGGCTATACATGCGTTTATGATATAAGGAATGACGCGGTCTTTAGGATAGCCCTGGGCAACAGCGGCTCGGTAATATTGCTCCGCACGCACATAATCTCCTGTGCTTGCCAATACCTTACCTTCCTCAAATAATGCGCTTGCGGTTACGCTTTTAAGTGGGTCGTGATTGGGAGGTCGAGAAATTGGTGTATTGGATGTGTGTGCACCGCAAGCACTTATACTCAGCGCCACAATCATAATGACAATTCGATATAGTAGTCGCATCATGTTCATCGACTCCCGTCTTCCGAAATTTGCATTTGAACGTACCTTTCTGTCTTTTCGAGCCATGAGGTGTAATAGTTGTCTTGGCCAGATAGCAGGTTTCTGAGTTTAGAAACTTCTTCCAACGACTTTTTCCAGTCACCATGTTCTAGAAGAGTTTCCAAAGATAAACGGCTTGCGACATACTCTTCTGATACCTTCTGCTTAATACGCTGTTGTTCAGCTTCCGTAGCTTGTGCTTGTGGGCCATCTCCAGCGAGTTTGAAACACACCACTGCTTCTTGAAACAGGAGCACTGCTTCTACTCCGTCTCTGGGATAAAAAACCGATCTCTGGAACTTAGCGGCAGCATTTGCCGCAAGTTCCTTGGCTCGTGAATGTGCGTTGTCTGAAGTGGTTCTGCACTCTAGAACGCTGTGAAATAATTCTGGGGCTTGTGGGGAAGTCGGGCGTGCTTCTGGTTTTTGGGGAGCCAGTGCTGTCCACGCTACAAAACCAAGTGCTAACAAGGCCAATCCGATAATCGCTGGGTGTATTTTACTGGGTGAGGCTTTAAGTGCTTTATATTCGGGACCAAACACTAGAGTGATATTCCCTAAAGTTGCACTGCTTCCCCATGCTACTGTCCCATGATGAAATGCTACTCCGTCAATAAAGAGAGGAATTTTTGTATGTCGTGAAACAGAAATCCATAAGCCTTTGTGACTTGGCATCAACAAAATATGTTGAGGTTCTAGTTCGTTGGAAGCGATGATGATGTCCGCTTCGGGCCCGCGGCCGAGCATGTTTTTTTTTCCGACAAGGGTATGTCGTTGCACTGTCCCATCGGGAAGACTTATGTCGATGTCATAGGACATAGTTACAGCCCTGCCTGTACGTTTTGAATAAAAAGAGGACCAAGCAGCAACAAAACGATGCAAGAAAAAAGCATCATCAGAGGAATCATCATTAAGACACCTGCACGTGCAGCTGCTTCCTCTGCTAACACACTCCGTCGCATGCGAAGCATGGATGCCTGAACCTGCAATACGGTTGCAAGCGGATTACCTTTTTCTTCTGATTGTGTAACAGAACTCACGAAGTCTTTAACTGATTCTGTTGGAACACGTTCAGCAAAATTTTCTAACGCTTGTCTTCGGGTATGCCCAAGCTCCAATTCTTGGAGGATGTGTGACATTTCTTCTTGGACAGCGTCGTCGTCTGAACTGTAGGCGACGATTTGTTTAAGTGCGCCTATGAAATCCATTCCAGCCGTCATGCATAACGCGGCTAAATCAATAGCAGCTGGAAGTCCTCGATTAATGTGTAGTTGTCTTGTTTTTGTCTGTGTTTTGAGGAGAGAAGAAGGCATGCCTAAGCCAATGCATGTTCCACTTACTGCATAGATCATGTTGATATTAGCTAAGTAACAAATAACGATACCCGCTGCTGTAAAACCAAAAGAGCCGATGAACATCAAAGCTAAGTATTCATCCGCAGTAAGTCCCAGATAGTCGCCGGAGCGTTGTAGCTGTTTAGCGATCGTGAAGCGGAATTGGGTTACTGGCAGTTTAGCTGCCCAAGCAGCACAGTAGCGTAGTGTCGGCTCAAACGTGCTAAACAGCACGTTGTGCTTAAGTGCTGCGGAGCGTTTAAGTCCCCCTAAGCCTCGTGTAGGTCGCCTAGCAGCTGGCTGTGATAAGAGAACGTAGGCCAGAATGAGGAGTGCTAGCGCGATGGCGGCTACGCCAAAAAAGCTCGGCAAGTGCTCGAAATTCATACAGTGTCATCGGACGAGCACGTAGTGTAGTTGCGTAAAATTTAGGCGGCGTCGCTACCAATTTTTATAAATTACGTAATCATTTCAATGCGTTTGCTTAAATAGTTGTTGCACAGGGTTTCGTATCGAAACCCCCGTAAAAAATAGTATCCAGAGGTGGGGATTAGCCCATCTGGTAGATGCTGGGTAACTGGTCTGTGGCACTGATGGAAAGGTTGAGGTCTCGGACCAACCCGTCGACTAGACCATAGACCCAGCCGTGAACAGACAACGCCTGCCCACGAGCCCATGCCTCTTGGACGATTGTAGTATAGCAAAGATTTGCTACTTGTTGAGACACGTTCAATTCGCATAGGCGGTTACATTGTGCTTCGTAATTAAGGTCTGTGAATTCTTTGCGGTGTTGATGATGCACGTCTTTT
This sequence comes from uncultured Polyangiales bacterium, assembly GCA_964640175.1. Lineage (GTDB taxonomy): Bacteria > Myxococcota_A > Polyangia > Polyangiales > JACKDX01. The sequence continues at coordinate 121,333 of CAZXFW010000001.1, read as the reverse complement.
ACATGGCGTAACCAATTATCAATTAGTCCTAATGGTTTTCCCTGAAGAGCTGCTGCTACTCCGCCACAACCATAGTGCCCACAGACAATGATGTCGGAGACTTTTAAAGCCTCCACAGCATATTGGACTACGCTAAGGCAGTTAAGGTCTGTATGTGTTACAACATTCGCTACATTACGATGGACAAACATTTCGCCTGGCTCGAGGCCAACCACTTCATTGGCGGGGACCCGGCTGTCTGAGCAGCCAATCCATAAGTATTGAGGGGTTTGTTGTTTTGAGAGTGTCTCAAAAAAATCAGGCCGTGTTGTCAGTTTGGAGGTGGCCCACCGACGGTTCCCTTCGATAAGATTCAACAATTTTTCTGCCATGGTTCTTAGCTCCTAGAAGATGTACGTGTTATACGTCGTCGCAGTAGCGCAATTAGCACCAGTGCTACCCACATCGAAAATACGGTTGTAGATGAAGTGTTTCCTATAGCACATCCTGATCCACCGGCAATGCCACCAGTGCTTCCCGGATTTCCTGCATCTACACCACCATCGTTTCCAATGCCTGCATCAGTAGTAGGTCCGTTGGAATCAGGTTCACATAAGTTCGTTGAGGGATTGCAGCTTTTCCCTGTGCTGCAGTCCGTATCATCTACACATTCAACACATGATCCTTCATCACAAATTAATAGTCCGTCTTCCGTACAACCTGAATGGGCAACACAAGGCTCGCATGCATGTGCAGCTTGATTACAATAAGGTGTTGGATTGGAACAATCCGCATTGGCAGTACATCCAAAAGCGCCGTCGTTGCTTTCTTGTAACCCTGATAGTCCATCTCCTCCTCCTGAAGGAAAGGAATGGCCACTGGGACCCACACCACCTGTGAGTGCGGTAGGGCATGCGCTCACCGTGTCGCTGTCTATCTTGATGCGACCACCGCCGCCACCAGCGCCATCACCATGGCCTGCACTGGTATCACTTCCAGTCCCTCCATTGGCTTCAATGCCTGCGCACGCTGCATCTCCAACAAGTTGGATGAGCACAGATCCTCCAGCACCACCACCACCGCCACCATCATTGGATGCGGCTCCGCCATTGCCTCCATTGGTGCGTATAGAACCTGTTCCATTGAGAGCATTGGCCCGGAAAAATATGGCGCCACCACCTGCGCCACCGTTGCCGGAGTTACTATTGTTTTGTGATCCCCCGCCACCTCCACCGCCAAAAGTGAGGTAGTTCAAAAGACTTCCGGTGACAGCGGTACCTGATAGGCCTCCAGATTCTCCTGCAGCGGGACAACCACCTTGCCAAGCATTTCCACCATAACCGCCTGAGCCACCATTGCCACCGCCACCGCCACCGGCGTTCACATGTCCACCACCGCCACCGCCAGTGGCTCGGTTACCACGACCGCAGCCGTTGATCACGTCATAAGAACGGTCACTGTTGTCTAATCCTTCCCCACGACGTCCCTCCCCTTCAGCACAAGTCGCAGGAGTAATGCCACGTTCACAGTCACTGTCTAAAATGTTTGTTGGTGTGTCGTCACCGCAAGTTTGAGCACAGGTGTAACCATATGCAGCATAGCTTTCCGACGATTGCCCTCCACGGCTACCTAACCCTGAGGCATCAATAGCACCATCAACTGTGACAGTTTCTGTAGCAAGAAATGCGACGATTCCTCCGGTGGTGCCGTCCCAAGCTGTAGGAGATAGTATTTCACTGCCAGCAACTGTAACGGTCGTATATTCTGGGACACGAACAACCTGAGTTCCAGGACCCACATACGCGTGAGTAGTGCCTGTTTCTAGGGAAATAGTATTCCCATTGATGTTAGTGATACGCTGAAGTTCATAATGGCCTGCGTTTGAAGCGGCAAGATCGATAGCTTGAAGATCTCCCGATACGAAAGGTCCGGTTTTAACCTGCCAGAGCAGGATAACATCGCCAGATACAAATCCCGTTGCATTTGCGACACCAATTTCGGTTGAGCTAACGGGCAGTGAAGTGGTCAATGCGGTATAAAGATTGATCGGAGAAGACCCTGTATAGTTGAGTGCGCCGTCACTTCCATCTCCTAGCCCAACATCTTGAGCCATCACTGTGTTCTGGCTGATGGCGATCAAACTAAGCAGGTATAGAGCATAGCCAATTCGCTTCATAAACGTTCTCCCCCCGATATGTAGACTTTCCTGTTATCGACGACTTGAGCAGGTGTAAAGAGTATGTCGAAAATTTCGAGGGTCTAAATATCGACACGAAGGATGCGATTGGCAATAATAATTGAACAAATCCAAAGGGTTACAGAGATTCCTACGATAATGTTTCCTAAGAAAGTTTCTATTAAAGGAATCAATAGGTCTGGGTGAATCCAATTGATGGCAAGCAGAACTACAGCAGGGACTACACCTAAAACATACGCTTGAGCTTTGCCTTCTGCGGTTTTGGTACGCACGACACCTTCCAATCGGGTCATTTCCCGTAGTGCAGAGGCAGCGCGTTCCAATGTATGGGGCAAGTTTCCTCCGCTTTGCCGTGCAACTAGTAAAGTCGCTAGTGCACTTGAGATGGTGCGTGATCCAATACGGGTTCCCATATTTCGTATGGCGATATCTAGAGGAGTCCCGAGTTGATTTTCTTTGAGGAGCACGTCGACCTCTTCGCTAAAGGGTGGATGTAAGAGGTTTTGAGTCGAGGCGAGTGCGTCTCCAAGGGAAGCGCTTGCTTTCAGTGCATTCGCCAATGCTTGAATCCAGCTATTAAGCTGATTTTCCAATCGTTGGATGCGTTGACGACGCAAACGTTTAAGCCAGATTGGAGGGATAAATACAAATAATCCATTCATGATCATCAGCTGAGGTAGTCCTGCGACGCACACAGTTAAGCTCCAAATCAAAATGCTTAACATTTGAGTAAGAGCAATGTGACTTGCTTGGATTTTTTCTCTAAGAAACTTTAGATCTTCATCGAGTATATTGACGTACCTATTCCATTGCCGATGGGTAGGACTCCCTGTATTGAATACCAAGGCATAAAGAGCAATCACAACGGCTGCCCCAAGTAATCCAACACATACGTAAGGCACTACCAACATGGAAACAGGCATTATAAAAATCTTCCTCCTGAAATTAATCCGTGAGTAATGAAATCACCTATGTAACTTGGGAGATATCCTGTTGCTCGAAATTCTCCTTCAATTTTCCCGTTTGCAGCTGTACCCGTTCGCTTGAAAACAAAGATATCTTTTAGTTGGAATTCTCCATCTTCCAGTCCTATGACTTCTGTGACATGTGTAATGCGTCTGGAGCCATCTGAAAAGCGAGTTTGTTGTAGTATGATGTCAACGCTAGCCACGATTTGTTCTCGAATAGCTCGTGCTGGAAGATCAAGTCCAGACATGAGTGCAAGAGTTTCTAGGCGTGAAACGGCTTCCATAGGACTATTTGCGTGAGTAGTAGTCATCGACCCTTCGTGGCCAGTATTCATGGCTTGCAACATATCCAGTGCTTCTCCGCCGCGACATTCGCCGACGACGATGCGATCGGGTCGCATACGTAAAGCGTTTTTAACAAGGTCGCGAATGGTATAAGCGCCACGACCTTCCATGTTTGACGGTCGGGTTTCTAGCGAAACAACATGGGGTTGCTGAAGGCGTAGCTCAGCGGCATCTTCGATGGTGATAATCCGTTCATGGCTTGGAATGGCGCCGGAAAGGACATTCAGGAGCGTGGTTTTTCCACTTCCTGTTCCCCCTGATATTACAACGTTTTTTCTTACTTTAACCGTACGATCTAAAAACACACCAATGCGTTCGGGAAAAGATCCGCGCTGTACTAAATCCTGCATGCTCAGGGGGTCTTTAGAAAATTTACGAATCGTAATACAGGCGCCCCGGATAGCGAGCGGACGAATTACGGCATTGACACGCGATCCGTCTTGAAGGCGCGCGTCTACTAGAGGGGTGGATTCGTCAATCCTACGGCCAAGAGGAGTCACAATTCGTTCGATCACAGCACGAATCGCCTCGTCATCCGTAAATTGAAAATCAGTTTTTATCATCTGTCCCGCACGCTCCACAAAAATGTTTTGAGGATCTACCACCATGATTTCGTTTACGGAGTTATCACTGAGTAGTTCTTCGAGGGGACCCAACCCTAATACCTCATTGCTGAGTTCATGAATTAGTCGTGCACGATCCATGTCCTTAGGAAGATGTGCGTGCATGTTACCCACAATGCGTCCTAATGCATCCATTACTTTGGGGCGCAGCTCGCGGTCATTCATCTTGGTTTTATCAAGATTTGCTAAATCGAGGTGGTCAAGGAGTTTACGGTGAATCGCCTTGCGCAACGCTGCTTTGTCTTGATCAGTATCATTTTGCACCGGTAGGTCAGTGGCTACTGACTGCTCCCCATAGTTACTTGTTGCAATGTGCAGCTTGTGGGTCCCTATACGTACACGAGTAGGCGGAGTGAGCAGGGCTTTTTTCTTTAGAACATGTTTGTCGTGTATCCAAATTCCATTCGATGATACATCTTCGATCTCAAGACCCGCATTGGTCCATGTTAGAATAGCATGCACTCTTGATATATTGGGAGAATCAAAAACGATGTCGCATGTTGGATCACGGCCAATGGTAATGGGTTGATCCAGCGGTTTTTTCAACAAATGATCTTTATCATCATGGTGTTCTAGATGAATAGAGATCGTTGGCTTGGTGTCCAATTTCATCGTTTTTGATTCTGCGGGTAATAGCGCCTTGGAGGAGTCTTTTTGATTTGATCCAACATGTCGACATCATCCAGATTTCCAGCAAAGTCGTCGTAAATAAGCATGGCTTCGCCAATCCGATCTCTGGATTGTAAAGAAACAGCATCTACGACTGAAGGAATAATAAACACCAGGTTTTCTACTTGTTCTTCCTGATCTGATTCACTTCCGAACAGCAATCCCAGAATCGGAATTTGACTAAGGCCCGGAATTCCAGTCTTAGCGCTACGCTGATTTTTTGAATTTAATCCCGCTAAGACCAGTGACTGTCCCAGCTCCAGATTAACTAATGTTCTTAGATTGGCTGTGATTCTCCCAGGAACGTCTGCGCCGGGGTCTGTAAGATCAGAAACATCTGCCTGTACTTGCAGTTCAATACGTCCTGTGCGCTTGTCGTATCGGGGAAGAACACGAATGTCGCTTCCAAAATTAATCTTCCGAATTTCTGCAGTAAGAGCACCTTGTACGGGGATATTAACTTCACCGCCACTTGCAAACTGAGCTTCGTTCCCATTAGAGGTAATAACGGCTGCTTGACGTAATACTTTAGCCCACCCCCCTGTCTGGGCCATATCGAGTCGAGGTAAAACTTGGTCAGCAATCATGGCTGTGGCGTTTTGAAAACCTCCGCCAAGCAGGTCATAGGATGCGCTCATCCGAAGATTAGCACCAATTGTGCCCGGCCAACCAATTCCTAGTTGGCGATTACCTGCTTTGCTTAATTGTACAAAGTAAAAATCAAGCCGAATGTTATCTACAACCGCAACGCCTTGATCTACTGATGTTTCACTTCGGTCTACTCGAATCTGATATTGTATTTGACTTCCATCCATCATGAAAAGAAGCAATGTGGTTTGACCTGGTCGTAAAGCAACAATGATAAATTGAGATCCATCTTTTGGTAGGCGTACATCCACAATGCCAGGGGCGCCCTCGGAGTAGCTACGTACGCCTTTTGCTGGGATGCTGGTTTGTTGTCCTACGCCAAGTGAGATGGACTCCGACTCACGATCTGAACGGTAGTCTGGTACAGGAGGCACGCTTTCACTTTGAGCGCTAGCGATGTGCGGGACAAATAATAAAAACAGATATGGCGCGAGGTATTTATTTAACATTTTCAATTTCCTTCGTAATGGTTGATGTGGGTTGCGTTACAGATTCAGGAGATTGTTGTTGAAGGTCAGAAGTGGAAGTTTCAGGTAGGTCTTGAATGATTTTGATGTCATTTGGATTACGAAGTACGAGTGTGAGGGTGCCATTCAATTTTGCATGCGCAAGAAGTTGTGATTGATCCATAGTGGCGCTTACCGTGATTTGATTGAATGCCCGTGGTCGTGAGGAAGTGGTGTTTTCAGTGTCTGCGCCGGCAGCGAGAACAAGAATGTTTTGAAGTAAAGGGCGGGTGGAGTCTTTGCTCCCGTTGGCTTCTGTGAATAAGATGTCCACTCGGTCTCCAGGGCGGAGGAGTCCTCCAAACGTGGAAGATTGGGTTGCAGAAATGGTAATTGCGCGCATACCCGTCTGTACTAGAGATGAAAGATCGCGGCTTTTGTGAGTTGTTGCTAAATCTGACCACAATACGGATTCATTGGGTTTAATGCTGTTTTGTACTCTGACGCCCAGCACTCGCGATGCTTCGGATGCATGAATATGGCGTTCTTCTACATAGCTTTCTGGTAAAGGACGTGCTTCCAACATATGTTCTTTCAGCACTTCGCCTAGGGGAATTTCCTGAACCGCATAAAGAACTGATATGGGTTTTCCCCCAGAGGTCTGACGCTCGAAGCGTTTGATATAAAAAAGCAATGTTCCTGCTCCTATTGCTGCTAGAACGATGGCAATTCCAAGTGCTTTTGTATTCACAGATGGTTCCTTTCAATGTAGGTTAAGAATGTTGGCAAACCCGTTGCCCTTGCTGTTGGTCCCTGTAACGATTTGCAACATGTCATTGCCTCGTTCTGCTAAGAGCACTTGTGGTGCATGTTTAGGGCGAGAAAAACGTTTTGGATCGTTGGTGAGTTTCCATCCCTGTTTAGGCAAAGAGTCTCGGTAAAAACCAAACAACTTGTTGCCATCCATAAGAGTAGATCCGTACACATGGATAGACTGTCGATGCCCCAGTTCTCTTGCAGATAGCAATCGACGGGAGTGCGCAGGCCGAGGAACATCGGCTAAATCAAATCCAGGAGCATCTCCAGTAGTCGGGAACATGCTCCAGACGTTTAGAGATGCATCATTCCACAATGTTACAAAAGTTGTAGTTTTCTTGTTTTGTTGAGCATAGATATATCGAAGCTGTCCGACTTCAGACATATTGCCTGTCTTAACGAATCTTGAAAGACGCTTGATCCATTCTTTCCAATGAATGACTTTAGTGCCGGAGTCGAGGCAGACAACAAATCCTTTACCGGTGCCGTCCTGCCGTAGTACGGCATCGCCTTGTCGGCGTTGCTGGTCAGTAAGTGGATGGCCGCCTTTTCGATAGGCATTCGCAAACTCTCTTGAAAGTCCGCCATCTTTTTTGATGCATCGTGTTTCATATTCATCCAATACTACAGACAGTGGGTCTTTGGTGGACCCTACGGACAGCTTTAAGTTTTGTCCGTTGAGCATGAACGTACGAGGCGCGTCTTGGCGAGTATTGTCGCTGTAACGCATCATCTCTCCGCCCACGCCCATAAGCATTTGCTCTATGTCTGCTTTGACGGAACGGGTTACCAGCCAAAAGGTCGCTCCATGCAGGATGACAAGCAGAAGTAGTACGCGGCTGGCGCCTGCTAACAGTCTGCGAAAGCGACTGCTAATCGTCTGTTTGGCCATTCGGGTACGGAGTGAATCCATACCCACTTATCGGTCGGTGCATTCAATTGATTGCTACCAGATATCAGAAGCCAATGTTCCGGCCAATTCCAGTGCTTTATCGAGAAAATTGACTTCTTTTTCGTTACACAAAAGGTAGTAGGATGTGGTTTTTTTTGCGGTTCCGCCCCCAAAACGGCCTGGGATACTCACGCTCCTGGAATCCTTTATGGTGACTGGGGCACCAAAGATATCACCAATGATACCAGCAATGCTCGATCCCATGTCGCTGATTTTATTTGAATCTTTTTCCCGGTTTTCGCCTGCCTGCTCAAGCTTGGTCTTTATCTCGGTGTCGTCCTCCATGGCACCTCCCGATTCGGGGGTTTCCTTGCATGAAGGAGGAACGTTTTCACAGTTGCCTTCCGTATATTCCCAAGCGCATTGACGCGCTGCCAGGCGGCTTTGTTGTTCCGCATCGTCCAGGTGATAGGTAAAGAGTACGCCTATCCAGAGAATAAGAAGGACAGGAAGCATGCTTAACGCTTCAACATATACACTGCCTTCAATGTTGCGCCCGAGGCTAGTGTAAAATGAGTTCATTGAGTGTCTCCATCATTCTATCGTTACTCAAAGTACTGCAAGAATCGTCTGAAGGAGGTTCTTTCGATTCGGCTTCACTATGAAAACAAGCGCCTCCTGCACTGTCGGTAATACTGGCGCGTTCAGTTTGAGTTTCTCCTTGGGGTAACCTAAATCGTCGGAGTCGAGCGCGCCATTTCATATGCCACATCCATTCGCCTGCATCTGTGTCTCCATTGTAATAGAACTCAGCTTGTGCCAGGCCAAAGATGCTTGTTTTCTGCAACAGGGATATTAGGGAGGAAGAAAAATCGTTGGCTTTTTTCCCCCACGCGGCAATTTTCAGCATTTTACGAGTGTCATCTTTAACGTTCTCGCCAATGACAATGGAACGAAGCTGAAAATCCTCTTCACCCATCAAAGTTCCTTCAGGGACACGCTGAGGAGATCGTGCGTAATCATCATCGCTAAAACATGTGATGTTGTCACTGCCAGAGTCGCTACTCGATCCAGCACCATCCACCGTAATGCTGTCTTGCATGGGTGTTTTCTTTCCTAGCGTTTCATCGATGGAAACGGTGACTTTAGTTTCCTCAACACAGGCGGCAGCATGTTGAATTTCTTTGTATTTTACCGCAATTTCTTCACCAGGAGCCATCTGCCATGGATCTGGTTTTTCAAAAACCTCATGACATAGAGGCTCATGAATATTCTTATTCCAGTCGGTCCAGCTGGATTTCAGATCAGATCTGTAGGTTGATGCAGCTAGCGTATAGCCACAAGGCGGTCGTTTAGAGTTGCCTTCTGGCATAGTCACTTCATCTTGACTACCAGCGGTATCGTTGCCGACAGTTTCAGACGGGCCGTATTTCCGCTTTTCTTCAAGTTCGTAAACTCGATTTGACTTATCTTTGGTGTAATAGCGGGTTACATCACGCTCGTACCACATGTATGTCGAAAGATTCTTCCCATTCGAAGGATCACATTCCGTTCGAGCATTCTTAACGCGCTCTTCACATAACTCGTTTTGACATTCTGCGCGTTCGCCTACCGGATAGCTATTTTCAATTTCCTGGCGAGCTTCTTGACATGCTTGTTCCGTATTATCTTTGTTGGGGTCATCCCCATAACATTTGTCGTATGAGGGCGTATTCAAACGCGGTTGAGGAATTTGTTTGTCATACGTATAGGACGAGGGGTCTCCCGTTCCACTGTTAGCTCCACAAAAATAATTCGGAAAAGTTTCTGCCAGTGCTTTAATAGGCTCCTTGATCAGAAACCCAATGCCAAGCGCTTGGAACGGAATGGATGCCAACTCGCCTGCATATTCGCCCGCTTTATCGCACAGTTTTTTAAACTCATCGTCCTCCACTGGCAACTGTGCGTAAATGGGCCAGATGACGCCAAGTTTGACGGGTGGGTTATACGCTTGAGACACTTCTCCGATGGTGCGTGCTTGTGCGACTAGCGGAATGCCATACCGCAGGCCAATCTCTCCACAATGCAATACCTCTAATAAAGTCAGTATCGGATCTTTAAGATCGTCGTAAAGGGCATCCACCTCGGTGCGGATAGCATTGACTTCTGGAGTGACCGTGGCACATGGCAAACACCCCCAAAACGCGGCCACGGCGAGCAGTCCAATAAGGACGATGCACACCGCAGAAATCAGTTTAAGAGCAACAAGGATTGCGAGTAGGGCTGCCATGACCATGTTGAACATTACAATCATATTCATGCCGCGCGCATGCATGACTGCAGCCGAAAAAGCAGAAGCGTCAGCTCCATCTTGCATACTTTCGCGATACATAATTGAGTTTCCAATGCCCATTCCGTAATACAGTAGTCCGATAAGAAAAATTGCCATGACAAGTCCCATGACGATGATGGCACCTTCCTGATTTTTTCTAAGAGATGTCGTCATTCTTGAATCTCCTCGAAAGGCTCGCATGAGGGCTTGTCGGATTCTTCGTTGGATGCGGCAGAAGAAGTACTCTTATCTTCTGACTCAGTTTCACTCTGATACTTATATTTTGCGCTTTGGTTAGGTAACGTTGCCTGTGTACGAATGACTTTGAACCGAGCTCCTGTGAGTTCTGCTAGAAATTGAAGAGAAGGAATTTCAGCATGTCCTAGTTCGCGAGCGATTATTTGCTCTTTGGTCAGTTTGTCCTCGGAGTCATCCTCCGGATCGTCATCCACCAAGATGCTCGACATTTTTTTGCACACAAGGGCAGAAACAAGGGGTACTGCGCAATGATATAAATAGGTGACCCTTACTGTGACATTGGCATCTTGAGCGATTTCATATTGTGCGTCGTTAGCTGTTTCAGATGACGGAAGTGTGACCGCTGTCACTGCACGATTGAAAATAATGCCACTCAACAAGCGGCTTTCAGGATAAAATCCAACGGCAGACGCTATGGATTCCTTTTCCCAAATTTGCCAGGGTTCCGGAGAAATGCTCAACAAAGGAACATAGACAGCATTGCGAATGGCAGCGAATCGAGGGCCTGCGTTGCTTGATCGTGCTTGGAGTTGATCGAGACGATCCATAATTTCAGGTTTATAGTTTTCAGGAAGCTTCACATTGCTAAGCTTTGCAATCATGTTCATGATGGACTGCACCACACCGGAACTGCCTCCGGTAAGGCAGTTTCGTGCTACGCTGTCGTAATGTTTTGGATCATCGTCGAGCACCACGATAGCTGCTCGAACTCCCCGGATCGCAGCATGTTGTACGATGAGCGTTGCAGAGGAAAAAAAAGCAAGCTGTATAATGCCTAGGCACATGAGGAAAATGGGTAAGAAAACCGCGAGAAACTCAACATAAACAGCGCCTTCTTTGTTGTGAATCAGTTTCACTAGATGACCGCCTGTATTCCTAAACGAATAGATGCTGCAAAGAAAATGGCTACACCTAAACGTATGCTGGTCATGAACTCTGGATTGACTACGATTCGTTTAGACTTTGGCAGAACAATGTTAGAGGCAATGCATAGAATGTTTTTCAGCGTACGTAATAGTTTGCCTTGCCAGCAAAGAAGCACGAGTGCGTAGAATCCTGCCAACGCACACGCAAGAAGCTGCACTTCGAGACCAACCATATAACCACTGAGAGCTCCGATTGTCGCAAATAGCTTGACGTCGCCACCGCCAATGGCTCGCCTCCAGAACAGAAACAGTGGAACTAACACACAGATCACGATGCCAAGCAATGAACGAACTAAATCCCAGATGCCACCACTAATCATGAAGTAGATGGGAGCGATGGCGAGTGGAGGCAACGTTAGCCAGTTAGGTATGACGCCAGCTCGCCAGTCTGTAAATGCTGCGATTGCGCATAGAATGAGCAAGGTATATTCAGGAAGACCAAGCATTAACAAGTCCTTTCGAATAGGAACCGTTTACAAGGGATTTATCGGTGCGTCGGAGACAAAGTTGTGAGACGCAATGTTCGTTAGGGAATGGGGGCAGTCAGTAAGAGCTTTGCAAGCTCATACTGCTTGATTAAAGGCACTCCCAAAGCTGCTATGGCTAACGCGGCAACTAGCGTTACCAGCACGACGAGGCTGATATACTCCACAAACATAGCGCCACGAGTATTTGATATTAAGCGGCATGCGAGTGGTGAAGCACCTCGCCGCGAAGCAGTCGAATGCGGCGAGGTGTTATTCCTATAAGGCTTAGTTTCCACCTTCACTATTCACTTGGCTGTGGCACGGGGAGATCCTGGCGAATAGTTTTATCGGACCCTTCGATGCGCTCTGTAACGCCTTTTCCAATACTTTTCCATCCTGCCAAGCCAACAATTGCGATGAGTACTAGAATGATAATGTATTCCACTGTGGACAAACCGCGCTCGTCCTTAAGTAAAGAGCATCGCTTGCCAAGTGGCGTTGTTAGTTTCTTAACGTCCATACACTTCTCCTTTGGTGATAACTCGGTAAGACCCGAATTAGTTGCCATACAGAGTGCTTATCGGCGGCAGGAACGCCGAGTTGTGTGTTGACAGTTAAGACATTTTATGTGGGTAAAAATTGACTGTTTTGTCTCATTTTTGGCGTACCGAATGTCATTTGCTGATAGTGACCCGTATAGCATCAATAGAGACACGATAGCCGTTGTGTGTTTCAACGATTCCTTCAGCGGTATTAATCTTGTTCACTTTAGCGGACCACCAGCGTTCGATTAATGCTTGATCACTGTTTTCTGGAGCAACAAAGACACCATTGCGTTGCTGGAATGGCATGAAAATTACGGTGTTTTGTTTCAGATCATCTATAGAAGCTTTGCGAGTTTTAACTACATAGGCGGTGTTCAGTACTGAACCGTCCTTAGTTAGCATGTAGTGCTTTTTAGTAGATGGTTGCTCTCTTGACTGGAGGGCAACGCCAATATTGGCGTACGTGATTTCTTGGTTAAGAAGAGGGGCGGAGGTGATCATGAGGTGTTGAGGCGTCAAAAAGTGGCTGTCTTTAGGCCCACTGACAACCGCGACTAAGTTGTCACCATTGATAACTATACGTGCTGAGCCTCTTGCCACATGGTAGCCGCCTGCAAGAGTTGCAAAGCCTTTGTTGAGTTCAGCTAAGCTTACAATGCGGGTTAACCACCACCGGGTGCTGTACGCGCTTTTTCGAGAAGGTGGTCCTTCAAAAATGCGCTGGGCTTTGTTGAAGGGGACAATGACCAATTGACCAACGTGCAATTGCAGTGGGTTTGCAGGTTGGGTGCGATAGACATATGGGCTGCGAAAGACGTGACCATTACGGACGGACTTGTACTGAGCTTGGCCTTGGCTGTTGGATTCGGTTGTTTGTTGGGCTGGCTCTACAAACACATGGCCACGCGTATAGCTGCGTGAAGCTATAAATACGATATTTGATTCTAAACAATGGTTTCCTGGATTTGGGCATTCTTTAGACTCGGCTAAAGTTGGCGAATTTTTCGCTGGAGCAGCGGCGGTGGATGGTGGAGCTGCAGCAGGAGTTGGAGACACCGGAGTGTGCATGGGCGGGGGTGTGCTGCTTGAGCCTCCGCATGAGAGTGTCAGTAGTAACCCAGCAATAACTTCACAGTTATGTGTTCTAAACATCGTCAATGCTCCTACGGTAGATGCAATCCCATCGGTAACACGATACGTATACAGATACAACGCAACAAAGGAACATGGTATCCTAGGTTATGCCTTGTTTAACGCGGTTAGGTGGTTCAGATGGAACTCGGACGTTTGCTGTTTACAAGTCTGTGATTTCTATAGGAAGAGCTCCGTCTAATGATGTGATTCTAGAAGACTTTTCTGTAGAGGATTATCACGCACAAATTATTTTTGATGGGGTGAATTTTAACGTCAATGACCTTACCGATTCGGGAGGTTTGAAGGTTAACGGCAAAAAGAAACGTCGTGTGCGTCTTGTGCATAACGATCGACTACAAGTTGGTAATGCAGAACTTGTGTTTTCATTACTAGATACCGTCGAACCTGCTCATGATACGAATGAGTCCAGTGCGCGTATTGAAGGAGAACTGGGCGGGCTTTCGAGGTTGTATGATTTTAGTCAACGCCTCATGGAAATCCGGTCTGTGGAAACATTGTTAGAAACACTGCTGGATGCAGTGATTGAAGTTACACATGCTGATAAAGGCTTTGTGATTTTGCTTCAGGGCGATACGCCGCAGATTACGGTTGCGCGAAACCTGAAAAAGGAAACGCTGCCCGATGGCGTGAGGCATTTATCGGATAGTATTTTGGCAAAGGTCATCGAGTCACGTAAGGCGGTCATTGTCAGTGATGCGCTAAAGGATGAGGACTTCAATTGCAGTGAAAGTGTGATGAACCTTAAATTATGTTCGGTATTGTGCGTGCCTCTTATCAATCAAGGTCACCTGTTGGGAATTTTGTATTTGGGCAATGACAGTGTGGCCAATCTTTTTTCTGAATTTTCATTGGATATCCTTACTATTTTTTCAGGACAGGCTGCTCTTATTCTTCAAAATGCACTTTTGGTTGAACAGCTTCGTACCGATCGAGACCAGTTGGCAGATGCGCTGGAGAATGTGCGTTTCGGAGAGATTATTGGCAGTTCTGCATGCATGGTGGAGATATTCAATCAGGTAAAAAAAATTGCTCCTACGAACATCAGTGTGCTGATTACAGGTGAAACGGGTACAGGTAAGGAATTGATTGCGAGTGAAATTCATGCGCGTAGTTCACGGGCAGAGGGGCCATTTGTTGTCATCAATTGTGGTGCTATTCCAGAAAACCTTATGGAGTCCGAGCTTTTTGGCCATGTAAGAGGGGCATTTACAGGTGCAGTAGCAACACATCAGGGAAAATTTCAGCTAGCCAATCAAGGCACGCTTTTTCTAGATGAAATTGGAGAACTTCCGCTTGCATTGCAGGTGAAGCTATTAAGGGCGCTTCAAGAGCGAGAAGTAACCAAGGTGGGCGATACCAAGCGCGAAAAAATCGATATTCGAGTGATTGCAGCCACTCATCGAAATTTAGAAACGGAGATCCGCGAGAAGCGATTTCGTGAGGATCTATACTATAGGCTCAACGTGGTTCATCTCATTTTACCACCACTAAGAGCACGTGGAGATGATGTTATTTTGCTTGCGAAGTATCTGCTCCATAAGTATGCGGATGAATACAAGCGGGATGTTAATGGGTTTACGCCAAATGCATTAAGTGCAATTCGCAAATATGCGTGGCCTGGAAATATTCGCCAGCTTGAAAACCGTATCAAAAAGGCAATTGTGCTGTGTGATAGGACTCTGATTGGACCTGAAGACTTAGAGCTTTTGCCAGATGAAGTGACGCCGATAAGAACATTGGCCGAAGCAAAAGAAGAATTTCAGAAACGTTATGTTTTAGAGGTCTTGGAGCGTAATGGGGGCAATCGCACTAAAACCGCTCAGGATCTTGGCGTAGACCCACGCACTATTTTCCGATACCTGGAAAAGGGTTTGCTTGAAGTTGATGATCCGACATAGAGCACGTAGGTTGCCTGCACGCATGGCACACTCCATGGAAATACCTGACAAGAATGTCAGAGCATTCTGGGCGCGTTTTAGGGGCTTTTTGCCGCTAAATTTCAATGTTTTCAAATGGTTGCGGTACCTTTGCCATTCTGGCCCAGCATTTGCTTTGGTAACCAGCATGGGGTGGTGGCTCAGTAGTTCAGGGTGCTTAATTTTAAACCGGCATGATTCGGCTGAAGAGCCTAACTATCCTCCATCGATTGTGAGTGCTCCAAATGCTGAGCAGCGGTTAGGTGGGATAGTCCGCTTGGAGCCTGATGACGACAACTTAGACATAACATTTGAGTTTGTAGTTCGCGATGCCAATATCGAACAGTCATTGGAATATCGTATTTTTTTGGATCGGGTGGTGGGCTTAGGGTTAGTTGGCCTTGTTGAGCAGGATGTGATCCACCCTGTTGGTGATGCGGATCGACCGCATCAATTTAGTGTAGGCCGCGACACCCTAATGGCTAAACCATGTACGAAAGTGGAATTTCTTGTGGCTGGGGAATTTCTTCTTCGCGAAAATTTGCCCGTGGTTGAGGGTGACATGGATACAGCTATTTGGTGGGTTATGTCGGAGCCGACCGTTAACTTATCGGATTGTGTGCAATGAGGGCTAACTGCATACAAAATATTTTTTGCGTGCTCTTGATTGCATTTGCAGGCTGTACGTTTGGTAATGATAGCCAGGGAAGCACTAAGAATTTTTGCGATTCTGATGATGACTGTCCGAATTCAAGTTGTGATTTGCAGAACAAAGTATGCCTGGCAGCTGATGCGCTAAATTTTCAAATCGTGCTTGAAGTGGTGATTGCCAATGCGGAGCAAGGATTGAAAACATCCGTTTTTTCGGAACGATTCCCTTTAGAAGATGGGAAAGAAAAAATTATGGAACTAGGCACACTCACCAATGTGTTTGGAACAGTTCGTACTCACAAAGACAACACAAGAATCTTGGGTGATATTGTATTCACTCGTAAAAGTTCGGTGAGAAGTTTAGCGTCCAATGTGGTTGTGCAGACTTTGTCAAAGGCTGCGATTTTAGAGAATGGGCATGAAGTGGATTTTGCCACCACACTTCTGACTGGTAGTTACGATGTGCGTATCCAGCCGAATATAGCATTGGCGCAAGAGTTGCCTCCTATGGCGTATACGTTGGAGCTATTGGGAGAGTTGGAGGAGCCAATATCGTTTGTGTATCCCGAACCACAAGAGTGGTGTGTGTTTGCAGGAACTATCCTGGATCCTGCACATGAAGGCATGAATGGACTGAGGGTCAAGGCAGTGGACCGCACGACCGGGCAGGCAGTGTCATCGGCAGCTGTGACAGCCACCGTGGACAATCAACCTGGAGTTTTTGCGATCCAATTGCCTAAAGACCTGGATAATTATGTGTTAATAATCACTCCGGATTCGAATGAAATGATATATCCAGAGGTGACAATCGATCCGAATTATTTATTTCCACAGGCTGAATGTGAAGGAAATTATGAGCTTTGGGTACCAGGAAAACAAACGAGTACGGCCTATCATGCTCGGGTAGTTACCTCTGAAAAAGAGCCTGTTCCCGTGAGCAATGCTGTCGTCATTATGACATCCATGGGTACACCTGCAGACACAGGAGTTGAACAGGTTCATAGGGTTTCGGTGCTTACTGACAAGGACGGGAACTTTCAAGCGCAATTGCTGCCAGGTCAGTATGAACTGATAGTAAGGCCAGAAAGCACCGCAGTGCCCTATGGTGTGTTTGCAACAACTGTAGATGTTTCAGACAGTGGATTGATCGACGCTCCTGACGATCAATTATTTGTGCTTCCACTTCGACATCAGTTTCGTGGTCGCGTGAAAAATGCAGAAGCCCAACCTATGCAAGGAGCGGTTGTACAAGCTGTCGCACAACAAGTGCGATCTAATTTTGAAGAATGGCCTGAAGCTGCGTATAACCGTTCTAATCAAACGCAGACAGATGCCGACGGCGAATTTGTTTTACCTTTAGATGTCGGACGTTATGATTTGGTTATTCAGACTCGTGCCGAAAGTGGCTTCCCATGGGTTGTGGTTCCTGATGTTAGTATCCAGAAGAATCAAACCCCGGCAAGTGAGCAAGCCTATACGTTAGTTTCGCCTGTACCTGTCACAGGACGCGTAGTGGATGCGTTAGGTCATCCTGTTATGGGAGTCGAAGTCACTGCACATGGTGTTATTATGCAAGGGACTTCACAGCGTTCTTTGCCTGTGGGCAGCACGGTCACCGACAGCGATGGTGCCTTTACGCTATTGCTTGCGCCGTTGCTTTAAGCGTGACTGGATCAAAGGCAAAATGCTCCACATACTCAACGCCAGTGCCAACCAACCTGGCCAGTCTCCAAGTACTGCATAGATGCTTGTGCCCTGCAGCATCGCGATTTCTCCATGAAGAGTTTGCTGACGAAATACCTGTGTATGGGCAAGGAGTCTACCTACAGGGTCGATGATAGCGCTGACGCCACTATTAGTTGCACGGACCAGAAAACGGCGATGCTCGATGGAGCGTAGCTTTGCCAAAGCCAAGTGTTCCCAAGGTTCGGTAGTGTCACCGAACCATGCATCGTTGGTGATGTTAACCAGAAAATGGGGATTGCTGTGTGTCACAAGTTTACGCACAAAAGATGGCAGTATGTCTTCGTAACAAATCAGCGTGCCGATTCTCCAAGGACCTAAAGGAAGCGCATTGACATGGCTGCCTTGTGAAAAGTGTCCGCTATTAGGTGACCATTCGTACAAGATAGGAAACAGTTTCCCAAAAGGGAGGTATTCGCCGAATGCTAATAGAAATGTTTTATCGTAACTTCCTTGGATAGCGCCTGTGGCATCGGCAATAAAGGCTGTGTTGTAAACGCGTGGTAAAGAATTTCCTTGTCGACGTGAAATGGCGCCAAATAATAAGGGTGTATGTAGTGGTCCTGTGACAATGGGGCGGATGTTTTTAACGGTTTCAGGAATGGCCCATGCATAAGAAGACTCCGGCCACACGAGGAGATCTGGACTGGCTTTCAACTCCAGGCGTTGTGATAAATGTAAATGACGCCGCAGACCTTCCACAGGATCTTCTCTTTTGCCGAAAGTATCCATGTTCGCTTGGACGAGGCCGACAGTAATGCTGGGCGCGTTTTTAGATTTCAGATCAATTTGGTGAATGCGGATTACCCCGAAAAGGATAGAAGCCACTATATACACAGCCGCTACAGTGCAGTTTCGGAGGGGCCATGGTTTAAGGGTTCGTCGTGTATGCCAGAGTTCAAAAATTGTTCCGTTGATGGCAAAGCACAGAATGGATACAAGTAAAGGTCCGCCGAGTTCAGCCGTTTGAAGTAGTACCGGAACATTGTGAAAGCTCGTCCCATAGTAATAGGGGAACAACATAGGGTAAGCGAATTCAGAAGTCGTGCCTGCGATAATAAGGCTTGTACTTGGTCCAAGCCCTCTGGCACGGCTACAAGTCCATAACCAGGCAAAGAGAGCAAAAGCACCCGCTTGTTGAAGCACGAGTACAGATGCAAACAAAACACAGATAAGAAATGGAAATCCTGAAAACTCTTGAAGAACATGAATCAGCCAATAATAGCCTCCAAACATGGCAATAAAGCCAAACACGAGGCCGATTTTAATGCTGTTCCATGCTCCTTTATCTCGCTGGTTTTCTAAAACAAATAAAATAGGAACATAAGCGACCAAGGCGCATGGCCATAAGTCCATGCCTGCAAAGCCCAAAAAGTAAAGGATGCCAGAGAGCGCAGCTAGCCCATAGTTAGACAAGAAAGAGTGTGTCAGCTTTGCCAAGGGTTGGTTTTATACGCTGCGATAATGGATGCATGCAATATCTCAAGGAGTTGTTTAAGCTCTGACTCGTTGATAATCAAAGGAGGCGCAATATAGACCGTGTCGCCAAGTGGTCGGAGGTAAGCTCCGTGTTGCAGGGCGTGTTGATATACACTCCAGCCAGCCCCGCCTGTATAGCCACCTTTGCCAAGATCGGCTGCACCCACGAGTCCCAAAGAACGTACTGCATTGACTCCTGGTAGTCGCGCAATCTGCTCAAACAACGCTTTAACAATAGGGGCTTTTGTTTTTACTTGCTCGATCACTTTTTCGTCACGGTAAATAGCTAGGACCTCGCGCGCTACCGCAGCGCCTAACGGGTTTCCATAGTACGTATGTCCATGCATGAATGCACGCTCTTTGCCTCCTGAAAAACCCTCAAAAACGTGTTGCGTGGTCAGTGTGGCGGCCATTGGGAGCATACCGCCAGAGAATGCTTTCGCGGTGCAAAGTATGTCTGGTGTGATTCCGGCATGATCACAAGCCCACATGGCTCCGGTACGGCCATAACCCGTAAATACTTCATCGGCGATAAGGAAAGTTTGTGCATCGTAGGTTGCCTTGCGTAGTTGTTTGAGTAAATGTGCGGGCCATATTTTCATCCCTGCAGCGCCTTGGATGAGAGGCTCCACAACCACGCCCGCAATATGCGTGCTATGAGCATTTAGCTCTTGTTGAATCACATCAATGATGTGTGTGAAATCAGTGTCATCCGTTGGAATTGGTACATGAATTACATCAAACAACAGCGGTCCGAAGATCTTTCGAAAAATGGGTACCCCTCCTAAACTGGTGCTCCCAAGGGTGTCCCCATGAAACGCGTCCGACAGCGCTAAAAAAAGTCGTCGTTCGGGCTGGCCATTTTGCTGCCAATATTGGAAAGCCATTTTAACTGCGACTTCGACAGCCGTTGATCCATTGTCACTAAAGAAAACACGAGACATGCCTGGTGGAGCAACTTCAAGAAGTTCTTTCGCTAGGTGCACTGCATGATGATGTGTAATACCGGCAAATGCACAATGGATGAGAGAGTCGGCCTGGTTTTTAAGAACGCGGCGCAAGCGTGGATGCCCATGTCCAAGCGTGTTGGTCCACCATGAACCATTCCCATCGAGGTAACGTTTCCCAGTGGCATCAATCAGCCAAACGCCTTCAGCATCAGAGATGACCAAAGGGTCTTTTTGTTGGTGGTCTTCGGTCGATGTGTACGGACGCCATAAGTACTGGCGATCCATAGCAATGAGTGGTGAATGCATAATGTATCTTGGCTAGGTATGAAAATTGTTCTAAACGATATCAGAAGACCAATCTACATGTGATAGTCTGCCAGACAAGAGCAGGCTAAAGTGCCCTAATTAAGGAGATATCAACATGCAAAAGTTCGTGTGGTTTGTTGGGTTATTGGGAATGTTATTGATGGCTCAGGGGGCTTTTGCTCAAGATGAAAGTGGCATTAATGCGTGTGGAAACATCCACCTTGAGGCCGATGCTCACTGCGAAGTGACTCCTCCAGGCATAGAATGTGCAGCGCAGTGTACGCCTCCGTCTGTTCAAGCTGCCTGTGCAGCAGATCTCACAGCAAGTTGCAATAGCGAGTGTGATTTTGAAGCTGAGGCAAGTTGCGATGTAGAGTGTATCGCAGATTGTAATGCAAGCTGTACTGTTGATCCCGGTGCTTTTCAGTGTAGTGCGTCATGTCAAGCGGACTGTTCTGGTGCATGTGATGCAACATGTGAGGCTAATGAAGATTCGGCAGAATGTGAAGCTTCTTGCGAGGCGACATGTGCCGCTTCCTGTGATGCGGAGTGCAATGTGGTGCCGCCAACTGCAGAGTGCAGTGCTCAATGTGAGGCCAGTTGTAATGGCTCATGCACGGCGCAAGCGAATTTAGACTGTCAGGTGGATTGTCAGGCGAGTGGCTATGCCGAATGCACGGTGGACGTCCAGGGTAGTTGTGAAGCAGAATGTCAGAGCACGGAAGGTTCGTTGTTTTGTGATGGAAGTTACGTCGATCATGGCGATAATCTTCAACAGTGTATTGACGCTTTGCGTAACCTTGAGTTTGAAGTGCATTACGAGGCAGAAGCAAGCGCAAGCGGCAGTGCGTCATGTGCTGTCTTTCCTCTAGGAATACCGGTTAATGCTAATGTGGCATCACCTTGGCTTATGATGTTGGGATGGATGGCGTTGCGTCGTAGAAGACGGTCTTAAACAAGCATTAAAATGCTTGTACGAGAACTTCACGTCGACCACCCGCTTTGCCACTAGGAGGGCCAACAACTCCGGATTTTTCCATACGCTCAACGAGCTTGGCAGCTTTATTATACCCTACGCCAAGCTGTCTTTGGATATGACTAATAGAACAGTATCCGGCTTGAGAAACGATAGCTACAGCGCGATCGTATTTTTCATCGTCACTTTTGCCGTTGGGTGAGTCGGAATCATCTTCGAGATCGTCTTCACGAGGCTTCAGAATACGTTCATCATAGACAGGAGATCCTTGTGCACGTAGAAAATCACATACGGATTTAAGTTCATCTTCACTAATGTATGCACTATGGACACGCTTCAACTCTCCTGTCCCTGGTGGAAGCATCAACATATCGCCCATACCCAAAAGATGCTCTGCGCCGCTGCGACCAAGGATTGTTTTAGAATCTTCACGTTGTGAAACTTTGTAGGCAATCCGAGTGGGAAAATTAGCTTTAATGACGCCAGTGATCACGTCTACACTAGGACGCTGGGTTGCGAGAATCACATGAATACCAGCCGCACGAGCTTTTTGGGCCAAGCGCGTGATGGCGGCTTCAACGTCTTTGGCAGATACCATGATCAGATCTGCAAATTCATCCACGACTACGACGATATGTGGGAGTTTTTCGGGTTTGAATTCCTCTGCAGGTTGATCTGTGTCCGATTGTTTTGTGTGGCGAGGAGCAAGGCGTTCTAACGGAAGGGTTCCCTTGAGAACACGGTCAACGCGTTCATTGTAGCTTTGCACGTTGCGAGCTCCAGCGTCCGCAAAAAGTTGGTAACGTCGCTCCATTTCATCTACGGCCCAGCGCAATGATAAGGCTGCTTTTTTCATGTCTGTAACAACAGGCAAAAGCATGTGTGGAATGCCATCGTAAGCTGCTAGTTCCACAACCTTTGGATCTACCATGAGAAGCTTTAGTTCTTCGGGTGTCTTTTTAAACAACATCGAAGTAAGCATGACATTGAGCCCTACACTTTTGCCTGCTCCTGTGGCACCGGCTACTAGCAAATGTGGCATCTTGCTGAGATCGGCATAGACGGGTTGTCCAGTAATATCTTTACCAAGTGCAATAGGAAGTTCTGCTTCCATGTTTTGCCAACGTTCGTCTTCAAGAATATCGCGCAGATTTACGGTTTGACGGCGACTATTGGGCAGCTCAAATCCTACGCGTGCTTTGCCTACAATAGGTGCCACAATGCGAACTTTTTGCGCGGCAAGTGCCATCGCCAAGTCGTCTGCTAAAGAGGCAATTTTAGACACTTTGGTGCCACTGGCAGGCTCAAATTCATACATGGTGACAACCGGGCCTGGATGGATTTCATCGACACGGCCTTCGACACCATAGGCAGCCAATTTCTGTACCAACCGAGCCGCGTTGTTCTTAAGTACTTTTTCATCCACGTTGATAGTGGTGTCTTGATAAGGGTCTAATAAACCAGTTGCAGGCAACACAAAGTCTTTGAAGCGGGCTTTACCTTTTGCATTAGGTCGCACTGAGTTAGGTGCTGAATGTGTATCTGCGATGGGTCTAACCTTGGGCGGTACAATGATGGGTCCACCTGCGGCTGTGTTTTTTGCTCTAGCGGCTTGTTCTGTAGGAGGAGTGCTGGCTGATCGTTGAATTGGC
The DNA here is from genome assembly GCA_964640175.1 of uncultured Polyangiales bacterium. Taxonomy (GTDB): domain Bacteria; phylum Myxococcota_A; class Polyangia; order Polyangiales; genus JACKDX01. The sequence goes on along the minus strand of CAZXFW010000001.1, from coordinate 98,415 downwards.
TTCGGAGCAACCGCCGCAGGTTCACTTTTCACGACTTCTTGCTCGTTAGGAGCAGCTTCGAAGGTCTCTTCAAGGTTTTCAAGTTGTTGCTGACGCCTTTGTGCTTCAAGTTCGCGAGCTTCTATCCACATTGCTTTGATTTTAGCTGCCCACGTTAACCACAGGCCATAAGCCTGTTTCATACCATTCAATAGGGAATAGGACGTACGTAACAAAATGGTCACCGTAACGAGTACGAATCCCACGATGTAAGAGCCAAGAGTGCCCAGTAAAGAACGACTAACTTCGCCTAGTACCTCTCCAAACAACCCTCCAGGCAAATGTCCACCAAACACTACTTGTCCGAACATCAATAGGTGCGTGAGTGCGCATCCAATGATTACAAGCACGATAGTCGAAGCCACACGTGCAATGCCGAGACGAATTGTCTGACGTCCAAATAGCCTCGAGGTGGCTAACCCCATTTCAATGGGGAGTAGCCAAGCACATAGCCCGAGGACACGCACCAGAATTTCAGCAAGCTTGTTGCCTACTGGGCCTATCAAATTTTCACCGCCTCGCGCATCGTATGACCAAAGTGCGAGAGTTAAGAGGACTGCGCCAGCGGCCACAACGACGCCGCCGATTTCATGCCTTATGTTATGTTGGGCTGTGGTGGGATTTGCTATTTTTGAAATACGTCGAGGCACATTACTCCGATACCGTAGTGGGGGGGGCCCCGTGTTTAAGGGTAGAAGATGATGCTGTTTATGGTCAAAAATTGCGCCTCTTGATAGCCTCTACGAATCATCTAGTATTCCCTCCACTTGCTGACATGAGCCTACGAGGACGTTCCATGCACTTATTGCAATTATTGATCCTGCTGAGCCTGGCGTTGAGCGCTTGTCGGGTGAATTCTGACGATGTTGATACCTGGAAGAGCACGGTTAAGGGTCCTAGCAAAATTACCGCTGTGGCACTTGCTCCCAAATACAGCACGGAGCTTCGAGTCAAAGCGGCCTTGGCCTTGGTGGAGATGGATCGCCAGGATATTGATGGTTTAGCTGAGTTTGAAAAGACTCTGCGAAAGCTGGACGATAAAGAAAGACAGTCGATTGTTTCAGGTGTTGCGAAGGGCCTACAGCTCATCATGAGCAACAAAGAAGCTCAGCCCAAGGAAGACGGAGAAAATTCGTCTGCACTTCAAATACGGGCTAAGGACGCTGCATTTGTGCTTCTTGCTAATGCTCAAGAAAACACGCGTCAAGAGCTAGCTAAGTCAATCGTACAATGGTTGGCTGAAGATTTTAATGGTCGTAGCCTTGCGGGTAAATTTAGTGCAGAGCAGATCATTCGATTCTTGGGCGCGTCGGCGGGCGTTCAATTGGTTGCGGCACTTGACCTTCGAATGCCACAGATGGCTTTGATTAAGCTTTCACAACTTATCTCTCAGGTGGGGGATGATGCAACGAAAGCGCAAGCGGCCAGGCGGCTCATTGAGATCGAGCGTGAAATGGAAAGTCAGGCCTTTGTAACCTGGCTGGAGACACGCATTATCGAGCAATCCAAAGAGCGTGGTCAGAATGTAAAGCCAGCTGATGTGACACGAGCTGCGCTTCATCATAGAGAAACGTTTATTACCACCGGGGCACTTCCGGCAATGAGTTATGTGGCAGACCAACCAATCGTTGCTGAAAGACTGCTGGGAATTGCGCTAACAAATTCTCAGGAGCCTGCGATCGTTGAGCGTCGTTGGCGAGCATTGGCAGCATTGGAAGGTAAGGTAAAAGCAGAGCATTTAGACCCTTTGCTAGAACTTGCGCTTAACGAATCTAATCCTTCCAAAGTGCGAGATTATGCATTTGATCGACTAAGCGATGTACCGAGTCCTAAAACGGTTGTCCGCTTATGGCCACTTGTGCAGAGTACAATCAACCCAAGAGAGCGCTGGCGAGCGGGTGAATTGGTATTAGCTATTGGTGGTGACAAAGTATTGGATGAGTTTTTAAGTCGATTGCCGAGCAAAGGTGATGTGACTTATGAACCTGAAGAATTAGAGGGATATGCAAAACGGATGGGACAGATGGTTCCATTGCCTGTTGCTAAGTTACGTGCGTTGCTGAGCTCTGAGCAATGGTGGAGTCGAGTTATCGCGTTGAATTTTTTTGAGCGAAAGGGCAATGCATCCGATTTGTCAGCGGTACGGAAGCTCACCGGCGACTCTACAGTCGTCAAGGGTAAGCATTGGGAGGCAACTATGACTGTGGGCAAAATTGCCACTAGTGCGGCAGAGGCCCTTCGCCAGCGGACGCAAGCGCAACCCGTTTCTTAGGCCGATTAGGGCAGCAGATTGGCATACGCCCCCAGAAAAAGGTATGCTTTATAGGTTTAGTGCCATGAGCCACGACCAAATATCCAAACGCTTGCGTCAATTCCATTGCAGGGATTATTTGTGGGAATTGTTCGAGAAAATGAGTGCTGAACTCGAATGCTCCTCGGACTACCTGATCAATGAAGCCATGCGGCAGTATGCCAAGGCGTTTCAGGAAGGTAATCTATCGAAGGCTTCGTTTCAGAAACAAATGCCAACGGCTTTTTCTGCTACGACTTCTTCTACGGGAAATATCCCTGCTTTGGGAACGCTTCGATCTTCACGAGCCTCATTTTCTGGCTCGTTGCCTCTTCCTCCGCCTCCACCGGCAAGGCAGGCATCTTCTGGAATTGCCTCACACAGGCCTAGTAGCACCAGAGATATCGGAAATACTTCGCGCTTGGGTGGTCACAGAGAGCCGTCGTTGCCTGCGCCTTATACAGTTCCTGATTTCCCCTCTGTTTCAAACCACCCTTCTTATGGGCCGTCGGTAGAGCCGCCCTTTCCGTCACGAGATTCGATAGCGCCCCTTCATGGTGATAGGCCCACGTTATATGTCATTTACAATGGGCAGCGTATTCCGGTGAATAAGGATGAGTTTATTATTGGCAGAGGCTCTAAGAGTTCAGATCTCACCATTAAAGACGGCAATATATCCCGCCAGCACGCTGCAGTCGTATTTGAGAACGGCGCTTACTACCTTAAAGATTTGGGCAGCACCAATGGTGTTGAGTATCAAGGAAGGCGTATCGGTGGAAAGCGTATCGAGGAAGGCGATCTTTTTTCGATTTGCGACTACGAACTTCGGTTTACCTATCGGTAAAGCTAGTTTATAGGACGGTTAGAGATAACGCTAAAGCACTTTGTGAAGGTTCTACCTAGACTAGGTGTTCTTGATCACTCCTATGAAGCATTGTTTTTCCATTCTTAGGATGTTGCGACCTCACCAGTGGGTGAAGAACCTGTTTGTGTTGGCGCCTGCCGTTTTTGCCAAAGAACTACTCATGAAGGAAGTTGTTGGGCGCTCATTGGCAGCTTTTGCAGGGTTTTGTTTTGCCGCAAGTGCAATCTATATTTTTAATGATTTGGTCGATAGACACGCGGATCGTGTCCATCCTGTTAAATGTCAAAGGCCTATTGCAAGCGGTGCAGTCAATCCAACTACAGCGATTGTAGTCGCGTTGGGATTAGTGGGGTTGGCGATTTTGGTAGGATATCTTCTCAGCACGAAGTTTTTACTTCTGACTCTCGCCTATATTGTACTGAATCTAGCTTACAGCTTGCGTTTAAAGAACATCGCTTACATTGATGCACTATGCATAGCTTCAGGGTTTGAGCTGCGAGTGTTAGCAGGTGCAGCTGCTGTTGAAGTTAATCCGTCGACATATTTGATGCTAGTTACGTTTGTTTTGGCTCTTTTTCTGGCATTTGGGAAAAGAGGGCATGAACTTGCTCAGGGCAAAGCTGCTTATGCTCAGCGCAGTTCGCTTCGAGGATACACTCCCAGGATTGTTCAGGGAGCACTCTATACTACCGCGATAGTAACCATTTTAACTTATGCGGCATATACCCTCGATCCTGTGACACAATCGTTTTTTCAAACGAAGTACTTCTATATTACGACAGTGTTTGTAGTGTTTGGTGTGGGGCGCTTTATTGTGCTAATTCATCGAAACAACGTAGCTGACAGTCCTACGGAAAAAATGCTTACAGACATTCCGTTCATCATGAACGTCGTACTATGGTGTGGAAGTGTTGTGGCGTTGATCTATTAACTATGTTTGCGAGAATAAGTTAGTGAGCCACATAGTCCGAAAACACCACTCGAATTAACATATCTGAGTTCGATTTGGTAGAATGTATTTGGATTCGTTGGTCGTCCACGCCTTCAGCAATGAGATAAGCACGAATGCGTGTATTACGAATGCGGGTGAGAGCGTTTTCGTTTGTTACAAACAATAAAAGACTACCTCGAGGGAAATGCATACAAAGACTCGCGATGCGTTTAAGAAGCCGCTTAGACCGTTGTGGTAGTTCCGCTGAATTTCCATCAAACAAACCCTGAAGGAGCAAGGTTACTCCATTGTCTGAAGTTTGAGCTTCAAACCCTGCCATGTGTGCTTCGGTAATAAGCGAGTTAACCTCTTCGAGTGTGGGTGTCGCATGGTTTTTGCGCGCATTCGCAAGAGCAAGCTGGCTTGTTCGGAGTGCCAGTTCTGCATTCTGGACGGAGGGTTGGCTCTGAGCTTGTTGTAAAGCAGTTTCTGCTGAACGGATAGCGTCTTCGGATGCTCCTAGAGCTAGAGCTGAAGCAAAGACCAGTTCGGCCTTGCTTTGTAGGATACGCATTGCCTCAGATGAGGAGGCAAGTGTCTTGGATTCTTCGGCTTCGGCAAATGCCAATGCACGCGAGGCTTCTGCTCGTGCAATAGCTGCAGCGAGTACGCGAGCAGTTTCGTCCTCAATTGCTTGTCGTGATTGATCGTCGCGTTTGGCCTGAGCGGCTGCTTCCGATGCTCGTTTGAGCATCACAGCGGTTTGCTGTTCAAGTTCAATTCGCTGTGCTTCAACAAAAGCAGATTCCAATAATAACAGTGCTTTATTAAGGTACTCGGAGGCATCTGTGAAATGTTTGGCTTTATGGGCTTGTTGAGCTTCTTGCCAAGCATGTTCTGCTCTGATGACAACATCTGGTGCGTAACGTCTCGCATGTTTTGTGGAGTCTGATTGAATGCGTGTCTGGTATAAGTCGGCTTTAGGCCCCATGGATGAAACACATCCTGTGACCTCTATAAATATCAAACAGAGAAATGCGTATTTCATGGTTAGAACGAATTTTTATGCGCGCGCTGATAAAGAGCGGACTCCAGTGCTTGCCTTGCAGCAGTTGCATCGTTTTCGGCAGTTGACATGTCACGGTAAGCTTTTTTGTGCATTTTTTGCGCGGCTTCGTAGGCAGTTTGGCGAGATGCTAACTCTAGAGCCGCCCATGCTGTACGTTTGGCGTTCAATGCTGCTTGGTATTTCCCGCGTTGCTCATAAGAGGCTGCACGTCGAAGAGCAGACAAAGCCTGGTTTAATGCAGGAATAATCCTGTCCTTATCAACGGCCATTCTATGAAGATCGCGAATGCGTGATTCAATGGCTGCATCGGTTCCCTGCGCTGCTGCAGGATGAGCAGCCATGAACAATATGACCAGGTACATCCTCCATAGACTGAAATGCTTTCGAAGAAATCCAATCATTGCTTACTGCATATACTTTTGTTGTTCTTTGAGCAATGAGCGTACCTGGGTATCGGTTAAAGGTTGTTTGGCCATGGGCCTAAGCTCAGTGATTTCTACACGAACCCTATTGTGGATGCTGGGGTAGATGCCAACATCGAGTTTGACTATACCACCGGTTACATCAACAGGAACGGCGCCGCGGTAAACAACTCGATGGCTTTTGCGATCTACTTCTCCTGTGATTAGCCTTCTTCCGAAATATTTCTGAATTTTTTCAAGAGGAAGGGTGGTTTCGTATACATGCCAACGCTCTTTCGTTTTTATAAACCGAAGACCGCGGGGAAGCCGAAGCCCTGCTACTATCTGATCCGACTCAACTAGGTTTCCTTTTGCATCAATTAATTGATCCAATGAAAGCACTTTAGGGGAAGATGCTTTCGAAACAGGGCTAACAGCTGGTGGCTTTGAAGATCGAGACTCATTCTGCTTACATGCAACGACAGTTGCATATAACAGCACAAAAACTAGGGTGCGGTAGCTCATTCGATAGAGGATATCCTGGACACCACTCGAGTGATAGTCTGAGGGGCTGCAAGGTCGCGCGTGATGGACCCTACTACCTGTCCAGTCGCCCGTTCACTATTGCCACCTGCCAATGCTACCAGCTGAAAGCCACCGCCCTTCGCGGCGTTCACGACCGTTCGTGTGCCAAGGTAAGGGTCTGTTTCTTCATCTTCATCGTAACACGTAGCTCGCTGGGTTACGCCTAGACCCATCACAATGACGTTTTCCATGGGTGGGAAATGCCGCACCAAGGTGCCGGAACCTTCGGGATACTCTATACCAGGTGCAGGTTGTTTTACCTGGTGTCCACTTACATAGATTGATCCTTGCGATTGCGTGTAATGGACACCCCAGATTCTACTTTGGCCGATATCGCAAGCATTGAGTGAAGGCGTGTACAATCCAGGGGATTGAAAGCTTCCAAAGTAGAGAACGCTGTTAAAGAGATCGGGTGTTCCTGTGACAACCTCACCGGGATCGAGCCGAACTTCCCAATTCACTGCCGCCGACCAGCTGACATCAAAATGCTCGTCAAAGGATTCTGTCTCAGTGAGCGATACCACGCGGTTTTCTGCTGTGCCATCCAAGACGTCGGTGTTTCCGGTGGCTTGAAGGATAATGGTGTGTCCTTGATCGTCGACGCTAAGAATAGGTGCATCGTAAGCAGGTTGTCCGGACTTTGGTGCACCATCCCAGAAAATGTCATGGAATGGAGAGGCACTCCATTCAGACGGGTCCGGCGATGAAAAGTCGATCCGCCACATAATTCCGTCGATGTCAGTCACATAGGCCTTGGTGGCGATAGTTCCCACCTCTTCAGTAAACAAGGCGGGGGTACCGGTCACTGGCGCATTCCAGGTGGTATGGTTGAAATGCTTGAGAACAGTGCCGGTAGCTACATCCAAAATCGTAAGCTGGCGGCCTTCTGTTTGTTTCCAGCAATTGTAATGGGATCGAACGCCCGTAGTGTTTAGATTGACCGGTGGTTTCCCCTTTCCAGTGGGGACACACCCCGTGGGACCAGGAGGAGCATCTGTGTCAATGGCTCCAGTGCCACCTGGAAGTAAAGCAATCGCACGTTCTTGAGTGACTCCGCCAAAAGTTACAATAGCTTGACCTATTGCGGGCCTTCCATAACTCAGTCCAAAGTCTGGATGTTTGAATTGCCATAAAAAGGATGGATGAAGAGGGTCAGTGACATCCATTGCCACAAATCCCGCAGATCCACCTCGAAATCCAGTGACAAGTACTGTGTGATACGCCGTGCCGTCAGGCGAACTTGAAGGGACTCTACTAAAGAACACATCTTTGATGACGGGCGTACTGTCAATCATGAATTGTCTGGATGTCACCATGGCATTAAGTTTGGGAAGTAACATCGGTGGAATAAATCCCCAGAGCTCCGTGCCCCCGTCGATGGTAGTTGCGCCACTTTGATAGTCTTCGATGAGAAATGCGTGCAAGATGCCGTCGTTGGTGCTCACGTAGGCCACAGTGGGTCGATTTCTAACTTCAGTCCGTTGTCTAAATAGATTGTAGGAATGATCTTCGATATCAGTACTTGGTGGGCCTATAACAATTGGCGAGGAATGGTAAATATCTCCCAGACGTTTACCCTGCCTTAGGGTTCCGTTTTCGCCATGTACCCAGCTAATAATTTCGTTGCGCCGATCGGTATTGTTAGATTCTGTGCCAACACGGGCAGGAGTGAGATTGCTATTTGTAGAAACGAAATTTGAAAGCGCGATGCTTCCGTTTGCATTCGTAATCACCCCCTGCAAATCAGCAGCAGTGCTTCCCGAAATTATCGTATAAAGGTTGCGCGGAGTAGTTCGGCCGTTAAGGGTGACATCGAAACGGTCGCCTTCTGCGGTGGATATGGCCTGAGCTTCGGGTTCCAAGGTGGATGGATTACAGATAAATCGTTTGCGTTCGAAAACGCCCGTCCAGGGCTCGTCATCAATACCTACCTGGAATCCAGTCTGTAACTGGTACTGACCTTGAGTAGAACTATTCGATGGACTGACAAATGCGGGTGATGAGCGTGTTGTTGCGTCTGCCGCGATAGCGTTGAGCGCTGCGGCCAGCTTTGCACGCAGATCTGAAGGCGTATCCGCAAACAGTGCGGCTTCGGTTCCCCCAGCCAATGCCATGTCGTTGAGTAAATCTGATGTGATAGGGTCAACGTTGAATCCTATGACAAATACGCCCTTAACCTGTCCGTCGCATTCCTCAGTCGTTGAGTTATAGTCACACAAATCTGCAACAATGTCGGTAGGAAGTTGATACGGGCAGATGAATGTAGGATCACCCATAGCATCAAGCCCATCGCAATCGAAACGAGCGTCACGGTAGTCTTGATCCGGATAACCATCCGTAATCAAAATGACGTAGTGCTTGCGGCAACTGATGTACTCATCCAGTAATATGTCATTGTGGTTGTTATAGTAATAACGTACGTCATCCAATATGGCGGCAATGGGCGTTCCACCAAATGGTCTTATTTTTTTAATGCTGTTCTGAACCTGTGAATTGACAACCAGATAGTCATCTTCACCTAAGCCAACTGAAATTAGGCCACCTGCAGGAGCACTGTCGTTACGTGCACCTAGATCGACCATGTAGTCTGTTACGCATCCAGGGAAAGTGAGTGTCTTAGGTTCACCATAGGAATACATTCCTAGGGAAGAGGTGCTTTGGCCTAGAAATGCGGCGGATTGAAACGTGGACTTTGCGACAAGGGGATCACTTGTTGTCAACGTGCCAACGTTATCAAAGGTCATTAACCCAAATTTAACACGTTCCATGTACACATCGACAATGCCATTCTTATTTTGGTTGTCATCGTCTTGCGTGTCAGGAGTTAATGGAAGCGTGTGATGGGGAATGAAATAACCCTGATCATATTCTGAGTTAAATTCGGAGGAGCGACGATCCTTCGCGGTACAACCAAAGTGTTCCGTGTCCCATGAGCCAGTGAGGATTTCCACCATATTGGCCCACCGATTGCGTTCAGAACCAGTGCCAATCGTTCCGGTGCACGTAGGATAGCATTCCGTGCATCCTTCAGTGACACACGTGCATCCGGCTTTACGCTCCATGGATCCAGAGGTGTCTACCAGCAGCATGACTCCAGGGCGTACATCTCTCAGTTCTGGAGCAGTTTCATCTGCCTTTGCTGAAAGACTTGATGCCAGAGCAAATACTGGGAGAATGAAAATGAAAAATCTACGAAACTTCATAGTGGCTCCTTCACTTACCTATCGGACCAGACAGAGCAGAAACACGACCAATGGACACTGCATCCATGGCAGTCACATTGGGATCAGCCTCGCTGCTTTGAGGAATCGAAGTCTGACCTCGTACCGTATACGTGGCTACCATGTATTTCATGGCACTTTTGCCATCGACACGAAATCCAGGCAGTGCACCTGTAAATGTATAGTTGTCGTTGATGTCTATGGTGAATGAGGGAGTATAAGGCACTTTTCCCAAAGAGGCGTCTTCACCTATCGCGTTAAGTGGTGGATTACGAACGGTGTTCCCATTGGGATCTTGGCTTTCATCCAGGGTTTGAAAGTCACCGAGTACAAGTCGATAGCCTTGCTTTCCTGCCAATAGATTAGGTTCATTGCTACTGATATCCGGAGGAGTGGAACTCGCCATCACATGGGATACCACTGCGGGACTGACATCATCGACCCATGCCAATGCTGCTTCGATGCCTGCTTCAGTGACATAGTACGTCTGCAATGCTTGGCGTTCATGGCCTGCTGAACGCACTTCAAGACCAGTCGATTGAATCGCGAAGGTGGCGGTTGCGGTGCTCATAAGTAAAATTAACATCACAATGAGCATTGCAGCGCCTTCTTGAGATTGCTTTGGGTTTTTAAAAATCGTGCTCATGTGAATCACTCCTTAGCTATGGACTATTGCTGCCGCATCCCAGTCTTGCAATATTAGGCATGACAATCTCCGCCTCAAGTGTCCGCACGCGAGAAGCTCCTGGAGCAGATGCATTGGCCCGATAACGCGTGAGTGGAGCACCTACAGCACGTGTCACCCAAGGAAACCTGGGATCTTGTTGAGGTGTTCGTACGGAAAGTCGCACGACAGCAGCTCTTACTCCCACAACACTTGCTGAGGTAGTATACGTTTGGGCATCCGCATCAGTAAGACGCACCATGTTGCCGTCGCACGTGTCAGCGATGAAATCTACGTTGAAGTCAACCACATAATCTAATACAGCACGCTCACTGTTGAGAATAGGTGTTCCACTGAAATTCAATTCACGTCGGATAAGCTGAATGCTTTGACTTCCAGTTGCAGCGGCAGCGGCGGTATTGCCGGGATTCAAGTTACTGCCGATATTTCCAATCAGATATTGTATACGCGATAGTGGTGCAACGGTTGCGCCTATGCCCATTCCGCCAAGACAAGCACCGCCTATGGTAACGCTAGGAGAAAACATAATGCTCGCGGTGGCTGCGTTTCTGCTCGTTATCTGTAGAAAATAGTGGTTACCCACGAGCGTTTCAACGTGAAGCAAACGATTGGAGTTAAAGGTGTTTTCAAATAACGTTGCATCGAAAGGCGTTCCAGTCGTGTTCTGGTGAAAGCTGCGCCGAAACCCTTGCCACTCACGCTGTAAAAATATCTGATTCCCTGTTGAAGCGATGCCAGCAGAAAGGTAGTTGTCTGACGTGGCATAATTGCCAGTCAATGTCAGGCGGTCTGCTTGCACTCTATGGACCACGCCGTTTGGGATTTGGGCAATTTCAGAGTTATTGGTCAGTTCAACTGCCCGAATATCCACGGTGCCAGTTTCACAGTTTCTATCTACCGATGATGCGGGTGTACCAAGAAAACCGGCTCTGGAAATATCACGGCGGAGTTGCTCCATAGCGATACGCAATGACAACTGACTTTGTGCGATACGTTGTTGCTCTTGAAAATGCTTGGTTGACGACCCGCCGATGAAATATACGGAACTTATGACCGTTGCACCTAGAGTTAAAGCAACCATGAGTTCCAGCAAAGAAAATCCGGAAGATAGTTGAGATTTCCGTGAAGCAAATGCTTTAGATGATAAAGCACGATGGGTCATTGGCTAAGTCCTAACTCTGGGGGAGAGGGACGAACCACCGTGGATGTAAATACCATATGTAAATTCGGATCGTTGGTAAGCGTGTCTGGATCGGACGTTGGTAAACAGTTAGCATAATTGCTAGCGTTGACACCGCGGCGCACCCACCAGATCCGCATATCCACGCGCAATGCTCGTCCTGGGATAACCCAAACAGACCGCATGTTGGTGCAAAACCGCACATCATTACTCGTTTCGGTATCTCTTCCGTAGTGATCAAATTTGAAGGACACAAGTGTTGTGGTGCTAATGTCGGTAGGAGTTTCTTCCTCCTCTTGCTCAGAGTCTGACGTGTATCCTGGTAAGAACCACCCTTCGCCTTGATGTGAGAGATAGGTGGTGCGTGATAAATCAGCCTCCGCTGCAGATGCTCCGCTTTGAGTCCATCCAAGGGCATCGATTTTTACGCGTTCCATCCATATGCGCATAACACTGTTGGCCGTCGAAATTTGGCGAGCTTCATTGTTCGCTTTCGTGGAGGCTTGATGAAGGCCCATGATGCCTACACCGCCCATGGCCATGATGCCCATGGCCATCATAACTTCAACCAAGGTATACCCTGCTTTTAGGTATGGCTTATGTTGAATGGATAGTTTCATAACCGTGTCCTTGGTGCTCCTCCTAAAGGAAAGACCACCCAACGTTGAACACCTTGAAAACTGCTTCCGCGTTTGCTTTGAATGGAAAAGAGATACCCTCCTGCTACTCCATTGGTATTGTTTTGATCTGAGAATGCAGCTGCAGCGCTTACGCGATGCCACATGGCACCTGAGCTCGTATAACAAAAATCGATCAAAGCGTTATCCGGTGATCCGCGCATGTGCACAAAGTGAGTCGCTGATACACGGTAGTCCGAATCCCCAAGATTGACGTCGTCAATACAATCTGGAGCAACGCAACCTGTTTCCGCAGTGACTAGCCCCCAATTGGTGCCAGCACAACTGCTTGAACTTCCGCGGTAAAGTCGCAGCCAGCCGTGATCTCCCGGAGAAGATGTTGTCGTAAATCGCAACAGATGTGCTCTACCTAACGCTAATGCTTCAGAACGTGCCCGGCGAGCCACTCGAAGCACGTCAAACTGTGCTTGCGACGCACGACGCTCTGACATGGCAGCCCCAATGGCAGGAGCTACCAAGGCCGCGCTGCCTGCAATGAGGGAGACAACAATTAATAGTTCTGTGAGGGTAAACCCAGCGCGCGAATCCATAGCAGGCTAAGGGTACTGCAATGGGTGTACCTGCTTGCAATTTTTGTAACATACTAAAATTATTGAATATTTTGAATTAGTTTGGGTTGAAAAGCCTGCAGAGGATGCGCTGCTATGAAAATTTTGCTTAATTCCCTTATGTCGGGAAAGGTGCACGTGGTGAGTGGCGGTGAGGCTAGAGATTCGCTACCCTGCGCCCGGCTTCTCAGAGCGAAAGTGGCGGAATTGGCAGACGCGCAGGATTCAGGTTCCTGTGGGGGAAACCCCGTGGAGGTTCAAGTCCTCTCTTTCGCACTCCCTTGTGAATGGTATTCAAGGAAGTTCAGCGCTGTGGTTGGGCTTGATACCTTCTACTGAGACCAGAATGAACTTGTTGCAGTCATCCGTGGTGGAGCGTTCTATCACGGGCCTTTGGATTTTACGTTTGAGGCTCATGAGACGGCTTGGTTCAAGCACGAAGAAAACACGTTGGTGTTGGTGTGCTTTCAGCCAGGCAATGGTTTGTTTATCGGTGAGTTCGAGAATGGCTGGAATACGGTTTCCCGTATAAAAGGTTTCTCCTTTCCAATTCATCTGCCAAGACACCAACGGCTCTTGTGGTCCTTTGCGCAAAGCGTAATAGCGTTTGATGATCTTACGTTGGGTCCAGTGTGCGCCTGCGTCATTCAAATAAATGTCGAGTCCCCATAGAGCAAAACAGATGCTTAGTAGAAGAAAGCCATAGAGAGCCACGGTCCGAACGTGTTTAAAAAGCGCCAGCAAAAGTAACAGCACGAATACGATTGAAAACCCGGACAAGATGGGACGGTAATCCAAATACGTTGGCCAAGGACGCTCGTAGCGATAGATGAACAACCACATGAAGCGTTCATATCCTGCGGGTCTTGCATCCGTGGCCCAAGATACGTCACGTCCGACGAAGGCAAGCAATATAATACCGATGCCTAAGGCTGCGGTGTAAGCAAAACGGTTATTCTCAAGGCCAATGGGGGTTTGGGATTTCATCCAGCGGTATCCCAATCCCACGCAGGCAATGGCAACTGCGAACAAGCTACTGCTTAGCCAAAGCTTCCACGGGTGTGCGAGTATGTAATCCCCTCGCTCCGTGGTTGGAATGTGAAGGGGGATTACGCCACGTACTTGCCCAAACCATCCTGCGACTGCGATCACTGCTCCGATCGCGCCGAGGCCAATGATTCCTATGGCTGCCGCATGACGCAATGAGCGGGAAGAAAGATCCTGAGCCAAGAGCCGATCGAAAACAATACCAGTTAAGAAAGCAGCTGCTGGCACAACGGGAAATGCATAGTGGTGAAATTTTGTAATCATCGCGCTGAACAACGCAAACCCGCAGACAAGCCAAAGCCCCCAAATTAAAAGGATGTGGTTTTGGATTCGTTGGCGTGGATCAGTGACGGCATCCAAGTGATTGACACGATGCAAGCCGTAGGCAATCGCAGCGGGTACCAAGGCAACCCATGGGAAAAGCCCGGTTCCCAATTGTTCGATGAAATATTGAATCGTTCCTGTATCGCCGTGTACCCCGGAGGCTAAACGGTTGAGGTGGTCATGGACTAAGATGCGATCGAGAAAACCACTTCCATGACGGATATGCATGGCCAAAAACCAAGGTAGGCCGCATACAAGTACGAGTAGCGTGCCTGAGCCAATACGTAAGGTGCCTTCTGTAAGCAATTGCCAGCGTTTTGCGGTTAGCAAATAGAAAAGCGAAATGATGCCGGGCAATAAGACCCCTGGTAACCCTTTGGCCATGAGTCCTAAGGCACAGCATAAGTAAAATCCGTACATGTAGAGCGCTTGTGTATGTCGCTCACGTCTAAGGATTCGAAGCACAGCGCTGTAACCCACTAGCCAATATGCAGCTTGAGCGATCGGTTGCAGGGGCCATGCTCTATACACCGGCGTCATTGTTTGGTGGACGGGATTGCCTAGAACGCCGCTATTGCCAGCTGAGCCATACAAAAAGGTATCGTACTGGAAAAAAAATCCATCCCATCCCACATGAAGATTTCGGCTGGCAAGATATAAAATTTGAGGGATGGCAACCGCTGAGACTGCAGCAATCAGGACATGTTGGGCTGAGCCGACGAAGGGTCCAAAACGGTACAAGGTGGCTTGGTTTTGTGGATCTTCAGTTAAGCCAAAGCTTAGGAGGCATACTGAAATAGTCATCAGAGTGACTAAAGGAAGATCTGTAATGGCTTGATGGGAGATGAGAAAATAATAAGGACAGGTCAAAAGGACCAAGGCACACAGTACGCCAGTTCGGTTGCTCCAGTAGCGTCTCACCAATAGATAGACTGACAGCAAGGCTGTGACAGAAAGAACATAGTGGGGGAAACGCACGGCCCATTCTGGGTATGCAGGATTGCCATCGGGCTGTGCGTTGATTCCGAACAGGCCCATGCTTAACGCTTCAAGCCAGAAGATTAAAATGGGTTTGGACCAAAACCAGTTGTCTTGGGCCCACCATAAACTGATCCAGTCGTCGCGAGCCAAGATTTCTCGAGCGACTTCTCCGTAATGCGTTTCCCATGGGTCACTTAAGCCAAATGTGCCTAATGCAGGCAAAAGCACCATGGATGCTATGAAAAACACAAGCCATCCAGAGCTGAACCAGGCGTTAATGGCGAGTGGTAGCAACGCAACAACAATAAGCCATGGTAAGGCTTCTAAACTGTTACCGGTTACACACAGAATTAAAAGGCCAAGACCCAAAATGGCTAGCGATACACTCAGTGTATAACGTGGCAACGACCAGATCGGCCGCTCTCCATCATATGGAAAGAGAATACTTGGAGAGGAATTGTATTGACTTGAAAGACTCAATGCATTGAGTAGCCCTGCAATTGTGCAGGCTAAGGCGCCTACACCAAGCCATAGCGTAGATTTCCAAGAATGAGGACTTGCCATCAGCAAGAGCAACGCGAGTGCACCCAAGAAGCTTATTAAGGCTCCGTGCCATCTCGATTGCATGCACCGTGTAAACAATTTTTGCATGCGATTACGACCGATTCGCTACGTTACGCCATTCGACGTATCCTACGAAAAAAGGTCCCATCCGTTCTATGAATTCTGAGGTTTGTCGTGTCTTACGCATCGATTGGACCACGTGCGAAAGGGGCTGCAGCTCTTTGCCGATAAGTCCAATGATGAAGTCATTGTCGTGTTCGTCCAATCCGAAACACGCCAAGCGTATGTCGTGCGCTAAATCTTGTTCGCCATACGTTTTCCCTATGCGTGCATGTTCTCCCAAGATAGCTCGCTGCTCTTCGGCTGGCAGTTGTTCGAATTCACCCTTACGCTTAAGGGGATACCATATAGCCCAAGGCCATTGAGGGTTAAGCGCCGTTTGCTGAGGTCGTTCAATCAACCAATAGGATAAGTCTTGTTCATAGCCGCTGCTATAGCTACGTCCAAACATATTAAACTCGGTTCGTTGGCGGAGTTCTGCTGTTGTGGGATGCGCAAAGAGTGTGTGTTGTTTATCAACCAATTGAGCTGGATCTTCGCTCCATAACAACAATCCAAACGAACGAGGATTGTGAACATCCCTGTAGATGACAGACAGCGTGTTCGAAGAAGTCAGCTCGGTTTTCAGGAATGTTAGAATAGATGCTGGTGTCACCGAAGGGGGACAGTGGTAAACGGAAAGCTGCATAAATAGCCTCCGATTCATGGTTTGTGGGGCTCCGGCAATGGGGGCTCCGTGCTCGAAGACGTCCACTTTGTGAGATAGCAGCTGGGGTTTGGTATCGCGTCGATGTCGGTCCATAGGGGTGAGTCTATAAAGGAAAGCTCACACAGGCTGAAGATAGTTGGCGGCAATTTTTTTGCGCCCCCAGCCAGGGAACACCACCGTTACTTTAGGAGGGGACCCAGGTGTCATATCTAACACCTTTCCTATGCCAAATTTGGCATGTTGGACCATAGATCCTCGCCAAGGTCCCTCATGGGCCATATCGCCTTCACTGCGGTCCACATAAGTAATCCCAGGGGTATTGGCGGTTTTCTGAAGGGGGGCCCAGGCTAAATCATCCTCGGTGCTTTCCCGAAGAGGTATTCCAAGCATACGTATGTCGGAGCCAGGCACTTCTTCAGCAAAGCGTGATAACAGCCCTACCCTAAGCTGACCAAACATGCGTCGTTGCACCGCATACGTGAGAACGAGTTGTTCTCGGGCGCGCGTGAAGGCCACATAGGCTAAGCGTCGCTCTTCCTCTAACTCGTCAGGGTCTTGCCCTGCTTCGATGCCTTTGTATGGAAAGAGGCCTTCTTCCATGCCTGCCACGATGACCACAGGATACTCGAGCCCTTTAGCCGCATGTACCGTCATCAGAGTAAGTTGGCTTACCCCGCTGCTACTGGTGTCACTGGTTTGCAATGTGATGAGTTCTAGGAACGCTTCCAATGTCGGGCGTTCAGCGTCCTGCTCAAAATTCAATAAAGATCCCAAAAATTCTTGAATATTTTGAAGCCTCGCATCGGCTTCGGCGTTGTCTTCTTCTTGCAACCGTTGGGTGTATTGTGTGCGCTCTACAATTTCATTGGCTAGACGCAGCGGGCTTGGTTGTTCTTGGTGCAAGCTGCGTAAGGATTGAACAAGATTGGCAAATTCAGTGAGTTTTCGGCGAGCACCTGGAGCCAATTGTGGGATATTGTCCACCTGTGACAGTGCTTCCCACACGCTTATCTGATGAGTGGAAGCAAAATCGAGAACGTATTGCAACGTTGTTTTACCAATGCCACGAGCAGGAACATTGATGATACGCAACAAACTGACATCATCGTTAGGATTCGCAATCAAACGTAAATATCCCAGGATGTCTTTGATCTCAGCGCGTTCATAAAAGCGTGTGCCCCCAACGATGACATAGGGTAAATTAGCGGCACGTAGGCCTTCTTCCAAAACGCGCGATTGTGCGTGAATTCGGTAGAACACGGCTATGTCTGAAAGGGAACGTCCTTGAGATTGAAACTCGCGTATGGCTTGAATCACAATCCGTGCTTCGTCGCGCTCATCAAGACTCCGCACCAAGGTAATTTCCGAGCCTTCGTCGTTTTCTGTCCATAATGTTTTAGGTTCGCGATTCATACATCGTGAAATCACGGCATCGGCTGCGCGCAAGATTCGTTGAGTTGAGCGGTAATTTTGCTCTAATTTAACGACACGTGCGTCATCAAATGTCTGTGAAAAGTCCAAGATGTTACGGCGGTCTGCGCCTCGCCAACGATAAATGCTTTGGTCATCATCGCCCACGACACAGATATTCCGGTGCTCACCTACAATCGCTCGCACAAACCGAAACTGCGCATGGTTAGTGTCTTGGAATTCATCCACAAGGACATGCATGAATCTCCGTTGCAACTCATTGCGGAGTTGGTCGTTATTTTCCATGGCACGCGTACACCGATAAATCAAATCGCCAAAATCCAGGGCGTGCGCGCGTTTTAGGGATTCTTCGTAGTTGGTATATAGCTGTTGAATGGTGGTGGTATAATAGTCTCGAGCGGGGTATTCGTTTGGCCCCGTCATTTCCTGTTTAGCCTGATTAATGTGGCTTGCGATTTGACGTGGCACAAAGCGGCGCTCATCGAGTTTCATATCACGTAAAATACGGGTGATGAGTGCACGTTGGTCGGTGTCGTCATAAATGACGAAATCTTTGGGTACTTCGGTATGCGGTGAGTACAAGCGCAACAATTTGGCGCAAATAGCGTGAAACGTACCTACCCAGAGTTGTTCGGACTGACTGCGGAGCAGTTGGCCCACGCGGTGGCGCATTTCTGAAGCAGCTTTGTTGGTAAAGGTAACTGCGAGAATATGCCAGGGCGGAACATGATTGGCTTCGATCAGGTGAACGATTCGGTGAGTAATTACACGTGTCTTACCACTGCCTGCACCTGCAAACACAACCAGAGGACCTGTGTTGTGGATAACGGCTTGACGTTGTGGTGGATTGAGTGCGTCTAAGTAAGCAGACATCGGAGCCCTGACCATGCCATAACACCACCCTTTAAGCACAGCCAAAGTATAGAAGTGCTAGATCGATGCTGGAGGCGTCAGCAAGCTTATGCTAGAGGAGTGGCTAATGAAACCAGTCCGTGGATGGGGTGGCAGCGCCCGTTCGGTGAATGTCTCGGATTCTGGGGCGTCGATACTCCATGCAGAGCAGTCGGCCGAAATTTCTGATCCAAATACGGATATGGCGTTGGTTCAAAGCGCCCAGCAAGGCGATACTGCAGCGTTTGAGAAGCTTTTTGTGCGGTATCGAGCCCGGGCATACGCGGTGGCCGTGGGTATGCTTAAGCAGCCTGAGGATGCGATGGATGTAGTTCAAGAAGCATTTATCAAGGCCTATCGATACTTGCCCCGCTTTCAAGGAGCATCCACTTTTTATACGTGGCTTTACCGTATTGTAGTTAACCAGGCAATTGACCACATGCGGCGTAAACGTCGTGCGCCTTCAGTGAATTTCGAAGATCATGTTCAAAACAGTCCTGAGAGCGTGCAACTTGCAGGAATGCCTACTGTGGAGGCGCTTCCTTTTGCCCGTTCTGAAGAAGAGGAACTCCAGTCCAAGCTTCAAGAAGCGCTGTCGGAGCTTCCTGAGCATCACCGGGCTGTGGTTGTGTTACGAGAAATTGAAGGAATGAGCTACGAAGAGATTGCGAGCGTATTGGGTGTGCCACGAGGTACTGTGATGAGCCGCCTGTTTCATGCGCGCCGGAAACTGCAAGTGAGATTGCACGATTATTTAAAAGGTGAGTCATGAAGATCACTCCCGAGCTTTTGTCCCAGTATCATGATGGAGAGCTTTCTAAGACGCAGGCTCAAGATGTCGCTGATGCCTTGGAACAGAATGCCGAACTACGTAAAGAACTGGCAAAGCTTAATACGCTTTCCACATTGCTGCGAACGCATGCCATGCAAAAAGCTGAACATGTGTCGTTTGAAGGGGTGTACAAGCAAATACAGCACCAAATTCAGGAAGAGTCTTCGGTCTTGGGTGATCTAGGACAAACGTGGGCGCCAACGCATGCATGGTGGAAATGGATGTTGCCTGTGGGAGCTGCGGCTATTGCCGCAGCCATGTTGCTTTTGTGGCTACCAAACAGGGAAGAAATGCCTTCAATGGTGGTAAATTTTTCAAAACAGCCACCTTCTAAGGTACAAGATAGCAAGGTAGCCCAGGTTACAGCAGGCGATTCTGAAATTGTGGAAGTAGACCTTGGAGAAAATACAGGCACTGTTATTGATATTGAGGGTGAAGCAGGGGAGCATGTGGCAGTGCTGTGGGTAGAAGAGCCAGATTCAGAAGCAAACTAGCGATGAAAATTCTCATGTCATATGTTGGGTGTGTGCTGTGGCTCAGTGTGCCAACACACGCGTATGCGCAAGAAAAGCAACCCTATGCCGCTGAAATCCAGGTTATTGCTGCCAGTGAGTCTCCGGGCCATATCGCGCCTGAATTAGCCAAAGAGCCTGCGCTCAAACACCGCGCATTTCGTGCGTATCGCACCATGAAGTTACTAGCGACTCATCGGTTGGCGCTGGAAAGTAATAAAGATGTCAATTTAGTATTACCCAACGGAAGACAGCTCCATCTTACGTTGCAAAAAGTGCTTCCTGATGGTCGTTTGAAAGTACAAATGTCCATTAACCATCCGAAGCAAAGCGATTATGTGCGCTCCGTGCAGATGGTGCTAGCGTCAAAAAAACCCATTTTTCAGGCTGGGCAGCGGATGGGAGATCAAGATCTGATTTTGGGAATTCGAATCCGTTAGATCAAATGACGCTACGGGAGTTTGCTGATCACATTGCTTAGCAATGCAGAAAAACGGCCTGCTACGCGATCTGCTGTATCCCGCACCTCACCATGGGATAGCGGTGCCTCGCTGATGCCTGCCGCCATATTTGTGATGCAAGAGATCCCCAATATACGGGCTCCCATATGCCGGGCTGCAATGACTTCTTGTACTGTGCTCATCCCGACGGCGTGGGCGCCAATGCGTTGAAGCATGCGGATTTCTGCAGGCGTTTCGTAACAAGGTCCAAGTACACCAGCGTAGACTCCCTTACGGAGTCGTTGGCCGAGTTCAACCGCGGTACGTTCAGCGAGGGCATTCAGCTCAGCGTCGTATGCTCCCGTCATGTCTGGAAATCGTGGACCGATATTTTCGTCGTTTGGGCCAAGTAAACAGTTGCGTCCTGTCAGATTAATGTGATCGGAGATTAACATGAGGTCACCAGGAGCAAATAGCTCACTGATGCCACCTGCCGCATTCGTCAATATTAAATAAGGCGCTCCCAGTCGCAGCATAAGCCTAACGCCAAACACCGACTCCTGGGGCGTGTGTCCTTCATACATGTGTACACGTCCTTGCATGATCGCCACAGGGACATTCATGATTTTACCAAGCACAAGCTGTCCAGCGTGTCCGGATACACGGGGTACAGGCATTCCTGGAATATCTGCATAGGGAATGACATGATGATCGGTGACTTGATCGGCAAATGCACCAAGTCCTGAACCCAGCACGACTGCGGCTTTGGGTACGAGAGCGCAGCGTTTATAGATCTCATCATAGGCATGGACGAGCTGTTGGCTGATAGGCAAAACGATCTTCTTATTGGACATAAGTGCGGTTACTATCTCACTGACCCGTATGGATGCCAACGGCAATGTGGATTATGCGGATATTGTAGCGGCTTCTCATCGTGTGCAGCCCTTTGTGCACCGCACGCCTGTGCTTACCTCGACGTATGTTAACCGTACTACGGGTGCAGAGGTGTTTTTCAAATGTGAAAATATTCAAAAAACGGGTTCTTTTAAATTTCGAGGCGCAACCAATGCCTTGTCACTGCTGACCAGTAGTTCCAAGGCTTGTGGAGTGGTGGCGTATTCTTCAGGTAATCATGCCCAGGCGATCGCCCATGCTGCCACCTTACACGGTGTTCGGTCGGTAGTTGTGATGCCAAGTGATGCTCCCACCATAAAAATTAATGCCACGCGCGAGTATGGCGCTGACATCGTTTTTTATGATCGACACACCCAACGCCGCGAAGAGGTCGCTGCACACAGTGTGAGCCAGCAAGACATGGTGCTTATTCCACCGTTTGATCATCCACACATTATTGCTGCACAGGGTACGGCCGCGATGGAATTGTTCCATGAGGTGGCCAATCTCGATTATTTAGTAGTGCCTGTGGGCGGCGGTGGACTGTTGGGAGGTTCTGCGGTGGCAGCGGCTACACTCGCACCTCAATGTAAGGTTATCGGTGTTGAACCGGAAGCAGGTGACGATGCAGGCCAGTCGTTTCGTACAGGTCGGATTGTTGAAATACCAGTTCCATTTACAATTGCAGATGGTGCTCAAACCACACGAATCGGGGAACATACCTTTCCGTTAATGCGACGCTATGTATATGATATGATTAGCGTTTCAGACGAGTCGTTGAAACGAACCACGCGCTTGTTGATGGAACGAATGAAGCTTGTGGTTGAGCCTACGGGGTGCTTAGCTGCTGCCGCTCTTTGGGAAGGAGGCATTCAGACTCAAGGCGCGCGCATCGGTATAATTCTAAGTGGTGGTAACGTTGATCTTCAAACGTTGTGCGCAAAAATAGTCTAAATGCATTTATTCTTGGGACATAGATTTTTCAAGAACGTGGTGCTGTGTTGGGTAACGAACAAGGAAAAAGAACGCCACAGCAAATAGTATGCTGCTTGTCACCACCAGAAGCCACGGCACATGTTCTATCTCTGCGCTTACAATGTTAAATCCAGGAATCCGTATAAGTGTAGAGGGTAAGAGCAGCGGTACCGCATTGAAGGCAGCATGTGCTGTAATAGCTGGGATGATGGAGGCAGTGCGATATAACACCATGGCTAGGACGATGCCCACGAGCGTGGCATAAATGAAGCGAGTCGGTCCCATATGGGCAAGGCCGAACAAAGATGCACTTATAAGTGTGGCTCCAAAAGGCCGATACGACGGAATTAATCCGCGGAAAATCAGGCCTCGAAACAGCAATTCTTCTCCGACTGGTGCGACACCTACAATGGCAAGTGCCGTAATCGAACCAATCAACCAATGTTTGGGATGAAGAAGCTGCTGATACGCAACTTGATCCTCCACGCTTACGGGAAACCATGAATACAGTAAATTGGTTAACTCAGTCAGGGGAAACTGCAATCCCATGCCTAGGATTGCGGCGAGTGTTATTTCACGAAGTGAAACACTTCGTATGGCGAGCGCATCCTTAAAATCAACGATCGCTAACCAGCGAAACCCAATGGAAAGCGATATCAGCGTGGCTGCCAATTGAGCCAGCAAGATATTCACTGGATCGTGTACTACCGCGTCCAAGTGAGCAGATGCAGAAGCTCCAGAGCTAGTCGCACGAAATATGGCCGCTAATGACATGCATCCAATAGCGATGCCGAGGAACAGCATGACGAGTAATAAGGATTGCCACCACGATAATCTGCGAACGAACATGGCGTAACGCTACGATGAGTTTCAGGATTCGGCAAAGCGCTTCGGAACTGATACACTGCCTTAATTGTGCTAGGGGCATCGTGTAACTCTATGAAATTATTGAAGACATTAGGTATGCTGCTTGCTATTCAGTGGGTGCCGGCTTGTGTTTCTCAGACGCCTCAGCGGCCCGTGGTTGGCTTACACACCGGCAAGAACATCAACACTGAAAGCTACCTTGCAGCTCGTCGTGCGTTCTTTCGGATGAAACAAGACGATGCGTTACGTAGTTCGTTGCGCGCTCGGTTGATTGGCTACCTTGGACAGGGGACTCAGGCGTTGATCATGGCTGGTCAATACGAAAAGGTAGTTGAGCATTTTGCCGAGATGACAGCGTTATACACTTCAGAAGAACTGCCGAAGCAGTCGTTGTCGCCTGAGTTAGGCCCTGTGGCCCGCTATTTGCGGGAACATGGATCGAGACGAGGTGACGAGGCGAGAGTGCTTTCTGCATTGTGGATATTATGGCGGCTGCACGCTGACGATGATGAAGAAGCCGGCTTTCAGAAGGAATACAGGCAAGTTGCACGTTGGGGCAGGCAAGCTCGCATCAGCTTACCCGTGATTGAACGGTATCAAGATTTAATAGAGGTATGGGAAGAGCATGCGCGGCTTGTGCCTGCCCCGCGAGTATTATCCCAACTTGTGCGGTGCTACATCGCGCGTCGCCAAGCGTTGGATGTCATGATTGGTGAACTGGGGCAAAAAGCGGATCCAAAAGCAGGCGTAGAGGAGGGGTTTCAAGACATTAATTTGGCACGATTCATCGTGAGGCGAACGCCTGTGGACTTAGCTGCGGTGTATATGGCTCAAGGCGATCTGCGTACCGCCTATGCGGTACTTAAAAAGTACGGCTCACAGTCCGAAGCTGAGCAGCAATTTATGTATTTGGTTGCGTTGGGCCTAGGCAAAGAGCCGATAGCCTCGGATGCAGTGTTGACGCTTGCCAGACTGTACATCAAAGACATCGGAAGGATGGATGTGGCGCGTGGCCTCTGTTTGCGAGGACGCCAGAATAACCCCACAGACGCCAGGTTTGCGTTGTGTTTGGCGCGTGTTGCTGCCATGGAAAATGAATATGCGGATGCGACAGCGGAATACGCAGAAGCTACGCGCCTAGCAACTCAAGAGCGTGGAATTTACGATGAAGCGCTCCGTGTGTTGCAACGGTTGATCGAAACACGCGCATTTGAAACAGACCCCACACATACACGTGTGTTGGCTACGGAAGCTGAGCATGTGTTGCGTGAACGGATGCGTCGTTGGCCCAACATACCCCCTCCCGTTAAATTGGAGCAATTTTATTTTGCGATTGGTACTGCTGAAATGAGCGCAGGTAATACTGGTGGGGCGATTGCACGGTTTGAAGCAAGCCTAAAAGCGGAGCCCAACATTCCTTCGTTGCTGAGGTTGGGATTGCTTTCTCTGAATCGGGGGCGCACGCAAGATGCGCTAAAATATTATGAACAGGCTTTGACAATGGCCAGGAAAACTCCCGGTAAAGCGCTGCAGGTCGAAGGTGAAGCGCTGGAAAAACTTGGAGATACGTTGCGCATGGCAAGTCGTTCGAAAGAAGCCCAGCAAAGATACCAGCAAGCTGCAGATACGTGGAGGCGAGCCAGTGATCAATTGCGAGCAGAGTCTTTAGCGATAGCCTATGTACGTCGGGGTGTTTTGGCTGAAAGGTTGGGTAATCCAAAACAAAGCGTGGAATTTTTCGAGCAAGCGATGAGTTACGCTGCTGCAGAGCGGGGGGTGTATGAGCAGATTCTTTCGTATTTAGTAACCTCACCCGTAAATGCGGAACTTGCCGAAGAAGTCTATTGGCGTGCGCTCCGTCAGGTGAGCTTGGAGCCAGAGTGGAAAGTATACTTTGCGTTATGGGTACAAATTATTGTAGGGCGAAGCGGTAATCCTGTGCCAAAGGAACTTGTTCAGGAACTTAATCAGCTTGTTGGTTCGGATGCATGGTGGGGACGCCTGGCTTCGTTTGGTGCGCGTAAATTGCCATATGCTAATCTTTTGGCGGAAGCTTCTGAGCGAGGCGAACAGGCGGAAGCCCACTTTTACGAGGGGGCACGGTTGATGGTCGAAGGCAATTCCGCGGCAGCGACAGCGTTGTTTCGCCGAGTATTGGCGACAGACATGGTAAGCTTTTACGAATATGCGATGGCGAGGGAATTCCTTGTCGAACCTTCGAAGCTCCGCGTGCCTGATGTAGGCTCACCTGCCCAAAGACAACCGTAAGGATTCAAGGTGAACTCTATACGAGACCTGTTCACAAGAGGTGCATACAGAGGTGCATGCCCCATGCTTGTGATTTTGATGACGAGCTTTGTGATTTCTACAGCATGTACGGGGACTCCTAGAGCCACTACTGCATTGCCAAAGGAGCACCCTCTCCTCACGTTGTATCCCCTCACGCCAGGTGCTGTCTGGAGTTACGATGTGGATACTGGTGTGGGCCTCAACACATTGGCCATCAGCCGGGTTATCTCGGTACGTGGTAGTCGGGTAGAGGTTGGCACAGGCAGTACACCGATTGTATACGAAGTGACTTCCGAGGGAATTCGGCGCCAAGAAAGTCGCGGTTGGGTGTTGAAGTCGCCTATTGAAAAAGGCGCTAGCTGGAACTCCGATATAGGGCACGCACGGGTTGTTTCAACTCAACGTACCGTGAATACTCCCATGGGAAGGTTTGTGCACTGCGTACACGTGATGGAGCGCAGTGAGAATCAAGGACGTCAAGTCGACACCGTTTATTGTCCTCAGGTGGGTCCTGTGTTTATTGATTCTCAAATGGACATGAAAATTTCAGGGCGTCGAACACGTGTCAGCGCACGCTTGTTGGGCTACAATTTCACAAAGTAGATGTTCCATTGCCAAGGTTTTTGCTGCAGCACGACAAAGACCTGTAATATGTTGAAAACATTGATGTTTTTTGATACAAACTGAGGCCTCGTTGCTTGCCAGTAAAGGTCTCAGAGGCTATGCTGCCTCGCTTCTCAAGACTGTTTAGATAGGAAAGACATGGAGTCGATTCAGCAGCCCGAAGATCAACGACAAGACCGTAACTCCGATTACGTTGCGGATAATATTCAAGTGCTAGAAGGGTTGGAGGCTGTACGCAAGCGGCCAGGTATGTACCTGGGTGACGTGCACGATGGGACAGGCCTGCACCATTTGGTGTGGGAAGCCGTTGATAACGCCGTGGATGAACATCTGGCAGGGTTTTGCACCAAGATTCAGGTCACTGTTCACAGTGATGGGTCAATTACGGTTGAAGACAATGGTCGGGGCATTCCTGTGGGCATGCATGAAAAGGGTGTCAGTGCTGCTGAAGTTGTTATGACGGTGCTACATGCTGGCGGAAAGTTCGACAATAAGAGTTACAAGGTTTCCGCTGGATTACATGGCGTGGGCGTCAGCGCGGTTAATGCGGTAAGCGAGTGGCTCACACTTGAGATTTGCCGTGAAGGGAAAAGTTGGGAGCAGCGTTATCAGCGAGGCGTGCCACAAGCGTCATTAGCCTGCACTGGCGATGCTGAACAAACAGGAACACGAATCCGATTCAGGCCAGATACAGAAATTTTTACGGATATTGAGTTTTCATATGAGATGCTAAGTCATCGCTTGCGTGAAATTGCTTTCTTGAACGCAGGCTTGGAAGTTCAGCTTACAGATGAGCGGCAGGATAAAAGCCGATTGTACCACTTTGAAGGTGGTATTCGTGAGTTTGTGGTGACGCTGAACAAATCTAAGACACCATTGCATGAAGATGTGGTCTTTTTTAATGAAGCCAAAGACTCGATTGAGATTGAAGCCGCGTTGCAGTGGAACGATTCATTCAATGAGGCAATCTTTTGCTATACGAATAACGTTCATAATAAAGATGGAGGCACGCACCTGACAGGGCTAAGAGCCGCGTTGACCAAAACGCTAAATACGTATGGCAACAAACAAAACCTGATCAAGGATCTCAAGAATGGTCTGAGTGGCGAGGACGTTCGTGAAGGCTTAACGGCAGTACTGTCTCTTAAACATCCAGATCCAAGCTTTGATTCGCAAACTAAATCAAAACTTGTTTCGAGTGAAGTCAAGGGTATCGTTGAGCAATTTATCAACGATAAACTTGGGCATTACTTAGAAGAGCATCCACAGTCAGCTCGACGCATCATAGAAAAAACAGTGGTGGCAGCACGCGCCAGGGAAGCCGCTCGTAAGGCTCGTGAGATGGTGCAGCGTAAGGGTGTGCTTGATGCAAGTACACTTCCCGGTAAGCTTGCGGATTGTCAGGAGCGCGATCCCAGTCTCAGTGAAATCTACATTGTTGAGGGTGACAGTGCAGGAGGGAGCGCCAAGCAAGGACGTGATCGACGCAATCAAGCCATTTTGCCCCTTCGTGGAAAAATTCTTAACGTTGAGCGTGCACGATTTGAAAAAATGCTTTCCAGTGCAGAGATCGGGACATTAATTACAGCATTGGGCTGTGGTGTGGATGGTGGGGGCAATTTTGATCTCCAAAAACTGCGCTATCACCACGTAATTATTATGACAGATGCTGATGTTGATGGATCGCACATTCGAACGTTGCTGTTGACGTTTTTCTATCGACAAATGCCTGAGCTTATTCGAAATGGGCATTTATACATCGCTCAGCCACCTTTATATAAAATCAAGCGTGGTAAAAAAGAGCTGTTCTTAAAGGATGATGAAGCCCTTTCTGAGTATCTGTTGGACGCAGGCTGCGATGGGTTATTGGTTCAGGATAACTCGGGTCAGGTGAGTCTTAGTGGCGACCCTCTAAGGCGTTTTATGACTGACCTTAAACGCTGGCGGGGGTTATTGCGTAAAATAGACCGTCGCCATAATGCAACGTTTGTACAGAGTGTAGTTCGCATGGGTGCACTCACTCCTGCTGATTTTACAAATCGGCAGAAGTTGGAAGCTGTTGCGGCAGAAGTGATTAAAGACCTCACGACGAAAAAAGAAACGGAGGTGCTGCTGCCTGTGACATCAACTGTCCAAGAGGAACAGGGCCAGTTGATGTTGATCCTAAGCTCTCGTACAGGGGTGGCTAACCCATCAGCTAGAATCTCTGCTTCTTTGTTGGAAAGCCACGATGTACAGCAGCTTAGGGAAAGTTTGCAGACATTTGCTGCTTTAGGCAAAGCGCCCTACAAGGTTCATGAAATTGCATCTGCAGATAAAAGTGCAGGTCCGGTTGCAGAGCTGCAAGATATCACAGAGCTTTGGACACTGATTGATGAACGAGCACATAAAGGGCTGCACATCCAACGCTACAAAGGATTAGGCGAGATGAATGCGGAAACACTGTGGGAAACCACGATGAATCCGGACATTCGAAAGTTGCTTCAGGTCCGGCTTGAAGATGCGGTGGAGACAGAAGAGCTGTTTAGTGTGTTGATGGGTGATCAGGTTGAGCCGCGGCGCGAATTTATCGAAAAAAATGCGCTTACAGTGCGTAATCTGGACATCTAAGCCTATCGTACGCCTTCGCGAGGCGATAGTCTTGGCGTTTAAACCGTATGTGTACTGCTGATGTGGCGGTGGCGATTCTGAGAGCGATAGGTCAAAGCAGTCAGGAGGCGGTCGTACAGTCCGTCGAATGCGCCATTGGACATGATAAGCACAGCATCGCCCGGTTGGGCTAGTGAGCACACCTTTTCGATGATTTCTGAGACATTGGGAGCAACCCACGCATGTGTTCCGATGTCCTTTGCAAGCTGGTAAATGTCTAAGCGTTCTGTTTCAGCAATCTCCGGTCGGCCCAAAGGAGCCAGAATAGTGAAGTCGGCTGATTTGAAAGCGTTTGGGTAAACATGTTGATGCAATTTTCTGCAAGCAGTAGCGCTGCGTGGCTCAAACACAGCAATGATTTTCGTGGTGGCGTATTTTGAACGGAGCCCCGCCAAAGTTTCTTTAACGGCAGATGGATGGTGTGCAAAATCATCATAGACGTGCACTCCATCCGTGATGCCTAATAACTCCTGTCGGCGTTTGACGCCTTGAAAACGCCTTAGGGATGCAATCAGGTTGGGTATTGGAACATTGGCATGGTGAGCGCACAAGGCCATCGCGCCAATGGTATTGAGTAAGTTGTGGTTGCCATTGAGCGGAGAAAACACCCGCCCACAAAAACTACCCCCCGCAAACAAGTCAAATGCGGTATTGCCATGAATCGTTTCGACAGCCGCGGCTTGCCAGAGTGGATCCACCTGGCCCCAATCTTGATGTTGAATGCCGTAATAAATGACTTCGCACTTGGCCATTGCTGCAAGTTGTCGGACTTCCGGGTCTCCTGCGTGAGCTACCAGTATTCCTGTAGGTGGAATGCGATGGATGAATTCCCTAAAAGCCTGGCGATAGGCTTGCATGGTTGGGTAAATGTCGATGTGATCGTGATCCAGGGCGCTCAGAAGCACAGCTTCGGGCCGATAGCGCCAAAATTTAGGTTGTTTTTCAAAAAAAGCACTGTCGTATTCATCGCCTTCAATTACAAAAGGTCCGGAAGGATCACCCAATGAGAAGCTGGTTCCAAAATTTAAAGGAATTCCGCCAATAAGAAATCCAGGCTGTTTTCCTGCGGCAGTTAGAAAGTGAGCCACCAAGCTGCTGTTAGTGGTTTTGCCGTGCGTACCTGAAATAACATAGCTGGTTCTGCCCGGCAGTATGAGTGTTTCAATGGCTTCAGGCATGGACACTACGCGGTGTCCATGAAGCATGGCAGACTGAGCTTCGGGATTATCTCGGGTACATACGTTGCCTACAATTACAAGATCAGGCGCTGGAATCAGGTGTTTGGGGTCGTAGCCCAACATGGTCTGAACACCCCAACTCCGAAGCGCAGGCCCCATAGGAGGATGAAACGCGTGATCGCTGCCAGTGACATGGTGCCCCAGCGTAGTAAGTAGCCCTGCCAAAGACGCCATGCCGCTACCTGAGACACCAATGAGATGGATATGCATGACAGAGTGATCCGTCCGTAAGGACTAAAACAGCTAACCGGGAATCTATTTCAACCTTTTAGTTTGTGTACATAACGCATGCGAAGCTCAGAGAGGATATGGCTTAGCAGGCGTTCTTCTTCGCCGGTGAGATTCCCTTTGGTTTTCTGTTCAAGAACAGCTAGCAAATCAATGGTTTGACGAGCCAACGGAAGATTGAGTGCGGTTTCGGTATTCTCATGGGTAGGGACTTCTCCCAAGTGTATTAACACGGAGGTGCTTAGAGACAAAATGAATGTCGTAAAGTCCAACGCAGGCAAAGAAGGGTCTGCGTCGTCTGGTGGATGAGGATGAGTTGAGTCTGCCGATGTATCCTCTTCATGGGGTGCATCGGATCCGGCTCGGTGATCTGTCACCTTGAATCCTTTGTCTTCGTCAGGGCCGTTTTGGTTAGCCATAGGCTGTGTTTCCCGCATTATTCTTGGCTAGAGAAGGAGCCGTCATCATCAGCGTGCTCTTGCTCTACTTCAACTACGACGGCATTGCTTTGGGAATCCGGCAATTCGTTGACATGTTTTTCGAGCAATGCAGGGCTAACTAGGCCCTTTTCAATGTAACGTGTCACAACGCGTTTATCGATCATACTATTGGGATAGGTCATGGTAAGCTCCTTTGTATTGCTGCGTAACGAGCTGGTGCCGAGGAGTTTAGAGGTTACCTTCGGCTTGTCAACGCATATGCTAGGGTTGATTGATAATATGAAAGTCAGTAGGACAAAAGGACAAAATTGATTCATGCGTATCACACGTACAGAAATCATTGTATGGGGCATGACAGCAGCGGTTATTTTGCCGTTACTGTATTGTTTAGGAGCTGCCTTTGCCGATGGTGAGCTAAGACGTAGGCAAACGCCATTGCGTGTTTTATTGGGCGACGATGTCTACGATCAATGGGCTTCGGGCGAAACGACAGAAATTCATTACATGGGGAACAATAGGACTGCTCCTAATTTTACGTTGCAAGATCAAAACAACAAACCATGGCGCTTAAGCGATTATCGAGGAAAAATTATCATCCTCAATTTTTGGACAGTGACCTGTCAACCATGTCTTACAGAAATGCCATCGTTGCTACGCTTGGCCAGTATGGTTTCGCACCGCGACGATGTTGAAGTTGTAGCTATTAGTACAGACGCGCAGTGGTCTGACGTTAAGCCTGTTTTTCCAAGCCAGACTCCGCTTAAAGTACTGTTAGACCCATCGAAAAAAGTGGTCCAAAAACTTTTTGGAACGAAGCTTTACCCAGAAACCTGGATTATCGACGCTAAAGGAATTATCCGGTTGCGTTACGACGGAAGTAGAGATTGGAGTAATCCAATTATTTTAGACGTCATTGAGTCGTTAAAGTTGTAAGTCTCAAAGGATCGAGTTCATGTCACGCGTTGCTAAAGAGCCGTTCGAACAGTAGAGGACATACAGCAATCATAATCAGATCAAAGGCGAGCAAAAGTCTGACCCAATCCCAAAGTTCTGCATTCGGTGCTCCTGCAAAAAGCTCACGGGTGGCAACCACTGCAGCCAATAGGGCCGGTGCACATAAAGGAAAGAGAATCAGACTCAGAGTAAGTTCCCGTGTTTTGGCGCGTACGGACATCGAGGCGAACAAGGTTCCTGCAGTCACAAACCCTACCAACCCCGTCATTAGAAACAGGCTGAGAAAGCCAAGGTTTCTGGCAATATTTTGGCTTAAAAACGGACTAATATGGCATAATATTGCCACAAAAAATGTCAAAAATACCGAGTTGACTATCATGAGGAGGAGCACGGAAATGCTCTTGCCTGCGAACAATGCTGTTCGTGAGATCGGACAAAGTAGCAACGCATCGATAACAAGCCATTCTCTTTCTCGAAGCCAGCTCCGGCTCATGGCGACAATGCCGGAGAAAGCCAGCGCCAGCCATAATACCCCTGGGGCAATATTAAGTGCTGAGATGCGATCAAGGTAAAATGCCAATGAGCTGATGACTGCCATCAGCAACGCAAACAAGGTCGTGGTGTAAAAAATTTCTTTGGTTCGCAGTTCAAGTCGGATCTCATTGCGTACGACCAACCATGCATCTCGCACTAAGGTCATTCTAGAAATGCCTTTCCGTGTTGTAGTTTAATGACCTGTGGTGTGAACGAAGCGATGGCAGACAGGTTGTGGGTGCTCATCACAATGATACATCCGTTCTTCTGTTCTTGCTGGAGTGCTTCAATCACTGCATGCATAGATCGTTCATCTAAGCTCGATAAAGGCTCATCTAAGAGCAATAATTCTGGGGCATGCATCAGTGCTCGGGCTAAAGCCAGTCGTTGTCGTTGGCCTCGTGAGTAAGTCCCCGTATGTCGATCGAGCCAGTCTTCCATAGCGAATCGTTGGCTTAGGGAAGTAATACGTTCGTGGAGTTTTGGCAGGTGGTAGAGCGATCCAAAAAAACATAAATTCTCTCGGCCGGTCAGTTCGGCATAGAGCATGCTTTCATGACCCACAAAACCAATCAAATGACGTAAGCTTTTATTAAGCTTTGACGCTCGCTCATAATGAATGTGCCCATCGGTAGGAGCACTAAGGCCGGCCAATATTCGCAAAAGCGTGCTTTTGCCTGAGCCGTTGTCGCCAACAAGTGCAGTTAATGTTCCACGCTCAAGTTGAAAGTCCACGCCTCGCAAAACGGCAGAGTTACCGTAGTACTTATGAATGTTGCGGACTATGAGGGCATTCACGGGGGTTATCCTGATTGGAAGAGAGAGCTTACGATCCCATCCAAATGTAGCCAACGTTTCGACGGAACAAGCCAATGGGTAGGTGTTACCGTCAGATTTCCTCTGGTTTGTTGTATTTCAACAGCGTGTTCGCGGCCTTTGGCAGGATCCCGGCCTGTTCTCTTGATAAGGCTTTCAAGATGGACGCCTTCATGTGTGCGTAGGCCTAGGAGCAAGGCTTCGTTGACGAGGCTTATTGCGTTGAGTGTTTCGGCTTGTGCTTCGACAGTAGAGTCAGAGCTTTGCATCATGTATGTCTTGGGGTCATCGTGATTAACGTATCGACGCTTTTGTCCTGGATGTGTGGGCAAGCAACCTACGGCGCCTGCACCAAGACCAATGTAGTCACCACCATGCCAATAATGTTGATTGTGGATCGACTCCTCTCCAGGCTGGGCATAGTTAGACACTTCATAATGTACCATCCCGCGACGAGATAAAAAGTCTTCAGCAGCAGAAAATAACTCAGCGTAGGTGTTATCGGTAGCTAATGGTAAGCGTCCTTGTCGGTACAACGTACCAAACGTTGTACGAGGTTCTACTGTGAGGGCATACACGGAAAGATGACTCACAGGAATGCTGAGTAATCTGTCAAGCTCATGGATAAAATCTGAGGTTTGTTGTCCCTGCATGCCAAACATGACGTCCGCACTCAGACGGCTAACGTGCGGAGCCGTAGAGCGAAGGGCATCAAGCGCACCATTG
Source organism: uncultured Polyangiales bacterium (assembly GCA_964640175.1). GTDB lineage: Bacteria > Myxococcota_A > Polyangia > Polyangiales > JACKDX01. Next base: position 64,878 of record CAZXFW010000001.1, on the reverse strand, counting down.
GCATCGTGTAATCGTCCTAGAAACTGTAGTTGGTTATTTTGGAGCGATTGAACGCCAACGGATATTCGATTAATGCCTGCTTGTACAAACGCTTTTGCTTGTGGTGCACTTAACGAGTCGGGATTGCATTCTATGGTGACTTCGAGTTTAGGAGAGACGTCTTCGAAGGAAGCGCAGATAGCCTTGAGCAGTCGATCAATTTCTTCGGCTTGCCATAACGATGGTGTTCCTCCTCCCAAAAACACCGAAACAAGTTGGTGACTTGCAAAGCTTGGAGCTCGCCAGGACAGCTCTTGAAGCACCGCATCTGTGTAACCTTGTTGCGGGATGTGTATGGGATCGATGGCTCGGGTTGCAAAGTCACAATACGGGCATTTGCGTCGGCACCACGGAAAATGCACATACACAGAAATACGGGGAAAAGAGGATGTCATTGGCGATTGTGACTTGACCTTGGGGTCGAAAGGCTTAGGTTGCGCTCCAAAGCCATGGCTAAACGGGATTATTACGAGGTTCTACAAGTGTCTGCCAGCGCCTCGGTTGAGGAAATCAAGAAGGCCTACCGGAAAAAGGCCCTGGAATTACATCCAGATCGCAATCCGGACGACACTCAGGCAGAAGAGTTGTTCAAGGAGGCGTCCGAGGCATTCCAAGTGTTGAGCGACCCTCAGAAACGCGGTTTATACGACCGTTTTGGGCATGCAGGGCTTCAAGGTGCGGGTTATCGGGGGGTGGGCGGCTTTGAGGACGTGGCATCCCAGGTCCAGGACCTCTTTGGAGATTTGTTTGGGGATATTTTTGGAGGAGGTTTTTCTCGACGAGGAGCTCGGCAGGGACCGGCCAGAGGAGGCGATCTGACGGCAGAGGCGTCGTTGACACTGAAGGAAGCGTTTAGCGGGATAAAAAAAGACATCGAGTTGCGCTATAGCGCACCTTGCGAGGCGTGTGATGGCGTGGGTGCTCAGTCGCATCAGCGACAGGAGTGTCCCTCGTGTCGGGGTGCAGGTCAGATGACGTATGCACGTGGTCCTTTTATGATGTCCCAGACGTGTTCGCAGTGTCGTGGACTAGGTTTTATCGCGAAGGAATCCTGTATTGAGTGCAAAGGCAAAGGCGAAGTCATGCACGAACGTACGGTCAGCGTGACTATTCCTGCGGGCATTGATGACGGGCAGACGTTGCGAGTTGCTGGAAAAGGCTTGCCAGGATTGCGTAAAGGTCCTCCTGGGCATTTGTATGTTACCGTACACGTAGAAACGAATGCACAACTGCAGCGTGATGGAGCCGACCTGGTATACGAGCTTGTGTTGAGCTATCCCGATGCAGCACTTGGCATCAAAACGCATGCTCCAACGTTGGAGGATGATAAAATGCTTAAGGTTAAAGTCCCCGCAGGCAGCCAGCCGGGTGATACGGTGGTATTGCGTGGCGAAGGCATGCCTCGGCTCGATGGCAGGGGACGAGGTGACTATGTGGCTGTGCTAAAGGTAGCGGTGCCTACTAAAGTGTCATCCAAGGTTAAAAAAATCTTGCAAGAGTTACAAACCGCTTTGACAGCCGAATAGCTTCAGTGGTGTTGGATGGTAGATGGCCAATGGGGCCACATCCCTGGTAATTGCCGTGTCGCAAGCCAATGGTAAATTCCATAGGTTTGAAGCACGCGTCGACTATAGCGACGTGTTTGGCTATAGGGAATATTCTCAATCCACTCATCCACTTCATGTCTGTTGTATTCACGTAACCAGCGATCTACAGCAGTCTCCCCTGCATTGTATGCCGCCGGAATAAAAGCCACGTTGTTGTAGTAGCGGTCCTTTAAGAAGCGAAGAAAGTGAATGCCTATCGGTAAGTTGATTTCTGGATTTTTCAGCGACATCGGATCGTAAGGCAGCCTTAGAGGGGTTGCATGTGTTTTCGCTGTGGAAGGAATTAGCTGAATCAATCCATAGGCGCGTGCCACTGAAACAGCATTGGGATCGAAACTGCTTTCTTCGCGTGCAATTGCACGTACCAAGCTGGGTGGGACACCTTGTTTTGTTGCTTCGGTTTCGATGAGAGGCTGGTAGGCTAAAGGATAGGCTAGCCGCCAGCGTGTAAGTTCTTTTCCCACCGGAGGATAGCTCCAGAGGTCTTTGAGATGAGTACGCAGCACTTGAATGGCTTCAGGTTGTTTTCCTGCATGACTTAATAATGCGGCTATAAGCCAACAGTCTTCTCGATCGAGATTCTGCGTATTTGATAAAAATGTTTTGATTTCAGTATTGGCTAAATCATATTCACCGACGCGAAACCATTCAAGAAGTCGCTGAAAATCATTGCTGTCCATGAAATGTTTCCAGGTGAACTGAAGCGAGGGTTCAGCACTTGATGAAAGAAAATTGGCGATTTTTTGAGTCGATGTGCGGTCCAAGCGTGCAGCGCGTTCCCAGGCGAGTTGCGCGTAATACGTCATTGGCCAACGACGTAGCAGTTCTAGGTATCGATCTGTGGCCTGTTTGCGTTGATGCAATTTTTCTAAAACACGTGCTAGCCAATAATAACCTCTGCCATGGAGACCTTCTTCTGAGGATTCTTGTGGTTGTTCTTTAATAAGTTTCTCAAGATACACTTTCGCCATTGCGTAATTGCGACGGCTGTACGCTTGCCATGCGAGGGTAAAATGCGCTTCATGCCGCATGTCTCCATGAGGATATCGATAGGGCAGGCTTTTTAAGAGTTGAGCAGCGAGTGCTTCTTTTTTGTCAAGTCGTAGAAGCAGTGCCGAACGGTAGCGGGCATCATCTGCCAAGCGGTGAGAAGGAAACTCGCGTTCAAGCTTTGCATACAAGATACGAGCTTGGCCATGTTCATCCATGTTTGCATAGGCTTCTGCTGCCAGGAAAAAAGCACGAGGACGGATCGCGGGTGTTGCGCACTCCTCGGCAACACGTTTCATTAATGGCGCGCCGTCTTTTCTAGATTTGCGTTGCAACATAGCACGGGCTTGCATAAAGCGTGCTTGGCAATAGGGCGCATCTCTAAAGCGTGTTGTAAGCTCGGCATAATAGGCTTCAGCCTGTTCGTATTCCCGAGCGTTAAAGAGTGCCAGTGCATAAGCGAAGCTGTCGTCCTCAGACCAAGCATTGAGTTGTTCCTGGTCTGATGCTGACAATTGGCTCAAAACAAGCTCAGCTTTGGATTTAGCGTCTTTTCCTATTTTCTGCAGTGGTAGACGGCTTGCAATTCTTCGATAATAGGACAGTGCAATTTTTTTATACTCTGTATTGGGTTGTGTGGCTAAGGCGTCGGCCAGAGGTAATAAGAAAGTTGCTCCCGCCGTGCTTGGTGCTGTTTCAGCAAGCAAGACTTCCGTGCGTTTGAGAGCGTCCTGAAATACGTTGGCTTTAGCCAGTGCCTTGATTTCTAATGCTTTAGCTTCGTATCCACCCGGACTTAATCCACTTAGCTGAGAAGCAATCATTGCAGCTGAAAGAGGATCGTTGTTTAACAACAACTTGGCATATTCCAAGCGTGCATGCATGGACAGAGGATGGTGCGTGTTGGCTAGGGTATTGAACCATTGGGCTGCCGTGGACCACTTTGCTTGAGCAAGCGCAGCCTTTGCAAGGAGCCAATACCAGCGGCCTTGCGCCAACGGATCAGAGCTGACTTTCGAGGGATCTGCCAGCAAAACGGCAACTTTTTCTGGTTGATGTGCAGCAAGAGCACGCTTGGCTTGGTTAACTGGATCACTGTCTTTTAAAACCACAGCTGTTGGATCGAATATGCGAACGGGCTCAGACGTAATTGCTTGCGCAAGCACGCTATGACGCCAAGGCAACGACGTTGGCAACATTGCACTTAATACACATATGGCTATCAGTTTTAGCGTCCCTAACTGCATCGGAACAAGCCTAGGCTTGATAGGCGCTAGCAGCAACTAATTCGTTGATTCAAACCCCAACTCTCGGCGGTACGTTTTTTCTAGCGTTGAACGACTGCGAGCAAATCGGCTACGAACGTAAAGCATGAGCCCCCACGTGATTGCTCGTAATCGCACGAATAGGCTTGGGCGTTTAGCGGGCGCAAAGCCAAGTTCCTGACATTGCTTATACACACGCTCTCGAATGTGTTTGGCAAATGCAGAAAGATGCGTCAGCACTGGGTGCCCCTTGAGACGTCTTTGAAGTGTCCAGGCCAAGATACCAATGGCTGCAAGTTGTAACTCAACAAGGCCATAGTAAGGGGTCTTTAGCCAAGGCTTTATTTCAAGCATGCGACGAGTTTCTTTTTCGCCCCATGCAACATGTTCTCGTTCCTCTCGACAAATGATTCTTAGTTTTTTCTTAATGTCGAAAACACGTGGGTCAGCATCTGGCAAGGTTTGAAGGAGTACATCTTTAAACACGTCGAGCACCATGCCTTCACCAATGGCATGTTCCATTAATACTTTTAACGGATAGTAGTTATTGTGGGCAGCCAAGAGTCGAATCACCCAATGAGGGGGTTGTGGCTGTAATTCTAGACTGCGAAAAATTTCTGCAAAAATTTGTAGATGTCCAAGTTCCTGTCTTGCTTGCTTTACGTAAAATCGAGCGGCTTCCAAAGAATGCGCAGCATAAAGCGATTTGCCGCAGTAAACACCGGTAGCTTCGCCGTACAGTGCTTGGGATAAAATGAAGCCGATGATTTGGCGATCCTTGGGTTGTTCCAAGTCAAAACAGGCCCCTTGAAAATCGTAGTCGGAAGACTCTTCTGTTCCGAATAAGTCGACTACGGCACTTTCGTCGGAACTTGGATTGATAGAATGTGATGGTGGTGTCATGGGGATGATTTTATTCTACTTGGGCCCAGAGGTATCTGGGCGAGGGAAATGAGAACGTGCGGTATATTGTTCTTCCTGTTCGAGTTCGGAAGAAAGCTCTCGTCGTTTGCGTTGTTGTTGAAGCCAAATTTCGTAGTGACGATCCGAAGCTTTTTTATGCGCATGGGCTGTGTGTAAGCTGTCTTTGGCAGCGACAAGTGCTTTGGTAGCCAGTCGTGCTTGGTGCTCTGCTTCATGTAACTTTTCGAGTTGGTGGTGTTCTTTGGAGTTACAATATTCAATAAAGGCTGCCCTACCCTTTAATTCGGTTACACTACAACCTCCATTTAAACGTTCTCTAAGATTGCCTCTCGTCACGGCTTTCTGTTCTTGCCAATAAGCGAGGGTGGTTTTGAGTTGATGTACTTTGGCAAGCGCTTTTTCAAGGTGGGATTCGGTTTCTTTTAACGTGGTTTGAGCCGTACGTTCCTGAGAGGCATTCAAGGTGCGTAAGGGTTGCCAAGAATACGTGGTAGCCGGCTTGGTCATAGGATAAGACTTATGGTAGCAGTCTTTCACTCCGATGCACTACGTATGGCAGCTTGGCTATAGCTATTTACGTGCCCGAAAAGGCACCACTCTTTCCGTAATTACAGTCGTAGCGGTGACCGGCGTCGCACTTGGTGTGGCCGCCCTTTTGGCGGTGATGTCCATTACTTCCGGCTTTCAGGAACAGTTTCGCAATAAAGTCTTGGGCGTGAATGCCCATGTGCTTGTGCTCAAATATGGCCTTGATTTTGAAGAGTATCGCACGGTGATCAGCAAAGCCGAGCATATGAGGGAAGTTGCAGGAGCAGCGCCCTTTCGTATCGATGACATGATGTTGGCCAAAGGGGATCGAGTTTCTGGCGTGCTTGTAAAAGGCATTGACCCTTTGAAGATGCACAAAGTGCTTGATTTGCCTAAGCAAATTATCAAAGGCTCGCTTCAAGGGTTGCGTCAACCAGGCGCAAAACCCGCCGTTCTTGCGCTTGATCTTGAGCTCACCGATTCGGATACAGCGGACTTCAACAAAATTTTACGTGAAGTCGAACAGGGCAATCTTGGTCTGGCTTCCAAAGAAGGAAGGGATTCAGATACTAGCCGTACTTCCACGAAAGTGCCTCAGGTGTCGGTTCCAAGTCCAACACAAGTGGAGCAGTCCTTAAAATCCCACGGAGGAGAAGACCTCGATCTTAGCCAAGATGCGGAAAATGCGTTGCTTGAAAGTCTAGAAAACCATGACACCGCAGATGAGACTACTTCCTCTTCGCTTGCTGGGATCGTGGTGGGAAACACCTTGGCACGTACGTTAGGCATTTCGGTTGGAGATGAGGTGACCGTCTATTCTCCGCTGACAGGTTTGGACGTCAGTATTTGGAAACCATCTGGGATGACGCCACGCACGCAACGGTTCCGCGTCGTGGGCATTTTTGAAGCTGGATTTCAAGAGTATGACAGTCGGTTGGTCTACGTGGATCTGTATGCAGCTCAAAAGTTTTTTGACCAGGGCGATACCGTCACAGGTGTCGAAATTCGTTTGCATAACTTAGAAAGTGCTCCTCGCGTTGCTCGAAAACTTGAAGGTGCTCTGGGGCAAGGTCCATACCACACCATGGATTGGCGAGAATTAAATCATAATCTCTTTACGGCGTTGGAAATTCAGAAAGTTGCTCTTAGCTTGGTGATTGCAACCATTATTCTCGTGGCTGCATTTAATGTCATTGCCACATTGATTATGATTGTTCTCGAAAGAAAACGTCAGATAGCCATTCTTAAAGCCATGGGTGCGAAACGAAGGAACATCCTCGCCATGTTTAGTTTTCAAGGTGCTATGATTGGATTAGCGGGGACACTCGGTGGCTTAGTACTTGGGGGTGGCGTATGTGCTTATTTGAGCGTGTATAAGTTTGCCTTGGATCCAAAAGTGTATCTTGTGGATCATCTGCCGGTGCGTACAAGTTGGGTGGAATTTGTGCTTACTGTCGTGATAGCGCTCGGCATTTGTGCCACAGCAACGTTGCTACCCAGCTGGTGGGCATCGCGGCTTCCGCCAGTGGAGGGCCTCCGTTACGAGTAATAATCCTGCGGATGACTTGACAATTGGGGCGCTACTGACATACCAGATCCGGTCGCGTGGGTATTAATGCTTTAAAACCCACCTTAGTGCGGGAATAACTCAGTGGTAGAGTGCAACCTTGCCAAGGTTGAAGTCGTGGGTTCGAATCCCATTTCCCGCTCCCTCTTAATGATGGTTCACAGTTTAACCTATGGCTTTTGCTGCAGATAAGCTCAAGGGCATACGCGTGGTGAGCTTTGAGTCGCGACGCAGCCAAGAGATGCAAAACCTTCTTCAGAAGCATGGCGCCGACGTGCATGTTGCGCCCTCCATGCGTGAAATTCCTATTGAAGATCAGCACGAAGCCATCGCATTTGGTCAGTCGCTTAAAACCAGTGGCTGTGATGTTCTCATATTACTGACTGGTGTTGGTACACGCATGTTGGTTGATGCCATGGCGCTTTCTTGGCCCAAAGAGGAAGTCCTAAACTGGTTACGTCAGGTGACGTTGGTGTGTCGTGGACCTAAACCAGTGGCTGTGTTGAAAGAGCTGGGGCTTGAACCTGATGTGCGTGTGCCAGAGCCCAACACATGGCGAGAGCTCTTGGTCACGTTGGACAGCGAGGTACCTATCCAAGGTCGGACTGTCGCTGTGCAGGAATATGGGCGAAGCAACCCCATGTTGATCCAAGGACTTAACGATCGCGGTGCGCATGTTCGTCGTGTGCCTGTGTATGCATGGGCAATGCCCGAAGATATCACAGCGCTTACAGAGGCCGTCAAAGCCATCGTTGCTTCGCAACGTGATGTGGCTTTATTTACCAGTGCCACTCAGGTGGACCATGTCATACAATGTGCAAAGCAGCTTGGACTGGATACAGAGTGTATCACCAAGCTGTTAACCGAGATGGCCGTAGCTTCGATTGGCCCCATCACGACTGAAGTACTGCATAGCTATGGCTTGCAAGCAGACATCGTTCCAAAGCATCCGAAAATGGGCCATCTAGTTATGGCAGTAGCTGAACAAGCTCATGCGGTACTGGCTCAAAAACGTGCTATGGAGTCAGCGTGTCAAGGCCCGTAAGCTTAGAGCTATCCGTTGTAGAACTGGCTGAAAGTATTCGTAAAAAAAAGCTTTCGGCACAGGAGGTCGTTGAGGATCATATTCAACGCATCGAGGACGTTAATCCACGCATCAATGCCGTAGTCGCCGAGCGCTTTGATGAGGCAAGAAAAGAAGCTCAACTGGCCGATCAACAGGTTGCGACTGCTTCTGATCCTGATGCCTTGCCCGCGTTGTTAGGTGTGCCCTGCACTGTCAAAGAGTTCTGGGCGGTTCAAGGAATGCCTCAGACAGGAGGGCTGGTTCATCGTAAGGATCACATTGCTACCGCAGATGCGGAAATCGTTCGTCGGATTCGACAGTCCGGTGCGGTGGTGCTTGGGGTAACCAATGTGCCCGAAGGAGGCATGTGGATAGAGTGTTTTAATCATCTTTATGGGTGCACCTCAAATCCATGGGATCTTTCTCGCACCTCCGGTGGCTCAAGTGGGGGCGATGGTGCCATCGTGGCTTCAGGAGGCGCTCCCTTTGGGCTTGCCTCAGACCTTGGTGGTTCTATTCGGCTACCCGCAGCATTTTGTGGCGCAGTGGCTCATAAGCCCACGGGACGCTTGGTGCCCAATACGGACCATTTCCCTGAAGTGCAAGCAGCGCTTTCGCCCTATCTAACGGGTGGTCCTATTGCACGTCGGGTGGCAGATCTCCGTTTGATATTGCGCGTAATTGCTGAAGCGGGTCTCACCCATGCTTCTGGGGGAATGCCCGTGGAACCAATGCAGGGCAAGGCCTTACGTGTGTATGTGGCGGCTTCCAATGGGCGGCAGCGTGTTTCTAGTGCCGTTACAACGGGGATCCAGCAGTCTGCAACACTGTTTCGCGACATAGGAGCGCATGTTCAGGAACTTGATGAGCCTAGATTACGTCGCTCGTTTGAAATCTGGAGCGCCATGATGTTGGAAGTTCAAAGCACGAGTTATGCCGAAGTGCTTAGTGGTGGTCAGGGCATTGAATTCTGGAAGGAAGGGTTGAAAGTTGTATTGGGTCGCTCGGAACATACTGCGCCAGCGCTTGGAATTGCAGCTTTGGATAAGGCATTTCGAAAACTTCCTAAACGCGTGGCACCTCTCCATGGCTTGGTTCAAGAAGGGCATGCGTTGCGACACGATTTGGAAACCATATTGGGCGACGATGGTGTGTTACTTTATCCTGTGTATACACGGACCGCTCCACCCCATAACATGTCGTTACTTAATCCGTTGGATGTGGCGTACACCGCCGTCATCAATGTCCTGGAGTTTCCAGCGACAGTGGTACCTGTGGGGCATGACGAGGATGGACTGCCGCTGGCTGTGCAGCTGATTGCCAAACGGGGAAACGATCAGTTGTGTATGGCTGCTGCAGCCTGCTTGGAGCAAGCCTTTGGTGGGTGGTCCTGTGCAGAGCCTTCCATACTTGTCAGGCGTGACAGCATGATTGAACGGCTTCGTGCGGCGCGTAAGTAATCCACATGTACCGTTGTAAATTCGATACCGGCCTTCCAAGCGGTATTTTGAAGAATGCCGGCGCATGGATTACATACGAGCCTTAGAGTGTCGATTTTACATTAAAAACACGCCACTTAAGTCTCATTTTTCTACAATTCATGCCAATTTGTGAAGAGTGGCATGCTACGATGGGGATCCTTCACACCAGGGCTTCTTAGCGCCTTTCGCTTGAAGTTTTCCCACGCTTTGTTCTAGTCTGCCTAAGTCGTTCTGCATCCGGCGGATCAAGGAGCTCCGGCATACGAGGACGAGGCGATCGTGTTAGAAGGTCGTCGTTTGCTTTGGAAAAGTACACTGGAGGATAGAAAATCATGGATATGAAGAAAAAGCTGATCGTGATGGCGACCGCGGCTTTCAGCCTGGCGGGTATGGGTTGTGGTGACAGTGATGAAGAGACCACTACTACGGAAACCACCACGGGTGCGGAAGCAGCCCCTGCAGAGGGAACTGCAGCGGAAGGCGCCGCAACCGAAGGTGCTGCAGAGGGCTCTTGTGGAGCTGGCTCATGTGGCAGTACGACCGAAGCTGAACCAACTAAGTAAGCTAGCTTCGATTGGTACTAGTTTGTATGGCACATCCGTGCCCGCCTTGCGCGGACACGGATGTGTTGGTTTAAAGGGGTTATCGTATACATGTCTATGCTAGGTCACGATAGCTTTCATGGGATTGGTTTAGGGCTTCGTTATCCGTTTGCTGAAGCTTTGTTAAAGGCGAGGCCGCAGGAGCTGACGTTTCTGGAGATTCATCCAGAGAACTACATCGAGCGTGGCGGAAGATACCCTGCCATGTTGGAGGGTGCCCAAGCTCACTGGCCGCTCTTAACGCATGGGTTGACTTTGGGATTAGGAAATACCCAACGGTTTGATCCACAATACACTGCTTTATTACGACGATTCTTGAAAGAGCAGGTGCGTGCGCCATGGCACAGTGAGCATCTCTGCTTTACCGAAGTAAAAGGGCATATGTTGCATGATCTTTTGCCCCTTCCTTTTAATCAAGAAGCTATCGACACAGCAGTCACGCGGATTCAAGAGCTACAAGACGCCTTAGAGCTTCCCATTGCGGTGGAAAACGTCAGTTACTATGCCAACCTTGATTCACCTCACATGTCTGAAGTTGATTTTCTGCTCGAAGTGATGGACAGGGCTGATGCGTTGCTTCTATTGGATGTTAACAATGTCTATGTGAACAGTATCAATCATCGTTTTGATCCGTATGCCTATTTGGATCGCATTCCTGCAGAGCGCGTGGTGCAAATCCACATCGCAGGCCATTGGGTGCATCAGGAAGGCGTGATTATCGATACGCATGCTGAGCCTATTTCAGAGCCGGTATATGCCCTCTTGGAGTATGCGCTCCATCGTTTGGGTCCTAGGCCTGTGTTGTTGGAACGTGACGATAATTTCCCAGACTTTCCCGTACTGATGGCTGAAGTCAAACGGTTGTCACATATTTACAAGCGAGCAACGAAGTCGCTTCGTGTAGAAGCGTGCACCGTATGAGCCTCGAAGCACAACAAGCAGAGGCGCGTGATGTGTGTTTGGCGGAGAATATGCCAGACCTTTCATCAGGTGCGTTATGTGGCACACCCGAGCGCTGGGAACTTTATCGAGAGATGGTGCGTCATCGGTTGTTTTCGATGGTCCAACGTGCACTGCCTCGCACAAAGAAGCTATTGGGCGAGGCGCAGCTGGCACTCTGGTTTGGCTACTATCTTGCCGAGAGAGGTCCTTTGAGCCGCTATATTCGGGATGTGATTGCGGAGTTTTCCGATTACGTTCAATCACCATCGCCTGGGCACAAGTCGATGGATATTCCGAAGATAGTTCAAGATGTCCTGCGCTATGAAACGGCATGCTGGGAATGTGCCAACATGCCTGCGGCGTTCCCCCGTCATGTGGAAGCCTTTGATTTTGGATTGCCTGTCGCAGTCAATCCAACGCTTAGGCTGCTTCACGTGACTTATCCGGTATACGAGGCAACACTGCGTGCTGACTCTCCCGCACGTCCAACGACCCTTGGCATTTTCCGGCATCCTCAGACCCAGCGTGTGCATACCTGGACGCTCAATCCGACAAGTGTCGAGCTTGTGAAGGCCTGGCAGCAGTTTCCCGAGCTTTCATGTCAGGAAACAGTGATGCGCACCTTGCAGGCCCAGAATCAGGCTGCTACACCACGCTTTATTGAAGACCTGTGCGAGTTATTGGCTCAGTTTCTTCAGCATGCCCTGGTACAGGGTTCTTTAAAATTATCCTAGATTTTCAATAACTTACAAAATCAGATGACTCTCTCTGTGATCTGTGTCACAGTGGCAAACCCAACTTCGGCCGGCCAGCCGGCCTAAACTAGAGGATTCTATGCAAGGTGCAAGCAAGCTACGCCAACTCCTAAAACAACCTGGACCGATTGTGATTGCAGGTGCCCATCACGGGTTGTCCGCAAAACTGGTTCAAGAAGCTGGGTTCGATGGAGTCTGGGCAAGTGGGTTCGAGATTTCAGCGAGCTACGGCATTCCCGATGCCAACATTCTTTCGATGGCGGACAATCTTGCTTATGCGCGGCAAATGGTTGAAGCCACCGACATTCCTGTCATTGCAGATTGTGACAATGGCTATGGCAATGCCATCAACGTCATTCATATGGTTAAGCAATATGAAGCAGCGGGAGTCGCTGCGGTATGTATTGAAGACAACAGTTTTCCTAAGCGTTGTTCGTTTTATGCCGGCGTCAAGCGTGAGCTTGCCAGCGTTGAAGAACATACGGGTAAAATTCGCGCCATTTTAGATACACGTCGTTCACCGGATTTTGCGGTGATTGCACGCACAGAAGCCCTGATTGCAGGCTGGGGCATGGAAGAGTCACTCAAGCGTGCTCGCAGCTATGCCGATGCTGGCGCGGACATGGTGCTGATACACTCTAAATCGGAAAGCCCCGATGAGGTCATTAGCTTTGCGAAGCAATGGGATCGCGAAACACCATTGGTGTGCGTGCCTACGACGTACAAGTCTGCAACGGTAGAGCAGCTTTCCAAAGCAGGTTTTAAGCTGATCATATGTGCAAACCACGCCATCCGTAGTTCCATCAAAGCCATGCGCGAGACACTCCATACGATGCGCAAAGCTGGCTCGACAGGCGCTGTGGACGGACTGGTTGTTCCTCTGAACGATGTGTACGAAATCATCGGGGTTCAGAATATGAAAACCGAAGAAAAGGCATATTTGCCTGCAGACGGAAGTGCGGTGACGGCGGTGGTGCTAGCAGCGGGTTATGAGCCAGAGCTCGGCACGTTAATTGAAGATCGTCCGCGAGCCATGCTTGATATTCGTGGAAAAACGCTGCTGGAACGACAGGTTGAAGCGCTAAATAGCTGCAACATTAAAGACATTGCAGTGGTACGCGGCTATCTCAAAGATCGCATTGATGTGCCTAACATTCGGACCTACGACAATGACGATTATGCTGAGACTGGCGAGGTTGTCAGCTTATTTAAAGCAGACAAAGAGCTTAGTAAACGTGTAGTGGTTCTCTATGGCGATGTACTGTTTGATCGCAGCGTGTTGGAAAAGTTGCTTCGCTCTCCTGCGGATATCACCGTAGCTGTCGATCGCTCCATCGCCGATCGTCCAAACGACAGCAAACGCGATCTTGTGACGTTGGATGCTCCGGTAGTGGAAAAAGACTCGGTTCGTTTTTTGACGTCTGATGAACCTATCCGTGTCAAACAGATTGGGACCAATATCAAGTCCGGTTCTGCCAGTGGTGAGTTTGTGGGAATGTTGATGTTAACGGATCACGGTTGTCGAATCCTTCGAGAGACATGGCACTCTGCGGCTCAGAAAGCTAACGGTAAGACGTATCACGAAGCGGCTCGCGTTCAGGACGCCAAGCTTACCGATGTTCTACAGGAGATTATCGATCAAGGTGGCGAGGTACAGGCTGTAGATATTTACAAAGGGTGGACTGAGATTGGCACCTTTGATGATTACAAACGTGCTTGGGCCTCGTTGCGCTAATGCAAGCGGTGTTGTTGGCAGCAGGTGTGGGCAAACGTCTTGCCCCGTACACTCAAGTGCTTCCTAAATGTTTGCTTGAAGTTGAAGGCGAGACATTGTTGGAGCGGCACCTTCGTACCTATGTAAGTACCGGTATTAGAGAAGCGATCATTGTGACAGGCTATTTGTCAGAGCATATTCGTGATTTTGTAGAATCGTTGGAATTGCCCTTGCCAATCAAATGGGTATTCAACCGTGACTTTCGACAAGGCTCCATTGTGTCTTTAAAATCAGGCCTGGCGGAAGCCCACGACGACGTGATCTTTATGGATGCGGACGTGTATTACAGTCCAGCGCTCTTTGAGCGGCTTTTGAAAAGTTCTCATCCTAACTGTGTGTTGATAGACACGCGTTCGTCCGAAACTGGTGAAGAAATGATGATAGGCGTACGTGAGGGGCGCGCTATGTCGATTGCTCGGCGGCTGGATGCCAATACAAAATATGATCTCAGTGGCGAATCGGTGGGATTTTTTAAAGTGAGCAAACAACATAGGTCGTTACTTCAGACGGTGATTGATCAGACGATTTATGAACAAGGCAGCGATATCGAGTACGAAACAGCAGTTGATCGCTTTTTAACGATTGCCGAAGTTGGCTTTGAACGTGTGGATGATTTTGCATGGACAGAAATTGATTTTGAGCAAGACTTAACGCGTGCCAGAGAAGTTATTGCGCCTGCATTAAAGGAAACAGTCACGTGAGTGGGCTCAAAGCGCCTGTGCGCGATGAAGTGCTGGATGCTGCCGTGTTTCGCCCTGCTGGACGGTGGATTGCTTCTGTTCTTGGACCAAAAGGTGTCACTGCCAACCAGGTGACATTGGTAACTGGGGCGCTTGGTATCATCACAGGCATACTTTATGGGCTGCCTTCACCCTGGCCGATATGGGGAGGGTTGCTTTTTGTGGGTGTGATGATCTTGGACTGTGTCGATGGTGAACTTGCTCGCCGTTATGGGGGAGGCGGCTGGCGTGGTCGCATTTATGATGGGATAGCAGATGGAGTTACCGCATTTAGCGTGCTTGTCGGAATGATATGTTATCTCGGTAGGCAAGGTGTATCGATAGCAGGGTATTCACTTGGTCCGCTTCAGTGGTTTGTATTTTTTTTACCGTTAGGTGCGACATTTATTTGGCATAGTGGTGTGGTAGACGATGTGAAGCAGCGTCTTAAGCGCACGTCCATCGATACCACGTTGCATGCCTATGCTGGCGAACCTAAGAACCTGTTTGAGCGCCTTAGTTATGCGTTATTAGTGAACTATGTGAACTGGATTCATCGCTCCACGGGTTCTAGCCGACCAGGGGGCTATTTGTGTTTTCGCCGAGTTCAATGGATTGGCCCCACACATCACCATGTTGCGATGGCGATAGCAGCATGGTGTGTAAATATCTGGCCGCTTGCCTACCTGGGTTATTGGTTTTTTGCTGTCGTGATAGGAAATCTTTATATGGTAGCAGTGCTATGGCTCTCACGCAGCACTTGGCGTACGCAGTCTACAAGATCTACGTAAACGTCCATAGGAACGTGTCCCATGTTTGCTACACGAAAAACGTCGCGTTCGAGTTTTCCTTGTCCCGCATAAATTATGTATCCGCGCTTTTTTAAAGCATGGTGCAGACTTTGATAAGTTAGTCCCGGCGGAAGATGGTAAGTGGTGATGCTGTTTGAAAGCAGTGCTTCGTCGAGATACAAACGGATTCCAAGCGCTTTAAATTCCCGCCTCATGAACGTCGATCGCTCGCGATAGGTGGCGATGCGCTTTGTAATGCCGCCTTCTTGTTGGAGTTCATCCAGTGCCTGGTTGAGGGTATAAGTGCCTGGAATGCAAGGCGTAAAGGGAACGGTGCCTGCTTCTTGTTGTTCCAGATAGTTACGGAGATCAAAATATACCGAACGAGGGGGGACGTCTTGAATGTGCGTTCTAGCGCGCTCGGATGCTAGAATGAACGCGACGCCTGGCAGGCCATGAAAACATTTATTGGCTGTGCATGCCACAAGGTCAATGCCCCACCCTTCAATGTCGAGGTCTTCTCCGCCGAGTCCTGATACGGAGTCCAAACACAAAATTTTGTCGTAGCGCCGGCATAATGCTCCGACTTCTTGTACTGGGTTTAGCAATCCCGTCGTGGTTTCGTGGTGCACCAAGGCGACCGCATCGATAGATGCATCCTCCTCAAGGGTCTGTTCAATCGCCTTAAGATGCGGGCGCTCATGCCAGGCAAAGGTGAGTTCTTTGGTGCGAATTCCATGGACCTGAGCCATTTTCAATATACGTGCACCGTACACGCCGTTATTGATGACGAGCAGTGTGCGTTCAGGCCTTACGATAGAGGCAACCGCAAGTTCCACCGCGGCTGTTCCAGAGCCTGCAAGGAGTGCCGGGAAGTAGCGCTCAGGAGAAAGATTCGTGGCTAAAAGCAGTTTATTTCGTACTTCAGCCATCAATGCGCTGTATTCTTGTTCACGGTGGCACAAGTCAACGCCTAAGGCTGCCTGCTTAACGGACGCGGTGGTGTTTACAGGTCCTGGATTAAGTAACCAATATTGGTTCATGCCGAAAATTCCGGATTAGCGTGCCTGGCTACTGGCACTGTGGGAGCCAGCAGTTGCCTTTGCTTTCCGTGATCTTACTTCAGTGGCACGGCTAAACCAGCCTCCAGTAAGCACATCAAGCAGTGCGGTAAACTCATCAATACGTAAGTTTAAGGCTTCGCGAGCCACTTCATCTTCTGGTGGGCGGAGTAAAAGACGCAACAAAAGCTGACGGCGTAGGTAATACGTACGCGTAGCTTCCAAGAGCAAGTCGCGTTGCACGCCAATGATACCATACACCTGGACTTCCGCAGGGTTGAATACTAACTCACGCAAATCCCACACTGCGCCGATAGTAAAGGCATGTGCTTTACGATTGGTGTTTTCGTCGTTAAGGCGTGGTGCGGTAATCGTTTGTTCTTCGAAACGGGCATAGTCATCCACATCGAAACGGTAGCCGCCGGCGAGCAAAGGCAGCGCTGCACGATGGCGTGCTGCGCGACGCATGCCGTCAAAGTTTTCAGGGCTGACTCGGAAAAATTCAAGACACTTACGAACCACCTCGGCGACCTTGGGCTCGTACCTCAACTGCTCACGAGCGCTTTCGAGGTCAATCATGGCAGAGCCCTGTGCCAATGCACTCGATGCAAAGAACAATCCAAGCAAGCTCGCACTTACCAAGGCCCGTATAAGCCGTGTCACAGTCGCACACTTAGTCGTGAATGAGTTCATTTGCAAGAGAAAGTGAAACATCCGCACGTTTGAAGGGCATATCCCCACATGGATAAGAGAAGCAAATATCGATCCGATTTTTCCAAAATGAGGCTATCCCGGCGAGCATATGATAATTAGACATATATTTCAATAAGTTACCATCAATTGGCATAGTTCCAGCAGCGACGGTCCTAGATGGACGCAGGGTGGCGGTGTGGTCTAGGGTACCCAAAGACTCACCATGTGGGAATAACCAGCCCCAGGCAGATGTTCAGTAGCCGTGGTTTATAAAGACATGTAACAGGGTCAGCCATGGCACACAGAGACATGTTTACACGAATAGCTCAAACCACCTCGCGTGCGATGGGTAATCCGTTAAGCTTTATTATTGCGTTGAGCATGGTGCTCTTGTGGGCATTGAGTGGCCCATTGTTTGGTTTTGGGGATACATGGCAGTTGGTTATCAACACCACTACAACCATCATCACGTTTCTTATGGTGTTTTTGATTCAAAATTCCCAAAATAGAGATACAGAAGCGTTGCAACTCAAGTTGGACGAACTTATTCGTGCCACGAATGATGCAAGCAATGCGCTTATGGATATTGAAGAGCTATCGAGTCAAGAACTCGATCGCCTCAAAGCCCGTTACGATGTGCTTGCTCGTCAAGCACGCGAAAAGTCGTAGTTTGGTGTCTGTAGGAATGCCGTCGTTAATTGGTAAGATACCGTGCGTTATCTTACGGCTTTTTTTCTTTCGCAGCCGGCTTTGCAGAAGTCGCTGAGGTGTCTGTTTTGACCGGTTTCGATTCCGAAGGCGCAGGCGTCGATTGACTGGTGGTAGAGGATGGCTTTTTGTTGGAAGTGGCAGAGCTGGAGCTGTACAGGTCCGAGTACCAGCCGCCTCCTTTGAGAATAAAGTTGCCTTGAGTGATCAGCCGTCTTGCCTTGAGTTTACCGCAATGAATGCATTTTTTGATAGCGTCTTCGGTGATGCGTTGTTCAACTTCGAATTTTTGTTCGCACGCATCACAAAGATACTCATAGGTTGGCATAGTCGTTAGTTCTCAAATTTATCTTTGTCTTCATCACCTGGATTGGCAAGTTTGCGTGTCCATAAAATCGCATCGCGACGTTCGCCATTGTGCAAAATGCCATGAGCCAAAAGGCCCGTTTTACGAAATCCTGCTGCGATATACGCTGTGCTAAGTGCCAGATCGTTGTTTGCTGAGAATCCAAATGCAGAAACAATGCCGCGGTTTTTGAGCTCTTCTGAAATGACCCGCAACGCGCCACACACCGCAAGTACTTCTTGGTCATCTTCGGGGCTACGTAAGATTTCAATCAGTGAGTGTCCAAAGCAGTCTTGAAATTCTGCAGCAATGTAGTTGGCTTTGGGTTTTGTTTTGGACTTACTGCTACTACGCTTGGTGCTGCTCATATTGGTTTCGACAAAAAACCGTTCAACACCTCGGCCGAATGTATCGAACGCGCCTACGGCAGTCCCTTTTTTCCAGGCTTGATCGCGTGCGCTGATAGCGGCTTTAGCCTCGACGACTTTCAAGGAGATGCCAGGAATGGTCTCTTTAATCTTGGTGGCTGCACGTTTGGCTTGGTTAATAGTGCGCTCTGCGGTTTTGAAGCCTTCGTCGCTTACTTCAATGGAAGCTGTTTTTTCACTGATGACACAACCAAGTAAGTGGCCGTCGCTACGTTTGTAGAACCCGGGAATCTGTCCTTCGCGGACAAATCCGACGCGGGTCCAAGCAGAGACTTCGTCTTTTTCTACCAACGTGATGACTTTCTCAACGCCTTCACGTTGGGCCACCGACTGAATGAAGAGCCGCTTTGCTGGCAACGCTCCAGCTCTGAAGTCGATCACGCGGATCATTTTGGTGCGCCGGTTTAGTAATAGACACAGATAGGCATTATCGCTGCGAAAATGAAGCTCCTCGACAATCTGATGTTCCGGAGCAGGTGCTTTAGCCATACAGTTCACCCCAGTTTTTTCGAGCGCGCAGCTTAATGTCGGCCACCGGAGCTGTCAATCCGACGGCATATCGGCTTCGGACAAAGGTTTTCCAAGCGCCTTGGCCACGGCGCGCACCCCATCCATAAGTGATTGAAATTGCTGGAAATTGAGCGATTGTGGTCCATCGGACAAGGCTTTGGATGGTTCGGGATGCACCTCGACCATCACCCCGTCGGCTCCGACAGCCACGGCGGCTTGTGCCAAGGCAGGAACGCTAGCGGCATGGCCTGTGCCATGGGACGGATCGACGACGATGGGCAAGTGAGTGAACTCGCGAAGGCTGGGAAGAATTCCGAGATCCAAGGTGTTACGTGTGGTGGTCTCGAAGGTGCGTACACCGCGTTCACACAAGATGATTTGGAGGTTGCCGCGTGCTGCGATGTATTCAGCAGCCATCAGCCATTCGGACACGGTGGAGGAAAGCCCTCGTTTGAGCATCACGGGCTTGGGCTGCTCTCCGACGGCTTCAAGCAACGAGAAGTTTTGCATGTTTCGGGCACCAATCTGCACAATGTCTGCGGATTGGACCACGAGCGGTAAGGTCTCCACGTCTTTCGCTTCGGTGATGACAGGCAGTCCTGTCTGAAGCCGAGCCTCTTCGAGCAGTTTAAGGCCTTCTTCTTTCAAGCCTTGGAACGCGTAGGGACTGGTGCGAGGCTTGAAGGCGCCTCCCCGCAAAACGGACGCGCCTGCTTGTTTGACCGCATGGGCTGTGGCCAAGATTTGATCGCGTGATTCGACGGCACAGGGGCCTGCCATCACGGTAAAGGAGCCTGGCCCAATAGTGACTCCTCGTACGGTGATGGTGCTTCCTTCGGGTTTCGCATCGCGGTTTACAAGTTTGTAAGGCCGAGAAACGGGAATGCAGGACAGGACATTGGCGAGCGATTCAAAAGGCCCTGGCTCCACGGGACCGCGATTGCCCGTGATCCCAATCGCGGTGCCTTGGGCTCCCGGAATTGGGTGCGCTTTAAAGCCGTGTTTGCTTATCTCCTCTACAACACGATCGATGTCTGCCTGGCTTGCGCCAGGCTTCATGACGATTAACACGCAGTTAGGACTTTTCCTTCAACGCACTGTCTACTGCTGCTTTGAAGTTCTCGAATGGTTGTGCGCCTTGTAATAGCTTGCCGTTGATGAAGAATGCAGGGGTTCCGATTTGTGCACCTGCTTCGCGTACGGCGTTCATGTCGGACTGAATCGCATCACGGTGTGTGTGGGAATCCAGTGCTTTTTTGAACTTGGCCATGTCAATGCCGCCAACCTGTGCTGCATATTTTTCGAGATCGGCACGTGACAGGCTTTGTTGATTGGAAAACAAAAGGTCATGGAAAGCCCAGAACTTCTGCTCACCGCCTTGTGCGAGCACTTCCCGAGCCGCCTCGGCTGCAGGCATGGCGTTGTCATGGAAGGGCAAGGGAAAATCACGCCAGACGAGGTTAATTTTGCCTTTGTAGGCCGCAAGCAGCTGCTCGACGGTGGGTTTAACTCGCCCACAAAAGGGACACTGAAACTCGCTAAACATCTGAATGGTCACCGGGGCATTACGGTTACCCTTGCGAGGAGCCGACGCTGGAATCTTGAGCGCGTAAACTTTATTGGCATCGGGTTCTTCGCGTCCTGCAGAAGGCGGGGCTGCTTTGATTTCTGCTTGGGCAGTCTTTAGAATTTCATCGTAAATCTTGGCACGTGGTACGCCTGAGGCCACTTTGGCTTTGGCTTTTTTCAGCTCTTCATCGATGAGTTGTTTGAAATTTTCAAAGGGCTGGGCACCCCGAAGGTTGCGGCCGTTGACGAAAAAGCTGGGCGTTCCTGATGCACCAAACTGCTGGGCCAGCTTCTGGTCTGCTTCGATGGCGGTTTTGTGAGTATGTTTGTCCAGGGCTTGTTTAAACTGAGCCATATTGATGCGTTTTCCGCCCACATTGAGTGCAGCCGCATGCTTTTCAAGCTCCGGACGCTCCAGGGCCTGTTGGTTTTCAAAGAGCGCATCATGAAACGCCCAAAAGCCTTTATCTCCAAGCTGCTTGCGTACTTCGAAAGCAGCTTCGGATGCCGGCATGGCATTTTGGTGAAATGGCAAAGGATTGTGCTTAAAAACAACCCGTACATCGTTTTTATAAGTTTTCTGGATCTGCTCAAGGGTGGGAAGCACGCGTTTGCAGAAAGGACACTGAAACTCAGAGACTTCAATAATGGTCACCAAAGCATCCGAGGCCCCTTTGACAGGAGAATCGCCCACGGGAACTTTGTACGCTACACCCGGATCAGGCTGGCCGGGGCGCGCTGCTTGTTCGGGCGCAGGTTGGGCTTGGTGCTCCGTCAGAGCGTTTTTCATGAATGCGGCGTACACATCTTCGCGATCAACTCCGGAGCTTAGGAGTGCTTTGGCACGCGTGATTTCATCGTCGATAACCTTTTTAAACTCCTCGTAGGGTTGCGCGCCCATCAGTTGTCGACCATTGATGAAAAACCCAGGGGTTCCTCTGGCACCCAGTTTAGTCGACAGAGCTTGATCTTCCTGAATGAGGTCTTTGTACTTGTCACCGTCAAGGGCTTGCTTGACCTTGTTGAGGTCTAGCCCAGCTTGTTTGGCATACTGCTCCAAATCGGTACGTTCCAACGCGCGTTGGTTTTGGAACAACAGGTCATGCATCTGCCAGAACTTTTTGTCGCCACCTTGGTCAAATGCTTCCATGGCCAGCTGAGCAGCAGGCATGGCGTTTTGATGAAAGGGCAGAGGATTGTTGCGCCAGCTGACACGTACTTGGCCTTTGTATTCTTTGAGAATTTGCTGAATGGTCGGATTGACGCGGGAGCAAAAGGGGCATTGAAAGTCGCTAAACTCGACAATGGTAACCAATGCATCTTCGGTGCCTTTGTGAGGCTGTTTGTCGGTGACAGGGATGCGGTAGCGCTGAATGCCTTCTTCGTTTTCGACACCTTGAACGTCGGCATCGAGTCCGTCGCCGTTCCCTAACTGTCCAAACTTGCCAGCAGTAAGATTGCCGATGAGCAGCCCACCTACAAATGCTGCCAAAGCTACGATGGTTGCAGAACCTTTACTCATGAATTTTTGCTCCTCAAGGATTAACGGCTCAATGCCGAAAGTATCTAGCGCCACATCCGGCCTACGGGACTTGTATGTCAGGTGGGCCAGACCGGCGAAGTCTATGCACTCCAGTATTAAGAGCAAGTCTTATGTAGTAAAAACCGCGTGTTAATCGGGCAGCGTGCCATAGCGTTCCAGGCTTTGAGAGACGAGCATTTTAAGGGGCTCAAGCCCCTGGCGGTGGGCCAACGCACGAGCGACATACTGGAGGCTAGGGACGTAATATGGCAAAAATGCAGGGTTTTTTCGCACCCGATCGATAAAAATGAATCGCCCCGCGTCTTTAAGCTTACGCTGCAGTGCCACCCACCAAAAGTCCTCGATAAAACGATGCTTTTCGGCTTGGTCTAAGTGCAGGGTATCGGTGTAATGCTCGATAAGAAGGGTTTGCAATTCCGGCTCAAGGGTGAGGTACGAGTCGCAGAGCAGCGCTGCTAAGTCATAAGGGCGAGGGCCTATCAGTGCATCTTGAAAGTCAATGAGGGTCCATGGGCCTGGCTGGTGTTGAGCAGGCCCTCCGGTCACCTGGCCGTGGGAACGATGAGGCGTGCGCATCAGGTTGCGTGACTGAAAGTCGCGATGGCAAAACCCTTCGGGGATCTCAAGTATGCGTTTGGTAATTGTCTCAAAACACGTTTGCAGTTCTTGGCGTGTGTCCGCTGGTAAAGGTCCGTATAGCGCTTCAAGCCCCCATTCACGAAAGTGATCAAGCTCCCATGCAAGAAGCGCTGCATCAAAGCGTCGCTGATACACAATGCATGTGGGATCGGGCGCTTCACAGGCGCGGTGCATGAACGCCAGAAGTTCGACCACGTCTTTATAAACTCCTTCCCATTGGGCATTCGGCACGGTTTGTAGATAGGCTTCGAGCGTTTGGTCGCCCAAGTCTTCAAGTAAAACCATTCCTGTTGTTAAGTCGGCGAAGTACACGAGAGGCACAGGCAGGCCACGTTCACGAAGCAGGGCTTGAACGTCTAGAAAATGGTGGTTTTCGGATTTAGGACCGCTGGTGATCTCATCGCTTGCAGCCGATGGGCTCGCAAATTGCATGACAATCCTTGTACTGGGAGCTTCTTGGGGTTCCATGCTAAAAAGAAGCCTATAATAGCGTCGAGTGGAGGCATCGCCGCGCAAGGTTTGGAGCTGACTGTGAACAGGTGCTTTACCGTAGATAGAGCGGAGCACATGGTTAAGCTGATTGAGATCAAACGAGTTCGACATGTTTCACGTACCGCAAGACATACCTTGGATTCGAGAGGTTGTCGCCAAACTGGCGCCCATGGCGTTGACGGAAGATCAACTTGCACGGTTGGTTACATATACGGAGTTGGTGTCAACGTGGGATCGACGCCATAACCTGACTGGTGCCAAAAAACCTCAGGAGCTTGTGGAGATTTTGCTTGCTGATGCGCTTGTGCTGAGTTCCCTTACGATGGTTTCCAAAGATGCACGCGTGATTGATGTGGGTGCGGGTGCAGGCGCTCCAGTCATTCCCTTGGCACTTTTGCGGCAGGATATCCGTGGACTTTTGGTAGAGCCTCGGCAAAAGAGAGCAGCGTTTTTGCGCTATGCCATTGGAGTACTCGATCTTGGGGCGCGGCTTTCAGTCAGTGAAGCACGCTTAGATCCCAAGCATCCTGAAGCTGTGATGCAGGGACAGGTTTTTGACGTTGCCATGTCCCGTGCGACGTTCAATCCACCCGAGTGGCAGTCTCTTGGCCTGAAGTTAGCGCCTCAATGCCTTGTGCTTGGAACCGATGGGCTCAAGGCAGTTCCTATTCCAACCGAAGCGTTGATGCAGCAAGAATATGAATACCAATGGCCCTTTTCCGAAGCGCCGCGTCACATCCGAGTGCTCTTTAGAATGAATAGATAAACACCCTGACTCTGCAGCACAGTTTCTCGCCGGCCGTTAGTCTTGGGTGGGGTTGAAATTGAGCGAAAGGGAGTTGATGCAGTAGCGTTTGCCGGTGGGATTTGGCCCATCGTCAAAGACGTGTCCTAAATGAGAGTTGCATCGAGCACATTTCACTTCGATGCGGGCCATGCCATGGCTGTGATCTGGTTCGTGCAGAACACTTTCAGAAGTCATGGGTTGAAAAAAGCTTGGCCAGCCAGAACCTGAGTCGTATTTGGTTTCGGAAGTAAATAGCGGATGCTTGCATGCGCCGCAGTGATAGATGCCAGTTTCTTTATGTTTATAGTAAGTGCCTGTGAAAGGAGGCTCGGTGCCTTTTTCGCGCAATACGTTATACTGCTCCGGGCTCAGGCACGCTTTCCATTCGGCTTCACTGCAGGGAAAGGGAGCAGATTTCATTCGTGTGAATGGCGCCGTGCGGGAATGATTTGGATTCTGCGGCCCAGGCCTTCTCCATCCGAGCGTGTCCGTACGCCAGGGAACTTGGCCAAAGACAAGTGAATCACTCGACGATCACGTGGAGACATGGGCTCTAATGTGACGACCGTGCCACGTTTGACCGCACGTGAAGCTTGGCGCCTTGCTAAGGACATCAGGCCTTCATCGTGACGTTGGCGGTAATCGCCTGAGTCCACAATGATATGACGCCTGCCTTCAGGGAACCGATTGACAACCTTGTTAACCAAAAACTGAAGCGCGTCGAGCGTTTGTCCTTTGCGGCCGATGACCCGGCCAGTGTCTTCACCCGAGACATCGAGAACGATGCGTTCCGCATCTTCGCGGATACTTACTTCCGTATCGAAGTGCATTTTTTCAATAAGTTCACCGAGCACTTCGAGCGCAAGTTCCGCCTTGCCATCGCCTGGCTGTCCAGGTTTTTCAAGTTCGTCGTCAAATTCGTCTTCGTCTGCGACGATGAGTGCTCCATCAAGTACGGGCGGCTTTTGTTTTTCCACGGCGAGACCTCCGGTTAATTGGCTTACGCGGTTTAGTTGACGTTGAAGATAGGTTGATCGGTTCGAGAGTAGTTGTCGGTAAAGTATCCTCAGCAGTTGCCGATGCTGATGTAGATGTGTGCTCAAAATATTTCTGTTGAGTAATACTTAGGACAGAGTTGGTAAGAATATAAAGGCATAATCCTGAAGGTAAGAACAACATAAACCCAGTCATCATTAGCGGCATCATGTACATCATCACTTTAGCCTGGGCTGGATCCATGGCTGTCGGTGTTAGTTTTTGTTGTATATACATGAGCACGCCAAGCGCGACGGGCAACACAAAGTACGGATCGGGTGCAGAAAGATCGACCCACCATAAAAAGAATTTGGAGTGGTAAAGCTCAACATTGGTGGAAAGGGAGGTGTAAAGTGCCCACCAAATAGGTAGTTGCAAGAGTTGTGGTAAGCACCCGCCCAATGGGTTGATCTTGTGTTTTCGATAGAGCTCCATCGTGGCTGCGCCACGCTTTTCGCGGTCGTCTTTGTAGAGTTCGTTGAGTTGGTCAAGCTCGGGCTTCAGAAGCCGCATGCGTGCCATGGACTGAAAGCTTTTGGCGGTTAGCGGGAAAAGCAGTAGCTTGACGAGTAGCGTAAGTAAAATAATGGCGATGCCCCAATTGGGGACGTAGTTATGAATGCCGCTTAGCAGTTGGGTGAGGTAGCTTGCCAAGTACGAGAAAAAACCAAGGTTGATGACCTTGGCAAATCCATGGCCTGCGCGCTGTAAATCTTCAGGCGTTTTGGGACCGATGTAAGCAAGTGTTTTATAGATGTGTGATTGTCCCGGCTGAAGTGTGAGGGTGGGGTATTCCAAGTCAACCATGAACAATGAGCCGAGAGGGTCTTTAACGGTGCCTCCCCGATTGGATACACGCATCCGGCAGGCGTTGGCGCGCGGCGTATTGGGAGCCAATGCATTGACGAAATACATGTTTTCTGTCGCAGCCATACGCACGTCGCCTTTATAGGCGTGTTTCTTCAAGAGCTTTTTGCGGTCTTCACGTACGATCTCATCTTGAATGCGACAAATGCCGTGGCTTGTCTGAGCAGAACTGACCGCTAAGAATCCACCAGATTCCTCACTTCGTTTGACGTAGTGATAGGTGCCAATGCTTAGTTGAAGCGTTTTGGGTTTGTTTCCAAGATTCGATACCCGAATGGTTGACCACAGTTGGTAAGGGTGTTGGCCTGCTTCAAGCTTGCGAGCTACTGTCAAACCGGGCTCTTTCCACACAAAGGTAGCCGCTTGCTCTGACTGTTGTTCAATCAGGGTTGGAGCGTGCTGAGTGAGCTGGCTTCCCTGGAGATTAAAGTGAAGAGGCAGATAATCGGGTTGATCGGTGGTGATTAAATTAAGTGGACGATTGTTTTTTTGAAACCGTTCATGACGTAATTCAAATCGTGTGAGTGCAGAATTGTAGGGGCTGACGGAAGCTACATAGTCTGCGGTTTGAATGCGGATGGGCTGTTGTTGTTCTAAAGGTTTTAAAGGAGATGGTGGAGGTGCTGCAGGTTGCTGGGTGGGCGGTTTTAACGGAGTGTCAGCACCTGCAGCGTGACGCTGGTCGAGGAAGTAAACTGCAGCGAGAACAAGTCCTGTCGTGAGCCAGATGGTGATAAAGCGTTTGTTGCGTTCCATAAGCGTTTTTATCGCTGTGTCGAAAAAGAAGGCGGCGGATCAAATCCACCTGGATGAAAGGGATGACAACGGCAAAGCCGTTTGAGAGTGAGCCGAATGCCTGCCCACGGCCCATGGTGCGCAATGCATGCCGTAGCATAATGTGAACAGGAGGGCTCAAACCGACAATGACGACCCAGTAAAGGACTGAGGGTCCATTGGTAGAGGTAAATCAATCCGAGAAGCAAACGTTTCATGGTTTGCCTGTAGGAGCAGAGCGTGGGGCAGGAAGCCTCAACCGGGATTGTGCGCCTTTAACTTCTTCGAGCACCTGCCAATAACTTACCACCAGGCTTTGGGAGCGTGGGATGGCCACAATGTCACAGTGTATTGGAAACATATCAGGATGACGACGAAACACTTCTCTTAAAATACGTTTGATTCGATTACGCCGTACGGCGTTGCCGACACGCTTATTTGCAGTGATGCCAAGCCGGCTGCCTTCAACATTCGCCATAAGCAGCCAAGTAAAATTGGCGGTTTGAACTCGGAAGCCACGCTGTTGAACGGTTTGATAGTGGGCACGACGACGGATCCGATGCTCGGGGGGAAAACGATGGTTAGCGCCAAGTGATGATGAGGAACGATGGGGTGGCATGGCCCCCCTACGGTAGGCCCTGAAAAAGGCTTACTTGGTGTACACAGAAACGGCCAACGACCTACGGCCTTTGCGCCGTCGGGCATTGATAACTTTACGTCCAGCCGCGGTTTTCATACGTGCGCGAAAGCCATGGGTACGTGCACGACGCTTTCGATGAGGTTGGTAAGTGCGCTTCACGGCTAAAACTCCAGAAAATTAATTAGCGTGCGAGTTAAGCATGGGGCTTGCGGGGTGTCAAGGCCGGGGCGGATCCGGAAGAAGACCATGATCCAGGAAGCTATAATAGCCTTCTCTGCCAATAATCACGTGGTCAAGCACATGGATGGCCAGCAAGTTTCCTGCGGCATATAGGCGTTCCGTGAAAGCGATATCTTCGGGACTAGGGTGGGGATCGCCACTGGGATGATTATGTACGACGATGACAGCAGCCGCGACTTCTCTTAGCAAGGCTCGAAACACATCCGCAGGGGAAACGGCACAGCAGTGAAGTCCGCCTATGGCAAGTCGGAGTTCGCCTAGACTGCGGAATTTACTGTCCATTGGCAATGCGAAGAATTGTTCGTTGGGCAATCCTGCCAGACGAGGACGCATGGCAGCATCCACCTGAATGCTGGATGTCAGCGCTTGCTTTTGCAGAATAGGTCGAATGTGCACCCGTTTACCGAGTTCGATGGCTGCGATGAGACGGGAGGCTTTGCCGATGCCTATTCCAGAGTGATTTGCCAGAGTTCCGATGCCGTGGCGTTCGAGCCCTTCAAGGCCTCCCACGCCGTCTAGGAGTTTATGGGCAAGGGTGGAAACCGGCTCCTGCACAGAGCCTGTTCCTAAAAGCAATGCCACAAGTTCTGCATCGCTTAATGCTTCGATTCCAACTTCACACAGCCGCTCGCGGGGGCCGCGCATTGACTGACCTGGGGAACGCCTTGGCATGGGTGTCTGACGGATGCAAAAGGCAGTCCACGGATGGGAGTGAAGCATTTCAATAGCTTAGTGAATCAATTCAACAGGTTGCCGGTGAGTTTTTCAAAAAGCGTCATGTCATAGAAGAGCATTGTGATAGGAAATAAACAGTGGAAGGGTACCTTGTCATACCTTGCACGACATGCTCAGGAATGGTACCGGGCGGGAGTGGATGTCTGTGCTATGCTAGAATATCCAATAGTTTCAATCGATTGAGATTTTGCGGTTCGAAGCATGTGCTCGTATACTCATAAAGAAGGTTGGCGCAGTACGATGAAGTGGCGACACGGAGCGTTGATGTTGGTGTGCGTAGCTGGCTGCACAGAAGCGCAGGGCGATCTTCCCTCAGAAGAGTTAGGCCAAGCGTCGGGATCGTTCGCCTATCTCGGTCTAACGCAGCGGGCCTCGCAGGACAATGAAGAAGCAGCCACGCAGGATGCGAGTCTTAACCTTGAGATTAATGCGGTGTTTGTGAGGTACTACGATACGACTCGCGATGCAGTACAGGCTCTCTTGGATGTTCCTGCGCCTCCTGCACAGGAAGGGTGCCAATTTCAAGAAGCTCACACCCTGACTGAGGAATATCCTGATGCTCAAATCGAGCTTCTGAATGCTGGGCCCTTAATGTTGCAGTTAGGCTCTGAAGTGCGGCGTGTTTATCCACGGACATTTCCCGAACTAGGGAGTCTGAATACGGGAGCGATCTACGCCAGTGAGGAACATGTCAATGGAGGTACAGAGGCGTTAGGACAGTATCTTGTCTTTACGCAAGGCAGCCAAGATGTGGCTGAGTTCTCGCTTGAAGTGGCGCTTCAGGCAGTTGCGCCTGTGGGTGGTATTTCCGATAGGGGACAAGCACCCGAGGGATGGGCAGTGAATCGTTCTGAGGACCTCGCGTTTTCTTGGGATTCTCAAGCGCCTAACGAAGTGTTGTACATTGACATTCTCAGCGGCGAGGACAGGTTACGGTGCATTGCCAAGCAGCCAGGCGATGCCTTGATTCCTTCAGCGTTGCTAAAGCAGCTTCAAGTCGGTCAAGATGCAGAAATCCGTGTGTTCCGCGAACGACGTAATTCCATCACATTGGATGGGCTTGACAGCACGGAAGTGGTGCATCGATTAGAAGCGCCTGCGCATCCTATTGTTATTTTTTAAACAGTTTATCAAGCAAGGAACCTTTCACGGGCGTCTTGCTTGGCAATTGAGATTGCTTGCGCATGTCTGCAAGCCGGATTTCTCGAGCAGCTTCCACGTTGTGTGGGTTAATTTGGGCAGAGAGTTTAAAATGCCCGAGAGCCTCACGGATTTTTCCCATCCGTTTGAGCACCATCCCTTTGTAATAGTGAGCCCGTTCGTGTCGCTCGTTTTGGTCGAGGGCAAGATTAAGCGATCTCAGCATTTCCTCAAACGGAGGAGCGCTGGATTGTCCATGAATATTATAAAGAGCCCATGCTAAAATTACGTGAGCATCTGCATCCTGTGGAGCAAGTTCCACGGCATTTTTGGCATGGAATAACGCTTCTTCAAAACTGCGTTGTTGTAATAGCACAGAAGCCCTTTGTACTTCTGTCACTGAGTCAAGCAATGCCAGCAGACGCCTTTGTTCAGCAGGAGAAGCGGCTCCCGATCCAACGAGTTCAAGGTATTCAGCGCGTTTGTTTTCTGAGGTTAATGTTTCATACGCTTCGGTCAGGTATCGAAAAATCACTCTGGAATGTTCGATCAATGCACTTAAGGCAGGCGGCAATCGGTCAGGATGCCAGACTTTGACAAGCTTCATGTAGGCCGCCGCGGCATCTTCTGGAGAGCTTTTGAGGTCGATTCCTAATGCTTCGAAGTAATTCATGTCTTCGATGTGTTGGTAGCGTTGAGTGATATCGATCCAGCGTTGTTTTAACGCCGCTGGAAGATTGTTGGGTGGCTCTGGGATTGCGAGGCTAACTTTGGGCTCTGGGCGTTTGGACTTTGCGCGAAATATGGGTTGAGACGAAACAGATTTCACTACGGGTTCTGATGCTGGTTGGGGCGTTGCCGGCATCACCACTTTGGGCATGGTCGGTAGGCTCATCGATGGTTTGTTACGATCACTGGATAATGATTCAAACGCTTTGGCTATTGCTAACAAATACAATAAACGCCGCGCATGTTCTTTCGGAAGGTCAGTGCGCTCAATGGCTTTGTCGGTGGTACACGGTTCTTTTTGCAATGCAGTGATGAACTTGAGTTCTTTTTCGTCGAGTTCAAACGCTTCAAGCGAAATGTCCTTGCGGACCGTTAACACTTTGCCTTTGATATGATTGAGCACCACAGCAATCACTTCTTCTCGGCCGCCTTGCCGAAGTGATTCGCGAATAAGTGACAAAGACGATGCGGTTTCTGCAAATTCTGCAGCGCCTTTAATCAAATAGGTATCTTCATAAAACTCGTAGGCATAAGGCTTACTAAATAACGCAAGCAAGCCAGCCCGCATGTTGGCTGGATTAAAGCTGAAACTTGCTGCAGAAGGTGTGCCTTTTTCAAACCAGATCAGTTCTTCTAGCGTTTCATGGCGCACAACGAGTGTGCCCGAAATTTTACGTTGAAAGAGATAGATCAAGATATGTGGGAACGGAGTTTTCTGAAAAGTTCCTGTGACTGTGGGTGTGGGCGTTGTTGTCATGGTGTTAACGTATTCGCCACGTGGTGCCTTCAGAGTTATCGAGTAGTTCGACGTTCATTTCTCCAAGCTTTACGCGAATACGATCGGCGCGCGAGTAGTCTTTTTCTTGGCGCGCGCGTGTTCGTTCGTCGACAAGCGCTTGTATATCATTGGCAGAGATTCCTCGTGCTTGCAAGCGACGTTGCTGCACGCGATTAAGGAACGCCTCAGGCAGTTCATGGCCAAATCCTAACATCCGATCAATCTGTTCAACCCCCGAGAGCAATTGGGCATGCGTATCAATGTGTATGGAAGCCGAGGCTGCTTTTAAAGAATCAACAATTTCATTGGCTTGTTTTAGAAAGTCTGAAATGGCAGCCAAAGCATTGGAAGTGTTCAAGTCATCATTTAGGCATGTTTGTAGAACTGCAGCGAGTGATTCGACATGGGTATACGTTTTTGAAGGAGCTTTTGACAGGCGTTCAGGGCCAATATCCAAAATCCGTTGTTTGGTTTGGTAGAGGTATTCCACTCGACGTTCTGCCTCTTCAATGAGGGGGAATCCTAGAAGTTTGCCGTGCTCGTCTGTTTTCCAGTCCAGATTTAAGGGCGAGCGATAGTGCACACCTAGCATAAAGTAACGGATGGCTTCAGGCTCGACGTAGTTGAAGACGTCTCGGATTGAAAAAAAGTTACCCAGGCTTTTGCTCATCTTTTCTTTGGAGATTTCCACAAAGCCGTTATGCATCCATGTGCGAACAAATAAGGTGCCGGAAGCAGCTTCACTTTGTGCGAGTTCGTTTTCATGATGAGGAAACACTAAGTCTAAGCCGCCACCGTGTAAGTCTAACGTGTTTCCTAAATAATGCGTACTCATGGCGGAGCATTCGATATGCCAGCCGGGGCGCCCCTTGCCCCACGGACTATCCCAGCACAACTCGGTGTTCGTATCGTGTTTCCAGAGGGCAAAGTCCGCAGGATGGTTTTTTCGGCCAGCTTCTACATCGTCTATTCGGCCACTTGCTCCAAGCATGAGATCGTTTAGTTTACGTCCTGACAAGGCACCGTAATTAGTGAATTTAGGAACGCTAAAGTAGACGTCTCCGTCGCTTTCATACGCGGCGCCCTTTTCAATGAGTGTGCTAATTAAGGCAATGATTTGCGGAATATGGTCACTCACTTTGGGTTCAATATCAGCGTTCATACAGCCAAGCTGAGCCATGTCTTGGTGAAACGCTTCGGTAAAGCGTTGGGTCAGCGCTAGCGCTGGTTCGTGCAATTCACTGGCGCGTTTGAGAATCTTGTCATCAACGTCTGTGATGTTACGCACATAGGTGACTTTTGAACCGCTTGCACGCAAGTGTCTTACAAGAACGTCATAGACGATGTAACAGCGCGCATGGCCGAGGTGTGAATAGTCGTACACAGTGGGTCCACACACATACACTTTGGCCTGTCCTGGCTCCTGAGGTTCAAACGGTTCTTTTCGGCGTGTGCGCGTGTTGTAAAGGTGCAAAGTCATCGTATTCATTGGCTGCTTGTGGGGGGTACGTCGTAGCCAATGGCCTGAATCAAATCATATAATGCAGTGGCTTCAGTGCTGCTCATTGGCAAGAAGTGGACGCCGTATCCTGGGGGACGAGATGGCATGTTAGTTGATAGCCAGCGTACTTCGGCATTAATTTCGATGGGCTCCCAGGTGGTAGGGGAGCTGATCGTGAGTACAACAGTGGTTCCAATGGTAGTAGGTGCATCGGTACAGACAAATGCACCCCCCATTCCTAAGTCAATCAGCTCTGCCTGGTATGGACTGGCATCTGTTGCGTGGCCTTGTCGGACATGCACACGCAGCGATAGAGCACGTCGTCCGTCCTTGCGAAAATGGGAGTTACCGTTCATGCCTTAGAATGGTATACCATCGTTTTTAGCGTTAATGACAGTAGATTACCATCTTCTTTAAAGTTGATACGTATGGGAAGTCATCAGAATGAGTCAGATGTGGTTGTTCTTGAGAGAGAGCTTGCTCGTTCTATGGGCCGTTGTATCGGTGATTTTAACCTGATCTCTTCTGGCGATCGAATTATGGTTTGTTTAAGTGGTGGGAAAGACAGCTACACACTGCTACATTTACTGGAGCGTGCACGCCTGAGGTCGCCGGTGCCTTATGAGCTTCTCGCGGTACATCTTGACCAAGGGCAGCCGGGATACGACGGCAAGCCGTTAGAAGCTTGGCTTCAAAGCCAAGGTTACGAGTATCGAATTCTACGGGAAGATACGTATACTATCGTCACAGATAAGCTGGATGCTCAGAGTACATATTGTTCGTTATGTTCTCGTTTGAGACGAGGGGTTTTATATAACGCAGCGCAGGAATTGGGATGTACTAAAATTGCACTCGGACATCATTGTGATGATGCGATTGAAACACTCTTACTCAATTTGATGTTTACGGGATCGCTTCGCGCTATGCCGGCCATGCTTCAGAGTGATGATGGTCGAAACATCGTGATCAGGCCACTCTTGTATAGTATGGAGTCGCAGATACAGGCGTTTGCTGAAATGAAAGAGTTTCCTATTTTGCCATGTAATCTGTGTGGATCTCAGGAGAACTTAAAACGCAAGCGAGTTCGGCAATGGCTAGACGAAATGGAACATGAAATTCCGCATGTTCGACAAAGCATGTTGGCTGCATTAGGCAATGTTAAATCTTTGCATTTGTTGGATCGAACGTTGCTCAAGAACGAGTCTGAATCGATGGCTTTGCGACGATTACCTATAATGGTTTGATGCGATGACAGAAAAAAAATTTTCAGAGCTGTTTGTAATAACAATCCTATGCATGGCAGTGCTTGGCGCACCAGGGTGTACTCCGCAAGGAGATCCGGCCTTGGATCGTCAAGGGTTTAGCGATGCGTTTGATCGTGAGGAGCTTGGCCCACTGTGGAACAAAACGGGTGGCAACTACGAAATTCGAAATGGTCAGCTTTATGTTCGTGGTGCACGAAATCATCCATTGTGGTTGCGGCGTAGTTTGCCGCGAGAAGTTCAAATCGAGTTTAATGTACGGAGTGAATCTCCGACAGGAGATATCAAGGTAGAGGTATTTGGAGACGGGCGATCATTTGCCAAACAGGAAAGCTACACAGCCACAAGCTATGTGATCATTTTTGGTGGTTGGGGCAATGCGTTAAATGCGATTGCACGGATGAATGAGCATGGTTCAGATCGCGTGATTGGATCAAGGAAGCCCGTTCAAATTGGGCATACGTACCATGTGATTGTGCGTCGACAGAAAAACCTTTTAACAGTGTGGCTTGATGGCGCCAAGCTCATGGAATTCAACGATTCAGAACCTCTCGTGGGCAGGGGCCACGATCATTTTGCGTTCAATAACTGGGAGTCTGAGTTGTGGTTTGATAATCTTAAAATTACGCCCCTTTGACGGTCCGTTGTTATGGATGTTCGTGAGTTTGAACAGCAGCTCCATGAGGCTGAAACGAGGTTAGAACGCCTTAAGGCGCTCTATGAACAGTGGTTTCAGGGCATGGAGAGATTGGAACCCGTGGTTCCAAGAAAAGATGTAGAGCGGCGCTTGCAGGTTTTAAGAAAAAATGTGCCGCGAAATACAAGCTTAAGATTTCGCTTTCAGCAATTGGCGCAACGCTATTCAACCTATTCTGTGTATTGGGGGCGCGTAGCGCGTCAAATAGAAGAAGGGACGTATCGGCGTGATTTGATGAAAGCGCGGCAGCATCGACAGCAAGCACGCATGCATCGGGATAAAACACGTCAACAGACACGTGAGGATGATTTGCTCGAAACCATCGATTTGGATGAGCTTCTCATTGATGACGACGATGACGATGACATGCCTACGTTACCGCCGACTAGAAAGTAGTGGTTGGTTCCGACTGGCTGATCTCTGCGGTATCGTAAAGTACGGCCGAGGATACTTGTGCTAACAAGGGATGAAGGGTTTTTCGATCCAATGCGCTGACAGCAATGCCTCCATTGGCCTGATGGATCATGTTGGCATAGTCAGGCTCTAACTTATCGATTTTATTATATACCTTTAAACGAGGGGTTCCTTCGATGCCCAGCTCTACAAGTACTCGCTCAAGAGTTTCAATGTGTTGTGCATGAGCAGGGTCAGAGATATCAATCACATGAAGCAAGAGGTTTGCCTCAGAAGCCTCTTCAAAGGTTGCGCGGAAGGCGGCAAACAGATCTTTGGGCAAGTGGCGAATCAATCCAACCGTGTCGGTGAGTATAAGTTCACGTTCTTCGGGAAAACGTAAGCGGCGGGAGCGCGGGTCCAGAGTAGCGAATAGTTTGTCTTCTGCTACTTCTGTGCTGTCAGTAAGTGCATTAAGCAAGGTGCTTTTTCCTGCATTGGTGTATCCAACGATGGCAACAATGGGTGTTTGATTGCGAATGCGTCGAGCACGACGCTGCCGGCGCTGTGAGGCAAGTTGTTTGAGTTGTTGTTCTAGCCGAGTAATGCGTTCACGAGCACGCCGACGCCCAATTTCGAGTTTGGTTTCACCAGGGCCTCTGCCACCTATGCCACCGGTGAGGCGAGACAGTGCATCATCTTTGCGTCCTAAACGTGGCAAAAGATAACGCATTTGCGCGAGTTCAACTTGCAATTTTCCATCGCGGCTCTGAGCATGTTGCGCAAATACGTCTAAAATGAGTTGGGTACGATCTAAGATCTTCAGATCGGACACCTGTGCAATTGCCGAAGCTTGTGCAGGATTTAAATTGCAGTCGAAGATGAGAACGTCTACATCCAACTGCATGGCTCGGAGAATCACGTCTTCAAGTTTGCCTTTCCCGAGCACGTATTTGGCATCCATGTGATTACGTATCTGACATACGCTATCTACAACTTCCACACCCGCTGTACGGGCAAGTTCGCGTAGCTCATTCAGTGAATCAATGGCCTGAGCAGCACGAGATTTCTCGCACACGTGTACAACAATGGCTCGACCATCTTTTGCATGTACCGGTCGTGTCCGCTGGGCACGGGCAAACTCAGCTTCGAGTGCAGTGATCAAAACAGAAGGATTACAGTCCAGTTGACCATAGGGAATGGGGCCGTACTTACGGAAAGGTTCGCTTTCGGATGAAGTCACGGGGATGCAATGAGCGTAATGCACTTTCTGTGGCTGGCCGTCTTGAGAAACGCAGATGGCAACTACCAGATCCAAACGAAGGCGAGTCAAATCGACAAGGTCATCACGGCTCAATGGTTCGTTACGTAAATGGGTATGTACTAAACGCAGGCCTCGAAAACGGCCCTGTGCTGCACGTAATCGTCCAATGTCTGGCAACATGATTTTGGCAGTGTCACCGACCATGACGCAGTCTACTTGGCCGGAGCGATCGATAAGCACGCCAATTTGCCGTCCCGTAATGTGCGAGACATTGCACAATGAACGACTGAGTTCCGGAGTGGTGAGTTGGTCAAAAGGCACACGCCGCCGATAAAGGCGTTTTAAATCTTGCAGCTGTGCTGGCCCAAGACCGTGAGTATTTCCGTAAATTTCCAATGTTGGTAAACGATTACCTTAAAGTGTTTTAAGACGTGATTCAAGCTCTTGACGAACTTCGATCACTTCAGGCGGGTGCAATTGTTCCAAGGTAAAGTTGTCAGTCAAGGAGGGTGGATGCACGCTTCGGCGTAGATTGATAAATCGTTGAGCAGCGTCCAAAAGACGTTGAGCGAAGTCAGGCTCTTGCATAGCGCGCTCTTTCAGATAGTCGCGTGTCTTATACACCATGGGTGTATCGCGGCAGATCAAGAGTGCATCACAGCCAGCAACAATGGCATGGTATGCCGCTTCAGGGATTGTGTAAGTATTTGAAATTGCTTTCATTTCAAGATCGTCGCTGAGTACGCACCCTTGAAAGCCACAGTGTTCACGCAGCAACGATTGAATGATAGTCGGGGACAGCGTGGCTGGGTGCAAGGCGTCGATGCCTTGATAGACAATGTGGGCGCTCATGACAGCATCAAGCATGGGAGCAAGCAAGCGAAAGGGTGCAAGTTCAACGGCTTTCAGTCTTTCAAGAGAATGTTTGAGTTGAGGAAGAGCTTCGTGACTATCTAGAGTCGTATCTCCATGTCCCGGAAAGTGTTTGCCACAATTCAATACCATGGCGTCCCGAGTTCCCTGAATAAATGCTGTCGCGTGACGCACTACAGTTTCCACGTCGGTCCCAAAAGCACGATCTGCAATAATGGGGTTAGCAGGGTTTGTATCCACGTCCAGTACAGGCGCGTGGTTCATGGTAAATCCCAACGTTCGCAGCTGTAGGCTTAAGGCATAGGCGGCACGTTGGGTAAAGGAAGGATCATCCCACTGTCCCAATTGCCTCATCGGAGGCAATTGGAGCACGGGCTCAGGCAAGCGGCGGACACGGCCGCCCTCTTGATCCACGCTTATGAGCAGTGGAAAGTCGGTTGAGCTGATTGTGTGGCAAGTATGAATCAATGCATGGATCTGGGAAAGGCTTTCAATATTTCGCTTGAAAATGATGACGCCTCCTAGGCG
Organism: uncultured Polyangiales bacterium; assembly: GCA_964640175.1. GTDB lineage: Bacteria > Myxococcota_A > Polyangia > Polyangiales > JACKDX01. The sequence continues at coordinate 27,596 of CAZXFW010000001.1, read as the reverse complement.
CGATTCGGCAATGGATTGGTGGATCAATGCAGGAAGCGTGGTTCCTTCAAACCCAGCAATGAGGACCTGCCCCGCAGCGATAGCTATGCTATGCTCAGACACAAAACCCACCATAACTCACTTTTGATTTAGCGACGTGAAGAATTTAAGTATAGCTTTGCAGATGGAGCCGGCCTGCATAAGAGGGCCTCTGCCTACAACGATGATTCCCAGGATTTATCCATGCAAGTTTGAGGATTCCAGTTTGGATCCTCACGCGGTCAAGGTTGTCAAACGCCTTAACAGTCATGGGCATATGGCTTACTTGGTAGGCGGGTGTGTTCGTGATCTATTACTTGGCTATGTTCCTAAAGACTTTGATGTGGCTACGGATGCGAGCCCCGAACAGGTTCGAAAAATCTTTCGCAATAGTCGTTTGATCGGGCGGCGGTTCCGTTTGGCGCATGTGGTCTTTGGTGCCGATAAAATCATTGAAGTAGCCACCTTTCGTCGTCAAGCAGAGATTGAAGACCGTGATCTGCTGGCTGAAGATGAGGCCGAGGACTTGTTGATCCGTCATGATAACTCTTATGGAGAGCCGCATGAGGATGCATTACGACGCGACTTTACCATCAATGGACTTTTTTATGACGTAGAGCGCCAGGAAGTGATTGATTATGTTAATGGATATGAGGACATAGAAACATCTGCTATTCGCACGATAGGTGTTGCAGACGTTCGTTTCCGTGAAGACCCTGTGCGGATGCTTCGTGCTATCAAGTTCAGTTCACGCCTTGGCCTTCCGATAGCCCCTGAAGTGTATCAAGCGATTCTAGATGTAGGGCACGAGTTAATGCGTGCTGCCAAGCCGCGTGTGTTTGAAGAGATTTTGCGTTTGTTGCGTTCTGGCAAGGCATACACGGCAGTGGCTCTTTTATGGGATGCGGGGCTTTTAAAAATACTTCTTCCTGAGATTGCCGTTTATGCAGGAGAGCCTAAAGAGGCTCACGAAGGCATGTGGCAACGCTTAAAGGCGATGGATGCTCACGTGCAAAAAGCGGGCGCTGTGGATGATGCTGTGCTTTTAGCTGTGCTTTTTTACGACGCTGTGACTGATGCACTGCATGGAGCAGAAGATCGTTTAGCTGCGTTTGATAGTTTTATCGAACCTATAAACCGCCGATTCACAATTCCGAGGCGCTTACGAGAGCGCATGCTAGCGATTATTATTGCCCAAAAGCGCATTTTACGCGGTAAGGCACATACCCTGTCCCATCGCTCATATTACCGAGTAGCTTTGGACTTTTGTGCCATTCAGCAACAACAAAAAAAACGCGTTTAACCTGTAGAAAAAAGGTTCAGCGCTGGCGCTTGCCGTAGCGGGAGTGGTCAAGATGTGCTGAAGGAGTACACTGTGGGCCAGCGGAGGTTACCAATGCTTGAACCAATTCAAGATATGCCACAAGGCCTGGTGGGATTACGCGTAAGAGGCAAACTCACCACCGATGATTACGACACTGTGATACGTCCCACACTGGATCAAGCACAGACTGAAGGTAAACGTTTACGACTCTTATTTCAGTTTGGTCCGGAGTTTGATGGCTTTACGCCAGGTGCGGCCTGGCAAGATACGCGCCTTACGATGCAATATGTGAAATTACTCGAACGTTGTGCTGTGGTGAGCGATATAGATTGGGTGGAAAAGTCGGTTAAGTATTTTGGGGGGCTTTCTCCGGCGCCTGTCAAAGTATTCCGTAATGATCAATGGCAAGAAGCAGTGGATTGGTTAAGCTCACCTGAGAAACGCGCCACACTTACCCATCAACTCATAGAAGATAAAGGCGTATTGGTAGTCGAGCCACATGGGGCGCTCAAATCGGAAGATTTTGATGCATTATCGACGGCGACTGACCCGTGGCTTGAGTCCCATGGTAAATTGCATGGAGTTGTTGTGCGAACCAAAGAATTTCCTGGTTGGGAGAACCTGGCGGGCTTTGTGCGCCATATGAGTTTCGTGGGAAATCATCATCGCAAAGTGGAGCGTGTTGCTCTATGCAGTGATGCAAAGGTCGCACAACTTGCTCCAAAATTAGCCGAACACTTTGTTAAAGCCGAACTCAAGTCATTTCCTTACGATGACAAGGATGCGGCAGTGGCATGGGCTTCAGAGAAGCAAATGAACAAGTGATCTCCAGGCTAGGTCTGGGCACTTTCGAGCAATTCAAGGAAAAGTGATTCGTCCAGCACTTTAGTGCCAAGCTGTTCAGCTTTAGTGAGCTTTGATCCTGGGTTTTCTCCTACAACCACATAATCAGTTTTTTTGGATACGCTGGAGATGACTTTACCTCCAAGAGTCTCGATATGTTCTTTGGCTTGGTCGCGAGACATGGATTCAAGGCTTCCTGTTAGGACGAATGTTTTTCCAGTTAATGTTCCTTTGATGGAATTTAGAGGTTGTCCGTGCACGAGTGTCACTCCTGCACGTTTAAGCTTTTCAATCAGCTTCTGACTTTGCGTACGAGAAAAATAGTCGTGTACTGATTGTGCGATGACTGGTCCAATACCTGTGATTTCGGCCAACTGACTTTCTGAAGCCAGGATAAGCTGATCCATGGAAGTAAAGTGTGTCATGAGCACCTGCGCAATTGTGGCTCCGACGTGATGAATACCCAACGCAAATAACAACCGATGTAAAGGCCTTGATTTGCTTTGAGCAATGGATGTGAGCAGATTGGAGATCGATTTTTCTTTAAACCCTTCCAGGGCAGTTAGGTGATCTTGAGTTAGAAAATAAATGTCTGCAACGTCATGAACGAGCTCTTGCTCCAGAAGCTGGGCGCAAGTGCGTTCACCTAAGTGACTGATGTCCATGGCTCCGCGAGACGCAAAGTGCACCAAGCGTCCTAGACGTTGTGCAGGACATTCCACGTTGATGCATCTGACAACGGCTTCATCGATGGGCTTTATGAGAGGTTGATCACATGACGGGCAATGTGTGGGCATTTTAAAAGGTTGCTCTTTGCCTGTGCGGAGACTGATGACGGGCGCTATGACTTCTGGAATGACATCGCCTGCTCGGCGTACATGCACCATATCTCCAATTAATAAGCCTTTCCGGGCTAAGTCCTCTTCATTGTGGAGTGTGGCCATTGATACTCTGGCTCCGCCTACACGCACGGGTTCCAACACGGCATAGGGAGTGACCGCGCCTGTGCGTCCAATGCTTACCATGATGTCCTTGAGCCGCGTTGTTTTCTCTTCGGCGGGATATTTGTAGGCAATGGCCCAACGAGGCGCCTTGGCGGTTGTCCCAAGTTCTTCTTGATCAGAAATACGATCGACTTTGATCACGACGCCATCGATTTCATGCGCCAAAGAGTGCCGTTGTTTTTCAAGCTCTGTGATGTAGTGCTGAGCTGCGTGAATGTCTGGACATTGACGCGCCATCGGGTGGACGGGAAGGCCCAGCTGCTCCAGATAGGACAGTACCTCCCAATGTGATTTGAGTGTATGGCCTTTGGCGTGCACAAGTCCGTGGCAATACACGCGCAAGGGGCGTGATGCGGTAACCCTAGAGTCCTTTTGACGCAGCAATCCAGAAGCGGTGTTACGTGGGTTGGCAAAAAGAGGCTTTCCTTGTTCTCCAAGCTCCCGGTTCATGGCTTCAAAGTCAGCGATATTCAAAAACGCTTCACCTCGAACTTCGAGCCAGTCAGGGACTCCCTCATTGGCTTTCAGTTTGAGAGGCAACCCGCGTACGGTGCGCAAATTGGCTGTAATGTTTTCTCCGGTCGTGCCGTCACCCCGTGTGGCTCCTCGCGTCAGGATGCCGCGCTCATACACAAGTGCGACTGAAAGGCCATCTATCTTGGGTTCGCATACATAGGAGGGACTGTGGCCGAGACTCCGTTCCATGCGTTTTTGCCAGCTCATCAGTTCATCGTGACTAAAGGCATTGTCGAGGGACAAGAGTCGAACAGAATGTTTTACAGGTTGAAAAAGGTCGTCAGACCCAATGCCGCCTACACGTTGTGTAGGCGAGTCTGGCACAACAAGCTCTGGAAATTCGGTTTCCAAGTCCACAAGCTCGCGGTAAAGCAAGTCGTATTCAGCATCTGCAATTTCAGGAGATTGCAACGCATGATACTGATAATCATGATGCATGACTTTGGCTCTAAGTGCTTCCGCATGCTTACGCGCTTCGAGCAGACGTCTTTCAGAGCGATTCGGCTTCATGAGGGCGTAGCTTACCACAAGGGGGTTGGCTGACTGGAGTTGCTTAAAACCCACCGAATCAAGTATGAGCAGCGGGGGAAGAAAGCTCTCGTAGCTCAGATGGATAGAGCAACCGCTTCCTAAGCGGTGGGTCGGAGGTTCGAATCCTCCCGGGAGCGCTAAGGATACACTCGCACATAAAACAGAAAGCGTAAGTAAGGCAGCCAGCTGTCGTCGATTGATTGGGAGGCACCTGCAAGCGTTTTTTACACCGTATCCAAGATTAAAATAGACATCGAGCCCACCGGCGGGGCGCGGTGAGACTGGTGAGGCATGGCCAAGTATGAGATAATTAGCGATTCTCGAACGAAGAAGAAAAGGCCATGGATATTAAAACGGCTATCAAAGTAGTGGTGTTATTAAGTCTTGCGTCATGTCAGTCTAAGCAAGAGGCGTCTCAAACAACTAAGCTTCCAGCGACAACGAAAGGCGATCCAGTAGCAGGCAAGCTTAAGTACGACACGCTTTGTGTATCGTGTCATGGTCCGAGAGGGATGGGTGATGGGCCGGCGGCTGCTTCTCTGAATCCTAAACCCAGAAACTTACAAGCAACGACTCGTACGGATGACGAGTTAAAGAAAACCATCAAGCTAGGTGGCGCTGCGGTGGGTCTTTCTCCGCTTATGGTTCCGTGGGGTGGTGTACTGAATGACACCGACATCGACAACGTCGTTGCGTATATCTGTTCACTTAAGCCCTAGCCCTCGTTGGGATGATCCATGCGTTTGGATGGATTTATGGGAGATTCAAGCAGCCACCACTTGGTTGCGTCCTTGTTCTTTGGCTTTGTACAGAGCGACATCGGCTTGAGAAAGCAAATCAAATACCGTTTGCTCGCTTTGAGGTTCTAAGGTGGCCACGCCAAATGAGATGGTTTGAGTACCGTGAAATCCAAGGTGTTGTTTGCCAAGCTCAGAGACGTGTTCGCGTAAACGTTCTGCCATCGCAGTGCCGGCTTCTCGATCGGTGTTGGGACATACGAGCATGAACTCCTCACCACCGACGCGAAATACAATGTCAGTCTGTCGAGCCTGTGCGGTTAGTACCTCGGCCACTGCGCATAATGTGTGATCGCCTGTATCGTGTCCGTAGGTATCGTTAACGTTTTTAAAACGATCCAAGTCAGCCAGAAGCACACACATGGGTTCAGAACGTCGCTTAGAGTTTGCCCACAGCCAAGGCGTTATTTCGTCCAAATAGCGTCGGTTATACAAACCGGTAAGCGGATCACGGATGGACTGTGCACGCAAATGATCCCGTATCCGTCCGGTTACAAATCCAAAAATGGTAAACACCACGGTGGTCGAAATCGCTAAGTAGCCATAGATCACCGCTGCGGCGTGTTCATGCTCTGGCTTGACCAACGAGAGCCACAGCCACAGCCCCAAGGGTGCACCTTGTGCCAATGTGGCTCCGAGGATCGAGCCGCTAACAGCTCCTGACCAGCGTTTAGGAGGCCGCCGTCTCCAAGGAAATATAGACTTGGCACGCGTTAAGGAACTGCTTGGTTTCCTTAGTGTGTCCAGGATGTCCCTCCCGACATGCGATAATAGCATGGCATTGCAACCCTCCCCAGTGGGTACTTTGGATTTGCCGATTGTCCAAAGGAGCCCGGCGACGCCTTCTGAAGGAGTGGAGGTGCCCCTGGCAAGGTGGAAAGTTCTTTAGTAACCACTTTGTCAATTTGAAAATATAATCTTCATTTTGACATGATGCCAATTTAATGTAATTGTTAAGGGTGTTTAGACGTGTGCTTGAAACGTCGTTACGTTCCGCGGCCGAGCGCATGCCGGTTGTGACTGTCACCGGGCCGCGCCAATCGGGAAAAACCACCCTCGTGCGCTGTGTATTTCCTCACCATCACTATATCAACTTGGAACGCCCCGACTTGCGTGCTCGTGCTGTCGAAGATCCCTTAGCCATGCTTCGTCAGTACCAGGATGGCTTGATTCTAGACGAAGTGCAAAAAGTCCCTGAGCTACTTTCGTTTGTGCAGGCCATGGTGGATGAGGTTCCGAGCCCAGGGCGCTTCGTTCTCACCGGATCCCAAAACTTGTTGCTCCTAGATAAAATCTCTCAAACGCTAGCAGGACGTACACGCATTCTGGAGCTTTTGCCTTTGACCTTGAGGGAACTGCGAGCTTCTGACTCGCAGCCTGAGCCGCATTCAGCGAAAGACATGGGTTTATGGGAAACAGTGTGGCGAGGATTCTACCCCCGTGTACACGATCAGAAGCTCAATCCCACAGACTGGTACGCGGATTATGTTCAAACCTACGTGGAGCGTGATCTTCGGGACACGCTTCGAGTGTTTGATTTGAGCCTTTTTTCAACCTTTTTGCGAGGCTGCGCTGCACAAACAGGTCAACTCGTTAATTTGTCTACACTAAGCTCCGATGTGGGGGTCTCACAGCCAACCGCTCGACAGTGGCTTAGTGCGCTGTCTACGGGGTACATCGTATGCAGTCTGCCAAGTCATCACGTCAATTTTCGAAAGCGCATTCGCAAACAGCCGAAACTCCATTTCTTGGACACAGGACTTTTGTGTTATCTGCTGGGAATTCATGACCCGCAGGTGCTTGCCACTCATCCGTTGCGCGGGAGCATATTTGAAAGCTTTGTGTTTGGAGAGCTTTACAAGACGCTTTTGCATCAAGTCGTTCGCGCCCGACTGTTTCATTGGCGTGACAGCTCAAACCATGAGATTGACCTTTTGATTGACAATGGACGCACGCTTTTTCCCGTGGAAGCAAAATCTGCAACGACGTATCATCCAGACTTTGCTGAAACCTTGCGCTGGTGGTTCAACCTGCATGGAAATGCAAACAGACAGGGTGCCATCGTCTATGGGGGTAATGAGCCCCTCAAGCATTCAAACATCGAAGTCCTTCCGTGGACTGATGTGGCGCGCCTTATCGATTTCCTTGAGTCTACTTTCTGAGAGTGCGACGTAACATCTTGACATCGAGGATGTCTTGATCGCCACCCACAGCCTCTTTATTCAGAATAAGATCCATGCGGTTGGGGGGTCTTCCGAACCACACGATTTGGTCCTCCTACGACCAAGTATTGAACCCCGTGCCGAGACAACAGGCGCACAGAATCCGCAAGATCGGGCGCACTGCCGAGATAGTCACTCATGCGTTGGCTTTATGCAGCTCGTTTTTTGCGTTCTTCATCGGGTTTTTGTACTGGGCTTACGGCATGCCTCGCGAAGCGGCACAAAGAGCGCCCTCCTCTGACATGGCGCGTCAACCCGAAACCGCAAAAAACTACGTCTTAGAGGAGAGCTGTCGAGCCACGTGCACCACCGAGCTCGACGCTTGCCAAAAGCGCTGCGCCCAAGGCGCCAAATAGCCTCCCAAGGGCACCTCAACGAGAACCTTTGGTCGACCAAAGTGATATGCCTTGAGCGTGAATCTGACCCAAAAGCGCCATTTCCCCGCTAAATTTTAGCCATGTTGAAGCGTTGAATTTTTCTGCTTGCGCCCTGTGCTGGGCTTGCTAAGCCATCGTGTTTCCTTGCAAAGGCTCACACATCATAGAGCCGGGTTACTTAAGAAAGGGAAGTCAGTCGCCGTGAAAAGAACAAGCTTTTTCAATCATGTCACCATTACCATCGTAGCTACCCTTCTTTGCTACGCGCCTCTTGCCAGTTGTGCTCCTGGGGCTGATGAGGACAGTGCTCAGTCGCTATCGGGCGCCCTTGTGGGTCAAACGCTGCTAGAAGCGGGAGTGCTGCCAATCTGCCGCGATTATTTTGAAAGCCAGTTTGGCATCAATGCTACTGACAAACTGGTGGGCAAGGCCCAGTGCGAGCGCGGTGCGCGTGCCGTCCATGACAGTGCCAAACAAGGCGAAGACACGGCCACTGGCGCTGACGTGGATGTGTATTTCAAGGCGCAAGAATGGGCCGCCACCAATCGGCCAGTGCCCGTATCCTTAACCAATGAGGTGCAACAACCTGAAACAGCAAAAGCGTTAGTCCAAGCAGCCAAGAACGGCTTCATGGATACACCTTTATCTTCCCGTCAGGCAGAGCTCTGGGTTGAGGTTGCACAAGGACGTACTTCGCTGCGCGAATTTTTTGCCGAGACTCGCTGGGCCAATAGTGAAGACGTAAGCAACGCCTCCGGCGATATTACGGCCACGCAACTTGGGCTTGCCAATGCAGAGACGGCAGGAGTGAGTTTTGTGACTTGGGGTCGACTGTTAGTGGTTGGCCTTTCCTTGATTGCGGTATTGACCTTGGCTGCTTGTGGCGGGGTCCGCCAGGTGACTGTCGACATCGGTTCTCAACCGATTGGTGGAGGCGATGGTTCTGGAAACACCCCGCTGCCTACTCCTGATCCAGGCGTTGGTTCCAGCGGCGATACGGGCACCTACAGTGCAGTGCCTCAGTTTGAGGCGAAGATTGGTGCCGACGGCAGTAGACAAATTTGGCCAGTCGGTGGATGGATCAACACCATCAATCACCGTTGGCAGCGTGCTGCAGGCGGCAGGCCCAATCCAGATAGAGGTGGCGCTGTGGAGCGAGGCTTAGCTGCCATTGAAGATCTCTTTCAAGATGCGCCGGACGGATTTCAATACGCTTCTGTCTACACACCACTGGATGGCACTAACCTTCCTTGGATCACCGTCAATGCGACAAACTGGTTTGTGGATGTTCCTGGTTCTCCGAAGCTGGGTCCCTATGCTCCCGATCGGCGTGAAGTTACCTTCCCCGGCGATTCAGTCACGTACACGGTCTTCTGGTTTGTTGTGAGTTCAGAGGCGGGTAAGGCATCGATGCTGACTGACATCTATGGCAACGAGCAAGGCGCAAATAACCCGCTCGTCTATAGGACGGGAACGAAGCCATTGTTGGTGTTCACCAGTCTAGAAAATCGCGGCGATGGCGCAGCGGACTTAGGCTATGACATCCTCTTTGGTTCGGCTGATGGCGCGGTGACCTACCAATTCGTCGATGTACCTGGTAACTCCGAAGCAGCGGAACCTGTCCCGGGGTATGCCGCACACCGGCTGGGTGCCGGTGTTGCGAGCGATGGTACGCAGGTAACAGGACAGCCTTACGCGATCATCAACGCTCTCGATGGTCAGAATGCCCCATCAGGCAGCTTTCAAATTGGCTTTGGTTACGTAGGTCCCGAACGTCCAAACCCCACTTTCGACTTTCACGTTACGTTTCAAGCTCAGTAGTTCTTTCCGAGGTTTACCATGAGGTTTATGATGTCACGCTCTATCCTAACGTTTGCAAATCGTTGTGTCGCGACACTTGTGGTTGCGCTAATGGCCACCTCGCCGATCCATGGCTGCTCTTTGGGCAGTGAGCAGGACTCCAGCTTCGATAACAATGCATTATCAGGGCTGACGCTTTTGGATCAGGTTAAAAAGCCCTGCAAAACCTGGGCGGCCTCTGAGTTTGCCGCATCGGCAACTGACAAGTTACTGAAGCAGGCCCAGTGTGAACAAGGTGCCGATTTTGCGTATCAGGCAGTAAAAAAGAATGCAGAGCCAAGCGGTGATGCTGTTTCGGCATTCCATACCATGGTGAAATGGAGTTCTGAGGCCAACAAGCTTCCTGCGGCATTGGTCAATGACGCTTCTAATAAGGAAACACAGGCCTTACTGGCCGAAGCTGCTCTTTCTGGGCTGTTTCAGAAAAATCTATCATGGCGTCACTGGCAGCTATTGGAACAGGTAAGAACAGGACAGGAGCCTGGAGGCATTCGGACCTTTCTTGCCGAAACAGCGTTCTCTAGTGGGAGCGCGAGCAATGCGTCTGTAGCCGACGTTACGGCAGCTCGAAGTGCTCTAACCTCCGCCGAGGTAGCTGGTCTTGGCTTGGTATCGTGGAGGACACTGGCTGTTCTGGCTCTTACTATAATTCCGGTAGTACTACTCCTTTCGGCTTGTTCAGCGCCGTTGCCAATCCCTCCTGTGGATCAGGAGCTCGTTTCTACCCCGAGTCCAACGTTAAGTACTGCCCCCCGCATGATGGTTCGTGTTGAGCCGGGAGCAAATATAACGTCCATCATCAGCGTACCATTCGGCGACCAAAATGGAGGCTTCGGAATTCAATTCGCTCGAAACCTTGCTGACGGCGGTCCGTGGGGCCTTGGCCAAGATGTGACACAAATCTACGCGGTCCTAACTGTAGATAGTCTTCAATTTCGATTTCAAGCGGGTAGCTGGTATTACGACATGAGTGGCGATCAGGTGGATGCCCAGTACGTCGGTCAGTTTGGTTTTTATGGGTATGAAGGCATCCAAGATCCGGTGACGTCGGTGTTTACTCCGAGTGCCAGACTTTTTGAGGTATCTACGACGACTGCATCGACGCCTAATCCTACGTATAACGTTGCACAGCTTTTCGGGGTTCAGGATATGGGCGCGTTCCAAAAATTGATTAGGGAAGCAACCGACTGCAGCCAGATTATAGATTATCTTCAGGCTGCTGCGTTGAATGCTGGTCCTCGCCAAGCCCCATATACGGTTCTTCCTGATGGGAGTCCGGCCGCTTTCATTTCGCTTCCCGTATGCGGGGATTATGATGAAGTCGAAGTTGCAAGGCCAAACGTGACCTTACCTGCGGGGTATACTGGAGGCACGTGTTTGGAATTTCCGGTTATCGTGCCCGGACAAGATTCGAGTACGCCATCAGTAAGCGTTGGTGTCGCTAACTTAGGTGGCGATCTAACTACCAGCTCTTTAACGACTGGCCATACCGTCGCTCAGCTATTGGACGGGGCAAGGGGTCAAGCAGCGAATGTTATGGTGGGTGATCCTGATGATCTCGATGACAGCACATACACAGTATGCGTACCTGCTGGCGCTGATCTACACACGTATGCAGTGACAGCCGACCGTAACACCATGGGTTATTCTCATGTCTCAGGTGCTTGTGAAGGTGCGGTGCCCGGCGGCATTGGTGGTGATTGTCAAACCCTTGCAGATTATGCAGATATCGCCGGTGACATCGTTACCCTCGTTAGGCTAGGTGCACTCTTGTTTGGTGGTGGTGGCTAGTAGTTAAGAGCCTCACCGTGTCGGGTTGCACCGGCAGCGCTATGTGTCAGATTAGGACATTGGCTCACTTTTTATGCGGCGTTTACAAGCATCTTTCGATTGGATTATAGTGGCAACATGGGTTTGGTTTGCTGCGTGTGCGCCGGGTGCGGATGACGGCTTCGGTAGTGACAGGCGTGCGCAGTGTAGCCCAGTCAACGATTCTAATTGCAGGCCAAAGTATTGCCCTACAGGATCTCAGCATGAATGCGCGGCACAGGACCTATGCGACAATTTCTTTTCCTACGAGTGCTTTGATCCCAAAGTCGATACTGCTTGGAGTCGTCTGAAAGAGCCTAAAGAGCCTTCCCTTATAGATGAATACACAGCGCCGTTTTCTGCGGCTGGAAAGACGGCACTGTGGCGGGTGGCAAATCCGACAGCTTCACATGTACCTTTACCTCAGCATCATCATGACGATCCGGGTGACATAATCACCGGTGACTACATCCGCTTGGTCGTGGAGCAATTTGTAAATCCTGCGCTCGCCTTGGAGGATGGCCTCTGGAATGAGGTAAGTAGTAGAGTCCAATCCGATTCAGAGTATGCGCTCGGCATGGCAAAGCAGCATGCGTTGATTTACGAGAACCTAGACCGTAACTCTCAATGGATTCGCTTGTTTTCGAGAGTCATGTTTGGACAAGAGTTCGGCTCGTTGGGCTACTGTGAGCCTTGGATTGAGCGCCTTCACAATCCGCCTGATCCTTCGGAGTATAACGCGCAGCTGGACTATGGAATTCTTGTTGATGAAGTATCCCGCTGTTTGGATATGTATAGGCAAGTACTCGCTGAGCTGTTTGAGGTTGAGGAGCACGCACAGCTTTTTTCGCGTAGCTACACGCAGGGGGTGCTTCAAAGCATCGAGCATACCCTTGACAAACTTGATTCACACAATCCGTGGGATCCGCAATATCTTGATATGTTAGCGGCGGAATATGCCGCCATTTCAGACATTCACGATAGCTTGCGAGCGTTCATCGAGCCGACCATGTCAATGTTGCTAAGGGCCCAAGCGTCTTATGCGTGGTTATATGTCAAGACTCCAGGTGTATTTAGACGGGAAGCTCCCACCGAGATTGGCAAGTTAGCCCAACGGGCTGCTGAGGAGGCCTATCGTTCGTCGGTTGATCCAGAGCAGGCTGGGTCTTGGCAAGAGCAATATCGGCGTGCATTGAGTTGGTATGCGGATACTCGAATCACTCAACTTCAGACGCTCACACAATTGATAACTCAGTTAGGCGATAATTATCGCGGAAATATAGATGTTTCGGAACACGTTTGGTATTTTTGGGGGCTTATGGAAGCCAGTGGGCTCTTGGCATTGTATCCCGAGTACACTGCCATGCATGATCAACTACGTGCTAGGTTTCAAACAGATCTACAGCGCGCTGCAGATATTGAAAAAACTCAAATAGCATGTGCGGGATTCGCGCTGTCTTTTGTAGCGCCCACTGCGGTGCTTAAAGCTGGCAAGGGAGCAGAGGCTGCAGTTTGGATGGGTCGAGCTACCAAGCTTGCGTTGGCCGGAGCAGTACTTGCTGCGATGCAAACCGCGAGTACTCAGCGTCCCGATGTGGAAGAAAGCGCATGGATGGCAACGCTTCGGTATGCCTTGCCAAACTTAGTCAGTGTGGACTTCTGGAAAGACTACGGTAGTGTGCTTGCGCCTCAGCTTGCTGAGGCGTTTGCGCCTTCGTGTTTTTCTCTATGGGAACAACACCATACGGCGGAGTATTTGGATGCTCACGCTTCAGGCATCATGCACTTGAGCTCATTAACTTCGATTGTTTTGCATGCGGGCATGACGAGCACAGCATCGCTTGTTGATCCGGGACAAAGGACGAGCTCGGATCCTACCTGGGCATTCTTAGTGCTTCCTACAGATCATCCCGAGTATGCCCTTGCCACAAAGCAAGTGACGGGCACTGAGGGATACGACATGTTTGCCAAGAACGTGGGTGCGGCGAGGGCAGCGTACGGTCTGCAAAGCACTGGACGAGTAAGGGTGACGTTTGATGAACATCTGGACTCGCTCGGTAATGTTTTAAGTATATGGGAAGATCAACCAATTCCTTTTTGGGAACGGTTAGGAACCGCTCTTTACGGCCCAGAGGATTGGGTTCCCAAAATTCCAACGCATGCCTTAGAAACCCTTGCAGCCAATCTGGCAGAGCTTCTTACTTCGGAGCGCCCGTCACGCTATGACGAAACCTGGATGGAGCTGGTGAGGCACATGCGATCGGATACCGATTGGACTGTGCAGAGTACGGAGACCCTCGTTGCTGGATTGAGCACTGCACTTGGTGTGCGCGCGAGAGAAACCCTAACCTCGCTGCTGAACGCAGTAAAGACAACTCAGCAAGCGGATGCAGGGCTTGTGACGGAATTGCTTGATAAAATACCAATGCTGCCTAGTCAAGGGACAGACTGGCAACACGCGGTGCAAGTCTCGAATGAGCTTCAGCAATTGCAGATGCGCCTAGTTCATCTCACCAACACATTGGAGCGCCGGGTGGCCTTATTGAGCACGGTGGCGTCTCGTTCCAGATAGCTCTTCGAAAAATGCCTCCAGAACTAGCTATTTATCCTAGAGGCAGATTTCCGAAAGAGCTGCTTGCCAGGGAAGGGCAGTGACGTTGCCAAACTGTTTGACTGTGGGGTCACAAGAAATCAATCTCAGTTTCGCACCGTCGATATCACTTCCAAGCGTTTGCAACGAGCGTACGTGTCGATCATCAGCTTTATTTGTGGCCTTGATCTCGCACGCGTAGACCTCAGATCCGCCTTTTTCGATGATCAAGTCGATTTCTTGATTCTCGGACACGCGCAGAAACGACAGTTTAAATTCTTTTTCGGAGTAACTAAGCAATCGATACACTTCATTGACCACAAAATTCTCAAACAGCTGGCCATACTCAAAACTCTGACTTACTAGCGCATCATCAATGCGTCTACTAAGGGCTCTCACTAGCCCATTATCCAAGAAATAAAATTTTTTGGATTTGCGTTGCTGTTTTCTAACAGACTTGCCGAAGCTTGGTAGATAAAAGCCAAGGAGAGTATCTTCCAGGATCTCATAATATCGCTGCACAGTTTTCGCATCCGAGTCAATGTCCTTGGCAATGTTTGAATAACTGACGATTTCGGTGGTGTGTAACCCTACGATGTTCAGGAACCGTCTAAATGGAGGAAGGTTACGAACGATTTGCTCTGCGATAATCTCTTCTTTCAGATAGGTGTTGGCGTAGGCTTTAAGAAATCTCTTCTTATCGAGAGGATCTTCTAGATTGCAAACTTCAGGTAAAGTTCCAAAATTTAGTGCATCGTGTAAGAGGAAATCATTGCCAAGCTCAACATGGGTTAGCGGAAACAAGTTGAAAACAAACGCTCTGCCTGCCAACAAATTGGCCGCGCCGCGTTTGAGCTTTCGCGCGCTCGAACCCGTGAGCGCGAATTTGAAGTTTTGTTCACTGATCTGGTGATGAACGATGTCTAGGAGGGCGGGCACTTTCTGCACTTCATCGATCACAATCCAGGGCTTTGATGGGGGACCAATAAGAGAGAGCAAACGGTTAGGATACGCACTCAACTCATTAACGAGCTCAGGATCAAGAAGGTTCACCACGAACGCTTTGTTTGGCGATAGTCGCTGTTTTAGGAGCTCAGTTTTTCCCGTGCCCCGTGCCCCAAACAGGAAAAAAGAGTGTGTTTTCGACAGCTTAGCTAGTCTTTGGTACATGTGCCAAATATTTACCATAATTTTGGCACATGATCCAGATTGAGCGATCGATTGTCGGAGTGCCCCCAAGATGCCAACAGGATCAGCCTGTCTATTGCTGGCTTAGCACAGCGTCGATGAAGGGGTCGCGCTCTTCATCGATGTCGGTGTGGCTGAAGGTGACGGTGGTGTCGGGGGGCACCCCTTGTACTTCGTAAGCGATGCCGTCGGGGGAGCGGACCACGTTGTTGGAGAGTGTGATCACCCAGCCATTGGGGAGAATCTTGGTGAGCACCGAGGAGAGTGTGCCACGGGTAGGCTCACCGATGAGGTATACGTCTTCGAGTTCTCCTAGCACCAAGGCAAGATGCTCGGCGGCGCTGGCGGTATAGCCGCTGGTTAGCACATACACGGGGCGGCTATAGTGTAACGTTGGGTGTGGATCGATGATCACATCGATTTCAGGTGGGTCGAGCTCTGTGTCTGTGAGTTTGGTATGTAGCGCGGTAAACGTGGCATCCGTGAACATCGCAGCAATGCGGTTGCGGTACAACGTGAGCCCGCCAGGGGAGAGGCGCAAATCAATGATCAGCGCGTCGGTAGCTTGCAGTTCTGCAAAGACCTGATTGAATGTCGCATCGATCGCGGCGTACTCGTTGGCTGCTGAACCTTCGGTGTTATTGGGATCGTAGTAAGAGAAGCTGCCGATGTTCATGTAGCCGATGTTCTGTTCGAGTGTTCCATAGAAAACCTGGCCGTTCTCCGTGGTGGCGTATTGTCCACCGACGATGTACTGGCTCTCAATCACAGGCAAAAACTCACCTAGCACATCTGCATTCGGATAATCCGCCCCTGGACTAAAAAGGCCCGTGTTTCCGGCAACAATTTGCACATGGGCATCATTGAGAGGCGCCAACATATCGGTCATGACCTGAAACAACATTTCAGGAGTAGTTTCCGTGGTGACACGCGCTTGATGCTGTTGATACTGCGCGGCCCAATCCACGCCGCGTTCTTGAAAAAAGGCGTAGTTTTCATTGAACGTTTGCCAGAAGATTTCGAAATTCAGTCTGGGGTTTTGAGCATCAGTGTCGTCGTAGCTGACGCAGTGATCAGGGAGTGCTGCGAGCTCTTTGAAGAATCGAATGGAGCCAGTATCTAGGTGAAGCTCGAGCTCCCGGGCGCCTGGCTCACCGGTGAAAATGCTCTCGAGGACTTGTGGCACAATGTTACCAGGACCAGGGGCCGGTGGGGGAGCACTGCTTGCCAGGTAACAATGCTCATCCGTCAAATGATACACCTTGCTACTGTCGCCTTTGGAAATGACGATGTCGCTGTCGCCGACGGTGCGCCAAATGCCATCGAGCTCGGAGGAGGCTTCTTCGGAGCTGCAGGCCGTGAGTAATAAGCAAGCAATGTATCCAAACCACCACAGACGCATCCTTGTGAGTATGACATGGATAATGGGGTTTCTGCCACTCTGTATGGATTGTGATGATTGTGTCGACATGAAAAGCCTGACAAGCTATGACAGCGACCATGGGACACACTATTTTACTAACAGGTGCATCAGGTGGGTTTGGAAAACTCATTGCTCAGGGGCTTTTGGCAAAGGATCATCGTGTCGTGGCCACGATGCGAGCCATCAACGGCCGAAACCAAAGCGTTAAAGAGGCTTTGGAAAAACAAGGGGCGATTGTTCTTGAGATGGATGTGGCTGACGATGACAGTGTTAACAGATCCATTGAACAGGCCATCGCCAAAGTAGGCCACCTTGATGTGGTAATTAACAATGCAGGCGTTGGCGTACTTGGGCTGCAAGAAGCGTTTACGCCCGAAGACATCCAACAATTGTTTAACATCAATGTTGTAGGTGTGCATCGTGTCAATCGTGCCGTGATGCCTCATATGCGAGAGCGCAAGCAAGGTTTGCTGATGCATATTTCCAGCTTACTTGGCAGAATTGCGCTCCCATTTTATGGGCCCTACAATGCCACCAAATGGGCGCTTGAAGCATTGACGGAGAACTACAGCACAGAGCTTTCAGCCTTTGGTATCGATGTGTGTTTGGTGGAACCAGGGGGTTATCCCACGACATTTATGGACCATTTAATGCGTCCAAGCGATTCGTCTCGTGCTGCGGGGTACGGCGATGTGGCACATGCACCGGAACACATGTTGGCTGGTTTTGAGCAAGCATTGGCCAGCAATCCTGCTCAAAATCCTCAACGAGTGGCAGACGCTGTGGTGACGTTGATCGCACTGCCTGCAGGCCAGCGGCCGTTTCGCACCGTGGTGGATGCCATGGGCATGGGTCAGGCTGTCGAAGATTACAATCACAAACTTGAGGAAATCACCCATGGTCTATATTCAACATTTGGCATCGACGGGATGCTTCAACGCCGTAAGCGTGCCTAAGGCTTGGGGGTGCTGTCAGTGGGGCGCTGAGTGCCAGCCAGGCTTGGGCGTGTTTTTTTTGCTGTTGGCAAACACAGTGTAGGCGCTGCGCAGCATCTGTTGTGCGTTGCGAATGATTGGTAGCACTTTGTCATTCGTGTGCATAAGTATGAAGTGACGTAGATAGTCTTCAAAGGTCCAGCGGTGTTGGGGGTAGCTCTGTTCAACAATGTGAGCCAGTTGTGCTCCGAAAGCGCTTCCAAACCTCAGCGATCGGTCGACTTTCCAATACTCATACAAGCCACGAGCAATTGCGTCGATTGCGGGATGGTAATAAAAAACGGCTTTTCGTGAATCGAAGTTAGGATTTAAGCGCGCAGCAGCAAGTCCTTGTCCAAAGGCACTGGCCATCGCCTCCTCGGCATAAGATTTTGTAATTGCTCCCGATATCCCTGCGGTGGATGCCCCCTGAATAAAAGCATTTCGATAAAGCGTGTGCTTTGATGCGAGGTGGCTAAGCTCGTGGAACACAATTTCGGCATGCTGTGCGACGCTGCTCGACACATTGACGGCAAGGGTGAGCACGGTGTCATGTTGCCTTCCTCCGCCTATCAGAGACGGATCTCTAGGAGGAATTACTACCAAGACCAATGTGAACCCTAACTTTAGAGAAGGGTTGAGATCAAAAAACCACCTGAGCTCTTGAATGAGTTGGGGCGTAGGTCGCTGATGGAGCAACAAGCGCATTTTTTCGGCGAACTCACCCATGGGCTTTTGATATTGCGCCCAATGGACACGCAAACGCTCGTCTATATGAGTGACAGCTGTTTTGATCGTCAGTGAATCTTGAGGCGCGTAAAGACGCTGTAGACAATCAATTAACTCGGGGATGGGTCGATCTGTATTTGCACAGTAATAAAAGGCTCCGTAACCATGGCCAAGAGTGTGCCTATAGTAGGGAGAGCGCTTCAGTCGGATAAACGCATTGCGGTAGTTTCTGAGCCACGTAGGAGGATGGGTTACCCAGTCCCCAAACCATGGCTTCCAGGTGGAAGCAGCGCTGAACGACCCCGGAACACGGGCCAAGTCGTGTAGGGCGACTAAGAGCGTTGCAGTGTAGGGAACACGGATGTCGAATTCGGCGTTAACGTCAGCAAGCGTGAGCAAGTGCTCGGGTGGCTTGACGGTAGTAGTATCCGTTGTAGGCGTCTGAGGCCGTTGGGTACCTGCACACCCCAACGTCAATACGAGAACGATCCATGCAGTCAATGCGCGCAGCCGGGATACTCCTGATGTTCTACGCATAAGAGCATGGTGTGCTGGAAGAAGCTGCATCCATTGTTATTAGCACATGGTTATGCACAGTCTTTCCGAATCTTGAACGTGTGTTTTATGCGGTGATTTCCAAGCAAATACAATGAGTTATGGGAGTATAGTGGCATTGCTGTTACGGTGCAGCCAAGCCCAGGGTCAAGGTGGCTGCGCGTTGATTGGGTGGGTTAGGATCGTCATACCCGGGAGCACCTCGTGCCAGGTTGGTGAGGATCCAAAGCACGGCTTTGGTTTCAGGCGTCACTTCGACTTGTAGAAATACTTTGGGCTCATATCGAACCGGTGCACTGATGCGACTAAGTTCGTTGCCTTGGGCATCGAGACGTATGGCCATCAGGGACCAGAGTACACCTGCTTCACCATGCAACCATCCTTGTAAAGGTCGATCGGTGTGTTCATGATCTATGTTCAGCAGCACGTAAGCACTTCCAAAAGGTTCGATGGCGTGTGTTGCCACTGGGATGCGTAGAGGTAAAGACAGTGAACTTTGGGAGATGGCTTGGGGTTTGCCGTTGATCTCTTTTGAAAAATAACGAGTGACGCTAAGTGCGTTCATGGTGTGTTCAAAACTTTCTCCCGATCCACGACGCTCTGCCAAAATGGCTTGCCAGAGATGAGGAGTATCGGCTAGGCAACTAGGCTTCGTGCTTTTTTGTCGACTGCGTTCCCACATGGCCATGGTGTAATTGCCATCGTGTGTCTGTGGATGCTGTTCCAGCAGATACCAAATCAATGCATCGCCTTCGTCATAGTAAGATGGTGAATGCAGCCAGCCTTGCCAGCTTTGGTGTCGCCGCACCGCCATGTCAGGTGTCATGTTCTCTTGACCAGACAAGACCCATGCTAAATAGGATGCGGTTGCGCGACGCCATGTGTCTGATTCGGCGGGCTCATAACTGAGCAAGCTTAATTGAATAAAGGCTTGAGCTATGCAGGCTTCAAGGTCACGTAAGCTATTGGGAACGGCGATGGTGGCAAAGCCAACGCCTGCATCGAAAGGTTGCTCAGACGCGATACGTTCGAGGTAAGCCTGTGCACATGGCCCCGTGCGTGTTTGCAAAAAGACGTCGATCCCAGAGTCTCCACTGCGACCCGCATCAGGAAGCGGCAAGGGCCAGTCGGCACGCTTCCATCGGGTGTATATCGATTCCAAAGCGGTGAGTGCCGAGCGCAGCGTTTCGATACGGACGCTTCGATCACCATGCACGGAAACAGGATGCCATGGCGATCGCAAGGTCAGAGAAGCCGCGTGTGGTCGTTCCTGAAACACAGGCGGATGGCAAGCTGTGTCTGTGGGAACTGGCTTGGTGACAGAGGAAGCCCATTCTTTTAGGCCCTTAATCTCTGCATTGCCTTCGTTACAGGCCGATCCAAGACATGCACCTAAAAGGGCTAAGGTCACAGAAATGGTCTTGCTGCATGTTAACATGGAGTTCCACTATAATAGGGATAGGGGTTTGTCCTGACATTTGACATGGACCCTGAGAAGCTTCTACACCTTAGCTTATGGACGTGCCGTTGTTCGATCCTGGTGGTTTTTATGAGTTTGACTTGGCCAAGGGCCAGGTACGGGTGGCTGAAGGGCAGCGCATGCTGGTTTTGTCCAGTCAAGCAGCGGCTCCATTGATTTCAGCAGCCGTGGCAAGCGGTGACCTAACCTCCATGCGCCAGTTTGGAAGAGAGCTGGCGGCTCAGGTGTTGGAGTCGCTGGGGACTCCGGCCGAGGGCTTAACAGCCGAAATCGTGCTTGGGCATGCCACCAGTGTCTTGGCCCTTTGTGGCTGGGGACGGCTAAAGCTGGAGCGTTGGGGGGACATGCTGCTTGCAGTGTTGGATGGGTTACCGTCGTTGGATCGCGATAATCTGGCTGCTGCGGCACTCTTAGGAGGGCTGTTTTCATCGCTTTCCAAACAGGATGTCGCGTGTGTGCCGTTGTCTGAGCCAGGCCGGTTTGTGGTTGTCGATCCCAGTATTGCCGAAACAGTATGGTCTTGGTCGCGTGCCGGTGATGACGCTGCTCAAATCGCCAGCAAGGTGAGTTCAAAGTTATGAGCAATCAAGAACATGTGCTTCAAGGTTTGCTAGATCGCGTCAGGCAGCGCAAAAAGGAAGTGAGTGCGCATGGTGAAGTCGTAGTGTCTGGGCTTAAAAACGCGCCCATTGCTTCCCCAACGCTGCCAACGGACTTTGAACGTACGGCTGAACATGAGCTACAGCATTCAAGTACGGATGCGTATTTTAGCAACGATCTGCCTAATGTCGATACAGCCGTGCGGTCTGTGCCCTACATGGCAGAAGCAAGTTCGGTTCGTCATGAAGCGGTGCGGCCTAAGTCGATTGCCCCTCCTAGCGTTCCTATTGCACAGATCGTCAGTGAGGCCAGTATGGAAAGCCCGTTGACGTTTGGTCAGCTCATCAAACGTACGTTGAGTTTACGTCCGAAGTGACAGCGATGCTGCTTGTAATCGACGTAGGCAACACACAGGTAGTCCTGGGCGTGTACAAGGATAAAACACTTATCCAGCATTATCGCTTGGAGTCACGCAGTCAAAGCACTGTGGATGAGTACCATCTTGTGCTCAGACAGCTCATGGATGTGGCAGGCATTTCGTATCCAATGATCACCGGTTGCATTATGGCATCGGTGGTGCCTGTGCTTGGAGACACGCTGAAACAGGCGGTTCACTTGGCGTTTGGGCTTGAAACGTTAGTGGTGGGGCCAGGCATCAAAACAGGCATGCCAATTTTATATGACAATCCGAAAGAGGTCGGAGCCGATCGGATTGTTAACGCCGTTGCAGCGTTCGAAAGAGTCAAACATGGAGCCATCGTGGTTGATTTTGGCACGGCAACCACATTTGATTGTGTTTCTCCTAAGGGAGAATATTTGGGCGGAGTGATCGCTCCTGGTCTTGGAATCTCTGCTGAAGCACTGGCTGCTCGCACGGCAAAGTTACCTCGTACAGAAATTGTGCGTCCCCCAACCGCGCTTGGAAAAACGACGATTCATTCCATGCAGTCTGGCTTGGTCTATGGACATGTTGGGTTGGTGGATGCTCTGGTCAGTCGGCTTAAGACAGAGTTGGGCTTTGAGGTGACAGTCATTGCGACAGGAGGGCTGGCGCACTTAATTCATACGGATTCATCTGCCATTGATAGTGTCGAAGAGTATCTGACTCTCGAAGGGTTACGTGTTCTATACGATCGCAATGTTGCCCGTTGAAAACAACGGACACTAGGTACAGTATGCGCTCTCTTATGCAGCGTTCGATCAAGGGGCGATGGATAGTAGTGGTAGTGCTAGGGCTGTGTGCGCTCGTTACGGTCGTGATAATTTCTGTGATGAGTGGTGCTGAAGCTCTTAATATAGGCAAGATGTTGGTCCAAGGGCGCAGCTCGCGTGCAGCAAGCGTGTTGTTGTTTGAAGTCCGTCTTCCGCGGGTTGTGTTGGGCGCATTGGCAGGAGGTGCGCTTGGTGCGGTGGGCGCTTCTTTGCAAGCGTTGTTACGTAATCCACTTGCGGACCCTTATGTTCTTGGCACAAGCGGAGGCGCTGCGTTGGGGGGAACGCTGACCATGGTGTGGACTGGAACGCAGAGCGCAGGATTCGTACTTCCTTTGGGATCGTTTTTAGGGGCACTTATTGCTACTGCGTTTGTATATACGATTGCTCAAGCCAGCCGGTCGCTCAGTGTGACAGGCGTGATACTTGCGGGGATTGTGGTTAATGCGTTTGCTTCAGCATGCATTACCTTGGTGAAAATGCTTGGTTCTGCCACGCAGGCTCAAGAGCTTTTATTTTGGCTTGTTGGATCGATTGGTTATGAATCGTGGAACACTTTGGCAATGCTTGCTGTGTTTGTGAGTGTAGGTGTGATTGCACTAGGATTTCTAACGGGACGGATGAATTTGCTTAGCCTTGGAGATAGCGCCGCTATGCACCTGGGCGTGAATTTACAGCAAGTTAAGTGGGCAATTTTCGTGGCCACGTCATTGATCGTCGGTGGTGTGGTGGCGTTCTGTGGAATGATTGGATTTGTAGGGTTAATCGTGCCTCATGGGGTCCGTCTCATTGTAGGACCGGATCATCGCTTAGTGTTGCCTGCAAGCGCATTTGCAGGTGCCGTGTTTTTGGTCCTGGCGGATACCTTGGCTCGGGTCACGTTTCAGGCCTTGGGAACTGAGGCTCCTGTGGGTGCAGTGACAGCCTTGGTGGGCTGTCCTGTATTTTTGTATTTACTTTTTCATCGTGGTGCTGCAGCCATCTCAAAAAGCATGATCTAAGGATTGGTAAGAAGTACGACCAATCCTGCAATACTCAAGCCGATAATTACTGCTGCGGCGACATAAATAATCAAATCCATATGGCTGATAGAGGTTAAAGTCGCAGGTGGGGTTGTTGTCTCTGCAGGTATTGGGGCTTGTGCTTGAGCGAACATCGCCGTGGTTTTAGTGTGCACGACTACGGGTAGGGTTTGGTCGTCTTCGGTTTCTAATGCTTTGAGTCGAGCATCGGCCACATCGGAATAAATAATTTCAGTGTTACCAATCAATATGTGGTCTCCGTCTGAAAGCAACTTGTGTGGAGTGTGTTTTCCATTGATCGAGACGCCATTTTTGCTTTCCAGATCTTTGACAAAACAGCCATCCAATGTGGATGTGATCTCCACGTGTTCACGCGATGCGTCTGCATCGGACAGAGGCAGATCGCAGTGCTCTGAACGGCCGATGATTAGCCGGCACGGTGCAGGAGGAATGATGAGCTCTCGGCCTTGTTGAGGCCCAGAGATCACGCGCAGAGTTGGACGAACAGCTGTGTGTTCAAGCCCCTGGCGCACCTCGCGTACGATGCGGCGTGCCAGTTCTGCGCTGCGCTCGGAGGTTGTCAGAGTGACAGCCGCAGAAGTGAGCTGAAACACAAGCCCAAATTCCCCAATGGCGATGAGATCCTCCGAATGCAAGCGCTTCGGTTTCATCGCAGTCAATCGTGCGCCGTTGACGTAGGTGCCATTGGTGGAGTTGTGATCGACCACGAAGCACTGGTCATGTTGACGGTGGATGGTGGCATGGTGGGTGCTTACCCCTGCATGGGGTAGTCGAATATCGGCTCCCCGACCCCGGCCTAGAACGATACGGTCCTGGTCAAAATGATACTCAAACCGTGAAACATCAATAATTTCAGTGTTTAGTGGCTTAACAATCAGTCGGACCGTCATACGTAGTAGCGAGTAGTGAGATGTAGGACAATGTCAGAAAATTGGACACATGATCTCGGTCTCCCAGATAGTCTAACGCAGAAGTGCCTGTTCCGTCTTGGAGTTTAATCCATACGGAGCACGGAGCGGGTCCGGAAGGCACGGAAGGAAGGTTTATGCAGGCAGTAGCTGAACGGCGAACAGAGATGGATCCCCGGGTGCCTTTTGAAGCATCCGTCAGACTGGCTCATCATGGATTCGAGACACCGCTCGATGCAGACGGCGTCAATCTTTCCCGGCGTGGGCTTAAAATGCGTTCAGAGAAGCTGCCTGAAATTGGCACATGGCTGAGTTGTCATTTTCAGATTGCTCCCGATCAGCCGCCTGTGTTTGCAGAGGGCGAAGTGGTGTGGACCAGTCAACGCGATAGTGGCATCGGAGAGTTTGGTGTACGTTTTGCCGAGGTGGATCCTGACGTTGAGCGGTGGGTACGCACGCTTGCCGATGGGTTAGACGCCACGGGGTTTGAGCAAGAACATTCCGAAGTGCGGGAGGTGCAGGCCAAGCAGAGTGAGCTTCGGCTTGCGGATTATAGCATGTCCACACAGCTTTATATCGATGAGCTACGGACACCGATCCTGACGCGATCTGCACATCAAGCTCATGACTTGGTGATCTTAGAACAAGATTTACCATTTCTACGTATTAACACAGGCGTTGCTGTGATGCAGGATGAGCATCAGGCATTACAGCGTGGACGGCTTGCTTCGGTTGACTTGCAAATGGTCGATGACATGCCGCGTTTGACGCTCAGTGTGGTGTACGATCGTGCGTCTTCGAGTGCTAGGCCTTCAGTAAAGTCATCGATGTTTCCGACGTCCGACATCGTCGCGTCGTTGTTCTCTGATGAAGAAGAGCCTTTAAATAAAGAGGTTCCAACTGTTCAAGAGTTCCAGGGGATCGAGCCTATCGCTGAAGTGTTAGAGGGCATGCAAGAAGGTGTGCAGGAAGAGCCACAGTCCTTTGAAGAAATGCCTACGCCCGTGCGCTTGACGTCTCCAGAACACCTCGGCGTGTTCCATGACCGAAACCAGGATCAGGAATGCAGGCCATTTCAGGTACATGCACGTGCTTCTCAAGAACCCATGTACGAAGGGATGGCAGACGGTGATGTCGCAGACACATCACTGTTTGCACAAGATCATAGCCTTGTCGCTAAAGTGCATACGGCGCTTGCCCGGGCGTGTGTGAAGCTTATTTCTCAACTCACGCCGCAGCCCAAAAGCAGGACTACCACACGCATCATGCGCCAATCGAGTCGAGGAATGTCCCGTCACTTGTCTGGACTCTCAGAGACCGTAGGCACAGTCAAATCCATGTTTGAACTGCTCGTGACGAAAGCAGGGTTTCAGCTGCCTGCATTGCGTACTACGCGGCGTAGGACAGCGCCGCCTCCTCGAAGGCAACAGGGCATCCAAGCGCATTTGGCTGTCTTTTCACACATTCCAAAAGCCTGGCTTTGGGTAAGTGTGGCACTGATAGGCCTTGTGACAGTGATTTGGTTGTGGCGTGGCCATAACGAGGATGCTGTGTCTTCAATACCTTCTGCACCGAAGGCACCTTATGCGACGGCTCCTGGGCAAGACCTAGGTGAAGCAGAGCCGGATTATGGGACCGATCTCAATGAAGTACAGGCGCACCCTCCCACCGCTAGTTTGGAGGGCTCTGCGAGCCAAGGGGTGGATCCATTGCTTGAAACGGCGCTCCCTGCGCCCTCGTATGAAGCGGGCCCCGTGGCACCCACACGGTATCCAAATGTTGCAGACGCTACTGCAAGAACAGTGCGCTCTACACGTATGGAAGGGCTCAATACGATAGAGCCTACCCAGAATGCGCCTATTGCAACTCGCCCAGCAGCAGTGGCTGTGCCTTCTTCCGTTCCTTCACCTTCAGTTACGGCCGGATCGAAAACGTTTGGCTCTGCAAAGCTTTCCCATGGGACGCATTTTACACTGCGGATGTCTCGCCCGATCACTGAGATTCGGGGAACCCGTCTCTCGGATGGATTCCGTGTGGTGGTTCCAGGCGCTTTAGCGTTAGACAAAGCAGGTCCTTTGGCTGCTGCGCATGCCCAGGTTGCGCGTGCGTCGATTTACAATCATGGAGATCGCTCAGAGCTTAGCGTGTTTTTTGAGCCTGGAAAATCTCCGGCATACCGTGTGCAAGGTAAGGGATCGTCGTTAGAGATTGTCATCGCGAACTAACATGATGCTATGGATGTGGGAGTATTCAGCACGCGGAACTACGACAAAGAGTTCTTAGGCAAAGCAAATAATGGGCGACATGAACTACACTATTTTGAAAGTCGCCTACATCCAGGCACGCTAAAGCTTACTGAAGGACTTGAAGCCGTATGTGTATTCGTCAACGATCAGCTTAATGCCCAGACGCTTCAAGGGCTTCATGCCAATGGTGTTCGTTATGTTGTTTTGCGGTGTACAGGGTTTAATAACGTAGATCTCGTTTCAGCATCCAACCTTGGTGTACGTGTGGCACGAGTTCCTGCCTATTCACCGGATGCTGTGGCTGAGCATACTTTAGGATTGATATTGTGTCTTAATCGTCGGATTCATCGGGCACATGCACGAGTCCGTGAAGGCAATTTCGAGCTGCAAGGTCTCCTTGGTTTTGATCTGTGTCAACGCACCATCGGATTGATTGGTACTGGTCGAATCGGCAATGTCTGCGCGCGCATCATGCGCGGCATCGGGTGTAAGGTGGTGGCGTTTGACCCTTATCCAAACGAAGTGTGTCTCAGTTTGGGTGTTGATTATGTTTCTCTGGAGGATTTGTATGCCCAGAGTGATGTGATCAGTTTACATTGCCCGTTGACACCCGAAACGCATCATCTCATTAACGATGCAGCAATTCGGCAAATGAAAAACGCTGTCATGCTTATTAATACGAGCCGAGGTGGTTTGATTGATACGCGAGCAGTGATTCGAGGTCTTAAAAACGGACGAATCGCTAACTTAGGCATTGATGTTTACGAAGAGGAAGGCGATTTATTCTTTCGAGATCTTAGTTCAACCGTTATCCAAGATGACGTATTTGCGAGGCTGTTGACCTTTCCCAACGTGCTGATTACGGCACATCAAGGCTTTTTCACTAGCGAAGCCTTGACCCACATTGCCGAAACAACCATTGATAATCTTAATGTGTTTGAATCGGGTTTATTGCCAAGCACCCTGGTAGAACCGAACGCATTGAAGAAACTACCAGTGTAGTAGAGTCACTTAGCGTATTTGACGCTGCAGCCGTAGGCTTGTGTTTTGGAATTGGTTACCGGCTTGCCTGCGCGTAGGTCTTTAACGGCGCTTTCGACATACACGACGTGTGTGTCTCCTTCCGTGGTTCCCAGTGGGGCATTATCGACGGCACCGATGTAGGCCAGCGTGCCTTTAGCATCAATAATAAACATGTGAGGAGTTGTCTTGGCGCCATACAGTTTTCCTACTTTTCCACTCTCATCCAACAGCAGAGGATAGTGCATGGCGAACTGTTTTAACGCGCCGCGGTTTTTATCGGCTCCGTTTCCCTGCAACCCTTTTCCGCTAGAGTTGATAGCAACC